>NZ_QKPO01000014.1 GCF_003258355.1 Confluentibacter sediminis | reverse complement strand
CTTCTCGATACAATTTTCTCATGCTTCGAAAATCACTCGAAGTGACATCTAGGTTGTTAATTGTGATTTTGGTTAGTATGTCTTCTCGATACATTTTTTGTTCCGTTGCCCTACACAAAGAATACTCGAAGTGACATTTGGGTTGTTGATTGTGTTTTAGTTAGTATAGCTTCTCGATACAATTTTCTCATGCTTCGAAAATCACTCGAAGTGACATTTGGGTTGTTGATTGTGTTTTTGGTTAGTATGTCTTTTCGATACATTTTTTGTTCCGTTGCCCTATACAAAGAATACTCGAAGTGACATTTGGTAAATGAGCTTCTCGATACAATTTTCTCATGCTTCGAAAATCACTCGAAGTGACATTTGGGTTGTTGGTTGTGTTTTTAGTTAGTGTGGCTTCTCGATACAATTTTCTCATGCTTCGAAAATCACTCGAAGTGACATTTGGGTTGTTGGTTGTGTTTTTAGTTAGTGTGGCTTCTCGATACAATTTTCTCATGCTTCGAAAATCACTCGAAGTGACATTTGGGTTGTTAATTGTGATTTTGGTTAGTGTGGCTTCTCGATACATTTTTTGTTGCGTTGCCCTATACAAAACATACTCGAAGTGACATTTGGTAAATGAGCTTCTCGATACAATTTTCTCATGCTTCGAAAATCACTCGAAGTGACATTTGGGTTGTTAATTGTGATTTTGGTTAGTGTGGCTTCTCGATACATTTTTTGTTGCGTTGCCCTATACAAAACATACTCGAAGTGACATTTGGTAAATGAGCTTCTCGATACAATTTTCTCATGCTTCGAAAATCACTCGAAGTGACATTTGGGTTGTTGATTATGTTTTTAGTTAGTATGGCTTCTCGATACAATTTTCTCATGCTTCGAAAATCACTCGAAGTGACATCTAGGTTGTTAATTGTGTTTTTAGTTAGTATGGCTTCTCGATACAATTTTCTCATGCTTCGAAAATCACTCGAAGTGACATCTAGGTTGTTAATTGTGTTTTTAGTTAGTATGGCTTCTCGATACATTTTTTGTTCCGTTGCCCTACACAAAACATACTCGAAGTGATAATAGGATTAAGCGTCAAAAAGCCCCGTGCTCATTAGGGGAGTCTTTGTCAATCACTTGGCCTAAATCCCAAAGCTCTACTATTTTATCCTGTTCAAATCTAAACATATGAACCACGGCGATAGCCATAGCTTCTTTGCCAACATGTGAATGTGTTATCACGGTATCACCATCCTGGTAACAGCTTTTAATGTCTATAAAGGTGTTGGGTTGGGTTTTATGGGCGTCTTCCATAGCCAGCTTTAAGGATTCCCTATCTCCTTTAAAATATTGATTGTGATGGATAAAATCTTTATCTACAAACTTATCATAAGCTTCTTGAACGTTTCCTAAACCTGCTAATTTTAAAAAGGAGCTGGCGATGTCTTTTTTAGTCATAGATGTTGTTATTAAGTTTTGTGTTTATATGCGAGCTACAAAGCCACCACCTGGAACTAATTTAACTGTTAAAACATCTTTTTTGGATACTTTCTGTTCACGTCTATCTATAGCGGTATTGGAAAGGTTGTTATCGTATATGAGTGTGGCTTGCTTTGGCTTTTTCAAGAAATCTAAAGGGATTTTAACTTCTCGTTCTGTAGCGCCATTCATCACGCCAATCCACCACGTGTCACCTTTGCGTCTTGCGTAAGCCACCACTTCGCCTATGCTTGTGCATGACAATACTTTGGTTTCATCCCAAACAGTTGGCACTTCTTGAAATAAATCGAACATGGGGCTTTCCAGATAGAATTTATATTGGTCTGTAAAATGGGTGATGGGCGATAGGTATACAATGGCCTGAGCAAATTCGTGTGGCCATGTAAATTTTGTAGAGGTTAGTTGTTTAGGGTCTAATATAACAGGGGTTACATCTGCCGCACCAGCCATTAAACGAGTAAATGGCAAGTTGACGTCCAGCTCTAAAGGAGCGACTCTGCGGTATCTTGTCATGTGGTACTCATTGCCACGAACGGCTTCTCGTGTTATATCGTTTGGATAGGTTCGGGTTAAGCCTGTGGGTTTTACACTGCCGTGGAAGTTTAATAATAATTTTAATTCGGCACAGTCTTGCATGGTTCCCATATACCATTGCATGATATTGGAAGTGGCGTCGGGAATAAAGTCAATTTTAATACCATCGGCACCAAGGGCTTTTACTCTTTCTAGATAGGCACGGCGTTTGTCGCCTTCACGCATTTCATTGGAATTCACCCAAACAATGGATTTTACCCCGATACTCTTGCCATAAGCAATGACTTCGGCAAGCAATGCCCATTGGTCTTTTTCTGGTGTTTTCCAAGTACGCCAGCCATCATCTACAAGATAGTATTCCCATTTTAATTTTGCAGCAGCATCGTACCAGTTCTTTTGATCTTCGTAAACAGGACTGCCAACGCTCCACCATTGCCATAGGCAACGACCTGGTTGTACCCACGAAAAGTCCATGTTTTTGGCAGGGGCAGGACAAAGGTTCGTTAATAAATCGGAATTTATTAAATCTGTAATATTATGAGTAACGATGGTTGTACGCCAAGGGGATACAAGGTCGCCTTTGTAAGTGCCATCTAAGACCAAAGGGCCGTTGTCTGCTCTTTTTTTAATATCCCATCCTTCTTTTTCAAAAGGGAAAGTGGCCTTCAATATATGGTTGGAACGCATAAAAGACATGTCTGAAAAGGTTTCACAATCAGCCTCGGAAATAGAAAGATAATGCCCTGCGACTTCAAAAGTGATAGGTCCCATAATAGGTTTGTCTTGTGGAATGTTTTCTAAAGTGGTTGTATAGCTTAACCCTTCGTAGCTTTGATGAAAATCTGCCCATACAATTTTAGTAGTTTGCTCTGGAAGGTTCCACGAAGTAGATTCACTATTGATACGTTTGGAGCCTTTTGGGATTGTGTAGCGAATAGCCACGCCATCATTATAAACCCGAACAATCAGTTTGAATGATTTTCCGGCGGTTTCTATGGGTATGGTTGCTTCGGTGGCATGATTTTTTGCCACCGTATGGCTGCCAAGAATATTATAACTCTCATGAATGTCACTAAAGATGGCTTTGGACGTTATTTTTGCTTGATGGCCTAAATCGATACTATCAACCGTTATTCCTAGAGGCGAGGTGTTTAAAACCTGAATACCGTCTGAATCAATCGCATATGACAGGCGACCTTCTGTAGTTACCGTAACCAAAGCAGAAAGTTTTTTGTTAGGGCTGGTAATCTCAATACGCTCTTGCGCCAAGGCGAAATGAATACTAATGAATAAAAAGAGGAATGTCGTGATTGATTTAGTAATAGATTTCATTTTAGTAGTTGTAAATGTTTAATATATGATAGCGAACGAATATAATTGATTTTTTTATAATATGTACAGAACCGTTTTAATACTTCCATACCAAAACATCTGCGGTTTTTATGGCTTTAGTGCCTATCAAAATCTCGGCAGTATGGGGCAAATTCATGTTGTAAATGGTGTCGGAATAATTTACGGCAATACCAAAACCATCACGGTAGTCTACCATCACGCCTTCAGGATAATTTTCGATAGCAATGTTTTGTTGGTTGTATAGTTTGGTTAAGACTTGTTTTTCTAAATCTCCTTTTTTAGAATCGACCCCTATATAAGTGACGGTGCCTTTTCCTAGTGGATGATGAACAATGGCGGGTGTGCCTTTATAGAACTCACTATCATATGTTCCCCAAATGCTGGTTTCTTTATTTGGCTTCAATAAATCGCCCCAACTGATCCATTCGAAATCTTCATTATTGAATTTAATATTGCCCGGAGCTTGTGGAATTAACAAATCGTACGATTCAACTTGAGATCCTATCAATTTCCACATAGGTTCATAAAACTTGGCTTCCCATAAATGGCCTTTTCTATTTTGTATTCCAGAACGGCATGTTAATACTAAATTACCACCATTATGGGCATATGCTGTTAGTTTGTCAATCATTTGCTGGTCAATCATTTGATAAGCGGGGACTATTAAAACCGGATACTTTGAAAAATCTGTTGAATCCCTTACAAAATCAACGGGTGCCCCAAAAGATTTTGCGGCTTTGTAATATTTTAAGAAATGTTCGGTGGTATTCCATACTCTGGTTTGCTTATTTAAATTAATGCCCATTACGTTATCAGGATTAAACAAAATGGCGGTTTTGCGTTTCAAATAAGAATCTGGTAAGGTGGATTTTGTATTATATTTTTTGCGTAAGGTGTTGATTTCCTTTGTGAACTGGCTGAATTCCAAACCACCCGGGGTTGGTGTTACGCCATCCGTGCCTACAATGCCATAATGGTATTGTTCATAACCATATAAAGGGGCACGGTAGCGATAGGTGCAGGTAAACTTACTGCCTCCGGCAAACACATGCCAAAGCCATAAACGGGTCGTGCCTGGTAAGGGTTGTGGATTAATACTTCCCCAATTAACTTGTCCGGGTTGTAATTCCATAACACCATATGCGCCTTTTAAAGGACGGAAAAAATCGTTTGCCATCGCTATACTGGAATAATCACCCACGCGGTATCCTTGAGATCCAATACCATCATTATTGCCATGAACCATATAACGTGTATAGGAAACAAAATCAAGTTCTTTACTCATGCCTATAAAGCTAACATCATACATGGGAATGTAGTTGGAGGTAATCCATTGGTTTGGACTTGAATATTTGCGAATTTCTTTAGCTTGGTCATCTAAAAAAGAGGCTGTTTCATAATCGGCAAAGCGGTAATGGTCTAGCCGAGCGTGTAAATTCATGCCCCATTGTTTGTGTAGGGGCAAATTAATTTCATCAAAACTAGTGTAAGTACCACTCCAGAAATTAGTCCCCCAAGCGTCATTTAAAGCCGCAATGTTTTTATATTTTTCTTTTAACCAATCGCGAAAACGTTGTGGTGCGTCTTGGCCATAATCAAGAAAACGACGGGGTTCATTATCCAATTGCCAGCCAATGATTCGTTTGTCATTTCCATACTTTTTTGCCAATTGCTCAATCATTTTCATGGAATAACTGCGGTAATAATTACTGGAAAAGGTGGCGTGTTGCCGAGAGCCATGATCCATTTTAGTACCGTCTTCTTCGGTGGCTAATACATCAGGATGTTTACGAACCAACCACACAGGAGGCGTGGCCGTTGAGGTACACATGATGACTTTTAAATGATGTTTTGCTGCCAATTCTAAAGCTTTGTCTAACCATGTGAAATCATATTTGCCTTCTTCAGGTTCCAATTGTGCCCAAGCAAATTCACCTAAATGGGTAAATTCAAAGCCCATGTCGGATATGTTTTTAAGATCGCGATCCCATTGAGAGGCATCCCAGTGTTCAGGATAATAATAAACGCCCACAGTAGTAAGTGCTTCAGAAGGAAAAAAAGCTTCTATATTTTGGGCAAAGGCGTGGCTGTTTAAAAGTATAAACAGCATTGGTATTTTGAAATCAATTTTGAAAGGCATGATGGTTATTTGGTTTAGATGAATTAGAGTAACTAAATATAACTGTAATTTTAAAATTTCTGTTATATGTTGTTTGTTAAATGAATTTAATATGCCCTAAATATATTTTTTTAGGTTCATGCCCTTATTTTATGGTAAAAGAATAATTGTATTTTTGCAGTATGCAAAACACGCTTCAAGATTTTATTTCGCCAAAAGCACTACATCTTGTTTTAGGCCTTTTAAAGCATGAAAGCTTAACGGTTAAAGTAAAAAATGAACGGAAAACACGGCATGGTGATTATAGGCGTTTGCCCAATGGGAAGCATCAAATAACAGTGAATTCCAATTTGAATGAATATCGGTTTTTAATCACGCTCATTCATGAAATAGCCCATTTTGAAGCTTACAGAGCCTATGGGAGGTTAATAAAACCTCATGGAATGGAGTGGAAACGTACGTTTCAGCATTTAATGTTGCCATTCTTGAATCCAGATATTTTCCCTTTGGAACTTTTGCCATTATTGGCAAAACACTTTAAGAATCCTAAAGCAACAAGTGATACCGATGCTAAATTAGCATTTGCATTAAAACAATTTGACCAACCAAATGATAAAACCTATATTTTTGAGGTGCCGTTTGGAACCATGTTTAAATTGTATAATGGCAGAATTTTTAAAATGGGACCATTACGTGTTAAACGTTATGAGTGTTTGGAAGTTAAAACAGGAAAGTTGTATCTTTTCAATCCCAATGCGGAAGTAGAATTGATTAATATATAAGAACTTAGTAAAAATAAATTAACACACATTCTTAATCATTTAAGAAAAAATAAATAAAAACATGAACAAAAATTATTACGCGATATTAATGGCAGGCGGAGTAGGATCTAGATTTTGGCCTGTAAGCACCGAGAGTTTTCCAAAGCAATTTCATGATATGTTAGGTACAGGCGATACGCTTATTCAAAAAACATTTCATCGTTTGGCGCACTTAATTCCAAAGGAAAATATTTTTATTTTAACCAATGAAAAATATAATGACTTGGTATTGGAACAACTTCCTGAAGTAACACAACGTCAAGTCGTTTTAGAACCCGCCATGCGAAATACAGCGCCTTGTATTTTATATGCTTCGTTAAAAATACAGAAAGAAAACCCAGATGCAGTGATGATTGTGGCTCCTAGCGATCACTGGATTGAAGACGAAGTGACGTTTTCAAAAAATGTACAGCAAGCCTTTGATTTTTGTTCGAACAATGATGCGCTTGTCACCCTTGGTATTCAACCAACATTCCCAAACACTGGCTTTGGTTATATTGAATTTGATAAAAACTCTTCCGATACCATTAAATCCGTGAATCAGTTTAGGGAAAAACCAGATTATGTTACTGCAAAATCATTTATTGAGCAGGGCAATTTTCTTTGGAATGCGGGTATTTTTATGTGGAGTGCTAAAAGTGTGGTAGAAGCTTTTAAAATCAAACAGCCTAGTTTATATGGTCTTTTTGAAAACGGTATGCATGCTTATAATACAGATGGTGAAGACGAATTCATTTTGCGGAATTACCCGAATGCAGAAAATATTTCGGTTGATTATGCGATTATGGAAAAATCAACCAATGTATATGTGATTGCTGCCGAATTTGATTGGAACGATTTAGGAACTTGGGGAAGTTTATATGATAAGTTGGATAAAGACAGTTCTGGAAATGCCGTTGTTAGTGCAAGAACTTTAACGGAAGATGCTTCTGGTAACATGATAAGGGCCAAAAAGAATAAGATTGTGGTTATCGATGGCTTGAATGATTATATTATTGTAGATAAAGAAGATGTGCTCCTTATTTATCCGAAGTCAAAAGAGCAGGATATTAAAAAAGTACTCCAAAAAGTGAAAGATACTTTTGGGGCAGAGCATGGATAAAAATCTATTTTAATACAGGCTATTTATTTTATATTCGTGTATTAGTAGTTAAAACAATTATAGATGGAAGAAAACAAATCTGGCATGTCTGATGACGAATCTAAAAAGGCGGAATCCGTTGAGCAATCTAAAGACGATGTGAAAAAAGATGCTCAAGGGTTGTTTTTGAGCGTAAGTAAGTTTCTAAAAGAACTATTGGATTTTAGGGAAGATACCGATAGAGATGCTACAATACAAGCTATAAAGAATGATATCCCTTTTAAAGGTGCTACTGCTTGGATATTAGTATGCTCTATTTTTGTGGCATCTATTGGTTTAAATGCGAACTCAACGGCTGTTGTTATTGGAGCCATGTTGATATCTCCGCTTATGGGTCCCATTTTGGGGGTTGGGTTGTCTATAGCCATTAATGATGTTGATACCTTAAGACGATCACTCATTAATCTTGGTATTATGATTGTTCTTAGTTTACTTACGGCATTTTTGTTCTTTTATTTATTTCCATTAAGTGAAGATACTTCGGAGCTTTTAGGACGTGTAAAACCAGATATTCGTGATGTATTGATTGCTTTTTTTGGTGGTTCGGCATTACTTATAGCCAGAACTAAAAGAGGTACTATAGCTTCTGCCATTTTTGGTGTAGCTATTGCCACTGCTTTAATGCCGCCATTGTGTACGGCTGGTTACGGATTGGCCAAAGGCAATTGGCAGTATTTTGGAGGTGCCATGTATTTATTTATTATCAATACCATTTTTATTGCGCTTGCTACTTTTATCATTTTAAAAGTATTACGTTTTCCGATGCTTAAGTATGTGAACTCGGCGAAAAGAAAACGTATTGGAAGATTGGCTTCTTTGTTAGCTATTGTAGTGATGATTCCTGCGATGTGGACGTTTGTAAATGTATTGCAAGAGAGTAATTTTATGAGGGATGC
Organism: Confluentibacter sediminis; assembly: GCF_003258355.1. Lineage (GTDB taxonomy): Bacteria > Bacteroidota > Bacteroidia > Flavobacteriales > Flavobacteriaceae > Confluentibacter > Confluentibacter sediminis. The sequence goes on along the minus strand of NZ_QKPO01000014.1, from coordinate 162,931 downwards.
CAAAGCTTTTGTAAATAATGAATTATCGGCATTACCACATTCTGAATATATAAAAAAGAATGCTATTTTTAATTATACCAATAGTAAAATACATACGATCGAGCTAAATACCTTTGGCCTTGATGAAATTCCTGAAAGTTCTATAGAGCTTATCAGAGCTAGGATGAGTGATTATAATGCCTTGAACAATACTCAGTTGATATTTAATCAGAATAAATCTAAAAATTTAGATAATATAAAAAATTTAGAAGAATTACGTTCCAGGGATTCATTGGATTTATTATCCCAAACCCAAAAAATAATCTTCCTTGAAGATAAGGTAAGTCAGTTGTCAAAATATGAACGTAACCAAATTCCTTTTGATGATATTGCTAAAGAGGTAAAAATAAATTATACCAATTTACAAGAGTTTTCATATGCTATTGAAATAAAAACAAACTTTAGTAAGATAGATACGATTCCTGTATTTGAGGCTAAATGGAATGCTTCTTTAGAAAAAGAAGATGCCATTTTAAAGGAAAAAGAAAAATTAGAGAAGTGGTTAAAGCAACGATTATCTTTAGATACGATGGTCGTGAAGCGACTTTATTAATTATTGTTTTTCTTCAATATACATTTGGCGTACTTTTTTCATCAATTCTGAAGAATATACAAAATTGGTAACTGCTTCGTTATCTGTTTTAAATATGGTGTCTTTTGAACCTTCCCAAGCTTTTAAGCCATCTTTTAGAAACACGATTTTTTCACCAATTTCCATCACCGAATTCATGTCATGGGAATTGATAACGGTGGTAATATCATATTCATTTGTGATTTCTTGAATTAAATTATCGATGATGATAGACGTTTTTGGGTCGAGACCAGAGTTAGGTTCATCACAAAACAAATATTTAGGTTTGTTTACAATGGCTCGCGCTATGGCCACACGTTTTTGCATACCACCAGAAGCTTCACTAGGCATTTTATTATGAGCATCAATCAGGTTGACACGTTTTAAAACGAAGTCGACACGGTCTTCCATTTCGCTTTTACTTTGTTTCGTAAACATTTTTAAAGGAAACATCACGTTTTGTGCAATGGTTAAAGAATCAAACAAAGCACTCCCTTGAAATACCATGCCAATCTCACTTCTTAAATCACGTTTTTGGTCTTCTGTTAATTCCGAAAATATTTTACCGTTGTAAGCAATGCTTCCTTGTTCATAAGGAAAAAGACCCAGTAAGCATTTTATAAAAACCGTTTTACCGGATCCACTTTGACCAATAATAAGATTGGTTTTACCTTTTTCAAAAAACGTGCTAATGCCTTTTAAAATTTCAACATCTCCAAATGATTTGTGTAAATCTTTAACTTCTATCATTAGCTTAACAACATTTGGGTTAGTAAATAATTTAAAAGAATAATAACCACACTCGTCCATACAAAAGAGGTGGTGCTAGCTTTACCTACTTCTAGAGCGCCCCCTTTCATAAAAAAACCATGAAAGGATGGAATGGTTGCCAAAATAAAAGCAAACACTCCTGTTTTAATAAAAGCGTAGGTAACATGAAAAGGATTAAAATCCAATTGAATGCCCGCAATGTAATCACCCGCAGTACTAAACCCACCATACACACTGGCTACCATGCCTCCTAAAATTCCTAAAAACATCGCTATAGAAATAACAAAAGGGTATAGTAACAATGAAATAAATTTTGGGAATATGAGGTAGTTTATAGAATTGATACCCATGACCTCTAAAGCGTCTATTTGCTCTGTAACACGCATGGTGCCTATGCTAGAGGTAATGAATGAGCCCACCTTTCCTGCCATGATGATAGATATAAACGTTGGGCCAAATTCTAAAATAATAGACTGTCTTGTAGCAAAACCAACAAGGTTTTTAGGTATTAAAGGGTTACTTATATTTAACGCCGTTTGAATAGCTACAACACCACCTACGAAAAATGATATAAAAGCAACAATACCAAGGGATCCAATGATTAAATCATCAATATCTTTTAGGATTAATTGTTTCATAACGCTCCACTTTGTGGGTTTTCGAAACATTTCGACAATCATTAAAAAATAAGCGCCAATATTATGAAGGTATAACATATCAAAATTTAATAGTGCTAAAGTAAAAAAAAGTTAGAGGTATTTAACCTTAATTTTAAATTAAGATATTTTTAAAACCGTATTTTTGACAATGAAATAGTAAGTAGCATGAAAAATAGTTTATATCTAATATTAGTTTTTGTTTTGAGTTTGTCTTGTAAAGCTCAAAATAGCGTTTCTAAACTAACGCAAACAAGTACAAATCCAAAATTAGTAGTTGGTATTGTTGTGGACCAAATGCGTTATGATTATTTAACTCGTTTTTATAACAAATATGGCGAAGGTGGTTTTAAACGTATGATGAATGAAGGTTTTAATTGCAAAAACAATCATTTTAATTATGTGCCAACTTATACGGGGCCTGGGCATGCTTCGGTTTACACAGGAACCACCCCGAAATATCACGGTATTATAGCTAACGATTGGTACGATAAAGAAATCAAGAGCATGGTGTACTGTGCTGGTGATGATGCTATGCAATCTGTGGGAATGGAAACTTCAGATGGACAAATGTCTCCACATCGAATGAAAACAACAACTTTTTCTGATGAGAACAGATTGTTTACCCAAATGAAAGGGAAAACAATAGGAATTTCTGTTAAAGACAGAGGGGCTATTTTACCAGCAGGTCATACGGCCAATGCAGCCTATTGGTTTTATGGAAAGGATAAAGGATATTTCATTACTAGTTCATTTTATATGAATAGTTTGCCAAAATGGGTACAGAGTTTTAATAATTCCAATAAGGTTCAAACTTATTTAAAACCCTGGAATACGATGTATGATATTGAGACTTACACAGAAAGTGGTAGTGATAAAAATACCTATGAAGGTGGCTTTAAAGGGAAGGAAACTGCAACATTTCCTTATGATTTAAAGGCTTTGGAAGATAAAAACGGAGGTCTTGATATTTTAAAAACGACACCTTATGGTAATAGTATCGTGGCTGATTTTGCCATAGCGGCTATAGATGGTGAATCATTAGGTCAAGATGATATTACTGATGTGCTAGCGGTTAGTTTTTCTAGTACAGATTATGTTGGACATAATTTTGGAGTGAATTCTAAAGAAGTTGAAGATACTTATATCAGATTAGATAAAGATTTAGAGCGACTGTTTAATGAATTAGATAGTAAAGTAGGTAAAGGCAATTATACGGTGTTTTTAACGGCAGATCATGCGGCCGTAGATGTGCCTGCTTATTTGGAAAGTGTACATGTACCTTCGGGATATATAGATAATAAAGAGCAGTATCAAAAGATTAATGAATTTATGGTAAATAAGTTCGGTGATACCAAATTAATCGAAAGTGTTACAAACAACCAAATATTTTTAGATAGAGAGAAAATAAAGGAACTTCATTTAAATTTAGAAGATGTACAGGAATCTATTGTAAATGAAATTATAACCTATCCCCATATTGATAAGGCCTATAGTGCAGCGACAATGAATAAAGCTTCGTTTACAGAGGGTATTGAATCATTGTTGCAAAAAGGATTCAACCAAAAGCGTTCTGGAGATGTGCTTTTTGTTTATGATACTGCTTATATTTCTTATGGCAAAACGGGGTCTACACATGGTTCTGCGTTTAATTATGATACCCACGTACCACTTTTGCTTTTTGGGAAAGGCATAAAACATGGAGAAACTATTCAGAAAACAGAAATAACAGATATCGCACCGACCATGTCTGCTTTATTGGGAATTAGTTTTCCTAGTGGAACTATTGGGAAACCACTAGAATTTGTTTTAGAATAATTTGACCAAAAAAACAATATATTCTTTAATCGCTATTGCCCTTGTATTAGGGGTTTATGGCTATGAGCATTTTTTAAAAAAAGAAGAGGAAATAGTTATTGTTAAAACTGGTGAAGTCCCTAAAAGCGATACAAATGAATATTTTCTTCCAACGAGTACAACAGGGCAAATAGTTCATCATGAAGCTTATTCGCTATCCTACAGCGAACCTCATGAGCAAGCTGAGTGGGTAGCCTATGAATTAAAAAAGGAGCATCTTTCCAGCGGTAATTTTAAACGACCTTATTTTGAAATTGATAAAGCTGTAAAAACAGGAGCAGCCGATTGGAGAAATTATAAAAATTCAGGTTACGACCGTGGACATCTTTGTCCTGCGGGCGATAGAAACTATAGTCAGTTTGCACATGATGAAACTTTTTTAACCAGTAATATTAGCCCCCAAAAACACGATTTTAATTCTGGTGTTTGGAATCGGTTAGAACAAAAAGTACGTTATTGGGCAAGTAAATATGATGGTGTTTTTGTAGTGACAGGCGGTGTTTTAAAAGGACAAATGAAAACTATTGGTAATGAACATGTGGCTGTACCAAATCAATTTTATAAAGTATTGATTGATAACAATACAGGGAAAACCAAAATGATAGCTTTTTTAATGCCTCATCAAGAGTCTGATAAACCATTATATGAGTTTGTAGTTTCTGTTGATTCCATAGAAGCTTTAACGGGAATTGATTTTTTTCCTGAATTGGAAGACCGTATAGAAAACAAATTAGAAGCTTCCAGTAATTATAAAGATTGGAGTTTTAATTAGTTTTGGTGGTTCTTGGTTGTTAGTTGTTGCGCTAAGCGCAATCAAAGTATGTCTTTACTTATATGTTTTGTTTAATAACTTCAACATCCCTTTCCAACGTAAATTTCTAATAAATTCACCTTCTTCTTCTGTTACTAAAAAGGCTATTTTGTTTTTCCTAGCTTTAAAATAACCAACCATATAATCCTTAAATAAATCAAACCGTCTTTTTTTATAAGCTAATTTGATAGCGGAAATTAGGGTAATTATAAAGCCATAGCGCATTTTATACATGGCTTCTCCTTGTAAATATTTTGACGCTTTGTTATATGAAATCCCTGTTGGTTTTAAATGTTTAATATGTAATGATTCATCTGTTAACAGTTCCCAACCATAATATTTAGCCAATAATTCATCAACAGTATCCCAACCCATGGATGGTTTCAATTTCCCAATTTGTAAAAAACAGTCTTTTTTATAGGCTTTTAAAGCACCACGGATGTGATCTTTATTGGTTAAGTTTTCTAAAATCCACTCACCATTTTTTTCGATATAACAAAACCCAGCAGCCATACCGAGTTTTTTATTCTTATTAAAATGAACAGAAAGTTGTTCTAAATAGTTGTTTGGGAAAATTAAATCGGCATCAAATTTACATATCACATCATAATTGGAGTCTAAAACGTCATAGCCTTTATAAAACGCATTGATGATTTTAGAGCCAGGTAAATGTTCGTTAGATGATTTAGAGTTTATTAATTCAACCCAAGAATATTTAGTTTTATAAGCTTCCACTATATTTTGTGTGTCATCTGTTGAATTATCATTAACAACCACTATGCGTTTGGGTTTTAATGTTTGATTCACCAAGGAATTAAGAGTTAATCCAATAGAACTTTCTTCGTTGTGGGCGGGAATGATAATGTAAAAATTCATAGTTCATGCTAATTACATGCAAATATCCTTATTTTTGTCTGGTAACTTGATGAATTTGCAAAAAAAGGTTTTTATAATTATTGTTTCCTATAACGGAGCGCAGTGGATTCAAAAGAATTTAGAATCTTTAAAGCAATCTATTTATCCGGTTAAAACCCTTTTGATAGATAATAATTCATCTGATGAAACTGTATCAATAGTAAAATCGTTTCCTAATGTGCAATTGATTTTGTTAGATGAAAATTTAGGCTTCGGAAAAGCTAATAATATAGCTATAAAGGAAGCTTTAAATCAAGAAGCCGAATATGTTTTTCTATTAAACCAAGATACTTGGATTTCTCCAAAAACGATTAGTAATTTGGTCATGGCTGCTGAGAAAAATAAAGACTTTGGGATTTTAAGTCCCATGCATTTTTCGGGGGATGGGATAACATTAGATAAAAATTTTGAAACCTATTGGAATAGGAAAACAAATTTTGTTTCAGAAAATATAGATGAAGTTTCTTTTGTAAATGCAGCGGCTTGGTTGATTCCTAAAGCGGTTATTAATAAAGTCGGTTTTTTTGAACCCCTGTTCAATCATTATGGAGAGGATCGGAATTATTCGGATAGAGTACTATTCCATAAGTTCAAAATTGGGATTGTAAAGGACTCTATAATTTATCATGACAGGCTTATTAAAAGACATTTCAAAAAAGATGTTATACAATCAAAATTTAGAGTATTAGCAAACATTTTAAATGTGAATGATTCTCTAATTGTGGGTTATTTGAAAGGATTTCGTTCGGTTTTGGGGTTGCCAAAATATTTTTTTAAGTTTTATTCGTTTTCTGAAGTAATTAAACTTTTTTTTATACTTATTGGTTATTTCATTACATTAAAATTAAACGTTTTAAAAATTTACAAAATACGTGCAAGCTATAGATAATGAAGGACAGTAAAACCCATAAACAAGCTTTTTGGTTTACCCTAATTAATTATTTAGGTGTTGCCATTGGTGTTATTTCTACTGTGTTTATTTATCCGTACAATAAAGAATTTTTAGGAATTGTGAGATATGTTGATAGTATGGCACAAATGCTTTTTCCTATTATGATTTTTGGTGGAGCGCAAGCATTAATTCATTTTTATCCAACACTCACAGAGCATAATAAAAGACAACTTTTTAAGTATGGTATTGTTACTATTTTATGTATAAGTATAGGTCTTTTGGTTCTGCTTATTTTAGGAAACGCTTTTGTTGAATGGGAAAATTATAACTATTTATATTACTCCCTTCCTATAGGTTTTGTGTTAGCATTTGTTGAATTATTTAGAAGGCAAGCCACTAATATTGAAAAATTGGAGGTGCCTACTTTTTATGAAAAAATAATTCCAAAAGTTAGTTTGCCTATTATATTCTTGCTGTTAATATTTGGATATTTAGATATTATTAAGAGTTTGGTAGCTTTTATTATCTCTTACTTTATTTTGTTTTTTCTTTTGGTTATTTATGTGTTAAAACACTATAAATTAAATAGGGACTTTAATTTTAAATCACTTTTCAGTGAGGTGCCAAAAAGGGAATATTACAGATATAGTTTTTACAGTTTTTTAGCAAGTTTTGGCTCGTTTTTAGCCTTTAGGATAGATACTTTTATGATTCCCGAATTCTTGCCTTTTGAAGCCAATGGGACGTTTAGTATCGGAGTGGCTTTGGCAACATCTTTAGCAATTCCGGCTACGGGAGTATTTGCCATTTATGCGCCTAAAATATCTGCTTACTTGAAAAATGATGGGATTAATGAATTAGGGAAAAAATATATAGAAACAGCTAAATTATTGTTTTTTATTGGAGCCATTTTATACGCCTCTATTGTTTTAGGTGTGGACTCTTTGTTTCAAATGCTACCTACTTATGACAAGTTGGTAGATTCCATTCCCATCATACTACTACTTGGCGTTAATGTGCTTTTTAATATGTCAACAGGTTTTAATTCTGAAATCATATCCTATTCAAAATATTATAGGTTCAATATCATAGCGATATTGGTTCTGGCTATTTTGAATATCTTTTTAAACCTATTCTTTTTAACTCAAACAAATTTGGGGATTGTTGGAGTGGCTTACGCATCTTTAATAGCTATGATAAGTTTTAACTGTTCTAAGCTTGTTTTTATTTATAAAAAATTTGGTATTCTACCTTTCGATAAACATTATTTAAAACTGTTCTTCACAGCCATTTTAGTGTTTTGTGTTTGTTATTTGTTGCCAGAAAACACGAATGCCTTGTTAAACCTCATCATTAAAGTAGGTTTAAATGCCTGCGTAACAGTTTTTATAACGTATAAAATGAAGTGGGTTTACAGCTTAAATTATTGGGTTGACAAACTATTTAAACTTGATAAACAATAGCATTAATATTCATTCCAGCACCCACACTCGCAAACATAATGACATCGCCTTTGCTAATAGATTGATTTTCGAGTTCACCTTTTAAAATCCGATCCAATAGAGTGGGAATAGTTGCTACACTAGAGTTTCCTAAATTATTTATAATCATAGGCATAATACCTTGAGGCGTATCCATATTGTATAATTTGAAAAAACGCTGAACAATGGCTTCATCCATTTTTTCATTAGCTTGGTGGATGAGTATTTTTTTAAGGTTTTTAATGTCAATACCGCTAGCATCTAAACAAGATTTCATGGCAGAAGGAACGTTTGTTATGGCGAATTCATAAATTTTTCTACCATACATTTTTATATAACGTCTTCTGCTTTTTGATTCAGGGTTATTGCTTTCTCCAAAATAAATATAATGAGCTTCATCAAATGCATGGGTAGCTGTTTCATGGGCAAGGATACCGCCTTCTAGATTGGTAGATTCTATGACTACAGCACCAGCGCCATCACTATAAATCATGGAGTCTCTATCGTGTGGGTCAAGAATTCTGGACAATGTTTCAGAACCAATTACTAAACATTTTTTGGCCATGCCTGCTTTGATAAAAGCCTTGGCTTGGATAACGGCTTCAACCCAACCTGGACATCCGAACAAAATATCATATCCAACGCACTTAGGATTTTTAATTCCCAATAAATGTTTTACTCTAGAAGCAATACTTGGTACGGTGTCACTTTGGTGAGAATCCTGTCTAACATCACCATAATTGTGAGCCACAATAATATAATCTAATTCTTCTGGATTTATTTTGGAGTCAACAATAGCACGTTCAGCAGCAAAAAATGCCATGTCTGATGAGTTCAAATGAGGTTTTGCGTAACGTCTTTCCTTTATGCCCGTTATGGCTTTGAATTTTTCAATTATAACGGCATTTGGGTAATTTATTGTTGAGCCATCACTATTTAAAAATTCATGATTTTGGAAGTTTTCGTTTTTCTCGATAATATCTGGAATATAGCTTCCAGTTCCGGTGATTTTAATATTCATATGAGACAATTTGTCTTAAGTAGTTACTAAGATAATTTCTATTTATTTAAGTCAAATTAATTTTGATTCCATTTTACGATGTTCAAAGCTAGTTTAAGCCTCCATATATGCTTCAATCGGTGCACAAGTACAGATTAAATTTCTATCTCCATAAGCATCATCTACACGTCTCACGCTAGGCCAAAATTTATTATTTTTTACATAGTCTAAAGGATAAGCAGCAGTGTCACGCGCATATGGATAATACCATTCATTCGCTGTTATCATCTCTAGAGTATGTGGCGCATTTTTCAAAACATTATTGTCATCTTCTTTAGAAGCATTGTCAATCTCTTTTCTAATAGAAATCATGGCGTCGCAAAATCTATCAATTTCGGCTTTGCTTTCGCTTTCTGTAGGTTCAATCATTAAGGTTCCAGCCACAGGGAATGAAACGGTTGGCGCGTGGAAACCATAATCCATCAAACGTTTAGCAATATCGGTTACTTCAATGCCATGGGCTTTAAATGGTCTGCAATCAACAATCATTTCATGGGCTGCACGTCCGTTTTCACCAGAATATAAAGTGTCAAAATAACCTTCTAGTCTGCGTTTGATATAATTAGCGTTCAAAATGGCCATTTTGGTAGCTTGTGTTAAACCTTCAGCACCAAGCATTTTTATATAGCCATAAGAAATTAAGCAAACTAGTGCAGAGCCATACGGTGCTGCTGAAATAGCGGTGATAGCTTTTTCTCCGCCTACTTTTTTTACAGGATTTCCAGGTAAAAAAGGAGCTAATTGTTTGGCTACACAAATAGGGCCAACACCAGGGCCGCCTCCACCATGAGGAATGGCAAAGGTTTTATGTAAGTTTAAATGGCAAACATCTGCACCAATATTTCCTGGGTTTGTTAATCCTACTTGGGCATTCATGTTAGCACCATCCATATAAACTTGACCGCCATTATCATGAATAATCTTAGTAATGTCTTTTATGGCAGACTCATAAACACCATGAGTTGATGGGTATGTTACCATTAAACAGGCTAAATTATCTTTATGAAGTTCAGCCTTTTCTCTTACATCATCAATATCTATGTTTCCTTCTGGGGTTGATTTGGTAACAATTACTTGCATGCCTGCCATAACTGCACTGGCAGGATTGGTTCCATGCGCCGATGACGGAATTAAGCAAATATTTCTATGGAAATCACCTCTGGATTCATGATAGGCTTTTATAACCATCAATCCTGCAAACTCTCCTTGAGCCCCAGAATTTGGTTGTAAGGACGTCGCCGCAAAACCAGTGATTTCTGTTAATTGGTTTTCTAGTTCTTTTAAAACGGTTAAATAACCTTGTGCTTGTTTCGTAGGAGCAAACGGGTGAATATTTCCCCATTTAAACCAACTTAATGGGAGCATTTCTGAAGCGGCATTCAATTTCATAGTACAAGAGCCTAATGAAATCATGGAATGGTTAAGGGATAAATCTTTGCGTTCTAATGATTTTATATAACGCATCAATTCGGTTTCAGAATGATAGGTGTTGAAAACATCTAAGGTTAAAAATTCTGATTGACGTTGTAAAGATTCAGAGATATTGTTTGATTCAGAAATAGATGAAATAACAATAGTTTCTTTTTTAGCAGCTTCAGCAAAAATAGAAATCAAATAATTAATATCTCTAATGGCTGTAGTTTCATTGATTGAAATGGTCACCGTTTTTTTATCAGGATAATACAGATTAACCTTTTTTTCTTTAGCGACTTTCTTTATTTTTTTTGCATTGGTTTTTATTTGAAGCGTATCAAAATAAGACGTGTTAATTTGATTATACCCCAATTTTTCCAAAGCACTAGCTAATGTTGCTGCTTTATTATGGATTTTATCAGCAATAAACTTTAAGCCTTTAGGGCCATGAAAAACACCATACATACTTGCCATGACAGCCAACAATACTTGAGCAGTACAAATATTAGACGTCGCTTTATCTCTCTTGATGTGTTGTTCTCGTGTTTGTAATGCCATTCGTAGTGCCCTGTTGCCATCCACGTCTTTTGTGACGCCAATGATACGGCCGGGCAAATCACGTTTATAGGCATCTTTAGTAGCAAAATATGCTGCATGAGGGCCACCATACCCCATGGGGATTCCAAAACGTTGTGTCGTGCCTAAAACCACGTCGGCTCCAAATTTACCAGGGGCCTCTAATTTTATTAAACTTAAAATATCTGCTGCAACAGCTACTTTAATTTGAGCATTTTGAGCCTTGTTAATGAAGGTTTTTATATCTGTAACCTGTCCGTCTTTACCAGGATATTGCAAAATGGCTCCAAAAAAATCCGAAGAAAAATCAAAATCAGTTTCGTTACCAACAATTAATTTTATACCAATAGGAATGGCTCGGGTTTCTAGTAAAGACAAGGTTTGTGGTAATATGTTTTCAGATACAAAAAACTTATTGATACCAGCTTTTTTCTGGTCACGATCACGAACTGCAAATAGTAACCCCATAGCTTCTGCGGCAGCGGTGCTTTCATCAAGTAATGAGGCGTTTGCGATTTCCATACCTGTTAAATCTGTAATCATGGTTTGAAAATTAAGCAAGGCTTCCAGTCTTCCTTGTGCAATTTCGGCTTGGTAAGGTGTATATGCCGTGTACCAGCCTGGGTTTTCCAATATGTTTCTTTGAATCACAGCAGGCAAAATAGTTGGGTGATACCCCAAACCTATATAGGTTTTATATGCTTTATTTTTTTTAGACAATTCATGGATATGAAGTAAATACTCATGTTCTGTCATAGGTTCATCTAAATGTAACCCTTTTTTTAATCGAATGTCGTTTGGAACCGTTTCGTTAATAAGTTGATCTAAGGAATCTACACCTATGGTTTTTAACATGTTATTTTGGTCATCTTCATTCGGACCAATATGACGCAGAGCAAAAGCGTTTGTATTCATAAAAATTGATAGAATTTAAGGTGCAAAATTACGTAATTAAAGATGCTTTTTTGCTTGAAAAAGTGAAAGTTTTTAACCATATGAAAGCGTTATTAACACTTTGCTTATTTTTGTAAAATGAAGTTATTAAAACAGTTCTTTAATTTTTACATAAATAGTAGTATTCATGTAGCATTATCTGTGTTTTCATTGTCATGGATTTCATTGATAGAGTTTAATATTCCCTATGATGCTTCCGTGTTATATTTTATCTTTTTTTCATCTATAACAGGTTATAATTTTGTAAAGTATTTTGGCATAGCCAAGTTTCATCACAGAAGCTTAGCAACATCGCTAAAAGCGATTCAGTTGTTTTCATTTTTTAGTTTTATAATATTGTGCTATTATACATTTCAATTAAATACGATTAGCTTATTTTATATTATAGGTTTTGGGCTTATTACTTTTTTTTATGCCATTCCATTTTTGCCAAAGCATTTATTTGTAGATAGCCGACAAAATTTAAGAAGTATAAGTGGTTTAAAAGTATATCTTATTGCGTTAGTTTGGTGCGGTGTGACCGTTTTTCTTCCTTTAATAAATAATCATTACGCTATAAATTCAGACGTTATGATAACAGGCATTCAAAGATTCATATTTATAATAGTTTTAATGTTGCCTTTTGAAATAAGGGATTTGCAATACGATAGTTTAAAACTAGCTACCATTCCTCAGAAAATAGGGGTGTGGCAGACTAAAATGATGGGAATGCTACTATTAATATGCTTTTTTCTTTTAGAATTTTTAAAAAATAATAAAACAGAAAATTACCTGATTGTTTTATTTGTAATGACTGTATTGACGATGTTGTTTTTAATGATTTCTAAAAAGGAACAAGGAAAGTATTTTAGTTCTTTTTTTGTAGAAGGATTACCAATACTATGGCTAATAATGCTTTTGCTTTTTAATTATTTTAGCTGATCTTTTAAAGCTTTCTCAAATTCTTTTTTCATAGCATCTTTACACTTTTTATCTAGACATTTAACTTTAGATATTTTGATACTATGGCTAAGTTTTTTATTGTTTTTTGAGTACTTTCGGCAAGCTTTGCAATAAATTAAATGCAAATTAAGCTTGATTTTTTCCCAAAGGGATGCTTCTTTATATTGTGACTTGTCACAAACATGATTTGCTTCTTCACAGGGCACAAATATTTTAACCTTACTACTCATTATTAAAACCAATTTTCTTTTAGACAATCTGCCATAGCGGTACGCGCTCTATGAATAATTACCCAAAGGTTAGACGCTGTGATATTTAGTTCATTACAAATCACTTCTGTTTCTTGTCCTTCCATAGTTTTCATTCTAAAAACCTCGGCTTGTTTTTCTGGTAATTTACTTAAACAGTTAAGTATAGCATCACCAAGTTCGCTGTTTTGCATGGTGTCTTCTGCTGTTTTATCAAATGGGTCTGCTATGCGTTCCTCAAGCCAATCCCCTTCGCTCTCATCATCGCTGTATGTGATTCTAACTTCGGCTTTCCCTTTATTGGAATTTATTTTACGGTAATGGTCAATAATTTTTCTTTTTAAAATAGAAATAAGCCATGTACGTTCGCTCGCTTCACCTTTAAAATTCTTCATAGATTTTAAAGCGGCCAAAAAAGTATCTTGCACTAAGTCTTGTGCCAAATCTCTATCATTTACACGTGTAATGGTGTAATTGAAAAGATAATCGGAATATAAATCAATCCATTTACTCGGATTTATTTCGTGTTCTGGCATTTAAGTGCGATTTTTTGAAAATCAAAAATAAGGTAAAAATTTTGTTTTTGTTATCTATATAGTCTAACAATCTAAGCAGTCTAATTAATCTATATCAACCCCGCCCGTTTCAACAATGCCTCAGGTTTTGGTTCTTGACCTCTAAAACGTTTGTAAAGTACCATGGGATCTTCAATACCGCCTTGAGACAATACATTGGCTTTGAATTTATCTGCAACAGTTTTGTTAAAAATACCTTCTTCTTGAAAATATTCAAAAGCATCGGCGTCCAATACTTCAGCCCACTTGTAACTGTAATAACCCGAAGAATAGCCGCCTTGAAAAATATGGGAAAACGAAGTACTCATACAGTTTTCTGCTACTTCAGGATATAATGTAGTGTTTTTAAAAGCCTCTACTTCATGAGCTTTCACATTGGTTATGTTTGTTGGGTCTTGTCCGTGCCAGCTCATGTCCAATAATCCAAAGCTTATTTGGCGAAGCGTTTGCATACCTTGATGGAAACTAGCAGATTCTTTTATTTTTTCTACTAAGTCCATTGGGATAAGCTCTCCAGTTTGATAATGCGTCGCAAACAATTCTAAGGCTTCTTTTTCGTAACACCAGTTTTCCATAACCTGACTTGGTAATTCAACGAAATCCCAAAAAACGCTGGTTCCCGATAAGCTGGGATAGGTTGTGTTTGCTAACATACCATGTAAAGCGTGTCCGAACTCATGAAATAAGGTAGTTACTTCGTTAAAAGTTAAAAGGGACGGTTTGCTTTTGGTTGGTTTTGTAAAGTTGCAAACTATAGAAACATGGGGTCTTTCCATATCACCATTTTTCACATATTGAGGTTTGAAAGAAGTCATCCAGGCACCATTACGTTTTCCAGGTCTTGGGAAAAAATCGGCATAGAAAATGGATACTAAATTGCCGTTTGAATCCGTTACTTTGTAAGTTAAAACGTCTTCGTGGTATGTGTCGATGTTATGTATTTCTTCAAAATGTAAATCGAATAATTTATTAGCTACTGTAAAAGCACCACTTATAACACTTTCTAGTTTAAAATAAGGTTTAAGCAATTCGTCATCTAAACTGAACAGTTTTTGTTTCAATTTTTCTGAATAATAAGAACCATCCCATTTTTCCAATTGGTCAATACCATCTAAGTCTTTAGCGAAATTTTCTAAATGTTTAAATTCGTTCTCGGCAGCAGGCTTAGCTTTTACTAGCAATTCATTTAAAAAACTTTCCACAGTTTCGGGTGTTTTTGCCATGCGTTCTTCCAAAACAAAATGAGCATGGGTTTTATAACCTAAAAGGTTGGCGCGTTCAAATCTGAGTCTGGCAATTTGTAACACAATGTTTTGATTGTCTAAATCATCATTGTGAAATCCTTTTTTACCAGCAGCAATGGTCATTTTTTTTCGAAGATTTCTATTGTCTGCATAGGTCACAAATGGAATGTAACTGGGATAATCTAAAGTGAATAACCAACCGTCTTTGTCTTTGGTTTCGGCTAATTGTTTAGCGGCTTCAATAGTACCTTCTGGAAGACCAGATAAATCAGCTTCATCCGTAATCAGCATCTCGAATTTGTTGGTTTCGGCTAATACGTTTTCACCGAATTTCAATGTCAATGTGCTTAATTCTTTGTCAATCGCTCTTAATTTTTCTTTTTTATCATTTGGCAGATTGGCACCGTTTCTTGAGAAACTTTTATATTTTTTATCGAGAAGCGTTTGTTGCTCTGTAGTTAAATTTAAATGGTCTTTAGAATTATAAACCGCTTTGATGCGTTTAAATAAATCTTCATTAAGAGTGATATCATTACTAAATTCTGATAAAAGAGGGGAAATGTCTTGAGCTATTTTTTGGATGGTATCGTTGGTTTCTGCAGAATTTAGGTTGAAGAAAATACTAGACATTCTGTCTAATGGTTCTCCTGAAAACTCTAAAGCTTCAATAGTGTTTTGGAACGTTGGATTTTCAGAATTATTTACAATCCCGTCAATTTCAATTTTTGCATTTTCAATAGCTTTTTTAAAAGCTGGAAGAAAATCATCATTTCTAATCTTTGAAAAAGGCGCAGTATTATAAGGAGTTTGGAATTTATTTAATAAAATATTTATCATACTAGTAATAAAGGTGTTAATTTTCTATTTTTGTTATGCGTGCATAATAAAAAATTTGTATCTTTGTCGAAATTTAATTGTAGGGTGACTAACTCAAATAATTAGTTAATGACTAACCTCGAATGTATTCGGGGTTTTTTTATTTTAAGTCATTGGCTGATTTAATTACGGCTTCTTTTAGGCTTTCTTTATATTCTATTATTTTGTTTAAAACATGAGCATTAGAAGAGCCAATAATTTGTGCTGCTAAAATCCCAGCATTTTTAGCACCGTTTAAAGCTACGGTTGCTACTGGCACACCTCCTGGCATTTGTAAAATAGAAAGCACAGAATCCCATCCATCAATTGAATTGCTGCTTTTTACAGGAACTCCAATGACTGGAAGAGGAGATAGCGAAGCAATCATGCCCGGTAAATGAGCAGCACCGCCAGCTCCTGCAATAATAACAGAAAAACCTCTTTGGTGCGCATTCTTGCCATAGTCAAATAATTTTTCAGGTGTTCGGTGGGCAGAAACAATATCGACTTCTACCTCAATCCCAAAACTTTTTAAGATGTCTACCGCATCTTGCATAACAGGCAGGTCGCTTTTGCTTCCCATAATGACTCCTACTTTTTGCATAATTATTCGCTTATTACTTTAATTGTTTTTTTTACGTCTTCGGCAATTTTCCTAGCTTCGTTTAAATCTTCATTAACAATGGTTACATGTCCCATTTTTCGGAAAGGTCGGGTTTGTTTTTTACCATAAATATGTGGCGTTACACCCTCCATATTCATAATAGTTTCTATGTGTTCGTAAACCACATTACCAGAATAGCCTTCTGCACCAACCAAATTGACCATAACACCCCCCAGTTTGCTATGGGTTCTTCCCAAAGGCAAATTTAAAATGGCTCTAATATGCTGTTCAAATTGCGATGTGTAACTGGCTTCAATAGTTTGATGTCCAGAATTATGAGGCCTTGGTGCGACTTCGTTTATTAATATTTGATCGTCTTCAGTTTGAAACATTTCAACAGCCAATAACCCAACGTGATTAAATGCTTTTGAGGTTTGTAAAGCAATATCTGTGGCTTTTTTTGCAACGTCATCAGGTATCCTAGCCGGACAAATAACATATTCAACTTGGTTGGCTTCTGGATGAAATTCCATTTCAACTACAGGATATGTTTTTGTTTCACCTGATGCATTTCTAGCCACAATAACAGCCAACTCATTTTTAAAAGGCACTAAAGTTTCTGCAATACATTCTACATTTGGTAAGCCTTCTAAATCGGTAACTGCTTTTACGATTTTCACGCCCGTACCATCATATCCAAATTGGGCACATTTCCAAACAAATGGAAGTGATAGCCCACCATGATGAATGGCTTCTTTAATTTCAGACGTATAAGCAAATCGAGAAAATGCTGCAGTTGGTAAATGATGGTCAATATAAAACAGTTTTTGGGTTGCTTTATTTTGAATGGTTCGTAATGTTTTTGAAGCGGGATATACTTTTACACCTTCTTTTTCAAGAGCTTCAAGAGCATCTACATTGACGTTTTCTATTTCAATGGTTAGCACGTCAACCTGTTTCCCGAATTTGTAAACGGCATCATAATCCATTAAGTCACCCAAATGAAATTCATTGCAAGCTATTTTGCAAGGGGCTTCATTACTGGCTTCTAATACACACGTGTAAATGTCAAATTTTCTAGTATCATATAGCAACATTTTGCCTAATTGTCCACCACCAAGAATACCGAGTTTGAAATTTGAAGAAAAGTAATTCATGAAATTATTTTACTAATATAGATTTACCATGCAAAAATACATTTAATATCCTAAAACATAAATCAAAAAATCGGTATTCGTTAATCTATTGATTATCTTTGCGTCTTTAAAAATTTAAAAGCACGTGTTAAAACTTCATAACAAACAGTTTAAACCATTTATTTCTCAAGCAGAAATTGAGAAAGCCATTCATGAAATGGTTGACAAAATATGTACAGATGTTGGAGACGATATTCCAGTATTTGTTGGGATTTTGAATGGTTCGTTTATGTTTGTAAGTGATTTTGTGAAGAAATATCCAAAACCTTGTGAAGTCACTTTTATTAAATTGGCATCTTATGAAGGGGTAAAATCAACCGAAGATATCCAACGTTTAATAGGACTCACGCAAAGCTTAGAAGGTCGTACAGTGGTTGTATTAGAAGATATTATTGACACGGGAAATACCTTAGCCGAAATTTTTAGAATTTTTAAAAACGAAAACGTTAAATCACTTAAAATAGCTACGCTTTTTTACAAACCAGAAGCCTATAAAAAAGATTTTAAGATTCACTATATAGGAATGAAAATTCCGAACAAATTTATAGTTGGTTATGGTTTGGATTATGACGGATTAGGAAGAAATTTACCAGAAATATATCAAATAAAAGAAACACAATTCATGACAAATTTAGTATTATTTGGACCTCCAGGTGCCGGAAAGGGAACGCAAGCGGAATTTTTAAAAACAAAATATAACTTAGTACATATTTCTACTGGCGATGTTTTTAGGTTTAATATTAAAAATGAAACGGCTTTGGGGATGTTGGCCAAATCGTATATAGATAAAGGCGAATTGGTGCCAGACCAAGTGACGATTGATATGTTGGAAGCTGAAGTAGAAAAGAATGCATCTGCTAATGGTTTTATTTTTGACGGATTTCCTCGAACCAATGCTCAGGCTGATGCTTTAGACAAATTATTGGAAAGTAAAGACTCATCCATCAATGCGATGATTGCTTTGGAAGTTGATGATGAGATTTTAGTAAAACGTTTGGTAGAAAGAGGAAAAACAAGTGGAAGGCCCGATGATGCCGATGAGTCTATTATAAGAAACCGAATTAAAGAATATTATAATAAAACGGCGATTTTAAAAGATTACTATTCTGCTCAAAACAAATACTACGGTGTTGATGGTGTTGGCAGCATTGAAGATATTACAGTGCGTTTAAGTGAAACTATAGATCGTCTGTAATTAAATTATTTGCAACTTCTTATATGGATTTCTGTTTACGCAGGAATGACAAAGATTAAAAGATAAGAGAGAAACTTTTAACTTTTAATTTATAACTTTTAACTTTATTATGACCGAAGGAAATTTTGTTGATTATGTAAAGATGTATGTGACTTCTGGAAATGGAGGTAAAGGGTCTGCACATTTACACCGTGAAAAGTTTATTGAAAAAGGTGGCCCAGATGGTGGTGATGGTGGTCGTGGAGGGCATGTGATTCTTCGTGGGAACTCAAATCTTTGGACTTTACTACATTTAAAATTTAAAAAACATATTAGGGCAGGGCATGGTGAACATGGAGGTAAAAGTAGAAGTACGGGTGCCGATGGTGAAGATTTTTATATCGAAGTACCTTTAGGAACCGTTGTGAGAGATACTGAAACCGACGATATTATTTTTGAAATCACAGAACATGGTGAAGAAAAAATTATAGCTGAAGGAGGAAAGGGAGGACTTGGTAACTGGAATTTTAGAACGTCAACCAATCAAACGCCACGGTATGCACAACCTGGTATGCCCCATGAAGAAAAGCATATTACTTTAGAGTTAAAAGTATTGGCAGATGTAGGTTTGGTAGGTTTTCCTAATGCGGGTAAATCAACCTTATTGTCGGTTATAACATCAGCAAAACCCAAAATAGCAGATTACGAATTTACCACGTTGAAACCCAATTTAGGCATTGTGGAATATCGAGACTTCCAAACCTTTGTGATGGCAGATATTCCTGGAATTATAGAAGGTGCTGCTGAAGGAAAAGGATTGGGGCATTACTTTTTACGTCATATTGAACGTAATTCCATCTTGCTATTTTTAATTCCTGCTGATGCTGAGGATATTAGAAAACAGTACGATATTTTGTTGGATGAACTACGTCGATACAACCCAGAAATGCTGGATAAAGATCGCATCATCGCTATTTCTAAATGTGATATGTTGGATGATGAATTAAAGGCAGAACTAAAAGTAGAGTTAGATAACGAATTACCCATTCCATATCTTTTTATATCATCGGTCGCGCAACAAGGCATTACACAACTTAAAGACGTATTGTGGAAAATGTTGAATGATTAAAACCGTTCTAAAATCCAATCTTTAATAATTTCTAAAGCCACCGGGGAAAAGGTTTCTTCTATTGTGCTGTATTCTTGCAGGCTACCAGTTTCAGCAGTTTGGAATAAATGATTTAAACCATCCAATTCTTTTAATGTAACATCTTTGTTGACTGCTTTTTCTAAAGCATTTTTAATACCTTCTAAATTAATTTTTGGAATTACTTGGAAATCTTTATTACCATTTAAAGCTAATACAGGACAGGTGGTTTTTTCTAAATAATCTTTCGGCTCAATTCTAATAAACTCACAAACCCATTTCGATTTTAAAATGCTTAATTGTTGTTCAATCATAACTGGAGTTATATATGGCGTAAGGACGGATAAAGGGTTGTTTGTTTTGTAATCATTAAGAGCTTTGGAGATTTTAGTTTTTATGATGTCTTCATCTGTATTTGTTCTAATAATGCCATATATAATACGGGCTAATTTTTGGTTTTCTTCTAAAAATGCCTCTGGGGTTCCCGCTAATTCTCCTGCTATTCTTGATTGTGTTTCCAAAATTTCAGCACCATTTACTCCAGGTGCGGCAAGTAATACAATAAAAGCCACATCTTTATTTTTTGAAGCTATCATAGGTGCTATTAAGCCGCCTTCACTATGTCCAATAAGTCCAATTTTTGTTTTGTCAATATCATTTCTGGATTTTAGATAGGTG
Source organism: Confluentibacter sediminis (assembly GCF_003258355.1). Taxonomy (GTDB): domain Bacteria; phylum Bacteroidota; class Bacteroidia; order Flavobacteriales; family Flavobacteriaceae; genus Confluentibacter; species Confluentibacter sediminis. The sequence continues at coordinate 142,272 of NZ_QKPO01000014.1, read as the reverse complement.
ATGGCCGCTTCCACATCCGTGGCGAAATCAAATGTAGTAGCTGTTTGAAAATTCCCTTTAGAATCTCCCACACCTCTATCATCATAGCGTAATACAGCCATACCATGATTCGATAAATAATCGGCTAGAACTAAAAAAGGTTTATGTCCCATTAATTCTTCATTTCTATTTTGAGGCCCTGAACCTGAAATTAAGATAACAACTGGCGGATTTTTTATATTTTTTGGAAAAGTAAGTGTGCCTGCTAATTGTATGTTGTCTGCATATTGGTTAGTAAAAACAATATCTTCAGAAATATAATTAAAAGGCTCTTTTGGTTCTTGAGGTCGATTGTTTTGAGATATCAATACCAAGGAAAAGAAGAAAAAAAGGATATTTAAAATGTTTGTGAATGGTTTCAATTTTCTGAAATTTTACAATTAATAAATATACGGATATTTAAATGCCGTTAAAAATATTTAATCCATGCCTTTATACCAATGGAATAATTTTTGATTAACTTTAATAAAAAATTACTCCAAATGAAACGACACTTATTAATTGGAATGGCATTACTTATGATGTCTTGTGCTCCAGTTCGCGTGAATTACGATTATGAAAAAGGAACAGATTTCACTAAATACAAAACTTACCAGTATTATGGCGACATGAAAACCGGCTTGAGCGAGTTGGATACTAAACGTCTTTTAGATGCTATTGATTTGAAAATGAAAGAAAAAGGGTTTGCAATTTCGGAAACCCCAGATTTTTTAATTGACATTAAAAGTGCCGAATATAAAGAAGCCCAACGCAATAATGTTGGTGTCGGTTTAGGTGGCGGTGGTGGTAATGTTGGAGGTGGAATTTCCATCGGATTGCCAATTGGTCAAGCGAATGTAAACCGTCAAATCACCATCGATTTTGTAGATGAACATGGGAAAGGACTTTTTTGGGAGGCTGTTAGTGAATCTACATTTACCCCTAACGCCACACCGGAAAAACGTGAAACACAGTTAAAAGCCGTTGTTGAAAAAGTATTGGCTCAATATCCACCTAAGCAATAGGTCGTAAATTTTATAATTATCATAACGTTTTAAATTCTGTCTTTAGGTATTCGTTTTGTAGTTTTACAAAAAGGATAATTATTATGAATTCAATAAAAAATAAAGTAGCTCTTATAACAGGAGGAACTAAAGGAATCGGATATGGTATTGCGGAATGTTTAATGTCGCAAGGTGTACATGTTGCCATTACAAGTAGAAGTGCATCCTCAGCACAAGAAGCGGCGAATCAACTTAATTCAAATTCAAAAGTAGGAGCCAAAGCATTAGGTTTACAAGCAGATGTTAAAAATTATGAAAGCCAACAACATGCCGTTAAAATAGTTTTAGAAAATTTCAATCAACTAGATATCGTGATTGCCAATGCTGGTTTAGGTCATTTTGCGAGCATAGAAGATTTAACTGTAGAACAATGGCAAGACACTATAGATACTAATCTTTCAGGTGTTTTTTACACTATAAAATCTAGTATTGATGCCTTAAAAAAATCTAAAGGTTATTTTATAACTATGTCGAGTTTGGCAGGTACCAATTTCTTTGCTAAAGGGTCTGCTTATAATGCCAGTAAATTTGGTGTTACGGGTTTTACACAAGCTGTCATGTTAGATTTGCGTAAATATGATATAAAAGTAAGTACTATCATGCCAGGATCTGTGGCCACACATTTTAATGGGCATACACCAGATGATACTGATGGATGGAAAATTCAAAAAGAAGATATTGGCGAATTGGTAGTTGATTTAATCAAAATGAATCCTAGAACCTTACCAAGTAAAATTGAAGTAAGACCGACTATGCCACCCAGCAATTAATAGTTTTAACTTTTAATAAAACTGTTTTATCGATTACGGCAACCAATATTTTTATGTTATTTGAATTAATGCGTATTTCTTTATAGGCAAAAAAGAGGTCTTCATATGAAGACCTCTTTTTTAATTGATTCTTATTCTCACACCTTCACTATGGCTGCTGAACTCTGGAGCATACATGCTTTGGATGATGGTGATGCCATTACTCATATTACCAGCATTATTTACTCTTAAATCATATTCAAAAACATACACGCCTTTTGGTAAATAATCAAAAAAGAAGTTGGTTGAAGCATCTTTGGTACTTTCATAATAACCCAATCCGTCTTGCCATTTGTATTCAGATAGTACATTTATGGGCTCTAATCCGGCAGCTCGCATATCTTTCATATGGATGAATTCCATAGCTCTATCGCTTCGTAATTCGATGCGAACTCTAACTAAATCACCCACTTTTAGTTTTGTGTTTTTAGTTATTTCTGAAATTTGCTCGCCAGTATCTGTATTCTTTTTTAAGAATAGTTTTTTATTCACTTTTAGAGGTGTTTCAGCAGATGTTATTTGGTCTAAATCTTCAAAATACTGCCAGTATAAACCTCCCCAAGCAATGCCATCACCTTTTTTAGTTAAGGTCACTTCTGCCATTTCTGGCTTGATTTCAGAAGTGCTCCAAGATGTTTTGTAGTAGCCTGTTCCAGCTTCAACTTTGACGTTTTCTAGTTTAGAAGGTTCGATTTTTTGTCCGCCTAAAACCACATCAACAGCATCGGTTATAGATAGCCAATCGCTACCCTGAAGCAACAAGGCATAAACAGCTTCGGTGGTTGCTTTGGTGGTTTTCCACTGATTGGTTTGTTTGTTTTTTAGCAACCAAATTTTAAGATTATCTATGGTTTTAGTATCATTCTCAATTTCGGTAAATGCTTCAATTAATAAAGCTTGTGTTTCAATTGGGGCTTGATACCAATACCAAGAAGGGGTGTTTTCTTTCCAATACATGCCCAATTCATCATTAGTAATACTTGATTCCTTTAATGATTTTAAAATTTTGGCAGCCGTTGATTTGTCATTCAATCGTTCTGATATCAATGCCATAAGTCCTTTGGCATACAAGGAACGACTCAACCAATATGTCTGAATTTGTGATTGATAATATTTAGTGATGTCTTCAATCTCTTTCGATTTTTTGACGTCAGGAAAGAAGCTTCGCATATATAAATAATGTACTTGTGTATAGCTTAAATGGTCTTTGCTTAAATTTACTTTAGCATCATATTTTCTAATGTCTTTATATTCTTGAATAAATTCAGAATCTAGATATTTGATGGCTTTTTCAATCATTTTAGAATTTTCAGTAGTAGTAACCCCAAGTTTCTTTAAATGCCCAAAACCGGTAATGATATGTTGTGTCATGTATCTGTTTTCACGTCCGCCATTAAACCAAGCCCAGGCACCATTAGATAGTTGATTGTTTTCCAATTTACGAATAGCTGATTGTAATTCGTTCGTCATTTTGTTTAAATCGAATAACAAAGCGATTCGCTTTTTCTGTTCGGTTTCACTTTGGGCATCGCGTAACCAAGGTGTTTCTTGAATTAAGATGGATTTTAGATCTTCGTTTTTTTCAAGATTGCTTATAAGTACGTCTTGAGACGACCATTGATTAAAAACCTCCTGAATCCTAGGATTGCTATTCGCAATATGACTCGCCAAAGCATTGGCATAATAACGAGAAAACGTTTGCTCGTTACACTCAAACGGATATTCCATTAAATAAGGTAATGCTTGTACGGCATACCAAGCTGGATTGGAAGTCATTTCCAAAGTTAGCTTATGGTTTTTAAGTGTAGTTGAGGTATTGGTTTTTAATTTATCAAGTGTAAAAGTTCTTGTTTCGTTGCTGCGAATCCACATAGGTAAAGTTTCGGTAACCAACATGCGATTACTTAAAACAGGAAGCACACTTTGTTCGCCATCACTAAAATCACCAGATTTTGCAATGATTTTATATTGAACCGCATCCACATCATCCGGAATCGTTAAATTCCATGATACTTGCGTGTTGCCTTTGGCATCAACTGTAAAAGAAGCCCCTTCTAACTTCCCCGAAGGGGAAGAACTGAGCAGATTTAACGTTATATCTTTTCCTGAAATAGCATCTGTCAACATTAAAATAGCTTGACCAGACAATTGTTTGTCTGTTAAGTTAGCAATTTTTGTACTGATGTTTATTTGGTCACCTTGGCGTAAAAAACGTGGCGCGTTTGGTATGACCATTAATTCTTTTTGAGTAACGGTTGTTAAGGTTTTTGTGGTACTTTCCAGTGTTTTGGTATGGGCCAATAATTGCAATTTCCATTGCGTTAATGCTTCCGGTGTGGTGAAACTAAAACTCACATTCCCATCTGTATCTGTTTGTAATAGCGGAAAGAAAAACGCCGTTTCTTGAAGGTTTTTACGAATTTGAACAGTGTCGAAGTTTGGTTTTTCTTGTGTTTTGAAATCAAGTTCTTTCCCAATTTCTGAAGTTTCTCCAGCATTTAGTTGTTCAGTTACTACGGAAGTAACAGCACCTGTTATAGCAGTTTTTCTTTGAGTTCCATAACCGACTACAACAACTTCATCTAATGAAGAATTATCATCTACAACTTCAATTCCAGGAGATCTTCCCTCCAAGGTTTGAGATATACTTGCATTTCCACGAATTCTAATAGCTTGATTATTTCCAAAATAAAACCCAAACCAATTTAATTGGTCATATTGTTGTGGATTATAATTTATATTCAATTCTTTATTATAAACCCTGAAATTTTTAGTACCAAAACTTTGGTATGCATTACTTTGATGGTATGAATAATATATTGGGTTTGACATGGGGCTAAAATCCCAAGTATGAGGTTTAAATTGATCTAAAGACATATCGTACATACTTGCTAATAATTCCGCAGATACTTTATCACCTTGTGGGCCTTTAATTTTAAAACTCCAAGTTTCATCGGTTCCGGGTTGTAATTTATCTCGAAATGTAGTGGTTTCAATATCTAAATCGGTTTTTGGATAAGGAACAGAAACAATTTCAGTACCCGATTGAAAACTATTGAAAGCAGCGAAACTATAATTGATGGCAAAACCACCAATATCTTCTTTTGTAATTGGTATGGAAATCGTTTTTTTGTTATTATTTAATTGAACGATGTCTGTTTTTATAACTTTATGGTCTTTTTCCACAGTTAGGGTAACATTCAAATTTTCTGCTGCCGAAGCTAGGGTAATAATAGCCGTATCGCCAGTGTTGTAAGTCGGTTTATTTGTTGTCAAACTGAATAACTGATGGTCTGCTAAAGTTTTATCGTCATCACTAAAAAGGGTGGTTTTGATCTCATCTTTAACCAACTGCCCAAATTTGTCTTTACTTTCTAACGTGATGATGTATTTACCGGATTGCCATTTTTTAATCGTTCCTAAGTCTAGTTCTTTAGACGTTTCGGTATCAAACTGTTTTTCAAAAACCAACTCGCCTTTTTCCCAATTATTGGAGTCATGTTCATTTTTGTAGGCATGATGAGGAAATAAATTTTTAAATGCTTCTTCAGAAAAATCTTGATAATCTGGTGCTTCCCAAGGACGTTGTCTTAAAACGGTTTTTGGGGCTTGTAATTTGTAGATTTTAATAATGCCAGTTGCTGGTGCAAATTCACCATTAAGATTTTTGGTATCGATGGTGATTTTTATGTCTTTATCATTTTTATCAATTTTGTCGGTGACACTCATGTTTGCCACCAAGGCATGATAACCCACATTCACAATGGTTGTAGCGCTTCGGGTTTCACCATTTAAATCAGTCACATCGGCAGTAATTTCATAATTAAAAATGGGTAAACTGCTTTTATCGACACTTTGGTCTGGTTGCGCTTTAAATGTAATTTCAAACTCTCCTTTATCGTTGGTTATGCTTTCGCCATGAGTAATTTCTTGTGGTTCGCTATGAAACCATGGACGATGCCAAAAATACCAACGCGGATATTGCACCTTTCTATGTACACGATACACCACTTTGGCATCGGTAATGTTACTGCCAGCATAAGCTAAAGCAGTACCTTTTACGGTAACGGAATCGTTAACTTTATACGTTTCAGTTATGGGGTGGAATTTTGTTTCAAATTTCGGACGTTTGTATTCTTCAACTGAAAAGTATTGTTCAACATCAAAATCAGCGTCATCGTTTTCAAATTCAATATAATATTCACCATTTAATCCGCCATTTGGTAAAATGAATTCTCCAGAAACTGAACCAAATTCATTAGTTTTAAATTCAAGTTCTGCTAGCTCATCCTGATTTACATCGTAAAGTGTAGCATACACAGATTCGTTAACCATTACTTCGGACTTACCATTTTTCGTTTTCATAGCAATCGCTTTGAAATACACGATTTGTCCAGGGCGGTAAATACTTCTGTCTGTAAATAAAAAGGCTTTGTATTGGGTGTCTTCTTTTTCTCTTTTATAATATGTGTTTATATAATAATCACCAAAATAAGCAGTGTCATTGCCATTTTTAACTTTAGCACTAACATGTCTATATCGGTCTGTAGTTTTTTCAATTTTAATTTCACCAACACTGTTTGTGGTAAAAGTTTCGGTTTGTGTACTTCTATTATTATTTTCGGTAAAACTAATTTCAACAGAAGCATTTATAATAGGTTTTCCGTTGTTTCTATCAATAACTTGAAAGGTTTTATGTAGCTCGCTTTCAGTTTCAATCAAGGCTAAATTGGTAACTTGAATGGTGCTAAAGGCAAAGGTTTCTTCATCTTTTTTGGTGAAAGCAGCTATTAAATAAGTGCCACCATTAAGTTTTGGTACGGCAACTTCAGTGGTGTGGTTTTGATAATCATTTTCATTACGTAATTTACTTTCCCATTGTTTAGAAATCTCTAATTTTTTAATAAAAGCCAGTTGCTCTTCTTTTCGATAGGTTTTGTTGAATGTTTCTAGTTCTTTTCTGGTTAAATTAAATATTTTAAATTCAAGAGCATCTAAGTTTTTGTAACTCAACAATAAGCGTCCATTTTGTTGAACAGGAAGAAAATCCTCCGTTGTAATTTGCACTGTTTGTTGCTCAATTTGTTGTTTTAAAATGGCGCATTTTTCAGCAGCTTTACTTTTTGGAAATTTTTCAATCACAGCTTTACATATATCAATGGCTTCTTTAGCTTTCCAACGATAATCCTCATTTGTTTTTGGCTGATATTGATTGCTTTGTTGGTAATAGATGGTAGCGATTTCAAAATCATATAATCCAGAAACTTCATGGGATTTCAGTTTGTCACTTTCGGTTTTGAGTGCTTCCAATAAAAGCGATTCTTTGTCGCTGAATGTTCCATATTGATTCACGAATTTTAAACGCTCCATATTAACATCAGCTAAGGCATCAGGTTCCTTATCATTTAAATGGAAGCAGATTAAATCTTGATAAATTTTTAAAGCATTTAATTGTAAAGAGGTTGAATCCTTAGCTTCTAAAGCTAGATTGGTGTAAGTTTCAGCATCTCCTAAAAATTCGGCATTATCTATCTCAAATTTATAAGCTGGCTTGGTAATATTGGTTTCGTTGGTTTTGTAAAAATTTAAGGCTTCATGATTTAAAAAATCAAATAATGTAGGTCTGTAAATTTTGGAATCTTTTTGAAGCGTCAATATGTCGTCATAATTACTTAAAGACTCTTTTTGTAATTTCGATACCAGATGTAACGACTTTTGGTAATGAATGTGTATTTCATTAAATAGCGTTTCTAAATCCCAAGTTCTAAAGTCAACGCTATCAACTTTCTTCTCTGTTTTGGTGCGATTGTAAAATTGCCATCTGTTTTGATTAAAATATTGCCAATACATATTAGCAAGTAAGCTTTCTAGAATATTTTTTATTGGGAAAGCACTTTTATTTATTTCAGTTTTAAAATCGTTTATAATTTTTAATTGGGCATCTTCCTCTAAAATCAAAGCGAATTTGCTTTTGTAAAGCATGCTTTTTATAAGTTGTGAGCTATTTTTATTTTTTGTGGCAAGCTTATTGATATCCTCAACGATGTTTAAGGCAGATTTAGGTAAACCGTCGGTTTCAAATTTTTCAACCTTAGTCCATAGATCGTTATAATTTGGAGTTTGAGCTTGTGTGAAATTAGCAAAGAGAATTATCATTAATAGACTGGTATATGTTTTCATATTTTAAATTTTACAACAAGTTACATTCAAAAGTTATTCCAAAAAATAATAAACGAGTGAAATTTACGGGTCAGTGAGTGAAGTGAGCCTTTTTAGTGGTGAAGTTGATAGTTTTAATTTTATCATTTTATTAATAATTTTTAACAATTTAAAGCGTTAAATTGCATTGATAAATATGATTAAGGTTATCTAAATGGAAGTTTAACGTTGATTAAATAACATATTCAGATGAAAAAAATTATATGCCTACTTTTATTTTTACCAATATTGTCTTTTAGTCAGATGACAACTCTAGATAGTATTGCAAATCTTCTTAATAAAAAGGAGTATTCAGAAGCTGAATTAAAGGCTTCGGATTATGTTAAAAATAATCCAAACGATTTAGCAGCTTTGGAGTTACTTGGAGATACTTATGGTTATCAAAAGAAATGGGACGAAGCCATTTCTGTTTACAAAAAACTTGTTGGTTTTAATCCAAACAGTGCTAATTACCAATATAAATATGGGGGAGCCATGGGTATGAAAGCTTTAATTATTAATAAAATTGAAGCTTTAGCATTCATTGGAGATATAAAAGAAGCCTTTTTAAAAGCAGCTAAATTAGATCCAAAACATACCAATGTTAGATGGGCCTTGGTTGAATTGTATATGCAACTACCAGGTCTTTTAGGTGGAAGTCAAAGTAAAGCCTTAAAATATGCGGACGAACTTTATAATTTATCTAAAGTGGACGGTTACTTGGCAAAAGGCTATATATATGAGTATGATAAGGAGCCTGAACTAGCTGAAAAATATTATAAATTGGCAATAAATGAAGGTGGGTCACTTTGGTGTTACGATAAATTAACTACTTTTTATGAGAAACAAAAGCAACCGGAAAAAGCACTTAGTAATTTAGAAGAAGCTAAAAGTAAACACAAACGGAATGCACTACATTATCAAATTGGTAAGGTAGCTGCCGAATATAATATTGAATTACATAAAGGTGAACAATGTTTGCAAACTTACATTGAGAACTATTCGCCTAATGATGGTGTTCCAAAGGCTTGGGCATACTACCGTTTAGCCCAAATTTATTTACTTAAAAAGGACAAGAAAGAAGCGTTAAAGCATATAGATTTAGCTATTTCAGAATATCCTAAAATGAAGCCTTTTAACGAAGAAAAACAGAAGATTTTAAAAATGTAATTTGGACATTACTTTTTTGTCTTGCTCAAAAAATTCCATCTAGATTTTTAAAATTATTAGTTCGTTTTCAGCTTAAAATAGTCGTGTATTAGTGGTAAAAAAAGTATATTTGAATCATTCAAAATATATACATGAACGTACATTTTATAGCTATTGGTGGTTCTGCCATGCACAATCTGGCTCTTGCATTGCATAATAAAGGATATAAGGTAACTGGTAGTGATGATGAAATTTTCGAACCTTCAAAATCCAGATTAAAAGCGAAAGGTTTATTGCCAGAAACCTATGGTTGGTTTCCAGAAAAAATTAATCCAACTTTAGATGCCATTGTTTTAGGAATGCACGCCAAAGCAGACAATCCAGAATTGTTAAAAGCCCAAGAATTAGGACTTAAAATTTACAGTTATCCAGAGTTTTTATATGAGCAATCCAAACACAAAACCAGAGTCGTAATTGGGGGGAGTCATGGTAAAACCACTATAACATCCATGATTCTTCATGTGATGCATTATCATGATAAAGATGTCGATTACATGGTTGGAGCACAATTGGAAGGTTTTGATGTCATGGTAAAGCTTACCGAAGAAAACGATTTTATGGTACTTGAAGGTGACGAATATTTAAGTTCACCGATTGATAGACGTCCAAAATTTCATTTATATAAACCTAATATTGCCTTGTTAAGTGGTATTGCTTGGGATCATATTAATGTGTTTCCAACCTATGATAATTATGTAGAGCAGTTTCGTGTTTTTGTAGATAGTATTGTGAGTGGTGGAAGTATAACTTATAATGAAGAAGATTTAGAAGTAAAACGTGTAGTAGAAGCTAGTGTAAACACCGTTAGAAAATTACCATATAAAACTCCCGAATATTCTGTTGAAAACGGACAAACGCTTTTAGAAACGCCTGAAGGGCCATTGCCAATTGAAGTCTTTGGAAAGCACAACTTAAATAATTTAGCTGGAGCTAAATGGATTTGTCAACATATGGGAATTGATGAAGACGATTTTTATGAAGCTATTGCTACCTTTAAAGGTGCTAGTAAGCGTCTTGAAAAAATTGCAGAAAGTAAAAACAGTGTCGCTTATAAAGATTTCGCTCATTCACCAAGTAAAGTGGAAGCCACTACGAAGGCTGTTAAAGAACAATATGAAAACAGAACGTTGGTAGCTTGTTTGGAATTACATACTTACAGTAGCTTAAATGCTGAATTTTTAAAAGAATACAAAGGAACTTTAGATGCTGCTGATGTTGCTGTGGTGTTTTATTCCCCACACGCCGTTGAAATTAAAAAACTTAAGGAAGTTACCCACGAACAAATAGCCAATGCTTTTGAACGAGATAATTTAATTATTTATACCAATCCTGAAGATTTTAAACAGTTTTTATTCTCTCAGAACTTTGATAATAAAGCTTTGCTGTTAATGAGTTCAGGTAATTATGGCGGATTGGATTTTAATGAGGTTAAAACGTTGATTAAGTAATAGTTTTAACTATTTATATTATTGTTTTTCAAAAATATATTGCAAACCTCTTGAAAATGTTTCGCTTTTTGTTCCTGAATGCCCTGTGTTTTCTATTACTTTAGAGTGTAATCTTACATTTTGGTAATTGCTGCTTTTCATTTTTTTGACAAATTCTTCAAAATAAGATTTTGTGTTTTCTACTTCACCAACAGTCATATACACGCTAACAGGTTTAGGAAGGTTCTTGTCTGAAAATAATTTTTCAAATTTATACATAACACCATTATCCCAATCTAAACCGGGGCTTGCGGCAATATAACCTGTAAACATATCCGTATGTGTGAATAAGGCATATATGGTAAATAGTCCACCATAAGATAAGCCCATTAAAGTTCTATTATTATTGTCTGCTTTATAATTGCTTTCAATAAATGGAAACAGTTCTATTTTAATAAAATCTAAAAATTTGTCAGCACCGCCAGTTTCAGAATTATTGCCTAACATGGTAGGTGTGTAATCTCTCGCACGCTTTAAGTTTTTATTAGTCCAGGTAATACCAACAATGATGGCTTCTGGAATAAAACCATCATAAAATTGCTGTCCATAAATGGCAGTTACTAACGGAAAATCCCATTGAGAATCCATGACATATATAACTGGATATTTTTTGGTGCTCTTTTCATAACCAGAAGGTAACATGATTTGCAATTCATATTCTTCACCAGAAACAATGTTGGAAGTTATTTTTCTTATTTGAGAATCTGGAATAGTCACTTCAGGGTATTGTTGTGCATGTAATGTGAAGGCACTAATTAAAATAAGAATGATGGATGCTGTTTTTTTCATTATTGGTTTAATTAGTGGTTATTTAGTTTAGTATTGAAATGTAGTGAATTATTATCAAGTAATAGTTGTAACATTATGATTTTAGCTTTTCCTTAAAAAAATCAATAGTTCTACTCCAAGCCAAATCAGCGGCTTCTTTATCAAATCTCGGCGTTGAATTATTATGAAATCCGTGGTTAACATCTGGGTAAAAATGAACCGTATATTCTACATTGTTTTCTTTTAAAACGTCTTCATAAGCAGGCCAACCTGCATTTACGCGTGTATCTAAACCTGCATATTGCAATAATAATGGGGCTTTTATTTGTGCTGCTTCTTCCGCAGTTGGTTGTCCACCATAAAAAGGCACAGCAGCTTTAAGTGTTGGTAATTTAACAGCCATCATATTAGCAATCCAACCACCAAAACAAAAACCAACCACGCCTATATTACCATCACAGTTTTCATGGGATTTTAAGTAATCAAAAGCGGCTATAAAATCTTCTAACATGTCATTTCTATCAAGTTTGCTTTGCATGGTTCTTCCTTCATCATCATTCCCTGGATAACCGCCTAATGGTGTTAAGGCATCAGGTGCTAAGGTGATAAAACCATCTAGAGCAGCGCGCCTGCCAACATCTTCTATGTATGGATTTAATCCCCTGTTTTCATGTACTACAACAATGCCAGGTAATTTTCCTTTAGTCCCGTCTGGTATCGATAAAAGCCCTTTAATAGTGCCACCACCTTTTGGAGATTCGTAAGTTTAGAATCTAAATTTGGGTCGTCTGGCTTTACCGTTAAATTATCTAGATAATTGGGTGTTAAAAAGCTTAAAAGGGAAGAAACAGTTAAACCACCTATGGCATACAGCGATAGTTTTTCAACAAATTGAATGCGGTTAATTTTATTGTGGGCATAATAGTCGTATAGATCAAAAACCTCTTGACTAATGTCTTCTTTTTTTAATGGCTGCATATCTGTATAGTTTTAAACAGTTTATCTAAAAGGGGTGCAATACTTTCTTGGTTGGCACGAATCAATTCAGCTTTAGCATTTTTAATTACTTCAATCATGTGATTGATGTTGTTATCCTAATGATAATTAAGAGAATAGTTCAATCGTGATAAATTTTTGGTCAGAATTGTACTTTATAAAAATACAATATTTATATTTATCACATGCAAGAAAAACCAACTTCGTTTTCCATAAAAAATTGGAGTCAAGACGATCAACCGAGAGAAAAACTACTTTATAAAGGTAAAGAAGCATTAAGTGATGCAGAGCTAGTTGCTATTTTAATAGGTTCTGGCAATAAAGAGGAAAGTGCTGTTGCTTTATGTAAGCGCATTTTTGCAAGTGTTAATAATAATTTAAGTGAGTTGGGAAAGTTGTCTTTAGCTCAGCTTATGGAATTTAAAGGAATAGGAGAAGCGAAGGCTATCACTATTGCAGCAGCGTTAGAATTAGGAAGACGTAGAAGGGGAGAGGAGGCTTTAGAGAAAAATAAAATTAGATCTAGTAATTCTGTTTTTGAGGTAATGCAACCTATTATAGGCGAATTGGAACATGAAGAATTTTGGATTATTTTTTTGAATAACTCCAATAAAGTCATTCAGAAGAAGCAGCTAAGTAAAGGAGGTATTACCGGTACATTGGTTGATGTGCGTTTGGTGTTGAAAAATGCTTTGGAAGTTGGTGCGACAGGATTGATATTAACCCATAATCACCCATCTGGCACATTAAAACCTAGTGAAGTAGATAAGCAAATAACCTATAAATTAAAAACAGCATCTGAAAGTTTAGATATAAAAGTTCTAGATCATTTAATTATTACGGAAAAGGCATACTTTAGTTTTGCTGATGAGGGTTTGCTTTAAGTGATTTTCTCCAAACAAAAATATATGCAAATGCCTTATTAAGACATAAGTTGATTACTTTTGATACTTATATTAGAATGTTTGATGCTACTCGTTTATACACATAAAATAACCCCTCGGGTAAAATATATTTTTAAGCATATTTGTACAAGAGTTCTTGGTATAGAAGTGTCTTTCACGTCCACTATTGAAGAATTTATTGCGCACGATAGTTTGAAAATGTCTTATACCAAACAGCCGTTAGGGAGTGAGTTTTTTGTAAAAAGTCATGATATTTTATTTGAACAAGGGTTGTCTGATATCGATTTCCATGTGCATACATGGGACACTACAAAAGGCTTTTTTTTTAATGGAGATAAAGGCGTCATACCATTTGATATTTTTGCATCATCTTTTTATTTATTGTCTAGATATGAAGAGTATTTACCACATGTAAAAGATGAGTATGGTAGGTTTTTAGCGACCGAAAGTGTTGCATATAAGCATGATTTTTTACATCAACCAATTGTAGATATTTGGGCCTATAAATTTAAGGATGCATTACAACTTTTTTTTCCGGAAATTCAGTTTCCCAATAAAACATATAGTATAAAGCCTATTATAGATGTTCCTACCGCATATAATTATAGATTAAAGGGCATTATGAGAACTGTTGGTGGGGTTTTTAAAGATTTATTTCAGTTTAATGCCAAGGGATTGTATACCAGATTTATGGTGCTTTTCGGTTTAAAGCATGATCCTTTTGATACATTTAAGTATATTATTAATAAACAAAAGCAGACTACACATAAATTTTTATTTTTCTTTATAATAGGTGCGTATTCAACGTATGATAAAGGGATTAGCGTGAATAAAAAGAAGTTTGTGTCGTTAATTAAACAAGTAGCAGATTATTGTAAGGTAGGTTTAAAAACGTCGTTTTTTTCAACGGAAGATTTTTCCATTTTAAAAAAAGAAAAGCTGCAAATGGAAGCTATTATAAACACCGCATTAGTAGCTACTAGACAGTCTTTTTCAAAGCTTAATTTGCCAGAATCTTATAGAAATCTTATAGAATTAGAAATACAGGAAGATTATACTATGGGTTATGTGAATCATATTGGTTTTAGGGCTGGTTCTTGTACGCCTTTTTTGTTTTATGATTTAGATTATGAGGTGCAAACACCTTTAAAAGTGTACTCATATCACTTAATGGATTATTCATTGTTAAAAACCAATTCACTTTTAGATAAAAAGAAAGTTTTAAATGATATTATTTCAGAAATAAAAAAGGTAAATGGCGAGTTTATCCCCGTATTTCATAATTATACTTTTAGCGATATGGATACTTGGAAAGGCTTTAAAGAATTGTTTAATATTATTTTAGATTCAACCGATGAAGCTTAAAGGTATTACCGATGTGTTTTTTGATTTAGACCATACTTTATGGGATTTTGATAGAAATTCAGCCCTAACTTTTGATAAAATATTTAAAATAAACCAAATAGAAATTGATTTGGAGAATTTTTTGGTTCACTATAAAGCTATTAATTTACAATATTGGAAACTTTATAGAGATGAAAAAATCGACAAAGACGTATTGCGTTTCGGAAGGTTAAACGATACTTTTTTAGCATTAAATTATACCATTGAAAAAGAAATTATTCAAAAACTATCGACAGATTACATCACCTATCTTACAGATAATAATTATTTATATGATGATGCTATTCCTATTTTAGAATATTTGTATAAAAATTATAATCTTCATATTTTATCCAATGGTTTTGAGGAAGTTCAATCTAAAAAATTAATAAAATCCAATATTTTAAGCTATTTTAAAACGATTACTAATGGCGAAGATATTGGAGTAAAAAAACCTAACCCGCAAATTTTTCATTATGCCATTGAAAAAGCAAAGACAAGTATAGATAAAAGTGTTATGATTGGTGATGGCTATGAAGCTGATATCTTGGGCGCTTTGAATATAGGTATGGAGGTTATCTTTTTTGATGAATTCCAAAAACCTATTGAACCCCATATCAAAAAAATTAATCATTTAATAGAGTTGAAAAAGTATTTATAGTCAATTCAACATATTTTCTTAATTTCACAAAACATAAATAATCTACAAAGTGTATATTTACAAACTAGGGTTTAACTATATATTTAATAAAATGAAAACTAAATTTTTATCACTTCTTGTTGTATGTTTAATGGCTGTAAGTGCATTTTCTCAATCAAATTTAAATAACTATAAATATATCATTATCCCTAAAAAATATGATTTTTTAAAACAAAACGATCAATATCAATTAAATTCATTAACAGAGTTTTTATTCAACAAATATGGATTTGTAGCGTTTATGGAGGGGGAAGATTATCCAGATGATTTAAATGCTAATAGATGTTTGGCACTAACGTCAAATGCTTTAAAAGATTCAAGTATGTTTAAAACTAAACTACAGATTGAATTGAAAAATTGTAATGGCACTGTGATTTACACAACTGAAGTGGGCGAGAGTAGAGAGAAAGATTATAATAAAGCTTATCCTGAGGCATTAAGAAATGCTTTTAAAGAATTACAAACTATAAATTACAAATATATACCAGTTAACAATGCCCCGGAGACCGTTGCTAAAGAAGTAAAAAATCAAAACGAAGTAGTTAACCAAATTGAACAGTTAAAGGCTGAAATTGAAAATCTTAAAAAAGAAAAGGACGTTAAGAACATAGAGGTTTTAACAACTAATCCTGAATCAAAAGCAGAAATAGTTGTAGAAAATGCTATTAAGGATACAAAATCTATCCAAGAGGGCGTGCAACAAGTTTTATATGCCCAAGCAGTAGAAAACGGTTTTCAATTAGTAGATAGTTCTCCAAAAGTTGTTTATAAAATAAAAAATACCTCTCTAAAAGATGTGTATTTAGTAGAAGGTAAAAATGCGACGTTGTATAAAAAAGGAGATGATTGGGTTTTAGAATATTATGAAAATAATGTTTTAAAACAAGAAGTTCTAAATATAAAATTTTAGTTTTAGCAACAACCAACAACCAACAACTAATACCCATATTTCCCTTTCCAGCGTTGTTTTAAAAACTCGCGGTGGGTATTTTCTCTGGAATTATTTCCAGGATCATATAATTTAGTGTTTTTTATTTCGTCTGGCAGAAACTCTTGATTGGCAAAATTATTTTCATAATTGTGAGCATATTGATAATTGTCTCCATAACCCAACTCTTTCATTAACTTAGTCGGTGCATTTCTAATTTCTAAGGGTACGGACAAATCTCCAGTTTCTTTAACCAATTGCTGTGCTTTACCAATGGCAATATAAGACGCATTGCTTTTTGGTGAACATGCCAAATATGTGGCACATTGACTTAGTATAATTCTAGATTCTGGATATCCTATCGTAGAAACGGCTTGAAATGTATTGTTTGCCATTATTAATGCCGTTGGGTTGGCATTTCCAATATCTTCACTGGCCAAAATAAGCATTCTCCTGGCAATAAATTTAACATCTTCTCCGCCCTCAATCATACGCGCCAACCAATATACTGCGGCATTCGGGTCGCTACCACGGATAGATTTTATAAATGCAGAAATAATATCATAATGTTGTTCCCCAGTTTTATCGTAGCGAACCGTATTATTTTGAATTTTATCCAAAACTAATGCATCCGTAATTATGATATCATTTGATGCTTCAGAATTCACTATCAATTCAAAAATATTGAGCAATTTTCTGCCATCACCACCCGATAATCTTAACAGTGCTGAAGTTTCCTGTAGTTTTATATTTTTTTTGGAGATATGCGCGTCATTTTCAATAGCACGATTTAAAAGCATCTCTAAATCGGTTTTTTCAAAGGCATTTAAAATATATACTTGACAACGCGATAAAAGCGCAGAAATAACCTCAAAACTTGGGTTTTCGGTTGTGGCACCAATCAATGTAATCCAACCTTTTTCTACAGCCTGTAATAAAGAGTCTTGTTGCGATTTACTAAACCTATGAATTTCATCAATAAATAGAATGGGGTTTTTGGTAGTAAATAAACCGCCGCTTTGTTTGGCTTTATCAATAACATCACGTATATCTTTAACACCAGAATTTATGGCACTTAGTGTGTAAAATGGCCTTCCAGATTCCGTAGCAATAATATTAGCGAGCGTTGTTTTTCCAGTTCCTGGAGGCCCCCAAAATATCATAGACGGAATCAAGCCTTGTTTTATATGCTGTGTTAAAGCACCATGTTTGCCAACTAAGTGCGTCTGGCTTACATAGTCATTTAAAGTTTTAGGTCTTAAACGTTCTGCTAAAGGTTCATTCATAATTGTAAAATTAAAGTATTTATAGGTTTAAAAACATTAATTTTATTAAAAGAGTTAGAGTGTTTTAGTTAAAATTTAACTGACAATTTATCATAAAATAGATTATGGATAATAAATTGATACATGGTAATTAATGAAACAGTATGATTATTTCAAATTTTCAACCGACGTCATAGTTTATCCTTTGCTTTTTTTATTAAGTATTTGGATGGTATTTTGGTTTGAAGTTCGTTTTGGATATAATTTCTCTAATTATGGGATTTATCCACAAACATTAAAAGGCCTAAGAGGTGTTGTTTTAAGTCCGTTTATACATGGCAATCTCCAACATATTTATCATAACAGTATACCTCTATTTGTTTTATCAATGGCTTTGTTTTATTTCTATAGGCACTTAGCTTGGAAAGTTATTATATTCGGAATTCTTCTATCTGGATTTTTTACGTGGTGTATTGGTAGGCCTTCTTATCATATTGGTGCTAGTGGTCTAATTTATGTTTTGGTGAGTTTTACTTTTTTTAAAGGTGTTTTTTCAAAATATTATCGCTTGGTAGCTTTGTCTTTATTAATTGTTTTTCTTTACGGAAGCATGATTTGGTACACGTTGCCTATTGATGATAGTATTTCTTGGGAAGGACACTTATCAGGGCTTGTTACGGGATTATTGTTTGCTTTATTTTTTAGAAGTAAAATTTTAAAACCTAAAAAGTTTGATTGGGAACAAGATAATTTTAATGAAGCAGACGACCCTTTTTTAAAACATTTTGATAAAGATGGAAATTTTATTGAAGAAATTGACTCAGAAACAGAGCTGGAGGAATCTAGTATAAACTATATTTTCAAAGAAAAGAAAGAATGATTTTAAGAATTTAATAGACTTAAAACGTGTAATACCAACAATCTAAGAAAGTCTTTGTCTAACGGCTTCATATAAAAAAGCTCCGCAAGCCACCGATACATTTAAAGATTCTATTTCACCTAGTAAAGGTAATTTAGCTTTATCGTCTACAACTTTTAAAATAGAAGGATTGATGCCTCTGTCTTCCGACCCCATGATGATAGCACAAGGTTCTTTAAATGAAATATCGTATAAGGTATTATCTGTTTTTTCTGTGGCCGCTATTACCTTAATGCCTGATGATTGCATGTAAAATACAGCGTCTTTGATATGGTCTACTTTACAAATAGGAACTTTAAATACAGCTCCAGCACTCGTTTTGATGGTGTCTCCATTAACAGGAGCACCTCCTTTTTTTTGAATGATTATGCCATTAACACCAGTACATTCCGCAGTTCTAATAATAGCACCAAAGTTACGAACATCACTCAATTGGTCTAATAAAAGAAATAAAGGTATTTTTCCAGATTCTATAACTTCAGTAATTAAACTTTCTAAATCATGAAAACCAATTGGCGAAATTTGAGCGACTGCACCTTGATGATTTCCTTTTGTTAGTCTATTTAGCTTTTCTACTGGAACATAAGACGAGTTTATAGACTTTTGGCGTAGTACGAATTCTAATTCAGTAAATAAATCGCCTTTTAACCCTTTTTGAAGGAATACCTTATCAATGATTTCCCCTGAATTAATGGCTTCAATGATGGCTCTAATACCAAAAATTTGTGTTTGTTCTTGCATGGGGTAAAGGTATAAAAAAACCACCTTGTTTAGAAGGTGGTTTTAAATTAAAATGACTTGTTTTCTATATTATTGAGGTGTATATACAGCATCAATAAAATCTCCAAAAGCATTTTCCCAATGGATTGATAATGTACCGTCTTCGTTAGCTGTTCCGGTTAAAGTTATGGAGTCTCCGCCAAAACTTGTACCCCAAGTACCAGATAAGTTTCCGCATACATCAGTAAAGTTTCCAGTTGTTTCAAAGGTGTATCCATATACACTATACCAAAAGATATACACCCCTGCTACACCATCTGATATCGTATAATTTCCCCCGCCATTATCCATAACTGTTACAGTATATGGAAGGTTAACGGCAGGTGGTTGTCCATCAGTGTTATCACCATTAGATACAACACTATATGTGCCACCTAAATTTGAAGGGCAAGATACAGCATAAGTTTGAATTATATTTAAGCCAGCGTATTGATTAAAATCTGCTGCATAATAATTTGGCTCAGCTTTGTCATTAAGTAATTCTAGCGTTTTGCCGTTAGCTAAAGTGACAGAAGTAAAAAGTATTAATTTATCACCTACATTTAAATCTGCATTACTATTAAGTTCAGTAAATGCATTTAAAATGTCTGCTCCAGTAATGCTATACTCTTTGGGAAACGTTGTTATATTGGCATCTAGAGTTACAGGTCCGTATAAATCTCCATTTATCGTAGTCCAAAAAGCCTTTAAATCCATTGAGGTTGGGGATCCGATGCCTATATCTACAGTAAACTTTAAACTTAATGCGTCAAAGCCTGTAAGATCAATAAAATCATCACTCCCAGTAACTAATTTAAAATTAGGCGTAGCACCATTTTCCAAAGGAATGACAGATGTCCCCCCATCATTTTCACAAGAAGTATTTAGCAAAAAGAGTGCTAAAATAGCTATTATTATATGTATTTTTTTCATTGTATTTTTTTTAGATTAATTATCCCAAAATATTTTGTATGTGGTAGCATCCTTTTGAGCTGGAGCATTTTTGTTAACATTCAATTCTGATAAAGGCCAGAATAATGATAATTGAAATGGTCGTGTTAATATAGTTTCACTATCATCTAAAGGCCATGCATCTTCATTATCTAATTGATATTCTGGGGATGGACCTACAGGATTAGCTAGTACAGGATATCCAGTTCTTCTATAATCATTATATTGGTCATAAGGATCTCCAAATGTTGATACCCATTTTTGGGTCATGATAATTTCCATTTTTTTTGCAGGAGCTGCAGTATCAAACTCAGCAAGAATATCATCAATAAATGTAGTTGCTTCGGTAGATCCAGCAAGAACGGGTACCGTTTGTGTGGTTTTTGAATTGGCAACAACATTATCTACTTTTGCAAAAGCAGCAGTAATTGCTTGTTCTAATGTAGCTTTAGCATCACCAGAGATTAAACCAGCCTGAATAAGTTCAGCTTTTATGAATAAAAATTCATGATATGTAAGCATTCTATGAGGAGCAACACCAGTTCCTGCATTAGTATCTGCTTTACCTCCTAATCCATCATCATATTTTCCTCCAGCTGGATAAATACCAGGGTATGTTGAAGAATTTCTAGAAGCAAAATCACGATTTGGACCTGTGCTACCAAACCTGATACTGTGAAATCCAGTGTTTCTATCCCAATAATCAGATTTAGGGTCTCCTGTTGTAGGGTCACCAACATCGGGAGGCAATTGACCTGGAGTTAATTGATTAAAGAAATAATAAGGTATTCTAGGGTCAGCTATTCCATTATGTATATTGGGGTTCCATCCTTTTAAAATTTCATAAAACCATGGGCTTGCGTATTGAGTAGTTTGTCCAGTTAGGTAAGAATCTAAATATAATGGATTTCTTTCCTCAGCAGGAGACTGGGTCGCTGAATAAGTGAATTGAAAGTCATCACTTAAACTAGTCATAAAATTATTGCCAGTCACTAAAGTATTTAACTTACTAGCGTCAAATAAAGACGATAACCTAATTTCATTATATAATTTTAATTTAAGTGTGTTTACAAATTTGTTCCATTTAGGAAGACTTCCTTTGTAAAATAAGTCTTGAGTGCCAGGGTTTTTTCCTGTAGCACTATTAATATTTATTAAACCTTGATCAATTAAATCAAGACCAGATTGATAAATGCTTGCTTGCTCATCAAATACGGGGCTCACAATACCATTCGCTAATTGGCCTGCCTCAGAGAAAGGAGCATCTCCCCATATATTAACAAGAATTGTAGCTGTATAACCTTTAATAACTTGAGCCATACCAACCATAATCATTTCTTCCTCTTCTGTTCCTTGTTCTATAATAATATCACATTCAGCTAATACAGAATACGCATTATTCCATGCGTTATTTACTAAAGAGTTATCAGGCTTGGTACCGTATTGATCTTGTTCTTCACGAAAAACGAATTGATGAGAATAAGTAGAAAGAATATCACCTAAAAATAATTGATAATCAGTAATATCTTTAAAGTTTATTTCAACATTAGTCAATAACTGATCTAAAGGAGCAGCAGTGGGGTTATTTGGATCGTTATTTACATCTAAATAATCACTACAATTATAAACGAATAAAAAAGACATACAAGTAAGAATAAGTATCTTATAGCTTTTTAATTTTATATTTAATATATTTTTCATAATTTTTTAATTAAAACGTTAGATTAATCTTAAGACCATATCTTTTTGAACTAGGAGCAGATTGTGTTTCTATGCCTTGAAGATTACTAGAACCATACGCTGTTACATCTGGGTCAAAATTTGTGTATTTAGGTACGTTAGGAGCAAAATACCATAAATTGTTACCAATAGCTGAGATAGATAAAGATCCTATAAAAGTTTTCTCTAAGAATTTTTTAGGAACATCATAAGTCAGGGAAATTTCTCTCAATCTATAGACAGTGCCATCATAAACAGAAGCTTCATCGACACTATTGATACCAAAAGTATTACTACTAGCAGGTGAAAAATATAAATTATTCATGGTAATTTGAGTGCTGTTCGGGATTTTGTTTCCAGAACCATCAAGAATAGGTTCTCCACTAGTTGGGTTTCCGTAATAACCAGGAATAACAAATGTACGTTCACGGTCTTCGGTATCCCTTGTAACCCCTCTCCCAAGTAATGCATCTATACCTGATGATGAAATATCACCACCTTCTTTCCAGTCGATTTGAGCCCTTAAACTTAAACTTTTATATCTAAAGGTATTTGTGAAACCAATTTTAAAATCTGGTGTAGGATCTCCAATAACTTTACTGTCTAAAGCTTGTATAATTCCTCCTTCACCTTCTAAAATCAAATAATTACCTTCATCGTCTCTAGCAAATGCAGTGCCATAAAAAACACCATAAGGCTGTCCTTTCTGTACATAAGCAACTTGGTTTACATCTACTGGAAATCTATCTAATCCATCAATTAATTCTTTGACTATGTTTTTGTTTTTTGTGAAAGATGTAAAAGTCGTCCAACTAAAATTATCACTTCTTACAGGTGTTAATGTCAAACCTATTTCAATACCTTTATTTTCCATTTCACCAATATTGGTTAATAAAGAAGAATAACCACTACTATTTGGTACGTTCACTCTAGAAATTAAATCAGTTGTGGTTTTTTTGTACCATGTAAAATCAATAATAATACGCTTATTAAAGAATTCAAGATCGGTACCAATTTCAATTTCCTCGGTATTTTCAGGTTTTAAATTTGGATTACCTAATGTTGTTGGCAAAAACACTGTTGATTGTCCAGCAAATACATCTCCTAAACCAAAGATCTTATTTATTTGATATGGATTAGCATCACGGCCTACATTAGCCCACCCACCTCTAATCTTACCATAAGACAAAATACCGCCTTCAATATTTAAAGCATCAGTAAAAATAAATGATGTAGAAACAGATGGATATAAGAAACTATTATCGTTCTTAGGTAATGTTGAAGACCAGTCATTTCTAGCTGTGGCATTTAAAAATAAATAATCTTTATAGCTTAATCCTAAATCTCCAAATACACCTACCAATCTTCTTCTTGTAGTATCATCAAAGTCTGCTGTAACATTTTTAGTATTTTTAATAGTGAAAATGTCTGGGGCAATCAAGTCAGTTCCAGTATAAGCGTAATTATGACTTGATCTTTGATTCACATTATTACCAACAGTAAAATTTAAATTTACATCTTCAGATAAATCATAATTAAAATTCAAGGCTAAAGTAGATTCAATTTCTTCAGTATCATAAACTTCACTTATAACCCTGCCTATTCCCGCAGCGGCTCTAGATCCTTTATCTGTAATTTGTAACCTATCTAGGCTATATTTATTTACACCTAATTGATATCTTACATCAATGTGGTCATTAAAATCGTATGCAAAGCTTATATTGGCTACAGTTCTATTAACGTCAGTAATAATTTGGTTATGCTGCCATGACCATAACGGATGATCCCAACCAGTATTAGGAATAACAGGAGCGCCATTGGCATCTTCATAAGGTAAACTTAAATCCCAATTCCTGCCCAGTACCAAAACTCTAGCAAATGAAGACGCAGCCCCGGCAAATTGATTTTCTCCAAAAAAACCACCAACTTGTTCACTATCGGAATAACTTAAATTTGCACCAACTTTTAATCCATTTTCTAATGTAAAATTACCACCTGTAGAAAAATTAGTTCTTCTATAGGTATTGAAAGGGATATATCCTTCTTGGTCTAAATTTGAAATGGTTAAACTGAAATTTGAATTATCCTTAGCAATATTAACACTTACTGAATTATCAGAAACAACGCCAGTTCTAAATAAGTCTTTTACGTTATTTGGTTTAGCCACATAGGGAACCGTAGGTCCAAATTGATCTGGAAAAGCAGTAAGTAAATTAGGCCACGTTGGAATAGTTTCAAGAGAGTCAAATCTAGCTCCCCAAGATCCATTAGCGTTATTATAATTAAAATTAGTTCCTGGTCCGTATGTGTTTTGGTATTCAGGAAGATTAGCTATGTTTTCTAAATAAAGCCCACTACTAAGTGAGACTTCGAATTTTTTATTTGAAGCGCCACCAGATTGGCCGGTTTTAGTAGTAATTAATATAACCCCATTAACAGCTCTAGAGCCATATAATGCTGCTGCTACAGCACCTTTCAGAACTCTAATATCAGCTATGTTATTTGGGTCTAATGAAGAAATACCAGACTCATAGCTGCCTCCAGACCCAGTAACTTGATCAGATGTTTCTATTTCATCATTACTATATGGGGTCCCATCAACAACAAATAACGGTTGGTTTCCGCCTTGAAATGAAGTAATACCCCTAATGTTTATTTTGTTTGCTGCACCAGCAACCCCAGTAGATACATTTATATTAACTCCAGGTACTTTACCATTAAGAGATCTTAGTAAATCTGGTTCAGAATTCTCTGTAATTTGCTCGGGTTTAACTGATTGAACAGAATAGCCTAAAGATTTTTCATTCCTCTTAATACCTAGGGCTGTTATAACAACCTCTTCAAGAGCTGCAACATCTTCTTTAAGAGTTACATTAATTGTGTTAGACGCACCTATAACAATTTCTTGGGTAACATAACCAACAAAACTAAAAATCAAAGTACCACCTTGATTAGCTCTGATCGAATAATTGCCATCGAAATCTGAGGCGATACCTGTAGAAGTACCTTTTACTAAGACGGTTACTCCAGGGATTGGTAAACCGCTACCATCAGTTATCGTACCTGAAATTGTCTTTTCTTGTGCGAACGTTAGTTGCACGACAAACGCTAGTAATAGCGTTAGAATTCCACTAAACTTTGTTTTCATTTTATAAATATTTGAATTAGTCATGCCAAAAATCTTAAAATAAAGTTAATAAAACAATAATTTAGAGTTAAAATTTCAATGTTTTTTTTAAATCACTGAGAATTCAACAATGTTTTGCTGAAATTTAACCGTTGAGCTTATGTGGATTTTGAAATTGAATCATTGGAATTTCTTGTTCAACATTATATCATTGGTGTCCTTGAGATTTAGTGGCTCTGGGGATGTAAGGGTTTTAGAATCAGATCCAAAACCATAGCCAAAATGATTCTCTTTAACATTAGTTGTTTTGTTTTGAAAATTAGCTGTCTATTTTTATAAAAATATTATCTCTAAAATCATTTAAATTGAAAATTTCAATAACATTTATATTTAATTGAACTTGCTATTCAGATAAAGAAGCCATTTTTCTTTTCTTAAATTTGTTTTTAATTAAATAAAGACGAATTTATGAGGAATAATAAAACATAACATTGTTACTTGGTATACTGATGATTAGAGGTAAAATGGCTTGAATAAAAGTTTGTAATGAACTACCTCGCACTCTTGAGTACAAAGGTGGTTCATTTTTTAGATAATGCTTGGTGTAGACCTTAGCGGATTATCCATAATCCTTTGCAGCAATATTATTAATGACTCTTTTTAGATTCAATTAGCTAATTGGACTTTTATTTGTTTTCCATAACTTCAATATTTGACAATCGTAATTTTGTACACGGGAAAACTTCTGATGTGATTTTAGAATTAATGATATTTAATTTACTTTCAATATCTTCTATCTTTAAAACGAATTACGGCCATATACAAGTTTTGACGCTAAGTTTATGAAAAACTTATCAGGTGAATTTTCATCATATTTATTATCATATGGTATCTTTTCTTTAGTTGAATTATAGCTCAGCATGTTGAATCATTTATTTTGAGTATGTCATCTAATTGTTTTCTTGGCAAACAATTTTTTAAAAGTTTTTTATGAATAGACAGATAATCTTGAATTTGTTTTGAAGGATTTAAAGAATTAATAGGTTGATTTTTAATGTCTGAATCTCCCTTAATACTTATCCCTAAATCTTAGCTAAAAACAGTGTGTATATTATAAGGAGTAAAAAGCGGACTCTCTTCATGGTAGAAATCAAATATATAGCATGGAAATCCAACAGGAAAACAACGCTTGTAATATTATTTTTAAAATCTATTGAAAATTAATTCTTTAACGTTTGAAAAATACATTTTTATTTCTACCTTTGCAGCCCTCTTAAATGAGGATTTTAAAATTTATATAGAATATATATGCCAACAATTTCACAATTAGTACGAATAGGAAGAGCCAAAATAACCAAGAAGAGTAAATCGGCTGCTTTAGATTCGTGTCCACAAAGACGTGGGGTTTGTACGCGTGTTTACACTACGACACCTAAAAAACCTAACTCTGCAATGCGTAAAGTAGCAAGGGTAAGGTTGACAAATGGTAATGAGGTAAATGCATACATCCCAGGTGAGGGTCACAATCTGCAAGAGCACTCGATAGTATTGGTTAGAGGTGGAAGAGTAAAAGACTTACCGGGGGTTAGATATCATATCGTTCGTGGCGCTTTAGACACCGCAGGTGTTGCAGGTAGAACACAACGTAGATCTAAGTATGGAGCGAAGCGTCCGAAACCAGGGCAAGCGGCTGCGCCAGTAGCAAAAGGTAAGAAAAAGTAATTAAAACTTTTAAAAAGAAGACATGAGAAAAAGAGCAGCAAAAAAGAGACCGCTTTTACCAGATCCTCGATTTAACGACCAGTTAGTAACTCGTTTCGTTAATATGATGATGTGGGATGGGAAGAAGTCCATCGCTTTTAAAGTTTTTTATGATGCTATTGACATTGTAGAAGCAAAAAAGGGAGATGCAGAAAAAACAGCATTAGATACTTGGAAAGATGCTTTGTCTAACGTTATGCCTCACGTAGAAGTACGTAGTCGTCGTGTTGGGGGTGCTACATTCCAAATACCAATGCAAATTCGTCCAGACCGTAAAGTTTCTACAGCAATGAAATGGCTTATTAGTTATTCACGTAAAAGAAACGAAAAATCTATGGCGCAACGTTTAGCTTCAGAAATTTTAGCTGCGGCTAAAGAAGAAGGTGCTGCCGTTAAGAAAAGAGTAGATACACATAAAATGGCGGAGGCTAATAAAGCATTCTCTCACTTTAGATTTTAATACGACATGGCAAGAGATTTAAAATTAACAAGAAATATAGGTATTGCTGCGCATATTGATGCTGGTAAAACCACTACTACAGAACGAATCCTTTATTATACAGGTGTTTCTCATAAAATAGGTGAAGTGCATGATGGTGCTGCAACTATGGACTGGATGGAGCAAGAGCAAGAACGTGGTATTACAATTACGTCTGCTGCTACAACTTGTGAATGGGTTTTTCCAAGAGAAAATGGAGAGCCTACAGCGGATTCTCAATCATATCATTTTAATATTATTGACACTCCTGGTCACGTAGATTTTACTGTTGAAGTAAATCGTTCATTACGTGTGTTAGATGGTTTAGTGTTTTTATTTAGTGCGGTTGATGGTGTAGAGCCTCAATCTGAAACTAACTGGAGATTAGCTGATAACTATAAAGTGCCACGTATTGGTTTCGTAAATAAAATGGACCGTCAAGGTGCTAATTTTATGGAAGTGTGTCAACAAGTAAAAGATATGTTAAAATCTAATGCGGTGCCAATCGTTTTAAACATTGGTGATGAAATAGATTTTAAAGGTATTGTTGACCTAGTTAAAAACAGAGCTATCGTTTGGCATGATGAAACTCAAGGGTCAACTTTTGATGTTATTGAAATTCCAGAGGAACTTAAAGCTGAAGCAAAATTACTTCGTGGTAAACTTATTGAAGAAGTAGCTACTTATGATGAGAATTTGCTTGAAAAATATATGGAAGATGAAAATTCTATTACAGAAGAAGAAGTGCATGCTGCACTTAGGGCTGCTGTAATGGATATGGCAATCATTCCAATGATTTGTGGTTCATCATTTAAAAATAAAGGAGTACAGTTTTTATTAGATGCTGTATGTCGTTACTTGCCTTCTCCAATGGACAAAGAGGGAATCTTAGGTATGAATCCTGATACTGAAAAAGAAGAGCTTCGTAAGCCAGATGTTAAGGAGCCATTTGCTGCTTTAGCATTTAAAATCGCTACCGATCCTTATGTTGGTCGTTTAGCATTCTTCCGTGCTTATTCAGGTCGTTTAGATGCAGGTTCCTATGTGTTAAATAACCGTTCAGGTAATAAAGAACGTATTTCTAGAATATACCAAATGCATGCTAATAAGCAAAACGCTATCGATTTTATCGAAGCTGGAGATATTGGAGCAGCAGTTGGATTTAAAGATATTAAAACAGGAGATACCTTAACTGCTGAAAAGCATCCAATTGTTTTGGAAAGTATGAATTTCCCTGATCCAGTAATTGGTATTGCAGTGGAACCTAAAACAAAAGCGGATGTTGATAAGTTAGGTATGGCTTTGTCTAAATTAGCTGAAGAAGATCCAACTTTTACAGTTAGAACGGATGAGGCTTCAGGGCAGACTATCATATCTGGAATGGGTGAGCTTCACTTAGATATTATTGTTGACCGTTTGCGTCGTGAATTTAAAGTTGAAGTAAATCAAGGTGCACCACAAGTAGAATACAAAGAAGCTATTACACGTAAAGCTGATCATAGAGAAGTTTACAAAAAACAATCTGGTGGTCGTGGTAAATTTGCTGATATTGTATTTACTCTTGAGCCAGCTGAAGAAGGAAAAACAGGATTAGAATTTATTTCTGCAATTAAAGGGGGTAACGTTCCTAAAGAATTTATACCTTCTATTGAGAAAGGATTTAAAATGGCGATGGTAAATGGACCATTAGCAGGATATGAAGTTGATGCAATGAAAGTAACATTAAATGATGGTTCTTACCATGATGTGGATTCTGACGCATTATCTTTCGAGTTAGCTGCTAAATTAGGTTTTAAAGCTGCTGCTAAAGCTGCTAAAGCTGTTATTATGGAGCCTATTATGAAACTTGAGGTAATTACTCCTGAAGAGAACATGGGTGATATTGTTGGTGATTTAAACAGAAGAAGAGGTCAAGTAAGTGATATGGGTGATAGAGCTGGTGCGAAAACTGTAAAAGCAACTGTGCCTTTATCTGAAATGTTTGGATATGTTACAACATTAAGAACATTATCTTCGGGTCGTGCAACATCAACTATGGAATTTTCACATTATGCTGAAACTCCTTCTAATATTTCTGAAGAGGTTATTAAAGCAGCTAAAGGCGTAGAAGCTTAAAATTTAAGAAAATGAGTCAAAAAATTAGAATAAAACTAAAATCTTACGATCACAATTTAGTAGATAAATCTGCTGACAAGATTGTAAAAACTGTGAAAAGTACGGGTGCTGTTGTTACTGGACCAATTCCATTACCAACTAACAAGAAAATTTTTACGGTTTTACGTTCTCCTCACGTAAATAAGAAGGCTAGAGAACAATTTCAATTAAGTTCATATAAGAGATTGCTTGATATTTATTCTTCTTCTTCAAAAACAATTGATGCTTTAATGAAGCTTGAATTGCCAAGTGGGGTTGAAGTGGAAATCAAAGTTTAAGTATAAACCTTGATTTACATCCCGAACTTTTGTTTCGGGATCTCAAAGAAAAGAGTTTCCTGCTATCACAGGAAGTAAACATGTCCTGAGCTGCGTGCGAAGGAAAAACGGAAAAATACATTTCAGGGACGAAAGGTATTTTGTCCCTGAGTTTTTTTAAATAATGAGTGTTGAAATATTTTCAACGATTAGTAATAATTAATAAATAATAAATATGTCTGGGTTAATTGGAAAAAAAATCGGTATGACCAGCATTTTCGATGAAAATGGAAAAAACATTCCATGTACAGTAATCGAAGCTGGACCATGTATCGTTACCCAAGTCAGAACCGAAGAAGTTGATGGCTATAAAGCTGTTCAACTTGGTTTCGATGACGCGACAGAAAAAAGCGCTACTAAAGCTGACCAAGGTCATGCTAAAAAAGCAGGGACTTCTGTAAAACGCAAAATCGTAGAATTCAAAGGTTTTGATAAGGAGTACAAATTAGGTGATGCAATAACTGTTGATCACTTTATGGAAGGTGAGTTTGTTGATATATCTGGTATATCAAAAGGAAAAGGATTCCAAGGTGTTGTAAAACGTCATGGGTTTGGTGGTGTAGGTCAATCTACTCACGGTCAGCATAACCGTTTAAGAGCTCCTGGTTCTGTTGGTGCTGCTTCGTATCCTGCTAGAGTTTTTAAAGGAATTCGTATGGCTGGAAGAATGGGTGGAGACTCAGTAAAAGTTGAAAATTTAAGAGTTTTAAAAGTAGTTGCAGATAAAAATCTACTTGTTGTTAAAGGTTGTGTGCCTGGACATAAAAATTCTTATGTAATTATTAGAAAATAATGAAAGTAGCAGTTTTAGATATAAACGGAAAAGATACAGGTAGAAAGGCAGACCTTTCTAAAGATGTATTTGCTATTGAGCCTAATAATCATGCAGTTTATTTGGATGTTAAGCAATATTTAGCAAACCAAAGACAGGGAACCCACAAATCGAAAGAAAGAGCAGAGGTTTCTGGAAGTACTCGCAAGATTAAAAAACAAAAAGGAACTGGTACAGCTAGAGCTGGTAGCATTAAGTCTGGGGTTTTTAAAGGAGGAGGTCGTATGTTTGGTCCTAGACCAAAAGACTATAGTTTTAAACTTAATAAGAATTTAAAACGATTAGCGCGTAAATCTGCCTTAAGTATAAAAGCTGGTGAGCAATCTATTTTAGTGTTGGAAGATTTTAATTTTGATACTGTGAAAACTAAGAATTTTACAGCTATTTTAAAGGCTTTAAACATTGAAAACAAAAAATCTCTCTTTGTGTTGGGTGGGTCAAATAATAATGTATATTTGTCATCGCGCAATTTAAAAAGCTCGGAGGTTATAACTAATTCAGAATTAAACACTTATAAGATTTTAAATGCAAATCAGATAGTGCTTTTGGAAGGAGCTTTAGAAGGAATTGAATTAAATTTAAGTAAATAGAAACGATGAGTATCTTAATTAAACCTATAATCACAGAAAAAGCGACTGCAAATAGCGAGGTGAACAATTGCTATACTTTCGCAGTGAAAACTAAGGCGAACAAGGTAGAAATCAAAAAAGCGGTTGAGGCCACTTATGGAGTTTCTGTTGAAAAAGTTCGTACTATAAATGTCCGTCCAGATAGAAGAACCCGTTTTACAAAAACAGGTATTCAACATGGTAAAACAAATGCTGTTAAAAAAGCAATTGTACAACTGGCGGAAGGTGAAATGATTGATTTATACAGTAACATGTAATTAGACAAAAATGTCAGTAAGAAAATTAAAACCAATCACACCAGGACAGCGATTTAGAGTAGTAAATGGATTTGACGCCATAACTACTGATAAGCCGGAGAAAAGTTTAATTGCTCCGCATAAAAAGTCTGGTGGTAGAAACAGTCAAGGAAAAATGACCATGCGTTATATCGGTGGTGGTCATAAAAAGAAGTATCGTATTATTGATTTTAAAAGAAATAAAACTGGAATTCCAGCTGAAGTTAAAACCATAGAATACGATCCAAACAGAACAGCTTTCATAGCCTTATTGAATTATCAAGATGGTGAGAAAAGATATATTGTTGCTCAAAATGGGTTACAAGTTGGTCAAACTGTAGTGTCTGGACAAGAAGGGATTGCTCCTGAGATAGGAAATGCCATGCCTTTAAGTCAAATTCCATTAGGAACCATTATTTCATGTGTAGAGTTAAGACCAGGTCAAGGAGCTATTATGGCTCGTAGTGCTGGAGCTTTTGCTCAATTAATGGCTAGGGATGGTAAATTTGCTACTATTAAATTACCTTCAGGTGAAACAAGATTAGTACTTGTAAATTGTTTAGCAACTGTAGGAGTTGTTTCTAATTCAGACCATCAATTATTAGTATCTGGTAAAGCAGGTAGAACAAGATGGTTAGGAAGAAGACCTCGTACAAGACCGGTAGTAATGAATCCAGTAGATCACCCAATGGGAGGTGGTGAAGGTAAATCATCAGGTGGACATCCACGATCTAGAAAAGGTATTCCAGCTAAAGGATATAGAACTCGTTCTAAAAAGAATGCAAGTAATAAATATATTGTAGAACGTAGAAAGAAATAAGATATGGCAAGATCATTAAAAAAAGGACCTTACGTTCATTATAAATTAGAAAAAAAGGTAGCTGTAAACATTGAAACTAACAAAAAAACGGTAATTAAAACTTGGTCAAGAGCCAGTATGATTACTCCAGATTTTGTTGGTCAAACAATAGCAGTACACAATGGCCGTCAATTTGTACCAGTATATGTTACTGAAAACATGGTAGGTCATAAATTAGGAGAATTTTCACCGACAAGATCATTTAGAGGTCATGCAGGTGCTAAAAATAAAGGTAAAAAATAGTAAGCAATGGGAAGTCGTAAAAAACAAATGGCAGACGCTATTAAGGAAGGGAAAAAGCAAGTTGCTTTTGCTAAACTTAATAATTGTCCTACATCACCAAGAAAAATGCGTTTAGTAGCCGATTTAGTAAGAGGTGAACGCGTAGAAAAAGCGCTTAGTATTTTAAAGTTCAATTCTAAAGAAGCTTCAGGTAAATTAGAGAAATTGTTATTATCTGCTATTGCAAATTGGCAATCTAAAAATGAATCTGCAAGTATAGAAGATGCTGAACTAATTGTAAAAGAGATTAGAGTTGATGGCGGAGCAATGTTAAAAAGATTACGTCCAGCACCTCAAGGTCGCGCACACAGAATAAGAAAACGTTCTAACCACGTTACATTAGTAGTTGGAGCTAACAATAACACACAAAGCTAAGATAGAAGTATGGGACAAAAAACAAATCCAATCGGAAATCGCTTAGGAATTATCAGAGGATGGGAATCTAACTGGTACGGAGGTAATGATTATGGAGATAAGCTTGCCGAAGACGATAAAATTAGAAAATACGTACACGTACGTTTATCTAAAGCTAGTGTTTCCAGAGTAATTATTGAAAGAACTCTAAAACTTGTAACCGTTACTATCACAACAGCTCGTCCAGGTATCATTATCGGGAAAGCGGGTCAAGAGGTAGACAAGTTAAAAGAAGAGCTTAAAAAGATTACTGGAAAAGAAGTTCAGATTAATATCTTTGAAATTAAGAGACCTGAACTAGATGCATTTTTAGTAGGATCAAGTATTGCGCGTCAAATTGAAAACAGAATTTCATACAGACGTGCTATAAAAATGGCTATTGCTGCTACAATGCGAATGAATGCTGAAGGAATTAAAGTTCAAATTAGTGGGCGTTTAAATGGTGCTGAGATGGCACGATCTGAACACTATAAAGAAGGACGTATTCCTTTATCAACCTTTAGAGCCGATATTGACTATGCTTTAGTTGAAGCACATACTACTTATGGTAGATTAGGTGTAAAAGTATGGATCATGAAAGGTGAAGTATACGGTAAAAGAGATCTTTCTCCACTTGTTGGAATGTCCAAGAAGCAAGGAAAAAGTGGTGGAGCAAATAGTACAGGTCGTCCTGCTAATGGTCCAGCTAAACCTCGTCGTAGAAAGTAATTTTTTATAAAGTAAAGAAAAATGTTACAGCCTAAAAGAACAAAATTTCGTAAAATGCAAACTGGACGTATGAAGGGGATCTCTCAAAGAGGGCATCAACTTTCAAACGGTACTTTTGGTATAAAATCGATCGATTCTAGTTTTTTAACATCACGTCAAATAGAAGCTGCACGTATTGCCGCTACACGTTACATGAAAAGAGAAGGGCAACTTTGGATTAAAATATTTCCAGATAAGCCAATTACAAAGAAACCTCTTGAAGTACGTATGGGTAAAGGTAAAGGTGCCGTTGAATATTGGGTAGCTGTTGTGAAACCAGGAAGAATACTATTTGAAGTGGGAGGTGTGCCACTAGATATCGCTAAAGAAGCGTTACGTTTAGCAGCACAAAAACTACCAGTAAAAACTAAGTTTTTAATCGCTAGAGATTACGAAGCATAATTTATTTGATATTATGAAACAATCAGAAATTAAAGAATTATCTGTAGCTGAGTTACAAGAGAAACTTAGTGAGACAAAAAAGAGTTATTCAGACCTAAAATTGGCTCATGCAATATCTCCTTTAGAAAATCCAATTCAGTTACGTAGTATGAGACGTACCGTAGCTAGAATTGCGACAGAAATAACTAAAAGAGAATTACAATAATTCTGCTGAAAGATGGAAACAAGAAACTTAAGAAAAGAACGTATAGGAGTGGTTACTAGCAACAAGATGCAAAAATCAATTATAGTTGCGGAAGTAAAAAAAGTAAAACACCCTATGTATGGTAAGTTCGTGTTAAAAACAAAAAAATATGTTGCACACGACGAAACAAACGATTGTAATATTGGAGATACAGTAAAGATCATGGAAACAAGACCTTTAAGTAAATCTAAATGTTGGAGATTAGTTGAAATAATTGAAAGAGCTAAGTAATTATGGTACAACAAGAATCAAGACTTAAAGTAGCAGATAACACTGGAGCAAAAGAAGTATTAACAATACGTGTTCTAGGTGGTACTAAAAGAAGATACGCTTCTGTAGGAGACAAAATAGTTGTGTCTATAAAAGATGCTACACCTAATGGTAACATTAAAAAAGGTGCAGTTTCTACGGCAGTAGTAGTTCGTACTGTAAAAGAAGTAAGAAGACCAGACGGATCTTATATAAGATTTGACGATAATGCTTGTGTGCTTTTAAATGCACAAGGAGAAATGAGAGGCACTCGTGTTTTTGGTCCTGTTGCTAGAGAACTTCGTGATAAACAATTCATGAAAATTGTATCATTGGCACCTGAAGTGCTTTAATGAATTTATAAGATGACAAAGCTTAAAATAAAATCCGGAGATACTGTAAAAGTAATTGCTGGAGATCACAAAGGATCTGAAGGTAAAGTACAAAAAGTATTAATAGATAAGAACAAAGCCATCGTTGAAGGTGTAAACTTGGTTAAGAAACATACTAAACCAAGTGCTAAAAACCCACAAGGTGGAATCGTAGAAAAAGAAGCTGCTATTCATATATCAAACTTATCATTGTTAACTTCAAAAGGGGAAACAACCAGAGTTGGATATAGAGTAGAGGGCGATAAGAAAGTAAGATTTTCAACAAAATCTAATGAAGTAATATAGTTATGGCATATTCACCTAGACTTAAAGAAGAGTATAAAAGCAAAGTAATTGCTGCTCTTACAGACGAATTTGGTTATAAAAATGTAATGCAAGTACCTAAACTTGAGAAGATAGTTATATCTAAAGGTGTTGGTGCTGCTGTGGCAGATAAAAAACTAATTGACTACGCACTAGAAGAGTTGGCAAGCATCACTGGACAAAAACCAGTTGCGACTATATCTAAAAAAGACGTTGCTTCTTTTAAATTACGTAAAGGTATGCCAATTGGGGCAAAAGTAACTTTACGTGGAGAAAGAATGTATGAGTTTTTAGATCGTTTGGTTACTTCAGCTTTACCACGTGTAAGAGATTTTAATGGAATTAAAGCTACAGGATTTGATGGAAGAGGTAATTACAATTTAGGAATTACTGAACAAATCATATTCCCTGAGATAAACATTGATAAAGTGAATAAAATCTCAGGTATGGATATTACATTTGTAACGTCTGCTCAGACTGATAAAGAAGCAAAATCATTATTAACCGAATTAGGATTACCTTTTCAAAAGAACTAAGTTATGGCTAAAGAATCAATGAAAGCCCGTGAGGTAAAAAGATCTAAAACAGTAGCTAAATATGCAGCTAAACGTAAAGCTTTAAAAGAAGCTGGAGATTATGAGGCATTACAAAAGTTACCAAAAAATGCATCTCCTATCCGTCAGCATAACCGTTGTAAATTAACTGGTAGACCAAGAGGTTATATGAGAACATTTGGTATTTCTCGTGTGACATTTAGAGAAATGGCTAACCAAGGTTTAATACCAGGTGTAACAAAAGCCAGCTGGTAAAAAAAAAGAATTATAAACTGGTATAAGGTTCAAAAGGAATAGTTCCATTGAAAACCAATACCACAAATTAATAAATATGTATACAGATCCAATAGCGGATTATCTTACTAGAGTTAGAAATGCTATACGTGCTAACCACAGAGTGGTTGAGATACCTGCATCTAACTTAAAAAAAGACATCACTAAAATATTATTCGAGCAAGGATATATTTTGAGTTACAAGTTTGACGATTCAACTGTTCAAGGCACAATTAAAATTGCGCTTAAGTACAACAAGGAGACAAAAGAGCCTGTAATTAAAAAAATTGAAAGAATAAGTAAACCAGGTTTACGTAAATATGCTAGTTCAAAAGAACTACCTAGAATTCTTAATGGTCTTGGTATTGCCATAGTTTCTACTTCTCATGGAGTAATGACAGGTAAACAAGCTAAACAAGAAAATGTAGGTGGCGAAGTAATATGTTACGTTTACTAAAAAGATAAGACATGTCAAGAATAGGTAATAACCCAGTAGTAATTCCTCAAGGCGTTACAGTTGATATAAAAGACGGAATAGTTACAGTAAAAGGAAAATTGGGAGAATTAACCCAAAATTTCGATTCTGTAGATATTAAAGTTGAAGATGGTAATGTTTTAGTAACGCGTTCTTCTGATACAAAAGATCAAAAAGCAAAACATGGTTTGTATAGATCATTAATGCTTAATATGATAAAAGGTGTTTCACAAGGATGGACTAAACAATTAGAATTGGTAGGTGTAGGTTACAGAGCTTCAAACCAAGGACAAAAATTGGATTTGGCTTTAGGATTTTCTCATAATATCATATTAGAAGTAGCTCCAGAAGTAGTTGTAGAAACCATTTCTGAAAAAGGAAAGAATCCCATTGTAAAACTAACATCGTTTGATAAACAACTTGTTGGTCAAGTAGCTGCAAAAATTCGTGATTTTAGAAGACCAGAACCATACAAAGGAAAAGGAATTAAGTTTGTAGGCGAGGTATTGAGAAGAAAAGCAGGTAAATCAGCTTAATAATTTAGTTATGGCATTAACAAAACACAAAAGAAGAATAAGAATTAAAAGCAGAATTCGTAAAATAGTTTCTGGAACAGAAGCTAGACCAAGATTATCTGTTTTTAGAAGTAATAATGAGATTTATGCTCAAATAGTAGATGACGTTTCTGGTAAAACTATCAGTGCAGCATCTTCAAGAGATAAAGATATTAATACAGCTAAAGTTAATAAAACTGAAGCAGCTGCATTAGTAGGTAAAGCTCTTGCTGAAAAAGCTTTAAAGGCAGGTATAGAAA
The DNA here is from genome assembly GCF_003258355.1 of Confluentibacter sediminis. Classification (GTDB taxonomy): domain Bacteria; phylum Bacteroidota; class Bacteroidia; order Flavobacteriales; family Flavobacteriaceae; genus Confluentibacter; species Confluentibacter sediminis. The sequence continues at coordinate 104,613 of NZ_QKPO01000014.1, read as the reverse complement.
CAATCTCTTTTGATAGAGGTGGCTATTTATATCATGGTAGAGTAAAATCGTTAGCTGAAGGAGCTAGAGAAGCAGGACTTAAATTCTAAGAAATTATGTATCGTAAATACAAAAGCGCAGAGTTAGTAAAACCAGGTGGATTAGATCTTAAAGATCGTTTAGTTGGTGTACAAAGAGTTACCAAAGTAACTAAAGGTGGTAGAGCATTTGGTTTTTCAGCAATCGTTGTGGTTGGTGATGAAGCCGGTGTAGTAGGTCAAGGTTTAGGAAAATCTAAAGACGTTGCCAGTGCTATTGCAAAAGCAGTAGAAGATGCTAAGAAAAACTTAGTTCGTATCCCTTTAAAGGGTAAATCATTACCACATGAGCAAAAAGGTAAATATGGTGGAGCTAGAGTAAACATTATTCCTGCTGCACAAGGTACTGGTGTAATTGCTGGTGGAGCTGTTAGAACAGTTTTGGAAGCAGTTGGTGTTCATGATGTATTATCAAAATCCCAAGGATCTTCAAATCCTCATAATGTAGTAAAAGCAACATTTGATGCTTTATTACAATTGAGAGATGCTAGTGTTATAGCTAGAGATAGAGGTATTTCACTTGATAAAGTTTTTAACGGTTAATAAAACGATAAAGATGGCAAAAATTAGAGTAACAAAAATAAAAAGTGCAATCAATCGTCCGCTAAGACAAAAAAGAATATTAGAATCTTTGGGTCTTAGAAAAATTGGTCAAGTTGTAGAGCATGATGCCTCACCAAGTGTACTTGGTATGGTAAACAAATTAAATCACTTAGTTTCTGTTGAAGAAATTAAATAATAAATACTGAAAATGGATTTAAGTAATTTAAAACCTGCAGAAGGTTCAGTTAAAAATCAAGGTAAAAGAATAGGTAGAGGACAAGGTTCTGGAAAAGGTGGTACGGCAACAAAAGGTCACAAAGGAGCTAAATCTCGTTCTGGTTATGCTAAGAAAGTTGGATTTGAAGGAGGGCAAATGCCACTTCAAAGACGTGTACCTAAATTTGGTTTTACAAATATCAACCGCGTTGAGTATCAAGGAATCAATTTAGATACTTTACAAAATTTAGTTGATGAAAAAAAGATTAAAGATACAGTAGATTTTGAAACCTTATTTTCTAACAGATTAGCTGGTAAAAATGATCTAGTTAAAATATTAGGAAGAGGTGAACTAAAAGCAAAATTAAAAGTATCTGCTCATAAATTTACTGCTTCAGCAAAAGCTGCTATTGAAGCCGCAGGAGGAGAAGTTGTAACTTTATAAGACCTAACTATACATATGAAATTTATAGAATCGATAAAAAATGTTTGGAAAATTGAAGAACTAAGAAACAGAATCATAGTTACACTTGGTATTCTTTTAGTTTATCGTTTTGGCTCACATGTAACCATACCTGGTATTGATGCAACTCAATTAAACGGTTTGGATTCTAGTACAAGTTCAGGTTTATTAGGATTACTTAGTGCTTTTACGGGAGGTGCATTGTCTAGAGCTTCTGTATTTGCGTTAGGGATTATGCCATATATCTCGGCTTCTATTGTGGTGCAATTAATGGGTATAGCTATTCCTTATTTGCAAAAGCTACAAAAAGAAGGCGCTAGTGGTCAAAAGAAAATAAATCAAATAACTCGTTGGTTAACCATTGGAATTTGTTTATTACAAGCACCAGGTTATTTAGCAAGTTTGCCAGCGTTAGGTGTTCCGCAGACCGCTTTTTTATTAGGTACTGGATTTTCATTTTACTTTTCATCAGTTGCTATTCTAGTTACAGGCTGTATTTTTGCTATGTGGTTAGGAGAGAAAATTACTGATAAGGGTATCGGAAATGGAATTTCATTGTTAATTATGGTGGGTATTATTGCAAGAATGCCAGCAGCATTTGTACAAAATTATGCATCAAGAATTGAAGGTGGAGGAAATGGTGGTTTAATGATGGTGCTAATAGAAATAGTTGTTTGGTTCGTTATCATATTAGCAGCAATTATGCTTGTTATGGCAGTTAGAAAAATAGCTGTTCAATATGCTAGAAGAACTGCTACTGGAAGTTATGAGAAGAATGTTATGGCTGGATCAAGACAATATATTCCATTGAAGTTAAATGCTTCTGGAGTTATGCCAATCATATTTGCACAGGCTATTATGTTTGTTCCTAATTTAATTGGAAAGTCATCATTTTTGAAAGACACAGGAGTAGGCTCTTGGTTACAAACTAATTATGCTGATATTTTTGGTTTGGCTTACAATATTACATTCGCTATATTGATTATAATATTTACTTACTTCTATACCGCGATTACAGTACCAACGAATAAAATGGCTGATGATCTAAAACGAAGTGGCGGTTTTATTCCAGGCATTCGTCCAGGCTCTGAAACTTCAGAATATCTAGACAAGATAATGTCACAAATAACATTACCTGGATCTATATTTTTAGCGTTAATAGCTGTGTTCCCAGCATTTATAGTTAAAATTATGAATGTACAACAAGGATGGGCCTTATTTTTTGGTGGAACTTCACTAATCATTTTGGTTGGGGTGGCTATAGATACTATGCAACAAGTCAATTCTTACTTGTTAAATAGACACTATGATGGCTTGATGAAAACAGGTAAAAATAGAAAAGCTTTAGCTTAATATTTACAATGGCAAAACAAGCAGCAATAGAACAAGATGGAACCATAATAGAAGCATTATCCAATGCTATGTTCCGTGTTGAATTAGAAAATGGTCATATAGTGACTGCGCATATTTCTGGTAAGATGCGTATGCATTACATTAAATTATTGCCAGGAGATAAAGTTAAATTGGAAATGAGCCCTTACGATTTGTCTAAGGCTCGCATAACTTATAGATATTAAAAGATTAAGTTGTAAGTAATAAAGTATGAAGTTGTAAAGTAATATAGCAGCTTTTAAGCTTTTTAGCTTTAAACTTTTAAAACTAAACAAAAGATGAAAGTAAGAGCATCAGTTAAAAAAAGAAGCGCAGATTGTAAAATAGTGCGCAGAAAAGGTAGACTTTACGTAATAAACAAAAAGAATCCTAGATTCAAACAAAGACAAGGGTAATTATGGCAAGAATTGCAGGTGTAGACATACCAAAAAACAAAAGAGGAGTTATCGCTTTAACTTATATCTACGGAATAGGTAAAAGCAGAGCCCAAGAAATTTTAGCAACTGCTAAAGTAGACGAAAGTATTAAAGTTCAAGATTGGAATGACGATCAGATTGGAAACATTCGTGATGCAGTTTCTGCCTTTACAATTGAAGGTGAATTACGTTCTGAAACTCAATTAAACATTAAGCGTTTAATGGATATTGGATGTTATAGAGGAATTCGTCATAGATCTGGTCTTCCATTAAGAGGACAACGTACTAAAAACAACTCTAGAACAAGAAAAGGTAGAAGAAAAACAGTTGCTAACAAGAAAAAAGCAACTAAATAATAATTAATATTTAGTCTTTAGTATTTAGACGTTGGAAGGAATCTGTTTGAAATTATAAAGGTTTAGGATTCTAGCGACTATCAACTAACAACTGAAAACTAGAAAATATGGCAAAAGCAAGTACAAAAAAACGTAAAGTTATTGTAGATTCTATTGGTGAAGCACATGTTAATGCATCATTCAATAATATCATTATTTCACTTACCAATAAAAAAGGAGATGTTATTTCATGGTCTTCTGCAGGTAAGATGGGATTTAGAGGTTCTAAGAAAAACACACCTTATGCAGCTCAATTAGCGGCAGAAGATGCTTCGGCAGTAGCTTTAGAAGCAGGATTAAAGAAAGTAAAAGTATACGTTAAAGGTCCAGGAAATGGTAGAGAATCTGCTATTAGATCTATTCATAATGCAGGTATAGAAGTAACTGAAATTATTGATGTTACTCCATTACCACATAATGGATGTCGTCCTCCAAAACGTAGAAGAGTATAGTTTTATATTCAATAAAATAAATAAAATTAATATCATTTGTTTTAATGCAATTGGTATTAATTTTGTTTGTACATTTGCAAACTGAAAAATTTAACAAGTATCAACAAGAGATCAACGATTATCGAAGGATAAGATTAAGACCTTAATTCATAATCACTCTTAAAAACAATTTAAAATGGCAAGATATACTGGTCCTAAAACTAAAATAGCTCGTAAATTTGGTGAAGCTATTTTCGGAGAAGATAAATCTTTTGAAAAAAGAAATTACCCTCCAGGTCAACACGGTGCTAACAAACGTCGTGGAAAAAAATCTGAATATGCAATTCAATTGCAAGAAAAGCAAAAAGCTAAATATACCTATGGTGTATTGGAGCGTCAATTCAGAAATATGTTTAAGAAAGCTAGAGCAGCTCAAGGTATCACAGGTGAAGTATTATTACAACTTTGCGAATCTAGATTAGACAATGTGGTTTTTAGAATGGGAATAGCTCCTTCTAGAAGTGGTGCAAGACAATTAGTATCTCACAGACACATTACGGTAAATGGTGAATTGGTAAATATACCATCATATCAATTACATGCTGGAGATGTTGTTGCAGTAAGAGAAAAATCAAAATCGCTTGAAGCAATTGATAGATCTTTATCAAATTCAAGTCAAGTATACGAGTGGATCACTTGGAATAATGACACTAAACAAGGGACTTATGTTTCTGTTCCTGCTAGAATTCAAATTCCAGAAAACATAAACGAACAATTCATCGTCGAATTATATTCAAAATAATAAATTAATAACATTGGTATTTGGCCAAAGGGTTTATTCGTACTTCTTCAAACTTATAAACCGCGCAACTAAATAACAATTAAAACGAAGAAAAAAGTATGGCAGTATTTAATTTTCAAAAGCCCGACAAAGTCATCATGATTGATTCAACAGATTTTGAAGGGAAATTCGAATTTCGCCCTTTAGAACCTGGATATGGATTAACAGTAGGTAATGCACTAAGAAGAGTTTTACTTTCTTCTTTAGAAGGATTCGCTATTACATCAGTTAGAATTGAAGGTGTAGACCATGAGTTCTCAGCAATTGCGGGTGTGGTTGAAGATGTTACGGAAATCATATTAAATCTAAAGCAAGTACGTTTTAAAAGACAAATAGAAGATATCGATAATGAATCTATTTCAATTTCAATATCTGGTCAAGAACAAATATTAGCTGGAGATTTCCAAAAATTTATTTCAGGATTCCAAGTGTTAAATACAGAGTTAGTAATCTGTAATTTAGACCCTAAAGTGAACTTCAATATGGAGATTACTATTGAAAAAGGTAGAGGTTATGTTCCTGCAGAAGAAAATAAGAAAGCTGCTGCACCAATAGGGACTATTTTTACGGATTCAATTTATACGCCAATAAAAAATGTTAAGTATAGTATTGAAAACTATCGTGTTGAACAAAAAACGGATTATGAAAAATTAGTTTTTGAAATCATTACCGATGGATCAATAACACCTCAAGATGCTTTAACTGAAGCTGCTAAAACATTAATTCACCACTTCATGTTATTCTCTGATGAGCGTATCACTTTAGAGGCTGATGAAATTGCTCAAACTGAAACTTATGATGAAGAATCACTTCACATGAGACAGTTGCTTAAAACGAAGTTAATTGATATGGACTTATCTGTTCGTGCTCTTAACTGTTTAAAAGCGGCGGAAGTTGATACTTTAGGCGACTTAGTATCTTTCAATAAAAATGATTTGATGAAATTCAGAAACTTTGGTAAAAAATCTTTAACAGAACTTGAAGAACTTGTTCATATTAAAGGTTTAAACTTTGGAATGGATTTAAGTAAATACAAATTAGATAAAGATTAGAGGATTTTAGATTTACGAATTACGATTTTAGAATTTTAAATACCGTAATTTATAAATCGTAATGCGTAAATAAATTAACCCATCATAGTTTGCTCCCTTAAACATAGGTATAGAAGCAAGATGATGATAAAAAAAATGTCATGAGACACGGAAAAAAAATAAACCACTTAGGTAGACAAACAGCTCACAGAAAATCAATGTTGGCTAATATGGCTTGTTCTTTAATAGAGCATAAACGTATCAACACTACGGTTGCAAAAGCAAAAGCTTTAAAGCAATTTGTTGAGCCAATAATTACTAAATCTAAAGAAGATACTACGCATAATAGACGTGTTGTTTTCAGTAGATTAAGACAAAAAGAAGCTGTTGCTGAGTTATTTAGAGGTGTAGCTGCTAAAGTGGCTGATAGACCAGGAGGTTACACGAGAATTATTAAACTTGGTAATCGTTTAGGTGATAATGCAGATATGGCTATGATTGAACTTGTTGATTATAACGAAATCTATAACGCAGCTAAGCCAGAGAAGAAAACAACTAGAAGAAGTAGACGAGGAGGTGCTAAGCCTGCTGCTGCTCCAGTTGTAGAAACAAAAGCGACAAAAGAAGAAGAGGAATAAATGTTAAAAACATTTAAAATATAAAGGATAAACTATTTTAGTTTATCCTTTTTTTTATGCAATTTTGTAAAACTTTTTTAGGAAATGAAACCATCCATAACCCATAATTTATTAGAAATAGACAAAAATCATATGGTGGTAACATGTGACAATTTTAAAAAAATATAAGCGAACACATGAAATATCAAAAACGACAAAAGGCCATCATTCTTCTAGCGGATGGTACAATTTTTTACGGTAAAGCAGTTGGAAACAAACAAGGATCATCATTTGGGGAAGTGTGTTTCAATACAGGAATGACTGGTTACCAAGAAATTTTTACAGATCCTTCATATTATGGTCAATTAATGGTAACTACCAATGCACACATTGGAAATTATGGGGTAAATGCAGAGGAAGTTGAGTCTGATTCTATAAAGATAGCAGGCTTAATATGTAAAAATTTTAGTTACGAATATTCAAGAGTTGATTCTGAAGGTTCATTGGAATCATTTTTAGATAAAAACAATCTGTTAGCTATTTCAGATGTAGATACCAGAGCTTTGGTAAGCTATATTAGAGATAATGGGGCTATGAATGCGGTTATTTCAACAGAGGTGGATAATATTGAAGGTTTGAAGAAGCAACTTTCTGAAGTGCCAGATATGAATGGTTTAGAATTGGCTTCAAAAGTGTCGACTAAAGAGCCTTATTATTTTGGCAATGAAAATGCAACCTATAGAGTGGCGGCGTTAGATATTGGTATCAAAAAAAATATACTTAGAAATATAGCAAAGAGAGATGCATATATTAAAGTGTTTCCATACAATGCAAAGTTTGAAGATTTGGAAGCTTTTAAACCTCATGGTTATTTTTTGTCAAATGGGCCAGGGGATCCAGAACCTTTAGTGGAAGCTCAAGAATTAGCAAAAGAGATTATTAAAAGAGATTTGCCATTATTCGGTATTTGTCTTGGTCACCAAGTCATTGCCTTGGCAAATGGCGTTTCTACATATAAAATGCACAATGGACATAGAGGCATAAACCATCCTGTAAAAAATTTAAATACAGGAAAAGGTGAGATAACATCTCAAAATCATGGTTTTGCGGTTAATAGAGAAGAGGCTGAAGCACATCCAGATTTGCAAATCACACATGTTCATTTAAATGACCACACCGTTGCTGGATTATCTATGAAATCTAAAAATTGCTTTTCGGTTCAATATCATCCGGAAGCAAGCCCTGGACCTCATGATTCATCATATCTCTTTGATCAATTCATAGAAAATATAAAAAAAGTGAACCTTTAAAAATAAGTTTATTTTAAGGATTATAGTTACTAAAACGTTATAGGCGTAATTTTAATAAATTCTTTGATAACATCATAAATTAAAGAGGATTTAACCGTAAATTTGAAGTATAAAAGTTTTAAAAATAACTAATTATGAGTGCAATAATAAATATACACGCAAGACAAATTCTTGATTCGAGAGGAAATCCAACTGTAGAAGTTGATGTAGTAACAGAAAATGATATTTTAGGAAGAGCTGCAGTGCCTTCTGGAGCTTCAACTGGTGAACACGAAGCAGTAGAATTGCGTGACGGTGGAAAAGCATATATGGGTAAAGGGGTTTTAAAAGCAGTAGATAATGTCAACTCAATTATCGCACAAGAATTATTGGGTATGTCTGTTTTTGAACAAAACCTTATTGATAAAATCATGATTGATTTAGATGGGACTCCAAATAAATCAAAATTGGGTGCTAATGCTATTTTAGGTGTTTCTTTAGCCGTTGCTAAAGCAGCAGCAGGAGAATTGAACATGCCATTATATAGATATGTAGGTGGGGTTTCTGCAAATACACTTCCTGTACCTATGATGAATATCATCAATGGAGGTTCACATAGTGATGCGCCAATTGCGTTTCAAGAATTTATGATTATGCCCGTTAAAGCTAAAAACTTTACACACGCCATGCAAATGGGAACAGAGATTTTCCATAATCTTAAAAAAGTGTTGCATGACAGAGGTTTAAGTACAGCCGTTGGTGATGAAGGTGGTTTTGCTCCAACATTAGCAGGTGGTACAGAAGATGCTTTAGACTCTATTAAATTAGCTGTAGAAAAAGCTGGATATACATTTGGTGGTGATGTTATGATTGCATTAGATTGTGCTTCTGCTGAATTTTATGTTGATGGAAAATATGATTATACCAAATTTGAAGGTGATAAAGGTAAAGTAAGAACTTCTGCTGAGCAAGCTGACTATTTAGCTGAATTAGTGGCAAAATATCCAATTATATCTATTGAAGATGGTATGGATGAAAATGATTGGGAAGGTTGGAAATTATTAACTGATAAAATAGGTGATAAAGTCCAATTAGTTGGAGATGATTTGTTTGTTACTAATGTAGAGCGTTTATCAAGAGGTATTGAGCAAGGAATTGCAAATTCTATTCTTGTCAAAGTGAACCAAATAGGGTCTTTAACAGAAACCATTGCTGCCGTAAACATGGCTAAAAATGCTGGTTATACATCTGTAATGTCTCACCGTTCTGGAGAAACTGAAGACAATACGATTGCGGATTTAGCAGTGGCTTTAAATTGTGGGCAAATAAAAACAGGTTCGGCCTCAAGAAGTGATCGTATGGCTAAATACAACCAATTACTTCGTATTGAAGAAGAATTAGGAGAAACTGCTTATTTCCCTCAAGAAAAAGCGTTTAAAGTAAAATAACATTTCGGTTTAAATATGATTAAAAAAGGTGATTGTTTCTTAATAATCACCTTTTTTAATTCATCATTTTTAATAATATAATAATTGCTAAATCCTAGCATAAATTAGCTTTAATAATCATGAGATATTTCGTAAATTAGCAAATAAAAAATAATAATAAACATCAATAATATAACATGGCAAATACTGCTAGCATTGAAGTTAACGGAAAAAGAATAGATCTTCCGGTAATAGAAGGAACAGAAAATGAATTGGCAATAGATATTTCTAATTTTAGAACGTTATCAGATGGGGTAATTACTATAGATCCAGGTTTCAAAAACACAGGCTCTTGCGAAAGTAGTATTACTTTTTTAGATGGAGAAAAAGGTATTTTAAGATATAGAGGATATACCATTGAAGAATTAGCTGAGAAAGCCGATTTTTTGGAAGTTGCTTATCTTTTGATTTTTGGAGAACTACCTACCAAAGAACAAAATGATAAATTTCACAATGATATTAAAGCACAGTCGATTGTAGATGAAGATGTAAAGAAAATATTAGATGCGTTTCCTAAAACGGCGCATCCTATGGGAGTTTTATCTTCTCTAACGAGTGCTTTAACAGCTTTTAATCCATCGATAGTTAATGTGAATTCGGAGGCTGATATGTATAAAGCTATTGTTAAAATTATGGGTAAATTTCCGGTTTTAGTAGCTTGGACATATAGAAAGAAGCTTGGATTGCCATTAGATTATGGAGATGATTCTTTGGGATATGTTGAAAATATTTTAAAAATGATGTTTAGACAGCCCAATGGTAACTATCTTCAAAATAAAATTTTAATTGATGCTCTTGATAAACTATTGATTTTACATGCAGACCATGAACAAAACTGTTCTACATCTACAGTAAGAATAGCAGGTTCTTCACATGCAGGCTTATTTGCCTCATTATCTGCTGGGATTTCCGCCCTTTGGGGGCCACTTCATGGCGGTGCTAATCAAGCAGTTTTAGAAATGCTTGAAGCTATTAAAAATGATGATGGCGATACTAAAAAGTATATGGCTAAAGCCAAAGACAAGGAAGACCCATTTAGATTAATGGGTTTTGGACATCGTGTTTATAAAAATTTTGATCCCCGAGCTAAAATTATTAAAAAGGCAGCTGATGATGTATTAGGTAATTTGGGAATTGAAGATCCTATTTTAGAGATCGCTAAAGGTCTTGAAAAAGAAGCCTTGGAAGATTCCTATTTTGTAGATAGAAAACTATACCCCAATGTTGATTTCTATTCAGGGATTATTTACCGAGCTATGGGTATCCCAACGGATATGTTTACAGTCATGTTTGCTTTAGGGCGTTTGCCAGGTTGGATAGCTCAATGGCGTGAAATGCGTTTAAACAAAGAACCGATAGGTAGACCAAGACAAATATATACAGGAGCAACACTAAGAAAGTTTGTTCCAATAGAAAATAGATAACAGTTATTTAAAAATAAATTATTAAGGCTTCATAAGTTTACTTGTGGAGCTTTTTTATATTTACAGTATGCTAGAGCTCAATATAAAAAACGAAATATCACGATTGCGAACGGTTATTTTAGGTACGGCAAAAAGTAATGGTCCGGTTCCAAAAGTAGAGGACTGTTATGATCCTAAAAGTATAGAGAGTGTTTTATTAGGTATTTATCCAAAAGAAGAAGATATGATTTTTGAAATGGATGCTCTTGAGACCGTTTTTAAAAAATATGATGTTCAGGTTTTTAGACCGCATGTTATTAAAAACTGTAATCAAATATTTTCGAGAGACATTGCTTTTGTTATTGATGATAAAATAATAAGAGCCAATATTTTACCTGATAGAGGACGAGAGATTGAGGCCATTAGGTATGTTTGGAATCAAGTTGATAGAAAGAATAGAATTATTTTACCAAAAGAATGCCATGTAGAAGGAGGTGATGTTATGCCTTGGGGTGATTATATTTTTATTGGTACTTATTCTGGTGAAGATTATGCCGATTATATTACTGCAAGAACCAACATGGATGCCGTTATTGCTATCCAAGAATTGTTTCCAGAAAAAACAGTCAAAGCTTTTGAGTTGAAAAAATCCAATACCAATGCTAAAGAAAATGCTTTGCATTTAGATTGCTGTTTTCAACCGTTAGGAAAGGGGAAAGCCATTATTCATAAAAGTGGTTTTTTAATTGAACGCGAATATAATTGGTTAGTTGATTTTTTTGGAAATAAAAATGTATTTGAAATTACTAAAGATGAAATGTACAACATGAATAGTAATGTTTTTTCTATTTCTGAAGATGTGATTATTTCTGAAAGAACTTTTACAAGATTAAATACTTGGCTTCGTCAACAAGGATTTACTGTTGAAGAAGTGCCTTATGCTGAAATAGGTAAACAAGGAGGATTATTGCGTTGTACTACAATGCCATTGATTAGGGATTAAATGAGCTATTTCTGCTTAAAAACAATAGCTTTTAATTCTTTTTAGCATCTATAACATCTTTGCTAAGATGGTCTAAATAAAGAATACCGTTTAAATGGTCTATTTCGTGCTGAAAAATAACAGCAGTAAAACCTTCTACAGTTTCAGTTAAATGGTCAGCTTTCATAGTGTCATATTCCATTAAAATAGAATAAGCTCTGCTATTTAGAGTGTCTGAACGATTTGGAATAGAGAGACAGCCTTCTTTACAAACTTGTTTTTTTTCAGAATACTTTATGATTTTTGGGTTTAAGTAAATTTCAAAAGGGAAATTTTCTTTATCAAAACGTTGCACCCAAATTATGTTTTTTAAAATACCAACTTGCGGTGCTGCGATGCCCACGCCTAAGGACATACTGTCTGTAACAGTTCTATGAAGTCTCTTTATAAATGTTTGCAGAATAATATTGGTTGAATCTGGTTTAATATATTGGCTTTTTGTTCTTAATAATGAGGAATCTTGTTTATTTGTTATTTTAAAAATCCTCATAGGTGTTAGAGTATCGGCAGATGTAATTAATCTGATTTGTTCTACTGAAAAAGATTCTTTAGCAAGGATATTTTTAGCACTATTACAACCAACAATAGCTGCAAAACAGCAAGCAAGAACAATATACTTTACCATTGATTTATTCTGTCTGAATCTAACTTTATGAAAATAAACAATAAGATAGTAAACCCCCAAAGTCCTGAACCACCATAGCTAAAAAGAGGTAATGGTATGCCTATAGTTGGTATTAAACCCATTACCATACCAATATTAATTAAAAAGTGCATAAAAATAATACCAGCGACACTATATCCATAAATACGGCTAAACTGTGACTTTTGTAATTCTGCTAGATGTAGAATCCGCATTAAAAGAAGTACAAATAATATAACAACCATAGTACTTCCTATAAACCCCCATTCTTCACCCACGGTACTAAAAATATAATCGGTATCTTGTTCTGGTACAAATTTACCTGTGGTTCTAGTACCTTCTAAAAAACCTTTCCCTGTTAATCCACCAGAACTTATAGCTCTTTCTGATTCGTTTAAATTATAAGCGATGGTTTTTTTCATACGCTCAAGTTTTTCAGGATCTTTTTCTAAGCTTAACCAAATGGTGATTCTATCTTTTTGATGAAAAGGTAATATGTTGTCATAAAAGTATTTAACACCATAAGAGAGTAAAATACTTCCTATGATGATAGAGATTGGTTGAATAATTAAAGGCTTTCTTTTTCTTATGAAATGGTGTGTTAATACAATTAAACTCAAGGTAATTGAAGTTGCTAAAACTCCAAACTTTAGAGAGAAGAGAGCGAGAATAATGAGTGATAGAGTAATTAATAAATACGCTGGGGATAAGCCTTCACGATATAATATAAATATAAAGCAGCCATAAACCAATGTGCTTCCAGCATCTTTTTGAAGCAATACTAAAATAGCTGGAATTGCTATAATAGTTACAACAGTAATCTGATCTTTAATCCTTTTAATATCAGTATTTAAATCACTTATATACTTAGCAACGGCTAGTGCGGTAGCTGCTTTGGCAAATTCACTGGGTTGAAATGTCATACCACCAATGCCGTACCAAGATGTGGCACCATTTACATTTTTTCCAAAAATAAAAAGACCTACAAGTGATAGCATTGAAATAATATAAATAATGCTAGAAAAACGTTCGTAAAACTTAGATTCTATGGCTAATAAAATAATAATTAAACCAATGGTTAGAAAAATAAATATTAGTTGTTTTCCATAGCGTTGGGAGAAATCAAGATAATCAATAGTTTCCCCTGTATGTGATGCCGATAAAATATTCAGCCAGCCAAAACCAACAAGTAAAAAAAATAGAAAAATGGTAATCCAATCGAATTTGAAATATTTCTGAGCCTCTACCATTAACTAGATAAATGTTTTAACTGCTCTTTAAGCCTATTGTACTCTATATCATCAACTACTTCCAGTGTAGAATTTCTGTTTATTCCAAAAGGTTCTCCAGAATAGGGTTTTTCATATTCATGATCTAAGCTATATCTTAAAATCCAGTCCTCTAAATCTGTTCTGGTAATGGCTCCTTTTATATATTTTTCTATTAATAAACTAGCAATTTTCCCTGCAAAACGACTTCCCCAATAACCGTTTTCAACAAAAACAGCAATAGCTATTTTAGGATTATCTTTTGGTGCAAACGCTACAAATATAGAGTGGTCTGTCAATTGGGTTGTTACGCCATCAATTTTTATGAAATTTTCTGCCGTTCCTGTTTTTCCACAAATTTCTATGCCAGGAACTTGGAGTGTTGAGGCTGTTCCCTTATTATAAACATCAAACATCCCATGAATTACAGGTTCAAAATTTTCTTTGTCAATAGTGGTGTACTTTGGCGTGGTAAAATTTTCATCTATAGCTTCACCTTCAATGCTTTTAATAATATGAGGCGTGTAATAATAGCCTCGATTAGCAATAGCAGCTATCATATTAGCTAATTGAATAGGAGTTGCTTCTACTTCACCTTGCCCAATAGAATTTGATATGTTGTAGGTTGAAGACCATCTATTTTCACCATACCATTTATCATAAAAAGCACCATCTGGAATGTTCCCTTTGTTTCCAATTTTTAAATCGTAACCTAAATAATTACCTAGACCAAAACTTTTTACATGGTTACTCCAAACATCCATGCCTTCATCTGCTTTATCATATTTGTCGATAATGCGTCTGTAAACATTCGCAAAATAGGCATTGCAAGATTGTGCAATGCCATCATTCATACTTAAGGGACTAGAATGGCTATGACATCCTGTAAGACGTCTGCTACCTAAATAATAGCCCATTCTGCAAGAAAATTTATCTTCCGTAGTCACTACTTTTTCCTGTAAACCAATGAGCGCATTCAAAACTTTAAATGGTGAGCCAGGAGGATATTGAGCTTTTAAACCTCTATCAAATAAAGGTTTTGCAATGGTATCGTTGTAAAGTTTCGTAAAGTTTTTTGAGCGGTCTCTCCCTACTAATAAATTGGGGTTATAGCTTGGTGCCGTAACCATAGCCAGAATTTCGCCTGATGAAGGATCTATGGCTACTATACCCCCTCGTTTATGTTGCATTAAGAGTTCACCGTATTCCTGAAGTTTGGCATCAATAGTTATGGTAATATCTTTTCCCTGCTTTGGGAGCGTATCATAAATGCCATTTTTATAGGGCCCCAGATCTCTGTTAAAACGGTCTTTTTGAATGAATTTAATCCCTTTTACACCTCGCAATACTTCTTCGTATGATATTTCGATGCCTTGTTTGCCAATAAGGTCACCCATGTTATAATAAGGGTTTTTTTCAATAATGGCATTATTTACTTCGCCTATATCACCCAAAACATTCGCACCAATAGTCGTTTGATAGTGTCTTAATGATCGTTTTTGGATGTAAAAACCTTCAAACTTCCTCATTTTTTCCTGTAAAGCTGCATAATCCTCTTTGGTTAATTGAGGAATAAAAACAGAGGGTAGCCTGGGAGAATAATGATAGGCTTTATTGTATATTTTTATAAAGTCTTCTTTGGTAATTTTAAGAAGCTTGCAAAAATCAAGAGTGTCTAATGGTTTTACTTCCCTAGGAATAAACATAACATCATAAGATGGCTGATTATCAACTAAAAGATTTCCATTTCTATCATAAACAAAGCCACGTTTAGGATAATCATATACTTTTCGTATGGCATTATCATCATACAAATTTTGATCACCAGTAGAATAAATTTGCAAATAAAATAGTCTACCAATAAAAGTAGCTCCTGTTATTCCAATAATTATGAAAAGTAATACTTGCCTCATTTGTTTTTTCTAGTAAAAATAATAGTTATAATCATGCACATTAATATAGTAAAAATGCTTGAGAATAACGTTTTTTGAAGCACTAAAATTATTTTTGAGATGTTAAATATTTCTAATGAGAATAAAACAAAGTGGTGTGTTACAGTAAGTAAGGTAAAATAGGTGAGCTTTGAACCAAATTCAACAGTATCAAACTTTATGTTTTGATGCTCATAAATAGTTCCAAAACAGAATTTTAAAATTATAGGTCTTACATAAGCAATAAAAACACAAGCCGCTGCATGAATCCCTCCTGTATCTAGAAATAAATCCACCGATAAGCCTAGTAGAAAACTTAAAGTAATAATTAAAATTCTATTATGCCTTATAGGGAAAAAAGCAATAAATAAAATATATGGATACGGATTTATGTAACCATAAAAATTAATGTGATTAAAAATTAGAACCTGAAAAAACACAAGTACCAAAAACCGAACGCTATGTATTGAAATAACATTATTCATTCAGTAGTTTTTTTATTTCTGGTAGATTGACGTTTTCAATAATATATACATGCTCAATATTGGTCATGTCATTAAAAAGTTCAATGTTAATAATGTATGAGTTTTCAGATTGATCTAAATTGAAATCATTAATAGTTCCAATAAGAACTCCTTTTGGGAAAATAGATGAGCGACCTGAAGTTATTATAGTGTCTCCCTTCTTTAAAATTGCGTTTTTTGGAATGTCTATAAGTTGTGTATATTTCGGGTTTTTACCATTCCATTTTAAGGTTCCAAACTGATTTGAATTTTTTAATTGAGCACTAATGTTGCTTTCAGAATTTAAAACTGATAGAACAGTTGCGTAATTTTTTGATGTTTGGTCTATAATGCCTAAAATACCTTTATCAGTTATAACTCCAAAGTCTTGTTTAATGTTGTTTTTGCTTCCTTTGTTGACCAATAATACGTTGTTAACAGTGTTGTAGCTGTTCTTTATAATGTTGGCAGTAGTAAATTTGTATGACGTATTAAAAGAGATGCTATCAATATATGAAGAATCGCGCTTGGTTTTATGATTATAAAGAATCGATTTTAAACGATTATTTTCTTTTGCTAAGATCTCATTTTGAGATTTTAAAGAAAAATACTCACTAATATTGTTAATTGAATTATAAACGCCTCCAGTTAAAAAATTAGCGGAATTTATAAACTTACTTTTATGGTAAGAATGAGATTGAACAGTAAATAAAATAGAAATAGAAAACAGCAACAAGAATAACAAAAACGTTTTGTTCCTTATTATAAAATTTACAATTTGTTGCATGTTTTATTAGCCTATTTTATCAAGACACTTTTATATTTAGCTAAATTTTTAAGTGTAATTCCTGTTCCTCTAACTACAGCTCTTAAAGGATCTTCTGCAATATAAACAGGAAGGTCTGTTTTTAAAGATAAGCGTTTGTCTAAACCTCTTAACATAGAACCACCACCAGCTAAATAAATACCAGTATTATAAATATCGGCAGCCAATTCTGGAGGTGTTTGAGATAACGTTTCCATCACGGCATCTTCAATTCTTAAAATAGATTTATCTAAAGCTTTAGCAATTTCTCTAAAAGAGATTTGAACTTGTTTTGGTTTTCCAGTTAATAAGTCACGTCCTTGAACACTCATATCTTCTGGAGGAAGATCTAAATCTTCAGTCGCAGCACCAATTTGAATTTTTATTTTTTCGGCAGTACGCTCACCAACATATAAATTATGCTGGGTTCTCATATAATAAACAATATCGTTAGTGAAAACATCACCAGCAATTTTTACTGATTTATCACAAACAATACCACCAAGTGCAATAACAGCGATTTCTGTAGTACCACCCCCTATGTCAACCACCATATTTCCTTTTGGTTGCATGATATCGACTCCAATACCTATAGCCGCAGCCATAGGCTCATGTATTAAATATACTTCTTTTCCATTAACTCGTTCACAAGATTCTTTAACGGCACGCATCTCAACTTCAGTAATTCCAGAGGGTATACAAACAACCATTCTAAGCGCTGGAGTAAAAAACTTCTTTTTTAATGCTGGAATGTTTTTAATAAACATACTTATCATTTGCTCTGAAGCATCAAAATCTGCAATAACGCCATCTTTTAGTGGACGGATGGTTTTAATGTTTTCGTGGGTTTTGCCTTGCATTAAGCTAGCTTCTTGGCCAACGGCTGTTATTTTTCCAGTAATTCTATCTCTGGCAACTATGGAAGGAGCATCAACAACTACCTTATCGTTATGTATTATGAGTGTATTTGCAGTACCTAAATCTATTGCAATTTCTTCGGTTAGGAAGTCGAAAAAGCCCATGTATTATCTGTTATTAATGAAGTTATTAAAAAGCCCTTAGGTTTCGGATTGTAAAAGTAATAAAACTACTGAAAAAAAATGAGGTTTATTATTGATAGTTGAAAAATAAATTTCGAAGTTAGAGAGACTTCAAAATTCAGTAAAATAGTTCATTGATTTAGTGGATTTGAACCTGTCATTCTTTTATTAAATAAAGTAATAAATCGCATTTAATCTATTTTATTTGCTTTTTGTCGATATTTTTTATACTATTGCTAGTATAAATGCTTCTTAAAGCATTTAATATTGGGACAAAATTTATTAACCTAAAACATAAGAAATGAATACAACCTTAAATCTATCAGTAGTACCGGGTCAACCTATTCCGGAAAGCAACATTCTTAATATTCAAAAATTAGATGCCCAAATCAGTTTTGCATTTAATTCAACTAGTAAAAAAC
The DNA here is from genome assembly GCF_003258355.1 of Confluentibacter sediminis. Lineage (GTDB taxonomy): Bacteria > Bacteroidota > Bacteroidia > Flavobacteriales > Flavobacteriaceae > Confluentibacter > Confluentibacter sediminis. The sequence goes on along the minus strand of NZ_QKPO01000014.1, from coordinate 86,358 downwards.
CTTTTGGACCACTTGTACAAGTGAGTTTCAGTGACACAGGTGCTTTACAAGTTAGTGCAGTCGTTTTTGTGGCAGCTTCAGAGAATCCCAATTTTTCGGGAGTCAATAAACAATATGTTATTTCAAGCTCTGGAGAGCTGGAATTAGATTTTTTTATAATTTATGATGAACCAGAGGTAAGATACCAAATTTTTGATGCTTATCGTATTGATTTTATTGTTGAAAATCCACGAGCTGATTTAGTTCAAATACAAACATATCTTTGGGATACAGATCCTGTATCTTCTAGAGGGACTGTTACTACAGTAAGTCAAGCATAGAGGAATTTAGTTTTTCTTATAAGTAAAATAACCATAGGTAAGAGCTTATGGTTATTTTTTTAGATATATTTGTGTTTATGAAAATCCCTATGCATATAAAGGTTGAAATTAGGGTCTCATTAATTTTGATAGCCCTGTTTTCGGTAAACGCACTCTCTTCTCAAGAGGAACAGGAAAAGGAGTTGTTTGATATTGAAATCAAGAATAAGGCAACCGAGTATAAATCACATGCTTATTTTCACGATGCCGCTTTGTTTTTTATTGAAAAAAACTGGGATTCTACTTTGGTGTATAGCATGAAGCAGCTAAACACAATACAAAATAATACTGAAGTTAAGGATTATACCCATTATTTTAGAGGCTATAGTTTTAATCAGAAAGACCTATTTGAAGAGGCCGAAAAGGAATTTAATCAGATATCCCGTCAATTTGAATTTTATGATTTGGTTAAATTACGCTTAGGAGAAATAGCTTTAGAGCAAAACCAATTTAAAAAAGCAATACCTTATTTAAAAGATGGACTACTAAAATCATCAAATAATCTTTATTTTAAAAAAAGTATTGTATTAAAAAATTTAGGTTTATGTTATCATCATTTAAGACAGTTTAATGATGCGGAATACTATCTATTTAAAAGTATAATATTGCAAGAAAAGTCTCAAGATACTTTAGAAATGGTAAGGACATATGGTGATATTGCAAATTTATATTACGAACAATATAGAGATGATTTAGCGATTTCTTATTTTGAAAAAGCATATAAGCTTTCTGAAAAAGTTAAAGATTTTCAGTCTAAACGAAATACAGCTTTCAATATGGCCGTGGTAGAAGAGAATCGTAAAAATTTTAAAGAAGCATTAATTTATAGAAAAGAGAGTGAGCAATGGAAAGATTCATTAAATAATCAAAATAAGATTTATGAGGTAGCTAAACTTGAAAAAGAGTTTGCAATAAAGGAGAAACAAAAAGAAGTTACTTTATTACAAGCCGAAAAAAAGGCAAAAACAGTTGAAAGAAATGGATTGTTTTATTCGGCTATAGTGCTGTTAATATTGTTAACTACAATCATTTATTTTTACAGAGAGAAAATAAAAACCAATAAAATTATAGTGGCACAAAAGGAAAGGTTAGATGAATTAAACGCTACAAAAGATAAACTTTTCTCTATTGTAAGTCACGATTTACGGTCATCGGTTAATGCCTTAAAAACAAGTCAGGCTAAATTATTAGATAATTTAGAATCTGGTAATTTAAATGCCTTGAGCAATTTGTTGCAAAATAATAGTGCCATTGTAAATGGGGCGTACAATTTGTTGGATAATTTATTGCACTGGGCTTTGTTACAAACGAAACAATCCTATTTCGAGATAACATCAATTCGCTTGTTTTTTATAGTAGAGCAAATAGCCTATAACTATAAACCTATAATGTTAGAAGGCAATATAGATTTCGAAAATAAAGTATTAAAAAAAGACATGGTTTTTGCTGACCAAGAGTCATTGAAAATTATATTGCGTAACTTATTGGATAATGCGATAAAATTTTCTAATTCCGATGGGAAAATTGAAATCTATACACAAGATGTCAATGAAGGGTATTGTGATATAGTTATTGAAGACACAGGTGTTGGAATGTCTGAAGAAACACGTTTAGAGCTTCTAAAAGAGTCTGGTTTGCTTTCTAAAAAAGAAAATGAAAACATTATTGGCACCGGTTTAGGTTTGCAGTTATGTAAATCGATGATTAAAAAAAATAACGGCAAATTTTCTATTGAAAGTGAATTGGGAAAAGGAACAAAAATGATTGTATCTTTACCTAAAACAGTATTGTAATGGATAGCGTAAATGTACTAATCGTTGAAGATACCCCTGCAGAAAGCGATGCTTTAGTGCAAGTCCTTACGGCGAATAATTATACTATTGTAGGTGTTGCCACAAGTTTTAAAAATGCCTTGGAACTGTTTTATAATAGTACAGTTGATATTGTAGTTATAGACATATTTTTAAATGGTAACCCAGATGGAATTTCATTTGCTGAAACCATTAGTATTAGTCCAAATGCATCAAAGCCATTTGTTTTTTTAACCAGTTCTACAGATCGAAAAATATTTGAAAGAGCTAAATTAACTCAGCCTTTTAGCTACTTAATGAAGCCTTTTAATGAGTTGGAAATTTTATATGCCCTAGAAATGGCTGTGGAAAAGTTTTATGCGCAACCCGATGTGTTTTTAGGTGACCAAGAAGATACCATTATAAGTTCCCAGTACTTGTTTATTAAAAAAGGGAAATCCTTAAAAAAGGTCATTATTACAGATATTATATATATAGAAGTAGAGGAGAAATATTGCAATATTATTACGGAAAATGAAAAATTTGTAATTCTAATATCATTAACAAAAATCCTGAAATTACTGGATACTTCTATATTTTGTAGAACTCACAGAAATTACATTGTAAATACAGAAAAAATAGTAGAAATTATACTTGCTGACAATCTTATTATACTATCTGGAAATCATAAAGTTACTTTAAGTGATACTTATAAAGATATCACAAAAAAGATACATACGCTTAAGTGATTCATTTGCTTTTTTAAATCAGAATGGTAGAATTACCTATCGCATTGCTGGTTTTTAATAGGCAAACTTATTTCAAGAATCTTCACACAATATTTAGTTCTCTATTTATAGGTTCTTATGGATAAAAATTCTTGCTTCATGCCTATTTATTCTTGTATAAATGTATTAAACAATACATTTATACAAGAATAAATATAATGCATGTATTCTCGAAAAAACAATAAGGACAAAAAAAATGACTATCAAATGAATATAGGTGAAACTAAAACTCGAAAAAAGTTGTCAGATTATTTAATATTCCTCCTAATAATAGCGGTAATATGTCAATTGGTTATCTTAATATATCGAATAGCTTTATTGTAACTACTATCTATAATTAAATCATTTAAGTAAGGGATTTATTTGTGTTTTAATTAATTTTTTTAAAATGAATAAGTTAGGGTTAGCATAATAGAAGATTTAAATTGAGGTGAGAATTGACTGTAATGAGAAAGAGCACTATTTTTGATAGTGCTCTTTTTATTTTTGCGCGGTTAGTGTAGCTTATTAATGTTTAAAATGACGTGTTCCGGTCATAACCATAGCAACATTATTTTCATTACAAAAATCAATACTTAATTGGTCTTTTATAGAACCACCTGGTTGAATGACTGCTGAAATACCAGCATTTTTAGCGATTTCGACACAATCAGGAAACGGGAAAAAAGCATCACTTGCCATAGCCGCTCCATTTAAATCAAAATTAAATGTTTTTGCTTTGTGTATGGCTTGCTCTAAAGCATCGACACGACTTGTTTGTCCTGTGCCACTTGCCAATAATTTTTTATTTTTTACCAAAACTATCGTATTGGATTTTGTATGCTTGCAAATTTTTGAAGCAAATATTAAATCTTCCAATTCGTTTTTTGTTGGCTTAGTATTTGTAACATAAGTTAAACCTTCAATAGTATCTGTAGCATTATTTCTATCTTGCAATAAAATACCATTTAAACAAGTTCTTACATTCATTTGTGGAAGTTCAACCTCTTTAAGAATTAATATAATTCTGTTTTTCTTTTCTTTAAGGATTTCTAAGGCTTCCGCATGATACGATGGTGCAATAATTACTTCACAAAACAAGCTGCTTATTTCTTGAGCGGTAGAAACATCAATGGCACTATTACTAATTAAAACACCTCCAAATGCAGAAACGGGATCGCCTGCTAGCGCATCCACATAAGCTTGGTGGATAGTTTTGCTTTGGGCAAAACCACAAGCATTGTTATGTTTTAAAATGGCAAACGTTGGCGCGTCTTTTTTGAATTCATTAATCAGATTGACGGCAGCATCAACATCTAATAAATTATTATAACTTAATTCTTTACCATGAAGTTTAGTAAACATCTCATCAAAATTTCCGAAGAAGAAACCTCTTTGATGTGGGTTTTCGCCATAGCGAAGTACCTTCCCTTTGGTTTCGCTAATTTTTAAAGCGGCTTCCTCATGATTTTTGTTGAAGTAATTAAAAATAGCCGTATCATAATGTGAAGACACGTTAAAGGCTTTTGCGGCAAAACGCTTTCTGTTTTCTTCAGAAATGGAGCCATTATTTTCAACAATGAGTTCTAAAAATTCAGCATAGTCATCAACAGACGACACACATATAACATCAGCAAAATTTTTAGCAGCAGCACGGATCAGTGAAATACCTCCAATATCAATTTTTTCAATAATATCTTGCTCGCTTGCACCAGAAGCAACTGTTTTTTCAAAAGGATATAAATCAACAATAACGATATCAATTTGAGGAATATCAAATTCCGCTAATTCAGCAACATCGCCAGAATGGTTTTGTCTGTTTAAAATACCACCAAAAACTTTTGGATGTAGCGTTTTTACTCGACCACCTAAAATGGAAGGATAGGAGGTTATTTCTTCAACAGGAACGACATCAATTCCTAAATCATTAATAAAACTTTGTGTGCCTCCTGTAGAGTATATAGTTACACCTTGGTGGTTTAATTCTTTTACAATAGGTTCTAAACCGTCTTTGCTAAATACGGAGATTAAAGCAGATTTAATCTTTTTTTCGTTGCTCATTTTTGATGTGTTATATTAAGTTGCAAAAGTAATTATTTAAACCAAAAAATAAGTGCTTTGAAACTTTAAAAAACATATCGTTTTTTTAACTAAAGAGTGGAGTTGTTAACAACTATAAAATTTCGGAAACTTTAGCGCAAACAAACTCCAAAAAGCGTTCGTCAGCTTCTGTAAAAGGATCTGGTGTGTTGGAGTCGATATCAATCTGACCAATATTTTCCCCATTTACAAAAATGGGAATTACAATTTCGGCTTTTACGGTGATGCTGCAAGCAATATAATTATCTTGGGCCGATACATCTGGTACTACAAAATTTTTATTGCTAACAGCCACTTGGCCACAAATGCCTTTTCCGAAAGGAATTACGGTATGCTCTGTTGGAGCGCCTACGTAAGGCCCTAGAATGAGTTCTTCCTTTTTACCATTTCTAAAATAAAAACCCACCCAATTGTAATGAGATACATTAGTTTCTAACAATTTACAAATATTTAGTAACCGTTCATCAACTGAATTTTTGTTGTGTGAAAGTATGGTTTCAATTTGTGGTTTTAGTGTTTCAAACATCATGTCGTCAAAAGTTTTTGGCAAAAGTATTTAAAAAGCTTTAATTATTTTAATGAGGTTCTAATTTGTTATGAACCCAATACGAGAAGATTATTATATGTTTTTAATTCAACCAATCTTTATTATGGCTTTTATTACTAGCATTTATTATTAAAATTGAAACCGTAAAGATGTTAATCAAAGTATAAAAATTCATTTAAACTTCACTTTTTTGTATCTTTGCAACGTGATTAAAGATATATTATATAAAGCGTTCTCGTTTACCCTGGCACTTTTGGTTTTAGTGTCTACCATGTCCTTTACTATAGAAAAACATTATTGCGGAAATTCATTAGTTGATACCGCTGTTTTTGCTAAAGTTAAAGGTTGTGCTATGGATATGTATAAATCGCAAACCGCTGAAAAAGAGACTAAGCATTGTTGTAAAAACGAAGTGGAGCTTATTAAAGGCCAAGATAAATTAAAGATTGTATCTTTTGAGAATTTAAAATTTCATCAGCAACTATTCTTTACCTCTTTTGTTTATTCCTTCGGAAATCTTTTTGAAGGTTTACCAGAACAAGTTATTCCCCATAAAAATTATTCTCCTCCCAATTTGGTCGCCGACATTCAGGTTTTGGATCAAGTTTTTATCATTTGATTTTTTATTAATTTAATGGAATAAAGAAGCCCCTATAATTTGTGGGTTTCTTAAATTAATAATTTTTCAAATTAAAATCATGAAACATACATATACAGTTACAGGGATGACCTGTAATGGTTGCAGAACCTCTGTTGAAAGAAAATTAAATGAAGTAAACGGTGTTATACACGCAACAGTAAATTTAGAAAATGCTGAAGCCATTATAGAAATGGAAGCTCATATTCCTATTGGAAAATTCCAAGATGCTTTAAAGGAAATGGGGGGACATTACAATATCGGTCTTCCAGGAGAGGGGCCTCAGGAACCTCTTCATAAAAAAGATAGCAAAAAAAGTACAAGAAATGGTAACGGTGTTTTCTATTGCCCCATGCATTGCGAAGGTGAGAAAACATACGATAAGCCTGGAGATTGCCCTGTTTGTGGGATGGACTTAGTTGAAGAAGCTAATACAAATCAAAGTTCGAATACAGAATATACATGTCCCATGCATCCTGAAATCAAGCAGGATGAGCCGGGTTCGTGTCCAAAATGTGGTATGGATTTGATCCCAGTTGAAGCTAAAGATTCTGCTGAAGTTAAAACCTATAAAAAACTTCTTAAAAAGTTCTGGATTTCAGTAGCTTTTACGCTTCCTGTTTTTTTAATAGCCATGTCCGAAATGATTCCAAACAATCCTCTATATCACGTTTTGGATTTAAAGGATTGGAATTGGGTACAGTTTGCATTGTCCATTCCAGTTGTTTTTTATGCAACTTGGATGTTTTTTGAACGTGCCTATAAATCCATGGTAACTTGGAATTTAAACATGTTCACGCTTGTGGGTATTGGTTCTGGAGTCGCTTGGTTGTTCAGTGTCTTTGGTATGTTTTTTCCTAACCTCTTTCCGGATCAATTTAAAACAGAGACAGGTACCGTTCATGTGTATTTTGAAGCTGCAACAGTCATTTTAACATTGGTATTGTTAGGGCAGTTGTTAGAGGCCAAAGCACATAGCAAAACAAATTCTGCTGTAAAGGAACTGCTCAAATTAGCACCAAATAAAGCCGTAAAAGTTGTTGATGGAGAAGAGCAAGTAGTGTCAATAGATAAAATTAAAATTGGTGATACGTTGCGAGTGAAGCCAGGGGATAGAATCCCGGTGGATGGTATATTGACACAAGGGGAAAGCTCTGTAGATGAATCTATGATTACAGGAGAGCCTATACCTGTTTCAAAAGCAATAGACGACAAGGTAAGTGCGGGAACTATTAATGGCAACCAATCATTTTTAATGAAAGCCGAAAAGGTTGGTGAAGATACACTTCTGTCCCAAATTGTAACCATGGTCAATAAGGCCAGTAGAAGTAAAGCTCCTATTCAAAAATTGGCAGATAAAATTTCAGGATATTTTGTGCCCATAGTCGTGATTATCTCCATAATCACATTTATTGTTTGGAAATTCTTTGGTCCAGAACCGTCATACGTTTATGCTCTTGTAAATGCTATTGCGGTGTTAATCATTGCCTGCCCTTGTGCGTTAGGATTGGCAACCCCCATGTCTGTTATGGTAGGGGTAGGTAAAGGTGCAAAATCTGGTATTCTAATTAAAAATGCGGAGGCTTTAGAGAAGCTTAATAAGATTGATGTATTGATTGTTGACAAAACAGGAACTATAACCGAAGGTAAACCATCCATAGAAAAGATTGGCCACCAATCTGCAAAATATAGTGAAAGTGATGTGTTGCAGTTTATGGTTTCAATCAATCAAATGAGTGAGCATCCTTTAGGAGAAGCAGTTGTAAAGTATGGTAAAGAAAAACAAATCAAACTATTAAAAGTGACCGACTTTAATTCTGAGACAGGGAAAGGGGTTACAGCTAAAATTGATGGTAAGTACATAGCATTGGGAAACGAAAAATTAATGCAGAGTGTACATTCAGTTATTCCAGATGAATTTTTAGATGATATGAAAAAATATCAAAGAAAAGGCAAAACAGTTTCATTGCTTTCCGTTGATGCTGTTACGATTGGTTACGTAGTAATTAGTGATAAAATTAAAGCGACTAGTAAAGACGCCATTTCTCAATTACAATCAAAAGGTATTGATGTTATCATGCTTACAGGCGACAATCATGATACGGCCAAAGCCGTTTCAGACACTTTAAATCTCACAGGTTTTAAGTCGAATATGCTTCCAGAAGATAAATTAAACGAAGTAGAACGATTGCAAAATGAAGGGAAAAGAGTTGCCATGGCTGGTGATGGTATTAATGATGCACCCGCTTTGGCAAAAAGTGATGTGGGAATTGCCATGGGAACAGGAACTGATGTGGCTATAGAAAGTGCCACAATAACGCTAATAAAAGGGGATTTAAATGACATTGTAAAAGCTCATAATTTGAGTGAAAAAGTCATGAGGAATATCAAACAGAATTTATTTTTCGCCCTTTTTTATAATAGTATTGGGGTACCCATTGCAGCTGGAATATTATTTCCATTCTTTGGTATTTTGCTGTCACCAATGATAGCGGCGACAGCCATGAGTTTTAGTTCGGTGTCTGTTATAGCCAATGCGTTACGATTAAGACATACTAATATCGATTGACATGAACAAATTGCTATATATACTATTAATACTTCCTTTTTTAATGTCTTCCCAAGAAAAAATTACTGGGATGATTATGGAAGCAAATAAAAAAAATGAGCATATAGGACTGGCTGGAGCTAATGTATATTGGCTCAACACCACTATTGGTACAGTAACAAATATTGACGGGATGTTTTCTTTGGATTATAAAAAAGAATACACAAAACTCATTATTAGTTATGTGGGTTTTAAAACAGATACTTTAACCATTACTGAGCCTAAAATGGTACATCATTGGTTGCGACCAACCGATAATTTGGACGAAATTACCATAAGGTCTAGAAAGCAAGCTACAACAAAATCTTTTTTGCAAGCAGCCAATACCTTTACCGTAAGTAGCGATGAATTGTTAAAGGCGGCCTGTTGTAACCTGTCTGAAAGTTTTGAAACCAATCCATCTATCGATGTGAATTTTGCTGATGCGGTAACAGGTACAAAACAAATAAAAATGTTAGGACTCACAAGTCCCTATATTTTGATAGCTACCGAAAATATTCCAACCGTAAGAGGGGCTTCGCAAGCATTTGGATTGAGTTTTATTCCGGGTACCTGGGTAGAAAGTATTCAAATTACCAAAGGTGCTGGAAGTGTGGTGAATGGTTACGAAAGTATTGCGGGACAAATAAATGCCGAACTAGTAAAACCTTTTACTGATGATAAATTATTTGTAAACCTTTATGGAGCATCTAGTGAGCGTTTAGAGTTGAATACGCATGTAAATACCAAAGTGAGTGATAAGTGGTATACAGGTTTATATATTCACGGAAACACTCATAATGCAGAACATGATGTGAATAATGATGGGTTTTTGGATATGCCAAAATTCAATCAAATTAATCTTATGAACCGTTGGCAATATACCAATGCGGAAAAAGGTTTTGTAAGTTTTATAAATTTGAAATTCTTAAATGATGAAAAACAAACGGGACAATTAAATTTCGACCCTAAAACCGATAAATTAACAACCAATGCTTGGGGTAGTGAAATTGATACCAAACGTTATGAGGTATCGGCGAAATTTGGTTATGTTAATCCAGAAATTCCTTGGCAAAGTGTTGGTGTTCAAACTGCATATAGCAGTCATGAACAAGAGTCTTATTTTGGTTTAAAACAATACAATATCACTCAAAATAGTTTGTATGTTAATGCTATTTACAATTCTATAATTAGTGATTCTAGACACAAAATAAAAACAGGAGTTAGTTATACATACGACCATTATGATGAGTATCTAGATGCTCAAAACTTAGCTTCAAATTATAAAAGAACTGAGAATTCTGTTGGTGGTTTTTTTGAATACAATTATGATGACGTTGATAAATTTAATATGACAGCAGGTGTTCGAATAGATTATCATAATTTATTAGGGACATTTATTACACCTCGTGTGCATGCTAGATATACACCTTGGGAAAAATCAGCGTTGCGTGCATCGTTTGGAAGAGGTAAGCGTAGTGCTAATATTTTTGCAGAAAACCAGAATATTTTTGCAAGTTCAAGAACCCTTAATATTTTAAATACTACAGGAAAGATTTATGGATTAGATCCTGAAATTGCTTGGAATTACGGCCTCTCTTTTTTACAGGGATTTAATCTATTCAACAGAAAAGCCGATGTCACATTAGATTATTATAAAACCGATTTCACCCATCAAGTGGTAGTAGATTTTGAAAATCCACAAGAAGTCAATTTTTATAATTTAGGTGGAAAAAGCTATGCGAATAGTTTTCAACTAGAATTTAATTATAATATGTTTGAGCATTTCGATGTAAGGGCCGCTTATAAGTTTTATGATGTACAAACGCAATATCATTCAGGTAAATTAGAAAAACCATTAACACCAAAACATCGTTTGTTTGCCAATGCATCTTATGAAACTCATTTGCAAGACAATGGTTCTCAATGGAAGTTTGATGCTACTTTTAATTGGATGGGGAATCAAAGGTTTTCATCAACATCAACAAACCCAATTCAGTATCAGTTACCAGAACGTACACCCACAGTATCGACTTTAAACGCACAAATAACAAAAGTGTTTTCTAGTTCATTTGAAGTGTACATTGGAGGAGAAAACATGACCAATGTAAGGCAACAAAATCCTATTTTAGCAGCAGATGATCCTTTTGGAGTGAATTTTGATACCACTTTTGTATATGGTCCTGTTTTTGGAAGTATGTATTATGCTGGATTACGATTTAGAATAGAATAATGCCCTTTTGCCTTTTTTGCAAAGGCAGGAATCTGAATGAATAAAAAACTTAATTATAAACAGATTCTCTCTCTTATGAGGAGGATAAAAATGAAAAATAGAAAAAATGAAAAAACTAATATTAATAGCAGTCATGCTAATAGGAGTCGCAACATACGCACAAAACAAGAATGCAAAAGCTTCCATAGAAGTTGATGGTGTATGTTTAATGTGCAAAGCCAGGATAGAGAAAGCTGGAATAAAAACGAAAGGCGTAAAAAGCGCTATTTGGAATGTGCAAACACATGAATTAAAATTGATTTATGATGACAGCAAAACCAATTTAAAAGACATTGAAAAGAATATTGTTGCTGTGGGGCATGATACAAAGAACCTAAAAGCGAAAGATGAGGTTTATAATAGTATAAGTGAATGTTGTCGTTATAGGGATGCATCGGTCGTTGATGCCCATAAGGACTAATAATCTTAAAAGTCCAAACTAACCAGTTTGGGCTTTTTTTATGAACAAAATTGATTAACTTCGTTTCCAGTAAAAATCCAACAAACCTAAAACCATGAAAAAATCTATTTTAACAATCCTTATTTCTACTTGTTCTTTTATGAACAGTTTTGGACAAAATGCCGGTAAAGAATGGCTCGATTTAAATTATGCCCATGATGATAATGTCTACCATAAGCTTGATATTCACTTGCCTAATATGGAGAAGCCTACATACAAAGCGATTATTGTTATTTATGGTAGTGCATGGTATGCTAATAATATGAAACAAGCCGGCTTTCAAGCCTTGGGGAAACCGTTGCTTGATAGCGGTTTTGCAGTTATTTCGATTAATCACAGATCGAGTGGAGATGCTATGTATCCTGCTCAAATTAATGACGTGAAGGCTGCCATTCGTTATGTAAGAGCCCATGCTGATAAATATCATATCGATGCGTCTTTTATTGGTATCACCGGATTTTCTTCAGGTGGTCATTTGGCATCGTTAGCAGGAACCACCAATGGGGTTAAAACATTTACAGTTGGAGATAAAACAGTTGATATCGAAGGCAATTTAGGAGACTACACCCATGTAAGCAGTAAAGTGGATGCTGTGGTTGATTGGTTTGGCCCCATCGATTTTACACGTATGGAAAACTGTGCAACCACCAAAGATGACAAATCTCCTGAAGCTGCTTTAATTAAAGGGAATCCCGCAGACAATTTAGATATGTTGGCACTCATTAGTCCTATGACATTTATTGACAGCAATGACCCTCGGTTTTTGGTAATTCATGGGGAAGCTGATAATGTAGTATCACATTGCCAAAGCGTATTTTTCTCTGATGCATTAAAAGACAAGGGATTATTGGCTGAATTTATTTCTGTACCAGAAGGGCAACATGGTCCCGTTACATTCAATGAAGACACTTTTAAAAAGATGGGTGATTTCTTTTTGAATGAAGCTGAAAAGAAATGATAATGTTTTGGTTTTATTAATGATTTTGTGAAAAATCATTGAAAGTAGACATGGTGATGACAAAGCACTTATTCCATACTATTACTATTATCGGATATTGTTTGTATAAAGATATAGACTTAACAATTTAAGAGATAGTTGAAAAAGAATTTTCTGAAAGAATACCAGAACAAGAAAAACCCATACGAATAGATGAAATAATCAAGAATTTAAGGTTCTGATTTAAATAAAAATAATTGAAGGCCCTTATATGTATCTATGTTGTTGGTTTAAATAATACCTGTAATATATTATTGTTAAAGCCTAATTAAAATAACCTTGAAGTAGAAATAAAATATTAAATTCGAGCGCTTTCACAATGAAAGATTGAATTTTTTACAATTAAAATATATTGATATGTGTTTATTTAAAATAGCTTCTAATATTAAGTTGAAGCTAAACATCTTTTTTACTCTTCTCTTTTTTGTTTTAATATCCCTTCAGGCATTTTCGCAAGGTGGATTTAAATGGTCTAATGATGGCAATTCGTATTACCGTATAGAAAATAATAATATTGTTCTTTACTCTTTACCATCAAATGACTCTAAAGTTTTAATATCGAAAGAACAATTAACTCCCGAAGGAAGTGAAAAACCACTTGCAGTAAGTTATTTTAATATCTCAGATGACGAAAAAAAAGTGTTATTACTTACCAATACCAAACGGGTATGGCGAATTAACACGAAAGGGGATTATTGGATTTTGAATTTTGAAACAGGGAAGTTGCAACAAATTGGTAAAATCCTGCCAGAATCCTCGCTTATGTTTGCTAAAATATCTCCTGACGGAAAATCTGTGGCTTATGTAAGTGGTAATAATGTTTATGTTGAAGATTTAAGTACTTCAAAGATAAAAGCATTGACAACAGATGGTTCTACGACCTTAATTGATGGAACGTTTGACTGGGCTTATGAAGAAGAATTTGCATGTAGAGATGGATTTCGATGGAGTCCAGACAGTAAATCCATTGCCTATTGGCAGATTGATGCGAGTGATATTAAGAAGTTTTACATGATTAATAATACAGATTCTATTTATTCAAAACCTATTCCCATTGAATATCCTAAAGTTGGTGAAACACCATCCTCTTGTAGGGTAGGCGTCGTATCTATTGACGATGCTAAAACAAAGTGGATAGATATTCCAGGCGATCCACGCCAACATTATATTGTTCGCATGGAATTTGTGCCCTCAACTGAGAAATTATTGATTCAGCAATTGAATAGAAAGCAAAATGAGAATAAACTTTTTATGTCCGATTCTAAAACTGGCGATTCAAAAGTTGTCTATGAAGAGTCTGATAAGGCTTGGGTAGATATTTACCAAGCAGGAAACCCTTATACTATTGACTTTACAAATAACTTTATTTGGTACAACAATGGTAAAAATATTTTATGGGCTTCAGAGAAAGATGGGTGGAGACATTTATATAATGTGTCTTTAGAAGGGAAAAAGGAAAACCTAATCACTCAAGGAGACTATGATTTTATCGATTTGGAATATATTGATATCAAGAATGGGAATGTATATTTTATGGCATCACCAGATAATGCGACGCAGAGCTATCTTTATAAAACCAAGCTTAATGGTAAAGGTAAATTAGAATTGGTGAGCCCAAAATCTTTAAAAGGAACTCATAGTTATGATGTGTCGCCTACGGGAGCCTATGCTATTCATTCGTTTTCAAATCATTATACAAGACCTGCAAGTGAATTAATATCATTTAAAGATCAAAAACCAGTTAATATAGAAGCTAGTATTGAAACCAATATCGCTAAATTAGAAGAAGCACCTAAAGAAGAATTTATAAAAGTAACCACTGCTGATGGTGTTGAAATGGACGGATGGATGGTAAAGCCAACAGATTTTGATCCAGCTAAAAAATATCCAGTAGTATTTTATGTATATACCGAGCCAGCTAGCGCGACTGTGAAAGATAATTATGATATAGGGAGCAATCGACTTTACAAAGGTGATATGGCAGAAGATGGCTATATCTACATCTCTTTAGACAGTAGAGGAACGCCTGCACCAAAAGGACGCGAATGGCGTAAATCTATTTATAGAAACATAGGGCAAATTAACATTCATGACCAAGCTATGGCGGCCAAAGAAATTTTAAAATGGGATTTTGTCGATCCAGAAAGAATAGCCGTTTGGGGTTGGAGTGGTGGAGGTTCTACAACTTTAAATTTAATGTTTAGGTATCCGGAAATTTATAAAACAGGTATCGCTATTGCCGCTGTAGCCAATCAATTAACCTATGATAATATTTATCAAGAACGTTATATGGGCTTGCCACAAGAAAATAGGGAAGATTTTGTTAAAGGTTCTCCAATAACCTATGCTAAAGGTTTGGAAGGTAATTTATTATATATTCACGGCACAGGCGATGACAACGTACATTACCAAAATGCCGAAATGTTAATTAACGAGTTGGTAAAATACAACAAACAGTTTCAGTTTATGGCGTATCCAAATCGTACCCATAGTATTTATGAAGGCGAAGGTACTACGGAACATTTAAGGGCTTTATATACTAATTATTTAAAGGCAAATTGCCCTCCAGGAGGAAGATAAAACCATTTTATATATAAAATGCTTATTGTAAGATCCAAAAAAAACGCTTCAAAATAAATTGAAGCGTTTTTTAATATTTGTATGTCGAGGTTCTTGATTACATCATACCTGGCATACCACCACCCATACCGCCTGGCATCGCTGGAGCATCTTCTTTAATATCAATTAAAGCACACTCGGTAGTTAATATCATACCAGCAACAGAAGCAGCATTTTCTAAAGCAATGCGAGTTACCTTTTTAGGATCAATAATACCAGCTTTCAACATATCTACATAGGTTTCAGTCTTAGCATCGTAACCAAAAGCAGCTTTGCCTTCCATAACTTTAGCTACTACAACACTGCCTTCACCACCTGCATTAGCAACTATGGTACGAAGTGGTGCTTCAATAGCACGAGCTACAATTTGAATACCAGTTGTTTCGTCAAGGTTTTCTGTAGTTATTTTTTCTAAAACTGATTTTGCTCTTACTAAAGCAACACCACCACCAGCAACAATGCCTTCTTCAACGGCAGCTCTGGTAGCATGTAAAGCATCATCTACACGGTCTTTTTTCTCTTTCATTTCTACTTCACTAGCAGCACCTACATAAAGCACAGCAACACCACCAGCTAATTTCGCTAAACGCTCTTGTAATTTTTCTTTATCGTAATCGCTAGTAGTTGTTTCAATTTGAGATTTAATTTGGTTTACTCGTGCTTTAATATCTTCAGCGTTACCAGAACCATTCACAATGGTTGTGTTGTCTTTGTCAATGGTTACAGTTTCAGCAGTACCAAGCATACTTAAGTCAGCATTTTCTAAAGTAAAGCCTCTTTCTTCAGAAATAACGGTTCCTCCAGTTAAAGTAGCAATATCTTCAAGCATAGCTTTACGTCTGTCACCAAATCCTGGAGCTTTTACAGCAGCAATTTTTAATCCACCACGTAATTTGTTTACTACTAACGTAGCAAGTGCTTGTCCGTCAACATCTTCAGCAACAATTAATAATGGGCGACCAGATTGTGCTACTGGTTCAAGGATAGGAAGGATTTCTTGTAAGTTAGAAATCTTTTTGTCGAATAATAAAATATATGGATTATCTAAATCGACAATCATTTTATCGGCATCTGTTACAAAGTAAGGTGATAAATACCCTCTGTCAAACTGCATACCTTCAACAACGTCCACATAGGTTTCCATGCCTTTAGCTTCTTCAACAGTAATAACACCTTCTTTGCCAACTTTGCCGAAAGCAGTAGCAATCAACTCACCAATAGTATCATCATTGTTAGCAGAAATAGAAGCTACTTGTTTAATCATTTCAGATGAGTTACCAACTTTTTTAGCTTGTTTTTCTAAATCTTCAATAATAGCTTTAACAGCTTTGTCGATACCGCGTTTTAAGTCCATAGGATTTGCGCCGGCAGCAACGTTTTTCAAACCTTCTTTTACAATAGCTTGTGCTAAAACGGTAGCAGTTGTAGTACCATCACCAGCTAAATCATTGGTTTTAGAAGCCACTTCTTTAACCATTTGAGCCCCCATATTTTCAAGAGGATCTTGTAATTCAATTTCTTTTGCTACAGTAACACCATCTTTGGTTACTTGAGGCGCACCGAAACTTTTGCTAATAATGACATTACGTCCTTTTGGACCTAATGTTACTTTTACTGCATTGGCTAATGCATCTACACCGCGTTTTAAACCATCGCGAGCATCAATATCAAATCTTATATCTTTTGCCATATTTTTTAGTTTTTGTCATTCCTACGAATACAGGAATCTATTTAAATTATAGTTTGTTTTTTTGTGAATTCCACATCAAGTGCGGCAAGACAGCTCTTATTAAATAATTGCAAATATGTCGCTTTCGCGCATAATTAAATAGTCTTTGCCTTCTAATTTAAGTTCTGTACCAGCATATTTTCCATAAAGCACGGTGTCGCCAACTTTAACAGTAATAGGCTCATCTTTTGTGCCTTTTCCAGTAGCTACTACAGTTCCTTTTTGTGGTTTTTCTTTAGCGTTATCTGGAATGATAATTCCTGAAGCTGTTTTGGTTTCAGCGGCAGCAGGTTCTATAAGAACTCTATCTGCTAATGGTTTAATGTTTAATCCCATATGATTATACGTTTTAAATTATTTAAGTTATTATTTAATGTTGTTAAATAGTCTAAAAGTGTGCCAATAGCTATAAACTGACAAACTTGCAGAAATAAAAATGCCAACCCTTAAGTTGGCATTTTTATTTATTTTAAAGAAACCTATAACTAATTTGATGGAGTCGTTGTTGGTTCGCTATTTGTTGTGTTTGGTAAAGGCTGTTGAACTGGAGATGTTTGCTCCAAAGGTTGTGCTGTTGTATCGGTATCTAAAGCTTTAGAATCGACACTTTGAACGCCTCTGTTGATGGCCACATTGGATATTAAGATTAATACCAATAAAATGGTTGCTAATGTCCAGGTACTTTTGTCTAAAAAGTCTGTCGTTTTTTTTACACCTCCTAATTGTTGAGTACCGCCACCGCCAAAAGATGATGATAACCCGCCACCTTTAGGGTTCTGTACCATTATTACAACTATTAATAAAAATGCTACGATAACAATTAGGACTAAAAATATTGAAAATGTGCTCATTATTACTTATTATTTTGTTCTTGTAATTCTTCTACTGCTTTAATTTGGATTGCAAAGAAACTACTTTTTTCTGGATATTTCAAACTTAAAATTTTATAAGATTGAATTGCTTTTGAATAGTTTTTTTGTTCCACATAAATACGGGCCAAAGTCTCTGTCATTAACTCTTCTGGTTGGATATTCTGTAATTTTGCCAGATTGAGTTTAAGATTGGCAGGTGTTCTAGGATCTATTTTTGGGTTCTGTGAAATAAATTTATCAATTAGCTGAAACTTTTTAGCCTTTTCGAAATCTTCTTCAGTTTTTATTTCATTTGAAATTTCAGGTTCATTGCTTTCTGTTTGAGGCTTTTCAACTTTAATTTCAATATTTCTTTTTATTGGTTTAAAGCTGGCTAGCTTAAGCCACTCTGTAAACGAATGGGATTCGGTTTTATCAAACTCTAAAGGTTTTCCTAGTTTTAAAATATCGCTTGCAGAAATATCAGAAGGTTCAGCATCTTCTGTAGTATCTTCAATGGCTTGGGAAGTATCTAAAGTAAAAGGTATGGTTTTTTTAATACGTTGTTCTTTAGGCTCAAATAATGTGGGGTCCAATACACCCGTAGTGTCTATAATTTGTTGTTTTAATTTATCATCAATAGTAACACGTTTATTTATTGAAATATCTTCCATAGATACTTCTATTTTTTTTAGGTGTTCGTCATTTTGTTTGATGACTTGCGATATTTCGTTTTGGATAAACGCTTCGGAAGTTATAAAGTCAAATAAGATACTTCTATCTGTGGTGTAGGCTGCTGTTGTTTTAAGTTCTTGATTGTATTTAAAACTTTCTTGATTTTTTAAGCCTTTTAAATATAAGGCTCTTGCCGATTGAAAATAAGGATATGCTTCAATAAATGAATGTATGGCATCCGTTTGGTATCCAGTAATATTAGCTGGATTTGATAATAAATATGTTAGCTCTTGTTTGTTCAAAAATTACTTAAATTCAATGTTTTTAGCTACCATTTGGCTAAAGATGCATTAAATACATCTTGAGTAATACGTTCAAAAATTTCATCTATGGCCGTGGATTTTTGGCTACCTACTAATTGGTCACTCCCCGCATAGTCATAAAAAAAAGAAAATGGGGTTTCAAACTCGGCTTCGGCGTCATTTTTATCGTAAAAATGAACTTTTACGGTAATAGTTAATCTATTTTGGGCAGCCGTTTGTTGAGCGGTAGCCGTAGTGGGCGAAATTCTATATTCTGTTATTTCTCCTTCGTAAACAATATCACCATTGGAATTTACATTGGTTAAATTGGTTTGGTTTTCCAATAGATTAATAAGTGCATTTCTAAAATCTACTTCTAGTCCAGGCTCTACCAATAGCGAATTGTTTTCAAAACGATTGACTTGAAATGTTTTGGTTTTAGCAGATATAGAAGCTCCAGTAAAAGAATAGAACCCACAGCTTACAGTACTTGAAGCTATTATTAGTAGTAAAATATATTTGAATGGTTTCATATAAGTATGATGATGATTTGTCTTAATAAAACTTAAAATTACAAATCATATTGTTTAATCTTTCTATACAAGGTTCGTTCGCTAATACCAAGCTCTGCAGCTGCTAATTTACGCTTTCCGTCGTGACGTTCAAGCGATTTTTTTATTAATTCCAATTCTTTATCATGAAGCGATAAGGTTTCTTCTTCTTCAATTTCTTCAGCAAAATGATATTTGTCTGGTTTATTGGAAATCTCAGAAGTTATATTTGCCTGTTCTGGGATAGATAAAACCTCAGAATCATCTATGGCTTCTTCATAATCTTCTTCTTCATTATTGCCATAAATTTTTTGAATTAAACTTTCATTGTTTTTCTCAACATCTTTGGTGTTTCCATTTTTCATGAGTTCTAAAGTGAGTTTTTTTAAATCGTTTAAATCACTTTTCATGTCGAATAACACTTTGTACAAAATCTCTCTTTCACTACTGAAATCACTTTCTGATTTTGATGTTTTTATTACTGCGGGTAAATTGCTTCCAGCAGTTGGCAAATAACCTTTTAAGGTTTCCGCAGAAATTGTTCTGTTTTCTTCTAAAACGGAAACTTGTTCCGCTATATTTCTTAACTGACGAATATTTCCGCTCCAACGGTGTTTTAAAAGAATTTCAATAGCAGCATCTGTTAATTTAACAGTGGGCATTTTATATTTAATAGCAAAATCGCTAGCAAATTTTCGGAATAATAAATGAATATCTTCTTGGCGTTCTCGCAGAGGAGGTAAATGGATATCAACGGTGCTTAAGCGATAGTATAAGTCTTCTCTAAAAGAGCCTTTTTCAATAGATTGAAACATGTTGGCATTCGTGGCGGCCACAATGCGGACATTGGTTTTTTGCACTTTACTGGAACCTACCTTTAAAAACTCGCCATTTTCCAAAACACGTAATAAGCGTACCTGTGTGGTTAGTGGTAATTCACCAACTTCATCTAAAAAAATAGTACCGCCATCAGCAACTTCAAAATACCCTTCTCGGGTTTGGGTGGCTCCTGTAAAGGAACCTTTTTCGTGTCCAAAAAGCTCACTATCAATCGTGCCTTCTGGTATAGCTCCGCAGTTTACGGCAATATATTTATTATGTTTTCTGTGAGATAATTGATGGATGATTTTTGGAATACTTTCTTTTCCAACACCACTTTCTCCGGTTACCAAAACAGAAATATCTGTAGGTGCTACTTGTATGGCTTTTTCAATAGCACGGTTTAAGGTAGCACTGTTGCCAATAATACCAAAACGTTGTTTTATAGCTTGTACTGATTCCATTTTTAAATTAATTGTTTTCAGAATAACCAACTGCATCTCCAATTAAAGTCGCACTCGTGCAATCGGTTACTTTTACGTTTACAAAATCACCTACTTTATAATGCTCTTTAGGAAAAACAGCCACAATGTTTTGAGGTGTTCTTCCAGACCACTGGGTGTTGGATTTTTTTGATTCTTTTTCAACTAAAACTTCAACAATAGTATTTAAATGCTCTTTAGTTCTAATCTCACTATGTTCGCGTTGCAAGTCTACAATATCTTGTAAGCGTCTTTTTTTTACTTCTTCAGGGACATCATCTACCATTTTACGTTGTGCCATAGTTCCAGGGCGTTCAGAATAGGTAAACATATATCCAAAATTATATTTCACATAGTCCATTAAGGATACGGTGTCTTGAAAATCTGCTTCCGTTTCGGTTGGAAAACCAACAATCATATCTTGGCTTATGGCACAATTAGGAATGATTCGACGGATGTTGTCTATCAATGCCATATATTCTTCACGCGTATGCAAACGATTCATTTCTTTTAAAATGCGATTACTACCACTTTGTACAGGTAGATGGATGTGATTGCAAATGTTATGGTACTTAGCCATGGTTTCAACAACATCAAGCGTTAAATCTTGAGGGTTTGAAGTGGAAAAACGGATACGCATTTTAGGTTGTGTCTTAGCACAAAGCTCTAATAAATTTGAAAAAGTTACAGCCGTTGCTTTTTCAAAATCCGAAGCTTTTTCAAAATCCTTTTTTAACCCGCCACCATACCAAAGGTAACTGTCTACATTTTGCCCCAGCAAGGTAATTTCTTTAAAACCTCTGTTCCACAAATTGTTAATTTCTTCAATAATACTTTGCGGATCTCTACTGCGTTCCCGACCTCTAGTAAAAGGTACAACACAAAACGTACACATATTATCGCAGCCACGAGTTATGGAGACAAATGCGGTAACGCCGTTACTATTTAAACGTACCGGAGAAATATCGCCATAGGTTTCTTCTTTAGAAAGTATGACATTAATAGCGTCTCTACCTTCGTCGACTTCGGCTAACAAATTAGGTAAATCTTTATAAGCATCGGGGCCAACCACTAAATCGACTATTTTTTCTTCTTCAAGAAATTTTGTTTTAAGTCGTTCGGCCATGCAACCTAATACGCCTACTTTCATTTTTGGATTAATGTCTCGTTTTACAGCATTGTATTTTTCTAAACGTTTACGCACGGTTTGTTCTGCTTTATCTCTAATAGAACAAGTGTTTACTAAAACCAAATCGGCATCTTCAAGGTTTTGTGTGGTGTTAAAACCAGCGGTAGCTAAAATAGAAGCAACAATTTCACTATCACTAAAATTCATGGCACAGCCATAACTTTCAATAAAAAGCTTACGGTTGTTACCTTCTTGTGGCTCTAAAATAAGAGTGTCTCCTTGTTTGTTTTCGTCTATTATTTTTTCCATAATTTACTGAAAGGGTTCGCAGTCAATAAGTGTGCAAAGATACAACTTATTTAGGTTTTATGACAAACTGTCATATTTTAAAATGAGATAATTTTTTGTTAAATATTTTAAGAAAAGCATTTACTTTGGGGTTGATTATAATTAAATACAAAATGAATACACTAGATAATTTATTATACAAAATAAATAACGCTAAGGAATTAGACTATGGAAATATTATTAGTGACTCGATTGAATTGTTTAAAAAAGTTTGGTTAAAAGGTTTGGTTGTGGTGCTATTTGTTTTAATTTCAGTGATTTGTATAAGCTTTTTGTTTAGTTTAATTGGTTTAGCTCCTGTTTTAAATCAAGATATTTTTAATGAAGGTTTTGATTTTAAAGCTGTAGCTAGGTTTTATTCTTCAAGTGCCATTTATGGAATTCCTCAAAACATGCTTGTAGCTACATTAAATCTGGCATTTGTTGCAGCATTTTATAGAATTTGTAAGCAAATTGTTTTAGGTGAGAATGAACCTGAAGATTATTTTTATTTTTTTAAGAAAGAGTATTTTACTAAAGTATTTATGCTAGGAATTATTTATACTGGTATAGCGACTGTTGCTCAATTTTTATGTTTTATTCCTTATATATATGTATTTGTGCCATTATCATATTTTGCTGTTATATTGGCTAATAATCCGAATTTAAGTGAGATGGAAATCGTGAAAGCTAGTTTTGCTTTAGGGAACAAGAAATGGCTAATAACTTTCGGGACTATGTTTGTTGCCGGATTAATAGCCATGTTAGGGGTGTTGGGGTGTCTTATTGGAATTGTTTTTACCATGTCCATTATTTACTTGCCTTCATTTTTAATTTATAAAGATGCTATTGGGTTTGACGCAACAAATGCTATTGATGAAATTGGTACTCATAACGATTTTTAACTAACCTTTTTTTAATACAATATGAATAAATGTGATGTTTTATTAACCAAAATCGATAACGCTAAAGATTTGGATTTTGGAACTATTTTTAGTCAAAGTATAGAATTATTTAAAAAGACTTGGGTTCAAGGGCTGGTGATGCTATTGTTAACATTTGGCTTGATGATTCCTTTTTACGTGCTTATGTACTTGCCTTTAATAGGCATGGGCTTAACAAGTCCTGAATCTTTTGAATCAGGAGGAGATTTTAATGTCGCTTTAATGATTCCATTTTATCTAATGATTTTAGTATTTGTTTTTTTTGCTATGATTATTGGTTTTGGATTGAAATCTGCATTTTTTAGAATCTGTAGGATTAAAGATTTTAATGAGGCAACCTCTGATGATTATTTTTATTTCTTTAAAAAACCATATTTAGGAAAAACAATAAAACTTGCTGCCATTACTTTTGGGATAGGCATGTTAGCTACTATGCTCTGTGTTTTTCCAATAATTTATGCCATGGTTCCTTTAGCGCTTATTAACGTTATTTATGCATTTAATCCAGAGATGACTGCTTCAGATATTGTTAAAGTTGGATTTAAGTTAGGGAATAAAAAATGGCTTATAACTTTTGGTTTAATGTTCGTTGCGGGGTTATTGGCACAAATGGTTGGGATGATTATGTGTTTTGTTGGGGTTTTTATAACAGCGTCTTTTGCTTATCTACCATTTTATTTTATCTATAAAGAATCTATAGGTTTCAATGAAGCACATATTATTGATGAAATAGGAACCATTCAAGAGTAAAATTTTAATTGATATTTCAAAAAAAAGCCTGTATTTTAAGTATTAAATAGAGGCTTTTTCCATTTGAAAATAATAGAGTTACTTTATAAAATTAGGAAGTTAAAGTTTTTTTCATATACATTTGTAGCTTCAAAAACCTAAGTATGGCGAAGAATTTAGTAATAGTTGAGTCACCAGCGAAAGCGAAAACAATAGAAAAATTTTTAGGAAAAGATTTTAAAGTGGAGTCTAGTTTCGGGCATATTTCCGATCTTCCTTCCAGTGAATTAGGCGTGGATGTAGAAGGAGATTTTAAACCAAAATACGAAGTTTCCAAAGATAAAAAAGCCGTTGTAAAAAAACTGAAGGATTTAGCTAAAAATGCCGATATGGTTTGGTTAGCAAGTGATGAAGATAGGGAAGGGGAAGCTATTGCTTGGCATTTGGCTGAGACTTTAAAATTAGATAAAGACAAGACAAAACGTATTGTTTTTCATGAGATTACCAAATCTGCCATACAAAAAGCCATTGAAAACCCTAGAGGTATTGATTATGATTTAGTAGATGCACAACAAGCACGTCGTGTGTTGGATAGAATTGTAGGTTACGAATTATCTCCAGTATTATGGAGAAAAGTAAAAGGAGGTTTATCTGCAGGTCGTGTACAATCGGTTTCCGTTCGATTAATTGTAGAACGCGAGCGTGAAATTCAAAACTTTAAAGCTGAAGCATCTTATAGAATTGATGCTGAATTTTCAAATGAAGAAGGTAAGACGTTTAAAGCGAAATTGCCAAAAACATTTGAAACCAAAGAAGAAGCTTATAAGTTTTTGGAATCTAATAAATCTGCATCATTTAAAGTTGCCGAACTAGAGAAAAAGCCGGCTAAAAAATCGCCAGCAGCACCGTTCACAACGTCTACGTTACAACAAGAAGCGTCCCGTAAATTGTATTTTTCAGTAAGTAAAACTATGACCATGGCACAACGCCTTTACGAAGCGGGTTTAATAACTTATATGAGAACAGATAGTGTAAATCTATCTGATGAAGCCAGAAATGGAGCTAAAGCCGAAATTGAAAGTGCCTACGGTGTAAAATTTAGCAAGCCTAGAAATTACACAGGAAAAACCAAAGGAGCCCAAGAAGCGCATGAGGCTATTCGTCCAACAGATTTTGCTACACATTCTGTAGATATAGATAGAGATCAAGCTAGGTTATATGATTTAATTTGGAAACGAGCCATTGCTTCTCAAATGAGTGAAGCCGAATTGGAAAGAACCAATGTAAAGATTAGTGCTTCAACACATAAAGAAAGCTTTATCGCAAATGGTGAAGTCATAACTTTTGAAGGGTTTTTGAAAGTCTATCTAGAAGGTACTGATGATGAAGATACTGAGCAAGAAGGTATGTTGCCAGCTATGAAAACCGGAGAAAAGCTTCTAAATAATTATATTACCGCCACAGAGCGTTACACACGAGCCCCCTATAGATATACAGAAGCGTCGTTGGTTAAGCAATTGGAAGAGTTAGGCATTGGTCGTCCGTCAACATATGCGCCAACCATTTCTACTATTCAAAATAGAAATTATGTGGAAAAAGGTTCGGTTGAAGGTGCCGAACGCAACTATGTTCAGCTTACGCTTAAAAATGAAAGTTTAAAAGAAAAGCAGCTTACAGAAAAAGTAGGTTCAGATAAGGGCAAATTGGTGCCTACAGATATTGGGATGATTGTTACTGACTTTTTAGTGAATCATTTTGAGCAGATTTTAGATTATAATTTCACGGCTAAAGTTGAAGAGGATTTTGATAATATCGCAGAAGGTAAAGAAGATTGGACGAAGATGATGAAAGATTTTTATAAAGATTTTCATCCTAATGTAGAAGATGTTCAGGAAAATGCGGAAAGAGAATCTGGAGAGCGTATTTTAGGAACCGATCCAAAAACAGGTAAGCAAGTAAGTGTACGCTTGGGTAAATTTGGGCCTATGGTGCAAATTGGAACAGCAGATGATGAAGAAAAACCGCAATTTGCTAGTTTAAGTCCAGACCAACAATTAAATACCATTACTTACGAAGAAGCTATGGATTTGTTTCAGCTTCCAAAGAATTTAGGGATGTATAAAGGAGAAGAGATTGAAGTAAATAATGGGCGTTTTGGACCTTATGTTAAATTTGGAGACAAGTTTGTGTCGCTTCCTGCTGGTGTAGATGCTTTAAGTGTAGAGTTGGAGGATGCTATTGTTTTAATAAAAGAAAAGGAAGCAGCCGATGCACCTATTTATACCTACAAAAAATTACCTGTTCAAAAAGGTAAAGGGCGTTTTGGGCCATTTATTAAATGGAACAATATGTTTATTAATGTGAATAAAAAATATGATTGGGATAATCTGTCTGATTCAGATATTGAAGAGTTAATTGAAGATAAAATTCAAAAGGAAATAGATAAAGTTGTTCACGATTGGAAAGAAGAGGGTATCAAAGTTGAAAAGGCGAGATGGGGAAGACATACTATTATAAAAGGGAAAACTAAAATTGAATTGCCTAAAACGGTTGATGCTGTGAAATTAACTTTGGAAGAAGTTAAAGATATTATTGAAAAAAATGCTCCCAAAAAGAAAACCACTTCCAAAAAAAAGACAGTTAAAAAGAAGTAAACCCTTTGTAAAATATTGAAGAGCAAATTTTTTGAGTATTTAAGTACGAAATAATTGTGTTTTATCCGATTTTTTTACAATAATGGTAGATGATAAATCATTTATTCTTTTGATATTTGTGTGAATTACAAAAATCTAGAAAGTAAATAATCTAAAACTATTCATGAATTTTAATTTTCTTGCTCCAGTACCAGATTTAGTTTTAGCTCACAATCAGTTACTATCACCGCAAGCTCTAGGCAGAAAACTAAGAATTCATTCTGCACAAAAAGGAATTCCAGATTTAGATGGCGTTAATATTGTTGTTATTGGCGTTTTGGAAAATAGAAACGACATTAATTATTTAGGTGAAGAGTTTAAATTAAATGAAATTCGTAAATCCCTATATGCCCTGTACCCAGGAAGTTGGACGACTACTATTGCAGATTTAGGAGATATTAACAAGGGGGAAAGTGTTGAGGATACCTATTTCGCATTAAAAACAATCATTTCAATTTTAATTAAAAAAAAGATTATACCTATTATAGTAGGTGGTTCTCAAGATCTTACATATGCTAATTATAGAGCTTATGATGATATTACACCTATGGTTAATATTGTCAATGTAGATTGTAGCTTTAATTTAGGCGACTCTACAAAGCCCATAAAAAACAACAGTTTTGTTGGTAAAATTATTTTAGATGAACCCTATAACCTGTTTAATTACGCTAATATAGGCTATCAAACCTATTTCAATTCGCAGGAAGAAATAGATTTAATGGATAAACTTTATTTTGAATCTTATAGATTAGGTCAAGTTTCAAAAGATATAACTATAGTAGAACCCGTTATGCGGGATGCCAATATGGTTAGCATTGATTTAAGTTGTGTAAAGGGAGCCGAAGTAAGCTTAAGCCAAAAGTATTCACCTAATGGTTTAGATGGCAAGGAAATTTGTGCCATTTCTCGTTATGCTGGTATAAGTAATAAAGTGAGTTCTATAGGGATATATGAATATAAGCCATCGAAAGATGATGAAATTACATCTATGCTAATCTCACAAATAATATGGTATTTTATAGAAGGGGTGAATTTTAGAGTAAAAGATGATATTTTTTTAGACGAAAATAGCTATCAAAAATTTATAACCTTGATTGATTCTGAAGAGCTTATATTTTATAAGAGCAATAAAACAGGTAGATGGTGGATTGAGATCCCTTTTTTATCAGAAGTTAATAATAAATTAAAGAGGCACACGTTATTACCTTGCATGCATCAAGATTATCTTGACGCTTGCAATAATAAGGTGCCAAATCGCTGGTATAAGGCCTTACGAAGAAATAGTGTGTAGTGGAATATGTACTTAATCGATAATTTAATCGGTGAAAAGACATTTTTTCACGATGAAACGTAAATTTTTTAGATAAAAAGTTGTTTTTTAAAAAATATATAAATATGTTTACGCTCTCAAATTGAAGCTTAAATAATTAACCTCGAGTTTTCTTATGGATATGAAGAAGTTTATAGTATTAACCACGGTATTGACATTACTTACTAGTTGTGGCTCTAAAGATAAAGGAGAACTGGTAGGCGTGCAAGGGAAAAAATGGCATCCTGAAAAGCCTTTTGGTATGGAATTAATACCGGGAGGTGCTTTTATAATGGGAAAAGCAGACGATGATCTTGCAAGTGTAAATGATGCGCCTGCAAAAACAGTAACTGTTAGAGCCTTTTATATGGATGCTACAGAAATAACAAACAGTGAATATCGTCAGTTTGTTAACTGGGTCAGAGATTCTATCATTAGATTAAAACTTGCAGTGCTTGCAGATGAGGTAGGCAAAGTTCCTGAAGATGGTGGTATTGGTGAGTTTGCTTTTAAAGATGTAGATACCGCCAATATGTCTGTATATGAAAAATACATGTTTGAAAACTATACTGGATTAGGACCAACTGGTTATGAAGGTAGAAAAATAAATCGTGATATCGATTTAATTTTTGATACCGCAGAATATCCAGATGAGTATTACACCGAGGTTATGGATACCATGTATTTAAAACTCGAAGAGTCTTACAACGGACAACGCACATGGGATGTTAAAAAATTCAAGTTTCAATATAACTACATGGATATTAAAGAAGCCGCTAGGAATAGAGGTGTAAAACGTTCAGATGTTATTAAAAAAGAAGAAATTGAAATATATCCAGATACAACTGTATGGATAAGAGATTTTGCTTACTCATATAATGAACCCATGCACAATGATTATTTCTGGCATGAAGCTTATAGCGATTATCCTGTAGTTGGTGTTACTTGGCAACAAGCCAAAGCTTTTTGTGAGTGGCGAACTATAAATAAAAATGCTTATCAAAAATCCAGAAAAGGAGCAGCAATGGTTAATAACTTTAGATTACCATCTGAAGCAGAATGGGAGTATGCCGCTAGAGGAGGACTACAAGCTGCAACCTATCCATGGGGAGGGCCTTATACAAAAAGTGATAGAGGTTGTTTTATGGCGAACTTTAAACCTGTTAGAGGTGATTATGCTGCAGATGATGCATTATATACTGTAGAAGCTAAATCTTACGAGCCAAACGATTATAATTTATATAATATGGCAGGGAATGTTTCTGAATGGGTAAATGCATCATACGATCCTAACTCTTATGAATATTTTTCAACCATTAACCCAAGTGTTAATGACGAACAGAATAATCGCAAAGTTGTTAGAGGAGGTTCTTGGAAAGATGTTGCTTACTATTTAGAAGTAAGTACAAGAGATTATGAATATGGAGATTCAGCAAGAAGTTATATAGGATTTAGAACCGTTCAAGATTACATGGGGACTCAAGTAACAAAAAACGGAAAAAAATAATTATTAATCAAATCAGTAAATAAAATCTATTAATTAACCTACTTAAGTACATGTACTTAAATTAAAAATCGAAAATTATGGCAAATTCAAAAGCAAGTAAAAAGTTCATGAACATGGCTTACGGACTAGGAGCAGCAATTGTTATTATAGGAGCCCTATTTAAAATTACTCATATTGAGTTTGGACCTATAACAGGTAACCTTATGTTAACTTTAGGTCTAGTAACTGAGGCCATTATATTCGCGCTTTCAGCATTCGAACCCGTCGATAATGATCTAGATTGGTCGTTAGTATATCCAGAATTAGCAGGTGGAGAATCAACTAAAAAAGAAAAAAATGAAAATCCACAAGGATTATTGTCTAAAAAATTGGATGATTTGTTAAGAGATGCTAAAATTGATGGTGAATTAATGGCTAGCCTTGGTGATAGTATTAAAAACTTTGAAGGCGTTGCAAAAAGTATGGCACCAACTGTGGATTCTATAGCTGCAACAAAAAAATATGGTGAGGAATTATCTTTAGCTGCGGCACAAATGGAATCATTGAATAGTTTATATAAAGCTCAATTGGAAAGTGCAAGTCGTCAATCTTCAATAAACGAGGAATCTGTTGAAAATGCAGCTAAATTAAAAGAGCAAATGCAATCTTTAGCTTCAAACTTATCATCATTGAATGGTGTATATGGAGGTATGTTATCTGCCATGAACAAAAAGTAATTAGGGGTGTTTTGCCCAAATCAAGTAATTAACCCAAAACCCTAATTAACATGGCAGGAGGAAATTTATCACCCAGACAGAAAATGATTAATCTGATGTATTTAATATTTATAGCGATGCTAGCTTTAAATATGTCTAAAGAAGTGCTTTCAGCCTTCGGATTAATGAACCAAAAATTAACCGAAACAAACCAAGCTACAGAGCAAAGAAATGCTTCTTTCATAGCTGGTTTAGAAACAAAAGCATCTGAACAACCTGAGAAATATCAAAAGTTGAAAGCAGATGCGGCGCAAATTCACGTTTTAGCTGATGATTTAGATAGCTATATCGAGAATCTGAAAAGTAAAATGGTTGCTACCGTTGATGATCCAACAGATTATGAGGTTATGGATAAAGGCGATTATTTAGATAGTCAATTCTTTAAAGGAGACAAGATAGATGAAGAAGGTCAAAAGTTTTTAGACGAAATAGCTAAATTTAGATCTGGTGTAACAGATATTCTATCACCTATTTCTGGAATGGAACCCATTGTAAAAGAAGTTAAAACGAAATTTACCACAGACGAAGTGAAAAATAGAGATGGTGTCAAAATGAAATGGCTAGATTACCATTATAAAGGATTCCCTTTAGTAGCATCATTAACTAAATTGACAGCATTGCAGAATGATGTTAAAACAACAGAATCTGAAGTCTTATCTAGAATGTTACAAGGAACACTATCTAGTGAAGTATCTATGAATAAGTATACAACTTTATTGGAAACATCTAAATCAGCTTATTTTAATGGTGAGCAATTCGATGGACAAATCGTATTAGGTCGTAAAGATGCAACAACAAAACCGAATAGGGTTGAGTTGACCTTAGATGGTAGGAAACTCACTGAAGACCAATATGCTATAGAAGATGGAAAAGTAAAGCTTAAAATTAGCACCGGTGGTGTTGGCGAGCATAAGATTGAAGGTAATCTAATTTTCTTAGAAGATGGTAAAGAAACACTAGTTCCTGTATCTCAATCTTTTGCAACTGTTGCAAAACCAAATGCGGCCACTATTTCTGCCGATAAAATGAATGTAGTTTACCGTGGTGTTAAAAATCCAATGACTATTTCATTTGCTGGTATTGCCGATAATAATGTTAATGCTTCAGCCCAAGGTTTAAGCCGGGTAAGTGGTAGCAAATATGTTATGGATGCTACAAAAATACAAGGTAGAGAAGTTACTATTAATGTAACAGGTAAAATAGATGGTCAATCGGTTAGTGACAGAGCAACATTTAGAATTAAAGATTTACCAAAACCAACAGGTACTGTAAGAGGTGAAGATGGTTCTGTAAAAATGCAACGTGACGCCCTTTCAATTTCGACAATTGGAGCTAAATTTGATGATTTCGATTTTGAATTACCATTAAATGTTACTGGATTTAAATTTAAAGTGCCTGGTCAACCAACAATTGATGTGAACGGAAATAAACTTGACAGTAGAGCTAAAGCAGCTTTATTAAAAGCAAAACGTGGAGAAGATGTTCAAATATTTGATATTGAAGCTAAAGCTAGTGGTGTTAGTGTGATACTTAAAAAAGTGTCTCCAGTCATGATTGAGCTTACAAACTAATATTAATATAATATTGCACGTCTGGTTAAAACCCTATTAAAATATATAACAAGATGAAAATTAAGAGTTTTTTATTAACCGTTACAACTGTTTTTACAGTGTCTGGTGTATTTGCACAAGCAAATATATTAAATGCTAAAAGTCCAGATCAAATTGGCGTAAGAACAGAGGCGCAAAAGCAAGTCGATAATGACAAACCATTGGAATATGGTTATGTTGATGATAGGGATATTCTTTTTTCTAAGATGACATGGGAGCGTATTGTTCTTGATGAGCGCGTTAATTTCCCTTTATATTATCCAATAGATACTAATAATATTGGTAGTAATAGACGGTCATTATACGATGTGCTTATGAAGAACATTAAAAACGGGAACATAAAAAACATATACGACGATTCTTATTTTTCTGCTAAAAGAACTTTAAAAGATATTGAAGCTGCATTGGTTAAAATTGACACTACCGAACTTGGTATTGAGCAAATAAATGCAGGTGAAGAATTGTCTGCAGAGTATATCAATAGAAGAGATATTACAGCAGCGGATATTACAGAATATCATATTAAAGGACTTTGGTATTTTGATAAAAGACAGGCTGAATTAAAATACAGATTGTTAGGTATAGCTCCTGTTGCTCCAGATGTTAATTTTATAGGAACGGAAAACGTAGATTTAGTTGAATTATTTTGGGTGTTTTTCCCAGATGCAAGAGAAGTTTTGCATGAAGCCAAGTCATTTAATGATGCTAATAGTTCTATGCCATTTTCGTTCGATCACATTTTAAATTCTAGACGTTTTAGTGGCTATATTTATAAAGAAGAAAATGTGCAAGGTGATAGGAAAATTAGTGAGTACGTAGCAGAAAATGCATTAATGCAACTGCTAGAATCAGAAAGAATTAAAGATAAAATTAGAGATTTTGAATTGGATATGTGGACTTATTAAGTCTTGCAATTTATAAATAGTATAAAATGCCCACTTTTAGTGGGCATTTTTGTTTTATTATTTTAGCTAAATCAAAATCCAATTTCTACGTATATTCGCCATAATTATGGAAGTAGATTATATTATTGTAGGTTGTGGAATCGCTGGCATTAGTTTTTGCGAGCAATTAAAAAAACATCATAAATCATTTATTGTTTTTGATAATAACTCGCAACAATCATCATCAGTTGCAGGGGGATTATATAATCCTGTTGTTTTAAAGCGGTTTACACCAGTATGGAAATGTAAAGAGCAATTACAAATAGCCTTGTCTATGTATGCTGATTTAGAAAAGGAATTTGATATAAAGCTGGATTATAAAATTCCTGTTTACAGAAAATTTGCTTCGCTTGAAGAGCAAAATGATTGGTTTACTGCTTCAGACAAACCCATGCTTTCAGAATATCTTCATTCAAAAGTTATTAGAAATGATAACAATTATATTGATGCACCCTTTGGATTTGGAGAAGTTAATGGTACAGGAAGAATAGATGTGAAAACCTTAATGGATGCTTATAAAACAGATCTATTAAATAAAGGAATTCTTTTTGAAGAGTCATTTGATTTCAATCATTTGATTATGGATGAAAGAATTGTTAATTATAATGATATACAAGCCAAACAGATTGTTTTTGCAGATGGTTTTGGGATTAAACAAAATCCCTTTTTCAATCACTTACCATTAGTGCCAGCGAAAGGCGAGTTGTTAATCATACATGCACCAGATTTAAAAATCAACTATGTTTTAAAATCAGCCGTTTTTTTAATTCCTTTAGCTAACAATTTGTATATAGTTGGGGCAACTTATGAGTGGAAAGATTTAACCAATCAAATTACAGATTCAGCCAAAAATGAACTTTTAAACAAACTAAAAAACATAATAAACTGTTCTTTTGAAGTGGTAAATCAAGTAGCAGGTGTACGTCCCACAGTAAAAGATAGACGGCCTTTGGTTGGTCAACATAAGAAATATAAAAAGATGTTTGTGCTTAATGGATTGGGAACCCGAGGCGTTATGATAGGGCCTTATGTCGCAGAGCAACTATTCAATTTTATTGAATTTAATCAGCCCCTAGAAACCGACATTGATACTAAACGCTTTGAAAAAGGTTGAAAATTTGTTATTTTTTATCAAGAGATTTATCATAACCCATAAACATGTTAATCCATATATTTCTAGACAGTCTTAAAATAATAGGCATAAAAACAATTAAAGTACCTATTATAGAGGCGAAAACAATATTGATAGAGGCATTTAAGAAATAAAACGAAATCACAAAAGCAGCTACGGCAAAAGCGATGCCTACTGCATAACTCACATACATAGCACCATAGAAAAAGGAAGGTTCAATTTTATATTTGGTCCCACAACAGCTACATGTTTCGTGCATGGTTAAGGCTTCAGAAAGCACATAAGGATTTTTGTTAACATACATACTTTCTCCATGACATTTTGGACAAGCACCAGTTATTATACTATATAGTTTAGTTCCTTTTTTTAACATAGAAATTAATGTATTTTTGCAATCGCTTAACAAAAATAAGTTTTAATATTAAAAGCCCAGTAACTAAAGTAACATTTCTATGATGAACATTCACAATTTATCCATTTCTTTTCAAGGAGAATATCTGTTTGAAGATATAACCTTTAAATTAGGAAATGGAGATAGAGTAGGGCTAATAGGTAAAAATGGAGCAGGTAAATCTACCATGCTTAAAATTTTATCTAAGGAGATGGAACCAGATACCGGGCAAATTGCAGCAGATAAAGAACTTAAAATAGGCTTTTTAAAACAAGATATTGATTTTGTTTTAGGAAGAACGGTACTTGAAGAAGCTTATGAAGCGTTTACAGAGATAAAAGGTTTGGAGGCAAGAATCCATGATATAAATACCCAACTTGCAGAGCGTACAGATTATGAAAGTGACGGATACCATCAACTTATGGTTGATATTAACGAACTTCAGCATCAATATGAAATTTTAGGAGGTTATAATTATCAAGGTGATACAGAGAAAATACTTCAAGGATTAGGGTTCCAACGTGAAGATTTCAATAAATTGACTGATACATTTTCGGGTGGATGGCGCATGCGTATTGAGTTGGCGAAACTGCTTCTCCAAAATAACGATATATTGCTTTTAGATGAGCCTACAAACCATTTAGATATTGAATCTATTATTTGGTTAGAAGGATTTTTAAAAAATTATGCAGGTGCTGTTGCCATTGTATCCCACGATAAAATGTTTTTAGATAACGTTACCAACAGAACTATTGAGATTTCTTTAGGTCGAATTTATGATTATCCCAAGCCATATTCTAAATATTTAGTCTTGCGCGAAGAACTTAGAACACAGCAATTAGCGTCTCAAAAAAACCAGCAAAAGCAAATAGAGCATACCGAAAAACTGATTGAAAAATTTAGAGCCAAAGCATCTAAGGCCACGATGGCTCAGTCGCTTATAAAAAAACTGGACAAAATTGATCGGATTGAAGTTGATGAAGATGATAATAGTGTGATGACGCTTAATTTTCCAGTGTCTATAACTCCCGGGAAGATTATAGTAGAAGCTGAAAAAATATCAAAAAACTATGGTCATAATCAGGTGCTTAAAAATATAGATTTACTTGTAGAACGCGATAGTAAAATTGCTTTTGTGGGACAGAACGGACAAGGGAAATCGACGTTGGCTAAAATTATTGTAGGCGAATTAAAACATGAAGGGCATTTAAAGTTGGGACACAATGTTCAAATAGGGTATTTTGCCCAAAATCAAGCAGAATATCTAAATGGAAACAAAACTGTTTTAGATACTATGATCGATGCTGCAAATGAAAAAAATAGAAGCAAGGTAAGGGATATTTTAGGGTCTTTTTTGTTTAGAGGAGACGAGGCAGGAAAATATGTAAGAGTGTTGTCTGGTGGAGAGCGCAATCGATTGGCGTTAGCCAAATTAATGCTGCAGCCATTCAATGTTTTGGTTATGGATGAGCCCACTAACCATTTGGATATAAAGTCTAAGAATGTTTTAAAAGAAGCTTTAAAAAGATTTGAAGGCACTTTAATACTGGTGTCACACGACCGTGATTTTTTACAAGGTTTAACAAAAACCGTATTCGAATTTAAAGACCATAAAATAAAAGAGTATTTAGGAGATATTGATTACTACTTGGAACAGCGTAAAGTAGATAGTCTTAGAGAAGTTGAAAAACGCACGGTTGTTAAAGAAACTCCCAAAGAAAAGAAGCAACAATCTTATGAAGATCAAAAAAAGCTAAAGTCTTTAAATAATAGGTTAAGTAATATTGAGGCAGAAATAAGTCAACTAGAAAAAGATATTAAAGCTATAGATTTATCACTCGAAATCAATTATGAAGAAGTAACCTCTAAACCCAATTTCTTTGATAGCTACCAACAGAAGAAAGCTCAATTAAAAGATGCCATGCAAAAATGGGAAGATGTGCAACTTGAAATAGAGCTTTATTCAAATTAACACCATCTTCTTAAAGACTATAAAAATATTTTATAGTGATAAATTACCAGCAAGTTGTTTTAAGGTGATTTCAGATAATTTGGCTTGGTATTTAGCTTCACTTAAACGTAATTTAGCATTGATATAGTTAAGTTGCGCTGTTCTAAATTCAATAGTTGGAATAGTTCCAATACTGTATTTCGACAAGGTAATATCCAGATTTTCTTTAGCAATTTCTTCATTTTTACTTTCCAAATCGATCAAGCCTATGTTGGTTAAGTACGTTTGAAATGCGGTATTCAATTGTGATTTTATGGTTTGAGTTTGTTGTTCAATAGCTATCTTTGAGTTATCTAATTTTACCTTTGCAATTTTCTCATTTCTATTTTGAGTGGAGCCATTAAAAATATTGACACTAGCTGCAAAACCATAGTTCCAACCTCTGGAATTATTGAGTCTAGCAAAACCTAAACTAGATTCAGAATCACTAAAATTATATCCAGTATTTGCAGTAATAGTTGGATACCTATTGCCTTTTATTTGCTTCAATTCTAATTCCGCGATACGTTTGTTTATAAGTTGAGCTTGTAACTCTGGATTCTGTTTAGTGGCAAGTGTCTCTAAATCAGCAAGTATTAAGTTGTCATTAATTAGCAGTTCATCCTCAACCTTAAAGTCAATTTTTGTATCCCGTGCCAGAATTTCATTGAGTCTAATTTTTGTATTGGTATAAAGTTCCTTCTGTCTTAAAAATAGTGTTCTATCTGTATTGAGATCTACTTGGGTATTAAGCACTTCCAGTTTTGATGCTTTTCCAATGCCAAACCTATTGTCGGCAAGTTCTACACGTTGTTGAGAAATAACGATCGTGCTATCTAAAGTTATTAGTTGCTGTTGCTGTTGTACTAAATTATAATACGTAATCATAACATCACTAACGCGATTCAATATAGTGCTTTTTAGTTCTGCTTCCCCTAATTTTTTAAGTTCCTTCAATTGATCATAACGGGCAAACATGCTAAGACCATCAAAAATGGTCCAGTCTAAACCTACACCATAACTTTTATTATTGTTTTTAGCGCCATTAAGCTCTATTTCTGTACCATCAGAACGTACTTGCGAACTATATTGTGTGCTGTTATTTGTACTAGCAGAAGCATATACTCTAGGTAGTATACCTGCAAACCCAGGACTTACAGACAGTGAATCAACATCTAAATTATTAGAAGCCAAACGGATTTCATAATTATTTTCTAAGGCAATTTGTACGGCTTCATCAAGCGTTAGTAACTCTTGGGAATTCATTTGTAAAAACAAAATTCCAAAACATAGACTTACACAAATTTTCAAAACTCTACTACTTTTCATAACCATCAATATTTATCAAACTCAGGACGGTGTTTTTTCTCCCGAGACCACATTAAGTAAATAGAAGGGATGACAAACAGGGTTAAAACCAATGAAAACAGGGTACCCCCAATAATAACAACCCCCATGCCTATACGACTTGTTGATGCTGCCCCAAGAGACAATGCTATTGGCAATGCTCCTAATGCGATAGTCAAACTTGTCATTAAAATAGGTCTAAGACGAGATTCGGCAGCTTTTAATATAGCTTCGTGTTTAGGCATGCCTTCTTCGCGTAATTGATTTGCAAATTCCACAATTAAAATACCATTTTTAGTCACTAAGCCAATAAGCATAATCGTTCCAATCTGACTGAATATATTCCATGATTGTCCAAATAACCACAATGAAAAGAGGGCTCCTGCAACAGCCATGGGAACAGTTAGAATAATTACTAGTGGGTCAATAAAGCTTTCAAATTGAGCTGCTAAAATCAGGAAAATTAATAGTAATGCCAATCCAAAAGCAAAGGCCGTATTTGAGCTACTTTCTACAAAATCGCGAGATTCTCCTCCTAAATCTGTTGTAAAAGAATCGTCCAATACTTTTTCTTTTATAGATTCCATAGCATCAATACCATCACTAATACTCATGCCTGGTGCTAAACTTGCAGAGACGGTAGCCGACATATAGCGGTTATTGTGATATAATTGTGGCGGACTACTATGTTCTTCTGTTGTCACTAAATTATCCATTTGAATGAGTTGGCCTACATCATTTTTAACAAATATCGATTTCAAATCTATGGGTGCATTTCTATCTTTTTTATCGAATTGCCCAATAACTTGATATTGTTTTCCATTCATCATGAAATAGCCAAAGCGCTGTCCACTCAATGATAATTGTAGCGTTTGTGCTATATCTAAAACGGAGACCCCCAAACTTTTAGCTTTATCCCGATCAATCGTCACGTAAATTTCAGGTTTATTAAATTTTAAATTGAGATCTGTAACTGCAAAAACAGGATTGTTTTCTGCTTCTGCCATAAATTCAGGGATTTTTTCTTGTAATTTTTCAAAATTTGATGCTTGAATGATGTATTGGATAGGCATGCCACCCCGACGGTTTACAGCAATAGTAGGGGTTTCTGAAACATTGGTGCGTGCATTTTCGAAAGTCTTTGTCCATCTAGTTAAATCTTCGGCAATTTCATGTTGCGAACGCTCACGCTCACTTGGATCGACCAAAGAAATAATAGCGCGACCACTATTTGCTGAAGCGGAACCGAATCCTGGGGCTGTAATAATTAAGCTTACCTTTTTCTCAGGAATAGAATCATTTATTAACTCTGTTATTTGCCCCATAAATCGATCCATATAGTCAAAAGAAGCCCCTTCTGGAGCGCTTACATTTACATTTAAAGAACTACGATCATCATAAGGGGCTGTTTCCTTTTTAAGTAAGCTATAAAACACTCCAATCATTATTAAGCAGATAATTAAAATAGGAAAGCTTAACCATTTTCTCTTTAGGAAATCACGAAGCGAATTGGCATACTGTGTATTCATTTTAACAAAATAACGCTCTGTTACTTCATAAAATTTTGTGTGCTTTTGCTTGCCAGGTTTCATTAAATACGCATTCAACATGGGGGTTAGTGTTAAAGATACAAATGCTGAAATTAATACGGCAGCACCAATAACAATACCAAATTCCCTGAACAAACGTCCCACAAAACCTTCAAGAAAAATTACTGGAAGGAATACGGCTGCCAGTGTAATGGAAATTGAAATAACAGCAAAGAAAATCTCATTAGCCCCTTTAATGGCAGCTTCAATAGGTGTCATGCCTTCTTCTACCTTTTTATAAATGTTTTCAGTCACTACAATACCATCATCAACTACCAAGCCAGTAGCTAGCACAATGGCAAGAAGCGTTAGTACGTTAATTGAGAAACCAAACATCCACATAATAAAAAATGTAGCAATCAAAGACACAGGGATATCAATGAGTGGTCGCATTGCCATAGACCAATTTCTGAAGAAAAAGAAAATGACCAAAATCACCAATACAATTGAGATTGCTAAAGTTTCGACAACCTCTACAATGGCACGTTTTA
Organism: Confluentibacter sediminis; assembly: GCF_003258355.1. Classification (GTDB taxonomy): domain Bacteria; phylum Bacteroidota; class Bacteroidia; order Flavobacteriales; family Flavobacteriaceae; genus Confluentibacter; species Confluentibacter sediminis. The sequence continues at coordinate 46,927 of NZ_QKPO01000014.1, read as the reverse complement.
CAAAACGTGTATCATCAACAGCAACATTCAATTTAAAATCTGCAGGTAAATCTCTTTTAAGTTTCTCAAATTCTTCATAAAAAGCATCAGCAATAGCAACATAATTAGCGCCAGGTTGTGGCACAATAGCCATGGCGACCATAGGTTGCCCAGAATCGCTTAGCTTGGTTTCCATATTTTCAGCTTCCAAAGTAGCTTTCCCCACATCACTAAAACGCACCACTTTTTCACCATCTGCGAAAATGATGATGTTATTAAATTCTTCTTGAGTTGAAAGGTTCCCAATAGTTTTAACAGTCAATTCAGTATTGGCACCTGTCAATTTTCCAGAAGGCAACTCTACATTTTGTGACAACAAAGCCTGTCTAACATCTGAAACGGTGACACCATAAGAAGCCAATTTTAAAGGATCAATCCATAAACGCATGGCATATTTGCGCTGCCCCCAAATTTGTACACTACTCACGCCTGGGATGGTTTGTAAACGTTGTGCCAATACATTATCAGCATAATCAGAAAGCTCTAAAATATTTTTATTGTCGCTCTGAACAGTCATGGAAATGATGGCTCTAGAATCGGCATCAGCTTTTGAAACTACAGGTGGCGCATCAAGATCTTGAGGTAATCCTCTTGAAGCTTGGGATACTTTATCTCTAACATCATTGGCTGCTTCCTCTAAATTTTTATCTAGGTTAAATTCGATATTGATTCTACTAGAACCTTGGTTACTTTGTGACGTAATATTTCGAATGCCATCTATCCCATTTATAGCTTTTTCAAGAGGCTCCGTAATTTGAGATTCAATAATATCTGAATTGGCACCTGAATAATTGGTACTTACCGAAATTTGAGCGGGATCTATAGAAGGGAATTCCCTAACACCAAGATAGGTGTAGCCAATGATACCAAATAACATGATAGCCAAATTCATAACAATGGTAAGAACAGGACGCTTGATGCTTAAGGTCGATAGGCTCATCAGTTTGAAGATTTTTTTAGATTGACCTTAACGGCTGTGCCATTTTTAAGAGACATAACTCCAGAAGTTAAAATGGTGTCGCCAGCCTTAATTCCTGATAGAATTCTTATTAAACTATCTGTTCTTGTTCCAGATTCTACCTCAACTTCTTGTGCTTTTCCGTTTTTAGAGACAAAGATGACTTTTCCATTTTGAATAGGAATCAAGGCCTCGGTTGGAACCAATAACGCATCATTCACAGTTTCCAACGGTAACGTAACGTTGGCAAAGGTACCAGGGTATAATTTGCCTTCTTTATTATCGACGATTGCTCTTATTTTTAATGTTCTCGTGGCAATATCCACTTGAGGTTCCATAGCATATATGGTTGCTGTATGTTCTTCTCTAGAGTCGGATGTTGCAAAGGTAAGTGGATTGCCCACTTTAATTTGGGAGACATACTTTGCTGGAATTGAAAATGTAATTTTAATTTGGCTGGTGTTTACCAATGTTGCTATAGGAGTTTCGGGTGTGACAAAAGAGCCTTTTGAAATGGAACGCAACCCTATAGTGCCTGAAAATGGAGCTCGAACCGTTGTTTTATATAACTGAGCAGCAATTAATTCCGATTCAGCACGCGCAGATTCGAAATCGGCATTGGAAACATCAAATTCCTCTTGGCTAATAGCTTGTTTTTCAAGGAGTAATTTTGCCCTTCTCTGATTTTCCGAAGCTAATTGTTGTACTGTTCTCGCTTTAGATAATCGAGCCCGAAGCTCAATGTCGTTAACTTTAAGCAACACTTGACCTTTTGATACTTTAGCACCTTCTTCGAAATTAATGCTTTCAACAACTCCAGAAATTTCGCTTCTAATATTAATTTCTTCATTGGATTCCAAGGTTCCAGAAAGTAAAAGATTGTCGTCAAATTTCTGAGACTTTAGGACTTCACCTTGAACAGCCATTATGGATGGTGTTCGCTTTTCGTTTCCTCTACCGTTGGTTTTTTTGTTTTCTAATACCCTATATACGATTAGGGTAATGATACCGATAATAATAGCGGCATAAATAAGATATCTTTTTTTCATTAAAGTTGGCGGTTATTGCATAGTAATGATGCCTGCAATTTCCACAAATCTAATTGTTATGTACTAAAAAAATTAGAACTTTATTGTTATTTAACAGAATTTTAGATATTTTCTTTAAGATTAAGCCAAAAGAAATTTCCAAGGGTGTTTTTAATATATTTATGAGAAAAATAAATGAGCAATTTTATAGAGTAACTACATAAATAATCTTGATAGAACTTAAGAAAAGATTAAAACAGATCAAGTGAATTGTATTGAATATAGAAAGACATAATTAACTATTAAATTTATTTTTTTTCTAGACATCTAATTTAATTTTACATGTTTTGTAAAGCAATTGTATGATTAATTGTAAACTAAGACGTTCGTCGATTGTTGAATGTTAAAAAAACAAGTATTTCATCGAATAAAATAGTTTTTTGTCTATATTAGAGCTACTTTCGTAAGAGAATTAATCCCAAATTTATTCGAACATGAAAATTGTAAAACTACTTATTATTTGCTTTTTTGTAACAGCATATTCTTTTGCAAATATTTCCTCAAGTGAAAAAGATGCTTTAATTGCACTTTATAATGCTACAAATGGTAGCAATTGGAATGTTACATGGGACTTAAGTAAGTCTGTAGATACATGGTATGGCATCAAATTAGAAAATGATAAAATTGTTGAGATCAATTTACCGTTTAATAATCTTGAAGGTCAATTACCTCAAGAAATTGGTGGTTTGCTATCATTAAGAAAATTGAATTTCGGATTTAATAAAATAAGCGGAACTATCCCAACGTCCATTAAAAATCTAAAAGAGTTAACATCTTTGGAACTTTTTATGAATAGGTTAGAGGGAAACATACCATCTGAATTAGGCCAATTAAAAAAATTAGAATCATTAAAATTATACAGTAATAATTTAACAGGAGTTATTCCAACAGAGTTAATGGGATTAACTAATTTAAAAGAGCTTTTATTAGGAAGTAATTTTTTAACAGGTAAAATTCCAAATGAAATACACGAGTTAGCTAATTTACAAAAGTTAAGCTTGATGGATAATAATATGGAAGGTGAAATTCCATCAGAAATAGCACAATTGACTCAATTAGAGGAGTTAGTATTGTCAAGTAATAATTTTACAGGAGATTTACCAATTGAGTTTATAAACTTAAAGAAGTTAAATACTATTATGGTAAGTGATAATAATTTAAATCATGATTATATAAGTGTTTCAGGGAAAAATCCATCAAGCATTTTGCAATTAGAAATGCGAAATCAAAATTCAACAGCTATAATGGATGTTGAAAAAGAATAGATAGGGGTTTATTAAATTATAAAAAAGAGGTTACATTTAAATGTAACCTCTTTTTTTTTAACTTTATGGAATATGAAAGAGCACTATTTTAGTTGTCCATATTGCTGGCAAAATATATCTATGTTATTAGATAATTCTGTATCTAAGCAGTCTTATATTGAAGATTGTGAAGTATGTTGTAACCCAATTCAGGTTTCTATAGAATTTTTTAACAGCGAACTTATAGATTTTCAGGCATATAGTATTGAACAATAATATTTTTTATTAATATCTATTGCCAAAATTAAAAAGGGTTGTATATTTGCATTCCAAAACAGCAATGTTGGTATTATGAGCCATAAAGTTAAAAGCTAAGTTTGTTGTTAAGGTAATAAATCGCGGGATAGAGCAGTAGGTAGCTCGTCGGGCTCATAACCCGAAGGTCACTGGTTCGAGTCCAGTTCCCGCTACTAGTAAAGACAAGGCTTTCGAGAAATCGAGAGCCTTTTTTATGGACTGGGTACAACATAGGTATAACAATTAAAAAAAGACACTAAAAAGGGTATCATCTCGTAGATTCACGTTTAACAAGCGCTGTCTCTAAAACTATTTCTTTATAAATTATTGGTTGGTTTTTCTTTATTTGTTTCATTTCTTTAAAAAGTTGTTTAAAGGCTGCTTTTCCCATTTCATATCCAGGTTGGTCGATGGTTGTTAAGGTTGGAGAAATAACGGATGACATAAACCAATTGCTAAATCCAACTATCGAAATGTCTTCAGGAACTTTTACACCTAATTTATTAAATTCAGTCATGGCACCAATGGCCACTAAATCGGTGTTTATAAAAATACCATCTACATCGTTATGGTCTTTTAATAGCTGTTGTGCATTTTTTTTGCCTTCTTCAAAACTCATATCGCCACATTCGCAGATGTAAACCAAAGATGGGTCGTAAGGCATATTATTATCTAGCAATGCTTTTTTATAGCCAAGAAACCTGTCAATAGAGTTTTGTGGTAAAAGAGGGCCTCTAAAATGGGCAATACGCTTACAGCCTGTATCTATTAAATGCTGCGTTGCCATGTAAGCAGCTTTTCTGTCATCAATTATAACTTTTGAGCATTTTACAATTTTAGCAATTTTATCGAACATAACTAAAGACTTTTCTTGTGCAAGCACATCGTTTAAATGACTAAAATTCGCTGTGCCATTAGCAAGTGATATTAAAATGCCGTCAACACGTTGACTCATCAATAAGTCTATTTGTTTTTTTTCCAGTTCATAAGATTCATTGGATTGAAGTATGATAACCAAATACCCTTTTTTTTCAGCTTGTGAAATAATGCCTCTAATAACATTTGAGAAAAAATGATGCACAATTACTGGAATTATTAAACCAATGGTTTTAGATTCTTTTGTTCTTAAGTTAACGGCGAAAGCATTGGGTTTGTAATTTAGTGTTTTTGCCAATTCTTTAACTAAAGCTTTTGTTTTTGGACTAACATCCGAGTAGTCTTTTAAGGCTTTTGAAACAGTTGTGATAGAGATATTTAAATGCTCTGCTATTTGTTTTAAGGTAACTGGTTTCATAAAATATTTTATATTTTTTCAATTTAAATATAAGAAAAAAATTAAAATCGAAAACGTTTTCGTTGATTTCGAAAACGTTTTCGGTGCGAAATTCATATTTTTAATTGCTCTTAAATGTAAATTGTGCCATAATTAAACTAAAATATTATTAAATAACTAAATTTAAGACAAAATGAATGCAACTAAAACAAAATGGAGTTTCTTACTTCTCATATTATTTTCTGTATCGGGAATTTTTGCACAATCAACGATTTCAGGAACAATAAAAGACCAAAGCGGTATGCCATTAGGTGGTGTAAATGTTATTCTTGGAGGCACAACAAAAGGTTCTGTTTCCGATTTTGATGGGAACTATTCTATTAGTAATGTAGATAATGGTACTTACACATTAAATGCATCTTCTTTAGCTTACAAAACTTTTGCTAAAAGCATTACAGTTCAAGGTAAGGATGTTAAATTAGATTTTACAATGGCAGAAGACGCAGCATCTTTAGAAGAGGTGATTGTTACGGGGGTGGTAAATCCAAAATCTAAAATCGAGTCGAGTGTATCTGTTTCTTCAATGGATGTAAAGCTTATAGAACAGGCTTCACCAAGAAGTGCTGGAGAGCTTTTTAGAAATATACCAGGTATACGTGCGGAATCTTCAGGTGGTGAAGGTAATGCTAACTTTAATGTTCGTGGTGTACCAATTTCTTCTGGAGGATCTAGATATTTCCAAATTCAAGAAGATGGTTTGCCATTGAACTTATTTGGTGATACGTCTTTCGGAAATGCTGATAACTTCTTAAGAATTGATTCTAACATTGGTAGAGTTGAAGCTATTAGAGGGGGTTCTGCTTCTACGCAAACATCTAATGGGCCGGCAGGTATTATTAACATGATAAGCAAGACAGGGGCAACTGAAGGAGGTTCTGTTGGAACTACTTTTGGATTAGATTATCAATCAAATAGATTAGATTTTGAATATGGGGCACCATTAGAAAATGGATTGTCTTATCATATTGGAGGATTTATGAGATCTGGTGAAGGGCCAAGAGAAATAGGTTACCAAGGAAACAAAGGAGGACAATTTAAAGCAAATCTTACTAAGAAGTTTGATAATGGATATGTACGTGCTTACGCTAAGTTTTTAAACGATAAATCTGTGATGTATTTACCAATGCCAATGCTTTTAAAAGGAAGTAATTCCAAACCAACATTTGCGAACCTTCCTGGTTTTGATATTACTAGTGATGCAGTACAATCTGCTTACTTGCAACAAAGTGCTGGTACCTCTCCATTTACAGGGGAAAGACATGTAAATGACGTGAGAAATGGTAATAATCCTATTTCTAAGGCATTGGGAGCAGAGTTTTCTTTTGATTTAGGTGATGATTGGAGAATTGCAGGTAAAGCAAGATATTCTAATAATAGTGGCGAATGGGTGGCGCCGTTTACTGCTGCGGTGGGTACGGTTTCTGAAATTGAAACAACGGCAAGAGGCGCTTCAAATGCTACGGGACCTTTAGTTTATGCCGATGGTAATAGAGGAGCTTTTAACCCTTCAAATGGATTAGCTCAAATAATACACATGTTTGATGTAACTGTCGATGATTTGAGTAACTTTTTCAGCGATGTAAAAATTTCTAAAAAACTTGGGGATAATGTTGGTGTAACTGCGGGTTTATTTAGTGCCACACAAAATACTAAAATTGGATGGCAATGGAGCTCTTTCCTATCTGAAGTTAAAGGAGGAGGAGAAGCAAGATTAGCTGATTTTGATGGTTTTTCAAGAGGAGGTCAATACTCTTATGGTACGCCCGTTTGGGGCAACTGCTGTCAGCGTAAATACAATACAGTACATAACGTGAATTCTCCTTATGTAGGTGTTGATGCGGATATTACTGAAAAATTAAACTTTGATGGTAGTGTGCGTTTTGAAAATGTTAAAGTAAATGGAAATATACAAGGAGGACCAACAAGTCAAGGCGAATTTGATTATGATGGAAATGGGACTATAGAAGGTATTGAGCAAAGTGTACCGGTTATTATAGGCAACGCTGGTCAAATTGTAAATGACAACTATAATTTTGTTTCATACTCTGCGGGACTTAATTATAAGTTCAATCAAGGTGCTGCTGTGTTTGCAAGGTATAGTTCTGGTGCTTCAGGTAGAGCGGCAGACAGAAATAATTATGGAACTAATGGTAAGGCAGATGTACAGTATGATGAAGTATCTCAACTTGAGGTTGGTTACAAGAAAAGACTTAACAATGGCGTGCTTAACCTGACTGGATTTATGAGTAATACCGATGAAGGATTAAGTAATGAATTAAATAGATCTGTAGGTAATCCATTTAAAGCTATTGGTTTAGAGGTTGAAACTGCTTTGGATTTTGGAGAAAACGTCTCTTTTGATGGTTCTTTTACTTGGACTAAAGCTGAAATAGATGGTGGTGCTAATAAAGGAAATACTCCAAGAAGACAAGCTGATTTGGTTTACAATTTATCTCCGTCGTATAATTTTGGTAAAACCAGTCAACATAATATAGCATTAAGTGTTTTAGGTACATCAAAATCGTATGCGCAAGATGATAATGATTTAGTGATGCCAGCATATGCATACTTTAATTTAATAGGAAGAGCTGGTTTAACTAAAGGCTTATCATTAGTAATGAGTATAAACAATATTTTTGATACTGTTGGTATAACAGAAGTAGAAGGTAATGGAGATGGTGCTTTTGGTTCAGATCGTTTAGTTAGAGCAAGATCTATTAGTGGTCGTTCTTCAACAATTTCTTTGCAATATAAATTCTAAGAGTGATTAATAGCAAATAGTTGGTTTTTAAGTGAGTAATTAGAGTTGGTATTTTGGCAACTTGATATCAACTCTTTTACTTTAAAATTTTATTCTAATATGAAATATTTGGCTTTTACCTTTCTTTTTTTCCTGACTTTAAATAATTACACAAAACTGTTAAGTGATGATTGGGTACAAGAACAAAAAACTATTGTTGTTTATGGCAGCGATACATGCCATTATTGTACCGATACTAAAGCTTTTTTAAAAGAAAGAAAAGTGAAATTTGTTTATTTTGATGTAGATGTGAATTTGGAAAAACAACAAGAGATGCTAAACAAATTAATAAAAGCAAACATTGATATTTCTAGTTTAAGACTACCGGTTATTGACAAAGACGGAGAATTATTTACCAACGGAAAAGATTTTGATGCTTTTCTTAAAAGAGTTATTCAATAAAATATAAAATCAGTAAAGATGTTAAAAAAACCAAATTTAAGTTTCTGGCAAATTTTCAATATGAATGTAGGGTTCTTAGGAATTCAATTTAGTTTTGGTTTACAACAAACCGCTGTTAACCCTATATTTTCTTTTTTAGGAGCACATCATGAAGATTTACCGTTATTAAATCTAGCAGGTCCTGTAACAGGTTTAATAATTCAACCTATAATTGGTGCTATTTCAGATAAGACATGGTCACCACGTTGGGGAAGACGTAAACCTTTTTTCTTAATTGGTGCACTAATAGGTAGTTTGTGTTTATTCGCTTTTCCTTTTAGTCCAACACTATGGTTTGCTGTAGGGTTATTATGGATTTTGGATGTAGGAAATAATATGGCAATGGAGCCTTACCGTGCGTTTGTTGGCGATAAATTACCAAACAAGCAATTAAGTTTTGGTTACCAAATGCAAAGTTTGTTTGTTGGTGCAGGCATTGTTTTGGCAAATGCCTCCATTTTTCTTTTTCAAGATTGGTTTGGTGGAGCGGAAACGGTAAGTGATACGGCTAAAGCCATACCTCAATGGTTATATTATTCATTTTTTATTGGTGCTATATTATCTGTTGGAACCATATTGTGGTCTGTTTTAAAAACACCTGAAATACCACCATCTCATGATGGGTTAAAAGAAATTGAGGAGCATAATGCCTTACCACTTTTAGAAAGGATAAAAACACCATTTAAAGAAATAACCAGTGCCATAAAAGACATGTCTAAATTTATGTGGATACTATCTGGTGTCTATTTGTTTCAATGGTATGCTTTATTTGTGTATTGGCAATTTATTTCTCCAATGTTTGAAGAAAGCATGGGTTTTGATAAATCTCAAGCATTAAGTCAGGCAGCAAAGATGAATACTACTTATAATTTATCCACCATTATTTTCGCATTAGCTTTGGTGCCATTAGCCTTAAAATTTGGAGGAAAAAAGGTATATGTTTTTAGTCTGTTTTTAACAGGAATCGCCATGCTTTCTATTCCTTTCATACAGGATCCTCTTTTAGTTATTTTGCCAATGATTTTATTTGGAATAGGTTGGGCTGCTATGATGGGTATACCTTATTCAATGGTTTCGAAAATTGTTCCTCAAAAAAGACGAGGTGTCTACATGGGTATCTTGAATATGATGATTGTTATTCCAATGGGAATTCAAACAGTAACCTTTGGTCCAATAGTAAAAAACTTGTTGAATAGTAGTGCTGTTAATGCCATATTATTAGGGGGTGTATTTTTCATTATAGCTGGTGTTTTAGCTTTACGTTTAAAGCAGCCTAAAGTTGATGCAGAAAGTGGGAATATCATATTTCCTGAGGGTGGGTACTGATATTACAATTAAAAAAGTTTTGAAATGAACCGTAATAACTCTTGAAACTAAGCCAGATGTTTAATGGTAAATTACATCTGACAAATGAAAAATACAATTAAAACAGATGAAAAATAATTTAAAAGATATACATATTTTATGTGTTGGCGAAGTGCTTGTTGATTTTATTGGGCATCAAGCAGGCGTGCAAATTAACAACACAAGAGATTACCACAGGTATTTAGGAGGCTCACCCACAAATGTGGCAATGAATTCAGCTCGGTTAGGATTGAAATCTGTTTTGGTGGCAGCGGTTGGGAATGATGGTTTTGGCGAATATATTTTTGAAAGATTAGGTGAGGTTGGCGTAATAACTGATTTTGTTAAACAAGTTGAAGATAAACCCACAAGTGTCATTTTTGTGTCAAGAACAGATAGTACACCAGATTTTATACCATTTAGAGAAGCCGATTATTATATTACAGAAGATCAAATATCTAAAGACATGCTTTCCAGAACAAGAATATACCATACTACCTGTTTTGCGTTAAGCAAAAAACCAGCACAAACCACCATTTTAAAAAAGGCAGGAGAAGCACATCGTTTAGGTTGTAAATTAAGTATTGATATAAATTATGCTAAAAAATTATGGGAAAGCCAAGAAGAAGCACTTAGTGTCATTAATGCATACTGTCAGCTAAACCCATTGGTGAAGATTAGTGAAGACGATATGTTACGACTCTTTGGGAAAGAATTGCCACATGAAGATATATTTGAGTTTTTTCACTTTCAGGGAGTAGATACTGTGTGTTTAACTTTAGGTAGTAAAGGTGTTAAACTATCGCAAAAAGGAAAAAAAATTATTCAATTACCAGCTATTAAAATTGATGTGGTACAAGATGCTACTGGAGCAGGAGATGCGTTTTGGTCTGGGTTTCTGTTTGCTTATATAAAAGAAAAACCTATAGAGAAATGCCTAGAAGTAGCTTTGCAACTAGCTGCTTTAAAGCTTCAAAATGTAGGTAGATTGCCAGATAACATTAATATATTATCAGAACTTCTTTAAACTGTAAAAATGATTTCAAAAGTGGAGAATATAAGTAACGGAGTTATGCTCAATGCATATCCAGACAGCATAGGTCGTAATTTAAGTGATCTAATTACTATGCTGAAAATGCCTGAGTTTATGAATGCTTTTTCATTGTTTTATGTGTTGCCAACCTTCTTTAATAGTGATTTAGATAGAGGTTTTTCGGTTATTGATTATAACTTAAATGAAGAATTGGTTTCGAGAGAAGATTTAAAAGCTTTAGAAGAACTCAATATCCAATTAAAATTCGATATAGTTTTAAATCATTTATCGGTGGCATCACCACAGTTTAAAGATTTATTAAAACACGGAAATCAATCAAAATACAAAGATTTTTTTATTAACTGGAATGAGTTTTGGAAAGGAAATGGTGCTATGGGAGCCGATGGAGTTATAATTCCAAAGGAAGAATTTCTCAATAAATTGTTTATGAGGAAATCTGGATTGCCTATTTTAAAAGTGCCTTTTCCTGATGGAACTGAAAAACCGTATTGGAATACCTTTTACCAGAAAGTGAATGCCGATAAAAGTTTTTTAGGTCAAATGGATGTAAATGCAAATTCACCATTGGTTTGGGATTTCTATGAAGATACTTTGCAAAAAGTAAGTGACTTTGGGGGTAAAATATTGAGACTAGACGCTTTTGCTTATTTGCATAAAGAAATTGGTCAGTCTAACTTTTTTAATAAACCGGGTACATGGGAATATTTAGAAAGAATAAAACAAATTGCCCAAGAGAATGATTTAACGCTTTTGCCGGAAATCCATGCCGAATATGGGTTGCATTTACATGATGAGGTAGCAAGTCAAGGATATTATATATATGACTTTTTTCTTCCTGGCTTAACTATACATACTATTGAGAATGCCAATAGTAAGGCGCTTTTGACCTGGGCTAAAGAAATTATAGATAAAGGTTACAAAACGGTAAATATGCTTGGGTGTCATGATGGAATTCCTGTTTTAGATTTAAAAGGAAAGGAAGTTAATGGTGTTTATAATAAAGGTTTGCTGGAAGATGCCGAGATAGAAGATATCATGAGTAAAATCATGGAACGTGGTGGAAGAGTGAAAAATTTGTACGACCCATCGGGTAAAAAAATATCCTATTATCAGGTCAATGCCACATTTTTTAGTGCTCTAGGTGAAGATGAGAAAAAGCTATTGCTAGCTAGAGCTATTCAAATGTTTATGCCGGGGATTCCGCAGGTGTGGTATTTAGATGTGTTTGCGGGAAAAAATAATTATGAAGCTGCTGATGAAGGCGGAAGTGGAGGGCATAAAGAAATTAACCGTACGACATTATCCCTAGATAGTGTTCAAGAGGGGTTAAAAAAAGAGGTCGTACTTAAACAGTTAGATTTAATAAGACTTAGAAATACTTCTAATGCATTTTCAGGTACGGTAAAAATAAATGAAACTTCTGATAGTGAAATTGATATTATATGGACTAATGAAAATGATACAGCACACTTGAGAGCAAATGTTAAAACCCTTGAATTTATTATAAATCACATACAAAATGGGGAAATGAAAACACTTGATATATGACTGAAGTATTTGTGGCTTTAAACAATTTTTAGCTGTTCTACTGAAAGAACTAAATCTGAATAAGATTAAGATAACCAATTTAGAAAATTCCAACGATAGCATCATCTGCATCTTTATGAGCAAAGTTGGCTTAATACCTAATTGTGGTGGTAGCTGAGGAATATCTATATAATTTTTTGCAGCATTTGGATGGGTGTTTTATCATCCGAAATATTGCAAAACTGTGTCTGGCGATATGCATACTCATATTCTTTGTAATGCCTAAGTATTTTGAAGTCGTCTTTTAATCGTCTATTTAGATTTCTAGTTACAGACAGTGTTCTTATAGAAACTTGTTCTGAATCTTTTAAATTAACATGTTCTAGGTAAGGAAATATTAGCTTGTTTTGTGAAGGTGATTTTCTGTAAATAGAAATAATTTTTTTCCTTTTTCAGGAATCTTTAACGACACAAATTTGCTGTTTTTATCCATAAAATTAGACCATTTTAATTGCAGGACATTGGTCTCTCGAACACCTGCAAAATAAAACTTAGAAGCCAGACATGAACCGCTCTTTGTTGTGCTGTTTCTAACTTTTGAATTTCTTCCTACTTATTATTATTCAAGCATAAACAAAATTTTTTCTTAATCTTTTTATAACAATCATATAACACACAAAAGTTTACTAATAGTAATTAAATTATGAATATTGTATTTTAATTATTTACAAATAGTAAATATATTTTGTTTTGAAATTAGCTAAAAAAGATTTTCGATTTTTGATTTATGGAGCATTTGCTTCATTTGGTACTTATTTCTGTATGTATGCTTTTAGGAAACCATTTACCGTAGCTACATTTGAGAATCTTTCTTTTTTGGGTATCGACTATAAGATTATTTTAATTATTGCCCAGGTATTAGGCTATATGCTTTCAAAATTTTTGGGTATAAAGCTTATTTCTGAATTAAAACGTAATAATCGAATTTATTATTTAATAGGAATGATTGCATTTTCAGAAGCAAGTTTAATATTATTTGCTTTAACACCTATGCCATATAATTTATTGTTTATGTTTTTAAACGGATTGGGATTGGGTATGGTTTGGGGTGTGGTGTTTTCATATATTGAAGGTAGAAAATTTACTGAGTTTTTAGGTGTTATCTTATGCTCCAGTTTTATTGTTTCTAGTGGTGCCGTTAAGTCGATAGGGCTTTCAGTAATGAACACTTGGGGCGTTTCACAATTCTGGATGCCAGCAGTTACTGGCGCTATTTTTTTAGTTCCTTTTGCTATTTTTTCTTTTCTTTTAAATAAAGTCCCTGAGCCAACTACTGAAGATAAATTATTAAGAGTGGAAAGAAAGCCCATGACCTCTAAGGATAGGAAAAAAGTATTTATAATGTACTTTTTCCCAATTATTATATTGGTTGTTTTCTATGTTTTTTTAACGGCTTTACGAGATTTCAGGGATAATTTTTCCAGAGAAATTTGGGATGCTATAGGTTTTAAAGGAAATACGTCTATTTATACTGTCTCAGAAATTCCTATTGCTGTTTTGGTTTTAATTATTATTGGATGTTTTGGCTTTATAAAGAATAATTTTAAAGCATTTATTTCTTACCATTACCTATTGATTTTTGGAACAATTTCTATCGGGGTATCTACATTATTATTTCACGGGGGAATAATATCTCCTATATTTTGGATGATAAGTGTTGGGTTTGGATTATACATTTGTTACGTTCCTTTTAATTGTATTTTTTTTGATAGAATGATTGCAGCATTTCATATTAAAGGGAATGCAGGCTATCTCATTTATATAGCTGACGCTTTCGGATATTTAGGAAGTATGGCTGTTTTGCTTTATAAGAATTTTGGGCAGAATACTATTTCTTGGCTTCATTTTTTTATAAATGGCACTTATTTTATTGCTATAATAGGGACTATCATTTCCGTGGTTTCTCTAGTATATTTTATTAAAAAACATAAAAAAGAAAGTAGTTATTTTCAAAGTGAAATTTATGTTGTGTAATTTTTGAAAAGAATCTCAATCAAATTTTTAAACGAATAAAGAATCATTATTAGAACATTGTATTTGATTCCTAAAAATACTTTAAACAGATGAAACATGTATATGATTTAATTGTTATTGGCGGTGGTGTATTAGGCACATTTCATGCTTATCATGCCAAACAAAAAGGGTTAAAAGTAGCTCTATTGGAAAAAGACCAATCGCCTCAAAGTGCTACAGTACGCAATTTTGGGCAAGTGGTACCCTCTGGCATGAACACTAAATGGCAGGCATTTGGTAGGGAAAGTCTAAAAATATATAAAGAGATTCAATCTAAATTTGATATATCAATCCGTCAGGAAGGGTCGGTTTATTTAGCCTCAAACTATGAAGAAGTTCAACTTTTAGAAGAATTGGCTGAAATCAATAAAACCAATAATTATAGTTCGAAACTTTTAACTAAAGATGAATGCTTGAATAATTATGCTGGTCTTCGAGATGATTATGTGCAAGCAGGTTTGTTTTTTCCGGAAGAAGTTATTGTTGAGCCATCAATAATGATTAATAAACTCCATGCTTTTTTGAAGGAAGAAGGTATGGATTTGTTTTTTAATTCAAAGGTAGTGTACTGTGACGAAACTATTAATGGTATTGTTTTAACTTTAGCCACGGGTTCTGTTTTCATGGCTTCAAAAGTAATCATTTGTAATGGCAGTGATTTTAAAACGCTTTATCCATCAATTTTTAACGAGAGTGATTTAATAGTTTCTAAGTTGCAAATGATGGCAACCAAACCACAAGAAAACTATAGACTAAAAGGTTCTGTTTTAACAGGGCTTTCCATAAGACGGTATGAGGCTTTTGAAGAATGTGCTTCTTACAGTGTTATTAAAGCTAATGAAAATAAAGAGTCTTTAGAAAAGAAATGGGGGGTTCATATTCTATTCAAGCAAGCACATGACGGTTCAATTATACTGGGTGATTCTCATGAATATGCTGATGCTTCTGAAATAGATAATCTAGGCTTTGACTTGAATATGGATATTGATAATTTTATTATTCATGAGGCAAAGAAGATAATCAATTTACCAAATTATGAGATTCAACGTCGATGGTTTGGGATGTACTCTCAATGTAAAAATGCAGATATCTATCAAAATACCATTGGAACCAATATCCATATAGTTACAGGAATAGGAGGAAAGGGCATGACTGGAAGTGCTGGTTTTTCAAAACAAAATATTAATACAATTTTTAATTTTTAAATATGCAAAATATAGAATTAGTCATTTTTGATATGGCTGGAACCGTTGTTGATGAAGATAATGTGGTTTATAAAACGTTGCAAAAAGCCATTAATGAAAAAGGATTTGATTTAAACTTAAGATTTGTGCTGGAGTTTGGTGCAGGAAAAGAAAAATACCAAGCCATAAAAGATATTTTAGAAGAAATTAAAGTTAAAAACTTTAATGAAAAAGCGGCTATTATATTTGAGGATTTCAAAGCTATGTTAAGTGAAGCCTATAATAAATTAACTGTTTCTAGTTATGATGGGGTTGAGGATTTGATTCAAGATTTAAAAAAAGCCAATATTAAAGTAGCCTTAAATACGGGTTACAATAAAAATACGGCGCAATTATTATTAGATAAAATGAATTGGGAATTAGGCGTTCATTATGATGCTTTAATTACTGCGGATGATGTAGAAAAAGGAAGACCAAACCCGGATATGATTTTTAAGGCCATGGAAGTTCTTGGTGTTCCACTATCTTCAAAAGTATTAAAAGCTGGAGATTCAATAATAGATATTGAAGAAGGAAAAAATGCTTCTTGTGGAATCACTGTTGGGGTTACAACAGGAGCTCACACTAGGGAGCAACTAGTATCAGCTAGTCCAACATATGTATTAAACTCTTTAAAAGAACTTAAGAAAATACTTTTAGATTAATTTAAACTGCTGGTTGTTTATTGTCATACAAAAAAGTAAACAACCAACATTTTTGAAGAAATATTAGATCTATTTACAGGAACATGTGGAATTCTTCCATCAAAAAAAATGGAGTCGCCTTCTTTTAAAAAAACTTCTTCATCTCCAATTATATAATAACACTCGCCTGATAAAATATATTTAAACTCGTAAGCATCGGTAGTTACCTTTTCTCTTTTAGAATTAGGGGCTACTTGTAGTAAGACAGTTTCAAAACCTAAAGAATTAATCTGCTTACCAAAAAGATACCTATATTCAAAACCAATCGCTTCATCTTCCTTTTCAATTATGGCATTTTCTTCTTTTCTGGAAACAATAAAATTGGAATTGTTTATTTGCGGCATGCCTTTAAAAAAATCTGTCACCTCAATTTCCAAAGAATTGATAAGCTTTAGTAATACAGGCAGAGATGGCATGGTTCTCCCATTTTCTATTCTAGAAATCAGACCACTGGTAACGCCAGCTTTCATTGCGATGTCATTTATAGTTTTGTTAGTGGTTTTTCTAATTTCTTTAATACGCTTACCTATTCCAATAAGATAATCTTCCATACAAACAATTTTGAATTACAAACTTATATAATTTTAAAGCTTATAAATGAATAATAAATAAAAAATAATTATGAAAAATCAATTTATTATAGTTGACTATTTGTAAATATTATGTGTTAACTATTTATTAATATTTTTAACGGTTAGGTAGCAATTAGTTAATGTAAATAAGGTTTTATTTTAACTTATACAATAGATATTTGTTGAGTATTAATTAACCAAACTTTACAAATACGAAAAAAATGAAACAAATGCTACTTGTAATGGTAACTGTGCTATTCGCTTTTACCATAAGTCATTCCCAAACCATATTTAAAGGGAAGGTGATAGACGAAAATCAAGTTCCTTTACCAGGGGCTTCGATTGTTATTAAAGGAAGTTCTAATGGTGTGGCTACCGATTTTGAAGGGGATTTTGAAATTCAATTATCTGAAGGTGATAACATTTTGGAAATATCTTTTGTTGGTTACACATCTCAAGAATTTAATGTTTTAGGAAAAACTACGGCGGTGATAACCCTACTTCCTAGTTCTGAATCGCTAAATGAAGTGGTGGTAACTGCATTGGGTATTAAACGCGAAAAGAAATCGTTAGGATATGCTTCTCAAGAATTAAATTCAGATGAAGTTTCTTCCTCAAGAGAACCAAATCTTCTTAATGGAATTTCTGGTAAAGTTGCAGGTTTACAAATCACTAACAGTACTTCTGGTTTAGGAGGATCTGCTAGAGTTTCAATTCGTGGAGATGCATCATTAAATATAAATGGAAACTCGCCATTATTTGTAATAGATGGGACTCCTATTAGTAATGAAATAGTAGGTTCTAGTGGTGCTGGAACTCAAGACGTAGATTATGGAAATGGTGCTTCTGAAATAAATCCAGAAAATATAGAATCAATAAATGTTCTCAAGGGGCCTGCAGCAGCTGCCTTATATGGAGCAAGAGCTGCAAATGGGGCAATTATAATAACCACTAAAAAAGGAAAATCACAAAGTGGTGTTTTAGGAGTTTCAATTAATACAGGATTTACTATTGAAACCCTTTTAATGCTGCCGGATTGGCAGAATGAATATGGTCAAGGTAATAAACAGCAGTTTGAATTTGTAGATGGCGCTGGTAGCGGTATAAATGATGGTGTTGATGAAAGCTGGGGGCCAAAACTAAACTCTGGGTTGTTAATAACTCAGTTTGATTCTCCTAGAGGAGATGGTACTAGAGGTGGGGATTTGTTTAGCACCTCACCAATTATACCAACACCTTGGGTTTCAAATCCTGATAACACAAAAGATTTCTTCAATACAGGTTATACTAAAACCAATAGCATAGCAATATCTAAATCTGGTGATTTAGGAAATATTCGCTTTTCATATCAAAATTTAAATCAAGAGGGCATTGTACCAAATACAGATTTAAAAAGAAACACATTCAATTTAAGTTCCGCATTAAATCTTACAGATAAAGTGACATTAAATGCGAATATAAACTATTTAAAAACGGATAGTGGTAACAGGCCATCACTAAGCTATGGTACAGAAAGTATCATGTATTTGTTTATTTGGTATGGAAGACAATTGAATACTAATAGTTTACGTGATTATTGGATGCAAGGGAAAGAAGGTACTCAGCAGTTTAATTATAATTACAATTATCATGATAATCCTTTCTTTAATGTTTATGAAAACACAAATGCACAAGATAAAGATAGAATTTATGGAAATGTAAGTGCAAATTATAAGATTAACGATAATTGGAATGCCATGATTCGTACTGGTAGAGATCTCTATCGTGATTTAAGAACTAAGAAAAGAGCCTTTAGCACGCAACGTTTCCCTTTAGGTTATTACAGAGAAGATAATGTATTCTTTGAAGAATCTAATACGGATTTTTTAGTATCATACGACAAAACATTTAATGACAAATGGAATATTAATGTTTCTGTTGGTGGCAATCAGTTTAGACAAAAACAAAATTATACACAAACAGTGGCGCCTCAGTTAATCAATCCTGGCGTGTATTCTTTTAATAATACAAGAAAGCCTTTAGAGGTATCATCAAATAATAAAGAAAAAAGAATTAACAGTGTATATGGCTTTGCAAGATTTGCTTACGATGATAAATTGTTTTTAGATATCACAGGTAGGAACGATTGGTCTAGTACGCTACCAACAAACAATAACTCCTATTTTTATCCATCGGCAACATTAAGTGCTATTGCAAGTGATATTTTCACGCTTCCAAGATTCATTTCTTTTGCTAAATTTAGAGCTGCGTATGCAGAAGTTGGTAATGATACAGATCCTTATAAATTAGAAAGTTTTTATACTAATGAATCGCCTTTTGGTGAATATCCAGCCTTAACGGAGTCGTCTTTAATACCTAATGCTAATTTAAAGCCAGAGATTACTTCATCTTTTGAGTTTGGATTAGATGTTCGTTTATTTAATAGTAGAGTAAACTTAGATGCAACTTATTATAGTGGTACTACAAAAAATCAAATCATTCCTATAAGTACAGATATATCTAGTGGTTATTCAAGTAAACTAATTAATGCAGGCGAAGTAAAAAATTATGGTTTCGAAGCCATTTTAGGATTTGTTCCTGTTAAAACAAATAATTTTACTTGGAAATCAACCTTTAATTTTTCAACCAATAAGAGTAAGGTAACGGATTTAGGAGGTGTAAACTATACATTAACAGAGCGTAATGGGGCTTATATACAAGCACGAGAAGGTGGGTCAATAAGCGCTATTTATGGTAGAGGGTTTAAAAGAACAGAAGATGGTCAAATGATTTTCAATGACCAAGGGATTCCTCAAAGAACGGACGATTTAGTTTATCAAGGAGATTATGCTCCCGATTATACTTTAGGGATGTTAAATAGCTTCAAGTATAAAGCATTTGATTTAGGTTTTTTATTAGACACGAGACAAGGCGGGATTGTTATTTCAAGAACAAAAACGATTGGTAGTACTTCTGGACAATTAAAAGAGACTTTAGTAGGAAGGGAAACTGGCATAGTTGGGGAAGGCGTAGTAGAAACTTCACCTGGAGTTTACGCGCCAAACACGGTGAACGTAGATGTAAGAACCTGGAATAATAGATATTACGAAAGAGATAACGTTGAAGCAGCTAAGTACGATGCCTCCTATACAAAACTTAGAGAGGTTACTTTGGGATATACATTACCTAAGAAATTTATAAATAAGTTACCAATTACAAATGCTAGACTATCCGTAACTGGTAGAAATTTAGTCCTTTGGACAAATAATCCTCATTTTGATCCAGAGACAGTTGCTGTTTCAGGTGGCACATTGCAACCAGGTATTGAAAACATGTCTTATCCTAGTACAAAAACGTACACATTTAACTTAAAAATTGATTTTTAATTATAAACTAAGATGAAAAATTTACAAAAAATAAAAAGATTATTATTCATAGCATTTCCATTGCTATGTGTAATGAGTTGTACTGACGATTTTGAAAAAATCAATACCAACCCAAATTATCCTGGGAGTGCAGAGTCTTCTTTATTGTTGCCAGGAATAATAAGAGAGATGGCCTACAACTGGGGCGATCAAGGATGGGAAGAAGGTTTCACGGTAACACAATATGCCGCAAGATTGCAATTTACCTCTGGTGATACATATAATTGGTCTCCAACAGACAATCCCTACAATGCTGCTTATGCGTCTTTAAGGGATGTTGAAAATATCATTAGAGGAACAAAAGAGAAGACCGATAAGCAAAATTATTATGGTGTTGCTTTAATAATTAAGTCTTGGATTTACTCGTATTTAACAGATGCTTATGGAGACGTTCCTTACACAGAAGCTACACAAGGTATAAGCGGGGATAATATTACACCAACATTTACGCCTCAAAGTGAAATTTATGACGGCATGTTGGCAGATTTAAAAATAGCCAATACGGTTCTAACAGGAACAGGAAATATAACTGGAGATATTTTATATGGCGGCGACGTTTTAAAATGGAGAAAGTTTGCAAACTCATTACGTTTAAGATTAGCTATGAGAATGAGCGATGTCAATAATTCAAAAGCTGTTTCTGAAATGAAAGAAATAGTTGGAGATCTTTCTACATATCCCGTTTTTGAGAGTAATGCGGATGCTGCATATTTACAATGGAATTCAGATAATCCTCAGCCTAAATATGATACTCGCTCTGGTAGCTTTGATGAGGTTAGGTTAAGTGCCACTTTAGAAAAGAGATTAAAAGATTTAGGTGATAGACGCTTAATTGTTTTTGCACAACCAACATCCGATTCTGAAAAAGGCATATATTCTAATGATTTGAATGATTATGTTGGGATGCCTAACGGATTGGATGATGAAGCTGCATTGAGTTACAGTCCTTCTGGAGACCCTAAAAAAACAGGTTCTAATTATATTTCAAGATTAGGCATTCTACTAGCATGTAGAGCTTGTAATGTAGAGCAAGCTTCAGCTACAGCTTCTCAAACAATTATTATGAGTTATTCCGAACTTCAATTTATTTTGGCAGAAGCTAGGGAAAGAGGTTTTATCTCAGAAGGAATTGCTGAAGATTATTATAAAAATGGTATTAAGGCATCATTTTCTTATTATTTAGAAAGAGTGATCGAAGGGGGATGGGATGATATAGTAGCAGATTTGCAAAGTTTTGATGTTGAGGTATATATAGCTCAAACATCTGTTGTTCTTTCTGGAACTTCTAATCAAAAACTTCAAAAAATAGCACTTCAAAAATGGATTTCTCTTTTTTACACAGGTTTTGAAGCTTGGTCTGATTGGAGACGAACAGGAATGCCTGAGGTTGTTCCGGGAATAGATGCCGCAAATGGAGGCAAAGTTCCTGTTCGTTTTCAGTATCCAAATTCTGTAAAATCCACTAACAATGACAATTACAAAGCAGCTGTTGCTCATATGGGTGCAGATGACTTAAATACTAAACTTTGGTGGGATGTATCAAATAATAATTAGTTAGTATAATAAAAAAATGAAAATTAATAATATAATTACGGTAACCATAGGGATTTGTTCTCTATGGTTATGTGTTTCAATAAAAGCACAAGAATTACCACAAATTAAGCATGTTGTTGTTATGGGTTTTGATGGATTAAGTCCAGATGGATTAGCACATGCTAACACCCCCACATTTGATAAAGTGATAAATGAAGGTGCTTCAACGATGCACGCTAGATCCGTTTTACCATCTAGCTCTAGCACCAATTGGGCATCTATGATTATGGGTGCTGGTCCAGAGCAACATGGCATTACATCTAACGATTGGGAGAAAAATAATTTTGTATTACCAACCATTGTAAAAAGTGACGATTTCCTATTTCCAACTATTTTCAATGATATTAATAACCAAATCCCTAATGCAGAAATTGGAGCTATTTATCATTGGGGTGGCTTTGGGAGACTTTTTGAGAAAAGTGCTGTAGATTATGATATCAATCCAAAGAATGAAGATGAAACAGCTCAAGTAGCCAGTACTTACATAAAATCTAAACAACCCACATTTACGTTTATTCATTTTGATCATGTCGACCACGCAGGACATGCATTTGGTCATGGCACTTCTGAATATTACAAATCTGTGGAAAAAGCCGATAAATTATTGGCAGAAGTTATGGGTGCTATTACATCTTCTCCAATGGGAAAAGAAACACTTGTTATTATAAGTGCAGACCATGGCGGATTAGGAAATGGTCATGGTGGAGAAACATTACAAGAAATGGAAATACCTTTTATTGTTTGGGGTAAATCAGTTAAGAGAAATTTTAATCTTGAATTTCCTGTTTATCAGTATGATAATGCGGCGACAGTTGCTTTTGCATTGGGTGTTAAAATGCCTATGGCCTGTATTGGGAGACCTGTAAAAAATGCTTTTATTGGCTTTAATGAAACAGATGATTATCCAATTGCAAAGCGATTTACAGCTCCCATTATTTTACCAAAAGCTGAATCATATAAAAGAGCAGGTGGTTTGTTTTTTGATGAAGCAGAAGTAAAAATAAGTGGTGCTGGTGATGTTAGATATACGCTTGATGGCACTATGCCGTCAGAGGCTTCTAAAAGATATACAGCATCTTTCAAAGTTTCAAAAAATACGGTCGTAAAAAGTGCCATGCTTAAAGAGGGGCATGTTGTAAGCACTGTTTCTGAAGCTTTTTTTAGAATAATGCCTTCTAATGCAAAACCATCAGTTTCTTACGAAATATTTTATCTGTCTAATTTAAGTAGTGTGCCATTTTTAGAAAAGATAAGGCCAAATGAAAAAGGGTATTGTTTTGAAATAACTTCAGATGAAATAAAGGATAAAATAAAAGAGAATACAGCGGTTAGATTTAAAACGAAGCTCTTTATTGAAAACGAAGATACATATGGGTTTTTCACAAGGTCTGATGATGGAAGCATTTTGAAAATTAATAATAACGAAGTTGTTAATAATGATGGCGATCATGGTGTTAAAGAAAAAGGTGGTACAATCCATTTAAAACCAGGTACGTATCCGTTAGAAGTTATTTGGTTTAATGGCGGCGGCGGCGGTTGGCTAGATGTTTATTACCAAACCGCTACCCAAACAAAGCAAATTTTACCATCAACATTATTATCTGAATGAGTTTAAATAAATCTCATAAAACAGTAGAAGGAGATATCAATATATCTCCAGAGCGTATTTTGTGGAATGAGCAACATTCAGATGAAAATACACTGGACTTATTAGAAAAAGATGCACGCTATTTTATGCATCAATCACTTTCAACTCCTTGTTTAGATGTTTTACGAAAATCTGAAGGAGCATCTTTTGAGAATATTTCAGGCAAAAAGTATTTAGATTTTCACGGAAATAATGTACATCAAGTGGGTTATGCGCATCCGCGACTTATAGAAAATGTTGTAAAGCAATTACAAAAGTTGCCTTTTTCGCCTAGAAGATATACCAACAAACCGGCTATAAAATTCGCAGAAAAACTAGCCTCGTTAACGCCTTCAAATTTAAATAGAGTATTACTAACTCCAAACGGAAGTTCAGCAATTGGTGTGGCTCTTAAACTGGCGAGAGCGGTCACGGGTAAACACAAAGTAGTATCATTTTGGGATTCTTTTCATGGAGCCTCATTAGATGCAATAAGTGTAGGTGGTGAAACATTTTGGAGAGATAAAATGGGTTCTTTAATGCCAGACACCATCAATATTCCACCTCCTGTAACGTATCGTGGGATTTTTGAAAATGATGAAAATAAATGCTTAGAATATTTAGAATATATACTATCCAGAGATAATGAAATTGGTGCTTTTTTAGCCGAAACTATTAGGAATACAGATGTTCAAATTCCATCAAAACTGTTTTGGCAACAAGCGAGGGCATTATGCTCGAAATATGGCGTTTTGTTAATACTAGACGAAATCCCCATTGCTTTAGGAAGAACAGGGTATATGTTTGCTTTTGAACATTATGACATTGAACCAGATATTCTTTGCTTAGGCAAAGGGCTTGGTGGTGGTATCTACCCTCAAGCAGCAATGATAACAAGAGATGACTATAATCATTTCGCAGAATTATCATTAGGTCATTATACTTTTGAGAAAAGCCCTATTGGGTCAGTAGCAGGATTAACAACGATTCAGATTATTGAAGATGAAAAACTCTTAAAAAGAGTAAAAAAGTATGAAGATTTTTTAAGAGCATCTTTAGATACCATGAAGTTAAATCACCCCATTATTGGCAATGTTAGGGGCATAGGAATGTTATGGGGTATAGAATTGGTAAAAGATAGAGAGACTAAAGAAAAAGCTAATGAAGAAGCAGAAAAAGTCATGTATGAATGTTTAAAACGAGGCTTAAGTTTTAAGGTGTCGGCAGGCAATGTTTTACAATTATCACCTGCACTAAACATTAAAAGAGAGGAATTAAATACGGCTTTAAATATTCTTAATGAAAGTTTGTCCTTAGTTAATCAATAGGTTGGAAATCTTATTATTAAGAGCTTAAAATAAATTAAATGAAAAACTTTATTAAACTATTAGCAGCAGTACTAATAGTTAGCTGCTCTCAAGGGAAGAAAGAAGAACAAGGTATATGGGTTATTTCCGCAACTGCGGGTAATGAAATAACAAAAATTAATACGTATTGGAAAAACATGCTTATTGTTATTACCGAAGATGATGCTCAAAATGGCGTGGATTATATTGATGCCCATAGGAGTGCTTTAATGCTTGTTTCTCCTTGGATAAAACGCGATTATGTTAGTCATGTGCATAATAGTTTTGGAAGTCTATTTAAAACGTTTTGGAATGTTTTGGATTTACCATATTTAAATCAATGCGATGCAGGAGCAACCGATTTATCAGGTTTTTTTACAAATACTCCAGATTATAAGCCCTATAACGCGGTAGAAGTTGATCCAAGGGTTTTCAATCCACAAAAAGCATTAGATCATTTGATGAAACATTTGATTGGCAAAGTTTAAAAGAATCTCCTGAGATGGATAATGAGGAAGAGATGTTGCGTGAAAGTAAAGAACAAGATGAATACCGATGGGAAAATCGTGAAAAGCAAAATAAATAAACAAAATAAATAAATAAAATAGTTAAAAATGAAAAAATCGATTATACTAGTAAGTTTGAGTATATTATCCTTTTTAGGGAATGCACAACAAGAAAATAAACAACAGCCCAACGTATTTTTAATCACTTTAGATGGTGCGCGATGGCAAGATGTCTTTACAGGAATAGATACTGTTTTATTAAATAGTTCTTATACTCAAGATAAAAAATTGCTAACTAAAAAATTTGTTGGCAACTCTACTGAAGAAAATAGAACCTTGCTAATGCCTTTCTTTTGGAATACGATTGCAAAGCAAGGTCAATTACATGGCAATAGAAACGTTGATAGTAAGGTAAACTTAACTAACAAAATGGTTTTTTCATATCCAGGATATAATGAGATTTTAACAGGAAAAGCTGATGATGATAACATCAATAGTAATGATAAAATCTATAATAAAAATATAACCATTCTCGAGAAAATCAACAATTCGGAATCCTTTAAAGGAAAGGTGGCTGCTTTTTGTAGTTGGGATGTTTTTCCTTATATAATAAATGATAAGCGGAGTGGTATTCCAGTAAATGCTGGTTATATGGATGCTATTGGAAACTTAAATGAAACAGAAAAGTTTCTAAATCATATACAAAGGCAAGCTCCAATTATTTGGGAAGGTGTTAGGTTAGATGTCTTTACGCATCATTTTGCTAAAGAGTATGTTAAAAAGAACCATCCTAAAATGGTGTATATATCTTATGGTGAAACAGATGATTTTGCACACGAAGGTTTGTTCGATTTTTATATTAAATCACTTCACAATACAGATGCTTTGATTTCCGATTTATGGGATTATGTTCAAAATGATGCATTTTATAAAGATAACACTTATTTTATTATTACTACAGACCATGGTAGAGGCGTCGGATCAGATAAAGAATCAATGTGGACAAGTCATGGTAGTGATGTTAAAAATGCAAATCAAACATGGATGGCTATTCTAGGACCAAAAGTAGAGGCTTTAGGTGAAGGGAAAAATGAACAAATATATACAAACCAAATAGCAGCTACCATAGCACACATATTGAATTTGGATATAACAGATTCTAAAATGGGAAAATCACTAAAACTTTAGTCACCAAATTTTTTATAATGTTTTTTGAGTAGTTAAGGATGACTCTTTCTTAGGAAAGAGTTTTCTTTTTTATTGTAAAGACCTGATAATATAAAGATTATTAGGTTTTTGTATTTTAAAGGATCATTTTTAATTTGTGTTGTCTTTAATATTCAATTTAAAAACGAAAAATTATAGCACATTCAAATCCCTTGGGTATCCTATTTTGGAAAAATTGGCGAGTTCGAAAAAAGGGAAAGCTCCTCTTTATGCTAGAATAAAGGTGGTTTATATTTTCTATATAAAAACGAACAGCTTAAATTATAAATTAGCTTAAAAGGGCTTGTTTTTTTAATTAAGAATTTTTGAAATGGAAGGGGAGATAGGTAGATTATTTTTGAAGAATTAACAATTCAATTATGTTTTTCGGCAATATTTTTAAGCTTATTTAATGCCTTTGGCCAAGTCTCTTTAAAATAATCTATATAATCTTCAGTGATATCCATGTCTATGATTACGGTTGTAATTCCATTATTTTCAAGAAATGAGTAATTTTCTAATCCACCAGCCCACTTTTCAACATCTTCTCCTTCAATAATTTCATTTTCTTCATGTAGAATGCCATAATGCCTAATAGAAACAAATTGGTATGGAATAAGGTCTGCAATTTCTGAAATCATACCTCCACGTTTACCTTGTTCATCCGTGCCTATAAAATACATTTTAGCTCCTTTTTCCCATTTGCCTTCGTAAGTGGAAGTTGGATTAAATTCAGACGTCCATTGTTCATAGGTTTCAATGTTTTTAAGCCCCAACATGGTCGTGAAAACGTTTTCCGCAGAAGATGTAATGTCTTTTTTAAATTGTAATTTTTTCATAATTCTTATAGTTGATATAGTTTTATTACGTTCTCATTTTATTCGGGTTTCTTTCCTTTTAATAAGATATACATGATAGGAGGCGTTAAAATTCCTAAAAATATAAATGGAAAAAATGATTGAAAATCTGTTCTGTCTGTGTCTCTCAATAAGTGTTTTTTTCAATCGGGTAAAATTTCCACCACAATTTCTGTCCTTAAGAGCAGATAGATAATATCGTTAATTTTTAGTGTTCCATTTTTATTTTCAATCCTCAAAATATTGTCGCAATCTTCTAAATCGAAATTAACTTTATAGTTTGGGAATTTATTATTAAGCATTAGTAATACTTCTTTAGCCTTACTTTTGGAAGCGATATTGGTTTTAAAGACTTCAATCATCTTTAAGCTTTTTGTTATTTCAAAGAATGAATACCAAACATATTTCCTTCTGTATCTGTAGCAAGAACTATAAATCCGTATTCACCAATCGACATCTTAGGTTTGAAAATTTTACCACCAGCATCTACAATTCTAGCTTCCTCAATACTACAATCTTCACTAACAAAATAGATAATAGTACTATTGCCTCCTGCATTAAAACCTTCCATTTTAACAAGTGTACCTCCAGAACCATAACTAGTCATATTAGAAGGGAAGCTATACATTTGATAAGTCGTGTCTTCTGAAGGTGTTGGAAGTTCTTCCAATTTTGTTTGTAATATGGTTTCATAAAAAGATGTAGCTCTTTGCATGTTGTTTACATAAATTTCAAACCAGCCTACTGGATTAAATGTTTCGTTTTCCATAATTTTTAATTTAAATTTTCAAGTAATTAAAATTATTGGTTAAAAAACAAAGAGGACTTGCCATAAGACAAGATTTAACTATTTTAATGAAAGTTCTTTTCTTATTCTACTTAAAGAAGTATCAGTAATGCCTAAATATGTTGCAATGTATTTAAGAGGAACTTCTTTTATAATTTGCGGTTGCTCTTTAATAAGCATTAAATAACGGTCTGTAGCACTTAGGGTCAACATATTGAGTGCACGTTGTTTGGAGGTGAAAAGTTGGGTTGACATCCAAGTTCTTCCCCATTCTGCGAATCCGTCAATACTATTAAAAATTGTTTGAAATGTATCAAACCCAATTCTCCAGACACTACCATCTGTTAGTGCTTGTATGTTTTCTTTTGAAGGTGTACGAAGAAATAATGAAGCCACTTCTATTAAAATTTGATTTTGTCCAAAAAAATCAGTTGTTATTTCATTTCCATTAAAATTAATTACCGAGGATCTAAACAGGCCATTTTCAATTAAATAATAGGCATTACTAATTTCACCTTCCTTTAAAATAATATCATTTTTTTTAAAAGCAACTTTTGTATGAGAGTTTATTATATTGGCATAATCTTCTTTACTTATAGAAGGATGACTATAAACTTTTTCGAAGAAATTCTGGGTTTTAGATTCTGTGTTCATATTTTAAGTAGGTTTCAAACATTTAAAAAAGATGGTGTGTATAGCCTGTTTTTCTTTAGTTAAAATTAGAATTTTTTCTATAAGTTGTTTTCCTAATGTTTTTATTCTGGTTTTAATAGTTTAATAACCTATTTTTTATTAGGTGGTGTTTTAAGTCGGACACCTATTTTTTTATAATTCCACTTGTCATTTATTTGCACTGCTGCTATGTCCATTCATGCATTCATTTTTTTGCCCTTAATTCGAACGGAAGAGCTAACTGTTTTGTTATCGTCTGAGTATCCAACGGAACCATTTCCAATGTCATTTCCACCAACTTTTTTGTTCTATCAATTCATTACTCATTTCGTAATATCTTTTCCATTTTCCGACCTTTGGCTAATTCATCAACTAACTTGTCTAAATATCGTACCTGCTGCGTTAAAGGGTTTTCAATATGCTCGATTCTATAACCACATATCAGTCCTTTAATAAGATGGGCATTTGGATTCAATTTTGCATTTTGAAAGAATATTTCAAACGTTGCCTTATTATCAACGAATTCCTGTAATCTCGACGTATCATATCCTGTTAACCATTTTATCACTTCATGAAGTTCTTCCTTTGTTCTTCCTTTTCTCTCTACTTTTGTCACGTAATGAGGATAAACAGATGCAAATGTCATTTTCGCCATGCGTTGATTATGTTCATCTGTAACGTTCATTTTGTGTTTTTTTAATGATTGCAAATGTTGTGTCTGGTAATACTAGTAATTAATTTTATAAGAGTTGTGTTTTCGTCCTTATTTCTCTAGGTAATTGGTTGGTGTTTTGCCAAAATGCTTTTTAAAGGTAGCAATAAATGAACTTACATTTTCATATCCCAAATCAAATGCAATTTCTTTTACACTTTTCTTTTCTCCTAACTGTTTGACGGCTTCCATTAATTTTAGGCGCATTTTCCAATCACCAAAACTCATACCCAATTCTTTGTTAAATAACCGAGAAAGCGTTCTTGGGCTAACAAATGATTGATTAGCATAATAATCTATGGTGTGCTTACTTGACAAATCATTCATTAATGCATCTAATATGAGCTTTATTCTTTGGTCTTGGCTTGTAGGCAAAAAAGTGGTGCTTGGTTTCAAATTAGAAAGTTCATCTAAAAATACGTCGACTATTCTGTGTTGCTGCTCAGTATACATACTTGGATTGGAAAAGGAAGTGATTTTTTCTAACAGACTTTTTAAGAAAGCTGAGGTTTCAAAAGCAAAACTATCCTTTGGTAAGTTGCCCAATTTTGATTCATCTATAAAGGCCGTAACTACTTTTACGTTATTAGGGAAATAAACTTGATGCTCTTCATTACTTGCAATCCAAGTACTCTGTAAAGCGTTGACGATCCAAATGTTGTTTTTGGTAACAACTTCCATGATACCCGTGTCGCAGGATATGAGTTGAGCTCTTGGATGCGCATGCGAATTTGCACATTTTGCATTTTGAATAGTTTCTGAATAGGTAGTAACCGGACGCAAGCTGTTTGCCTCAAACCCATGGTCTATTTTAATGGTTGTCGTATAATCTACATTCATTGTCCAAATATAGTAATTAAGACTTGCTGAGAAGTTCTCAGCTTTGTAGAAAATTAGATTATTAACTTATGAACACTAAAGAACACAGCAAAAACATTGTAGAGCAATTTTCAAAACAAGCAAGTGGGTACACATCCATAACGTCCCATAGCGATTCTTTGGAGACCTTAATTTCAATAGCTTCAGCTTCTAAAAAAGATGAGGTTTTAGATATTGCTTGTGGTTCTGGCATTGTCTCTTGCGCATTTGCCAAACATACCCATCATGTAACTGGCATTGATATGACGCAACGAATGCTTGACGAAGCAAAGAAATTACAAGCAAAGCAAGATATTAAAAATGTGACTTGGCAAATTGGAGATGTTGAAAATCTACCTTTTGAAGATCGCAGTTTTTCAATTGTTGTTTCAAGGTTTGGGTTCCATCATTTTTTAAATCCACTTAAAGTGTTGTCAGAAATGAAAAGAGTATGCAAACCTGACGGAATAGTTATGGTTGTAGATGTTTCTTTACCAGATAATAAAATTAAAAAGTACAATGACATGGAAAAGAACAGGGATTATTCACATGTGGCAGCGCTTTCATTACCTCAATTTTCCGATCTTTTTGAAAAAGCAGGTTTCAAAAATTTGAATACAGACTTTTATACAATGAAGATTGAACTTAATGAACAACTTAAAGCATCGTTTCCAAGGGACTCAATGGCTCTAAAAAACATGATTATTGCAGATGTTGGAGTAAATGACTTAGGAATAAATGTCACAGAAGTTAATGGAGAGTTTTTTCTATACTATCCCATTCAAATATTTTCGGCAAAGGCATGATATGATTTGCAATGTTGAGTGTTCCTGTTTTTTAATTGAATGTTTTATTCATTACTAAATTTTCATAAGTGTTATGTTCCATTGGGAAATCAACATTTCCTATTGAAACATAACCTTGCCTTTTATAAAAATCTATAGCCCTGTTGTTTTTAATATAAACTTCTAGGTTAAATTCTTTAAATCCTTTTTTGCGAACTTCTTGTTCCGCTTCCTTCATTAATTCGAATCCAATTCCTTTTCCGTAAAAACGCTCTAAAACATACAATTTGCTCAACTCGGGGACAGGTGTTTTTCTAATCGGACAATGGCTGTTATAAATTATTTGAGCTGCTCCAATGGGATTTTCATTTTGATAAGCAATTATAAGTTGGCTTGGATTTTCCTTAATTATGTTTTCAATATGCTCTGGTGAAAATCTTTTTGTAATAAAATTGGCAAATTCAAAAGTTACTCCGTCAATAGCATATGTTTGAATATAAACAGTTTTGAGTAAAACAGATATTCTTAAAGAATCAGATAGTTGGGCTTTCCCAAATGAAATTATGGTCATTTTTTATTTTTTATAATTTTGGAATATGACGAATGTAGCTGTATAATCAAAACCAAAAGCATGCAACTAACGTGATTTAGGTAAAATCACCAATTTTTCATATAAGATATTGTACAGCGTTTTTTTATTCATTCGGTTCAATATGAATTAGTACGTGACCTAAATTTGGTATTTCATGGCGTAAATGGTCTTTTAATTCATGAGCAATATCATGTCCAACTTTAACGGAAATCTCACTATTAACGATCATATGTAAATCCACGTGATATTTCATTCCTGCTTTTCGGATAAAGCATTTTTCTGTTCCTAAAACCCCTTGAACATCCATAGATTTTGCTCTAATTTCAATGATGAGGTCGTCATAAAGTTGTTCGTCCATAACCTCTCCTAAAGCAGGTCTTAAAATTAAGTAGCTATTATATAGAATAAATGCCGAAGCCAATAAGGCAGCCCAATCATCAGCCGTTTCATAACCTTGGCCAAATAGGATTGCTATTGAAATTCCAATAAAAGCCATTACCGAAGTTATAGCATCACTTCTGTGATGCCAAGCATCTGCTTTAAGAGATGAACTATTGGTTTGTCTACTTTTCTTAATGACTATTTGAAACGATATCTCTTTCCAAATTATTATAAGACCCAAAACAATTAAAGTCCATGATTTCGGAATTTTATGAGGAGTCTGAATTTTTTGAATGCTTTCATGAGCGATTATTGTAGCAGAAACAACAAGAAACACAACGACTCCAAAGGTAATTAAGGGTTCTATTTTTCCGTGTCCGTACGGGTGGTTTTCGTCCGCTGGTCTTTTGGCATATTTAAAGCCTAATAAAACCAAAAATGACGCAAATATATCTGTGGTCGATTCAATCGCATCAGCAATTAATGCATAAGAATTGCCAAAAACACCTGCCATTCCTTTTATTAGAGCAAGAGACGTATTTCCAATGATACTAAAATAAGTTGTTCTTATAGCACTTTGTTCGTTAGTCATTAATTTTTTTTCCAGGTTAATATAATGTTTGTTTGTAACTTAAGTTTAATAATATAATAAAGGGTATTCAATGTATCACATAGTTAAATGAATGTAAGTCTTTCTCCTATAGTCATCCAACTTACATGTTTAACTGCCTCGGGGTGTTGTTCTCTCAATATTTTTTCAGGATAATAGATGGGTTCATCACTCAGGTCAAAAGTTCCGTAATGCATAGGTATCCAACGTTTTGCTTTTAAATCTGTGAATGCTTTAATCGCGTCTGCTGGACTTGTGTGCGCAGAATTCATAAACCATTGAGGCTCATAAGCACCAATGCCAATCATGGCTATATCTATGTCATAATCTTTTCCTATATTTCTAAAATGGGCATTATAACCACTATCACTTGCAAAATAAATTGTCTTCGATGATATATGGTCTTGTATCATAAATGAACCCCAAAGATGGATGTTAGTGTCTGTTATCCATCGTCTAGACCAATGTTGACTGGGCAAATAGTCAATAGAAATATGTTTAGAAGTATTGAATTGTTGATACCAACCCGCTTCTTGAATGTCGTTTTTTATTCCCCATCTTTTTAAGAGCTTTCCAATTTCTAACCCTGTGAGAATTATGGCGTTTGGATTATACTTGCATAATTGGATCACACTTTTTTTATCAAGATGATCTCGGTGATTGTGGGAAAGAAGAAGGAAATCTACATTGTTTAATTCTGCAATATGAAAAGGAACCTTTGTATGTCGTTTTAACAAACGGTTGGTTGTTACCACAGGGTCGATTATTAATCGAATGTTGTTTAAGTCAATAATAAAACTGGCGTGACCTAAAGGTATAATAGCATTCATGCTTTTATCTTCAATGTTTTCAATGGGTTTCCAACTTAGGCTCGATATTTGACCTTTTTTTAGTTTTGTAAGAGGTCTTTGGCCAGTCATCCAGCGCCATACATCTTTGAAGCTCTTGATGTCGTCTCCGTAAAGGTTCGTGTACTTATTACCTTTACTGGTTAACTTATTGCCTGTCCAATCAGATTTGATGAATTTTAATTCCCTGTTGTAAGTTGGTAAAGTCATAAACTAGGTTATGGGTGCAAATTATAAAAAACCAAAGAGCTATATGAAAAAATGTTGTGTTTAATTAGGGCTAACGTTTATGTTTAATTAAAGTAGGTGTTGCGTATATCTTGAAAAGTCGCATGTTTACCTACAAGCAACTACTTTGCTTAGCTAAACCAAGCCATTTTTTAACTCCGTTCTTTGTTGGGCAAAGTTTTTTTATATATAAATTCAAGTATAAAGCAAAATACTATTATTCCAATAGAAATCAACACTCCAATCCTGTTACTCCCAAATTGTTGAATCAATAACGTAACAAAAGCTAATATACATAAAACACCAGCTAAAAGGTGTATCCATTTTTTAGAGTTCAATGCTTGGTGCTTTTTATAACCAATGTAATTAACTATGGCAAAAATCAATAAAAATCCAGCACTTCCTGCTGTAGATATACTCTGTAAATTAAAAAAGTTTACTAATGCCACAGACAATATTGCTGTTACAAGAAAACCAATTGGTTTACCCCAAAATTTGTGGCAAAAGTATTTTGGTAATTCCTTGTCCTCGGCAATATCATAATTCACACGACCACTACCCAGTACTGTGGCATTGATTGCGGAAAAAGTAGATATTAAGGCGGTAATGGTAATGATGGTGAAGCCAATTTGTCCTAAAGTAGGTTCTGCCGCCTTAGCCAAAACATAATCTTGTGCATTGGCAATTTGTTTGAAAGGTAAGGCTCCTACGGTCACGATAGCAATTAAAATATACAAGATGATGACAAAGCCAACAGCACCAAAGTAGGCCTTTTCGGTATTTTTTTCTTTGTCTTTTAAATCGGAAATAGAGTTGGCAATTAACTCAAATCCTTCATAAGCAACAAAAATAACCATGCCGCCAGAAAGCAAGAGAAAAGGGTTTTCCCAATTCTCTGGGGATAGTTGGTTTAAGTTTTCAGGGTTGTTAGAAATCCCGTAAAAACCAACGCCAATGAATGCGATTAAAATTAGTAATTTTATGATAACCGAAACAGACTCAATACGACTTACTAATTTTACGCTCAAATAATTAATGAACAAAGCGATAATAAGAATGCTGGTTTGGTAAATATGGGTGTCGATATTTTTCGAATCAGTTATTGAAAATAATTCAGCTCCATAAGAACCGAATGCTGAAGCATACAGGGCCAGCATAACGATGTAGCTTAGCCACAGAAGATTGTTAATGGCACCTGAAAATATTCCTTGACCAAATTGGCTGTTAATAAATTCGACAGTACCACCATCCTTCGGATATTTTTTTGAAAGTTTGGCATAAGAATAAGCTGTTAATAGAGCTATTAAACCAGCAAATGAAAACGCGATTGGTGTTCCTCCTTTTGCCAATGAAACCGCAAGTCCAAGTACAGCAAAAATTCCGCCTCCCACCATTCCTCCAATTCCAATTGAAATGATATCCTTTAATCCAATTTTTTTATTCATCGTCATGTGTTCAAATTATGCCCAATAGTCAGATACAAACAATCCTGTC
This sequence comes from Confluentibacter sediminis, assembly GCF_003258355.1. Taxonomy (GTDB): domain Bacteria; phylum Bacteroidota; class Bacteroidia; order Flavobacteriales; family Flavobacteriaceae; genus Confluentibacter; species Confluentibacter sediminis. The sequence continues at coordinate 11,724 of NZ_QKPO01000014.1, read as the reverse complement.
CACCTATTCAAAAATACCCAAAATACCTCCAAAAACACATATTATCACATTATTTTATCAAATACAGCAATGCGATAACGCCATAGCCATCAGAAAAATATTGAAATGTTGTTTCTAAGTAGACAAAAAAACAACCATTGTTTTTAGCCAAAAAGAGAAAGTACAAGTTCAGAAAGTTGCTTTTAAGCAATTTTAAAACAGCTGCTTAAAAAGTCTGTTTTTTATAGTTCATGGACTCGTAAAATGCTTGTTGATGGTGTACAACGTTTTTAGTCTTTTTTCTTAAACTGTTGGAAATTCCCTCTTGGTAAATATATAAGAGTCATGTCTTTGTTAGAGATATATTCAATTCCGTATTTTAGAGTGTCAGATTTTCTTATTAAAACTAAACTACCACCAATTATTGAACTGTCTTTATCAAAAACACTTTCATTAATCAAATATTCATAATAGTCATCTGTTGATGTATTTACATTTTTATATTTAAAAAGCCACTTTTTGCCATTAATCTCAATAGTCGATAGAGAATCCATGGTACTTATCCAGATACCGTTACTAATTAAATTTTTTTGTTGTTTTTTAAAAGGTTTAGCTTTGAATTCAGTTGAATCGATCACAGTTTTTTCTTGTTCATTTTGTCTTTCGGTGACATTTTTGCAACTTATAAAGACTAACACCAATATTGTTAAAATTCTAACTTTCATTTTTTTGTTTTATGTTTTACAACCTGTCGCCCGTAATCGACCGTCATGGATCAAAGCAGACCTATTTCTGCCAGCCGAAGATAAAATATTTTCATCAAACAACACGTTCTGTTACCAAAATCTACGTGATTGCAATACCAAAGGCTTTTTGTTCCTTCTTTTGGGTTTTTAATCATGGCGTAAAGCTTATGTCATTGCTATCAAACGATTTTTTTTGAAATTATTCCGTTTCTATGGTCAAATACTGTTTTTTGTTTTCAAACAAATAAGTTTCTAAATACAAAGTTCCCATTATTACACATGCAATATATTACTTTTTAACAAGGTGTCCAATGGCCTTACAATAGCCATATTATTAATTTCAAGAGTTTTTAGTATAAATCTCTATGGCTCTTGGAGAACCATGCCCAACATATGCTACAAATACCTAATACAGATGTTGTTTTCCATACCATGAGTAGTTATGCGACCTAAAAAAAGAAACAGCCTCAAAAGGCTGTTATAAACGCCATTTTAAACCCATATCATCATCTTTCAATGTACAAGATAAGAACCTATTAAAACCAAAAAACGTCCTTAAATTGGGCGTTTTTGTATCATGTTTTTTTGAAATTATAGGGTTGTGCAACGGTTACCGTTGTTACCCACAGGTTTTTTATTCATATATCATTTTTCGAACACTTTTTTCAGTCCGTTTTATATATTCAGAGTACTTTTCCTTTTCAGATTCCGTTGTATAAATCAGTTCTTTATCTTTATAGTAAAATAAGCGTTTAGTCTCACTTCCTTTATTCCTTCCACGACTTTTAAATTCGGTCAATTTGGCGAAAATCATTTTTCCATCTTTGTAATAAAACTCAAATTCGTCATAACCTTTTTTTGCTGTTTGGCTATATTTTATTCGCAAAGGTGGATTGTCATCTTGATTTTCATAAAGATAATATGCAGTCCAACATCCATTTTTTCGGAATATGCTTTTGTAAATAATTGGTCCTTCAGCGATTCCTTCGTTAAATTCTTTTTCGGTTAGATTGATTTCTGCAACCTCTCTAGTTATTCCTGTTATTTTATTCAGAGTTTCAACATTCACATCATTATTTTGCCCGACTAAAGTCAGAGGAAGAAATAGAATGATTATTATGTTTCGTAATGTTTTTTTCAACCTGTGGGTAACACTCATATAACCACAATAAATATATACCTCAATTGCAGCCACATCATTTATACATGCAATATATTACTTTTTAACAAGGTATCCAATGGACTTACAATAGCCATATTATTAATCTCAACAGTTTTGGTATAATTCTCTATGGGTCTTGGAGATGTACAAGATATAAACTATTAAAACCAAAAAACGCCCTTAAAATGGGCGTTTGTGTATCGTGTTTTATAAAATTATAGGGTTGTGCAACGGTTACCGGTGTTAGGCACAGTTATTTTCAGTTCTTAATTTTATTATTTTGTCCGCATTAACTTTCCATTCGTTATTTTTTAAAATCAGTTCAATTGTAAATGGGAAACCAGTAGCAATTATTTCAACTGACTTTCCATTTTCAGATTCCTTAATTCTCTTTATTGGTTGGTTTTCTGAAATTTCATTTAGTTGTTCAGCAACAGAATCTGGATATTTTCCTTTCCATAATAAATCTGCATTATCGTTATCTAAAATCAAGGATTGAATTATTTTTTTATTACCTAATAATAAAGCATTCTCAAATTTCCGAAAAACCTTTTCAGGTTCCCCTTCTGACGTATTTGCATTATCAATAGCAAATTGAAATAATTCTTCTACGTTCATTCGATTCGACAATTCTAGAAATTCAAGAATTGTTTCTTTTATATTCGAAATTCCGTCTTCATCATTTTTCATACAGTTTTTAATGACATAAGTCCAAATATAATTCGTTGGAAAAGAATTTTTTAAGCAGACAAATCGATTGAATTCAGTTCCGCTAATCGGTGTTTTTTTTGCAGAACAATATCCTTGGATAAACGACGAAACTTCATTAAACGTTCCTTCCAAACAGTACATTTTGGGTCTGTAACATAGATGTTCTATAAATTCCGAGAATGTTCGTTCTTTCTCCACAGTTTATTTTAATTGTGCCTAACACCCACAAAACCACAACAAATCCCCATCCTCAATTGCAGCCACATCATTTATACATGCAATATATTACTTTTTAACAAGGTATCCAATGGCCTTACAATAGCCATATTATTAATTTCAATAGCTTTGGTATAAATCTCTGTGGCTCTTGGAGAACCATGCCCAACATATGCTACAAATGCCTAATAGTGATGTTGTTTCCAATACCATGAGTAATTATCAAGTACCCTAAAAAAAGAAACTGCCTTAAAAGGCAGTTATAAACGTCATTTTAAACTCATATCATCATCTTTATAAACTATTAAAACCAAAAAACGCCCTTAAATTGGACGCTTTTGTATCATGTTTTTTGAAATTATAGGGTTGTGCAACGGTTATCGGTGTTCTACGCAGTTTTTATTCCGCTTTTCTTGGATATAAAAATTCAATTTCCACATCTGTTATTCTTTTAATATCAGTCAAACTCAATTGAAACCAATATTCCTGTTTTTCTATATAATAACTGAAACAAAATTCCATTTCAGTCGCATCAAATCCGCCACAATAATTTTCCGTTTGAAATTCATCTGAACTCTCAATTTCAGCCCATTGGTTTAAATTGAAATTCCGAGCCAAAATTCTTTCACAAATTTGCTTAAATTCTTCGTCAATTCCGATTTTGATTAAATCACATTCTTTTCCATAATAATCGTAATAATGGTGAGCAAATTCAGTTTGCATTATTGTGTAATCAATTCCGCCAAATTGAATTTCAAAATCATATTCTTTTTCCATTCCGCTAATTGCTCCGCCCCAACCAGTTAATTCAGTTCCGTTTTCAAGATAAACTTTCAATTCAGGAATTACTTGAGTGTCAATAAATTTATATTCTTTATCGTCTTGGTTTATTGTTACTTTATGTTTTTTGCAATGATTTCTTAATAACTCATAAGGTGATTCTACATTTTCAAAATTGATTTTCCCGTGAATAACTCCCATAGGCGTATCCGCAAATTCGAAAGCTGTTGTTCCGATTTTAACTTCGTTTAAATGTATGTCGTAAGTTTTTTTCAAATTGCACACAACACTTCTATAACCACAATAAATACATACCCTATTGCAGTCACATCATTTATATATGCAATATATTACTTTTTAACAAGGTATCCAATGGCCTTACAATAGCCATATTATTAATTTCAACAGTTTTAGTATAAATCTCTGTGGCTCTTGGAGAACCATGCCCAACATATGCTACAAATGCCTAATAGTGTTGTTGTTTTCAATACCATGAGTAGTTATAAAGCGGCCTAAAAAAAGAAACTGCCTCAAAAGGCTGTTATAAACGCCATTTTAAACTCATATCATCATCTTTCAATGTACATAAGAACCTATTAAAACCAAAAAACGCCCTTAATTGGGCGTTTTTGTATCATGTTTTTATAAAATTATGGGGTTGTACAACGGTTGTTGTTGTACGTAGTTTTTTATTCCACTTTATATTTTACACTTATACTTTTTCTCAAAACTCCATTGTCATTTAGAAATGTAGTTGTCACATCCAATGCACTATCTCCTCTCTCCATTAATTTTCCCATAAAATTTGAAAATACAGTTTCGGATGCTTTGGTTTCCGAAATCTCAATTATGTCTCCGATTTTAAGATTTTTAACTTTGCCTAAAAGTTGGGCTCTTTGGTCTGCTTTTTCCAATAATTTTAAGTATATTCTTTCTTCGGTCAATTCGTTTTGTTCGTAATTTGTATTTGTAAGGAAATATTCAAGTCCGCCAGTTTTTTCAATACTTTCTATAAATCTCTCTTTGGAATTCAAGTCAGGAATGAAAACCGTATAGCTTTTTGGTTGACTTGCCATAAGACCTGCTAACAACGTGTTCATTTGAATTTCCTCAAATTTGTAGTTTCCGTTATTTAGGAAGTCCAAAACTTTTTTATCCGATTCTTTGATTAAATCAGTCCGATTTTTTCTGTTCGTTTCCTCAAAGTCAAATCCGATATCGCTTTTTATTGTGTACTCAAATGAAATTGGTTTTAAGACTATTGTGTCTTTTACCAAAACTTCAATAAATTTTTCTTGTGAAAATCCTAAAGTCGAAATGAATAATAGAAGTAAAAATGGTTTTTTCATAGGTTTTGTCAAAATTACGTACAACCCTCGTATAACCACAATAAATATATACCTCTATTGCAGTCACATCGTTTATACATGCAATATATTACTTTTTAACAAGGTATCAAATGACCTTACAATAGCCATATTATTAATTTCAACAGTTTTAGTATAAAATCTCTGTGGCTCTTGGAGAACCATGCCCAACATATGCTACAAATGCCTAATAGCGATGTTGTTTTCAATACCAGGAGTAGTTATAAAGCAACCTAAAAAAAGAAACTGCCTTAAAAGGCAGTTATAGAAGTCTGTTTTTTTATAATTTATTGGCTTGTGCAAGGGTTACTGGTGTTACCTGCTGGCTTTTCTCTTTGGTTCCTAATTTTAAGAGGTCATAAAAAGTATTATTATTAATGTTAAAATTCCAATTATTGTTGTGAATCTTCCCATTCTTTTTGATTTTGTCCAACCTGCTAAAGAAATCATAGTTAGCAATGATATAATTCCCAAAAAAAAAGAAATAACTCCTACAATTCGGGGTGTTAATAAATCATTTTCAACCACTTTAAAAGGATATCCAGTAGTTGTTTTCATAAGAAGATTAGTCATTGCAAAAACAGTAATTAAAAAGAAACTAGCAGCCAAAGTTGAAGTGGCCATTATAGTATTTGACAATCGAGTATTCGCATCTGAAACTAAAAGATTTGCAATAACAGCAATAGAAAATCCACCAAGTAATGAACTAATTGTAATTGTTTGTTCAGCAAGTTTATTCCAATATTCAAATGTAATTTCCGTCATATATTCTATCCTTTATTTTAACTCTAAATTTTGTTATCCGCTTATTTTTTTGTTCATTTTTCGAATTCTTACAACACCAACCAATATTAATTTTCTTGTAAACAATCAAAACCAGAAGCCAGCAAACAAGCAACTAACTTTGCTTTAGCTAAAACTAGCAATTTTTTATCACAGTACTTTGTGGTATGCAGACTTTTTTATTTCATAATGTTCTAACCAAGCCAGCGGTTCAGTCAGATTATGTTTGTTAAATTCTAAATGTATTACTCGTCTTTTCTTCCCGTTTGTTGTTCTGTTCGATGCGTGTAAAGTCAAAGGTTTCATTAACATCGCTCCACCTTTTTCTATTTCACAGATAAATTCGTTTTCTAAATTCCAATCCTTCGAGTCAGCCCGAACTATTCCGTTTAAGTGCGACTTGGGAATCACCTTTAAAGCTCCATTATTTTTGTCCGTTTTGTCCAAATGAATTCGGATAGTTATTGTGTCTTCCAAAATCTTAATAGGCGGTTGAACTCCATATTGACCTTTTTTAAATGTCCAATTAGAGTAATTTTCCAATTCCGTTTTTTGGTCAACCGAAATACTCAAATCTTGATGGTAAGCAACAAACCAATTTGACTCACTCGGCTTATCAAAATAGATTGCTTTTGTCAGGAAATATTCTGATTCTGAAAGGTCAGAAAGTAATTCGATCAGTTTTTTGTTAAACAACAAATCACTCAATTCAGGTACATTTTTGATTAATTGTCTAATCGCAAACAAATCCTTTGTTTTCATAAACGAATTTCCGTCCTGTTCAGCATTTTCGATACAAGCTAAAATTTGACTTATTTCATTGTCCGAAAACAAGTCAGCTAAAACAGAATATCCATTTTCTTCAAGTTCTATTTTGTTCTTTGCGTAGTTCATTTTTCAGCTTGCTCACAACACTCATATAACCACAATAAATACATACCTCAATTGCAGCCACATCATTTATACATGCAATATATTACTTTTTAACAAGGTATCCAATGGGCTTACAATAGCCATATTATTAATTTCAACAGTTTTGGTATAAATCTCTATGGTTCTTGGAGAACCATGCCCAACATATGCTACAAATGCCTCATAGTGGTGTTGTTTCCAATATCATGAGTAGTTATAAAGTACCCAAAAAAAGAAACTGCCTCAAAAGGCTGTTATAGAAGTCTGTTTTTTATAATTTATTGGCTTGTGCAATCGGTTACCAGCTTACCTACAGTTTTTATTCGTTCGATTGTGTATTCCAAAATTTCATCTGTATCTGTTCGAGTTTGTTCAACATAGTTTTTTGGTATAAATTCTTCTCGTGGATTACCGTTAATATCAAAAATTTTCTCAAAAGAAACTTGAAATCCGTAATTATGATTTTTAAAATTAATAGATTTCATTCCGCCTGCTAATCTCGACATTTCTGTTCCAATTACTTCGATTCCATCTACAGTGTTTAAACCAATAGCAATTCCTTCTCCCATACTTCCAGTCCATCTGTTAACCAGAATATACACTGGTTTATTATAATTCAACTTGTTGGGTTTTACATAACCTAAATATTCCTTTTTATGGTTTTCATAGAGTTGATAAGGTTTCTTTTCATTAATAAATATTCCCATTATTGGTTTCGCAACTGATGTGTTTCCACCACTAATTGTATTCCTAAGGTCAATAATTAGTGCTTTTGTCGAATCCATTTGAGGGATTACTCTTTTAAATTCTTTTACTAAAATTTGGTTACCTAAAGTATTATTTACTCTTATGAGTCCAATTGATTTATTCTCGATGATTGAAGGTGATAGTGCAAATTTTTCTTCTCGTAGTTTCAAACTATCAATATCCAATTTAAATGTTTTTCCGTTTTGTAGTTTCAATTCCAAAACTCTACTCTCATTTCGTTTTCCAGCAACTATTTTATTTGCAATCCATTCACGAACTTTTTTATCGTTTTTATTTTGACAAATAGTTGTAAAGTCTTTAATTTTTTCTTGAAAATCTATTCCATTGAAAGTGACAATTTCCGCACCAATTACATTTTCTTTAATTGTATCTTTTAACTGTGTTTGCCAAACGTTTTTTAAATAAGTTTTTCCGTTATTATTTGTAACATATATTGGTGTATCTAATCTATATGATTGACTTGTATTAGTATTTAAATGTATATGATTGTCATATAATTCATTCAGTAAATTCTCGTAGAAAAGAATATGTTCAAATTTCGTTGTTATCTGACCGACTTTTTCAGAATAAGTTCCTTTGATACATTTCCAAAGTTCATTCTTTTCCGTTAAGTAGATGTAGTTTTTCTCAAAGTCCTCTATGAACTTATTAAATTCTGAAATGTTATTGGCACTTGAATATTCTGTGCTAACTTTCTTAGTTGTTGAACAACTGAAAATGATTAATAATAAGAAGATGTAAGTTTTATTCACGATTTTTTTCAAATTGCAGGTAACACTTCTATAACCACAATAAATACATACCCTATTGCAGCCACATCGTTTATACATGCAATATATTACTTTTTAATAAGGTATCCAATGGGCTTACAATAGCCATATTATTAATTTCAATAGTTTTGGTATAAACTTCTGTGGCTCTTGGAGAACCATGCCCAACATATGCTACAAATGCCTAATAGTGCTACTGTTTTCAATACCATGAGTAGTTATCAAGCACCCTAAAAAAAGAAACTGCCTCAAAAGGCTGTTATAAACATCATTTTAAACCCATATCATCATCTTTCAATGTACAAGATCTAAACTATTAAAACCAAAAAAACGCCCTTAATTGGGCGTTTTTGTATCATGTTTTTATAAAATTATGGGGTTGTGCAACGGTTGCCGGTGTTGGCTACGGTTTTTTATTCGGTTTTGGTTTCGGTTTAATGTCAGCTAAAAGCTCTTTCTTGTCAAAAACAAATCTTTTAGCTCGTCTATCAGATATAAATCCGTAATCTTTCCACATTATTTCGGCTCCATCCTCAATATTTTCTTCATAAATAGGTAAGAGTTCTCCAATTCCGACAAAAATCCATTCCATTTCAATTTTGTCAGTATTTATGAATTTATATTCAGCTTCTTTTCCGATTTTAACAGCTTTGTCAAATGCTTTTTCAGGTGAACTCGCTTTAATTAAATGATGATTTCCCCAAGTTGTAACTCTTCGTAATTCTTGGTTCTCATTTCGGTCAACTGGTTCACATTTTTCAACAATTTCAACAATATACCAATCTCCGTTTTTGTTTGATATTTTTTCTTGGGATTTCATTTTTTCAAATTGTAGCCAATACTCGTATAACCACAATAAATATATACCTCAATTGCAGTCACATCGTTTATACATGCAATATATTACTTTTTAACAAGGTATCCAACTGGCTTTTTTTCGTTTGTTATTTTCTTAATTATTGTTCCGCTAATAAAAGTCGAGATTATTGTTAGAAATAAAATCATTCTATAATTCACATTATTTTGATGATATTTTAAAATTCCGTCATTCATTATTGGGTTAGTTACAGTTATATTTATGAACTGACTTTCGAGATAGCAAAAAAGACAGTAAAAAAGCGGAAATAAAAACAGATAGACTAAATTCAGACATAATATTTTCTTTAAAGAGGTGATTTTCCGACATGTAAAATAAAATCCGATTGGGATTAAAGTCAGAATGAAGGCAATGTCCGTTTGAAAAAAGCGGAAGTCTTTTCCGCCATAAAATCCAAGTTCATAATTTGCAAGATATTTTATTGTGCTGCGGGTCAAAATCCGATAATCTATTTCATATTCTATTCCGATAAAAAAAGTCAGAAATACAATGAAAATTAATAAAATAAGTTTTTGTTTTTCTTTCAACGTTTAGTTTTTTCAGCTTGTTACCAACACTTGTATAACCACAATAAATACATACCTCAATTGCAGCCACAGCGTTTACACATGCAATATATTACTTTTTAACAAGGTATCCCAATGGCCTTATTAGCCATATTATTAATTTCAACAGTTTTGGTATAAACCTCTATGGCTCTTGGAGAACCATGCCCAACATATGCTACAAATGCCTAATAGTGATACTGTTTTCAATACCATGAGTAGTTATAAAGTACCCTAAAAAAAGAAATTGCCTCAAAAGGCAGTTATAAACGTCATTTTAAACCCATATCATCATCTTTCAATGTACAAGATAAGAACCTATTAAAACCAAAAAACGCCCTTAATTGGGCGTTTTTGTATCATGTTTTTTTGAAATTATAGGGTTGTGCATCGGTTATCGGTGTTGTGCACAGTTTTTATATTTTATATTTTAAACTAATTTGGATGACAGCGTTTGTCAGTTTTCTATTGATAGGATTAGGTAAAGTGGCATCGTCTACCTCAATAAGTGTGTTAGCTCCTTGATATATATTTGTCTCAATCGAAAAGTAATTAAATTCATAACCTATTCCAAGGTTAATGCCAAAGTCAAAACTATCAACATCTCCTAAATCCATATTTTCTTTTTTAGTATTAATTAAAAATCCAATTTGTGGACCAACAAACAGATAAGGTTTTGAGAAGAATTTAATATTTAAAGGAACATTTATATAGTCAAGTTTATAATCAATTTGGGTTGGTGCATTAAAACGTGATTGGGTTTCTGTTTTTTTTCTGTCACCTTGTTGAGAATAAAGGATTTTTGGATAAAAGGATATTTTGTCCGATATATTTAATTCCATAAAAGCACCTAAGTGTAGTCCTCCAAAAGAGCTTTCTGTTTCAAAGTCTTTTAAAAAACCGTTAGTCAGTCGAGAATTATTTATACCTCCAATTACTCCAAATTCAGCTTGAGAAAATAGAATTTCTGGGCAAAAAATCAATAAAAAAAAGATTGTTTTATTCATGATTGATTGTCTTTTTAAATTGAGCACAACACTCGTATAACCACAATAAATATATACCCTATTGCAGTCACATCATTTATACATGCAATATATTACTTTTTAACAAGGTATCCAATGGGCTTACAATAGCCTTATTATTAATTTCAACAGTTTTGGTATAAATAAAGCAGCCCTAAAAAAGAAACTGCATCAAAAGGCAGTTAAAGAAGTCTGTTTTTTTATAATGTATGGGCTTATGCAAGGGTTACCTATGTTGGCGGTTCAGTTTTTTTATCTTCTAATTCGCAATCCTATTCTGTCGTTGTCAATATAAATGTCTTGTCCTTGGTCTTTATTTGTCTCAAATATGAATGGTCTAACTTCATTCGTAATGCCATTTTCAGCATAGTCTCTAATAGCAAATGGCAGAATAATTCGCGGTCTGTAATATTCAAGAATTTCTAAATACCAAAAGTGTCTAAATGGAAATTCGGCTGGGAATAATTTCTCAAATGGTTTATACGAAAGTTCAATCTCATAAAATTTTTCGCCTTGAATTTCTGTTACACGATAGTTGAAATACTTTTCATTTAAAAACTCAGATAGTCCACTATAATATTGTCTTGTCAATCGTCTCAGTAACTCATTGTCATATGGTACATTATCATTGAATGGGTCGTGATATTTACATTTTACTTGATTGTATAAGTCATAAGAAACTGAAGCGATTGTAAAATTTACTCGGATACCGCCTGTTTGTGATTGATTTTTATGATTGTTCATATTTCCAAACCCACCTGAAAATCCCTTAGCTTCTATAGCAAATCTTGAATTTGAAGTATATGCTAATAAATCAGGTCTTCTAACTTGTCTGCCATTTACAGAAAGAGGAATAATTGGATTGTGAACTCTCATTGCGGCTTCATAATTTACTGTGTAAATACTTTGGTCAATTCGTTTTGAAAGAAAGTCAGCAATTGCCTTGCCTGCAAGATTTGAAAATTGTCCCTTTTCTGTCGGGTCAGATAATTGTATAGGTGGTTGTGAAAATCTGTCGTTGTCTTGTCCTAAAATAGCTATACACAAAACCACGAGTATGGAAACATCAAAACAAACAGAAAA
>NZ_QKPO01000013.1 GCF_003258355.1 Confluentibacter sediminis | reverse complement strand
ATTTTCTGTTTGTTTTGATGTTTCCATACTCGTGGTTTTGTGTATAGCTATTTTAGGACAAGACAACTTGTTATACAGTTGATATGGACATATCATGTACATATCTGGAACAAACCCATGCGAAACAAGGCAAAAAAGAACCTGGTATGTATCACATAACCGCCAATCACCAGACGGCATAGAAAAAAAACCTATGGAGATAGAAAAAAGAGTAGGAGAAGAGCTCATTAAGAGCCATAGCCCCAACCAAGCGTTACAAAAGGATATAACGCCTCACATTCAGTTTAAAAAACAGGCGGAGAAGAGATAAGCCCCTGGCTATTCGATAGTAGAATTGGTGACGACAATGGGCGTATCCGCATGCATGGAAATACTAGGGTACACGGGGTACCACGAACCCCCTGTATTATTTTTGATGACAGAGCTATCAATAGTAATATTACCCGTATGGTTATTACTCACAAAAAAGATAGACGCCCCATAAGCGTTCACCTCGTTATGCGCTAGTGTCGTGCCGTTTAAACTTAAAGTCATCCGGTTGCCATCATTATAAATGGCACCACCACTACCACCGCCAGGCGTACCCGATTGCGACGGATTGCCCCCATGCCCAATAGCCCTATTATAAGAAAACAGACTGTTCGTGAGTGTCCAGGACACCCCAATACTGCTAATGCCACCCCCATTAGAACCGACATTACCATACCCCTCGGCACCGCCAAAGGTGCAGTTGGTGATATAAACCGGTAAATTGTTATACTGACTAAACACCCGAATGGCACCACCGCCCACATCAGGCCCTGTAGAAGCGCACACATTATTAAAAAATCTGGAATTAACAGCCTTAAACCGACCCCCACGTACCCAAATAGCACCCCCGCCATCATAGGCCGTTTCTGTAACAGAATTCCCATCAGCAAAGGTGATGTTCTGTACCGTTAACCTGGGGCTGTCTTGATTTTGACAATGATCGGTAGTCCATACCTGATTGGGGTCGCAGGTGTTCATGTATAAAATCCGAGTCCTGCCGTTCCCGCTTAAAGTAACAAGGCCACCACCATCAATAACCACGTCGGGCTTGGCATTATTAAACACCTTAGCAGGCCGATCCATAGTAATGGTTACAGGTGCCGTGCCACAATTAAAAACGATTTTACCACCTTTAGCAACCGCTTCCACAACCGCATCACAAGTGCAACTTTCAGGCGTACCATTACCAACCACCGTATCAGGATTCGCGACACTTTCCAAGGCACCTTCAACAGGAATGGCGGCGTTTCCGTCTGGATTGCCAGCAGGAGGCCCATCTTCTGGATGCGCTAACGGATGATGCACCAAAACAGCGTCGTTTGTTATTGTCTCTTCAGAACAGTTTAAACATAAAAAACATATAAACACACGCAAATAGAGTCTGTAGGTTGGGGAGGTTAAGTAGGTCATAGGTTAAGGTTTGGGTTATATACGAGTTCTATAGGCTGTTAAGATGATGTAAATAAAATATTTAATAGGTTTAAGTACGTTCCAACTGTTTTTTTATCTTTTCAATGGCAGTTTCAATAGACTTTTCCGGTTCAATAATATTATAAGCACCCCAAAATTCAGGGTCAGCAAAACCAGAAGTCTGATCAGATAAGATGGTAGAAGGCAACAATAAAGGCTTGTTGTTTTTACTTAACTTCATATCATTAATTTTCCAGTCCGTAATGGCCATTTCACTATTCAAGGTATAAGTGCTGTTAAAAAGTTTACCTTCCCAATTGACCTTAAAGGTTAATAGAATATTACTATAAGCATAATACCATTTGCCGTTTTGGGTTCTATAGTTCACCCGATAAGAAGCTTCCGTAGGATACACATCCGCATGTCTCGGTTTTTTACGAACATACATCTCGCTAGCCAAAGTTTTGTTTTTAACATTCAAATGAAATAAGGCACTTTTAAGAGCCAGGGTTTCGGCATCAATATACAACGTTCCATAATAAAGCGGCGTTTCCATATTAGGAAGCTGTTTAAAGTTCACCACATACACCGGATTGTTGTCTATTTGGGTAGAAGCATCAAAACTAAAGGTATAGTATTCAATATTCTCTTTGTCAAAAATAAAATCCGGGTATTTTATCAAATCAATATACAAATTGCTAAACGGCCCACCCTGTAGTTTTAAGGCCAACGTATCCAATCTGGAATAATCAGTTTTCTTTCTCGATTTGATAAGCTCAATATCATCAAACCTGTAATTTTTATAAGGCTGCTTGTGGATTTTAACCACCGCTTCAGACAACGATGCGTTACGGCGTCGCTTCTTAATGGTTTCCCTGTAAAAGGCCGTCATTAAAGTATTATCGTTGCTGTATAAACTGCTTTTTTTGCTTAAAGTTTCCAACACCAGAGCTTTGGCATCTTTAGGTTTAGAAGCAATTTTCACTTCATCCAATTGAATAATCGTGGGCTCTAAATAAATACGGTCATTATTGGAATACTCCGAAATGTTGACCACCTTGGTATGATAGCCTAAATGGGAAAACGTCAACGTACCTTCCAAAAGCTCCTTGGGGATTTTTAGAATAAACTCCCCGTCCGTATTGGTAACCACACTCATATTGGAATTCGTAATCACGATATCAGCAAACACCAAAGGTTTCTTGCTGTCTTGGTCAATAATGCTGCCTTTAATTTCTTTAAAAGAAGCGGTGTCTTGTGCGCTAACCACAAGCGAACAGCTCATAAAAAGCAACCAGGTCAATTTAAAAAATACACCTCGTTTCATAACTTAAAGTTTTAGTTTAGTAGACTACTAAAAGTATGAAATATTAATGTAACTACCTAATAATTAGATGTTTTTAATACAGAGGCACGCTCGTTTAAATGAATATAGCATCTAAAATGGTTTATAATAGTCGCCTTTTTTTAGAATAAATAAGCACGATTCTGGTTTTTTTAGTATAAGTTAGATTTATAAGTTTAACGATGCATCATATGCTGTGTGCTCATGTCACCTTGTACGCAAGGTCATGACCTGACGCTTTGTTTGTGTCATGTCAACAAAGGAGACATCACATAACATCAGCAAAAAGAGTGATTCCTCATACGTCGGAATAACAAAACAGAATCTGTGCTACCTTAACTTAATGACGTAGATCTGGAGCATGGGTTGACATAAAAATATAGCTTTATGAAAAGCAACTTGAACGCAGTCAAACCATCCTAATGAATAAAGGTTCCGACGGCGCTCAACCTGACAGTTCAATTAATACTTTGAAAATGAATATGTCATCCGTTTTTGATTAATCCAGCTCAGATTTAAACCATAATTATAAGGTTTTTAAAAAAGCAACAAGGGCTTTTTGCTCCCCGGCACTAAGCTTTAATTCATCAAAAGGCAAGGTTTGGTGTTCCAAATCGAAACCCAGTCCGCCACCGCCTCCTTTGTTGTAAAAATCCACCACCTCCTCCAAGCTGTTATAAATGCCGTTATGCATATAAGGAGCCGTCATCGACACCTGTCTAAGCGTAGGTGTTTTAAACATGCCCTTATGTAAAGCCTCCTCATATTTCCAATAAAAACCCAAATCATCATCCAAAGCCAGGTTCCTGTTGCTGTCAGGAACCCCAATCACCTCTTTCTCAGTCTCATTAAAAAAAGGTGGCACCGTACCATTGGTAAGAGGGATAAAATGACAGGTAGCACATAAGCCTTTCCCCATAAAAATAGTATACCCCAGGGTTTCGTCCTCCGTAAAGGTATGGACCTCGCCCCGCATGTTTTTATCGAATTTCGAGTCAAAATCATGTAAAGTGGAAATATAAGAAGAGATGGCCTTAATAACATCCTTATTGGTTTTAGACACCCCGCCATAAGCCTCTTTAAATAGTTGGATATAAGTAGAATCTTTTAAAATAGCATCCGAAAACTCATGAACATTCGTGTTAAACTCGTTGTCGTTGGTAAAAACCATGGAGATTTGATCCAATAAAGAATTAGAACGACCATCTAAAAAAAAGCTTTGCTGAAACACCGTGTTTATCAGCGTGGGCGTGTTGCGTTGTAACAAGTGGCCTTTATTATCGCTGTTTAAAGCCATACCATCCGCATACCCCTTACTGGGAATATGACAAGTAGCGCAGGCCATGGAGCCATTCGCCGACAGGTTAGCATCAAAAAACAATTTCTCGCCCAGAGCTATCTGTTTTTCAGTAGGGTTTTTATTGGTTGCAGGCGTAAAAAAGCCCACATTAAAAGTGTTCTTTTCAAAAAAAGTCGGCGCATCATAATTAAAAGGTTCCGTTGTGCTAGGCTCCCACAGGTTGCTCACTTTCCTAATGGCCACCCACTGCCGGGTAATAGGGTTCATATAATCCCTGGTGAAGGTGAACCTGTCGAAGGTCTCAAAATCAGGATGCCGCTCAATAAATAAAATGGCATTAGAAAGGCTGTTTTGAAAATCCGTATCCAAAGATTTATCTGTATTCAGGATAAGAGGCTGAAGCGTATGCACGTACACGGTTTGTAAACTCTCTAAAGACAATTTACTTTCTTGGAGACCTAAATGGCTAACAGGCGTATCGAAACCGGAAATCCCTAAACTAACAATTCTGAATAACTGTTGATGCGTAGCTATAAAAAAACGTTGTGCATTCAAGTCTCTTTTTAAAAGACCCTTCTTAAGAACCGTAAGCATGCCTTTGGTAACAAACATCTCGTTGTCAAAATCCGCTTGGCTGGTTTCCCCCTCATAAATACTTTCTTCAATTTTTTGAAACCCCACAGGCTTAAGTATGGTCCCACTATCGTCTTTATACACAGGCAGGGCAGGCCCATTGGCACGATGACCCACCTCAGGGTTTAAATAAGACGCATAAGGCTCGGCCATTTTAAAAGCCTCCCGGGCTTTGATGAAAAATAATTTAGATTGCGCCCCATCAAACCCTTCCGCTTTCAAACTATCCAGATAAGCAATAGAGCGGGTGAGGTGTTCTAAATAAAAATTCTGTGCAAAACTCCAATCAGGAGCAGGGATTAAAACAACCTCCTTTTTTTTACAAGATGTAGAAAGTAATAATAAAAAGCCTAAAATAGTAGCCGATAGTTTCATAAGTTAGTTTTAATAAACAAATGAATCTCCAGAGGTACTGGAGATTCATTTTTAGTGTAATAAATAATAAGTATTATCTGGGAAGCCCTTTTATAATCACAATTTGTGAAGCTTGATCGTCTTCTCTGGAACTGTTGGTATGCCCATCTAAATTTTTAAAGTTCGGGCTGGTCCAATAGTGAGGCTGTAAAGCTAAAATGAAGGTATCAGGAACCCCTACTTTATCTGAAACATCAATTAAAGAACCAAACTCGCCTTCAATACCAGTGCTCTTAGTAGGCGATAAATCTTGTCTAACCACCAATTCTAAAACCTTGGTGGGGTTATTACCATTGATGTCCGTTTGGTAAATTTGAGCCGGATGTCCTTTACTAAAAGAGTTCGGGTCTTCCTGGATATAAACAAAGTTTTCGGTAACACATAAGTTGTCCGGGCTTTGTAAAGCAGCTAAGTTCCCATCCATATTGTTGGTAGTCGTGTTGCCACTTACAATTTGTTTTAACTTTCCAACCAAGGGGTTCGTCGGATCCAATACCAATTTGTAAACCGTTCCCCAATCATTACTAGAGCCAGTGTTAGGGCCTAAACCAGTCACGGCAAAAAATACATTTTTAGCGTTGGCAGCACTTCCTTTTTGGTAATCCACATCCTCCACTCTAATAAATTGAGACGCGAACACATCCATACAAGCCGTTTCCATTTCCGATTGCGTTAAAGCAGCACCATCTTCAATCTCCACAAATTCAACATCATATGTGTTTCCGAAGTCTAAACTGCCCTCATCATAAATAGTATTAGGAGCCACAGCCTGCACGCCACCCGCACCATCAGAGATTTGTTTGAATCTTAACACATAAATCTTTCCGCCAGTAAAATCCGCATCCCCAGCCGTAGAATAATACATGGCTACCTGCCCTTTAGAACCACTCGAGTCATCGTCGCCACCAATAATAACCGTTTTCCCAGGATAGGTGTCTTTAGGAAGCGGCACCGCATTTTCCCAAGCAAACTCTCCTAAAGCATCCAAACCAAAATCCGCCGTAGGCGTTGGGGTCGTTACCCAAGGATCAATTCCCTTCACATCGTAAGCAATACTTTCAGAAGCCGATAAAAAGATGTCTTTATCACCACCATGAATGGCCTTTTCCCACATGGTACCAGAACACTGTCTAGCAAAATCCGCCACCCCGGAATTTAATAAATAATCTCCAGAAGTAGGCATCAGGTTTTCATCTAAATGGATTCTTGCAACAGCATAACTATCTTCACAATTTACCACATACATATACCCCGTGCCGTCTTTTAAAAACCCAGCACCATCGGCAGAACCCGCAATTTGAAAGGTACCATCAATCACATCAGGAGTCGATATTAAAGAGTAAACTTCCACAAAATTAAATTGGGGAGACATCGCTACTAAAGGTTTCGTAGCAGACTTATTGGAAAACATAGTGGCAACAGGCACAAAATCGTCGCCATCTTCACCATCCTTTCCATCTTTTCCATCCTTTCCGTTAACGCCGTTAACGCCATCGTCGCCTTCACAGCTAATAAGCGCCGTACCAGCCGAGGTCAATACAAAAAGTACTAAAAATAATTTGAGTAATTTGTTCATAAAATAAGTTGTTTTTCGGTTGTTTTATATGCTTCCAAAGATATTCTGGCACCGCCGACGCGTCGTTAACTTAATAAGGTCGTTTGATTAAATTAGAGTTAGTTGTATGTTAAACATGTAAAGAAATAGTAAAGCAACACGGGCATTTTTAAAGTCAGATGAACTAAATTTTAAAAGAGTTTCCCGTTATTTTAAGCGCACATACCACGACATAAAACGGAGGAAAAGTGAAACTCTTAACGATTTTTTTAGAATTTAAAAATGCAATACCCTTATATTTACACACGCATTGTGGATTTGAGATATCAAACATCAAAGCCTGTCCATTCGAGTGATTTTCAATAGAAAATCGTACCGAGATGCCTGTTTTAATGACTAAAATAGACGTCTCGATAGCTGTTTTACGCCTTAAACATTGTAAAAAACACCCGAATTGACAAGTTGTTTTCGGAATGCACAACGGGTTTATACATTAAATTTTACATATTCTATGCCAACTGATTTTGTTAATTTTAGGAGCACCGCCTATTTTTCATCCCTGATTTGTGATTACTTAGATGAAAAACCAGACTTACATCAGTTCTACAATAGATTCCCCCACTTAGATAATTTTAAGGAACAACTGGAAGAAAAAGCACAGTCCACCTTTGTTTCAACCACCCAACGCAGGGTGTTGGCATCCGTTTTAAAAAAACAATATGCCCATATAGACGCTTCAGAACTAACGACAGCACATATAGAAAGCTTAAAATCTGAAAAAACATTTACGGTCACCACGGGGCATCAATTAAACTTATTCACAGGGCCACTATACTTTTTGTACAAAATAGTATCCACCATCAATCTGGCCAAAGAATTAAAAGCGGCCTATCCCGACCATGATTTTGTGCCTGTGTATTGGATGGCTACAGAAGACCATGATTTTGAAGAAATCAATTATTTCAATTTTAAAGGCAAAAAAATACATTGGGAAAAAGATTCACAAGGGGCCGTTGGAGAGTTGTCAACCGAAGGCTTAGAAGCGGTTTTTAAGTTGTTTTCTTTGGAATTAGGACAGACCAAGCAAGCAGAGTTTTTAAAAACACTGTTCAAAAAAGCCTATTTAGAGCATGACAACTTAGCCGATGCGACGCGCTATTTGGCAAATGAATTGTTTAAGGACTATGGCTTGGTTATTATAGATGCAGCCGATGCCGAATTAAAAACAATGTTTATCCCCTTTATAGAAAATGAGCTTTTAAACGAAACCTCCTTTAAAGCCGTTTCTAAAACCAATGAGCAGCTTTCAAAAAATTACGGCATACAAGTAAACCCTCGGGAGATAAATATATTCTATTTAAAAGAAAACTTACGCGAACGCATCGTGTGTGAAAATGGCATCTACAGTGTGGTGGACACCAATATAACATGGACAAAAACCGCCATCTTGGAAGAAGTCAATAAACACCCCGAACGGTTTTCGCCCAACGTCATCATGCGGCCCTTATACCAGGAAGTCATATTGCCAAATCTCTGTTACATTGGCGGTGGCGGCGAGTTGGCCTATTGGCTGCAATTAAAAGACTTTTTTAATACCGTACAGGTACCATTCCCCATCTTGCTTTTAAGAAATTCAGTGTTGATTAAAACCGAAAAGCAATCCGATAAATTAGAAGCCATGGGCATTACAAATCAAGATCTTTTCTTAAAACGCGATGCCCTCATCAATAAAAAAGTACGGGAAATTTCAAATATAGACATTGACTTTACGCCTCAAAAAAAGCATTTACAAGAACAGTTTGAAGCCTTATATAAATTAGCAGAGCAAACCGATAAATCCTTTCTAGGAGCTGTAAAAGCCCAGGAAGTAAAACAGTTAAAAGGACTCGGTCATCTTGAAAAACGCTTGCTCAAAGCCCAGAAAAACAAGTTGGCAGAACAAGTATCCCGAATGACCGACCTTCAAAACGACTTATTCCCAAATCAAGGGCTCCAAGAACGAAACACCAATGTCTCTGAATTTTATTTAGAATACGGTGAGGCCCTGATTCCTCATCTCATCAAAAACCTACACCCCCTAAAAAGTGAATTTGTTATTATAACCTTATAAATCCATGCACAAAATAGATATAGAATTAGTTGAAATGACTATGGATGTCATGAAATATGCCATTGATAGAATTTCAGCAACCAATCGTAAAATTGGTAAACCCAGAAAGTTTGAAGAATTAAAAGCCCTGGTAGGCGACACCATTACAGAAAAAGGGATAGGAGGAGAAGTCGCCTTTAATTTATGGAAGAAACATTTAATGCATGCCAATGTCCCGGTAGACCATCCCCGTAATTTGGCTTTTGTACCGGCCTCACCAACACGGGCCGCTATCATGTTCGATTTGGTAACCTCGGCATCAAGCATTCACGGTGCCTATTGGATGGAAGGCGCCGGCGGTATATTTTGTGAAAATGAAGCCATGGCATGGATGGTGTCCTTAACCGGATTGCCCGAAGGTGCTTTTGGGGTATTTACCAGTGGAGGCACAGCCGCTAATTTATCGGCCATTGTCACAGCTAGAGAGCATTGGAGAGATTTACATGAGCAAAACAAAAGTGAAAAAGGCATCATCATCACCTCCATTGGAGCACATTCATCCGTAAAAGCCATGGCAAAAGTGGTAGATGTAGATGTGTTATTGGTGGAAACAGAAGACAAATTGGAAGCCCAAGCCCTTCAGCAAACCATAGATAGCCTGCCCGAAAATCAACGGAAACGCTTGTTTGCCGTTGTAGGCACAGGCGGAACCACCAATGCCGGTATCATTGATGACCTGTCAGGCATTGCGGCTATTTGCGAAAAAGAACAGCTTTGGTTTCATATCGATGCAGCCTATGGCGGTGGAGCCTTGGTAGCCGATTCCGTGAGGCATTTATTCCATGGCATTGAAAAAGCCGATAGCATCACCATCGACCCCCATAAATGGCTGTTTTCCCCCTACGATTGTGGAGCCGTAATTTATAAACAACCAGAATTGGCCAAGAAAGCCCATTCCCAAGATGGGTCCTATCTCGATATTTTTAAAGATGAAGGCGCACAAGGGTTTAATCCCACCGATTATCAAATACAATTAACACGACGGGTAAGAGGCTTACCGTTATGGTTTTCCTTAGCCATGCATGGCACCGATAGATATAAGGAAGCGGTGGAACGAGGCTTGGAATTGGCACAAATAGCAGGGAAACTCATTGAAGACAGACCCTATGTAGAATTGGTAAGAGAACCCAGTTTATCCTGCGTGCTATACAGAAGAATCGGGTGGACTCCAGAAGATTATACGCATTGGACCTATGAAAATCATAGAAAAGGATTTGCATTGGTCACTCCAACCAAATGGCGAATAGGCAATACCTTTGAAACCGTTTCGCGCTTTTGCTTTATAAATCCAGATACCACAGAACATGACATCGCCATGATATTAGATTCCATGGTTTAAAAATCAGAACCCATTTAAACCGGTTTGAGGGAAGCGAAAAGGAGTCCTGTTGTGCGCTGTTCAAGGCTTTTTTAAGGGGCATGGCAGCGCTATAGAAAGAATAAAAGACAACACAGGCGTGCCAAAGCATCCCTCTTTAGCCCAAGGTGAAAAACTTAAACGAAAGCTTAATATAAAAAAATCCAAAATCGTAAATTGAAATTATAAAATCATTGTTATTTTTGCGCATGCAACATAACAAGGTACTTATTTTAGATTTCGGGTCTCAATACACACAACTGATTGCCCGACGAGTTAGAGAACTCAATATTTATTGCGAAATTCACCCTTATAACAAGATGCCACAAAACGTTTCAGAATACCAGGCGGTGGTACTTTCTGGGAGTCCGTTTTCGGTAAGAGGCGACGATGCACCACATCCGGATTTATCTCAAATTAGAGGTAAAAAGCCTATGCTGGCCGTTTGCTATGGGGCACAGTATTTAGCACATTTTTCAGGAGGTGAAGTGGCCCCTTCAAATACCAGGGAATACGGTCGCGCTAACCTGTCCTTTATTAAAAACGACGAACCCTTTTTTGATAACATCCATAAAGGCAGTCAAGTTTGGATGAGCCATAGCGATACCATCAAACATTTACCAACCCAAGGGGTATTGATAGCCAGTACCCACGATGTGGAGAATGCAGCCTATAGAATTGAAGGCGAAGAAACCTATGCCATTCAATTCCATCCGGAAGTCTATCATAGCACAGATGGAAAACAATTGTTGGAAAACTTTTTAGTACATATAGCAGGTGTCAAACAAGATTGGACGCCACAATCCTTTGTTGAAGAAACCGTAGAAGCCCTTCAAGACAAAGTAGGTAACGATAAAGTAGTTTTAGGATTATCGGGAGGAGTAGACTCTACAGTAGCTGCCGTATTGCTAAACAAAGCCATCGGTAAAAACCTATACTGTATTTTTGTAAATAACGGCTTGCTTCGTAAAAACGAATTTGAAAATGTCTTGAACCAATACAAAGGCATGGGATTGAATGTAAAAGGTGTCGATGCCTCCAAACGGTTTTTAGAGGCGCTGGCAGGTATTGAAGATCCAGAGAAAAAACGTAAAGCCATCGGTAATGCCTTTATTGAGGTATTTGATGATGAAGCCCATAAACTTACAGAAGTGAAATGGTTGGCACAAGGGACTATTTATCCTGATGTCATTGAGAGTGTGTCCGCCACAGGCGGCCCTTCGGCAACCATAAAAAGTCACCACAATGTAGGAGGCTTACCAGATTTTATGAAACTTAAAATCGTAGAACCCTTACGAGCCTTGTTTAAAGATGAGGTGAGACGCGTAGGCGCGACATTAGGAATAGATTCGGAGCTTTTAGGACGTCATCCGTTCCCCGGACCTGGCTTGGGAATCCGTATTTTAGGCGATATTACCGCCGAAAAAGTACGTATTCTACAAGAAGTAGATGCTATTTTTATTGATGGATTAAAAGCCTGGGGACTCTACGATAAAGTGTGGCAAGCCGGCGCGATGCTATTGCCAGTAAATAGTGTAGGAGTGATGGGAGATGAACGTACCTATGAAAAATGCGTAGCCCTTAGAGCTGTAGAAAGTACCGATGGGATGACCGCCGATTGGGTAAATTTACCTTATGAATTTCTTCAAAAAACTTCCAACGATATCATCAATAAAGTAAAGGGCGTGAATAGAGTAGTTTACGACATCAGTTCCAAACCGCCCGCTACGATTGAGTGGGAATAAATCCATTGTGGATAAATAATCGGCGAGGTTTTGGTTTTTTAAACTAACTTTATAATTAGTAAGATGGTCTTTTTGCTAATACAAAGCGTATATATGCCAGATAGGATTTTTTGGCATACTATATGTAAAGGGATATATTGATAAACACTTTAGAAACATCTTAAAGCATTAAAAATAATTACATGATTAAATTTTTTTCGGTATTAGGTTTTATCTTATTTTTTAGTCTCCATACAGCAGCGTTTGCACAAAATTATAGCACGCACCGAGTTAAAGAAGGAGAAACCGTAGAGAGCATTGCCAAACGGTATTATGTGACCCCTTTTGATATTTATAGTTTAAATCCAGAAGTAAAAAAAGGATTAAAAGCGAATACGGTTTTAATCATTCCCGTTTCAAAAGCCGTAAAACCTACGGTAACCACGACCAAAGAGCTGCAAGGATTTAAAACCCACAGAACATCACGTAAAGAAACGTTGTATAGTATCGCCAAGGAATATCATGTAACCGAAGACGAGATAAAAAAGTATAATGATTTCTTATATGCCAATGTCCTTCAAAAAGGAGATAAGCTTCAAATCCCCGTATTTAAAGAAACCCAAGTGGTGGCTTCTAAAGAACGTACTAAAACCTATATCGTACAGCCTAAAGAAGGGAAATGGCGTATTGCCTATAAGTTTGGTATCTCTGTTGGAGAATTGGAGGCGCTTAATCCCAATATGGGAGAGACCCTTCAAGAAGGGCAACAAATATATGTGCCTAACATAGAGAATGAAAAAGAAAAAGAAGTTGATGAAAAATACAGTTATTACGAAGTCTTGCCTAAGGAAGGCTTTTACCGTTTAAAACTAAAATTAGGATTAGAACAAGAACAATTGGAAGCTTTAAACCCAGGCTTAAAAGAAAGTGGTTTAAAGGTGGGCATGTTTTTGAAGATCCCCTTTTCAAAATCGGTTGGCATGAGCGTCGGTACGGAGGTTGCCAGTTCAGATTTGTCAAGGAAAATTTCAGATTATAATTCGAAACACATCGCCGTTATGTTGCCGTTTCGATTGAATCGCGTGGACTTTGATTCCATCTCTGGCACCATGAACAGTATCAACAACGATCGTTATTTAGAAGCCTCATTAGATTTTCACTCAGGGATTTTAATGGCGGTAGACTCCTTAAAAAAGCTGGGCATATCGCTTAAAGTCGATGTGTATGACACCAAATATGAAGTGAGCGAAGTATCTAGAATCATTCAATCCCATGATTTTGAGCATTTAGATGCCGTTATTGGTCCCTTAACCCCCAATTGTTATGAAAAAGCAGCTTCAGAATTAAGAGGATTTAATGTGCCTATAGTGTCTCCAATTGGTACGAATTTGCAATTAAAAGATAATGAATTTCAATCCTTGGCATCGGATGATATATTAAAAGCGAAGCTCATTAATTATGTGAAAACAGATACTGATATCGCGAATATCATCATTATATCTGATAACAATTCAGAAAACATGGCGGTGTCCAATGAACTTAAAAGAGAATTCTTTTCCGCGAAGCAATTGTTTTCAAGAAAGAGTAAAGAGGGTAAAGACAATTATTATATAACGCTGGAAGATATACGAGGACAGTTAAAGCAGGGAAAAAACGTAGTGTTTTTAGAAACAAAGAACGCCGGCTTTATATCGAATGTCACGAGTTTGTTGAATTCGTTAATCCAAAGTGGTAATGCACTGGAAAACAAAGAAGGGATAAAAATAGTCCTCACGACCACTAACAAAAACCCATCTTTTGATGGGGATGAGGTGAACAATAATCAGCTATCGGCACTTCATTTTACATTTGCCTCTAATTCAAGAATGTATAACGAAAGCGATGATAACGCCTTTGTAAAAGCTTATACAAAACTGTATAATATCTCGCCTAACAAAAGAGCGGTTAGAGGATTTGATTTAACGATGGACGTGGTATTGCGATTGGTGACATCCAAAGATCTTTATCTGTCTGCAAATGAATCCGCTTTAACAGAATACGTTGAAAATAAGTTTGCTTACAAAAAGAAACTTTTTGGAGGCTATTATAATGATTCAGCCTATTTATTAAAGTACGAAGATTTGAACATTGTTGAGGTTAAAGACTAGCTGTTGATACCCGATAAAAATGTTTTAATAGAATTGGCGCATACCAAAATGCCCTTCGGCAAATACAAAGACCGTTATTTAATCGACTTGCCCGAATATTATGTGGTTTGGTACCACAGTAAAGGCTTTCCAAAAGGGAAATTGGGCGATATGCTTCAGCAAATCTATGAAATCAAACTAAATGGTTTGGAAGAGTTGATTCGGACTATTAAAAAGCAGTACCCTAAATAGTTTTTAAAAGGGTTTTATGAATGGCATTCTAAATATCAGCTGAGTTTGGATTCCGCCTTCTTTAAGATCTCCTTAACCCTTAGTTTTAAACGTTCAGGCTCTATGATTTGGGCGTAATCACAAAACATAAGATACCATCTGGAAAAGCCCTCTTCTATATTGGAAGTCATAAAAGTCATTTCCAGATAAGCCCCTTTGGTGGTTTCGGAAACAAAACCATAGTGGTTTTTACTGCTATGGATATAACGAGCAATACTTTTATCTACTAAGATTTTCACTTTTGTTTTTGTAACAGGCTCTTTTTTTTGACGATGCTCATCTATGGTGCCGTGTTCCAGGGTAAAGGGGAGTTGGGTTCTGCTAATCCGCAACATTCTATCGGTTCTAAATTGCCTGTAGGCATGTCTAATATGGCAATAGCCCAATAAGTACCAAAAGCCATTTTCATGAAACAGACCAACGGGTTCTAAGTGCCTTTCGGAAGGCGTGTCGTTATTTAAAGCCTGGTATTTTAAAAACACCTGTTTCTTTTCTGCAATGCTTTCAAAAAGAATCTCTAAAGCATGGGGTACGTTTTTATTGAACAGCTCTTGCGTAGGGTCCACCATGATTTGGGATTCCAATGCAGACACCCAATCTTTTTCACGTCCCCGCAACACCGACTTCACTTTATACATAGCAGACTCGTGATAGCTCCCCAACGATTTGTCTAAAAACTTCTGCATAAACTTCTCTGCGGCAACAAAACTTCCTGCCTCTTCCCGTGTAAACATCACGGGAGGCAATCTATAACCTTCCATAATGGAATATCCCACACCAGCTTCACTAATGATGGGAACACCAGAAGCTTCCAGAGTTCTTACATCTCTATAAATAGTACGTAGGCTCACTTCAAATCGGTCTGCCAATTCTTGGGCTTTCACAATACGCTTAGATTGTAATTGCACAAGAATGGCCACAATACGATCAAAACGTTTTACAGTATCTAAACTCATAATGGCACAACATATCTCCCAAAGATAGGATTTCAAATAAAAGAATAAATTAAAAATAGGTTTCATTTTGTTACGAATAACAATAATATCACTTTACAAAATAAGCTGGTGTTTGTGACAACCCTGTGTCAGTAATAAATTAATTTTTTGCTACTGACACAGGGTTGTCATACGCCCATTTTAATTTTGATTCAGAATAAAAAATCATTTAAAAATCAACAATTATGGAAACCAGTTTAAAAAAAGACACAGAATCACCCCAAGTTATTACGCCAACAGGTCTTATAAACCATTGGCAAGGGCATAGAAAGTTAACCCGCAGAGTCATTGAAGCATTTCCTGAGGAGGCTTTTTTCAACTATACCATTGGAGGGATGCGTCCCTTTTCAGATATGGTCATGGAACTTCTGGGGATAGCAGGACCCGGGATTAAAGAAATTGCAACGGGCGTATCATCACCACTTAATGAACAGGTGGAGCATGGGAATAAAAAAGCAAAAATACTGGAGCTATGGGATGAAGCAACTGATGAAATCAATACGTATTGGATTCAAATCAAACCTGAACAGTTCCAAAAAAGCATTAAAATATTTGGACAATATGAAGGTACGGTTTGCTCTTCGATATTATACTTCATAGACAATGAAATTCATCACAGAGGACAAGGCTATGTGTATTTACGTGCATTAGGTGTTGAGCCACCAGCATTTTATGAAAGATAAGTAATTAAAAGCCATTTAAAATGAAAACGGTTTTAGTATTCAAAACGTCGATTTCTAAAAAAGATCATATTAGAATGGTACAGCCCCTTTTAAATAATTTGATAGCAGAAAAAGGGGATTGGAATTTTGATTTGGAAGATTGTGATAACATTCTAAGAGTTGAAGCCGACACCATTCAAAGCGATGCCATTTCTAGTGTTTTAATGAATCAGGGTTTTCTATGTGAAGAATTGCTCTAAGTTATTGGATAGTAAAAACAACATTTTCAACATAATCCCTTGGATTAAAATCAAAATAAAAACCACAACGAGACGTTGTGGTTTTTATACGATTGTGTTTTAAGATATCTTATTCAGTTTCAAAAGGCGAGGCAGGTAAGCCTTCTTTATTGTACAGATTGGGATTATCGGGATTATCGGCCCAAGCATAACGCACATATTTGGGTTCGGTAATCTCATCACTCCAAACCACCACATGGTCACCGTCTATTGTGGCGTTCGCCCAAACAAATGTCTTGTCTTCTCCGGCTATGGCAAATTCACTTAATGCTTCCCCATCACTGGTAATCAATCCGCTTCCAACATGGGAAAATGAGATGGTTATTTTATTCCCTTCTGTTTTATAATCTTTATATAAGGGGCCTGAAGAAACAAGATCTTGTCCGTAAGCAAGCTTTAGTGCTGCAAGAGCCATGCGTTCTCCCACATCTTTTTTATTATCTGGATGGATGTCGTTCCATTCGCCTAAATCAATATTCACCGTCATAGCCGTATGAGGTATAGAAAGCGCTTTTAATTGCGATTGCCTAAGTTCTGCCCAACTGCTTTCAGAAGGAACATAAGAGATGTCCATAAAATTAGGAAGTTGTGCATAGATAACGGGAATCTCTGGACGATTGAAGACGGTTCTCCAACCTTCAATTAAAGCATGCATATAACTTTCGTAAACTTTAGATTGCCCCGTATTGCTTTCCCCTTGATACCATAAAATGCCTTTCATGGGAAATTGTTTATAGGGAGCTATCATGGCATTGTAAAGAGATGTGGGCTCATTTTGAGGATTGATTCTTCTAGGTCTGGGTTCCCCATTGTTGTTTCTTCTGGCAAAAGAAGAGAAATCCATGGGAGGAAATACCTCGCCCACTTTATACTGCCAGTATCCTTTTAGGTCAACCGTATCTTTGTCTGTAAAAATATAATAAGGCTTATCTGGAACAAAACCGCCTTTTCCATTCGTGTTAGTGACCCTAACAACAAAGATGTTCTTGCCAGCTTTTAATAAGTTAGCAGGCACTTGATATCTCCTTTGTGGATATTGATAGGTTTTTTCTCCAACTTTTATACCATTGACATACAGTTCGTCGGCATCAACAATTCTACCTAGAAAGACCCTGGCCTCTTTGTTTTCCATAGATTCGGGCAGTTCTATCTCTCTTCGGTACCAAACAACCCCGTTCAAATCTTTAGCGCCTTGGTCTTCCCAATAGCCAGGGATATTAATGCGTCTCCATTTTTTTGGAGTAAAGTTGACATCATACCAAGGCAGTTTCCCTGTTAGGCCTTTATCAGAAGGTTTGGAAGGGGGGCGGTTAAAGGAACCTCCAGCTCGCATTTGGCTGTTTACAAAAGCGGTGTCTCTATCTTCTTCAATAATCTTTAAGATATCAGGGAAATTCTTAAAACCTTCTTTAGGGGTCCAAGCTTCTATAGGAGTACCCCCAACGCTCGCATTAATTAAACCAATGGGAATATGGTATTTTTGATAAATCTTTTTGGCAAAAAAATAGGCGACTGCAGAAAAAGGCCTGATTTCTTCGCCCACGGCTTTTAACCATTCACCTCCATCTAAATCTTCTTGAGGGCCTGAAATACTCGTGGTTGTCGGGATTTTAAAATGTCGTATCTTAGGGTTGTTGGCATTTTTAATCTCATCAGCATATAACACATCATGGATGTCCAGTTCATGAACCATGTTAGATTGTCCTGTACACAACCAAACATCACCGATTAAAATATCTTTCACTTCAACGGTGTTATTACCAGAAATACTCATGGTAAAAGGGCCACCAGCTTTCATTTTAGGCAATGTTATGGTCCAGTTACCTTCGGCAGAAGTAGTCGCTTTATATGTTTTTCCTTTGAAAGTCACCCTTATTTTTTCACCGGGAGCAGCCCATCCCCACACAGGAATGTTCGTATCGCGTTGCAGTACCACGCCGTCGCTGATAAGTTTTGGAAGTTTTACATCGGCAAAACAAGTTGAAATTGAAGTTAATAAGAGTAATGTTACTACTAGGAGACGATTCATTTTAATATAATTGTTTCATATTTTTAAGAATGCAATTTATTAAATTGAATTTTGTCAAGTTGTTTTAATGGTTTAAAAAAAAATTAAAATACTGTATAATCGACTATTTTTTAATCTGAATAGCTTCAGGATTTACAACATGTGGAATTGTTTTATGTGTATAAAATGCGATGATGTTTGTTGCAGCCAATCGAGCCATCTCATTTCTAGCCCCTATAGTAGCA
Organism: Confluentibacter sediminis; assembly: GCF_003258355.1. Taxonomy (GTDB): domain Bacteria; phylum Bacteroidota; class Bacteroidia; order Flavobacteriales; family Flavobacteriaceae; genus Confluentibacter; species Confluentibacter sediminis. Next base: position 162,113 of record NZ_QKPO01000013.1, on the reverse strand, counting down.
GAGCCTATATGTGGTAAAACTGATACGTTTTCCATATGTAACAGAGGATTATTTGAATCCATGGGTTCTGGGTTTGTAACATCCAATCCTGCTCCCCAAATCGTATTGGTTTTTAAGGCCTCCATTAAATCCGTTTCATTATGAACCATGCCCCGGGAGGTATTAATAAATATAGATGTAGGTTTCATTTTATTGAAAGCGTCTTTATTAAATAGACCTTTCGTTTTATCATTTAATGAACAGTGAACGGAAATAACGTCACTCTCGGATAGCAACTGGTCAAAATCAACATAGCTGGCGTTCAATTCCTTTTCAGCCATTTCATTTGGTTTGGAATTATGGTATATGATAGACATATTATAAGCCCCTTTACATCGCTTTGCCATTTCCATGCCTATTCGGCCTAACCCATAAATCCCTAATGTTTTATTTTTAAGTTCCATGCCCAAATTTGCCTTCGGTTTAAAATAGCTCCATGCGCCATCAATGATTTGTTTGTGCATATAAAACATTTTTCTGGATGTAGCAATCATTAAACCAAAAGCCACATCGGCAGTAGCCTCACTCATAGCGTTGGGGGCATAACCAATGGGGATGCCTAACTTGGTAGCTTCAGCAATATCAATATTATCATATCCAGCTGCAAATTGAGAAATAATGTCTAGGTGGGAACAGGCGTTTAAAAAACGCTTATCAATGAGGTCAGATCCAGCACAAAATAACGCATTGTGGGACTTGGCACTTTCAATGAGTTCGTTTGGAGTCATGGGTCTATCTTCATTCCAACAGGTCACGTTAAACCCTGCGTTTTTTAATAGTTCTGCTCCAATTTCAGGGAAAAGCTTGGAAATGAATATCTTTTTATTCTGCATGCTATGAAATTTATTAAATGTTAAATTAAAAATTATTCTTGGATTTTAATTGTTTTTAGTGGTGTTTTGTAAATTATAATGATACCTTTTAGCTTAGATTACAGCTAACTAAATCGATTTCGTTATTTGAAATTTGAAATGCAAATTATTTCTTAAAATAAGACTTTAATTTTTTTTTAAAAGGAAATAATTTGTATGTTCGAAAACATAAATGGATAAATTAAGAATTTTAAAACGTTTCTTGTTTTTAATTTATTCATTTATTTTTTGTAATGCTAGAGAGTCTTTTAAGGATTCCTTGCTTTTATTTAACCAACTAAACCAATTTTAAAGAATGCCATCAACTAAAGACTTTTACAAGTATTTTTACATTTCAGCCCTTATTTTTTTAATCGCCTACATCTACATGGTAGTTCAATCTCACGATGCTGCTGCTGGTTGGCCACTATTACTGTTTTTTATTAGTCTTGCTTTTGCTTTTAAAGGCAGTAAAGTACTAAGTGGACTCGCTTTTACAATGGTTATTTTTGGAACCGTAGGATTGTCTCTATATCACCCAGAATATTTTCTTCAGTGGGGCGACTTTAAATTAAGTAACCTAATAACACCACTCATCCAAATCATTATGTTTGGTATGGGGACGTCTATGAGTATTAAAGATTTTGCTGGAGTGATTAAAACGCCTAAAGGTGTGATTATAGGGGTGTTAGCGCAGTTTATGATTATGCCGCTTATTGGATTTACTTTGGCTACAGTATCAGGAAATTTTTCAGAAAACTTAACTCCTGAAATTGCTGCAGGTATTATTTTAATAGGTTGTTCTCCAAGTGGATTAGCCTCCAATGTTATGTGTTATTTAGGAAAGGCTAATTTGGCACTGTCTCTAACAGTAACGTCTATAACCACATTATTGGCACCATTTATAACACCGCTTTTAATGAAGTTTTTAGCTGGTTCTTTAGTAGAAATAGATGTGTTCAAAATGATGTGGGATATTTTTAAGATGATTATTATTCCGATTGGTGCAGGATTGATTTTCAATAAAATATTAAGTGGGAAATCACAATGGCTGGATAAAGCGATGCCAGTATTGTCTATGTTTGGTATTGCATTGATTCTTACTATTATAACAGCGGCTGGTAGAGATAGCTTATTAACAATAGGCCCTATTTTAATAGTCGTGGTATTAATTCATAATATGTGTGGCTATACTCTAGGATATTGGTCTGGCCGACTTTTTAAATTGCCCGAAAGCGATTGCCGAACCATAGCCATTGAAGTGGGTATGCAAAATGCTGGACTAGCTTCTGGTATCGCGAAGGAAATGGGTAAGATAGCAACCTTAGGTTTGGCACCAGCAGTATTTGGACCGTTAATGAATATTACGGGATCTGTACTTGCCAGTTGGTGGCATGGTCGTCAGCCAGAGGGGGAACAACCAGAGGAGGTTGAATTTAAAAGACATTAAAACTAAAACTAAACTAAAATAATTCAAAACTAAATTTTATTAAGCATGTCAAAACTAAAACTAATATTACTAGTAATTATTGTTGCTACCATAGGGCAACAAGTTAGGGCTCAAGAAGTACAAATAAGTAGAGAAGAATTAATAGCCTTAACGCCATCATGGAAAGGAGAACGATTTCCTGATGGTAGGCCAAAAGTTCCAGACAATATTCTAAAAAGAATGAAAAAAGTGAGTGTGGAAGAGGCTTGGGCAACCATGAGAAATGCTGGATATGCTCACCAAATAGCAGAAGATTGGAAAGTTATAAATCCAGATAGTGTATTAGTTGGTCGTGCATTTACTACCATTTTTATGCCAGGTCGTGTTGATGTTTGGAAAGCTATTGATTCTGTTGGAAAAAAGAAAGGGTGGAGGGCTCAAAACTCTTGGCCAATAGATATGTTATCTAAAGGAGATGTATATGTTGTCAATCAATTTGGAGCCAAAGTTGATGGACCTACTATTGGAGATAATGTTGGTAATGCCATTTATGCCAAAAGTGGTAATGGTGTTGTGTATGATGGAGCGCTTAGAGATGTTGAAGGATTACAGGAAATAGGAGGCTTTACGTCTTATTATACAAGTTATGATCCTTCATATCACAATCCGGGAAGAAATCCAAATACCATGATTATGGGTATTAACAAACCAACCCTAATCCGTCAAGTAACCGTCATGCCTGGTGATGTTGTTTTAGGTAAAATGGGAGTTGTTGTATTTATTCCGCCTCATTTAGCAGAGCAAATTGTTAAAACATCTGAAGTTGTTAGACTTAGAGATATGTTCGGACACGAGCGTTTGAGATCAGGAGTTTATACGGCGGGTCAAATAGATGGACGTTGGGCTGATGATATTGAAAAGGATTTCTCTAAATGGTTAAATGACCATATAGACGAACTTCCTGTGCCTAAAGAACAGATTCAAGAATTATTAAAAGAAAGAACCTGGTAAAAGTTTTGCTTGAATTTAAACGAAACCAAAATAACTAAGTCTAAATAAAAACAACTAAATTAAAAATTAATTAAAATGGCAAATTCAAACTCACGTAGAGCCTTTATTACCAAAACTGCTATGGCCGCTTCGTTGGCACCTTTAGCAACTTTTGGAACAACTTACACAAACAAGATCGACGATCAACCTAAACTGTCTGCACCATCTTCTATAAAGATTACTGATGTCCAATGCGGCATTATCGGAGGAAGTCTTTTCGTTAAAATACATAGTGACCAAGGGATATATGGTTGTGGAGAAGGCGTTGATGCCATAAGAGGAGCTGAAAGCCTTGCTTTAGGATTTGGACGTAGGTTGAGAGGACAAAGTCCATTTAATGTTCATAAAATTTTTGAAGATATTAGAAGAGGAGGGCATTTTGGCGGTGGACAATCAGGGATGTACGTAGCTGTACTTTCTGCCATAGAAACGGCACTATGGGATTTATCAGGTAAAGCATTAGATTTGCCCGTTTATCAATTGCTTGGAGGTAAATTCAGGGATAAGGTAAGGGTTTATTGTGATACAGCACTTTACCGTGTTCGGTTCCCAAAACCGGAAGATTTTGCTAAGGCTGGTCAAGAGGCTATCAAAAACTGGGGATTCAATGCGTTGAAATTCGATTTAGATTATGCTGGAGATCCAGATAAATATGACCGTTATAATTGGACGGCTAGTCCTGGGGAAATATCAAGGATGTACGACCAGCTTGCGGCAGTGCGTCAGGCCGTTGGTCCTAAAATAGATCTTTGTGTTGATATGCATGGGCGTTATGATCACGTAACGGCACAAGCTATTGCTAAAAAAGTGGAACCTCTTAACCTAACATGGTTAGAAGAACCGATTCCAGCAGAGAATTTTGATGCCTTTAAAACACTTACAGAAGAAACTAATACACCAATAGCTGCAGGTGAAAACGTGTATCTTGGATATGGTTTCAAACAGTTATTGGATAATGGTGTAGATGTGGTAATGCCTGATTTACAAAAATGTGGTGGCTTAGGAGAAGGTCAACGTATTGCTAACTTAGCTAATTTATACTACGTACCATTTTCTCCTCATATGGTGGCATCATTCTTAGGAGCTATGGCTTGTGCACATGTGTGTGCTTCTGTACCTAACTTCCATTTAATGGAATGGCAATCGTATTTCCATACTGATGAGATGTACAAAAAAATTGTGATATTTGATGAAGGTGACTGGGTAAAAGACAGTTTTGTAACAGTTTCTAACAAACCAGGTATTGGTGTCGACCTTAACATTGAAGCAATGAGAGAATATAAAAGAGGTAATGCACCTTTTTTTGAAGAAAATAATTAACGTTCAACTGTAATTATTATTCAAGAAAAAAACCTCTCAAATTACTTGAGAGGTTTTTTATTTTTAGAAGATTTAGTAATAAAAACTAAATTACTTTAAAGGTGTTATTTTAATGTTTTTGAATTGAACCTTACCATTGGTTTGGTTATTTCCCAATGCTTGTAAAGCAATAAAGCCATTTGATAATTTATCATCAGTAGCATCCGCAGTTAGCGTACCATTGGTCCAAGCTTGAAAGTGATTGCCATCCACTTTAATCTTTAGGCTATTCCATTTATTAACAGTTTCAACAGGTGTTAATTGAGCTCCTATGGGTACTATAGATCCCGTTCTATTAGCTGGTGTTGCATTATTGTCAGAAATATTTACTTCATAACATTTTTCTGTATTGAAAACTTTCTCACCACAATGTATATATACACCAGAATTTATAGCATCATCAGGATAAAATTCCATCTCCAATATATAATTATCATATTTTTCATTGGTAACGACAAAACTGTTGCCTCTGGTAATACTTCCTGATAGTACACCATCTGAAAACTCCCAAGTAGCATTGCCGTTTTTTTCCCAATTACTAGCGTTTTCTTGAAATAATTTTTGTGAGCTTTTGCATGAACTATTTAAGCATAGAACGGCTAGGGTTAAAAGATGTAATCTTGTTTTTTTAATAAAATTAGTAATGTTCATTGTCGTTTATTTAAAATTTTTAGTTGTAATCTAATATAAGTATTTTTTATACATAAGAAATGGGATTGTATTGTTTTTGGAAATTTTAACTTTTATTACCATCCTTTGCTTAGGATTTAAAAATATTGATAATGTTTTTTTAAGAATTTATATTTTTTTAAGAAATGTATTTATCATAAATAACTATTTTTATCATCTTAACAAAACCAACTAAATTTATGAGCCACAGATTAATAAAAAAAACATTTCAGAGCCTTTTATTTCTCATTGCGATTTTGGCAATGGTACAATGTAAACAATCAAATGTACCAGAATGGCAAGAAAGAAATACTCAACTTATAAGTGAACACAGTTTAACAGTTAGGGAACTTTCCGAATTACCAAATAACGGAATCGATTCCAATCTTGAAGCGGGGAAGGTTAAAAATCTTAATAACGTTGACAGTCTAGAACTTTATCCAGGAGTAAAAGCCAAGATTTTCTGGGGTACTGGTACCATGGTTAGTGTCATAGAAATGGCACCGAATTCAAAAATCCCAGAAGACGTTTTGTCGTCAGATCATTTTGTGTTTGTACAAGAAGGTTCTATAAACCAATTAATAGAAGGAAAATCGAACACACTGGTTAATGTGAAAAGAGAAGATGCCGATGGGGCTCACAGTGGTACACCCAAAACTGAATTTGTTTATTTACAAAAAGGCACTAAAAGTGGTGTAATAGCGGGTGCTTCTGGAGCTAAACTTCTTGAAGTTTCTAGTCCGTTGCGATTGGATTATCTTCAAAAATTGGGAATTGATAATTTGCCAAATGAGATTATGGATGTTAAGAATACCCAAACTCCAAATATAGAGCCCAATAAAGTTTATGATTTATATGATTTTCAGTTAACCAAATTGGCAGATGGTGCACACTCAAGGTTAATTTCAGGAAGAAATACACAATTAAGTTTCATTTCAATGGATCCAGGTTCTACATTTCCCCATCACATCCATCCTGAAGAGCAAATGATGTTTGTAATGCGAGGGGAGTGTGATGAAATCATCTTAGATGGCAAAGCACACATGAGCGAAAATGATGTGGTTCGCTTGCCTGGAAATATGGTTCATGGTGCATATATTAGTGAGCTTGGTTGCGATGCCTTGGACATTTTCTGGCCTGCCAGAGCAGATTATTCAGAAAAAGAAAGAGCAGCTTTAGCTGCTTATCATGACATCATTCCAGAAGGTGCGAAACCGGAATTATTTATAGATGGAACAAAAACAGAACCATCGTTAACGTTTAGTGAAGGACCTAAATGGATGAATGGAAAAGTGTATTTTTCTAATATGTATTTTGACAAAAGTTGGAATGCCGACCCAAGTAAAAGTTCTATAGTGGAGTTAGACCCAAGTGGTGATTATAAAAATATTACTCAAGGTAAGATGCAAGCAAATGGGTTGTATCCTTATAAAAATGGAAACTTAATTGTTTGCGATATGATTGGTCATCGTGTTGTTGAAATGACAACTGAGGGGAAAGTACTAAGGGTTTTGGCTGATAAATATGATGGAAAATCCATTGATGGTCCAAATGATGTGATAACAGATGCAAAAGGCGGTTTCTATTTTACCGATCCCCAATTTACTATGGAACCTGAAAAATCCCAACCTGGTAGAGCTGTTTATTATGTGTCATCAGAAGGCAAAATAACTAGAATTACCGAACCAAACGAGTTCGCTATGCCTAATGGAATACTGCTTTCGCCTGATGGAAAAACACTTTATATTAACAATTGTTATGACGATGAATCTTGGTATCCTGTTAGCAGTGAAAAAGACAATTTTATTTGGGCCTATGATGTCAATGAGGATGGTACTATCAGCAATGGTCGTAAATTTGCACAATTGTTTTTAACTGGAAATGTACTGGATAGAAAAGGAAAATCTTCTAGTGCCGATGGTATGGCTATTGATAAGGAAGGAAACATATATGTTTGTACATATTACGGTGTCCAAATATTCAATAATAAAGGCGTATATGTAGGGATGATTAATTTACCGTCTTTTCCTGTAAGCCTTTGCTTTGGTGATGATGATATGAAAACACTATACATTGTAAGTTATACTAAGGTGTTTAAAATCAAGACGAATAAGGAAGGATATATCAATTATCTATAAGGAACTAAACTATAAACTAAAATTAAATGAGAAAATTAATATCGTTAAGTCTGTTTGCTTTGGCATGGACTGTTTCAGCTCAAGATATGGGCACTATTGAATTCATTTCAGAAGAAATGAATAGCATTATAAAAAAGGATGCTAAAGTTGAAAAAATTGTAGATGGTTGTCAATTTACGGAAGGCCCATTATGGGTAGAAAAAGAAAAAATGCTTTTGTTTTCAGACGTCCCAGCAAATACCATTTATAAATGGACGGAAGCGAAAGGAAAAGAAGTGTATTTAAAACCATCGGGTTATACCGATGCTACAGTAAGGGGAGGTTTTATGGGTTCTAACGGACTTTGGCTTAATAAAAAAGGAGAGTTGTTAATTTGTCAACATGGAGATAGGAGAGTAGCTAAAATGGATGCGCCTATTACTGCTCCTAAAGAAAGTTATGTAACAGTGGCTGGAGCATACGATGGCAAAAGACTTAATAGTCCTAATGATCTTATTATGTCTGATAAAGGTGATTTGTATTTTACAGATCCTGCCTATGGTTTTGAAGGTGGTGCGACTGACCCTAAAAAAGAACTTTCTTTTCAAGGCGTTTATAAAATGGACAAAAGTGGTAAAGTCGCTCTTATGGATGATGCCATTGGTCAACCAAATGGTCTCGCCATTTTTCCTGATAAAAAAACGATGATTGTTGCTAGTACAGATGGACCTGATAAAGGATGGTTTTTGTATGACATTGATAAAGATGGCAACTTAAAAAACAAGCGTGTGTTTTATAACATGGCTAAGGAAAAAGGTATGGGGGGATGCGACGGATTAAAAATTGATAAATCAGGGAATGTGTTTGCTACAGGACCAGATGGTGTTTGGATATTCACAAAAGATGCTAAGCTTATAGGTAGAATTAAATTTAATAGGTTAAGTGTGGCTAATCTAGCATTCACACCAGACGAAAAAACACTGTTTATAACAGCAACCAATTATGTGTTTAGGGTCAATATGAAATAATTATTCAATGTTTTAATAAAAAAGAAAGTGTCCCATAGTTAAATATGTGGCACTTTCTTTTTTTAACTATTTACTTTTATTTCATTTTTTCTGAAATATCCCAAGTGTCAGTCCTAAAAGGTACAATTGGAAAACCTTCTTTACTTAATACATTGGACATGCCTTCGTTTCTAAATGAAAACCTAACAGCTACCGGCTCTTTAATGTTTTTATGGGAAACAATTATTCTATCTTTTATTAGTTTTACATCAGCAGGCAAGAATGTTTTATCACTTCCGGCTATCATAAATTCAGTAGGCTTGCCACCATTTTTGGTGATAAATCCATTAGGTGCATTTTCAAAAAATAAATTAATTTTCCCTTTAGTCACTTCCATATTCTTCAATCTAGGACTCGTATATACGGGAATATCCTTTCCATAGGTATCGGCTAAAGCCAATATTGCTAGGCGTTCCCCAACATCCTTTTTGTTTTGTGGATGCAGGTTGGTCACATCATCAACTAAGTCGGTAATTACCACCATGCCTGTTTTGGGGAATGAAAGAGATTTGGACTGTGCTTCTTGGAGTAAAGCACCTTCATACAAAGACGTCTCATATTTCCATGGGGCAATCTGCACGTAGTAGAATGGAAAATCATTCTGGAAGGCTTCACGCCAGGCGCCAATCATGCCATTCAGCATGTTTTCATAAGCATAAGCTCTTGGTGTATTGCTTTCTCCTTGGTACCAAAGCGCACCTTTAATGCTATAATTTGAAATAGGATAAATCATGGCATTGTAAAGGTATCCCGGTTGATGAGGTCTATGGGTTTTTACAACAATTTCACTCGCTGCTTTTTTCATAATGGGGTCAGAATTTATAACGGATTCCGGCTCCCAAAGTTCTATAGGTGTTCCAGACCAAGTAGACTGAATTAAACCAATTGGGATGTCACCCAAATCTTCCTGAATTTTCTTCCCAAAAAAATAACCCGCTGCACTGAAACTTTTGAGGGTTTGTTCATTGCAGGCAACCCATTCACCGATGGCATAATCTTGTGGATGTTCTGACGCTCTTTCATCCACATGGAAGAAACGCATCTTATTATTTGCTGAGTTTGGGAGTATCTCTTTAATTTGGTTATTATTACTCATAGCCATATTGGACTGGCCAGAAAGTAACCATACTTCTCCTATCATAATATTTTCTAGCACAATACTCGGTGTTGGCCTGAACCTATTCATACTTTTTAAGGTTATGGTATAGGGCCCACCAGCAGAAGGTGTTTTAATTTTCGCTTTCCATTTTCCAATATTGGAGGCTTGTACCGTATCGACCTCTTCTTTCCAGGAAGACATAATAACAAAGCGTTCACTAGCGCCCGACCAACCCCAAAGGGTTGCTTCAGAGTTTTGCTGCAATACCATATTATCACTTATAATGGAAGGTAGCCTAATCTGTGCATTTGTTTTAAATGCCAATAAAAGATTTGCTATACATAAAATGGTTAATAAAAGTTTTCTCATGTATCTATTCCGTTTAGATTCAACATAAAACATGGTAATCGTTAACCGATTACCATGTTCTTTTACTCATTACTTTATCGAGTTCTGCACGTGTCATAGTGCCTAGTTCTGGATGGTTTTTTAGATACTCTAAAAAATCGACTTTAATTTTATCAGTCCATTGACTGTCTATTTCCCCAGTACTGTATTTACCTGTTTTAACCATTTCAAAGCCAAATTGGTCTTTTCTGGTCACAAATTCAGAAGTGCTTACTACTTGTTCAGCCATATGAGCAGGAACAAAAAGAACCCCTTCTCTAGTGGCAATGACTAAATCTCCAGGAAGTACCATAACTTCTCCAATGCGAATCGGAGTATTCAGTCCCATAAGAACCATGTTTTCGGTAAATGACGGATGGAAATCACGAACAAAGGCATTAAAACCTTCAATGTTTTGTATTTCTTGCAAATCTCTTGAAGCACCATTAAATACGACCCCGTTACCAGACTTACTATAAATGGAATTGGCTAATGTCGCACCCATAATAGGACCTCCACTTATTTTTCCATAGGCATCGGCAACATAAAGATCGCCTTTGGATAAGATATCTATTGGCCAAGCATTGGTGTTGCCTTTTCTTCCTTGGGCAGCACCTCTTTCTTTAATGTTTTTTTCTACATCAGGACGACTCGGCATGTACATGGCGGTTACAGCTCGCCCCGTCATAGTATTATTATTTACTGTTTTCCAATCGCCAGCATATTGGTTTACGTAGCCTTCATTTCTCAAAACCGTCCACGCATCATCAATCATAATGTTTTTGGCTCTTTCCAATAAATCATCTGGAATTTTAGGTCTACCATCATCAAAACGTTCTCCTTTCCATTCAGAGGTAAGAAATAACATGTCTTCTTTTGTAATAGTTTGAGCATGCAATTGGCTAGCAAAACTCAGGGTAAATAAAATAATAGCACTAAATAATTTCATGGTTTTTATATTAAGATATTTTAATTATTATCACTTGCTTTTGTCAATGTATAATTTACAGCATCCATTCCTAAACGCTCTTTAAGTTGTGTTAAATATAAACTTTTAGGTGTCACATGTTTGTCCATGGATTCTACATGACCATTTGGTTTCGTTAAATCCTGCAAAGCGCCATTAAATACAACGGCATTCACACCAATATGTCCAAAAGAGTAGTTTTGAGCCGTTGGTGGGCTTTGAATCAAGAAGTCTCCTTCACAGTTCCAAAACACAATATTAGCACCGGCCCATCCAATAATATAATCCCAAAACCTTGCCGTAAGCGGTGCTTTCACATTATCATATAAAACACCGTTTACCCAATGGTTGTGTGGTTCACTGGAAGAATAGGGGTTCACAGCTGTGCATTCTAAATATACATTGCCACTAGCTTCATGGTTTTGTAACACGAACGAGTGTCTTCCTTTTTGAGATAAACATCTTTGTACTAAACAGAATTGCCCATTCATTTGGAAGGTAAATCGTCTGCCGCCCCATCTTTGAGAAACGGGTTCTATAGATTGACAATCTTGTACTGTAATATATTTTGTACCTGCATTTGCTTGAACAACACTACTAACAAAATGAAGGGCACTCATATTCCGTACCCAAACATTTTTTGCATTGGTAATATTTATGAAATTGGAATAATGATTTTCATCTGAATAATATTCATTGCCTTGATATTGATATTTTGGATCTAACTTATCACGGTCCATATTGCCATACACTGTTGTGCGGACAGAAGGGTCGTATTCTGAAATTCCACGAAGGTTTTCAATACCAATTTGCTCAATACGTTCATCACTGTATTTATAAATGGCACCACCGCCCCAAGGGGTTTCAATAGCACAGAAAATAGGAGCATCAATAGTAATGGTATTACCATTTACATTGACAATTGTTCTATCATAATCTATATTGAAAGGCCGCCATCTGTTTCTACCAATGGTAGCACTATCTAAACCAAGTTTTTTAATCCATTCTTGATTTCCAAAACGTCTTACGATAATTTTATCACCTGCTTTAAAGGTTTTTGCGGTTTTTACATTAAAGCTTACGCCACCCACTGGTACATAATCAGTGGTAATATCTTGTTTTGTATCTTCCTGAGGAGTTACTTTGTTGTCTCCTTCAATATTTATTAATGCAGGTCTTCTAAAACCACGGCCACCACCTTGGGTAGTTTGTACGGGAATTTTACCAAAAAGAATGGTTCCAGTATCACCCATGCCTTCTCCACGAAGAACAACTCCAGAAGCTTTTATGTATAATGGTTTGTCTAAACTATAATGACCCATTTTTAAAAGAATGGTTCCTCTAAAACCATTGTTGTCAGGTGCTAGAGCAGATACACTGTCTATTATCTTCTGAATGCTTTCAGAATTATCACCTAAAACAGGCCAAATGGTTGCCTTTATAGAAACAGTAGGTATTGGTTTGCCACCACCTTTGTAACCAGCGTTGGAAAAATCTGGTATTTTATTACCAAGGCTATCGGCAACATACACCAATTTACCATCAATACCAGGATAAACCATTGAAGTTGTAGGAGGGATATCTTGCGCACATAGAGAATTTATGATTGAAAAACTTCCTAAAAAAAGTAAAACAATGGCATTATAAAATTTCATATGGTCATTTTTAATTATCAATATTATATAGTCTATAGGCCTGCATTTAACAAGATGTTATTGACTGCTTCCATTCCCAATCGTTCTTTAAGTTGGGTGAGGTATAAACTCTTTGGAGTTACATGCTTATCCATGGATTCTACATGGCCATTTGGCTTAGTTAAATCCATTAATGCCGTATTAAAGACCACTGCATTTACACCAATGTGTCCAAAAGAGTAATTTTGAGCTGTAGGGGGACCTTGAATAAGGAAATCACCTTCACAGTTCCAGAAGACTGTATTAGCCCCAGCCCAGCCCATTATAAAGTCCCAGTATCGGGCAGTTAATGGCGCTTGGACATTGTCATATAGTATACCATTTACCCAATATCCATGAGGCTCACTCGTTGAGTAGGGATAGATAGCTTTACATTCCAGAAATACGTTGCCACTTGCAGTGGAACTTTCCCCTGCAAAAGAGTGACGCCCTTTATATGACAAGCAGCGTTGAACCAGACAAAGTTGACCATTCATTTTAAAGGTAAATCGTCGGCCACCTGCTCGTACCGAAACGGGTTCTAAGGACTGGCAATCCTGAACCGTAATCCATTTAGCTCCACCATTAGCTATGACAGCACTATAGACAAAATGTAAAGCAGACACATTCCGTACCCATGCATTTTTAATATTGTCGAAGCTGATAAAATTAGAATAATGATTTTCATCGGAGTAATATTCATCTCCTTGATATTGATTTTCTTTTCCCAATTTGTCACGATCCATATTCCCATAGGTTGTGGTACGTACGGTTGGATCGTAATCCGAGATGCCTCGTAGATTCTCAATACCTACATTTTCAATACGTTTCTCATTGTATTTTAATAGTTCACCACCTCCCCAACGTACATCGATGGCCGTAAAAATGGGAGCATCTACCGTAATAGTGTTGCCATTTATATTAATAATTTCACGGTCGTAATTGATGTCAAATTTCCATGGTCTGCTGTTGGCTATTTCATCCTTCATGTTCAATGCTTTAACCCAGTCTTCATTACCAAAACGTCTAACCATTACTTTATCTCCTTTTTTTAGACCTTTGGCAGACTTCACATTAAAACTAACAGCACCAAAAGGAACATAATCATCAGTAATTACTTGCTTACTGTTTTCTAGCACTTCCGCTCCATTTTCCGCCCCTATGTTTATAAAGGCAGGTCTTGCGAAACGTTGCCTGCCGGTAGCATTTGGATCTGGAGGAGGTAAAATGCCATAAAGAATGGTACCAGTATCACCCATGCCTTCACCGCGTAAAACGACACCTGAAGCTTTAATATAAATGGGTTTTTCAATTCTATAAAATCCCATTTTAATCAATATGGCTCCTCTAAATCCGTAAGCATCTTGTGGCATTGCCGAAACACTGTCAATTGCTTTTTGAATATTTTCAGCATTATCACCTAAAACTGGCCAAATAGTTGCTTTAATGGCAACTGTGGGAATAGGTACGCCTCCTCCTTTATAACCTGCGTTTGAAAAATCGGGAATTTTGTTGCCTAGGCTGTCGGCCACATAAACTAGTCTGCCATCAATACCTGGGTATACTAAGGAGGTAGTAGGAGGTATGTCTTGCGCATTAATGGACAGAATATTGGCAAATAGGGGCAACAGAATAATCCAAGAAATCTTAGTTTTCATTATGAGTTTTAGTTTAGTTATTAGTTACCAGAAGTATCTGGTGTTTATTTTATTTAAAAAGCCTTTGAGCAAAATCATGGAGTGATTTTCTCCAAACTTGCCATTCATGGTCTCCAGGGAAGGATGCAAACTCAACATGTAGCCCTTTATTTTTAAAGGTTTCAACCATTTTTTTAGTAGGATCTATTCTATTGTCTTGTTCGCCAACAGAGATATAAAACAACTTAAGATTGTCATTAAAAGACTTTGGGTTTGTTAATATCCCAGGAATCACTGCTTCTGCATTAAAAGATGCTTGTTCTCTAATACCACCAAATAGTCCCGTACTAAAAACGCCAACATAATCAAAAACATCCGTGTTTCGGAGTCCAGTAAAAAATGATTGACCACCACCCATGGATAATCCAGAGATAGCTCTATTTGCTGCATTCGACTTTACTCTATAATTATTTTCTACAAAAGGGATGATGTTTTCAAAAAGTTCTTCTTTAAAAACAGCCATCGCTTCATCATTATAACCTCTGGCATTCACACCAGGTTTAGTGGCATTTCCGTTAGGGATGGCTACAATCATAGGTGTTGCTTTGCCTTCAGCTATTAAATTATCAAGAATAAAATTGGTTTTTCCTTGAACAGCCCAACCACGTTCATCTTCACCACCACCATGCTGAATGTATAAAACAGGATAATCTTTGTTTGGATTTTTATCATATCCAGGAGGCGTGTAAATATTGATGTTACGCCATGTTCCTGTAGTTTTAGAGAAATATACCTGAGAACGAATATCGCCATGAGGCACATCTTTTATATTATAAAAGTCGACACCATCTTCTGGAATATCAATAGCACTGGCCATTCTACCAGTGCCGTAAAATGATTCACTAGCAGGGTCAGCAAACTTATAGCCATCAATGACTAAAGAATAATAATGGAATCCAGGTACTTGTGGATTGGTTATAACTGACCAAACACCTTTATCATTCTTACTCATATCATAAAGTTGACCAAGATCTAACTGTACTTTTGTGGCTTCAGGAGCATTTACAGTAAAAAGAACACGGTTGTCCTGAAAAATACAAGGACAACCGTTTTGATTAATGTTAGTAGTTGCAGGTTTTGCATGCTCTGGGACTTGAGCAATTAAATCACTAAATGAAAAGCTTAGTAGAAGCAATAATGAGTAAAAGTAGTTACGATTAACAATCATTTGAATTAAATTAAGATGTTATCGTTTGTTGTTATCACCCTTTACATCATAACCACGCCATTTGTATTTAGTTACAAGGGCTGCACAAGCAGGCCAAGCCACATCTACGTGTTCTTTACTAGCTACCCATTTTTGTCTGTTTTCTTCGCTATCAAAAGAGAATTGAATTTGATAATTGTATTCTGTTGGTTCTGCTTGAATTTTTTTAGCTGTTTCATCAGGAAAAATTTTAAATAATTTTGCACCTAGAAATCCTTGTTGAACGCTCAATGCAGGAACATATATAGTAGCATACATTTTTTCAAAAGCTTCAAAATTTTCTTTCGGAACTACAAAATCCATTTGTAAAGCCATCACTTTTGATTCTGCAGTAGGGCTTTTAATACCTAAACCAATTTCTTTTGAAGCTGCAATTCCAATAACAAGTAATTCTAAATCTTCGTTGCCATTGTTTGATAAAGTTACTTTTTCAGCTAGTTTACCAGAGAAAGCATCGTCTGATGTTATATTGGCTTTATCTCCATTTATTGAAATAGTTCCAGAACCTTTAATAACAAAATAAACTTCTTCATAACCCAAGAGTTGTCTTTCGTCTGTAGATTTACCGGCTGGAATAATGAGGTGGTCAACATGGTTCCAATTGGTAGTGAATACTTCCGGACCAAATAATCTACGAGAGAGTACACCATCTCCAGAATATAAACGTGTATTTGCTTTTGCTTGCTCTTTTTCCAATCGACCTGATACAAAAACAGGAATAGGATCTAATTTTGCTCCTACACGGGTGTCTCCTAAATCAAAATTATCTGCTTTTCCTTTATTGAGGCTAACAGCAAAATTTAACCATTTAAGAGGCTCTCCAGACGTATTGTAAATAGCATGCGCATCACCCATTTTACATGGAACAATAGCAGGTCCTTTTATTTTAGACGTATGTCCATTGATTGTAAACTCAGCTTCACCATTTAAGATGACATACATTTCCTCTATATTATGATGAAAATGATGTCCAATACCAGATTTAGGATTAATAATGCCTGAATGTAGGTATAGGAAATTTGTAGATAAGTCATTCCGACCTATTAACTGTGTAAAACCCATAGTTCCCGCACCAGCATGGACAGCTGAAAGTTCTCTGTATTTGGAAGCATCATTATGAACTATACGTTCTTTAATAGTTTGAGACGTAGCTTGTATAGTTGCAATAGCTAGTAATAAGGTGATAAATTGTTTCATGTTTTTTATTGGTTTAATTGGCTTATAATTTTAAAAAAATTAGTTTCCCATAAATTTAAAAAAAATAAGGGAAACAAAACTTTTACTCTTCTGATTAATAATTACTTATTATCAGGAAGGGCATACACTACATAACCTTTTGGTAATGCTCCTGGTTCTTTTGAGTGGTCAAAACTATCACGTGCAAAAGTACCTGTTGCATTAATAACTAAATATTGTTTGCCATCTAATGTATACATGGCTGGTACGGCAACAGATTCATTACTTAAAGTAGTTTCCCATAATATCTTACCTGTTTCTTGATCGAAAGCATATAATTTTCCTCCTTTTCCAGTAGCAAATAAAATGCCTGTTGAGGTTACAACCATACTTTTACGTTGTGCACCTATTACGGCACCTTTGCTTTTATCTCCATTAACGAATTCATAGTCTTCCCCTATAGGTTGTTTCCATCTTATTTCACCTTTATTTAAATCGTAAGCTACAATGTAAGACCATGGTGGAGACATCAGTGATTCCCACTCTAACCCATAACCAGTTGTGTATCTATTTTCAGGATGTTCTACACCCTCAGGATAATCCAACATGGGGGCGACTCTCTTTTCGTCTTCTCTCATTTTTACGCCTCCAGAAGCAACAACAGGACCTTCTAGTGTTGTTTCTTCTTCATTTCCTCTTCTATTAAAGTTAAAACTTCTAGGATTTCCCCCCATAAAACGATAAAGACTCGCTAACATAGCTTCATCAACATGTACAAAGCCTGGCATTTGTCCGCGACCATTTAAAACAATGTTTTTAAATTCATCATAAAAAATGTGTTGTGGCATATTTTTAAGAGTTGGGCCCACACCACCTTCCATATTCGGTCCATGACAAGTTTTACAGGTATTGTCGTACATGGTTTTTGCTCTCTTTGCTTCATCAGCAGAAATATCAACTTTTGGAGGCTCTACTTTACTTAATTGGTAAATAGATGGATGTTCTTGCGACATGACGAAAACCAAGCCTTTTTCAGGATTACTTGCTGTATTTCCATAATTTGCACCACCTAGAGGACCAGGTAAAATAATCGTTTCATATTTATCTGAAGGAGGAGTAAATTGTGCAGTTTTGGCAGCATCAAGTCTTTTATACCACATTTGTTTAATACTATCTGATAAATAAGGGTTTATGTTTTCTTTTGTTACTTCGTGCCTCATAAAACTAGGCAAAGTAGGAATAGGCTGTGTCGGCCATGCTTCTTCACCAGGCACATCACTTGCAGGAAAAGGTTTTTCCTCAATCGGGAAAACAGGTTCACCGGTTACACGATCAAAAACGAACAGATAACCATGCTTAGTCGCCGATGCTACAGCATCAATTTTTTTGCCGTCTTTGTTTATAGTTATTAATTGGGGAGCAGGAGAAAGATCATAATCCCAAAGGTCATGATGTACCGTTTGGAAATGCCAAAGACGTTTGCCTGTTTTAACATCTAGAGCCACTAAAGAGTTTCCAAATAGATTACTTCCAATACGATCGCCGCCATAATAATCAAAAGTAGGAGATCCTAGGGACAGGTACACAATACCTCTTTCAACATCTGCCGACATTTCGCTCCAAACATTTACACCGCCTATATACTTATAGGCGTCTTTAGGCCACGTATCATAACCAAACTCTCCTGGATGCGGTATGGTGTGAAAGGTCCATACTAATTTACCAGTAATAGCACTATAAGCTCTTACATAACCAGGTGCTGAAAAATAACCCTCACCAGGCGCCGAACCTAAAATGACCAAATCATCAATAATTACGCCAGGCATCATGGCTTGTACTCTTCTTATTGAACTTGGCTCGCGATCTAGACCTTGTCTTAAATCTGTATATCCATCATCACCAAAAGTTAAAATAGATTTCCCTGTAACTGCATCTATAGCTTGTAGTGAATTATTAAGTGTAAAGATTAATCTTTTGTCTTTTTTATCTTTACTTTCCCAGTAATTAATACCTTTTCTTGTCAATCCTCTTAAATTGGCATGAATCCAGATTTCTTTTCCTGTTTTAACATTCAAAGCTACAAGAGAATTGCCTTTTCCTAAAACATACATGGTCGTATCTACTATAATAGGGCTAAAATTATTGAAGCCACCTTCTGAAGGATAGCTCCAAGCGACTTCTAGTTGATTGACATTTTCTTTAGTAATTTCAGAACCATCAAAGTATTTAGATTGGTCAGGACTTCCTGCATAATGAGTCCATGTTGAATGTTTAATAATTGTATTGTCTTTATTGCAACTTACTAATAAAGAGATACATAATAATGCAATAAACGTGGTGGTTAACTTAGTTGGTTTTTTTTTGGCGTGCATATAAAATTATCATTAAAATTGTGGTGAAAAATGTGTTATTTAGTTTACTTTAGTTAAGGTGAATTTATTTGATTTTGTATTAGACTGAATTTGTTGGTGTTGGTTTAATTGTATGAAAATACATGAGGGTTTTCAACTCAAAAAAACCAAGATAGTAAAAAAAATAAATGGAAAACTTTAGGTGTTATTATGATTTTTTATTTAATACAAATAAATTAAAGTAAATATTAACTTTAGGTTCTTAAAAGCTAGAAAAACTAAGACTTTTAAAAGCTTAGTTAAAACTTTGTTAAAAATGTAAAACCCACCTAAAACATATGTTCTAGGTGGGTTTTTATTTGATTTTAAATAATAAACTAATTAACAGCGTCTTCCACTTCGTCAGCTGCATCTTCTACAGCATCTCCTGCATCGTCTGCAGCGCTTTCTACGGCATCTTCTACTTTTTCTCCTGTTGTTTTTTCTCTACAGCTATTAAATGAAGTTAGTGATAAAGCAACTATAAATATGTATGCTAATTTTTTCATGTTTTTTAATTTTAAGGTTAATAATTTAGTTTTTTTTTACTGTTTTTTTATCTTTTAAAACCACCTCTAATAAGTGATAAAATAAATAAGACAATAAATATGAAGAATAGTATTTTAGCTATTCCAGCTGAAGCTCCTGCAATACCACCAAATCCTAAGACTCCGGCAATGATTGCAATAATTATGAATGTTATAGTCCATCTTAACATAATTTTCTTTTTTAAGGGTTAATACTGAGTTTGAATTGTTATAGGCAGGTTAAATAATTGCTGAAATGAGACTTATATTATTCTTTTGCTTTAGCATTTTCTTCCGATTTTGCTCCCATTCTATTGAATGTATACATAGGTGCAAATTTTAACTTAAGGGCAGCAATTTCTCTGTTATCAGAACTTGTAAGGCCTTCTTTTTCTACAGTGTTTTTTCTAGTATCTATAGCTTCGTATAATAGTTTAATTTCATCCCATTCTTCTCTAGAATAAGAATCTTTGTTGTTTTCTACAGTATGAACAAATGTTTGATAAACACTTAGTATGTTATCTTTGTTGATCCAGTCAAAATTCATGTCTCCAGTATCATTATAATCAGATCCTAAAAGGGCTTTTCTTAGATTACTTTTGCCTATTCGTGCATCTTCTTTTTCTTTTTCGGCAAGCAATTCTGTTTTGTAAGTTTCATATTTTAATGTAGCTTCATCAATATCTTTTTTTAAAGCTTCATTTTCTTTAACATGATTTAGATTGGTAGTAGCTATAGATTTATGGTTTTTATAGCCATCTTCAATTTTTTCCCAATTAGACTGAGCTTCGGCATATTCCAAGCTTGCTACAGAGTCTACATAACTTGTGTATTCATCTATATTTTCTTTTGCCATTTGTTCTTTTCCATCATTACATGATGTAAATAGTAATGCTAAAGAGCATATTCCTATGGTGATTTTAATTGTTTTCATAATTTTAGTGTTTAGTGTTTAATGTTCTTTGAAATTATTTTTGTTGCAAAGTATTGTACTCCATAGCCAAGTAGGTTTTTTATTATAGAACTTGACTTGCCTATTAGTATTTTTTTTGATAGGTACCCTCCAGCGAAGCTTAGGATTGATTCTAGTATGTTGCCTCTAACTTCGGGTTCTTCTTTAATATCGTTTAAAGCTCTATTTAATAGTCTTGAAGGTCTTAGTTCTTGATAGGTAACCTCTAGTTGTGCTTTTAACTCTTCAATCTTTATTCTTTGTTTATTTTCCAGAATCCGAATTTTTGCTTCTAAAATCTGATTTTGATTTCTATAACTTTTCATTTTCTTCAGGATTAGATTCAACAAATTCAGATCGTCTTGGCTTTAATAATTTTGCAATTACAAGATTTATTATAGGTGCTTCAATTAATTTAGCACTAAAAAAATAAACGAGAATGGTTATAATTAAATAGAAACCAGAGACAATTAAAAAACCTAAATAATAAGCTCCTAGTAAATTGCCAATCAATAAACTTATGGCAATGTTGACAAATAGAGTAAATAAAGAAAATACTAAAACTAGCACTATTCTTGACGCTAAAGAGGATACAATGTCCGCTGTTACATCTATAGCATTTAGTTTGTATAACTCTATACTAGTTTCAGTATATTCTTTAACTTTATTATAAAGCAATTCTATATGTTTTGCTGTGGTTTCCATTTATTGTTTATTAAGCTTTTTCCATTTTTTCTTTTATAGCTTCTTTTTCTTTATGAAGCAAATCTTTTCCCTCTACTTTTAAAGAGCTGTATTTTTCTGAAACGGTGTCTAAAAAATCATCAAAGCTCTCTTTTAGTTTGTCTTTGGTTTCTTTGCTTTTTGAAATGATTTTTTTTCTGGTTTTCTCACCTTTATCTGGGGCTAATAAAATACCAAGTGTTGCTCCTACTGCTACGCCTGCTAAAAGGCCTAATATTGTGTTTCGTGTTTTCATTATTTTTAATTTTAATTGTTTATTATTAATTTTTTTAAACTCCTTTACCACCTATTAATCTTAATAGAATAGCGATCACTGCTATAACTAATAGGATGTGTATTAATCCGGTTGCACTGTAAACAAATACTCCTAATGCCCAACCAATTACTAGGATGACTGCGATAATGTATAATAAGCCTCTCATAATATTCTGTTTTTAATGGTTAATGATTATTTTGTGTTTTAAATGATTCTACGATATTTGATTTAACTATTTCAGTGTTTCCGAATGAGTTTATCACTCTTTTTGCTTCTTCTAAACTTACAGATACTCCAGAGGCATGACCAGAATTGGTTATCACATTCCACGTATAAATTTTATCTCCTAGGTTTTTACTTATTAAAGACATTGGAATGATGTTCTTTTTAATAATTTTAGAATTGTTTGATAACGAAGCAATTTCTTCATTTACACCATCCATGCTTAAACAAGTTCCTGTAAAAGTGCCAAGTTCTGTTTCTATATTCCATTTATAAACTTGGGTTGTTTTATTCTCTGTTTTTACATCACTTGTTTCTGTTGCGCCCTCCATTGCATTGGGGTGCAACATACTCGATGCTACTATGCCTGTTGCTATGATTGACTTTTTCATGATGTTATTTTTAGTGTTATACGTTTTTGATTTTATTGGTTTAGTTTATTTAAAGTAGTTTCTATTTTGTTTATATTAGATTTTAATTTGTGTGTGTCTGTCACTGCTAAAACTTTAAATTCTATATTGTCTGTTGTTTTTCCTAAAGCATTCAATAATTGTATTTGCGTATCTGTTTTATTTAAAATCAATTTTAATTTGTTTTGAATAAAAGAATCAATATCAATATTTTTTAATTCTAGTTTATTAACATTGTTTATGTTCTCGTAACTGGGAATTGAAATCAGTTTCTTTTCTGCTAACTCGTTGTAATTTTTTGATATTTCAAAGTGCGTTTTTTCTAATCTTTCAGTTAAATGGCCAATACTGTTTTGAGTATCAACAGATTTTAGGTCTTCACATAATTCTAGAATATCCAAATTGTTCCTAGAAGCATTTAACAATAATTTGGCTTCTTGTTTATGTATGTATACCCTACTTTGTTTTTCATTTATAATTTCATTTTTCTGTTTAGTGTTTTCTAAAATGTAATTACAAGAAATTAATGTGAGAGTTGCAAATACTGATAACAGTATCAGTACCACCATGTTTCTAAATTTCATTTTATTTTCATTTTACATTGTTCTACAAAGATGCAATCAGCTGATGGTTTTTGTGTTACAACATTATTTTCAATACTTATAAGATTAACATTTTTTTTAATTTATGCCTTATTTATTAAGTACATTACAAAGATGCGATAGCTTGTTGTTTTTTGTGTTACAGTATTTTGGAGTAAGGTTACAAGATTTCAATATGTACTCTTTTTAATATGGAAGCGGGAATGCTAAAACATATAAAAGAACAGAGGATATGTGGTGTTTTTTTACAAGAAAGGCTTGTTTAATAATGTTTCATTAAATCTTAATTTATTTTTAGATTTAATGAACTATAGATATAATATTTACCAAATGCTTATTCTATATTTCAAGGGGAAGTAGATAAAAATTATTTAAATAAGCGAAAGCTATAGCTATGTTATAGGAAGGTAAACCGTAAACGTTGCACCAACAAGGGGTTTACCATTTGCGAAAATAAATCCTTGGTGGTTTTCAATTATTTTTTTGCATATAGATAGACCAATACCTGTTCCAGAGTATTCATCTTTGTTGTGAAGTCTATTAAATAGCACAAAAATCTTTTCGGCATATTCATTATCAAAACCAATACCGTTGTCTGTAAATATAATTTTGTGGTAATATGGTTTTTTAGGTTTTAAAATTTCAGGGTCATCAGAGGCTTTGATTTTGCTATAGGTAATATGTATTTCTGGAATTCTATCTTTCGATTTATATTTTAAAGAATTACTTATTAGGTTTAAAAAAAGCTGTTGTATTTGAAAAGGAATTACATTGATTTTCGGGAATTTATCTGAGTTTATAATGGCATCTTCTTCAGATATAATTTCCGCTAAATCTTGTTTGGCACTTTCTAAAAGCTCATTTATATCTGAAACTTCAAATACATTATCAGCTCTATTTGTTCTTGAAAACTGTAATAGATCATCTATTAACAATCGCATTCTTGTTGAAGCATTTTTTATTCTATCAATGTATGTTAAACCAACTTCAGATAATTTGCTAGATTCTTTATCTTCAAGTCTAGATAAAAACGTTTGTATTTTTCTTAGGGGCTCTTGCAAATCATGACTGGCAACATAGTTAAATGCGGATAGCTCTCTATTATTGCGCTCCAATTCTAAATTACGATCTTCTAAAATTCTTAAATTATCTATCTCATCGGTTATATCTGTAATGGTTCCTAGAAGTTTTTTTCCACCATCTGAGCTTTCATGTAATTTGCCGTAACCTTTAAAGTGTCTTATAGTTCCGTTTTTTTGAATGATTCTATAGTAAACAAAAGGCAAGTCTTTATTAGTAATCATTTTTTCAATCTCTCTGCTCAATTTTTCAGCATCTTCAGGATGAACAAACTTCATGAAATTTTCTACGGTTGATTCAAAAGATTGAGGTTCTTCACCTAGTAGTCTATATAAATTGTCAGAATATTTAAACGTATTGGTGTCTATGTCCCAGATCCAATTACCATGTTGACTAATAATTTGTGATTGATTCGCCGATTCTTTAAAAATCTCTAATTGCTCGTTGGATGCTTTTATCTCTTTTAAGTCACGAATAATCTTGTTATAAGCAAAAAACATAAGAACTAAAGAGAATAACAACACCATATACAAGAATATGGGCGTCACTTTCAAATTAGATTCATATGTATGTTGTGTTTTCTTTAATAAATCATTTTGAGATTTTATCATTCCTTTAATTTTTAAACGAATGGTGTCCATCAATTTTTTTCCTTTATAGAAATTTTCTTTAAAGTTTTGGTCATTATAGTTTCCAACAGCAGAAAACCTAAACGCCTTTTGGAAATAATCCATACGTTCGTCTATTAATACATTAAGATCTTTAAGATTTTTTTGTAAAGTAGGGTTGTTTCTGCTTAGTTCCTTTAATTCGGCAAAGCTATAGTTAATGTTTTCTCTTCCCGCATCGTAAGGTTCTAAATATAGTGGGTCGTTTGTTATTAAAAAACCTCTTTGCCCAGTTTCGGCATCTTTCAAATGGGAGAAAATTTGTTCTAATTCAACATTTAATCTATAGGTTTGAGTGAGTAATTCTGATGATTTAGATAAATCATCTATGTTTCTATATGTTATGCCACCAATAAGTAAAATTATAAAGGCTGAAGTAAAAAAGATACTTTTTATAAACCAAGATTTTTTTAATATTCTAGTGGGCATAATTTATAATCTTAACAAGAAGTTGTCTTTATTTAATCCATTGGTATGGTACTGCCAATTTATGGTTACAACCTCGGATAATACTTTTTTAAGTGTTTTAAAGTCGTTGGGTTTTTTTATATAAATGTTAGCGCCCATAACGAACGTTTTTTCAATATCTTCTTCTGATGCTGAGGTAGAATAAATAGCGATAGCCATATCTTTAAACTTGTCGGTTTGCTTTATTTCTTTTAAGCATTCCAATCCAGATTTTCTGGGCATGTTTAAATCTAAAAATAGGACATTCGGAAAAATGGATTCTTCATTATTCAAATAATCCATTAAATAAACCCCGTCATTAAAGGTTTTTACGTTTGTAGTTATTCTTAATTCATCAAAAGCATCTGTGAAAAATAAACGATCATCTTCATCGTCATCTGCTAATATGATATTGATATAATCTTCCTGCATAAACTAGTTGGTTTGATTTTGATTAAATTCACGTCTTTTCGTAATAATACGCTGAAAAGCAGATGGAGTAATACCTGTTGTATTTTTAAATTGAGTGCTTAAATGTGCTACACTAGAATAATTAAGCTTAAATGCAATTTCGGTTAAACTTAAATTGTCATTTATAATAAGTTGTTTGGTGTGTTCTATTTTTTGAAGAATGATGAAATTCTCTATAGACGTGTAAGTTACTTCAGAAAATAGATTGGAAAGATATCCATAACTATGCCCAAGAGTGTCTGACAAGTAAGCAGATGCTTTTAAATTCATGGAGGTGTCATCATTAAAGACCATATCTACGATAACATCTTTAATTTTTTGCACTAATATGCTTTTTTGATTTTCGACAATTTCAATGGCATAATCATTTAAATCACTAGAAAAAGCTTCTAGTCTTTCTTCTGATAATTTTTCTAAAAGCTCTACTTCCCCAAAAGCGATAATTTTATGCTTTATATTATGCTCTAGCAATTTTTCATCTAAGACTTTCCTGCACACCGCATTAAAATCGAATTTTAAATGTAATTTCATAAGAAATATTTGTTCCGTAAATTTATAATTAATTATGAACAAATTTACATTAGATATTGAAAACGTTTGATAGCTTTAAATATTATAGCTATAGTATTCAAATTAAGACAAATACTAATTTTTATTTCTTATTTTTTTCCATTCTTTTAATCTGGATCTTGCCCGACTATGCAGATGTTTATCTATCGGATCACCTATTAAAAACCCATAAGCATGGTATCCTGGAGTGTTGTCGAAAATTATTTTTAAAGTCGCTGTAATGGGTAATGCAACAATCATTCCTGCAATACCCCAAAGCATTGAAAAAATGATAAGAGATATTATGGCTATAAAAGCATTGATACTCACTTTAGAGCCTGTTATTTTTGGAGTTATAAAATTACCTTCTAAAAATTGTATGAACATAAATATGGCAATAACCCCGAATGCATACCAAGCACTATCTTTGGTGGCAAGTGCAACTACTGCCGGAATTACTGAGCCAATTATAATGCCTACATATGGTATTAATAATAAAATGGCTGCAAAAAATCCAAAAAATATGGCATGGTCTATTCCTAAAATAAATAGCCCAATAGTATTTAGCACGCCCACAATAAAAATAACCTTTATTAATCCCACAAGGTAATTTTGTTGAATATTGTATACTTTTTTAATCATTTTATTTAAAAAAGCCTTGGGTTTATTTCGGAATACTTTATAATAGAACACTCTAAAAAAGCGTCTGTAATATAAAAAGAAGAACAAGTAAATGGGTATTAATACAAGAGTACTTATTAATGATCCAGATTGTGTAATAAACTCACCAATTTTGTCAAAATTACCTTTTAATAGATTTTCAATTTTCAAATCTCTTGAAAACAGCGAATTTCTACTGTTCATATTAAAAGTTTTTTGTACAGATTCTATAGAGTTATAGTAAAGTTCAGATAGGTTTTTGGTGTAATCTTCGCCGTTATTGCTAATGCTATTTAATTGAAAATATACAATCGTTACAATAAGTGATGTAAATAAGAAGATAATGAGTAAAGAGCATAAGGTAGCAAATAAGCGATTGCACCTCCATTTATGTTCTAGAAATCTTTGAATCGGATATATCATCACCGCTAATATAATGGCATATAGAATGGGCATTATAATGGGTTTCAATATATATAAAATGAATACAATAGAAATGAATGTGAGTATACCAAAAATAGGATGGTAGTTTGTGGTTTTCGTATTCATTTAGCTAAGATAAATATTAAAAATCTGCCTTACTAACCTTAATAGTAATTCACTAACCAACCAACCAAATTAACTATTTAGAATTAAAATTGGTTTTCGGGCAGATGTTATAGATTTTATAAGTCAGATATTATTTTGTGTAATTCTTCTTTAGACTTGCCTAATTTTTCTTGAAGTTTACCAAGAGTTTCTTCTTCTTTTCCTTCAGCCATTAACAAATCATCATCTGTTAGCGTGGCATATTTTTGTTTTAATTTACCTTTTAATTCTTTCCAATTTCCTTTTAGTTCTGTAGTGTTCATAATTTTTAGTTTTAAAATGTTTATAATGTTTTTTAAGCAATATATTTTCTAAGCATCCAAGCGATGGTTTCATGTTTTTGCATAACTGCTGTTAAAAAATCAACAGTTCCAAAATCTTTTGAATCTTCTTCCATAGTTTCAATCATCTCTCTTAAATTAGAAATAATGGTTTCATGGTCTTTCAGTAATTCTGAAATCATATTTTCTTGGGATGGTATTTTTGTACTTTCTTTCAAAATAGAATGGGCAATAAATTCCTTCATACTACCAATGGCTTCACCTCCTAATTTGCTTATACGTTCCGCAACTTCGTCTATGGTTTTTTCAATACCATTGTAATGCTCTTCAAAAAGTTTGTGTAATTCCATAAAACTTTTGCCAGACACATTCCAATGAAATTTTCTTGTTTTTACATACAATACCATTTCATTAGAAAGGACTATGGTTAAGTTTTCTATACTTTTGTTAATGCCTTTTTTCTCAATTCCAATTTTAGGTTCCATATTGTTTTTTTTATTAATCATTTTTTGTTTAATACAAATTTATGACCGGTAGAAGAGTTTTGCCTTACACAATTTTTCTATATTGTTATATAATTGAAAGAAGCATGGGTTTTGATCAAAAAAAATCCTGATAGAAAGTTTCTATCAGGATTTGGCAATTATATTTAGATGTATGTTTTGGTCGTTAATCTTCGACTAAAACCCAATCACCTTTTATTAATAAAGGCTCTGCTTGTTTATATTTTAAAGTTTTGTTTTCACCATTAATAACATGCTTAATAGTTACTTGATCGTTACGTCCAATTTTTGGACGGTCACGAACAATAGTTTCAATGACTTGTTGTTGGGGTTGTGTATTGCCGACAGCTCTGCTTTGTGCAGAACGTTCATCTAAATTCGGTATTTCGTCTTTTTGAACATTTAATTTTTCTTGTCTACGTACTTTAGCTTCTTGTATGGTATTTTGTGTCTCACTTGGTAATTCACCTTTAAACAAGAATGAAATAACATCTTTGTTTACTTCATCTATCATACCTTTGAACAGTTCAAACGCTTCAAACTTATAAATTAATAAAGGGTCTTTCTGTTCGTGAACCGCTAATTGAACCGATTGTTTTAACTCATCCATTTTACGTAAATGTGTTTTCCAAGCATCATCTATAATGGCAAGCGTAATGTTCTTTTCAAAATCTGTAATTAATTGTTTGCCACCGGTTTCATAAGCTTTTTCAAGGTCGGTAACAACGCTTAAACTTTTAACACCGTCTGTAAAAGGTACCACAATACGTTTAAACTTGTCACGTTGTGTTTCGTATACGTTTTTAATAACAGGAAATGCTATCTCTGCATTTCTTTCCATTTTATCTTTATAATGGTTGAAAGCTTCTTTATAAACTTTAGAAGTGATGTCTTGAGCTGATAATTTTCCGAATTCTGCTTCTGTAATAGGGGAGCTCATTGAGAAATAACGAATCAGTTCAAACTCAAAATTTTTAAAATCATTTGCGGCTTTATTGTTTTCTGAAATAATTTCTGTGGTATCAAAAATCATGTTAGCCAAATCAACACGAAGACGTTCCCCGTGCAATGCATGACGACGACGTTTATAAACCACCTCACGTTGAGCATTCATAACATCATCATACTCTAATAA
This sequence comes from Confluentibacter sediminis, assembly GCF_003258355.1. Taxonomy (GTDB): domain Bacteria; phylum Bacteroidota; class Bacteroidia; order Flavobacteriales; family Flavobacteriaceae; genus Confluentibacter; species Confluentibacter sediminis. Next base: position 132,841 of record NZ_QKPO01000013.1, on the reverse strand, counting down.
GCGTTTACGAACCCCAAAGTTATTCTCTTCAACTTTTTTCTGTGCACGTTCTATAGATTTTGAAATCATCGAATGCTGAATCACTTCGCCTTCTTTCAACCCCATTCTATCCATCATTTTAGCAATACGCTCGCTGCCAAATAAACGCATTAAATTATCTTCCAACGAGACATAAAATTGAGAACTTCCAGGATCGCCTTGACGTCCCGCACGACCCCGTAGCTGTCTGTCCACACGACGTGAATCATGGCGTTCAGTACCAACAATCGCTAAACCACCTGCTTTTTTAACAGCGTCACTTAATTTAATATCCGTACCACGCCCTGCCATATTAGTGGCAATAGTTACTTGTCCAGATTGACCGGCTTCTGCAACAATATCGGCTTCTTTTTTATGGAGTTTCGCATTTAATACGTTGTGTGGAATTTTTCTAATAGTAAGCATTTTTCCTAATAACTCACTGATTTCTACAGAGGTGGTACCAATTAATACAGGGCGTCCAGCTTGTGAAAGTTGGGTGACTTCTTCAATAACAGCGTTGTATTTTTCGCGTTTGGTTTTATACACTAAATCATCTCTATCATCTCTCGAAATGGGTCTGTTGGTTGGAATTTCAACAACATCCAATTTGTAGATTTCCCAAAATTCACCAGCTTCCGTTACCGCAGTACCTGTCATACCAGACAGTTTACGGTACATTCTAAAATAATTTTGAAGCGTTATGGTTGCAAAGGTTTGTGTAGCATCTTCAATTTTTACATTTTCTTTGGCTTCAATTGCTTGGTGTAAACCATCGCTATAACGACGGCCATCCATAATACGTCCTGTTTGCTCATCAACAATCATCACTTTATTGTCAATCACCACATATTGGGTGTCTTTTTCAAACAATGCATACGCTTTAAGTAATTGATTAAGGGTATGTATACGTTCAGATTTTATACCAAAGTCTTTGTATAATTCTTCTTTTAATTTAGCTTCTTCTTCTTTTGAAAGGTTTTGATTTTCAATTTTAGCAATTTCTAAACCTATCTCAGGAAGTATAAAGAAATTAGGATCGTCTTTTCCAGAGATGTATTCAACTCCTTTATCAGTCAATTCAACTTGATTATTTTTTTCTTCAATCACATAGTACAATTCCGCATCAATCTTTGGCATTTCGCGGTTGTTATCCTGCATATAGTGATTTTCTGTTTTTTGAAGCAATTGTTTAACGCCTTCTTCACTCAAAAACTTGATAAGAGCTTTATTTTTAGGCATACCTCTATACACACGCAGTAATTGAAAGCCACCTTCTTTAGTATCGCCTGCTGTAATTAATTTTTTAGCTTCGGCCAAAACGCCTGTTAAATATTTGCGTTGTACGGCAACAATATCATCTACCTTAGGTTTTAATTCGTTAAATTCATGGCGTTCTCCTTGAGGGATAGGGCCAGAAATAATTAATGGTGTACGGGCATCATCTACCAACACAGAATCCACCTCATCTACAATAGCATAATGATGTGGGCGTTGAACCAAATCGTTTGGCGCATGAGCCATATTATCACGTAAATAATCGAAACCAAATTCATTATTGGTTCCGTAAGTAATGTCGGCATTATATGCTTTTATTCTTGCTTGAGAATTTGGTTGATGATAATCAATACAATCAACAGTTAATCCATGAAATTGAAATAAGGGCGCCATCCAAGCACTATCACGTTTTGCCAAATAATCATTCACAGTTACTAAGTGAACACCTTTTCCTGAAAGGGCATTTAAATACATAGGTAAAGTAGCAACTAAGGTTTTACCTTCACCCGTTTGCATTTCTGCAATTTTACCTTGGTGAAGGGCAATACCGCCAATCAATTGTACATCATAATGTACCATATCCCAAGTGATAGGTTTTCCAGCAGCATCCCAAGAGTTTGACCAAATGGCTTTGTCATTATCTAAAGTAACATAATCTTTTTCGCCAGAAATCTCGCGGTCGAAAGCATTAGCGGTCACAGTAATGGTGGTATTGTTTTTAAATCTTTTAGCAGTTTCTTTGACTACGGCAAAGGCCTCTGGTAAGATATCATTTAAAACATCTTCAGTTATGGCGTAGGCATCATCTTTAAGCTTGTCAATATCTTGATAAATATCTTCACGTCTATCAATATCTTCAGTATTTTCAGCCTCTTCAAGCAGTTTTGCTATTTGCTCATCAATACTTTTCCTAGCGTCTGCAATTTTAGCTTTAAATTCAGCAGTTTTAGCCCTTAATTCGTCGTGTGATAAGGCTTCTAAAGCAGCTTCAAATGTTTTTATTTTATCAACTAAAGGCGTAATGGCTTTTACGTCTTGTTTAGATTTGTCTCCTACAAATACTTTAAGAACGGCATTTAAAAAACTCATGTGCAATATGTTATATTAATCTGAGAATGTCCCAGAGGTTTTTATTTTTTATTTTTGAAGTTTAAATAAGCATTCAAAGATACAGTTTGTTAGGTTGTTTTGTGAATTTAGAGCATAAAAAAAGTCTCTAATCGAGACTTTTTAACTATTCTTTGTGCTTTATTAATATTCATCCTCATTCCAGAGGTAATCTTCATCAGTTGGATAGTCAGACCAAATTTCATCAATTGAATCGTAAGCGTCACCTTCATCTTCAATAGATTGTAAATTTTCAACAACTTCCAAAGGAGCGCCAGTTCTGATAGCGTAATCTATCAATTCGTCTTTTGTTGCTGGCCAAGGTGCATCACTTAAATACGATGCTAATTCTAAAGTCCAATACATTTTGTTATGCGTTTAAATTTTGTGCAAAAATAATTTTTTAGTTTAAACACACAAGAAAAAAATGAATTATTTAATTATTATTTTTAAGAACGTATTCATTTGTAATCTAAACAGTTGAAATTTATTCTTGCTTTTTTAAAAATGACAACAATTTTAAGATTCTTTTTTCTCTGGAATCCATTTAATTTCATTTGCTTGCAAGTCGTAAGACAACTTTCGTGCCAATACAAAAAGATAGTCAGAAAGACGGTTTAAGTAAACTAAAGTATTGGGTTCAATAGGTTTTAAATCATTAAGGGCCGCCGTTAAACGTTCGGCTCTACGGCATACACAGCGTGCAATATGACAAAATGACACCGTTTGGTGCCCTCCTGGTAAAACAAAATGTGTCATAGGAGGCAATGCCTCATTCATACGGTCCATCTCTTGTTCTAAATATTCAATGTCTTCAGATGATATTTTAGGGATACTCAATCGTTCTTTTCCATTTTTCAAAATAGCTTTTTCAGGATCAGTTGCTAAAATAGCACCGACAGTAAATAATTTATTTTGAATATGAACTAGCATTTCTTTGTATTGAGAATCCATTTCTTGGTCACGAATCAATCCTAAATGTGAGTTTAACTCATCAATAGTACCATAACTTTCAATGCGAATGTGGTGTTTGGATACACGGGTACCACCAAATAATGAGGTGGTTCCATTATCACCTGTTTTAGTGTAAATTTTCATGAGTTAAAGATAATTTTAAAAAAGAGGTAAGGCAAACTCTTTTTGGAAAATTTGCATGAGAATTTATTAAATGGCAATTTTTAAATGTGCTTTTTAATAACCAACAATTTATTTGAAGAATTGAATAAACGCATAAGGGTTTTGAAACTTAAATAAAAATTGATTTATTGTAATATATTTGGCTGTAATCAGTTTTTGAATATTTAGGAGTTTTTTTGTTAATGAATATTTTAGATATATGAAGAAAATCATTTTGTTGATTTTACTAATAGGCGTGGTGTTTAATGTGAGATCGCAATCTTTCGTAGGGTTTCTTACAGAAAATTATGCGGGTGTAAATAGTGTGATTGTAAATCCTGCTAATATTGTAGATTCGCGTTTTAGGGCAGATATCAATCTTGTAGGTATCAGTGTTTTTGGAGGAAACGATTATTATAACTTGAATGTTATAAAGGCAATTAATGATGATGATTATAATTATGACGCAAGATCAAGATTCACTCGAGATATAAATAATAACGGCGAGTTCAATACAGATGTTATGGGACCATCATTTATGTTTAATATAAACAATAATAATTCTATAGCAGTTTTTACTAGGGCTCGCTCTTTTGTTAATATCAATGGCGTTAATGGGATAGGTTTATATGCTATTGATAATGCGAATGATTTTATTATTAATGACGATAATCTGAATGGTTTTGGACAAACATGGGCAGAAATAGGACTTTCTTATGCCAGAGTGTTGATTGATGAAAGTGATAATTTTTTTAAAGCAGGTATATCCTTAAAATATCTACAAGGGGGAGGCAGTGCTTATGTAGCTGGCAGGAATATTACTATAGATTATGATGCAGATGGAGCTATCGATTCAGGCGGGGGAACCACTGGTAGTTTTACGTCTACGGGCAATGTCATCTATGGACGTTTTGATGATTTTGAAAGTGATGATTATGAGTACAAATTACCAAAAAGCACTCATGGCTTAGGGGTAGATATTGGGATAATTTACGAGTGGCGTCCCAATCATGGAGATTATAAACCAAGAAAAGTATGGCCAAACCGTTTAACATATAAAGAACAAAATAAATATAAATTAAAACTGGGTTTTTCAATAACAGATATAGGCCATATCAATTATAAAAATGGCATTGAAGATGCTTTTGATATTACAAATACCAACGTGAGTGAGGAAGCTATTGATAATGAAGATGATTTAGATGATGTATTAAATAATTTATATACACTAACAAATACATCCATTGGCTATAAAGCTATATTGCCAACAGCATTGCATTTAAATGCAGATTGGAGTTTTACAAATACTTTTTATTTGAATTTTAATACTGATTTATCACTTATTGCAAAAAGTAAATTACATGCTAGTAAAATTACAAATATGGTTTCCTTAACTCCCCGCTTTGAGAGTAAAACGTTTAGTTTTTATACCCCAATAAGTTTGGTTCAATACGCCGGATTTCAGATGGGTGCTGGGTTAAGGGTGGGGCCTCTTTATCTTGGGTCGAGTTCTGTATTTACAAATTTGCTAAGTAATAAAAGTAGAGGTGGAAATTTTTATATAGGATTTAAAATACCTTTTTTTCACGGGAAATATGATAAAGGAAATAACTGCAATTGTTCCGAGTAAACGACTAACATCTAATGATAAAATTCTCTTTAACCTGTTCTTTCCTGAAAAATACGAACCCCCAAAAAAAGACATCAATAGTTACTGTAACTTTTGGATGCTGTTTTATAATTTCCCATGCTTCGGTCATGCTTTCAGACCCATAAATATTATCAAAAATAAAAACAGAATCGTTATGAATGGTTTTTATAAGTGACTCAAAATAATCTAAAGCGGCATCTTTTTGAGCATTAACATCGAAAAAAATAAGATCGAAGGTCATTGGTGTTAGACCCTTTATTCCATGTTTAAAGTCGCCTGCTATTAAATGGACCTTTTCTAAATCATGTTCTCTGAAATTATTTTTATTGAATTCCAAAATATCCTGACAGCCTTCAATAGTTATAATGTTTACATTTGGATTTGCTAAACTTATGGCGTGAGTGGCAATCCCAAGAGATGTGCCTAATTCCAATATATTTTCAAATTTAAAATAATTAGCAAGTCTGTATAGAAGTTTGGCTCTTTTGTGAGTGGTTCTGGCATTTTTGGCAATTTCGGAAATAAAGTATTCGGTATTGTTTGTTGCTTGAGAGCCGACGTCTAAATCGGTAACCCTAATTTTTGTTCTATTTTTTAGTACGTTTTTTTTATAATTTAAAATTTGTTTGTAAGCCTCATAATCCTGCTTATCATAAAAACATTTGGTAACCAAATTGAAGACAAAAGGAGAGTGGACACCGTGTTGGTTGGTAGATTTGAAAATGAATTTTATATATGATTTAATTTGGTGTGTCATAGGTTATGAATCTCAAAGCAATAAAATGAATGTTCTGAAGCTTTGGAACTTTGCTACTTTACAACTTTTTAATTACCCATCAATTTTTCCTGTAATTCCAGCCACCGTTCTTCTTTAGATTCTAAATCATCAATAATTTTTTGCAAAGCTTCAGATAGTTTGTTTATTTCTTCTGGTGATAGATCAGGATTATTGAATTTAGCTTCCAATTCTTTTCTATCAAAAGCAAGAGAATTAAGTTTGCTTTCAATATTTTTAAGTTCTTTTTCTTCGTTATATGAAAGTTTGTTGTCTTCTGTTTTTTTCCAAGCTTTTTTATCTTTCTTTTCTTCTGAAGTGTTGGAAATGACAGGTTGGCTATCTTCGTAAACGCGATAGTCTGTATAATTTCCGGGGAAATCTTCAATGTTGCCTTCACCTTTAAAGACAAAAAGATGATCGACTACTTTATCCATAAAATAACGGTCATGGGATACAACAATCACGCATCCTGGAAAATCTAAAAGGAAGCTTTCCAATACATTTAAAGTCACAATATCTAAATCGTTTGTCGGCTCGTCTAGAATTAAAAAATTAGGATTCTGAATTAAAACCGTACATAAATACAAACGTTTACGTTCGCCACCACTTAATTTTTCAACAAAGTCATATTGTTTTTTTCTATTGAATAGAAAGCGTTCTAAAAGTTGCTGTGCACTTATTTGTTTTCCTTTTTTTAATGGAATGTAATCGCCAAATTCTTTGATGACATCAATTACTTTTTGCTCTGGCTTTATGGTAATGCCATTTTGCGTATAATAACCAAATTTAACCGTGTCCCCTTTAATGACTTTTCCAGAATCAGGTTGTATGGTTTGGGTTAACAGATTTAAAAAAGTCGTTTTTCCGGTGCCATTTTTGCCAATAATTCCTGTACGTTCCCCATTTTTAAACATATATTCAAAACCATTAAGAATGACTTTGTCTTTAAATGATTTATGGACTTTATGGAATTCTATCACTTTGCCGCCTAAGCGTTCCATGTTTAATTCTAATTGAACTTCATAATCATTTCGACGTTGACTGGCACGATGTTTAATATCGTGAAAATCGTCTATTCTAGATTTAGATTTTGTAGTTCTAGCCTTTGGTTGGCGACGCATCCATTCCAATTCTTTTTTAAATAATTGTTTGGCTTTTCCCGTTTCAACTTCTGTTTGTTCAATGCGGGCTTCTCTTTTTTCAAGATAATATGAGTAATTTCCTTTGTAACTATAAAGTTGGCCTTCATCTAATTCAATAATTTCATTGCAAACACGTTCTAAAAAATAACGGTCGTGCGTTACCATAAAAAGTGTGATGTTTTCTTTAGCGAAAAAAGTTTCTAACCACTCGATCATTTCTAAATCTAAATGATTGGTAGGTTCATCGAGAATCAATAAATCGGGTTTGTTTATTAAAGCATTGGCTAACGAGAGTCGTTTTTTCTGCCCACCAGAAAGTGCACTCACTTTTTGATTTAAATCTTCAAGATTTAATTTGAATAATATTTGCTTGTATTGTGTTTCAAAATCCCATGCTTGGTACTGTTCCATCTGCTCGAAAGCTTTTTGGTAAGCCTCAGAGTCTTCAGGGTTTAAAAGCGCATGTTCATAATTTAAAATGACTTTTAAAATAGGATTATCACTCGCAAAAATAGTTTCCTCAATAGTTAAATTAGGATCTAGTTTTGGGTCTTGCGATAAAAATGCCACTTTAATATCTTTTCTGTAAATAACGTTGCCAGAATCGGCTTCGTCTTCACCGGAAAGAATATTTAAAATGGAGGTTTTTCCTGTGCCATTTTTAGCGACAAAAGCTATTTTTTGGTCTTTATGGACACTAAAAGAGATGTCTTGGAAAAGCGTAAGCTCTCCATAAGATTTTGATATGTTTTCTACAGTTAAATAATTCAAGAGATATTTTTTTGCAAAGAACGGATAAAAAACTAAAAATTGCATTATTAGTTTTATTATCCCGTTTGAAAGTTATGTTTAGGGTATTATATTCTGCATTAAAAAGGTTTTGTAATTTGCTTGACTTGCCTTTAATGTGTACGTATTAGGAGTTGTCGATAAAACATTGTTTGTTTGCAACATAAAAGTACTGGAATTTGTCATTCTTTGAAGCTAAACAATTGACTAAACCAAACGCATTCATGGCAATGCTTGTCTTTAAAAGGCATAATTAATAATCTGTTTCTAATCTTGGTATTAATTAAGATTGCGCATTATAAAATCGTATTAAAAATACATACCTAATAAATAAAGCTATTAAAAAGGGAATGAGTCCAATAGCAAATATTTGTACCCCAATGATCCAATGCAGCGTAAGCAAACATAACAATATTATTAAAAACTTTAAATATTTAATAAACCACATGCTTATTTTTTTTCTAAATAATTGTCCTATTACAAAAATATTAAGCACACATGCCCAAAGTAAGTTGTAGTTTTGATGTGTCCCATGATGATTTGTGGCAAACCAGAGTAGTAAAATGATGACTCCAATAATTCCAGTTAAACTAAACAATGTAACGTCTAACCAAACACTTTGTTTGTGTTGTTTAAAATCCTTGTAAGTAATAAAAAGAATGAGCAATCCAATAATGGTGAAAACGAACAGCGGACTTGTTAAAAAATGATTTTTTTTAGGTGTTTCTATTTTTTTATAGAGCACATTGCTTTTTTTTATTAAATGGCTGTCCGTGTTTTTAATCGCAGCATTTTCAAAGAATGTATAAATATATTTTGGCAGAAACATGTGTTCTTCTGGTGTCGCCTTTTTGTCAATAACAGAGCCCAATGCTAGGTCGATTCCAAAACATCCCCACGAGTTTCTATTTAAATTGCTGTGAATTAACTCTCTGAATGTTTGTTGTTTAAAACCTTTGGGTTTATTAAATTGAATCGTGTTATTTAAAGCTATATTGGTTACATCTTTAATTTTTGTGGCACAATTATCATAAAAGAAATCGTATAAATACCGTCTGTTTTCTGGTTTGTAATTATTAATTAAATAATCATAAAGTTCTTGTTTTTCACTTTGTGATAAATTTAAAACTTGCTCTTGTATGGTTCTATTTTGAGATATATAATCTTGATAAAAATCCTCATAATAATTACCTCCTATTAAATAATTTAATTTGCCCTGAGCAAATTTTAATATAAAATACGGCGCATCAAAATCGTAAACACCATAGTTAAAAATAAGGTCTGTACCTTTAACAACATCTTTTATTCTAAATGCACTGTGCCCAAAAGAATCATTTAAAGAGCTTCCGGGCCCAATGGTAAGAACACTAATTTCTGCTTTATCAGATAAAATGTTTTCTTGTGCGTGTATTGTTGTAACAAACACAAAAATGAATAAATTAATAAGTGCTTTTTTCATTTTATAAAATTTTATCTAAAAATACTGAAATCAAGTTTTAATGAATATATTACTATACTTTGGTCGCCAATATAATCTATTTATATGTTATTGTATTTAAAATCACCTCCAAAATTTGGTTGAAAATTTTCAACACTAACGCTTAAGTAAACCATATCAACATTCGCCATATTGGAAAATAGCTAAAGTACATTAAAGAGAGTTAATTGTCTTTTAAGTCCAATAAATCTGCCGGATTCCAACAACCTGCAGTTATATAGATGGTGTGGGAATATATAGCATTATTCATTCCTAATGAGGCGGCGTACCAATATCATCAGCTCATTTTTAATGTTTCCAAAGGGTTTGTTCAAAGATGTTTCATGGAGCAATAAAAACTGATGTGGTTAGGCATATCTTCAAAAGGCAATTTTTTTACAAATATGTGTATAATTTGTAATCTAATATACTTGAAATGCCAGCACTTATTGTTTTAGACGCTAATTCTTTGTTATTTTTACACAATATAAATATGTATCGATGAAGAAAAGTATTCCTAATGCGTTAACCTTATTGAATCTATTTTGCGGAAGTATTGCCGTAATTTTTGTTATAAATGATGACTTTGTGACCGCTTCATTATTTATGTTTTTGGGTGTTTTCTTTGATTTTTTTGATGGTTTTGCAGCTAGAAAATTGAATGTTCAAAGTGAATTAGGCTTGCAATTGGATTCTTTAGCAGATATGGTGACTAGTGGTTTGGTACCGGGTATGGTCATGTATAAATTATTTGTTTTATCTGAAGGTAGTTGGGGGAATTCTGATATTAATTATTCAAATTTTAATTTTTATCATATTAACGTACTGCCGTTTTTAGGGTTATTGGTGACATTAGCTTCCGCTTACAGATTAGCAAAGTTTAATTTAGATGAAGACCAGCAAACTTATTTTAAAGGTTTGCCAACACCAGCAAATGCGTTGTTTATTATTTCACTTCCATTAATTATGGAGTTTCAGAATAGCGATTATATAAATGCCATTATTTTAAATAAATGGTTTTTAATAATGATAACATTCGTTAGTTGTTATATGTTAAATTCTGGAATTAAGCTATTTGCACTAAAGTTTAAGGATTGGAGTTTTAAAAACAATGCTACTAGGTATATTTTTATTATTTTATGTGGTTTATTTATAATTATATTTCAATTTGCTGCCATACCCATTATTATAATAAGTTATATAGTCATGTCTCTACTAGATACTGTAACTTCAAAATAATTTTTTAGACTTATAGGTTTAATTACTTAATAAAATAATAGTATGGCATCAGGATTTTTTGCATTATTGGATGATATCGCTTCACTTATGGATGATGTTGTAGTAATGAGCAAAATTACCACCAAAAAAACGGCAGGTATTTTAGGGGACGATTTAGCGGTCAATGCTGAAAAAGCAACAGGATTTGTAGCTTCAAGGGAAATTCCTGTATTATGGGCTATTACTAAAGGCTCTTTGCTTAATAAGCTCATAATTTTACCCATTGCTTTTTTATTGAGTGCTTTTGTACCCATTGCCATAACGATACTTTTAGTGCTGGGAGGTATTTATTTGGCTTTTGAAGGTGCCGAAAAAATATACGAGTTTTTGATGCCTCACAGTCATGAAAAAAAAGTAATTATTGAAGCAACTGATTCTAAAGAAGATGTTTTGCTAGTAGAAAAGAAAAAAATAAAGTCGGCTATTTTTACAGATTTTATTTTGTCTATTGAAATAGTTATCATTGCTTTGGGAACCGTTATAGGAGAGGCTATTCTATTTCAAATACTGGTGGTTTCTATTGTGTCGGTTTTAGCAACTATTGGTGTTTATGGAATAGTAACGCTCATTGTTAGGATGGATGATATGGGGTATAGACTCATTAAAAAAAGCGGAACACATAATAAAGTATTAAAAAGTATTGGCAATTTTTTAGTACAGGCGCTTCCTTGGGTCATTAAAGCGTTATCAGTAATTGGAACGATAGCTTTGATTTTAGTAGCTGGAGGTATTTTTGTTCATCATATTGAATTTCTGCATCATTTCCTAGATGTGCTGCCAGCCATACTTCAAGAGTTTGTGGTTGGGTTGTTGATTGGATTTGCTGCTTTTTTAGTGGTAACGGGTTTTAAGTTGATTTTTATTGGGAATAAAAAATAATGATCCAATTAATTGTTTTCGTCAGTATTTCTTTTTTTAGGAGAGCGTTTAGCTTTTTTTAAACTTTCATTCAAAATCCATTCCAATTGGCCATTCGTACTACGGAATTCGTCTGCAGCCCATTTTTCAATAGCTTTGAGCATATCTTCATCTATTCGCAATGCAAAAGCTTTTTTCTTTGTCATAATTGATTCTTATGTAAATATCGGGAGATGCTATTGTCAGCATCAAATTTCTTTTGAGTGCCAATAAGTATCTTCTTGTTGTCATTAAGTATGAGTTGGATACCCATATTGCCTTTAATATTTATGGCTGTCCCTTTTTTACCAAAAAAAATGCCGTTTCTTAAACCCCAGCCACCATATTCCAAAAGTGCATGGTATGTTCTGGTTTCAGCATGCTTAATATCTTTCCAAAGAATGGATTTCATTTTTAAATGAATAGGATAAAATTGATAATGTATGCCAGTTTCGTCAATTCTGGTTTTTAATTTAAAAATAAAGATCAATATACATGGTATTAGAACAACACTTAACATATAGAGGTAGCTAAGAAAATCTATTTTATCATTTATAAAATTCTTCGTAAAAGTTATCGTTGTGAATATAACTATAATACAGATTAATGTCATTAACCAGGTTTGGGTAAAACGTTGTTCTTCTTTGAAAACTCTCATTTTAATGATTTAAAGTTCCTGTATTTAAAACAGGGGATGCATCTTTATCGCCACATAGAATAACCATGAGGTTGCTAACCATAGCTGCTTTTCGATCTTCGTCCAAGTCTACAATCTGCTTTTTGTTTAATTCTTCAAGAGCCATTTCTACCATGCTTACTGCCCCTTCAACAATTTTATGTCTTGCCGCAACTATAGCAGTAGCTTGTTGGCGTTTCAACATGGCATTCGCTATTTCTTGCGCATAAGCTAAATACCCTATTCTGGCTTCTAAAACTTCAATGCCTGCTATAGAAAGTCTTTCATCTATTTCTTTCTCCAGAGCTTCGCTAACTTCATTAACACTGGAGCGTAGTGTGATATCTTCATCTAAACCTTCATCTGCAAAATTATCATAAGGATACATGCTCGCTAGTTTCCTTACGGCAGCATCGGTTTGTACTCGTACAAAATTTTCAAAATTATCGACATCAAATGCAGCTTTATAAGTGTTTTTTACCCGCCAAACTAAAATCGTGCTAATCATGATAGGGTTGCCCATTTTATCATTTACTTTTAAACGCTCACTGTCAAAATTACTCGCACGTAATGATATCTTCTTTTTGCTATAAAAAGGGTTTACCCAATATAAACCGTTTTTTTTAATAGTTCCAATATATTTCCCAAAAAGTAATAACACTCTTGAGTTATTGGGCTGCACCATAACAAAACCGGGAATAATAAAAAAGATAACTAATAGCAACAGTATAAATGTACTGTCTTCTTTGTAAAATGCTAAAAATGTAGAACCAATCAAAATGGCGAAAGTGATGAATAGTGCTAGGTAACCATTTGCAGGAATTATAATTTTTTCTTCTTTCATGATATAGTTTGTTTAGTTTAAAATGATATTAAAATGATATCATAAAGATATGTTTTATTTTAATGCTTTTGCCATATTTATATAAAAAAATGTGGTTTAAAATAAACGTATTTATTTTAAACTCCTTAATGTATTGGTATTGTTATAATTGTGAGGGTAATAAGGAAAATGGAAGTGGCCAATGAAAATAGACTTGAGGGAAAGGACAAGCTTAATCAAAAGGTCTAGTAATTAAAATATTGGAATTATTCGCTGGATTTTAATGCTTTTCTGTCTTTGCGTTAAATCGTAGATTCGATGAAAGCAATGATTGAAAAAGTAATGATACTTTGTGTCTAGTCCCTAATCTTCTTCTTGCGTAATTCAAAATTCTGTCCTAAATACACTTTTCTAACCATGTCGTCATTAGCAAGCTCTTCTGGAACACCGGCTTTTAAAATGCTCCCTTCAAACATCAAATACGTTCTATCGGTAATAGCCAGTGTTTCTTGTACGTTATGGTCTGTAATTAAAATGCCAATATTTTTTTTGGTTAATTGCGCTACAATGCGTTGGATATCTTCAACAGCTACAGGATCTACCCCAGCAAAAGGTTCGTCCAATAAAATAAAATTGGGATCGGTTGCCAAGGCTCTTGCTATTTCTGTACGTCGGCGTTCGCCACCAGATAATAAATCACCTCTGCTTTTGCGAATATGCCCTAAACCAAATTCTTCAATTAAGGATTCCATTTTGTCCTGCTGCTGTTTCTTGCTAAGTTTAGTAAGTTGCAAAACACTTAAAATATTATCTTCAATACTTAATTTTCTAAAAACGGATGCTTCTTGAGCCAAATAGCCAATACCATTTTGGGCACGTTTATACATGGGATATTTAGTGATCTCTTTATTGTCTAAATAAATATGACCACCATTTGGTTTTATTAAACCAACAATCATATAAAAAGAAGTTGTTTTACCAGCCCCATTAGGACCTAATAAACCAACTATTTCTCCTTGATTTACTTCAAGTGAAACAGATTTCACAACTTTTCGCCCACTATAGGACTTCATTAAATTTTCGGCTCTTAAAATCATATCTGTATCATAAACGCTAAAAATAGCAAAAACATATAAGTGTTTAGCGAAGGTAAATTAATTAGTTTTTATCTTGATCTTCCAAAGCATCCCAAAATTCGTATGCTCTACGTAAATGAGGAATCACAATGGTGCCACCAACTAGTGTGGCCACACTTAGTGCTTCTACAACTTCTTCTTTGGTCAATCCTAATTTATAACTGGTTTCTAAATGGTATTTCACGCAATCATCACATCGTAGAACAGCCGATGCTACCAATCCTAAAAGCTCCTTAGTTTTAACATCTAAAGCGCCTTCGGTATATGTATTGGTATCTAGATTAAAAATACGTTTTATAACCTTATTATTATCAGCTAAAATTTTATCATTCATTTTAGAACGATATTCATTGAATTCTTCAACAATATTAGGCATGTTTCTTTTCGTTTCTTCTTTGGTTTCTAATTACGATTCTGGATATATATATGCTCACTTCGTATAAAATAAGTATAGGAATGGCTACAATAATTTGACTGGCAATATCTGGTGGGGTTATAATAGCAGATACGACCAATACCAATATTAATGCATACTTCCTGTATTTTCTTAAAAATTCAGGGGTTACCAATCCTATCTTTGTTAAAAAGTAGATAAGTATAGGAAGTTCAAAAACCAATCCCGAAGCTAAAACAGAAGATCTCACTAAGCCTATATAACTATCTAAATCAAAATCATTATGGACTTGTGAACTCACTTGATAGGATCCCAAGAAATTTATGGATAGTGGACAAATAATATAATATCCAAAAAGGACACCAATAAAAAATAAAATGGACGCTATAATTATAAAACCTCGAGAATGTTTACGTTCGTTTTCATGTAATGCGGGACTTATGAATTTCCAAAGTTCATAAAGAATGTAAGGAAATGCGATAACAAAACCGGCTAATATGGCTGTCCAAATATGGGCGGAAAACTGACCAGCCATGGTTCTGCTTTGTATTTGAAAGGGTAATTCTTCAAAACAAAAGCTATCGCTCATACCAAAATTCTGTGCCAAATCACACAATATTTTATAGGTGACAAAATTAGATTTTGCAGGACCAAAAATTAAGAAATCAAATATAAATGATTTTGCAAAAAATGCTGCAGTGGCAGTAATAACCACCGCAACAACAATCCTTATTAAATGCCAACGTAAATCTTCTAGATGATCTAAAAAAGACATCTCATTTATATTCTTCTTTGCCATTATATAATACCTTCTTTAATTAAATCGTGTAAGTGAACGACGCCTGCATATTTGCCATGATCTTCAACAAGTAATTGAGAAATGCCATAAATTTCCATAGTTTCTTTAGCTTCTATCGCCATAGCATTTGCCTGTATGCGTTTTGGGTTAATACTCATAATTTCATTAGCTGTTAATGATAAAAAATCATCCGCTTTACTTAGCATACGTCGTAAATCACCATCAGTTATAATGCCAATAATAGCATCGTTTTCTACAACAGCCGTTACACCGAGCATTTTTTCTGTCATTTCAATAATAATATCTTTAATACCAGTTTCTTTAAAAACTTTTGGTTTTAAATTTACAGACGAGATATCTTCAACTCTTAAATATAATCGTTTACCTAAAGCGCCACCTGGATGGTATTTTGCAAAATCTTTACTTGAAAATCCGCGCAGTTCAAGTAAGCAAATGGCAAGTGCATCACCTATGACTAATTGAGCCGTGGTACTTGTTGTTGGTGCTAAATTATTAGGACAAGCTTCTTTTTCAACATAAGAATTGAGTATGTAATCTGCTTGTTCTCCTAAAAATGATTCTTTATGCCCAGTTATGGCAATTATTTTATTTTTAGCGCTTTTGATTAACGGAATAAGAACTTTTATTTCGGGGGTATTTCCACTTTTAGATATACAAACTACAATGTCGTCTTTTAAAATAAGGCCTAAATCACCATGAATGGCATCTGCAGCATGCATAAAAACCGAAGGTGTTCCAGTAGAGTTAAGTGTGGCTACGATTTTATTGGCAATAATGGCACTTTTACCAACGCCCGTAATGATAAGTCGCCCTTTTGAGGTATAAATAGCTTCTACAGCTTCAGCAAATTCATCATTAATTAGAGTGGAAAGATTCAAAATAGCATCCCCTTCCATGGTAATGGTCTGTATAGCAGTAGTAATAATAGAATTTTTATTTTTCAAAATTTATTATTTTTTTTGATTGATGCTTTTAAAGATTTTGTTATCTTTAATGTTAATCAGATTAAATTTAATGTTAATTTTGATTATCGTTACAAAACTAACGAAAAAATGAGGGTTCTCTCAATACACAACTAAATTAAATTAAGGATTTGTGTTTTTATTTAAATTAAGTTTTTATACCGTTCATGTTAATATCAAAAAGTGACTTACAAGCTTCATTAAAAAAATATTTTGGCTTTGGTAAATTCAAAGGCCTTCAAGAAGGCGTTATTGAAAGTATTTTATCAGGAAATAATACATTCGTAATTATGCCAACAGGGGGCGGTAAGTCTCTTTGTTATCAATTACCTGCTTTAATGCAAGAAGGAACCGCCATTATTGTCTCGCCTTTAATAGCATTAATGAAAAATCAAGTAGATGCTATTAGAGGTATTTCCAACGAAGAAGGCATTGCACATGTATTAAATTCTTCTCTTAATAAAACCGAGGTTAAGCGTGTTAAAGAAGATATAACCAATGGCATTACTAAATTGTTATATGTTGCTCCGGAATCGTTGACCAAAGAAGAAAATGTGGATTTTTTACGCTCGGTAAAAGTGTCTTTTATGGCAGTAGATGAAGCCCATTGCATTAGTGAATGGGGACACGATTTTAGACCAGAATATAGAAATTTAAAGCAGATAATTGGCAGGATTGGAGATAATATTCCAATTATAGGTTTAACAGCAACGGCCACACCAAAAGTTCAAGAAGATGTTTTGAAAAATCTTGGGATTCCTAATGCGAAAACGTTTAAAGCATCGTTTAACAGACCAAATTTGTATTATGAAGTGCGTCCTAAAACAAAAAATGTAGATGCAGATATTATTCGCTTTGTAAAACAAAACACAGGAAAATCAGGGATTATATATTGTTTGAGTAGAAAACGAGTTGAAGAATTAGCCCAAGTTTTACAAGTAAATGGTATTAAAGCAGTACCATATCATGCTGGGCTAGATGCAAAAACCAGAAGTAGCCACCAAGATAAATTCCTTATGGAAGATGTCGATGTGGTAGTGGCAACCATAGCATTTGGAATGGGTATCGATAAACCAGATGTTCGATTTGTAATTCATCATGATATTCCCAAAAGTATAGAAAGTTATTATCAAGAAACAGGTCGGGCAGGCCGAGATGGTGGCGAAGGTCATTGTTTAGCTTATTATTCCTATAAAGATATTGAAAAACTAGAGAAATTTATGTCTGGCAAGCCAGTTGCCGAACAAGAAATAGGGCAGGCTTTGTTGCAAGAAGTTGTTGCTTTTGCAGAAACCTCTATCTCTAGAAGGAAATTTATACTTCATTATTTTGGAGAAGAGTTTGATAATGAAACTGGTGAGGGGGGAGATATGGATGATAATGTACGTCATCCCAAAAAGCAACATGAAGCTAAAGACGATGCGAAATTTCTACTTGAAACTATTCAAAATACAAATGAGAAATATAAATCCAAAGATTTAGTTAACGTTGTTATTGGTAAAGAAAATGCACTTATAAAATCTCATAAAACAGACGAACAACCATTTTTTGGTAAAGGAAGCCATAAGGATAATAAATATTGGATGGCTTTACTCCGACAATTATTGGTAGCTGGATATTTGAAAAAGGATATTGAAACCTATGGTGTGATTAAGTTAAATGATAAAGGAAAAGCTTTTATTAAAAAACCGGCATCGTTTATGATGACCGAAGACCATGTTTTTGATGGAGAGCAAGAAGATGGAAGTATTATTGTTTCCGCAAAAAGTGATAGTGCTTCTGCTGATGAGGTTTTAATGGGTATGCTTAAAGATTTACGTAAAAAGAATGCTAAAAAACTAGGAGTACCTCCATTTGTAATATTTCAAGATCCGTCTTTGGAAGATATGGCTTTAAAGTATCCCATAAATTTAATGGAATTGGCAAATGTACATGGGGTTGGAGACGGGAAAGCTAAAAAATATGGTAAAGATTTTGTGGAATTGATTGGCAAATACGTTGAAGAAAATGACATCTTAAGACCAGATGATTTGGTGGTAAAATCAACTGGGAGCAATTCTGCCAATAAATTATACATCATTCAAAATATTGATAGAAAATTGCCTCTTGATGACATTGCGTCGTCTAAAGGCATGTCCATGCAAGAATTTATCAAGGAAATGGAAGCTATTGTCTATTCAGGAACCAAACTAAATATTACCTATTGGATTGATGAGATTTTAGATGAAGATCAACAAGAGGAAATCCATGATTATTTTATGGATTCACAATCTGATGCCATTGATGTGGCTATTAAGGAATTTGATGGAGAATATGATGATGAAGAACTTCGTCTGTACAGAATTAAGTTTATAAGTGAAGTGGCTAATTAATTTTAAGGACAAAGTAAAGAGTCGCAGAGCTTCAAAGTGAAAAAAAGTAAGCAAACTTTGTTGTTTATTAACTTAGAGGCTTCTTCGATTAATTTTACAACTTTATAACTTTTTTGTACATAGTAACTTCTTTTAAAAAATCCTAAATCCTAAATCGTAATTCGTAAATCCTTGTTATCTTTACACCTCATTAAAAACGAACGTGATGAAAGACGGATTATACGCAAAATTTAATACTACAAAAGGTGAAATTCTGGTGGCTTTAGAATACAAGAAAACACCTGGAACAGTTGGTAACTTTGTTGCTTTAGCTGAAGGAAATTTAGAAAACAAAGTAAAACCGCAAGGAAAACCATATTATGATGGATTGAAATTCCATAGAGTAATTCCAGATTTTATGATACAAGGTGGCTGTCCACAAGGTTCAGGAGCAGGTGGTCCAGGGTATAAATTTGATGATGAGTTTCATCCAGATTTAAAACATGATGGTCCTGGAGTTTTATCCATGGCAAATGCTGGTCCTGGAACCAATGGAAGTCAATTTTTCATAACTCATACAGAAACGGCCTGGTTAAATGGTAAGCATACGGTTTTTGGTAAAGTTGTTTCAGGTCAAGATGTTGTTGATGCTATTGCGCAAGGTGATGTTATAGAAAGTTTAGAAATAGTTAGGGTAGGAGCAGATGCCGAAGCTTTTAATGCGGTTGAAGCTTTTAGAACATTTGAAGGTTCGAGACAGAAAAGACTGGAAGAAGAAAAAGCGAAATCTGAAGCAGAGTTGGAAAAATTAGCAGCTGGTTTTAACAAAACATCCAGTGGCTTACGTTATCAAATTCTTCAAAAGGGGGATGGTAAAAAAGCTGAAAAAGGTAAAAAAGTATCTGTTCATTATAAAGGACAATTAATCGATGGAACCGTGTTCGATTCTTCGTATAAACGTAACCAGCCCATTGATTTTGCTTTAGGTGTAGGCCAAGTGATTCCAGGTTGGGATGAAGGTGTTGGATTGTTAAAAGTTGGAGATAAAGCTCGTTTTGTGATACCAAGCGATTTGGCTTATGGAAGTGCCGGTGCCGGTGGTGTAATTCCTCCAAATGCCACTTTGGTTTTTGATGTTGAATTGATGGATGTTAAATAAAACATGCAAATTTTTACAAATTTATATTTAAAGCACTTTATTTAAAGTGCTTTTTTTATGTAAGAATTTTAGTTTGTCTGATTATTTTATTCTTTAGCGACTATTTTTGTGTTTACCAGTTTTCTTAGATAATTTAACGACTATGTTAAGTATAAGACAAACAGAGCTGTTTTCGGAAATTATTAAAGAATTAAATTACCCATTTGGGAATGTTTTTATATTTAATGGTTTTTTAGTTTCTGAAATCAATGAAGCAGTTACATTCAATTGGGAAGATTGCGGAAAAGTAATTGTTGAAGATGTAGTTGCGTTTTTAGAAACCGATGGCAAGGACTTGGTTTATATATCAAATCGGATCAACTCATATTCTGTTGTAGCAGCAGATTGGTTGAAATTTTTTAAAAAAGCCTATACTTTAAAAGCATATTGTATTGTATCAAATAGTAAATTAGGGGGTATGAATTATATGGTTGAAAAACTATTTTTCAGTAAAAAAATAAAAAGATTTAATTCCATTTTTGAAGCCATTAGCTGGGTTAGAAATAATATGATTGAGATAGAAGAGTAATTTGTTTTTATGACACCTGAAGAACTACAAAATCTAAAGTATCCTATCGGAAAATTTAATTTCCCAGATACTGTTACTAATGAGCAGATTCAAAATTGGATTTCAATATTAGAATATTTCCCCGAAAAATTAAGAGACCTCGTAAAGAATCTATCAGATCAACAGTTAGATACGCCTTATAGACCCAATGGTTGGACAGTGAGGCAAACCATTCACCATATATCCGATAGTCATCATCACAGTTATACACGCTTCAAATGGGCGTTAACGGAAGACAAACCTTTAATTAAAGCATATCATGAAGATAGATGGGCTGCATTAGAAGACTCCAAATCGGCTCCCATAGAGATGTCATTACAACATTTAAAAGCTGTTCATTTTAAACTGGTTTATTTATTGAAAAGGTTAACGGATGACGATTTAAACAAATGTTTCATTCACCCAGAAACAAAAAGCGAAATATCCTTAAAAAGAAATTTGGCTACCTATGCATGGCATGGTAATCATCATTATATGCATATTGAAAATTTGTTAATACGTAAAAATTGGTTGTCATGATAAGAGAAGCGGACATACATGATGCCCAGCAAATGGTTGATATTTATAATTATTATGTATTAAATTCTATTGTAACTTTTGATGAAATTCCTTTTTCAGAAAACGATTTTAAAGATAGAATACAAAGTATTTCGTCTCAGTATCCTTTTATTGTTTTTGAAGAAGATGATCATATTTTAGGCTATGCCTATGCTAACATATTTAGACAAAAGCCAGCTTATAAAAATACTGTTGAAACCACTATTTACTTAAAAAATGATGTACAAGGAAAAGCAATTGGCACAAAATTATACAGTGAATTATTAAAAACCTTAAAAGAACAAAACTATCACGCTGTTATTGGTGGACTTACCTTGCCAAATGAACCTAGTGTAAAACTTCATGAAAAATTAGGCTTTAAACAAGTGGCGCATTTTAAAGAAGTTGGATTTAAATTCAACAAATGGCTTGATGTTGGTTTCTGGGAATTGATTTTATAAAAAAAAGATCAGTCTTCTTTTTGAGAAGGATTCACGAAGGGGTCTTCCATTTAATATTACAGCCAATACTTGGTTTTTGTAATTGGGTGTTTTCTTTATTCTCAATCAAGCAATCTAATGCATGTCGTAAATCGTCTCCTGTAACAGGAATGCCATTTCCAGGTCTAGAATCATCTAATTGTCCTCTATAATTTAATTTTAAATCCGCATCAAAAAGATAAATATCTGGAGTGCAAGCAGCATCATAAGCTTTAGCAACATCTTGGCTTTCATCATATAAATATGGAAACGGATACTGTTCATTTTTTGCTTGAATTGTCATTTTTTCTGGACCGTCTTGTGGATAGTTAACAGCATCGTTGCTGGAAATAGCAATAAATGAGATTCCTTTTTTTGAATAGTCATGGGCAATTTTAACCAATTGATTATTGACGTGAAGCACAAATGGACAATGATTACAGATGAACATAATAACAGTGCCTTGTTTACCTTTCAGATTTTGTAAACTCAACAGATTGTCGCTTACTGTATCCAACAGGTTAAAACTAGGGGCCTTGGTTCCTAAAGGAAGCATATTTGAAGGAGTATTTGCCATGAAATTTATTTTTCTCAAAGTTCGTGATAATTTGTATTTTTAAAAAATGGATAGTATGATAACTTTTGAGGATTTTACAAAAATAGATTTGCGTGTGGGAACGATCATTGAGGTTAATGATTTTCCTGAAGCTAAAAAGCCAGCCTTTCAATTAACTATTGATTTTGGGGATTTAGGAATTAAAAAATCATCTGCGCAAATAACAACGTTGTATAAAAAAGAAGATTTGTTACAGAGGCAAATTGTTGCTGTGGTTAATTTTCCTAAAAAACAGATTGCCAAATTTATGAGTGAATGTTTGGTGTTAGGAGCTGTGAATGGGAAAGATGTGATGCTTTTAAATCCGGAAAATAAGGTTGTAAATGGAAGTGTAGTAAGTTGATGTTTTCAAATAAAAAAACCGCTAACTTTAAAAGTTGCGGTCTTAATTTTTTATTCATTAAGATGTTTATATATCATCAAAATCAATATCTGTAAAACTTTCTACAGACTTATCTGAAATTGAAGAATCCTCGTCGGAATCGCTTTCTTTTTTGAAATCTTTTTGATGGCGCTCACTAATCACTTCATCACCTTTTTCATCAATAATATATTCGGTCATTTCTGTTAGAATATCTTTAAATTCAGAAAAGTCTTCTTTGTAAATATATATTTTGTGCTTTTTGTAATGGAAAGAACCATCATCATTAGTAAACTTTTTACTTTCTGTAATTGTAAGGTAGTAATCTTCAGCTTTAGTAGCTCTTACATCAAAAAAGTATGTACGTCTTCCCGCTCTTAATACTTTAGAAAAAATCTCCTCTTTCTCCATCATGTCATTTGAATTCATAGTTATCGAATTTTATAGTATTATCATTAATAGTATCAAAAATCTAAAAAAAATACATACAAAACAACAAATTACATGCTTTCTTTTTAATAGCCACAGTATTAATTGGTTATAATAATATAAATTTCAAAAAAAAGGCATGAAATGGTTTGGTTAAGAGGCTGTTTCGCTTAGTTGCTTTAAATAAAGGTGTTTGTAATAACCATCCCTATTTATTAAGGTGTCGTGAGTACCTTCTTGGACTATTTTCCCATCCTCTAATACAATTATTTTATCGGCATTTTTAGTAGATGATACTCTGTGACTCACTAAAACTGTTGTTTTGTCTGAAGTAATTTGATAGAGATTCTTCAATATTTTTTCTTCTGTTTCTGTGTCTACAGCCGATAAACAATCGTCAAATAGTAAAACCTTGGGTGATTTTATAACAGCTCGTGCAATGGAGATACGTTGTTTTTGTCCACCAGAAAGCGTAATACCTCGTTCACCAAGAATGGTGTCGTAACCGTGATTAAATTTAATAATATTTTTATGGACATGTGCTTTTTTTGCAGCTTCAATAACATCATCGTCCGTTGCGTCTTCTTTTCCGAATTTAATATTGTTTTTTATGGTGTCTGAAAATAGAAAAGCTTCTTGAGGGACATAACCAATACTATTTCTTAAATCTTGTAAATTATGTTGATTTATTTCGATGCCATCAATGAGTATGGAACCTGCATCAATATCATATAGTCTTCCTATTAATTCTAAGATGGTAGATTTTCCTGAGCCTGTTTTTCCTATAATAGCCAAGGTTTCTCCTGCCTTTATACTGAAGCTCACACCTTTTAAGGCTTCGATATTGGTGTCATCATACTTAAAAAACACATTATTGAAAGTAATATCGCCAATAACATGTGTATGTGTTTCAACCGTGTTTTTTATTTCAGGTTCAATAGTCAAAAATTCATTAATACGTTTTTGTGAAGCCTCGGCTTGTTGTACGATAGAAGTAACCCAACCAACTGTAGCGACTGGCCATGTAAGCATGTTTACATAAATAATAAACTCTGCTATGGTACCTAAACTCTCAATGTCGCCATTAATATATTGTTTACCACCAATATAAATAACCAATAAATTACTAACCCCAATAAGCAAAATCATCATAGGGAAAAATAAGGCCTCAATACTTACCAGATGTATCTGTTTTTCTTTATTTGTTGTAGAAAGTTCATCAAAATTAGCTGAGGTTTGAGCTTCAATGCTATAAGCTTTTATTACTGAAATACCACTAAATGTTTCTTGTGTGAATGATGATAGTTTTGATAAATATTGCTGTACTATGGTACTACGCTTGTGTATTTCTTTGCTTAATTTATAGATAGCGAAAGATAAAATAGGCAACGGTATAATGGTGTATATAGTAAGCATGGGAGCCTCATTAAACATATATGCCAAGGCTATAACAAAGAGAGCAATGGTATTAATACTGTACATGATAGCAGGGCCAGCATACATACGTACACGGCTAACATCTTCACTAATACGGTTCATTAAATCGCCCGTTCTGTTGTTTTTATAAAAGTTTAAAGAGAGTTTTTGGTAATGATCGTATACTTCATTTTTTAAATCGTATTCAATGTAACGCGAGACATTAATGATAGTCTGACGCATAAAAAAAGTAAGAATACCAGCAATAATAGCTGCACCAATGATGTAAAGGATAATTTCACCAAGTTCACCTTGGATGGTTCTATTACCAGTGTTTGCGCCCTCATTGTATTTTTCAACAACTTCAAAAATACGTTTTACATAACGTGGTGTATAAAGCAAAAAAATTCTAGCTATTATTGTGATAATAATGCCAATTACAAGATGGGTTTTGTATTTTAAAAAGTATTTATTGAGATGCTTTAATTCTTTCATTGTTGGCTTCACTAATAAGACAGCAAAGATACATGTTTAAAACAATAAATTCATTTTACACAGAATAGCTAACTGTTAAATATACCCTAAAGTATAATGAATAATAAAAAGCAAAATAGAAGTTGTTTTTTTTAAAATAGTATTATTTTTGCCGTTCAAAAGAAAAAATGATTTTATCTTTCTAATTTAAGTTCTTTGTAAATATGCTGAATAGAAGACATATTCGTGTGAAAGTTATGCAAACCATCTATGCCTTTAAGGGAGGTGAGAGTGACGATTTTAGTCCAAACCAAAAGTTTTTGCTTTTTAGCATAGATAATATGTACAATTTATACCTGTTATTGATATCACTTCTTATTGAAGTGCAAAAAAGAGCCGAAGAAGATTTACTGAAAAAGCAAAAGAAACATTTAGCTACTCAAGAAGACAAAAATCCTAATAGAAAGTTTGTGAATAATGAGTTACTACTTCAAATTAAGGAAAACCTACAACTTCAAAATCAATTAGAAACGCATAAAATAACCAATTGGGAGTTAGATGCAGAATATGTTGATGTTATTTTTAAAGCGATTACGGCTAGTGATTTATATAAAGACTATTTACAAACCAGAACGTCCAGTTTTAAGGAGGATAAAGAATTTATCGTAGACATTTTTAAAGAAGTTATCGCACCCAACGATAAACTTTACGAATATATCGAAGACAAAAACCTAACTTGGTTAGACGATCTTCCAACTATAAATACGACCATTTTAAAATTACTAAGAAAAGCGAAACCTTCAAATTCTGAAAGTCATTTTATCCCTAAGTTGTATAAAGATGTTGATGACAAACAATTTGCTATTGATTTATTTAGAAAAACGCTTCTTAACAAATCGGCTTTAAATAAAGAAGTGGAGTTAAAAACCCAAAATTGGGATTCAGACCGCATAGCTACAGTAGATTTTGTATTGTTGCAAATGGCTATTTGTGAACTTAAAAATTTCCCATCTATACCTGTTAAAGTAACAATAAACGAATATTTGGAAATAGCTAAAGAATATTCAACACCAAAAAGCAGTGTTTTTATTAATGGTATTTTAGATAAGTTGGTAAAAGAATATGAAGAAGGTGGAAAATTAAATAAAATAGGAAGAGGTTTGGTATAGTTTTCTGTTAAGAAACCTATAAAAATTTCTAATACACTAAATAATTACTACTTTTACAAACCTATAAAATGATAAAATTAGCTATTATGAAAAAAGTGATTTTCGGATTAAGCGCCTTATGCTTAGTGGTATTTACATCATGTAAAGAAGATGCATCAAAAAAGATTAATGAAGCCAATGTAGTTGTAGCTGCAGAAAGAGATGCAAGTTCAGGACAATTTCCAATTCTTCAATTTGAAGAAAAAGAGCATGACTTTGGTGAAATACCATCGGGTGTACCTGTAGAAACGGTGTTTAAATATAAAAATGTAGGTGATGCACCTCTAGTCATTACAGATATTAAAAGTTCATGTGGTTGTACAGTACCGCAAGATTGGTCTAGAGAACCGCTAGCAAAAGGTGAGAGTGGGCAATTCACTGTTAAGTTTAATGGAAGTGGTACGAATAAAATAACCAAGACCATTACGGTAATAGCTAATACAGAAAAAGGTGCAGAAACAGTCAATATAACTGCGTTTATTAAACCAAGCGCAAATGCTACGGCATCTACTTCCCCAAATGCAACATCCATTATGAATGCGGGAAAATAAGTTAAGTTTAGTACACAACCTGGTCACGAAGGCCATCATCACGATTAATTAAATAAAATATGGGAGATTTAGGAAAGTTTTTTCCGCTAATACTAATGTTTGTTGTAGTGTATTTTTTTATGATTGCACCACAAATGAAACGCGCAAAAAAAGAAAAAAAGTTTAATGCAGAATTAAAAAAAGGTGATAAAGTCGTCACCAAAAGTGGTTTGCATGGAAAAATTTTAGAGTTTAATGACAAAGACAGTACATGTATAATTGAAACAATGTCTGGAAAAGTGAAGTTTGAACGCTCATCAATTTCTATGGAAATGACAGAAAAAGTTAATAAAGCAATTACAGCATAAAATGCTATAATTAGTGATAATGAAAGCTTCCCGTTTAGGAAGCTTTTTTGTTTTTATTCCGTTTCAAATTAAAGTAATATGGGCATCTTAACCCTGTTTACTTGTAATTGGTTCTATGTTTTTGTACCTTTGCACCATGCAAAAAGGAATTCGGGAAAATAAAAATTACAGAATATTAAGTTTTAAATTTCTGGTTTTTAGAACACAATCGAATAAATTTATTCCTCCTGCTTTAATATCTTAAAGCAGTTAAAGAAACCATCATCTTTATTTTTATTGCTATAATTTTAATTGTTGAGCTTATATTTTTATGCTTAAACAATCCGAATTCTTTATTAAGAACACCCTTGCTTTCTAATATTTTTTAGAAAAAAACACTATTAAATTTTATGAACATACAAACCTTTGATGCTAGTTCGAAGCTATCGATTATGGATATTAAACGTGTAACTAATTTTTTATATGAACACTCTGGCACGCCCAGAGATAGCAAAAGCGCCATTAAAAAATCGTTGTTATATGCCATTAAAGAAATTTCAGGACTGGGTGGGTTTGTGTTTGTTTTAGAATATCAAAACGAAATTTCAGGAGTTTTGGTAATTAATAAAACTGGTATGAATGAATATATCCCAGAAAATATTTTGGTGTATCTGGTCATTAATGAAAAGTATTCTGAAGATGGAATTAAAGAGAGATTAATCAATTACGCCATTAATTATTGTAAAGGAGATATAGCACTTTATATTAATAAAGAGAGTCCAGAGTTACCTTGGTTTGAAAAAAAAGGGTTTAAAACTAGAAATATTGAAATGCGTTTAACACGTTAGTTAATTATTAAAAAATACAATATGAGAATTATTCAAGTAAAAAGAAAAACGATATATGAAAAACGGTACAGTTTAAAAATGGGTCAATTAAACACAAAAGTGACTTACATAAAAAAATATATGTTTGGCTTGCCTGTAAAAACATTGCATAAGTATAGAGAAACATATTATGGAGAAGTTAAAGACTGTAACGATTGTTTATTATTTATCTAACTATATAAATCAAATTAAAAACAAATAAATATTTTATGAAAATATTGGTAATAGGTGCCGGAAACATGGGATTAACATACGCAGAAGGTATGTCTAAATCGAGACTATTGAAGAAGAAAAATATCATGGTTTTAGATACGTCTGAGGAAAAATTAGAAGAACTTCATCTCATATCCCATTTTGATGCCTTTAGCGAATTAAAAGATTGTGTGCCACAAGCAGACATTATTTTTATCGCAGTAAAACCCTATCATGCCGAAAGCTTGTTTAAAGCAATAAAGCCTTTAGTAAATCCAGAACAAATCATTATTTCTATTATGGCTGGAGTAACGATAGCATCTATAAAAGAGTTTACGGGATTAACAAAAATAGTGAGAGCTATGCCAAATTTACCCGCTAAAATTGGTATGGGATTAACTTCTTTCGTGACATCGCCTGAAGTATCAAGAATAGAAATATTAACTATTGAAAGTTTACTAAGTACCACAGGAAAATCCATTCAAGTAAGCAGCGAAACACTTATAGATGCATCAACAGGTATTTCTGGGAGTGGTCCCGCTTATGTGTTTTATTTTATGCAGAGTATGATGGAAGCAGCACTTCAAATGGGATTTTCTAAAAATGATTCCACCGTTTTGGTAAGCCAAACCTTTATTGGGGCAGTCGAGCTTTTTAATCAATCTAACCTCTCTCCGAATTCTTGGATGGATATGGTCGCATCAAAAGGCGGTACAACAAGAGCAGCCTTAGACTCCATGGAAGATAATAACGTAAACGAATTAATTAAAGAAGCGGCATTTGCGGCTTTTAATCGTGCTATAGAACTAGGTAAAGAAAATAAACATGTATAAAGAAAGAATAGTTATTAAAGTTGGAACCAACGTCATGACCAACAATGATAACAGAATTGTTAGACCCGTATTAAGAAATTTGGTTAAGCAAATAGCCGAACTTTATGAAAGAAATATCATGACCATCTTGGTGTCTTCTGGTTCTGTAATTGCAGGTAAAGAGGTTTTAGGAAAATCTAAAATTAAAGATAGAACACAACGTAGGCAAGTCTATTCTGCCATTGGTCAACCCCGAATGATGCGATTGTATTACGATATTTTTCACGATTATGGTTTAAAATGCGCCCAAGTACTTCCTACAAAGCGAGATTTTAGTCCAGGGTTACACCGCCAAAATATGATTAATTGCTGTGAAGGCTTGCTATCAGAAGGTGTTATTCCCATAGCCAATGAAGATGATGCTGTGTCGGTTACCATGTCTATGTTTTCCGATAATGATGAGTTGGCCAGTTTAATTGCTCAATTAATGAAGGTTGATAAATTAATTATTCTAACAGATATAGATGGTGTGTATGATGGTCACCCAGATTCTGAAATCAGTCAAGTGATATCTAATATAGAGCCTGGCGAAAATTTAGATAAATTTATTAAAGACAGTAATAAAAATGAAGAAGAAGGTCGAGGAGGTATGGGTTCAAAATTAGATTATGCCCAACAGGCAGCCGCTAATAATATACCTACTTTTATTGCTAATGGTAAAAAAGAAAATACGATTATTGACATTATAGATGGTAAATGTGTAGGTACTAAAGTGGCACTTTAATGATTTGGCTGATTGGAATATACGATGTTGCTGTTTTTAAAGGCATTTGGTATCCTCTTCCATATTTTCCATTTTAATAGTGGCGGTGTTTTCTGTAACTTCTTCACAGTAGGTGTTATTGATAAAGGCTCCGGTTTCAAAAACTATTTGGACATAGGTATTTTTTCCAGATTCAACATTTACTTCAAACTTTTCAGATCGTTCCTTTGATTTTTTTCCACCAAATTGGACAGAACATTCATGTTTTCCAACAGGAACCTCATGTATAGAGTATTTTTTGTTATTTAATTTACACACAAACTGACCATCAATAAATGTTTTAAAAGCTGAAGCTGATCCCGCAAAACCTGTAGAGCGTAAAAAATAAATTTTTCCAGTTTCTATATTATTTGTGTCTTGAGCTTTAATGTATGAAGTAAAAATTAAAGAAATCATTAAAGTAAATATTAGTATTTTTTTCATTTTTTATTGTCGTTTTAAATGGTTAGTAATATTTTCCAAAAATAATATAAGTTATGATTTCTTTATCAAAAGTAAAATTATATTTTTCTCTTACAACTCAGTTTAAAAACATTAAGTAATATTCTTTAAAGCACCAATAAATAGTCTGTAGGCATAATATTGTAAAACTTCTTCAATAGCCAGTCTGAATGCTTTATATATGGGTTCTAAATTAGATTGTGCTCAGCAAGCAGTAGCTAATAATCTACTTACTTTTATTGCTAATGGTAAAAAATAAAATACAATTATTGATATTATAGATGGTAAATGTGTAGGTACTAAAGTGGCACTTTAATTGAAAGTTTTAATTGTTATAGGGTAGGAAAAACAGCTTTAAAACTGTTTTATTATCAAAGAGCATGAAATTAGGTTTATAACATTTAAAATTTTAAATTATGAAATCACTAAAAAATACATTGGCTTTCGTCGCACTATGTTTTTCTATCACTTTGATGGCTCAAGAATCGGAAGTATCATCAGAAACATCTTTAGATAAGACATCGTATTACAGAACTCGTGCTATGGAAGATGCTAAATTCGAGCAAGAATTTGAAGCTCAAACAGCTGATGAAGAAAAAGCCTTTTGGGACGAAAAAAAAACTTATGAAGACGAGTTAAAAAAGAAAGACAAAGAAGCTTATCAGGCTTATGTCCAAGGCAAAAAAGACGCTTATAAAGAGCATTACGACTATTGCGACGACCATTGTCACCATGGCGAACATTATTACACATATGCAACGGTTTATTACCGTCCATATCGCCATCGTTATGTTGTTTATAGACAATATCCTGCTGTAAGAACTCATGTGAGAGTGGTTACTCCACGAGTTCGGGTTGGTTTGTTTTAACTAAGTGATTTGAAAATAAAAAGGCTTCTAAATATGGAAGCCTTTTCATTTTTTAAGTATTGTTTAGCTATCATGATAGGAAACCGTTTCAATGGTTTGTGCTATACATGATTTTATAAAATCAAAAAATGTATTAAGCAATATGCTCTAAACCACCAGGAAACGGTCTGTAGGCATAATATTGTAACACCTCTTCCAATGCCAATTTTAAGGCTCTGTTAATGGGGACTATTTGGTTGCCCATATTAAAATCTATTTGATTGAGTTGCATATAGTAATCTGTAAACATGGGCACATACAGCCCTTTACTTATAGCTTCTATAGTATCTTGATACAAATTGGCTTGGTTTTCTTTAATTATCTTACAAGTCACCAAACGGTGTTGTCCATATTTATCCCTGGTAGCAGCATACCCAAAGAGCCTACAAATTAAACCACGGTATTTGTAATCACTACAATTTCCCATAGTGCTATCTATTAAATTTAACGGACTGTAAATATGGCAAATGGAATGTTTTTCTTTGGTATTTAATTCTTTAAGAGTGTCTTCGGCTTTTCCCATTAAAAACAAATGAAATGCCCAAGGTAAAAATTCTAGAGGAGAGGCTTCTATAGATGGACTTGTACAGCAGTTGCCGCATCCCGTTAAGCAATGTAATTTGGTTTGATTTTGAAACTTGGAAATTTCTAAATCAAGCTGTTCAAATAAGCCTTCAATCAACTTTATTTTGCTTTCTAAAGACATAGAATTTTTTCACGAATGTACGTTATAATTTGTCTGGTTGTTAGGGTGCTAAATTATTTATTTTAGAGGCTTTGTAAATTGAAAATCAACTAAAAAAATGTAGAAAAAACTTAACATTGGCGTGTGTGTTTATAGCATATCTTTGAGATGATAAGTATTTAAAAAAACATTATACCATGGAAGGGAATAATATGAATCAAAACGATGAGAATGACCAAATAAATAAGGGTCTGACGCCTGAGGATGAACAGGCTAACACGGGAGGAGTAGCCGATGCTCCTGAAGAAGTCTCATTGGTTGAAACTGAAGAAAAAGTAGCCGAAAAAACAAAGAAGCCTAAAAAGGATAAAAAGGCTGAGGATAAAAAGAAAAAAGAGAAAGCTAAAAAGGAAAAAGAAAAGGACAAAGCCAAAAAGAAAAAGAAAAAAGCGAAAGAGAAAGCAAAAGAAAAGGCTAAAAAGGAAAAAGCTAAAGCTAAAGAGAAAGCCAAAAAAAGTAAATCTAAAAAGAAGAAGAAAAAGTAATTTAATAAAAAAAACCACCTTGCTTTACAAAGTGGTCTTAGTACTATGGATTTTTAATAGGAATAGACATGCTATTGGTTAACAGAGATAAGTTTTACATCAAAAATTAGAACAGAACCACCAGGAATGCCATTGTAATTATTGTTTCCGTAGCCTAAATGGGCAGGAACTAAAAGAATACCGCTACCGCCTTCTTTAAAATAGGTGATACCCTCAGTCCATCCCTTAATAACTTGTTGTAGGTTAAATGAAACCCCGTCTGCATCGCTTTGGTCAAATACTGTTCCATTAAGAAAATAGCCTTTGTATGCCACGGTAACGTTATTATTTGCTGAAGGTTGTATGCCATCTCCAGGCTCATTGATAACATAGTATAACCCTGAACTGCTTTTTTGAGCATTTAAATCATGACTTTCAATATACGACAGAATATCTTCATTATTTTTTGTAGTATAATCAACGAGTTCGCTTTTTGCACATGCGGTCATTAGAAGTAGGGCAAATAAAAATAAGATGTTTTTCATAGTTTGTTTTTTTAATGGACAAATATAGAAACATGAAAGAAATTTGTAATGGATTTTAATTGTTAAAATAGAAATAAAAAACCACCTTGTTTTAACAAAGTGGTTTTTGAATTTATATAAATACGGAATGCTGTTTCAGCATTATAAAGCATTTATTTTATCATCTCATAACTACGTTTTATAAAATTGGTAAGCTCTTCACCTTTTAACAAACCTTGAGATAAACGTGCCAAGTCTAAACTCTGATTAATCAAGCGTTCTTGTTTGTTTTTAGTTTTTGTTTCTAAAATGTCGCTGACTAATTTAGAGTTGGTATTTACCACTAAGTTGTACATTTCTGGAAAACCTCCCATACCAAACATACCGCCGCCACCAGTTTGTTGCATTTCTTTCATACGGCGCATAAATTCAGGCTGTGTAATGATAAAGGGCGATGCTTGGCTATCCATAGCTTCTAATTGTACCATGAATTTTTCTGAAGGAATCACTTCTTTTAAAAGGGTTTCTAAAGCTGTTTGTTGCTCTTCCGTTAATTTAGAAATTTCGGTGTCTTCTTTTTGTATTAATTTGTTAATATGGTCGCCATCTACACGGGCAAACGAAATGTTTTCTTTCGTGCTTTCTAGTTTTTGAATTAAATGCGATACAATTGGGGAATCCAACAATAACACTTCATAACCTTTAGCCTTAGCAGTTTCAATATAACTGTGTTGTGCATCTTTATCTGAAGCATACAGAATCACCAATTTACCATCTTTATCTGTTTGATTGGCTTTTATTTTGTTGAATAATTCGTCATACGTATAGTAAGTGCCATCAACGGTTGGGTACAAGGCAAAATCACCAGACTTTTCGAAGAATTTTTCTTCCGAAAGCATGCCATATTCAATCACGATTTTAATATCGTTCCATTTCTTCTCGAAATCTTCACGGTTATTATTGAATAATGATTTTAATTTATCGGCCACTTTTCTAGTGATGTAAGATGAAATTTTCTTAACAGCTCCATCAGCTTGCAAGTAAGAACGCGATACATTTAATGGAATGTCTGGAGAATCAATCACACCACGAAGCATCGTTAAAAATTCTGGAACAATACCTTCTACATTGTCGGTTACATATACTTGGTTTTGATATAGCTGAATTTTATCTTTTTGGATATTCATATCCTGACCCATTTTTGGGAAATATAAAATACCTGTCAAATTAAATGGATAATCTACATTTAAATGGATGTTGAATAAAGGCTCTTCAAATTGCATGGGATACAATTCTCTGTAAAAACTTTTATAATCTTCATCTTTTAAATCAGCTGGTTGTTTGGTCCAAGCCGGATTTGGGTTGTTGATAATATCATCTACCGTAATTTTTTTATGAGGCTCTTTGGTTTCTTTGCCGTCTTTATCTGTAATCGTTTTTGGCTCAAAATCAGGATCGTTTATTTCCTTAGTCCCAAATTTAATGGGAATAGGCATAAACTTGTTGTATTTTAAAAGAAGCGTTCTTATACGGGATTCTTCTAAAAACTCCGTAGAATCTTCAGCGATGTGAAGGATGATTTCTGTACCTCTTTCGGTTTTATCTGAAGGTTCTAAAGTGAATTCTGGTGAACCATCACAAACCCAATGTGCCGCAGGTTCGTCTTTGTAAGATTTGGTGATGATTTCTACTTTTTCAGCCACCATAAACGCTGAGTAAAAACCTAATCCGAAATGACCAATAATACCAGAATCCTTAGCCGAATCTTTGTATTTATCCAAAAATTCTTCGGCACCAGAAAAAGCGACTTGGTTGATGTATTTTTCAACTTCTTCCGCTGTCATCCCTAAACCTTGGTCTATAATATGAAGTTTTTTACCTTCTTTATCAACCTTGATTTCAATTTTAGGGTTGCCATACTCGGTTTTTGCTTCACCAATACTGGTAAGGTGTTTTAATTTTAAAGTGGCATCTGTAGCGTTACTAACCAATTCACGTAAAAAGATTTCGTGATCGCTATACAGGAATTTTTTAATAAGTGGGAAGATATTCTCTACCGAAACATTAATATTTCCTTTTGTCATAATCTTATGTTTTTATTTGTCATTCCTGCAAAGACAGGAATCTAATTAATAATATTTTAAAACTTTCACTTTATTATTAGTCAACAAAAATGCCAAGAGTAAAAAAGTGACAAACTGACACCTCTTTTGTTAGGTGGTATATTATTGGAAAATCCATATTTAATTTTGTACTTTGTATAACTAAATAAGATATAAGCATGTATAATTCAAGAATAATTGGTTTAGGTAAATATGTGCCAGATCATGTGGTGACGAATGACGATTTATCTAAAATAATGGATACCAGTGATGAATGGATTCAAGAACGCACAGGTATCAAAGAACGTCGATGGATTCAAGAAGGAACAGATGATACCTCCGCCGTTATGGGTGCAAAAGCCGCTAGAATAGCTATAGAACGTGCCGATTTAACAAAAGATGATATCGATTTTATTGTATTTGCTACGTTGAGCCCTGATTATTATTTTCCTGGTTGTGGCGTTCAAATCCAAGATATGCTGGATATGAAAACTGTAGGGGCATTGGATGTTAGAAATCAATGTTCGGGGTTTATATATGCTATTTCTGTGGCAGATCAATTTATTAAAACGGGGATGTACAAAAATGTACTTGTTATTGGTGCAGAGTATCATAGTAATGGACTGGATAAAACCACGAGAGGTAGGGGTGTGACCGTTATTTTTGGTGATGGAGCTGGAGCATGTGTGTTAACTAGAGAAGAAGATAATACCAAAGGGATTTTATCTACACATTTGCATAGTGAAGGTAAATATGCCGATAAATTAATTGTGGCGTCTCCAAGCATAGCACACTGGATTCCAGAGATTATGCAATCTCCAGAAGAAGATGTGTCTTATTTTCCATATATGGATGGTACATTTGTTTTTAAACATGCCGTCGTGCGTTTTAGTGAAGCAATTATGGAGGGATTAATGGCCAATAATCTTAAAAAGGAAAATATAGATATGCTTATTCCGCATCAAGCCAATTTAAGAATAGCGCAATTTATCCAACATAAATTCGGTTTGCGAGACGATCAGGTTTTTAATAATATTATGAAGTATGGCAATACAACGGCAGCATCCGTCATTATTGCGCTTACTGAGGCATGGGAAGAAGGTAAGATAAAAGAAGGAGACCACGTAGTTTTGGCAGCTTTTGGTAGTGGGTTTACTTGGGGAAGTGCCATTATTAAATGGTGAAAAATTAAAAAATCCGAAAAACTGGAGAGATTTCGGATTTTTCTAGCCATTAATCATTTTTAATTAACACTAACCTTTTTTTCGAATTTTTTATTGTGGTGACTAACTCAAATAATTATTAATTCGGAGATTGGTTAGTTTTTAAACGTCATTTAGTAAGTATATATTGTGCATTTTTTTAATTTTTTTATAAAACTTAACACAGTTTATTTTTTTTCGTAGAAATAATCACTTTTTCCATACTCATTGGTTTCTTTAGAATGGAGGAGGATGGAAATTTTATCGTAAGATAATTCATTTGATGTGAATGCTTCTTTTGGTTTTTTTATTTGAACCATATAACCATACATATTGCTGCCTCTAGCATATTCCTTTATTTTAGTAATGTTCAAGATCTCTGCCTCTTTATTGTTTATTTTAATGAGTAGCTCGTTCAATTGAATGGAAGAAGGGGCTATATCTATAATGTTTTGGTCATTGGTGTTTTGCTTAAGATTCAATCCTTTGGTTAAACTCATGGGTCTAAAATATATATAATAGGTTTCCTTAGGACTAACTTGGGGTTCAAAGACATTAACGCCATATATCTCCATACGTTCATATTGAGGGTTTATTTCTAGATTGCTATAAGCAGGGATGTTCCAAGCCCAATATTCTAATTTTGTTTTGCCGTAATCGGATGTTTTAATGGCATATAAACAGTAGTAATGACCTTTAGGTACAGTTAACGAAAAATGTCCATTTTGGTCCGATAATGTTTCATAAAGGTTTTCAAAATTTTCATTTTTTAATCTTACGGAAACACTATCCATTGGAACATTGTTGAAGTCTGTGACCTGTCCATATATTCTTATGGAATCTTCTGCAGACATAACGTATATATTGAAGCATAGGAGCACTAGGAAGGTAATTGTCTTTTTCATTTGTGTTTTGATTTTTAGATGGATTTCATACATAGATTCAGTAGTTTTGTAGATGTTACACCTGGAAAATAAATTTTTATGTATGAATAAAAAAACCTTAGTAATTGGTGCGTCATTAAATCCTTCGAGATATTCAAATTTGGTTATTCAGAAATTGATAGCTCATGAGTATGAAGTGGTAGCCATTGGCAGGAAGGAAGGCGTCATTGCAGGTGTGAAAGTTGATACCGAACAGTTGCCTTATAAAGATGTGGATACAGTAACTCTTTATGTCAATCCAATAAATCAAAAAGAGTTTTACAATTATATTATTAGTTTGAAACCCAAACGGGTCATTTTTAACCCCGGCACAGAAAATTCAGAGTTGTATAAAATTTTAAAAGAAAATAATATCGATTTTGAAATAGCGTGTTCTTTAGTGTTGCTTTCTACGAATCAGTATTAAACCTAAAAAGGTGAAAATGCCGTTTACGATTAATAACTCATATCCAAACTTATAGCCTCCTAAATAATCTGAAGGAATATTGGCTATAATATAACATAGTATCACAGAGGCTATGGCTACATAAGGCACCAAACGGTCTTTGATTTTGAATTTTGTGAGTATTCCGAAAGCAAATAAGCCTAATAAGGGACCATAAGTATAACCAGCAACTGTTAATATGCCACTAATCACGCTTTGGTTTAATACATAATAGAAGCAAATAATGACCAAAACCATTAAAACACTCATGCCAATATGTACTTTTTTACGTGTGCGTTTTTGGGTGTTTTCTGGTCGTTTTTCAATATTTAAAAAGTCTATGCAAAATGAGGTTGTTAATGCCGTTAAAGCACTATCTGCACTAGAATAGGCTGCAGCAATCAATCCTAAAGTGAAGAATATGGCAACAGGTAAGCCAAGATTGGAATGCAGGGCAATTTCCGGATATAATAAGTCTGTTTTTACAACGCCATCAACCATAGGAATACTGATGCCCTTAGTTTCAGCGTAAACAAATAATAAGGCACCTAACAGCAAAAACACAAAATTAACAAAGATTAAAATGATGCTAAAAGACACCATGTTTTTTTGAGCATCTTTTAAGGATCTGCAGGTTAGATTTTTCTGCATCATATCTTGATCTAACCCCGTCATACAAATAGCAATAAACATACCTCCCAAAAATTGTTTGATGAAATGATTTTTAGCGAGTATATCTTCAAAAAAGAAAACTTTGTCGTATTTTTTAATGGCATCACTACCAATAAAATCGCCTAAACCCCATCCCATTTCTTGGTATATTAAAACAATGGTAACCACTAAAGCCACCAACATAAGCAAGGTTTGTATGGTGTCCGTCCATACCACGGTTTTAACCCCACCTTTAAATGTGTAAATTAAAATGAGTGCTACAGAAATAATAACAGTGATTGGAAATGGGAAATTCCAATATTTAAAAACAAATTCATGCAAGACACTGGCTACTAAAAACAATCTAAAAGCCGACCCAAGAACGCGAGATAAAAAGAAGAACCCAGCACCTGTTTTATGACTTGTCATGCCAAATCTATTACCTAAATATTCGTAAATAGACGTCACATTAAGTCTGTAATATATTGGCATTAGAACAAAGGCGATGACCATATAGCCTAATAAATAACCTAGTACAACTTGCATGTATCCAAACATGTTGCTGCCTACATCTCCAGGAACAGATATAAAAGTAACACCGCTTAACGAGGCGCCTATCATACCAAAAGCGACTAGAAACCAAGGAGACGATTTATTTGCCCTAAAAAACGAATCGTTACTGTCTTCTTTGCCAGTTAAGTAAGATACAAAAATTAAAATACCAAAATAAACAGCTATTAAAATAAGGACGTGAATTGGTTGCATAACTTAAATTAGGTAGCCGAAATATACAAAAATACCAGTCAAAACAATTGCTAATATTTTGAAATGCTTTGCCATTCATAATTAAAGGTAAAATTGTAAATTCGCAACTTATGGAATTCTCATCAAAACTTCTAGAACGTGCTGTAAACGAAATGTCTCAACTTCCAGGTATTGGTAAGCGTACCGCTTTACGTTTGGTTTTGCATTTATTAAGGCAGCCAAAAGAGCAAACTCTAGCCCTTTCTGAAGCCTTGCAAACCATGCGGAGCGACATTAAATTTTGTAAATCATGCCATAATATTAGCGATGTAGAGTTGTGTGATATGTGTTCAAATCCTAATCGGAATGAACATATTATATGTGTGGTGGAAGATATAAGGGACGTTATGGCCATAGAAAATACCAGTTCGTTTAAAGGATTGTACCATGTTTTAGGAGGGAAAATTTCACCCATGGATGGTATTGGTCCTCATGATTTAAATATAGAATCCTTAGTTGAAAAAGTAAAACAGGGCAAAGTGAAAGAACTCATATTTGCATTAAGTTCTACCATGGAAGGTGATACGACTAATTTTTATATCTATCGAAAAATTCAAGCATACCCAGTTATTACATCGACCATAGCAAGGGGAATTTCTGTTGGAGATGAATTGGAATATGCCGACGAGATTACTTTAGGACGTAGTATTGTGAACAGAATTCCATTTGAAGCTACCCTGAAATCATAGAGGATATTTAACTCTCCGTTATTATAGTAAACTGATAATGTTCTCTGTTTCCTGTAACCTTGTTCAAAAAGTATCTAGAAGACTATTACAGCCATTGATGCCGAAATTATGACTATAGTGAGACTAAAATTTTACATTTCTGGAAATAATAAAAAACGAGGTGTGTCGATATGCTCTCTTCCAATAAAATGAATAAAAAGTGAAAACAAGTTTTGTCAAAATAGGTGATTGTTCCGTCTTATGCCCTTAATCTTGAGAATAAGGATGAAATTATTTTAGATGCCAAGACCTTAAGTTACAAAAATATAATAGGCGTTATTGAAGATGGATGTTAAAGTAAGTTGTTGACTTGTAAAATATTATCCAATAATTCAAACGTTATAATATGGAGTGATACAGTTATTGGTAGAGGTGAGGCGATTGTTTTCAGTTAGTTTTAATTGTTGATTATCTAAAGAAATTATTGATTTTTCACTAATTTTGCAACACGAATTAAAACGGCAACATAATATAGATATGGCAAAGTTTGAACTTAAATTACCAAAAATGGGAGAAAGTGTTGCAGAAGCAACCATCACATCATGGTTAAAAGAAGTTGGAGATCCCATTGAACTTGATGAAGCTGTTTTGGAAATCGCCACAGATAAAGTAGATAGTGAAGTGCCAAGCGAAGTAGAAGGTGTTTTGGTTGAAAAACGCTTTAATGTAGATGAGGTCGTTCAGGTTGGAGATGTTATAGCCATTATTGAAACAGAAGGTGGTTTGCAAGAGGAATCTTCTTCATCTTTTGAGGAATCGTTCATGGAAGAACC
Source organism: Confluentibacter sediminis (assembly GCF_003258355.1). Classification (GTDB taxonomy): domain Bacteria; phylum Bacteroidota; class Bacteroidia; order Flavobacteriales; family Flavobacteriaceae; genus Confluentibacter; species Confluentibacter sediminis. The sequence continues at coordinate 92,561 of NZ_QKPO01000013.1, read as the reverse complement.
TGTTGAAGTTATAGAACAAACTATTCAGGCTGCGAAAGAAACTATTAGCCCAATAGCTTCAAGTGAAGGTCGATTTTATTCACCTTTAGTTAAAAATATAGCTAAGCAAGAAGGAATTTCCCAAACTGAATTAGATACTGTAACTGGTACTGGTAAAGAAGGTCGGGTTACTAAAGATGATATTTTGGCATATGTAGAGGCTAGATCTAATGGGCAAGATTCCATGGAGCCTAAAGTTGAAACGTCCTCGACTCCAAATAAAGTTGAAGACCAGATTGCTGAAATTCAAGCTCCTGTTCAATCGCAATCCGAGCCCATTAAAAAAGAAGAAGCTTTTAAACAAAGTGTCGTAGCAGATGTGACTAAAGTTGCGAAAGCTCCAGTCATGCCAAGCGGTGAAGATGATATTATGGAGATGACTAGAATGGGGAAAATCATTTCACATCATATGATGGAGTCCATTCAAACATCCGCGCACGTTCAAAGTTTTATTGAGGCAGATGTGACAAAAATATGGAACTGGAGAAATAAGGTTAAAGATAGCTTCAAAAATCGTGTAGGTGAAAATTTAACGTTTACGCCTATTTTTATGGAGGCCATAGCTAAAGCCCTTCGAGATTATCCGATGATGAATATCTCTGTTCAAGGAGATAAAATAATCAAGAAGAAAAACATTAATTTAGGGATGGCGGCATCGTTACCTGATGGCAATTTGATTGTTCCTGTTATTAAAAATGCCGACCAACTTAATTTACTTGGTATGACAAAGCAGGTTAACGACTTGGCTAATCGTGCCAGAATGGGAAAATTAAAGCCAGACGATACACAAGACGGTACTTATACGGTAACCAATGTCGGTTCTTTTGGAAGTATCATGGGCACACCAATAATCAATCAACCCCAAGTTGGTATTTTGGCACTTGGTGCCATAAGGAAAATGCCAGCTGTCATTGAAACGGCAGAAGGCGATTTTATTGGTATCCGTTATAAAATGATTTTATCCCATTCTTACGATCATAGAGTTGTTAATGGTGCTCTTGGGGGGCAATTTGTAAAAGCCGTTAAAGATTATTTAGAGGCTTGGGATAGTAATAGGGAAATTTAATGTTTGTTATATTATATGTAAAATCCAATCTGTAAAACGGTTGGTTTTTTTGTTTTCTACACTTTTCAATTTATTATCTTTACATTTTTGTAAAATATAGCTCATGCAACTTAATTTAACTAAGCCCATCTGTTTTTTCGATCTAGAAACTACCGGTGTCAATATAACAACCGATAGAATTGTAGAAATTGCTGTCCTTAAAGTCTTTCCTAATGGAAAAGAAGACAGTAAAACCTGGTTGGTAAACCCAGGGGTGCCTATTCCTAAAGAGGTAACGGCCATTCATGGCATTACAGATGAAGATGTTGCCGATAAACCAACATTTAAAGAAGTCGCTAAAGATATTTATAATATGATTAAGGATTCAGATTTAGGAGGTTTTAATTCCGATAGATTTGATATTCCATTACTAGCGGAAGAGATGTTACGTGCCGATGTTGATTTTGATATGAAAAACAGATTGTCCATAGACGTACAAACCATTTTTCATAAAATGGAACAACGTACATTGAGTGCTGCGTATCAATTTTATTGCAATAAAGAATTGGAAGGGGCTCATGGTGCTGAAGCAGATACCAATGCTACTTACCAAGTTTTAAAAGCCCAAATAGACAAATACAAGGAACTTGAAAATGACACCAAGTTTTTATCGGAGTTTAGTACCAGAAAACAATTTGCTGATTTTGCAGGCTTTATTGGTTACAATAAAAAAGGAGAAGAATGTTTTGCTTTTGGTAAGCATAAAGGCAAATTAGTGACAGAAGTCTTGGAAGCTGAACCTGGTTATTTTGGGTGGTTATTAAATGCCGATTTTCCGTTGTACACAAAAAAAGTGCTGACAGCTATCAAATTGAGAAATTTTAATAATAAGTTAGGTTAAAAGTTACTTCAACTAAACGGCAAACAACAAACTACAATGAAGATTATCTGTATAGGAAGAAATTACGCAGAACATATTAAGGAGTTGGAAAATGAAAGACCAACAGATCCTGTTATTTTTTTGAAGCCAGATACTTCTATTCTGCTTAAAAAGCAGCCTTTTTTTATACCTGATTTTTCAAATGATGTGCATTATGAAGTTGAAATATTGGTCAAAATAAATAGAATTGGAAAGCATATAGATAAAAAGTTTGCATACAAATATTATAATGAAATTGGTTTGGGTATCGATTTTACGGCTAGGGATTTACAAAGCAAATTAAAGGAAAAAGGGTTGCCATGGGAAAAAGCGAAAGCGTTTGACGGGGCCGCTGTGATAGGAGATTGGATTCCAATTGAAGGAATTAAAGATGTGAATGCTATTGAGTTTTCCTTAAAAAAGAACGAAAGTATTGTTCAAATCGGAAATACAAGCCTTATGTTATGGAAAATTGATGAAATCATTGAATATGTTTCAAAATATTTCACTTTAAAGATTGGAGATATTATCTTTACGGGAACTCCCGCAGGCGTAGGTAAAGTGGAAGCGAACGATAAGCTTGTAGGATTTATAGAAGAGAAAAAAATGTTTTCAATAACAGTAAAATAATGGAACAACATTACAAATTATTCAGAGTACGTGAGTTGGCAGACAACGATGAAGACTTTATTGCAACCTTGGCGGCAGCCTTCTTAGAGGAGGTTCCTGAAGATGCCGAAAGATTACAAAAAGCTGTTGCAGAAAAAGATTATTTTAATGCTTATCAAGCAGCCCATAAAATGAAACCTACCATCGATTTATTCGAACTAGGCGTTCTTAATACTTTAATAGAGGTACAGGATTGGGGTAAATTCGAGAAAAAGGATATAGATATCAAGCCAAAACTAGAGGTGGTTATGGTGGCTGTACAAAAGGCTATTGCTGAAATAAAATCTGATTTTAATTTATAATGTTAGCCGAGATTATCACCATAGGCGACGAGCTTCTTATAGGTCAGGTTGTTGATACAAATTCAGCTTTCATAGCCAAAGAACTCAATAAAATTGGTGTCTCTGTTTATCAAATAACCTCTGTTCAAGACGATAAAACCCATATACTGCAAGCATTCAAAGATGCAGAAAACCGTGTAGATATCATCCTTATTACCGGGGGGTTAGGGCCAACAAAAGATGATATTACCAAAAAAACGATAGCCGAATATTTTGACGATGTATTGATAAGGGACGCTTCAGTTTTGGCAAATATTGAATCTATTTGGAAACAATATGCGAGACAAACTTTATTGCAAGTTAATATAGACCAAGCATTAGTACCTTCCAAAGCAACGGTTTTAATGAATACGTTAGGTACAGCACCAGGGATGTGGCTTGAAAGAAATAATAAAGTATTTGTTTCTCTCCCAGGGGTTCCATTTGAAATGAAAGCTTTAATTACTCTGGAAGTGCTGCCTAAAATAAAGGCTAAATTTAAGTGCCCTTTTATTTTGCATAGAACCTTATTGATTTATGGTTTAGGGGAAAGCACTTTGGCAAATCGCATAGAAGCATGGGAAGATGCGCTTCCAAAACATATTAAATTGGCTTATTTGCCGGATTTAGGTAGAATGCGATTGCGTTTATCGGCTAAAGGTTTTGATGAGAAGCAAATTATAGCCGACGTTCAAAATGAAATTAATAAAGTTTTACCTTTGGTAAAGGAAGAATTTCTTGGTTTTGAAGATGATGACGATTCCATAGAGCTTACCATAGGAAAGATGTTGACCGAAATGAAAAAAACCGTAGCGACTGCTGAAAGTTGCACAGGTGGCAAAATAGCCGAACGCTTCATAGCAAATTCTGGAGCTTCAGCTTATTTTAATGGCAGTATTGTAAGTTATGCGACAGCGTCCAAAATAAACGTTTTAGGGATTTCAAAAGAAGACATAGATACCCATTCTGTAGTAAGTTCTCAAATTGCAGAGTCTATGGCACAACATGTTTTGCAAATGTTTAATTCAGATTATGCTATAGCAACAACTGGTAATGCAGGCCCAAGTAAAGCAGATTCCAATGAAGAAGTAGGGACTGTTTTTATAGCAATAGCCACTAAATCAAAGGTGTACTCTCAAAAATTTATGCTTGGAAATATACGATCTAAAGTCATAAATCAAGCGGCCAATAAGGCTTTTGAAATGCTTTTAAAAGAAATTTTTAAAAATTGATAATAAATAGATTGTCATAAATTAAAGATTTTGTATATTTGCACCTCGTTTTTAAGCAACAGAAAAATTTAAAGTTATAAATAATGTCAAGAGTTTGTGAACTTACAGGTAAGAAGGCAATGGTTGGAAACAACGTGTCTCATGCGATGAATAAAACTAAACGCAAGTTTAATGCGAATTTAGTTAAGAAACGTTTTTACATTCCAGAGGAAGATAGTTGGATAACTTTAAAAGTATCTACGTCAGCGTTAAAAACTATCAATAAAATTGGTATTACAGCAGCAATTAAAGATGCTAAATCTAAAGGGTTTTTAAAATAATAAGCTGTATTAATAAGTAAGAAAAATGGCAAAAAAAGGTAATAGAATACAGGTGATTTTAGAATGTACTGAGCATAAAGAATCTGGACAACCAGGAACTTCAAGGTATATTACGACTAAAAACAAAAAAAATACGCCAGATAGAATGGAGATTAAAAAATTTAATCCTATTCTTAAACGTATGACTGTTCACAAAGAAATTAAATAATTAGAATTTTTACATTAGTAAATATTCATAATATATAAAGACATGGCAAAAAAAGCGGTAGCATCGTTACAAACAGGATCAAAAAGGTTGTCAAAAGCTATTAAAATGGTAAAATCTCCAAAAACTGGAGCTTACACTTTTGTTGAATCAATTATGGCACCTGAATTAGTAGATAATTTCTTAAGCAAGAAATAATTTACTTTTTAATATAAAACAAAAGCTGCTTTCTTAATAGAAAGCGGCTTTTGTTTTATATTTACATCTCGTTTTAATGACAATTTTTCAGGATGCCATAATAGGCAAGAAAATTGTACAGCGTTTCCATGTTGTTGTGGATTAAACGACTAAACAAAAAACGATTAAACATTTCACAGAATGAGTTTTTTTAAAAAAATATTTTCATCAGAAAAAAAGGAAACATTAGATAAAGGACTTGAAAAATCCAAATCTAGTTTTTTTGGAAAATTAAGTAAAGCAGTCGCAGGAAAGTCTAAAGTAGATGATGAGGTTTTAGACGACTTAGAAGAAATATTGGTATCTAGCGATGTGGGGGTTAACACGACACTTAAAGTGATTGAACGCATTGAAGCTCGCGTAGCCAAAGACAAATATTTGGGAACCGATGAACTTAATTTAATACTTCGTGAGGAAATCGCTGGTTTGTTATCTGAAACTAATTCTGGAGAAGATACCGAATTCACTATTCCGTCAGGTAAAAAGCCCTATGTTATTATGGTAGTTGGGGTTAATGGCGTTGGTAAAACTACGACCATTGGTAAATTGGCCTATCAATTTAAAAAACAAGGTTTGAATGTGGTGCTTGGCGCAGCTGACACGTTTAGAGCGGCAGCCATCGATCAACTTCAAGTGTGGGCAGATCGCGTAGGAGTGCCATTAGTAAAGCAATCCATGGGTAGCGATCCTGCTTCAGTGGCGTTTGATACGCTTAAAAGTGCCGTCACCCAAAATGCCGATGTGGTGATTATAGATACGGCTGGGCGTTTACATAATAAAGTGAATTTAATGAACGAATTGACCAAAGTAAAACGCGTCATGCAAAAAGTGGTTGATAACTCACCGCACGACGTCTTATTGGTGTTGGATGGTTCTACAGGGCAAAATGCTTTTGAGCAAGCCAAACAATTTACAGCAGCTACTGAAGTCACGTCCTTAGCAGTGACTAAACTTGACGGAACCGCCAAAGGTGGTGTGGTGATTGGAATATCAGACCAATTTAAAATTCCTGTAAAATATATCGGTGTTGGTGAAGGTATTGAAGATCTTCAGGTTTTTAATAAATATGAGTTTGTAGATTCGTTTTTTAAATAAGTTTTTATCATGGACTTCGTCGAATCTTCGATTTCCTGCGCAGGCAGGAATGCACTTTTAGAGTTGGACTTCGAATCTTAGATTTCCCACCAAGGCGAGAATCATTTAATCAATCAAATCATTAATCATACCCCATAATTCATCATCAAAACCAGATAAAGCAAAGGTGGGATTTAATGGGTTTGCTACTTCGCCCATTCTTATAATAACCAGTTTTTTGCTGGGCACCACGTAAATTTTTTGGTCATTTTTTCCTAGTGCAGCATACATGTCATCTGGGGCATTTGGAATGAGTTTACCATTAAATTGCAATTGAGATTGTGGTAAATGGTAACTCGATTTGCCATTCAACCACCATAAATACCCATAGGCTTGATTGATATTTTGGGAGGTTGTAGTCGCTTCATTTAAATAACTTTCAGGAACAATTTGTGTGCTTCCCCATTTGCCATGGGCATAAACCATCAAGCCGAAACGAGCCATACTTCGGGTGTTGCTCCAATACACACTTAAATGGTCTAAATTTATCCATGCACCGCCCATACCAATTTTATCTTTCAATTTGTTGTTAAAATAGCTGTTCCACGTTTGGTTACTTGCGGCAGCCACCACATCTTGCATTTTCACATAGACGTTATGGTACGCCCAGCGTGTGCCAGCATCTGCTTTGTATTGTAGGTTTGCTGGCGATACATCATCCCCTAAACTATCATCGATGCCAGAATTCATGGAGAGTAGGTTTTTGCAAGTAATCAAGTTTTCCTTATCTAAAGTTTCACTGGTCCAACCGGTTCCTAAATAGTCAGATACTTTATTATTGATATTTATTAAGCCTTCTGCTTGCGCAATGCCCGAAACGGTAGAGGTTAAGGTTTTTCCGGCACTGGCCCAATACCAAGTCGTATTTTTGGCATGTCCATTCATATAGCTTTCCACAACAATTTTCCCGTTGTAAAGCATCATAAAACCTTTGGTGTTCTTCTCTTCCAGATAATCTAAAAGAGGTTGAAGCGCGCTTTGATTCCAACCTAAATCGGACACCGAAATTGTTTCCCAAGTATCAGAATTTGAATTTATTGGAGGAAAATAAAGGTCTGTAGGGCTTGGATCTGGATCTGTAGGGTGGTCGTTACTCGAACAACTAAAAAATAGTCCAATAGTACATATGATAAAGATGGGCAGCTTTTTCATAATGGCAGATATTAAGTTTATTTATCAAATATAGGAAAATAGTTGATGGTTGTTGGTTGTTAGTTAATGGTATATGGTTAATGGTTTGAGAGTTAAATGGGGAAAGGGTGTTGGGTACTTGGCTTTTGGTACTTGGTTTTGGGTATCGGGTAGAAGGTACTGGATAAAAAGGCTTTCCACTAAATGACAAACAAATAAACAAACACCCACTACCCACCACCCAACAACTAACAACCAATAACTAAATACCATCAACCAAAATTCCTAAATCATAAATCGTATATCGTAAATCATTATGTATCTTTGCACCCTTATTTAAAGAAGGCATGCGTACAAAATCTCTTAAGAAAAACCGAATTAATGTGGTAACCCTGGGCTGTAGTAAAAATGTTTACGATAGCGAGGTACTCATGGGGCAATTAAAAGCCAGTGGAAAAGATGTGGTTCATGAAGATGAAGGGAACATTGTGGTGATTAATACCTGCGGTTTTATCAATAATGCTAAAGAGGAAAGCATCAACACTATTTTGGAATACGTTCGAAAAAAGGAAGATGGCGATGTTGATAAAGTGTTTGTTACAGGATGTTTGAGTGAGCGCTACAAGCCGGATTTATTAAAAGAAATCCCGAATGTGGATGAGTATTTTGGTACGACAGAATTACCAGGATTACTAAAAGCTTTGGGAGCCGACTATAAACACGAACTGATTGGGGAGCGTTTAACCATCACGCCAAAAAATTATGCCTATTTAAAAATTGCCGAAGGTTGTGATCGCCCCTGTAGTTTTTGTGCCATTCCCTTAATGCGTGGGAAACATAAAAGTACGCCGATTGAAGATTTAGTGACCGAAGCTGAAAAACTGGCTGCCAAAGGCGTTAAAGAACTTATTTTAATCGCACAAGATTTAACCTATTACGGGTTGGATTTATATAAAAAACGCAACCTAGCCGAACTTCTGGAAGCCTTGGTAAAAGTAGAGGGTATTGAATGGATTCGTTTGCATTATGCCTTCCCAACAGGATTCCCAATGGATGTATTGGAGGTGATGAACCGCGAACCTAAAATTTGTAATTATTTAGACATTCCGTTGCAACATATTTCAGATAGTATTCTAAAAAGTATGCGTCGTGGTACCACTAAAGAAAAAACCACCCAATTACTAAAAGATTTTAGAGCCGCTGTCCCAAATATGACCATTAGAACCACCTTGATTGTGGGCTATCCTGGGGAAACCGAAGACGATTACCAAACCCTAAAACAATGGGTGAAGGAAATGCGTTTTGAGCGTTTGGGTTGCTTTACCTACAGTCATGAAGAGAACACCCATGCCTATAATTTAGAAGATGATGTGCCAGAAGACGTGAAGCAACAACGTGCCAACGAGATTATGGAACTACAATCACAGATTTCTTGGGAGTTGAACCAAGAGAAAATTGGTAACACCTTTAAAGTGGTGATTGATAGAAAAGAAGGTGGTTATTTTGTGGGGAGAACCGAATTTGATTCGCCCGACGTTGATAACGAAGTGCTTATTGATGCTAGCAAAATCTATTTAAAAACAGGGGAATTTACCACGGTGAAAATTACGGATGCGGCTGACTTTGATTTGTATGGTGAGGTGGTGACAGAATAAATATAGGCTTATTTTTTTATACGCTTAACTTTTTCTCCATCCAAAAAGCCATTCAATAAAACAATTTCGTTGACTAAATTATTTGTTGAATCTCTTAAAAATCTTATTGATGCATCAGTTTGTTTCATATAGAATTGGTTAGAAGATTGTGGGATTAAATGCACTTTATTTGGTCCTAATATTACAAATAGGCTATCATTTTCATTAAGAATATCAAAATTCATATTCTGATTCATATTATAGGTGCCAGAATATTCTTTTAATAGTTTTTTGTCAATTTCAAATGGTTGTCTCAATAGGGGAAGTCTATAGTCTTTGTCTTTTAGAATTTGGTATACTCCAGTTGAAATTTCCTTTGCAACTGGATGTCTACGATTACTTAAGATAATAATTGTTGTTTTGTCTTCTGGATAATTTTGTATTGAATAACTAAAACCATCATTTTCTAAATATCCGTAAATATCTAATTTATTGTTTGGATTTATAATTTTTATCAAATCATGAGCGTTCGATTTAATACCATTACTGCTAAATGTAATGTTCGAATCAGCGCTAGGTGATTTATGTAATTCATCATCTTTTCCGCGATAGTTATTATAAAGATATCCTGCAGCGAGCAAGGTGTCTTGTTTAAGAAAGTAAGTGTTGTATATTCCTATGTTTGTACAGTAATTTTGAACGTTTTTTTGAAAACTTGTTCCACTTATTCTTTCTATAAGCAAACCTAAAATATTATAGTCTAAATCACTATTCTCAATTTTGTCAGATGATTGCATTGCTAATTTAGTGAATTCAATAGTTGAATATTTTAGTACTGGATTTTCTTGTTGAATTTGCTGAATACCCGATAAGTTAGTATTATGATTTAGTAAATCGTTTATTGTGAATTTGGCCTTGATTTCTGGAATATACATAGATATACTATCTGATAATTGAAACTTGTTTTTGTTTACCATTTCGCGAATAATATTCTCCGTAATTAATTCCGAAATTTTGCCAATCTTGAAAGTCGTTTTATCTGAAAAAGTTTTTTGATTTTCATAATCAGCTAGACCAAAACTTTCATTATAAATAATATTACTATTCTTGGTTACTAAAATTATACCACTAAAACGGTTTAATTCAAGATATCGATTAGCGAGACCGTTAATCTTTTCTGTTTTTTCAAGATATTCAATTTTTTTTTCACTATCTGTTTTGCAGGATATAGAGCAAAATATCAAAATCAAAAGGCAATATATATTTTTAGTCATATTTTATATAATTATAACTTATGTGCTGTATTAATTTTTTATGCAAATAGTTAAACGAATATACCGAAAAATCTTATAAAGTAATCTGTAATCACAAACACTCATCCACCAAATACAAAATAGACTCATAATTGGTATTCATGGCTTGGCTCATGGCCATTTCGCAGGTTTTGGTAGAGGCATAATAGCCATCGCAAACCACATTGTCTAATTCCAGTATTTCGCTATGGGTGGCAGATGTGGTGAGTTCTGGAAATAAAAAACCTCTATCGCCTGCCATACCACAGCACCCATTGTTTTTTGGTAATGTGACGTCTTTAGCAAAATGTTTGGCAATGCCTAAAAATTTATCTTCGATCTTTAACTTTTCCAAGGCACACACCGAATGCAATACAATGCTGTTTTTGTGATGTTTCACTTGGCTTTTAGGTACCACCATGTCGTGTAAAAATTCGACGGTATCTAAAATCTTTAGTTTTTTGAATCTGTCTTTGTTTTCTTGGTTTAAAACAGACGCTATTTGTTTTAAGCTATAGGCACACGAACTCACATCGATTACCACAGGAATGTTTCCTGAATCCGTGGATACCCAAAGTTTTTCAATAATACTATTGGCTGTAATATGATAAGCCTCTTGATGTCCTTTGGATGAAAATATCTGTCCGCAACAACTGCTATTGGCATCCTCTAAAACAGACACTGTAATGTTTGTTTTTTTACAGACACTTAAAAAGGTCTCCATACTATTTTTTGCTTTGCCTTCATAGGTGCCCAAGACCCTAGAAATACACGACGGAAAATAAATAATATCTGGATGGGGTTTTGTAAGTGCTTCAATAGCCGACAAACTGGGAGGCGATGCTATTTGCGCTGTCCATAAAGGTGCATTGGGAATGGCTTTTCTAATTAGCTTTGTTAGGCTATTCATGGTTTGTTTTCCAAAAAAACTATTGATAAGCGTCCCACTTTTTATAGCCATTCTAACAAGCCATTGTACTAAGGCAAAGTGTTTAGCAACGCTTACTGCCACCGCGTTTGCAAATTTAGAATGGTTTTCACTTCGAAGGCGTTTTACTAAATTCCCAGTATTAATGTCTACAGGGCAGGCGGTTGCACACAAGCCATCCACGGCACAGGTGTCTAAACCATCATATTGATATTGGTCTTTTAGGAGTTTATAATTGGCAGTATCACCATTATTTTCCAGTATTTTTAAGGAGCGCCGAACCACGATGCGTCGTCTTGGTGTGGTAGTTAAATCTTTACTGGGGCATTTGTGTTCACAGTAGCCGCATTCAATACAGGTGTCTACTTCGCTTTCAACGGTGGGTAATGCTTTTAGGTTTTTTAGATGGGTGTTTTTATCAGCATTAATAATCACACCTGGATTCAATAGTACATATGGATCCACGGACAGCTTTAAGATTTTCATAATCTCATACCCCAAACCACCCCATTCGGTTTCCACAAAAGGTGCCATGTTTCTACCCGTACCGTGTTCTGCTTTTAATGTGCCGTCGTATTTGGTCACCACGAGTTCCACAACCTCTTTAATAAAGGCGTCATATCGATTAATTTCATAATCATTATTAAACGATTGTGTGACCACAAAATGGATATTTCCATCTTTTGCATGCCCGAAAATAATAGCGTTATCGTAATGATACTTTTTAAAAAGCAGATGTAAATCTACAATGGCATTGCCCAATGTTTCCACAGGAAAAGCGATATCTTCTAAAATCACGGTCGTTCCAGAAGCGCGCACCGCACCAACTGCAGGAAATAAACCTTTACGGACTTTCCACAACGCAGCCATTTCTTGAGGCACACTGGTAAAAATAGGGGTTTGGATGAGATGCCAGTTTTCGATAAGGCTTAAAAAATAGTTGACTTTACTGTTTAGTGCTTCCAAATCATTCTCTTGATATTCGATGAGCAAAGCAGCGGCCGATTCTGGTAATGTTTTTACGAAATCGGGAATGGATTCCATGTGTTCAACAGCTCTTAGTGAAGCTCTGTCCATGAGTTCCACCATCAATGCTCCATAATTATTCAGTGGCACAATGGCTTGGCAGGCATCATAAATGGTGTTGAAATAGAGTAGGGCAGTCGATTTGAATTTATAATCGGGAACCGTATTTAGAACCACTTCAGAAATAAAAGCCAAAGTCCCTTCGGCTCCAATAAGCAAATGCGCCAAAATATCCAACGGATGTTCAAAATCGATAAACGCATTTAATGAATACCCAACCGTGTTTTTAGTCAAGTATTTTTTACGGATTTTATCATGCAGTTCGGTATTTGATAAAATGCGGTTTCGAAGCTTTGTTAAGCTGTTGGCTAACTCGCTTTCAACGGTTTCAAACTTTGAATAATCTTCTCTATTTTCTGTGGAATAGATGTTTCCGTTAGGCAAAATAAAACGCAAATATTTAACCGTGTGATACGAGTTTAATGTTACGCCGCAGCACATCCCACTGGAATTGTTGGAAACAATACCGCCCATCATGGCCGCGCTAATGCTTGCAGGGTCTGGACCAATTTTTTTTGAATACTTTTTTAAATGGGCGTTCACCATCGCACCCGTCAATCCGGGTTGTACGCGCACCATATCGCCATTGTTTTCTACGGAAATCTGTTTCCACGAATGACTTAAATCCACTAAAATACCATCTGTTATCGACTGTCCCGACAAACTGGTGCCACCCGTACGAAACACCAATGGGATGTGGTGCGTTTGTGAACATTGAAATAACGCAATAATCTCGTTCTCATTGATGGGTTGCACCACCGCTTTAGGAACTAAATGATAAAAACCTGCATCGGAAGCATAAGATACCAAGTCTATATAACGCGTTTTGATTCGGTTGTAAGGAAGGGTTTTTTCAAGTTCTAAGCGAATGTTCATAAAGTAATATTTTAATTAGAACTCGTTTTCATAATAGTGGGTCGCGTCGTATAAAAGTTGTTGCATTTGGGTTTTTTCGGCGTTCACTCTGTCTGCATCCCAATCTAAATACTCTTTAAAATCCATCAACACTACATCTAAATATTTATGAATGCTTTTAATGTTGAAATATAAACTACTGGTGCGTCTTACGAAGAAATCGGCTAAGGTATTGGCCATTTCATAATGAACGCAGTACCATAATTCGGCTCTAATCAAGCGTTCTTTTGGAGTGCCAAAAGAGATTGTATTTGCTTTGTCAAGAATGATATCGGTATTTTTTCCAAAGGTTCCACATAAATAACTCGCATAAAAATCGTTGGTAATTCCAAAATCTGATAATTGTTTTTCTAATGATTTTATATAGGAAGCCACCTCTTTATTTGAGTTTAAAGACGGCGTTACCAACGCAATGGTTTCCGTTGAAGATTCTTTAATATGTTCTTTGTCTTTTTTGGGTATGGTTTTTAAAACTGTTTCCACTACCCGATGCGCCATTTTACGGTAGCCTGTTAACTTGCCGCCAGCAATGGAAATAAGTCCGCTATCGGATATGAAAATCTCATCTTTTCTGGATAATTCGGAGGGATCTTTGGAATCTTCATGAATTAAAGGTCGCAATCCAGCCCAATTCGATTGAATATCTTCCATGGTTAAACCAACCGTTGGAAAGGTTTTATTGATGGCTTTTAATAAATAGGCCGCATCATTTTTTGTTGCAACAACATGATCCAGATTTCCAGAATAGTTGGTGTCTGTGGTGCCAACATACGTGGTTTTGCCTCTTGGAATGGCGAATACCATTCTGCCATCTGCAACATCAAAATAAATGGCTTGTTTTATAGGGAGTTTTTCATAGGGAAACACCACATGAACGCCTTTGGTTAAATGCAAGCGTTTGTTATTTATGGAGACATCTTTTTTACGAATAACATCTACCCAAGGTCCTGTGGCCGATACGTAATGAGCGGCTTTTATAATAAGTCTTTGTTTGGAATGATGGTCGATACATTCAACATTTTCAATTTTAGAATCGGTATAATTAAATGATGTCATTTCACAATAATTAACTACTGTAGCCCCATATTCGGACGCTTTTTTTAATATTTCAATGGTTAATCTGGCATCGTCAGTTCTGTATTCTGTATAGAAACCACTCCCTAAAACAACGGCTTCATTTAAAAGAGGTTCTTTTTTAAGGGTTTTGTTTTTATCTAGCATTTTACGTTTATCATCCTCATTAACATCAGCGAGAAAATCGTAAACCATAAGTCCGATGGACGTTAAGGTTTTACCATAACTACCTCCTTCAATCAACGGTAAAAGCATTTTTTCAGGAACGACTAAATGGGGTGCGAGTTTATTAAGAATAGCACGCTCAGAACCTGATTCGTGAACCAAACCAATCTCGAATTGCTTCAAATATCGTAAGCCCCCATGAATTAATTTGGTAGATTTATTGCTGGTTCCCGAGGCAAAATCATTCTTTTCTATAAGGCATGTGGTAAGTCCACGGGACGCTGCTTCTAAGGCAATCCCAGCACCTGTAATGCCTCCGCCAATGATAAGCAAATCAAAAATTTCAGTCTGTAGTTTTTCTAATTGCTGTTTTCTATTTAAAACAGAAAAATTCGTGTTTGCCATATGAAAATTATGATATTATACAAATTTATCATTTATAAGAAGAATTTGGTAAAATACTTTATTAATCATAAAAAGGCATTTTGATATCTATAAACAATTATAAACTTAATTATTTATTAAAAGACTGAACATATTTTTTATTCTGAACTTAATTTTGCTACTTTTGGCATCGGTTTTAAACAAACCAATAAAACATTCATAAAAGATAATTCTGATTGTAAAATCATGACTTTGTGAATGTTGATTCAGAAAACAATAAACGGTAAATAAACACAAATGAAATTAGTTAAATTTTTAGGAGCTATCGTATTAGCTTCAGCAGTTTTTTCTTGTAGCAATAAAAAAGCAGTTACAAAAGAATCATTAAAAACAGAAGTTGACTCTGTGAGTTATGCATTAGGCTTAGATGTGGCAAATAGTGTGAGTTCTAATTTTGAAGAGGTTAACAATGAATTATTTTTAGCAGGATATATGAATGCTAAGGATTCTACTAAGATGATAATGGATAAGACAGCAGCGCAGACCATCATTCAAATGTATGTTCAAAAAAATCAAGCTAAAATGATGCAAAAGCAACAAGAGGCTGCTGCTAAAGAAGCTGAGAAACAATTTGGAGCCGTTAAAGCTGCTGGTGAAAAATTCTTAGAAGAAAACAAAACAAAAGATGGCGTAAAAACGACCGCTAGTGGATTGCAGTATATTGTAGAAAAAGAAGGCACTGGAGAAAAACCAACAGCAACTTCTACAGTTAAAGTGCATTATACAGGAACATTAATAGATGGAACTGTTTTTGATAGCTCAGTAGAGCGAGGAGAGCCAGCTCAATTTGGTGTAGGTCAAGTTATTAAAGGTTGGACTGAAGTATTACAATTAATGCCTGTAGGTTCTAAATATAAAGTTTTTATACCTCAAGAATTAGCTTATGGTGCAAATCCACGTCAAGGTGGGCCCATCAAACCATTTTCTGCTTTAATTTTTGAAGTTGAATTATTGGACATCGTAAAATAATTTAAAATACTCAATAGCATTATATAATTAAAACAGGAAGCAATCGCTTCCTGTTTTTTTGTTTATAGATATAATATAGTGCAAAAAATGTATCAAGGTTGTAACTTTGCACCATAAATACATTGTTCATGAGTCATAAAGCAGGTTATGTAAATATTATAGGCAATCCTAATGTTGGAAAGTCTACTTTAATGAATGCGTTTGTTGGAGAAAAGTTATCCATCATAACCTCGAAGGCACAAACAACTCGCCATAGAATTTTAGGTATTGTAAATGGTGATGATTTCCAAGTGCTATTTAGTGATACACCAGGGATTATAAAACCAGCTTACGAGTTACAGGAATCTATGATGGGGTTTGTGAAATCTGCCTTTGAAGATGCCGATATTCTACTTTATATGGTTGAAATTGGTGAACAAGCTTTAAAAGATGAAACGTTTTTTGAAAAAATAAAAAGTTCTAAAATCCCTGTATTACTGCTTTTAAATAAAATTGATACCTCCAACCAAGAACAATTGGAAACTCAAGTGCAATTGTGGGCAGAAAAAGTGCCCAATGCAGAGATTATCCCAATTTCAGCTTTAGAAGGGTTTCAAGTAAAAGAAGTGTTTGATAGAATTGTTGAATTGCTTCCAGAATCGCCACCATTTTACCCAAAAGATCAATTGACGGACAAGCCAGAGCGGTTTTTTATAAATGAAACCATTCGCGAGAAAATCTTAATTCATTACAAAAAAGAGATTCCTTATGCCGTTGAAGTAGATACCGAGGAGTTTTTAGAAGAAGATACGATCATAAGAGTTCGGTCGGTTATTATGGTAGAAAGAGAGACTCAAAAAGGGATTGTTATTGGACATAAAGGGGCGGCATTAAAACGCGTAGGAGTGGAAGCTAGAAAAGATCTAGAACAATTTTTCGGCAAGCAAATTCACTTAGAGCTTTATGTAAAAGTGAATAAAAATTGGCGTAGCAATCAAAACCAGTTGAAACGTTTTGGTTACAATCAGTAGTAAAACCTAATGGTATCTTTTTAATTAGGTAACGTTAACTTTAAATGGGCAAGTCATATTTGTGGTTTAATTAAATAACCAAAATATGAAAGATTTAAGCAAATTGTTATTGGCCATAAGCCTACTCGTGTTTTTTAGTTGTGATAAAGATAATGAAGGTCAAGTAGACCCCATAGACACCACAGTAGATTTCCAATTTAAAGCATCCATAAAAGTAGGAGGCGAAGGTGCTTCGGAAATAACAGCTTATGATGCCATTTCAAAAAAACTTTTTACAGTTAATGTAGAATCTGATAAAATTTCGGTTACCAACATTTCAAATTTAGATGCTCCCGTACAAGAAACAGCTATAGATTTAACAGCTTATGGGTCACCAAATAGTGTGGCTATTTATAATGGTAAATTGGCAGTAGCCGTTGAAGCAGTACCAAAACAAAATCCAGGAAAAGTATTGTTGTTTAATACAAGCAATACCACCTTGTTAAAACAATATACCGTGGGTGCCTTACCAGATATGGTTACTTTTTCTAAGAACGGTAAATTAGTTATTACAGCTAATGAAGGAGAACCCAATGATGCTTATGATACCGACCCAAATGGTAGTATAAGTATTATAGATATAACAACAGATGTTGTTGCTACTTTAGACTTTACATCATTTAACTCACAAGAAGCAGCTTTAAAATCACAAGGGTTTAGGATTTACGGTCCAGGAGCTACTTTGGCACAGGATGTAGAACCAGAATATATAGCAGTCTCCGACGATTCAAATACAGCTTGGGTATCATTACAAGAAAACAATGGTATTGCAAAAATTAATTTAGTGTCAAAAACGATCGATGCCATTTATCCTTTAGGTTTTAAAGATTATAACCTTTCTGGAAATCAAATTGATGCTAGCGATAAAGATGGTGTTAAAGAACTTAAAAACTGGCCAGTGTTTGGTATCTACCAACCAGACGCTATTAAGTATGTAAATATTGGTGGGACGGATTATATATTTTCTGCAAACGAAGGTGATTCTAGAGATTATGATGGGTTTAGCGAAGAAGTACGTGTGAAAGATTTAGTGTTGGATGAAAGCGTTTTTCCATTGGCTTCAGATTTTCAAAACAATATAAATTTAGGAAGATTAAAAACAACTACAACCCTAGGAGATGCTAATAATGATGGTAAATATGAAGCTATTTATAGCTATGGAGCACGTTCTTTTAGCGTTTGGTCTGCCAATGGAAGTTTACTTTACGATAGTGGGAATAGTATCGCTACGGAAACACTAAGCGCCACTCCAACTATTTTTAATGGGGGTGATGATAGAAGTGATGATAAAGGCGGAGAGCCAGAAACGGTTGAGATTTTAAATATTGGAAACGAGCGATACATTCTATTTGTTGGTTTGGAAAGAAACAGTCAAGTCATGGTGTACGATGTGACTAACCCTTTATCTCCTCAGTTTTTAAGTATTTTATCACATTCTGGCGACGAGGCTCCCGAAGGACTTTTGGTCATTCCTGCAGCAGATAGCCCTAACGGAAAAGATTTGTTAATTGTATCAAATGAAGTTAGTGGTACAGTGACCATCTATCAAAATAATTAAGACCTTATTTGCATAAGATTGAGTTAGTTCAAATTTATTTGTTTAAGCTCCAAATTGGTTTCAATTTGGAGTTTATGTTTTTATAAATAACTTATTTTTTAAAGTTTTGTAGTTCAATTACATGTCGTAAATTTTCTTTAATTTTTTAGTGTTTTAATCTTTTATAAAAAAGAAAGATGCTTCAAGTATATTTGCTACTTTTGCAAAAGTTTTTCAGAAAACAAAAAAATAGCTTAAACAAAAATTATGAGCAATATAGTAGCCATTGTAGGACGCCCTAATGTAGGGAAATCAACTTTTTTTAATCGATTGATTCAGAGGAGGGAAGCTATTGTTGATGCCGTTAGTGGTGTAACCAGGGACCGTCATTATGGGAAGAGTGAATGGAATGGTAAAGAGTTTTCTATCATAGATACTGGTGGTTATGTTTTAGGAAGTGACGATGTTTTTGAAGCAGAAATTGACAAACAAGTAGAATTAGCTATAGATGAAGCCGATGCCATTATTTTTATGGTAGATGTTGAATCGGGGGTTACTGGCATGGACGAAGATGTCGCCAAACTTTTAAGAAAAGTAAATAAGCCCGTATTTTTAGTGGTAAATAAAGTGGATAATTCTAAGCGTAATGAAGATGCTGTGGAGTTTTATGCTTTAGGATTAGGCGAATATTATACCATTGCAAGTATTAATGGAAGCGGTACCGGCGAATTACTGGATGCCTTAGTAAAAGCACTCCCAGAAAAAGAAAATGTTGTAGAAGAAGATTTGCCCCGTTTTGCTGTGGTTGGTCGTCCAAATGCAGGTAAATCCTCATTTATTAATGCCTTAATTGGTGAAGATAGATATATAGTAACCGATATTGCTGGTACCACTCGCGATTCAATTGATACAAAATACAGTCGTTTTGGTTTTGAATTTAATTTAGTAGATACTGCGGGAATACGAAGAAAAGCTAAGGTCAAGGAAGATTTAGAATTTTATTCGGTCATGCGAAGTGTACGAGCCATAGAACATTGTGATGTATGTTTAATCGTCATGGATGCTACAAGAGGTTTTGACGGCCAAGTACAAAACATATTTTGGTTGGCAGAGCGCAACCGAAAAGGGATTGTTATATTAGTAAATAAGTGGGATTTAGTTGAAAAAGACCATAAATCTACTAATGAGTTTGAAAAAACGATCAGACAACAGATAGAGCCTTTTACCAATGTGCCTATTGTATTTATTTCTTCATTAACCAAACAACGTATCTTTAAAGCTATAGAAACCGCTGTTGAGGTATACAATAATCGTACTAAAAAAATAAAAACAAGTAAGCTTAACGAGATATTTTTGCCACTTATTGAAAGTTATCCGCCACCGGCTCTTAAAGGTAAATTCGTAAAAATAAAATACATCATGCAGTTGCCGACCCCACAGCCACAATTTGCATTTTTTTGTAACCTTCCTCAATATGTTAAAGAACCCTATAAAAGGTTTTTAGAAAATAAACTCCGGGAACAATTCGATTTTACTGGGGTACCCATTAGCATATACATGCGTAAAAAATAAATAGTTAAGAGAAGTCTTAATTTATTGTTAAAAAGCCAGATGTCTTTAATTCAGTTTTAAACTTTAAGCTTTTAGGAAAGTCTAAGATTTAAAGCTTAAAATTAAATTCATCCAACCTTAACATGTACAATCCATCTATTTTAATGAAATGTTTTTTTACTATTGCATTCTCTTTATTCACTATTCTTTCGTTCTCACAAACAAAATCTTTTACAGTCCAAGGAAGATTAATTTCTGAAGACGAAAAAACACCCCTTGAATCGGCAACCGTTTACCTAGAACGCGCTAAAGATAGCTCTATGGTAACCTACACAATTACAGATAGAGATGGTAGTTTTTCCTTGGAAAATAAAACTGCTGAAAGTGAATTGGGTTTGTATATATCTTATGTTGGGTATCAAACACATTTTCAAAAAGTCACCATTGATAAACCAGAAATAAATTTAGGAAACATTAGTTTAAAAACAGATGCGAATGCATTGGATGAAGTTATTGTAAGATCTACAGCTCCTATTACGGTTAAAAAAGATACTTTAGAATTTAACGTGAAATCTTTTAAGACAAAAAAAGATGCCAATATTGAGGATTTATTAAAAGAATTGCCTGGAGTTGAAATTGATGAAGAAGGTAAAATAACCGTAAATGGTAAAGAAGTGAATAAGGTTTTCGTAAATGGCAAACCATTTTTTGGAGACGACCCCACTATTACGACCAGAAATTTAACTAAAGATATTGTTGAAAAAATCCAAATATTAGATACTAAAAGCAAAGACCAAGCCTTTACTGGTGAAACGGTTACTGGAGACAATAAAACAATTAACTTAGTAATAAAAGAAGAAAACAATAAAGGTACATTTGGTAGGGTTGCTGCAGGTCTAGGTACCGACAATCACTATGAGTATGCAGGAATGTATAATTATTTTGATAATGACCAACGTATAAGTGTTTTAGTAGGCGGGAATGATATCAATTCACCTGGTTTCAGTTTTGGGGAAATACGCGAAATGTTTGGCGGAGGCGGTGGTGGCAATGGTGGCTTTGGTGGCGGTAATTTTAGGTCTTTTGGGGGTGGCCAAGGTATTACAGAATCTCAAAATTATGGAGGTAATTATGCAGATAAATTTGGTGAATCTACAGACCTTTCTGCTAATTATTTTTATTCAGGAAGTAGCTCTGAAAATAAATCGACCAGCAATAGAGAGAATATTTTAGCAGATTCTAGATATTTTTCAACCTCAGAATCTATGTCATTGAGTGATAGTGATAGCCACAGCTCCAATGTTGAATTTGATATTGAAGCGAGCCCTACGCTTTTAATTAATGTTAGACCATCGTTTCGTTATTCAAAAAGTAACACTATATATTCTGAGAGCGAATCATCATCTGATGAGTCCAATAACTTATTAAACCAATCAACACAAGATTCAAATGTTGAAAATATTGGTAAAAATTTTAATAATGAATTAAATATAACCAAAAAGCTTGGTGAGAATGGTTCTTTTTTGAAATTTAGTTTAGATAATCAAATAAGCACCACTGAATCAGAGGATTTTTTAAACTCTCAAACGACTTTTAAGCAGGATAGTTCTAAGGATGTTACAAGAGAACAATATACAGATGGAAATTCTAAAAACAATCGTTTTAATTCTTCATTAGCTTATAGATTACCACTTGTAGGTAAAGAGTTATTTGCTGAATTTCGATATAATTATTCCAATAATAAACAGGAAGATAGGAAAAGTACATTTGATAAAAATATAGGGACAAAGGAGTATTCAGATTTTAATACCTCACAGAGTACCGATTTTGAATACACTAATGAAGCTAAAACACCGTCTTTTGAATTAGAGTATAAAAAACAAAATTGGTCTGCTAGTGTAGAAACATCTTATATTTTTAGAACAATGGATAATAGAGATGCTTTGCGACCTAATTTAAGTTTAAAACGTAATTTTGAGGCTGTAGAGTTAAATTCTAGATTTCGCTATAGGTTTAGTCCACAAGCATCCTTAACATTGGGTTATAATTTAAATAATAATGTGCCACAATTGTCACAATTACAACCTTTTGAGAATGTATCTAATCCGTTGAACACGATTGTTGGTAATCCAGAATTAGAACCTGAAAATTCCCATCGTGTTTATATGAATTATAATAGTTTCGATTTTCAAAAAGGAACAGGATTTTACGGATTTTTAAACGCTAATTTTCAAAACAACCGAGTCGTTTCCAATACCATTATCGATCAGGATTTACAAAGAAAAACAACCTATTCAAATGTCAATGGATCCTATAGTATTAATGGATATACATCATTAAATAAAAAAGTAACAATAGATAGTCTAAGAACTTTAACTATCGGTGTTGGTGTGAACCCAAATATCAGTCGTTCTATTAACTTTAATAATGGTGTACAATACTCTAGTTTAAATACAACGGTGTCACCAAGTATAGATTTGCGATTGGTGTGGAGAGATGTTTTGGAAATTACACCACGATACAGTCTCTCTTATACTAAAAACACATTTGATATTGAAAATTTCAATACTCAGGAGTTTATGAGTCATAATTTATTTTTAAATACGGCTACTTTTATACCCAAAGGTTTTGAATGGCGTAATGATATTAACTTTAATTATAACCCAAATATTGCGGATGATTTTCAAAAAAGCGCTTGGTTTTGGAATTCTACATTAGCTTACTCGATATTAAAAGACCAAGGAACAGTAACCCTTAAAGTCTATGACTTGTTAAACCAAAACACAAATGCGCGTAGGGTCGCTACACAAAACTATATTGAAGATTCTCAAAGTACCGTCTTGAAACAATATTTCATGCTAAGTTTTAGTTGGAAATTCAATACTCTAGGGAATCAAGCCCCAGATGATAGAGGAGGCAATTTTAGAGGAGGTAATTTTAGGGGCGGTGGCTATAGGGTTCGATAACCCTCTAAATCTATTGCCCAAAATTATAATATTAACTTCTTAAGCTAATTATAGTTAGCTTAAGAAGTTTTTTGTTTATATAATTATAGACTTAATGCGTTTTATGATACTACCAAAAAAAACATGTTTTCAAATTTGTTTTTTATTTGTATGTAAAATTTATGTTTTTTTTAAGAATTGTCATACGGTTGTGTTGTTATATTCGTTTTTGTAAAATTATAATCATCAATCAATCAACCAATCAAATGAAAAAAATCTTAATTATTGTGGCCATTTTGTTTGCTACACTCTCGCATTCACAATCAAAATCATTTAAAATTTCAGGAAATTTAATATCAGAAGGAGACAATACTCCATTGGAGTCTGCTACTGTTTATTTGCAACGTGTTATTGATAGCTCGTTAATTACCTATACAATTACCGATAAAAATGGAAAATTCGTTTTAGAAGGTAAAACCAATGATAAAAAAGCCAATCTTTATATCTCTTATGTAGGTTATCAAACGTATTTTGAATCCATTGATATGGATAAAGACCAAATTAATCTTGAGAATATTCATTTAAAAGTCAGCACAAATGCTTTAGATGAAGTCCTTATAAAATCGTTAGCACCAGTAACTATAAAGAAAGACACTTTAGAATTTAATGTAAATTCATTTAAAACCAAAGAGAATGCTGTTATAGAGGATCTGTTAAAAGAATTGCCAGGAGTGGAAGTAGATGAAGATGGCAATATTAAAGTAAATGGTAAAGCAGTTAATAAAATTTTGGTAAATGGTAAGCCGTTTTTTGGAAGTGACCCAACAATAACCACGAAAAATTTAAGTAAAGATATTATTGAAAAAATTCAAGTATCAGATACTAAAACAGATGCAGAAGCATTTGCAGGAGAAGAAGGCGATAAAAACAATAAAACAATAAACCTTGTAATTAAGGAAGAAAATAACAAAGGGGTTTTTGGTAGGGCTGCAGCAGGCGTCGGAACAGATAAACGCTATGAGGCTGCTGGGATGTTTAATTATTTTGATAACGACCAACGCATAAGTATATTGGCTGGACAAAATAATATTAATTCTCCAGGATTTAGTTTTGGTGAAATTCGTAAAATGTTAGGAGGAGGGAATACCCTGAGTTTTAATAGTAATGGATCATTTAGTATCGATGGACGTTCGTTTGGTGCAGGTGAAGGTATTACAACGTCTAGAAGTTTGGGGGCCAACTATGCCGATGAATTAGGTAAAAAATTAGATGTTTCAGCCAATTATTTTAATTCTAATAGCGATTCGGAAAATGAATCGACTATCAATAGAGAAAATATTTTACCAGATTCAAGGTTTTTCAATGATTCCCATTCAAAAACAAATGCTAATACCGATAGTCATGATCTTGGTATGGAATTTAAAATCAAGCCAGACTCTACATTATTAATAACAGTACAGCCAAAATTTGGTTTTACTAAAGCCAAGAGTATTTATAAAGGTGATGAGCAATCGTATGATGAAGATAGAGTTTTAACTAATGAATCCACTACAGATTCTTATACTGAAAATTCAGGGCATACATTTAGTAATAATTTGAGTTTTACCAGGCGTTTTGGTAATAAAGGAGCGTTTTTAAAATTGGATTTATTTAATGATTTTAGAAATAATGAATCAGATGATTATTTCAATTCAACAGTAAATACATACGGCAGTACTTCAGAAGAAATTATAAGAAATCAATATAGGAATACAGATGATAAAGCCAATACAATTGCCCCTAGTATCACTTATAGATTACCTATCAAAGGAAAAGAATGGACTTTGGATTTTAAATATTTATATAGACAGGAAAATAATCAAAAAAGGTTAAGCAGTTATGATTTTGATAATGCTACGCAAGATTATGATACAAATATCAACCAAGACCTTAGTACGGACTATGAAAATAAAAACAAGTTACATAGCCCTTCAACACAGTTAGGATTTAGAAACGATAAACTAAGTACCAATTTTGAATTTAGATATTTATTTAGAAATCTAGAAAATAATGATTTACTAAGACCTAATTTTAATTTAACCCGAAAATTTGAAACGGTTGAGTTATCCTATTATCTAAGCTATAGGTTTGGGCCTCAAAAAGGACTGTACTTTAACTATCGATTAAACAATAATGCGCCTAATATATCACAATTACAAGCTTTTAGTGATGTTACTAATCCATTGAATATCATTACAGGAAATCCTTTCTTAAAGCCTACTACAGATCATAATTTGTATGCTTATTATGATACTTATAATGTTCAAAAGGGTACGGGTTTTTATTTTTATATCAATTCAGATATTCTTGAAGACTATGTGGTTGCAAAAAGAACAGTCAATGCAGATTTAACAAGGGAAACAACGTATGTTAATGTAAATGGTGCATATCGGCATAACGGGTCTATAAATTATAATAAGAAAGTTAAAATAGATAGCGTGAGAACAATTGATTTTTCTTCTTTTATTAGCACAACCTTGGTTCGTTCAGTAAATTTCAACAATGATGTTCAATATACTAACAACAAAAAAACATTTTCACCAGGACTTTCAGCTAGATTTGTTTGGAAAGATGTTTTGGAATTTAGACCTTATTATTATTTATCATTTACTAATAATAAGTTTAGTTTAGATAATTTGGAAGAACAAAATTTAGTGAGTCATTCCATGAATTTGAATACGGTTGGTTATTTTTCCAAAAAATTAGTGTGGCGGAATGATATTAGATTTAGTTATAATCCAAATATAGCAGATGACTTTCAAAAAAGTATTTGGTTTTGGAATTCTACTTTAGCTTATACTTTTATGAAAGACAAAGCGACCTTAACACTTAAAGTTTATGATTTATTAAATCAAAACAATAATGCCACCAGAACCGTAAGTGAAAATTATATTCAGGATTCTCAGAACACCGTTTTAAAACAGTATTTCATGCTCAGCTTTAGTTGGAAATTTAATACGTTAGGGAAGGCAGGTGAATCAAATGACAATATGTATTATGGATATTAATCTAAAAAAAAACAATAGTTTATACTGTATTTCGTAATTTTTAAGGGTTCTTATTTTTAAAGATTTAATAGTATGGCATATAATATCGTTATCATTTACCTAACTTATTTCAATAAAAATTGTTTCTGTATCTTTATAAAAATTCATCAATCAAATTAAAGCATTATGAAAAAAATCATTATTACATGTCTGTTAGTATTTCTAACTATTAGTGCTTTCGCACAAAAAAATATTGAAAAACCGGTGTACGATTTTAGTTATTTACCAGGAGAAATAACTAAGATAGAACTCTTAAAAGATGCTACAATTCTTCATTTTCATATTAAATACAGAGCAGGATCTTGGATTTACATTCCCAAGGAATCTTTTATAAAAGGTGTCGATACTAAAGAAAACCTTTTTGTTGTTAAAGCTGAAGGGATTCCTTTAGCAGAGAAATATTATATGCCAGATTCTGGAGAAGTCAATTATAAATTATACTTTCCTAAATTAGATTCTAATATCGACACAATAGATTTTGGAGAAGCAAATGAAGGAGGCAGTTGGGCCATTTACAACATTTCTTTAGATACGAAAAAGCAAAAATTAATTCCAGATGCTATTTCTAACTGGCTTGAACAAGAAATAGCAAAATCAACTAAAAAACCTATTGAAGATTATAACTCGCCAGAATTTTTTAATAAAACACCAGCCAAGTTAATTGGATACATTAGAGGTTACAGTGATCGTTTAGGTTTTAATACCGGCATTATGTACACAGATAATGTTATTACCAGAGAAGATTACCCTGTTGTAATTCCTGTTCAGCCAGATGGTCGTTTTGAAGCAGAAATACCTTTAACAAACCCCAGCTACACTTATATAGTTTTTAAAAATAAAATAGTTCGATTGTATTTAGAGCCTGGACAAACGCTTTCTATGGTTATAGGTAATGATATTTCTTTTATGGGGAGCATAGCAAAAGTAAATGAGGATTTGTCAGGCTATGATAAGAAAGAGTTTAATTATAACCTATTTCAAAATAAAATAAAGGAATTAACTCCCGAGGAATTTAAGAAAGAACAACTAGCTACTCAAAAACAGAATACCGAACGGTTAGAACGCTATTTTGATAATAATAACATATCATCTAAAGCAAAAACCATTTTAAAAAATGAAAACAGTTTAGAAACAGCTTCGATGCTATTCGATTTTGTTATGAATAGAGATTATGCAGCAAAAAAAGATTCTATTAATAGCGTATTAAAAATATCTGAAACAGATGATTATTACGATTTTTTACAAGAGTTAGATTTAAATGATCAGAGTCTTTTAGTTGTAGATAAGTTTTCAACTTTTATCAATCGGTTTGAGTTTAGTAATCCTATATTAGTTTACCCTAAACAAACATCCAGAATTAACAACTTTAAGCCAGAAAAAACATTATTTGAATATTTTGATGAAGCAGGTATTGTTTTATCTGATACCGATAAAGAACTGATAAAAGATAACACTAAAAAAACATTCAAGTCTATTGAAGAATATAACAAATATATGGAAGCTTTTAGTGAAGACTACAGAAAAGGGGTAAAAGCATACAATGAAAAATATATTCAGCCTTTTATAAATGTAGAGCCTAAAGAAGAAAAGATTTCCATGGAAAAATGGCGATTAAGAGACTCGGTAGTCAGCAATACGTTTCATTTAAAAAAGAATTTAGTTTATGATGTGGTAAAAATAAGAGCGCTTGATTTTGATATAACAAGAGCAAATAGTGAGAATGCTCATGAGTATTGGCGAATATTAAAAAAAGATATAGAAAATCCTTTTTTAAAAAAGGAAGGAGATAGAATTGTAAATAAAAAATTTCCGGTTTTATCTACACAGATCAATTCCATAGATGGTGCTAGTACAGATGCTTTGGGAAACATTCAACCTCAAACCGCTATAAAACTACCCAAAGGTTTAGCAACCAATGTTTTTAAGGATATTATAGATCCTTTTAAAGGTAAAATATTATTTGTGGATTTTTGGGCGACGACTTGTGGCCCTTGTGTGGCTAGTATAGAAAGAATGAAACAAACAAGAAAAAAACACGAAGGCAATAAAGATTTTGATTTTATTTTTATTACAGATGAGAGGGGATCCCCAATAGGTAAATATAATGAGTTTGTAAAAGAGCAAGACTTAAAAAATATTTATAGATTATCAACAGATGATTATAATTATTTACGTCAATTATTCAAGTTTAATGGTATTCCAAAATATGTAGTTATAGATAAAAATGGAGATGTTATAAATGAGGATTTTCCTATGCATAATTTCAATTTTGAGTTAGATAAAATTTTAGCAGCTAGTAAATAATAGTTTCAAAAATATTAATGTTTAATAATTTTGATTTATATAAATAAAAAAGTACTGATTTATAAAATAAAGAATAAATGAAACATATTATAATCCTATTATTTTGCTTTTTTACTTGGACTATAAATGCTCAAGATTATCATATAAATGGAAAGGTAATTGGTATTAAAGATAGTACCATGATTTTAATAAGAAATGTAGAAAGAGACTTACCATTTGATACTACCTATGTTGTTAACAGTAAATTTTCTTTTAATGGCTTAGTTGATGATGATAGTGAAATGTTTTTTATACGAACCACACCTTATGAAAAAACTTTAACTAAACGTTTTTTTATTGAAAACACTAACATAGATGTTGTTTTAATCGCTAGCGAAGAACCACATGTTATGGTGTCTGGAGGCATTCTTCAAAATCAATCAAATAGTTACGAGTCTTTTATCAGCAATCCAATCAAGGAACGGAAAATTATTGAAGAAAAGATGCGAAATGAAAAAGATACAGATAAGCAAAGTGAATTAATGGAGATAAGATCATCATTGTATTATAGTATAAAAGATTTACAAATTGATTATATTAAATCACATCTTGACGAAGATTATACAGCTTATTTAATTAATGAGTTAAGAATTAATTTAAAAAATGAAGAAGTAAAAGATTTTTATAATGTTTTAGATGCAAAAGTAAAAGAGTCTAAATATGGGAAAATAATTTCAAATTATTTAAAAAAATCAATAGATTTTACAAAAGGAACTCCTATCGTAGACTTTACTTTAAAAGATTTAAAAGGTGAAAATGTTAGTTTGTCATCATTTAAGGGTAAATATGTATTGCTAGATTTTTGGGGTTCTTGGTGTGGTATTTGTAGGGGTAAATATCCAGAGTATTCTAAAATTTATGAAAAGTATAGAGATAAGGGGTTTGAGATAGTAGGTGTTTCTCTAGATAAAGATGAACACAAATGGAAGCGTGCCGTAAAAAACGATAATCTCCATTGGACTAACTTAATTGATTCTACTGGGTTTTTAGGTGATATAGCGGTTACTTATAAAGTTTGGACGGTTCCAATAGCTTATTTTATAGATCCAGAAGGAAATATTATCGAACCCATTACTTTTAATTCATTCACGGAGGAAAAACTAGTTAGGGCTTTAAACAAAGAATAATTATTATAAAAGCAGGGTTGTTAATTAGTTATGTACTTATATTAATAAGTACATCATGTAATTTTAAAACAGACTATTAGTTTAATTTATTCCAAAATAGTTATTCATCCAAAAAATCAAGTTGTAATTGGTAAATGGATTGATGTAAGTAGTGAGGAAAAATTTTAAATAGTATATAAGGATATCTTTTTGATATTCATTTCAAAAAGATTTTAAAAAAAGGTTAAAGTTTATGATTACATTAGAAAAAATGTGATTATTGGAAATGGTAAAGGAATCAATCAATTAATTATATTTTCTTTGAAAGAATTATGTGATGAAATAGTACTAAAATATGGTAATTATTTAAAAAGGTAGAATAACGTTTAATCGGCTAAAATGCACAAAATACTATGTCTTTTTATCATGCACTAAAAGAAGGATAGTTTTTATATTGTGTACATAATTTAGCCAATATGATAATTTAGAAACGAGATAATTATTTACCACCCACCAGAAGCACCGCCGCCGCCAAAACCGCCGCCGCCAAATCCACCTCCAAAACCACCACCACCGAAGCCTCCTCCAGAGCTTCCGCCACCAAAGCCTCCAGAACCGCCACGATAATTACCTCTACCCATATTGCTTAAAATGATGGCATCCCATATATCGAAACCGCCAGATTTATTACCTCTGTTACCCCCACCATGACGTTTGTTTTTTGAAATAGAAATTAAAATAATGATGAAAATAATAATGAAAATGAGCCCTACAGGAAACCCTTCGCTATTATTGGATTTTCTGGTTCCTTGATATTCACCGTTTAAAACTTCAAAAATAGCATCGGCACCTCTGTTAAGGCCGCCGTAATAATCATTTTGTTTAAAATAGGGGATGATGTCGTTTTCAATAATGCGTTTAGACAAGGCATCCGTTAACAAATGTTCAATACCATAACCTGTATTGATAGCTATTTTTCTATCATCTTTTGCCAACAAAATTAATATACCATTATCTTCTTTGGCTTGCCCAATGCCCCATTCTTGTCCCCATTGGGCCCCTAGATAATTGATATTTTCACCATTAGTAGAATTAATAACAGCAATCACTATTTGGGTAGATGTAGTGTCTGAATATTTAATTAACTTTTCTTCCAGACTGCTTTTTTCAGAAGCAGAAAGAAGATTTGAATAATCGTAAACACTGGTTTGAAATTCAGGCTTTTTTGGAATGTCATATTGAGCAAAAGAAAAACTACAAGCAAAAAGTGTTATTAAAAAAGCACTAATGATGTTTTTCTTTTTTTTGAAAGACAGAATACTAGATGTTGGATAATGCATAATCGTTTTTAACCTTTAGAAATTTCATTTGATAATTCGTTGATATCTAAATGGTCATAAGGGAAATACTTCTTTAATTGTTCTCCAGATTTTAAAATGCCTTCGACAAGACCTTGCTTAAAATTTCCAGATTTAAAATGAGATTGAATGGTGTCTTTGGTGCTGTTCCAGAAGTCTTTTCCAACAACCTCGTTAATACCTTTGTCTCCGTAAATAACAAAGGTTTTCTCTTTTACAGCCACATATATTAAAACCGCATTTTGCAGTTTGGTATTATCCATTTTTAATTTATAAAAAACATCTAACGCACGATTAGTAGCATCACCATTAGATGTTTTTTCTATATGCACCCGTATTTCTCCAGAAGTGTTTAATTCTGCTACTCTAATGGCTTCAACAATCTCTTGTTCTTCACTTGCAGATAGAAATTCTTCAACCTTTTTAGACATAGTTTATATAATTTTATTTAAAATCAAAATTTACATCTGGTGCTTTTTCACTACCAGCCTCAGCTTTAAAATAATTTAATTCATTAAAATGAAATAAACCAGCTAATAGAGAATTGGGAAAAGTTTTAATGTGTTTGTTATAAGGCTCTACAGTAGCATTAAAACGGTCTCTAGCCACATTGATTCTGTTTTCTGTACCTTCTAATTGACTTTGAAGTTCTAAAAAGTTTTGGTTAGCTTTTAAATCTGGGTATCTTTCTACCGTTACCAACAATCTAGATAATGCACTACTTAATCCACCTTGCGCTTGATTAAATGCAGCCAATTGTTCTGGAGTTATATTAGTTGGATCTATTGTTGTAGCAGTTGCTTTAGCTCTCGCTTCAATGACAGCGGTTAAAGTGCCCTTTTCAAAATCAGCCGCTCCTTGCACGGTTTTAACTAAATTACCAATAAGGTCATTTCTACGTTGGTAACTACTTTCTACATCGCCCCAAGCTCTTGTAGAAGTTTCTTTTAAGCTTACAGCGGTATTATTGAATCCTTTTGCCCAAGAGTAAATTCCTATTACTACTATTGCAACAATTATCCATGGTAGCCATTTTTTCATTCTATTAAATTTTATAATTTGTGATAGGTTTTATTAATTAGTAATAACTTTTAAAGAAATGTTACAAGTGTTCTTTAATTTTTATCAGTTGATTTTTTACATCCTCTAATTTACTGATAATTTCGAAGTTATTAAGCGTTTCTTTCTTATCTTCTTTTAAATGGATTTTTGCACCTTCTAATGTAAACCCACGTTCCTTTACCAAATGGTAAATAAGTTTTAGGTTTTTAATGTCCTCTGGCGTAAACTTTCTATTGCCTTTGGCATTTTTTTTTGGTTTAAGGGCATCAAATTCTTTTTCCCAAAAGCGGATAAGTGATGTGTTAACACCAAAGGCATTGGCAACTTCGCCAATAGCATAATATCGTTTTTCAGGTAATTCTATATACATTAATCTAGTGATTGGTTTTCTAACGATGCATGTTCTAGCATTTCATTAAACTCTTCAGCTGTTAAACTTCCGTAGTAAAAATTAATAGGGTTGATGCGTTCGTCATCTTTAAAAATTTCATAATGGCAATGAGGTGCTTCAGAACGGCCTGTACTGCCAACAAAACCAATAAGATCGCCACGTTTTACCTTTTGATTTTTTCTAACATTATATTTATACAAGTGGGCATATAAACTTACATAACCATATCCATGATCTATCCTGATATGATTGCCATAACCGGTTGCGGTATTGTCTGCTCTAACCACTACGCCGTCACCCGTTGCATATACAGGGCTGCCTTTTGGCGCAGAAAAATCCATTCCCCAGTGCATTTTCCTTGCCTTAGTAAATGGATCAGATCGCATACCGTAGCCAGAAGCCATTCTTATAAGGTCTTCGTTTCTTACGGGTTGAATAGCTGGTATAGCAGCTAAAAGTTTTTCTTTTTCTTCCGCTAATTTAGCTATTTCATCAAGCGATTTTGATTGCACAACCAATTGTTTTTGAATAATATCCAAACGCTTATTACTTGCTATAATTAATTTCGAATTATCAAACCCTTCCAAATCCTTATATCTATTTACACCACCAAAACCAGCTTTGCGTTGTTCTTCTGGAATTGGGTTAGCTTCAAAATAAACACGATAAATGTTATTGTCCCTATCGGCTATATTTGCCAAAACGACCTCCGTTTTTTGCATTTTTTTATTCAATAACTCAAACTGAAGTTGGGCATTTTGTAGTTCTCGTTTTAAAGCTCTTTCTTTTGGGGATTCAACAAACTGGCTTGCTAGAAAAACAAAGATAAATCCGAAGAGGGCTGCTGCTAAAGTAAAAACAAAAGCATATGTAAAGGTTGTTCCTTTTTTGCGTTCTATTTTTTTATAAGAAAGCGATTCAGAATCGTAATAATATTTTACTTTACTCATTATTTAATTTATACTATTTTTGCACCAAATTAAATTACTAAACGGTGGTTTTTGGTATGTAAACGAACAAACCTACAAAATATTTTTCAAAAGTAAATTTAGTAAAACTAACTGATAAAATTTAAAGTAAACATTATCAGTTAAAATTTAAAATAGATTTGCATAGAAAACAAAAAAAATGTTTCGAAATGAAACCATGTTTTAATAAATGTCCATGAAGTCACAAGATATTCGATCTAAGTTTTTAAGTTTTTTTGAAGATAAAAAGCACAGTATTGTACCATCTGCACCTATGGTGTTAAAAGATGACCCTACTTTAATGTTTGTAAATTCTGGTATGGCACCTTTTAAAGAGTATTTTTTAGGAAATGCTCAACCAAAAAACAGCAGATTAACCGATACTCAAAAGTGTTTACGTGTCTCTGGAAAGCATAACGATTTGGAAGAGGTTGGTTATGATACCTATCACCATACGCTTTTTGAAATGCTGGGTAACTGGAGTTTTGGCGATTATTTCAAGAAAGAAGCCATTGCATGGGCTTGGGAGCTGCTAACCGAGGTGTATGGTATAGATAAGGATATATTGTATGTCACTGTTTTTGAAGGTAGCGAAGAAGACAAGCTTCCTATGGACACTGAGGCTTATGAGTTGTGGAAACAATTTATTTCTGAAGACCGTATTTTAAAAGGCAACAAAAAAGATAATTTTTGGGAAATGGGTGACCAAGGACCTTGTGGCCCTTGTAGTGAGATTCATGTTGATATTCGTTCAGCAGAAGAAAAAGCAAAAATATCTGGTAAGGATTTGGTAAACCAAGATCATCCACAGGTTGTTGAAATCTGGAACTTGGTATTCATGCAATACAACCGTAAAGCCAATGGTAGCTTAGAAAGTCTACCAGACAAACATATTGATACTGGTATGGGCTTTGAACGTTTATGCATGGTGTTACAAGGTGTCCAATCTAATTATGATACCGATGTATTTACGCCTATTATTAGAGAAATTGAAACTATTACCAATAAAAAATACGGAGAAGACCAAAAAGTAGATATCGCCATTCGCGTGATTTGCGACCATGTGCGTGCTGTAGCATTTTCTATAGCCGATGGACAATTGCCAAGCAATACAGGTGCAGGATATGTAATCCGCAGAATTTTGCGTCGTGCTGTGCGTTACGGATTTACATTTTTAGATAAAAAAGAGCCCTTCATTTATAGATTGGTGGATGTTTTAAGCGTAAAAATGGGAGAAGCCTTCCCTGAAATGAAATCACAAAAAAATCTTGTTGAAAATGTTATTAAAGAAGAGGAACAATCTTTTTTAAGGACTTTAGATCAAGGACTCATTCTTTTAAATAGAATTGTTGAAGAAACAAAAGGGCATACGGTTTCGGGAGAAAAAGCTTTTGAATTATATGATACCTATGGTTTTCCAATCGACTTGACGGCGCTTATATTGAACGAAAAAGGTTTAAAACTAGATGAAAAGGGATTCAATGAAGAACTTCAAAAACAAAAAGACCGTTCTCGGGCAGCTAGTGAAATGAGTACAGATGATTGGACGATTCTACAAGAAGATGCCGAAGAAGAATTTATTGGTTACGATACTTTGGAAGCCAATGTTAAAATAACCCGTTATAGAAAAGTGGTTTCTAAAAAAGATGGAAACATGTTTCAATTGGTATTTAATCTAACGCCGTTTTATGCTGAAGGTGGTGGACAAGTGGGGGATAAGGGTTATTTAGAAGATATTCATGGTGATGTGGTTTATATTTTAGACACCAAAAAGGAAAATAATGTCATCATTCATTTTACTAAAAATCTACCAAAGCATATTAATGAAAGTTTTAAAGCAGTTGTAGATAAAAATCAACGTTTAAGAACGGAATCCAATCACTCGGCTACCCATTTACTGCACCAAGCATTAAGAGATATTTTAGGAACCCATGTGGAACAAAAAGGAAGTGCTGTACATTCAAAAAATTTAAGATTTGACTTTTCGCATTTTGCAAAGTTAACGCCAGAGGAATTGACCGATGTGGAAAACTTTGTGAATGCCAGAATAGCTGACAAATTACCTTTAATTGAAAAGCGAAACGTTCCTAAAGAAGAGGCTATTGCCGATGGTGCTATGAGTTTGTTTGGAGAGAAATATGGAGATACGGTTCGTGCGATTCGTTTTGGTCAATCTATCGAGCTTTGTGGAGGTACGCATGTTAAAAACACCTCGGATATTTGGCATTTTAAAATTATTTCTGAAGGCGCTGTAGCGGCTGGCATTCGTCGTATTGAAGCCATTACAAACGATGCGGCCAAAGAATATTATTTTGAAAATAGTCGTGTTTATTCAGAAATGAAAGAACTGCTTCATAATGCGCAAGAACCTATAAAGGCGTTACAAAATCTTCAAGAAGAAAATTATAATTTAAAAAAGCAAATTGAAGTTTTATTAAAAGATAAAGCTAAGACTATTAAAGGGGAACTTAAAAGTGAATTGGAAGAGATTAATGGTGTTCTGTTTTTGGCTAAAAAATTGGATTTAGATGCATCAGGAATTAAAGATGTGTCTTTTGAATTAGGTCAACAATACACCAATTTATTTTTATTATTTGCTACAGAAAGCGAAGGTAAGGCATTGTTATCTTGCTATATTTCAAAAGAATTGGTGGCAAGTAATGGTTTAAATGCAGGACAAGTGGTTAAAGAATTGGGGAAATATATTGAAGGCGGCGGCGGCGGTCAACCATTTTTTGCAACGGCAGGTGGAAAAAATCCGGCAGGAATAGAACAAGCTTTAAAAGCAGCTAAAGATTATATTAAATAAATTAGGATTCCCGCTTTGGCGGGAATTTTGTTATATGAAACTTCAAACCCAAATACCATTAACAAAACAGTCTGATAATCTAATAGGCTATGAATCTAAGATCCTATTGTTAGGTTCCTGTTTTGTTGAAAATATAGGGGAGAAATTATCGTATTTCAAATTTCAAAATCTTCAAAATCCTTTCGGAATCTTATTTCACCCAAAGGCCATTGAAACTTTAATTGAAAATGCGGTTAATAAAAAATCGTATTCAGAAAAAGACATTTTTTTTCATAATGAGCAATGGCATTGTTTTGATTCGCATTCCAAGTTAAGTGCTTCCTCTAAAGAGGATCTATTGAATGCTCTGAATAATCAAGTTCAATCAACCAATAAACAAATCCACGAATCAACCCATATCATCATTACATTGGGAACTGCTTGGGTATACCGAAGTATGGAAACTAATAATATGGTTGCCAATTGCCATAAAGTACCCCAAAGACAGTTTAAAAAAGAATTACTTCCCGTTGATGACATTATAAAATCATTGGATGCAATTATGGGTTTGATAAGACGTGTAAATTCTAAAGCATCCATTATTTTCACCGTCTCTCCTGTTCGTCATATTAAAGATGGTTTTATTGAAAATAGCCAAAGCAAGGCACATTTAATGGCTGCGATACATCAAATTATCAATCAACAATTATCAATTGATAACCATGGATTGGCCTATTTTCCTTCTTATGAAATTATGATGGACGAACTTCGCGATTATCGTTTTTATGCTGAAGATATGATTCATCCAAGCCAAACGGCAATCAATTATATTTGGGAAAGGTTTCAGCAGGTTTGGATTTCCGAAAAATCATTAAAAATAATGGCTGATGTGGAGGGTATCCAAAAAGCACTTCAGCATAAACCATTCCATTTGAATTCCAATGCCCATCAAAAGTTTATTCTAAATTTAGAAAAAAAGAAATTAGAGCTTCAAAAAGTATATTCGCACATCATATTTTAAGAGGCTATTGTTATTTTAGACTTTAAATAGTCTTGGGGTGAATGGGTTGTTATTTTTTTAAAAGCAATAAAAAAAGGATTGTAAGAAGCAAACCCCGTTTTATAGGCTAAAGATTCTAAAGTGTTTGTTTTTAAATAACCTGATTCTATCAAGGTGATAGCATCTTGAATTCTACAATACATTCGGTATTCGGTAAAGGAAATATTGGAGTGGTATTTAAATAAATACACAATGTGGCTTGTAGGGACGCCTAATTTGGTAGCAATCTCATAGGGAGAGGCCTTAGGGTTTCTAAAAATAAATTCTTCAAGGCACAATTTATCAACCTTATCAATATAACTAAAAATATTAGACCTGATTTTTTCCTGTAATTTTAAATCTGGATTATTTTTTTGGGAATCTGGTTCTAATATCCAGTTTTTATTTGTTGAGATTATAACTGGATCACTTTTTATTGTTGGTGAAGAAAACTTGAGCAGTTTTTTATTAAGAATAGGCAATCCATATAATATTTCGGGGGATGTTAAAATTTTAAAAAAGATGAATAACCAAAAAACTAATAAAAAAGGAGCCATGGACTTTCCTGTTATTGAAGATTCTGAATTGACTTCCTTGTAAAATGAAGCGATTAATGCTATAGATCCCAATACATTCATGGTAAATAAATATATGGACCAGTTTTTAATTAAACTAAAATGAACATTATTGATAGGAATGTTTTTTTTAAACCAGATGCTTTTACTCAATAAATTGAAAATTAATATTAAATAGAAAAATATAAATCCTATAATTAAAATAAAATTCGTTAAGCGTCCAAAATGGAATAAAAAACTTTCCTTTATAGAGGCGTTGGCATTAATGACATATAAGAATACAATAAAAATTAAATGTTTTAAATCTTTAGGATTGTACCTCTTTTTTTGATGTACTAGATTTTTATAGTATAAATAAAAACAAGGAATAAGGGCTAAATACCATATAGAGGTAATTCCTTGTATTGGTGTTAAAAATGCTTGCATACCTAGTTGATAGGTTCCTTGAATTAAAAAACGAAAGGAAACTACTATAATAATTAGTAGTAAAAAAGCATTATAAAATGGATTGGATTTATGAGAAGTCACCATTAAAGCAATGGTGGTTATACCAACGATGCCAGTAAATAAAAATAAAAACGATTCTATCAATTTTTAATAAGAGGGATTTTGATTGAGAAAAAATAGCAATCTAATATAGATTTTTTTTTTAAATGATGATATGTGGAAAAGATTTATTTCGTTTTTTTTATTAAATACATATTTAAATGGCATTTTTTGCATCTCTTTTAATTGTTATTATTGATTAACCAATCAATATTCTACTTCTATTTAGCCCTTCTTTTTTTACTGATTAGCTGAAATGTTTACTGATTTGTTTAAAAAACACGATAAAGTGTATTATTTTATCGTTTAAGTGTGTTTTTATCAATATGTTTACACTCGCAGATCGAAACCTGCATTAGTAAAATAAATATCCCCAATTAACCAACCTTATTATGAAACAATTGCTACTAGTATGTTTTTGTTGTGCTTTTCAACAACACGTTTTATCACAATCAAATTTAGTACGATCAACAACGGGAGCTTCTGGATCTTCAGAAGAAATAATGCATGGAGGCGATACGTATATAATTCAACAAAGTATTGGACAATCAAGTGTTATTGGTACTACCGACAATGGTACTTACATTTTTCGTCAAGGATTTATACAACCTGATGTATTGTCTAAAATTATAGATAAGAATGTACCCTTAAATCTGCAAATAACAATCTATCCCAATCCTTTTCAAGAACGGATCTCTTTGGTTTTTAATGAGAATGTTACCGACGATATTCATGTAACGGTATTTAATATCCTTGGGGCCCTAGTGTTTTCAAAAAGCTATCAGCCTAATCAACAGATTGATTTAGGATTAAATTGGTTGTCGTCTGGAGAGTATATAATTAAAACCATTGCTAATAAGAAGCAATTCATCTCTAAAATTTTAAAAAAGTAAAGCATTTACGAATAATTTAAACCAACCCCAATAATATTATGAATACAAAACAAACCTTAAAACTATTACTGTTCTTAATTATAACAAGTGCAGCAACGGCTCAACAGCTGTATTTGGAAACAGGAA
The DNA here is from genome assembly GCF_003258355.1 of Confluentibacter sediminis. Classification (GTDB taxonomy): domain Bacteria; phylum Bacteroidota; class Bacteroidia; order Flavobacteriales; family Flavobacteriaceae; genus Confluentibacter; species Confluentibacter sediminis. The sequence goes on along the minus strand of NZ_QKPO01000013.1, from coordinate 53,440 downwards.
AAACATCGTCGTCATTTGATTATAAGAATTCACAAGGTGGAAAACTTGATAATTTACAAGCAACCAACCACAATTTCATGATCTTAGGTTACAGAGATAACCTTGATTCTGCGGAAAAGTTGAATGTCTCTTTTGGAATCGGGTATACAGGATATGGTTCTATAGGGAGTGACGATGATTTAGAAGGCATTATGGAATGGAATGTTAATTGTTTAGAGCTTAATGCAGCTCTAGATTATTGTTTGTTTGCCATTAATAAAACAGATTTTTATTTAAAAGGAGCCATTTCAACAGGTTTTTTAACTCAAGGAACACAAATTTTAAATAATGAAATAATTAATCTTAAGAATGCTGATGACTTCGATAAAACGATGGTCAGTTTTAAAGCAGGAGCTGGGTTCTTGCATCCTGTTTCTAGGGAATTATCTTTTTATGTACAATATCTTTTTGGGAAAAGCTTAAATCAATCTGGAAATGATGATTATGAATCCTTGAGAATTAAAAGCCATAATATAAGTTTTGGAGTGCTTATAGATCTATTTAAAAGCTAGTCTATAATAAACTAATAATAAAAAAACATGAATGTTAATTACAAAAAATAAAATATAATCATAACCTAACCCCAAATCTCATGAAAAAAATAATACTATTACTTTTATTGATTGTTAGTAGTTTCCAAGGTTTTTCACAAACTCCAGGAATTAGTTACCAAGCAGTAATTTTAAATCCCAACGTAAAAGAACTTCCGGGAATCAATGCCCAAAGTAGTATTTTGGCAAATAGCAACGTTGCTATTAGATTTACTATTTTTAATAATGCCAATAATCAAGAATATCAAGAGTATCATCAAACAAAAACAGATGCTTATGGAATGATAAATTTGCTTATAGGGCATGGAACAAAAATAAGCTCTTCAAATTTTAATGATATCATCTGGGATGGTTTATCAAAAAAATTAAAAGTGGAGATTGATTTTAAAGGAGCGGGCAACAACTATACATTTTTAAGTGAACAAGAATTAACCTTTATGCCACAACCTGCTTTAAGTGAAAATACTGAGGCTATTTTAAACAATACGAACGATATTGTTGCCGAACGGAACAGAGCTATGGGGGTGGAAAGTTCAATGTCGGAAAGTTTTGGCGCAGAGATAGATGCACTTACGGAAGCAGATGCTATAATACAAGCAGATATAGATATTATAAAAGCTAATATGGGTACCGATGGGGCTACAATTAGTACGGCCATTGCAGCCATTCAGGCAGATGTAGATGCTAATGAAGTAGCAACAAATACGGCTTTAGATTTAAAAGCAAATATAGCGTCTCCTAGTTTTACCGGAATTCCATTAGCTCCAACAGCAGCTGCGGGAACAAGTAACAATCAAATAGCAACGACTCAATTTGTAACATCATTTGGTGCTAATTATTTACCGCTAACAGGAGGAACTCTGACTGGAGGTCTATCAGGAGTGACAGGAAAATTTTCATCAGGATTGGAAGCTATTTCACTGGGATTAAAAAATGGGACAAGTAATTGGGAGTTCTCTTTGAATAGTTCTAGTTTGGTTTTACACCAAGGGGGGTGTTGTAACAGATTGACAATTGATGATGATGGCAATTTTGGTATTGGAGCAAATTATATACCAAGTTATAAATTGGATGTTGAAGGAGATGGACGATTTACAGATTCTGTTATAGGAAACTCTTTTGTAAAAGCAGGAGGAACTGCGTCTCAGTTTTTAAAGGCTGATGGTTCTGTCGATGCCACTGCGTATGCATCATTAAATTCCCCAACCTTCACAGGTACGGTTTCAGGGATCACGAAATCTATGGTAGGCTTGGGTAATGCAGATGACACGAGTGATGCGGATAAACCAGTATCAACAGCTGCCCAAACAGCCTTGGATTTAAAGGCTAATTTAGCTTCTCCAACTTTCACAGGAGTGCCATTAGCTCCCACAGCTGCAGCAGGAACCAATACAACACAAATAGCGACCACAGCTTTTGTTAATTCTGTAGTTTCAACAGCGACAGCTAATAATAGTAATTATGTAACTTTAAATACCGCTCAAACCATAACAGGTGCTAAAACATTTACTCGTAATATAAAGTTATTTGCTCAAAGTTATGCCAACACAGCTTTAATGAATATTGGATTTGCACCAATTGGAGAAAACCTGTCGGGTATATCTATGGGAATTGATGCTTTAAAATCATATCAATATGGAACTCATGATATTGCTATTGGTAATGAGGCACTTTATAATGATTTAAGAGGCACCAATAATATTGCGATGGGGTACAGAGCTTTATATAATGTGAGTAGCCCTTCAGGTGTTAATGATTGGGGGAATAATAATGTGGCTATAGGTGCTCAATCTGGTTTCAACCTTGTTGATGGTGATTACAATACTTTAATAGGCACAAATTCCAATACATCTACTGGAGATATAACTAATGGTATTGCAATAGGATATGGAGCTGTGGTAAATGCTAATAATACCATTCAATTAGGAAATGGAAATATTACAGATGTAAAAACAAGTGGAGCCATTACATCGGGAGGTGTCGTAACAGGAACTTCCTTAGTTAAAAGTGGAGGGACCTCTTCTCAATTCTTAAAAGCAGATGGCTCTGTAGACGTAACGGAATATGCCGCTTTAAATTCTCCAACATTTACAGGAATCCCATTGGCACCAACAGCAACTGTTGGTACTAATACCACCCAGATTGCAACTACGGCATTTGTTGCCAATGCAGTATCTACGGCAACATCAGGGAACTTTGTCGATTTGACCACAAACCAAACGATTGCAGGTGTGAAAAGATTTAGTAGTGATGCTGAAATAAATGGAGTGACCGTGGGTCGAGGTAATTTCAATGAAAATTCAAATACAGCTATAGGGCTTGGAGCTTTAGGTAGTAATGCTGGCTATGCTAATACAGGGATTGGTAGAGGGGCTTTAGCGGTCAATGTTGATGGTGGTGGAAATACGGCATTGGGGTATATAGCATTATCAAATAACATTTCAGGTACAGATAATGTTGCCATTGGAACACAAGCATTAGCAACCAACTCTACAGGTTCTCAAAATACAGCTATTGGTAAACATGCAGATGTTGCATCTGATGGGATTTCAAATTCGGTAGCAATCGGTGCTAATGCCATAGTAACTGCTTCTAACACTATTCAACTAGGTTCAGATGGAAGTGGTTCCCATGCAGCTATTACTAGTGTGAAAACCAGTGGTAATATAACTGCGGCTTCCTATATAAAAGCAGGGGGTACTTCATCTCAATTTTTAATGGCAGATGGTTCGGTGTCTACTGGTGCATCAGCCGTTAGAGAAGTAGCCGATGAATTTTCAGCAACTGCTTCACAAACAAGTTTTACTTTAACTCAAACACCTTCCGCAAGCAGTAAGGTTAAAATGTATATTAACGGCATAAGGATAAGTAATACCGCTTACAGTACAAGTGGTACAACGTTCACTTATGTGCCAGCAAGTAATGGAGGATACACTTTAACTGCTGGGGATAGAATACAAATGGACTATTATTATTAGTCTTAAGTATTGGAGCTATTATTAAATGTGAAATTAAAGTGACTGATATACCAAATTATGAAAACATTATATATACCTTTTAATAACTACATAACATTTTCCTGTATTTGTTTCTTGTTTTTTTTAGGACATAGCGTGTTTGCCCAGTTAAGTGATTTGCATTACTTGCCACCGTTAAAACAAACGACAAATAATGTGGCAATCACCAATCAAAGCTTGTATATCTCTACCCCAGAGACGGTCGCTTTCAATGTCCATATTTATAGAGGAAATAGTACAACACCTTTTGCAACTGTGAATGTTTCAAATGCAATCCCTTACGTATATACCTTACCGGATGGTGATAATGATATATCATTAGTGTCAAATACTAATACGGGTGTGGTGCTTAGCAATTCTGGGTTAAGATTACAGTCGGCAGGAGGACAAAAATTTTATGTAAACTATAGAGGTAGAAATGGGGCACAGGGGACTTCTTTGACCTCTAAAGGAAGGCAAGCTTTAGGAACATCATTTAAATGGGGAGGTTTGCCAGCTGGAGCATCTACAAATAATTCAGGAGGGGTAAACGCCACCTTAGGAATCATGGCTACAGAAGACGGTACCGTGGTAGATGTGTTTGGTTATGATCCAGCTATTAATTTTAGACTTGGTGCAAATGCTTCGGGAATGACTGATGATACCAAACAAATCATGCTTAATGCAGGGCAATCTTTTGTTTTTGAGGTTGTTGAAAATCGCACCGCTGCACATAAAGATGGTTGGTTAGGGGCAAGCATTGTATCAAATAAAAAAATAGCTATTAGTAATGGGTCATTATTATTAAGAGGCATTGATGATGCAGCAGGCGGCGGATGGGACGCGGGCATCGACCAGCCTTCCCCAGAGAACATCATTGGCAAAGAATATGTTTTAGTGAGAGGAAATGGTATTGATGCACAGGAATATGGTGTGGTCATAGCTACTCAGAACGAAACAGATGTTTATGTGAATGGTTCCTCCACACCCATAAGGACATTAAATGCTGGTGATTATACTATAATTCCGTCTACTAACAACTATTCGGTAAATACAGCTGGTGGTAATATGTTTGTAACAGCCAATAAAGATATCTATGTATACCAAGTATTGTCGGGAGACTCACAAATTGCTACAGGTGGGCTTAATTTTATTTCCCCAGTGAATTGTTTAATGTTTAGTACGATAGACAATATCCCTTCTATAAACGAAGTAGCAGGACTTACGGTTACTGGAGGTGTAACGATTATTGCTTCAACCGCCATATCAAATAATGATATTGTGATTACTTATGGAACGACTACCAAAACAGCGGCCGATTATACGGTTCGAACCGTGGCAGGAACTACTGAATGGAAGACCATCTATGCCTCCGGTCTTACTGGAAATGTGAAAGTAGCAGCTACGGGACCCATAGCTGTTGGTTATACGGGAGTTTCAGGTTTAATAGGTGTGGCAGGGTATTACTCGGGTTTAGACAATGTACCAAACTTGGTGGTTCAACTGGTAGGAGATGGATGCTTGCCAGGTACTATTCTACAGGCTACAGAAGGTTTTTCAAGTTATAGTTGGTTCAATGAAGGTGTTTTAATGCCTGGTGAAACTGGCACAACTTTAACCCCCAGTGTTCCAGGTAAATATTCTGTAGAAGTGGTGAAAGGTTCTTGTATATATGAATCGGCTCCTCAAATTGTAGTGAATTGTAATCCTGAAATTGTATTGAGTAACGTAGCTGATGTGTCTTCGGGACAACCTGGAGATATGATTACATTCACCATTAAAGCTAAATACATTGGAGAGGGAACACTAAGTAATTTAGTAATTAATAATGTTATTCCAAATGGTTTAACTTTAAGTAGTGTAACACCCTCTTTTGGTACGTGGTCTGGTAGTGGACAAAACTATAATTGGAACATAGGCACCATGTATAATGGTGAAGAACATATTCTAACCGTAAAAACCACTGTAGATAATATTGCTTCCAGTTTTCAGGCAACCTACACTGTTAGCAATACACAAACGCAACTTGATGGAAACACATTGGCAGATGATCCTTCGGAAACCGTTTTGCTTCATAAAATCCCATTGCCAACACTTAGTAGTTTTGGTGATATTAATAAGATGTTTTTTGATGGTACGTTTGCTTTGAAAGCACCAGTTTCTAATAGTTTAGGCAATTTTACTTATAGTAGTAGTAATTCGGCAGTAGCTACAGTAATCGGGAATGTAGTAACTATAAAAGGACCAGGAACTGCAACTATTACAGCAACGCAGGCTGCAGTCGGTGGCTTTGACCAAGCTTTTATTACAGCTAACTTAAGAGTTAATTTAACGGAAGCCATACTGACTAACTTTGGAGAAAGTATAGCTACAAAAATTAATTATGTAAATGCAAATGGAAAAATAAGTGATGAAAAAGGGATGGTATCAGGAGGAAAATTAATAAATGTAAAATCCCCTTTAAATACAGACCCTAATTTGATGGTGTGGTTAGACTCAGAAGCTAAAAGTAGTTATAATAGATTAGATAATACTTGGTATGACCTGAGCGGCCATTTTAATAACGGATTGCTTAAAAATAATTTTAATTATAATTTAAGTAATGTCAATAGTTTTGTGTTTAATGGCGTCAATAACTTTGTTAATTTAAACGACACATATCCTAATACGAATGAATTGACCTTTGAAACATGGGTTTATCCAAAAGCACTTTCCAATGGCAGTTATTATACTTTAATTGGCCATGATGGAACAACATCAGGAACGTTATCTTTTTATTTTTTAGGAAATACCCTTAAGTTCGGTATAAATGGCATAGGAACTAATAATTTCTCATATACATTTAATCCAAATAACTGGTATCACCTTTCGGTGGTTTATTCTAAAACGGGCGATTTTATTAAATTTTTTGTGAACGGTATATTAAGCGACCAAATATCCTTAGCAGGAAATTCAACAACTACAGTTAGCCAACCTTTTAAAATTGGTTCTTGGGAAGGAACGAGTCGTTTTTTTAATGGAGATATGGCTATGTTTAAAATATACACAAGGGCTTTGTCTTCTTCAGAGTTAACTACTCATTTTAATAACAATAAAGGCAGATTTGGGATTAACTAATCTTTTTTAAATTTTATATGATGAAGATCTACACAAAATATGTTTTATTAATGGTATTATGCATGGCGAGCAAGGTTTTTTCTCAAGCTACTACAGTTAACGTGGCTGGTACAACCAGTACATTGACAATAGCTAATGCTGTGCAAACGGTAGTAGATCCATCATTAACTGTTACCGCCAATGGAAACATTAAAAGTTTTACAGTTACTATTACGGGTAGTTATACAGCAGGAGATGTGTTATCTTATACAGGTACTTTGCCAAGTGGTATTAGTGCAACAGCATTTAATGCAACGACCAGAAGTCTGGTGTTTTCTGGAACCACAACGGCGGCGAACTGGCAAGCATTGTTAAGAACGGTAACCATAAAAACGGTTTCCGCTGTATGTTATCAAGAACAACGGCAAGTAAGTTTCGTAGTAGGAAATGTGTATTATAATAATTTAAATGGTCATTTTTATGAGAATGTTCCTGGTAATATAAAATGGGCGGATGCTTTGGCGGGAGCCGAAACCAAATCATATTTTGGTCGTGCAGGGTATCTGGCAACCATGACCTCTTTAGCGGAAACTAATTTTATTTGGAAAATATTACCATCAGATTCATGGATGGGAGCTTCAGATAATAATGTTTATATTAATGCAGCTACAGGGACAACTACGTATCCAACTAATACAGGAGCAGGTTCATCAGATGGAAAATGGTATTGGGTGTCTGGTCCAGAAAAAGGAACCATGTTTTCTTCAGGCAATGGTTCTCCAGTAACACAGCCAGGACAGTTTGCATATTGGAATCCAGGGGAACCCAATGGAAGTAATGGTGGTGAAGATTGTGGAGAATTTTATTCTTCTAATAGTGGTCATTGGAATGATTTAAGTTTTAATGCCACACTTTCTTCATATATTGTAGAATATGGTGGCATGTCTACTGATAATGTTAGTTCCAATGTTGTTTTTACTCGTAATTTGTACCTGACAGGCGCCCCATCTGGAACTATTTTGGGAGGAAATACAACTGTTTGTTCTGGTACAAACACGACTAATTTAAATCTTACGGGGTTAGTAAGTGGTGGTACCGTGACAAACTGGCAATATTCCTATGACGATTTTTTGACTCCAGGGATTAACATAGCAAATACATCGACTACTCTTACCGTATCTAATATCACCCAAAATACTTATTATAGAGCAGTAGTTAATACTCCCGATTGTACGGGATTGTTTTCCTCTTCTACACGTATTTATGTAAGTCAAGCCATTGCAGGAAATATTGTAGCCGATAATAATTCCTTATGTGTCAATGATAATGTGAATTTTATTTTGAACGGATACAGTGGTACAGTAACCAAGTGGCAAGTTTCAACTAGTAGTACTTTTGCAAGTGGGATTACCGATATTGCAAATACTACTACAAGCATGTCATATCAGTTAACTTCAATAGGAACCCATTATTTCAGAGCAGTAATAGCAAACTGCTCTGCTACTGTTTACACAGCAGCTTATGCAATTTCCTGTAAAGCAATTCCTCAGCCCTTAACAATTACAAATTCATTGTGTGCTGCGACTGGTTTAGATTGGGTAACATGGAACAATGTAACCCCTACAACAGCAACAGGAACAATGAATGGTATTGGTGTAACGGTCACGCAATCTAATCCAGGTTTGGGTACTACTCCTTCAATGTTTAATTATTCTACATTCCCGGCTCAATATAATGTGCCTAATGGTACCACAATATTGAATCAAAAAGCAGGAACCTTTACTATTACCTTTGCCCAACCCATAAACAATCCACAGGTTGCTTTTTCAAGCATTGGTAATCCAAGCAATACGGTTGGCATAACAACATCGGTTCCATATAGCGTTATTTGGTCAGGACAAGGTATGACTTATCCAACGTCTACTACAATGACCGGAGCAGAAGGATTCACTATTATAAGTTTCCCAGGATTGCATAGCTCTATTACAATGACCTATGATAAAGATGAATACTATGCAAATATTGCATTTGGAGCAGAGAACACCAATTGTTCTGACCCAATTATTTGTCAAGGAACTCCAATAACATTAACTGCAAGTGGAGGATTTGCATACCAATGGTCACCAAGTACAGGATTAAGCGCTACCAATACAGCTTCAGTTACTGCAACACCATCTGTTACAACTACTTATTCGGTAATTGATACTTCAAATGCATGTGCTGTTCCAAGTACTGTAACAGTTACAGTTGCTAATCAAGCCCCTGTTTTGAGTAATTCGGTTTCGGGGACACAATATTATGCATTGAATTCGGCGATTACAGATATAGTGATAACAAATTCAGGAGGTGCGGTAGTGGCAGGAGGCTATTCAATAGCTCCGGCCTTACCAACAGGCCTAATTTTTGGAAGTAATGGAACAATAAGTGGGACACCAACAGTAACCAGTCCAATTACAACTTATACCATTACGGGAACTAATGGTTGTGGTAGTAGCACAACAGGAGTAAGCCTAGCTACGGGAATAGCCGCAACAATTTCTAATTTCAACAATATTAATAAAAGGTATTTTGATGGCCCTTTCACTATTGAACCACCTACTTCAAATAGTACAGGTTCTTTTAGTTATACCAGTAGTAATACTGCTGTGGCCACTATTAGCGGAACGACAGTAACGATTCTAAGTGCGGGTAAAACTACTATTACAGCAACTCAAGCACCGGATGCTAACTATATCAGTTCTAGTATAACAGCACTGTTAACAGTTAGTAGCATTCCTGTAGTTACAATCAATGGAAAGATAACTTCAACAGATCTTAATTATGTCAATAAAAATGGAGAAAAAGCGAGTGGTAGTTCAGTAACTACTCATGGACAAATAGTATTAACAAAATCTAAAGATGGGTCGAGTGCTACGGCTGCAGGCACAAGTGCCATGCAAATAAAAACGGATTATCCCTCATCTCCTGATGGTGTTTATTGGATAGATGTGCCTGGTTATGGGCCTAAACAAACCTATTGCATAATGAATAGTGCTTATGATGGAGGCGGATGGATGCTAGCATTAAAGACTACTACGGGAACCACATTTAATTATAATGCAAATTACTGGACGACAGCTAATACTTTAAATCCAACCGATGTTTCTCGAAACAATGGTGATGCTAAGTATGATGTTATGAACGGATTTTTAGCAAAAGATATGATGGCGTTATGGCCAGATATTTCGAATATTTCAGGAGAAAGTGGTAGTATAGATGGGTTAATGCAGTGGAGCTGGTTACAAAACAATTTTCATTCGGGAGGTTTAAGAACGACATTAATTTCAAAATTTAGTGGAAGTCAAATTACTTATTATACGGCAACAAATGGAAGCATGACATTTTCTGGTTATAACACCAATATCTTTTCTAAACAAGAAGGCTTTACTTTCTACGGCATCAATTATTCTGGGGCTGCAGCTGCTAAAGTTCGCTGGGGGTTTGCTTGGAATAACGAAGCCGATCAAGGTAGTAATGATGCTTCTGGGGGTATTGGCATGTCTACCGCTTATGGAAATTATTCATCCGGAGATTATGGAGTTTGGAGTGGTACCCAAGTAAAAGGAATCAATCGATCTGCTAGAGTGGAAATTTATATAAGATAAAAAACTTGTTATTTTTTTTATAAATATCTGTTTTATAGAGTAATCACTTTATTTTATTATTAAAAAGGTTGTCCATTTTGGGCAACCTTTTTCTTTTCAATAGATTTCTATTATTCTAATATACGTAATTCATCGTATTGATTCACCTTCTTTTAAATTTCAAATTTGTGATGCTATTAATCATGAAATAATTTAAAATGAAAAAACTAAAACAACTTATTTTACTTTTTACAGCTTCTTGCCTATTATTGGTCACCTTCTACTCTTGCTCTAGCAATGATGATGGCGGTAGCAATGGGGCTGCAGGAGAGGGAACTATTGTTGCCAAAATTGAGGGAGATACTTTTACTTCCATGAAAATAACCTCATTTGCGAGTGTTGTAACAGGGGGGGCTCAAACTACTTTGACTATGCAAGGCAACACATCATCGCAGGCCATTAATATGATTATCAATGGTTATGAAGGCGTAGGGACGTATCAGCTATCAGATTCTAACGTATTTGTAATCGCCTCCTACATGGAGCCCAACATTAATGACCCCTTGAACTCCCAAACATGGTCTGCGCCATATCAAGATTCTGGTGTTGTTGGGGAGATTAAAATTTCTGAAGAAACAGATACAAATGTCATTGGCACATTCCAATTTACCTGTAAAAACTCTAACGATGATTCAACAAAGAGCGTAACCGAAGGTTCATTTAATTTGGTAAAACAATCTTTTTAATTAAATAACAATCTAAATAAAACAAAATCAACAATGAGAAAATTAAACAAATTTATTTTACTGTTAACAGGAATTCTAATAGTAAATCTAACAACTGCTCAAAAGGCTGAAACACCACAAAATGCCTATGATTTAGGAGCAAATATTAACGAAATGACTTTAACCGTAGGAGGTATATTAGTCGCCGCAACCAATGATGGATTGGTAGGTATTAATCCCAATGAAAGCAAACCTGTATTTACGTTTAACAATTTTGGGAAACTGAGTCCAGAAGAAACAGATTTTATACCAGACTCCCCATATATAGTGGTGTCTCAAGGGGTAGGGTCTAAATTTGCTGGTATTGCAAAAACCAAACGTGCCGTTATAAATTATATTTCTGGAAAAGTGATTTTTAATTCTGAAAATGATAATTGGAATCAAATTTACACTTGTAATATCGTTTTGCCACAAAACAAATTGATTGTCAGTGGGATTCAAAAAGAAGGAGACAAATTTGAAAAAATGACTCCTAAAGTAGCTGTTTATGATTTAAGTACCCAGAAACTTGATTTTAGTTTCTTTCTAGATAAACCAGGAAGAGTTGGTATCTCTAAAGATTTTAGTGTGACTGGCGTGCCATTATTATTAAAAGACTTTTTAATTGTGCCAACCGCACAAGGGTTAATTGCAAAAAAACATAACGGTGATGATTTGTGGGAATGCAAAATAAAAGGTGTAAACTGGATGGTTGCCGATGAAACAGAAAAAGAAATTTATGGTTTTGAAACTACGGTGAATGGTAAAAATACACGAATTCATAAAATAGGAAGTAATGGTGCTGAACTCTGGAAAGACGACAGAAAAGTACAAGGAAACGTGTCTAATTTCCAGATTTTGCCTCAAGGTTTGGCGGTTGTTAGTGATAAAATGGCTGGAGAAGAATCTGAAATAGCTTTTTTAAGTGCATCATCAGGTGAGGACTTATGGGAAAAAGCGCCAAAAACAAAAGGTTTTGTTCAGCATTTTTATGTGCAAGAAGATGGTATCTTATTTGGAATTCAACAAGGCGGCATCAATAAGATTTCTTTTGATGGCAAAACACTATTCAAAAAACCTTTAAAAACAGGAGCAAACATTATGGTGATGGCCGAATCACCTCAAGGTTTAATTTATATTACAGGTGAAGATGCTAATATTGTAGACTTAAAAACGGGTGACCAAGTATGGAGCAAACCATTAAAATATAAGAATTCGGCAGCTGTAGCGTCTACTTTTGACAGTGCCAAAAAAAGGTATTTGATTGCAGCAGATGGGGTTGTTTATTCAATTGACGCCAACTCTGGTGATGTGTCTGAATTAGCAAAAACTAAATTTGAAGAAAAAGAAGTCGCCAGTACTATGGAAATGAGAAATGGCAATATATTTTTAAGTTCTTCTCAAAACGTGATGATGCTAGGTGGAGATGGAACAGAAATATACCATGAGTATTATAAATCGCCTTCACAAAGTGGTTTTGTAAAAGTATTATCAGGAGCAATGGCAATAGCTTCAACTGGGCTGGCTATGGCTCATGCAGCCAAAGCAGGAATGAACAGAACAAATTCTTATGGAAGTTCTAACGATTTAAGCAATTATAACGATTACGGAAAAGAAAATAAACGTGCTGCCGATATGTTTGCTTCTATAGGAGATGCTTCTTTTGCGATGATGTCAAAACGTTTTAAAGCTACGGCAGCAACCGAAAATGCTCAATTCATACTAACTAAACTTAATGATGGTGTTGGATTGGTTAAAGTAAATAAAGATACAGGTAAAGTGGATAAAGAAATTTTATTAAAAGATAAAAAACCAGAATACCAAGTGGACGAACTTGCAGGGGTTTTATATTATAAAGCAAACGATAAAACCATCTATGCTTATAACCTTCAAAAATAAATCTTGTTGTTGAGATTTGTTCGATTAGGCGTAGTAATTTATTATTACGCTTAATCTTTTTTAATAACGTTTAATCGAAAAATTAGTTGATGTTCAATATATTAAGTTAGATTTACTTTGCTATTAATCAATTCAAATAAAAGGCATCGGTTTCTTAAATCCTTTAAAGATGATTTAAAACCGGTGTTTTTTTATGATATAAATCTAAAGTTGTTCTTAAAATATTCAGGTTTTTTTAATTGTAATAAAATAAAGTTTCAATCATGATTTTTAATATTTTTATCTTAACTCTTATAGTATGTTCGTTTTTCTCAATAATATATATATTATTAAAGAATAATAAATTGATAGACCTAGGTAAGGAAAAACAAACCATTTTGAAAGAATGTTTAATTTTAGAAAAGTTGAAAAATCAAAGAATTTTAAATCAAATCTCATTATTAGATACTCTAAATAACTCTCTTGTTCAGCGCATTTTAAAAATTGACCAAGACCTCATTCTACTTTTTAAAATCCATTTAAATTCCAATTAAATTTAAAGATGAGACAATTCTTTAGTATCACCATTTTTGTAATATTTAATTCTGTTGGTTTCTCTCAAGATAATTCAAAGATTATAGATAGTTTAAAAACTATCTATAAAGAAAGTAAAATAGAGGAAGAAAAAGGTAAAGCTTTAAATTTATTAGTTGACCAGTTTTTTGATAAAAATAAAGATTCTGCAGAAGTTTATATTTTAAAGGCATTAAAATATACTAAAGACAGAAAAGATTTAGATGAAGTTTACATACACAGTTTATTAAAATATGCCCAACTATATATAATAAAAGGTGATTATGAAACATCTACTAAATATTACAGCCAATCTTGGGAAAAACTAAAATCTAATTACAATTATTTTCTATACAATAAATATTATGGTGATTTTGGTTTGCTAAATTTTTATAAAGGAGATTTTAAGATGGCTTTAGAGAGTTTTAATAAAGCACTCCAATTAGCTGAAAATGAAAAAAATGAAGAAGATCAATTAAGATTTCTTAACAATAAAGCTCTAGCAATGTCTTATTTGGGAGAAGCAGAATCTTCTTTGGATGTTCATCAAAAAGCAATAAAACTGGCCGAAAAATTAAATGATTCTACAGCATTAGGTAAATCATTTAATAATATAGGTCTTATTTATGAGGACATGAAAGAGTATAAAAAAGCACTGGATTTTTATTTGAAATCATTAAAAATAAAGGAAAACAGTACCAGTAAAGTAGATATTGCAAATAGTCTATATAATGTTGCTGGGATGTATAAAGAAATAGGAGAGAAGAATAATGATACTATGTATTATGGAAAAGCCGAAGAATATTACGAATTGGCTTTAGGTAAAGCAAAAGAAGTTAACTATGGAAAGGTTATACTTTTCTCAAAAACAGGAATGGCTCAATTGGCAACTGTTAGAAATAAACCTTTGCAAGCTATTGAAATATATAAATCAGTTTTAGATGAAGCTCAAAAAGTACAGGATATTCAAACACTTAGAATTACGTGGCTTAATCTAGGGGTCAATTATCTTAAAATCAATAAAATTTCAGAAGCTGAAACTTATTTTTTAAAAGCATTACCTCTAATTATTGAATCTGAAAATCCATCTGATATTGCTAATATTTACAAAAATTTAGCTATTTTATATGGTAATAAGAAAGATTACTCTAAAGCGTATGATTATTTAAATAAGCAATATGAAGTAGAACAAGAACTTTCAAAAAATTCTCTTAAAGAGAAAATATCTGAGTTTGAAATTAAATATGAAACCGAAAAAAAAGAAAAAGAAATACTATCGCAACGTGCCAATATTGCAGAAAAGGAACTTAATATAAATCAAAAAAACACTCAGATTTACGGGCTTTCCATTTTAGCATTAATAATTTCATTATTAGGTTATTTATTGTACAAACAGCAAAAATTAAAAAACCAACAATTACAAAAAGAAAGCGAATTAAAAGAAGCGCTTATAAAAATTGAAACCCAAAATAGTTTACAAGAACAGAGACTTACCATTTCAAGGGATTTACACGATAATATTGGAGCTCAACTTACATTTATTATATCTTCTATAGAAAATATTCAATATGGCTTTAAAATAACAAACGATAAGTTAACAGATAAACTTTCAACTATTAGTGCCTTTACTAAAGAAACTATTTATGAGTTACGAGATACTATTTGGGCCATGAATAAAAGCGAAATTTCACTGGAAGATTTGCAAGCTAGAATTTCAAATTATATAGATAAAGCCTTCATGGTATCTAACAATATTACTTTTGAATTTCATGTAGATCCAGAATTATCAAAAGACACCATATTCACTTCGGTTCAAGGCATGAATATTTACAGAATTATTCAAGAGGCTATTAATAATGCCTTAAAATATGCTGATCCTAAGAATATTACAGTAACATTTAAACTGGTCGATAATCGTTTAGAAATTTCAGTTGTAGATGATGGTAATGGATTTGATGAAAACAACATAGAGTTTGGTAATGGCATAAACAATATGAAAAAACGAGCTGCCGATATTGGAGCAAACATGACCATAAAAAGTCAAATAAATAAAGGGAGCAACATTGTATTAATCATGTAATTTTAAAGTTATGATTGTGAAAATAGGCATTGTAGATGATAATTCGTTTTTAATAAATGCAGTCAAAGAAAAGCTTTCTTTCTTTGATGACTTAAGCGTTAAGTTTACTGCAATAAATGGAACCGATTTACTAACCCGTTTACAAGCAAATCATAACGTTGATTTAATACTTATGGATATTGAAATGCCCATATTAAATGGCATTGAAACTACCGAAATCGTTAAACAAAAATATCCGCATATAAAAATTATTATGCTCACGGTTTTTGATAATGACGAAAATATTTTCAATGCCATAAAAGCGGGAGCAGATGGTTATTTGTTAAAAGAAATTAATGCAAAAGATTTGCATGATGGTATTTTGGACACCTTAAATGGCGGTGCGGCTATGAATCCATCCATTGCATTAAAAACGTTAAGACTCCTTCGTAATCCAATCGATTTTAAATGTGACGAGGTTCAAGATGATATTAGACTTACTGATCGAGAAGTTCAAGTTCTAGAACAACTCAGTAAAGGTTTAAGTTATAGTATCATTGCGGAGCATTTATTTTTATCTACAGGAACCATAAGAAAACATATCGAAAATATTTATAAAAAACTACAAGTCCATAATAAATTGGAAGCTGTAGAAAAGGCTAAAAAAAATAACTTAATATAAAGTTAGGTTAACTTTTAGATAATATCCCATAGTATTTAAGAAGCTATATTTGTGAAAAATATTTGAATTGATCATTAACATTAGTTAGGCTTTTTATGTCGAAGAAAACTAATGTTTTTTTATATCAAATATTTTGTAATTATAGCTTTGTTTTTAAACTAACCCAACCACCACCGTTCGTGGCATCTATATTGTTCAACGCTAAAAATTGAGCAGCTTTAGCAGAGCGCATACCGCTTTGACAACATGTAATAATAGGCTTGTTTAGTTTTTTTACTTCGCTAACTCTCTTGTTTAATTCGTCTAAAGGAATATGGATAGCATGTTCAATATGCCCATTGTTCCATTCGTTTTTTGTGCGTACATCTAATATAACGGCACCATTTTTTAAATAGCTTTCAATTTGCCTTTTTTTGTTTCCAAAAATAAAATCTAAAAATCCCATCGTATTGTTTTTTACAAAATACGTTATTTAATTTCAAATTGAAAGTAACAATAGTTACCACAATTTTTTTTCAGTATCTTCGATTTTTAATTCTGAATAATGCAAAAAGAGATAGAATCTTACGTAAAACTTATTATAGAAAACACCATTGGATACATAGAATTCTTTCATCCCAATAGGAACTCGATGCCAAGTGATATTTTGTTACAATTAAAAAAAACTATTGATGAAGCTGGAAAAAACGAAGCCATAAACGTAATTGTTTTAAAAAGTGGGGGAGATAGAACCTTTTGCGCTGGAGCTAGTTTTAATGAGGTGATAGAAGTTGATAGTGCCGAAAAAGGAAAGGCTTTTTTTTCTGGTTTTGCTCATGTTATCAATGCTATGCGTAAATGTCCAAAACTCATAATTGGTCGTGTTCAAGGAAAAACTGTTGGAGGTGGTGTTGGTTTGGCCGCGGCAGCAGATTATTGTCTGGCTAGCAAATTTGCTTCTATTAGATTGAGTGAATTTAGTATTGGTATTGGCCCTTTTGTGATTGAACCAGTCGTTTCAAGAAAAATAGGATTAGCTGCCATGTCTCAAATGACGATAGATGCGGAAACTTTTTTTACTGCTGAATGGGCAAAAGAAAAAGGATTGTATGCCGATGTTTTTGAAACTGTAGAAGCGATGGACGACGCAGTGAAAAGTTTAGCAGAAAAATTAAGTGGGTATAATCCTGAAGCTTTAAAACAAATGAAATCTGTTTTTTGGCAAGATACTGAACACTGGGATACGTTGTTAATTGATAGAGCTAAAATAAGTGGTGCTTTAGTTTTAAGTGAATTTACAAAGTCAACATTAAAACGATTTAGATAATTGGAAATATCTTAAAACAAAAAAGCAACTTAATAAAAGTTGCTTTTTTGTTTTATAGTTATTGGTGTGAGCCTGGAGGATATTTTTCCATAATTTTTGAAACAAATTCTTTAATACGTGCTTCTTTTTGTTCCATATTTCGGTTTAAATACCCAGTTCCCATGCCTTGCCATACCAATTCTTTTTTCTTGGCATCCAGTAAATCTACATATAATACGCCTTCTGTACTGGTAGATACATTGGGTTGGTTCCATCCCCATCCCCATGGACTGTAGAAACCTCCCCAGCCCCAACCACCATAACCCCAGTAGTTGTTGTAAACATCAACACGTTGGTTGGACTTGGTAAAGATACTGACCAATAAATCTGGATTTTCAGATTTGGTAAAACCTTTGGCTAAAAGTTCATTTTCTATAGCGTGAAGAATTCTACGCTTATCCAAATCATTAATTTCTGCTTTATCGATACCATTTTTAAAAAAAGCAAAGGTCTTATAAGTGCCGAAATTGGCATTTTTATCGTAATCTGTGGCGACACGCACAGAGCTGCAGGATGTTACCACAAATAGAATGACTAAAAGCGGCACGGTTTTAAATACATTTTTCATAGGGTTGTTGTTTTTTTTATTTTCTTTTTTTTACAATTTTTCCTGAAATCTTAGAGTTAAAACAGTTATAGCATTCGTTTTTAAATAGTTTCCAGTATATTATATAAGCATCAAGAATCATACCAACTGGCTTAAAACCAACCGTTCAAAATTTAATTTGTATATCTGCTTTTTTTATCAAAGCCATATGGGCAATGTCTGCAAGCATTTTCACAGCAATAGCCACGTTTTAAATGATATTGCTCTGTAAAACATCTGTAACCTTCGGGTGTTAGGTAAAAATCACCTTCTTCAACAGGTATTATTTTCTTCATAATATAACAAAGATAATGTAAATTAGACTATTTTTTGAAGGTGTTAACTTATGATTATAGTTTCTAAATATTTAGTGCCAAAAGGTTATACTGGCTTTACGTTTTTCCCATTTGTATTTATTAAGGATGCATATTTATGTGAAGATGTATTTTTGTTGAATCATGAAAAGATTCATTTAAAACAGCAACTGGAGTTGTTAATTATTCCTTTTTATATAATCTATGTAATTGAATTTCTGGTAAGATTATATCAGTATAAAACATGGCATATGGCTTACCGAAATATTTCTTTTGAACGCGAAGCTTATCGAAATGAATATAATTTACTATACTTGAAGGAAAGGTCTTTTTGGCAATTTTTAAATTATATTAACGACCATCATGTTTAATTTAGACAAAAGTATCAATCAGAAAATCAATCTGCCTTTAGAATATGGTGTTGAACTATTTATAAAACGTGAAGATCAAATCCATCCATTTATTTCTGGAAATAAATATAGAAAACTTAAATATAATATTGCAGAAGCAAAACATTTAGGTTTTACTAAACTTTTAACCTTTGGTGGTGCTTATTCTAACCATATTGCAGCAGTTGCCTTTGCAGGAAAACAGTTTGGATTTGAAACTTTAGGAATTATTAGAGGAAATGAATTAGAAGGTAAAATTAATGATAACCCAACCCTAACGTTTTCTAGAGACTGTGGTATGCAATTTAAATTTGTTACCAGAGAAGCCTATCGAAATGACAAGTTAATAGATAAGTTTCAAGACTTTTATATCATTCCCGAAGGTGGTACCAACGATTTGGCAATAAAAGGTTGTGAAGAGATATTAAAGGAATCTGATATGGAATTTAATTATATATGTACACCGGTGGGTACAGGAGGAACTATTAGTGGACTTATAAATTGTTCACAACCTAGTCAACAAATTTTAGGTTTTCCTGCTTTAAAAGGGGCTTTTTTACAAGAAGATATTAGTAAATTTGTATCGAAAAACACTTGGAAACTCGTTTCGGACTATCATTTTGGGGGCTATGCTAAAATTAATTTAGAACTTATCCGTTTTATAAATGAATTTAAAGAAAAGCATGATATACCCTTAGATCCTGTTTATACAGGGAAAATGATGTTTGGAATTTTTGATTTAATCCAAAAGGGTTATTTTCCCAAAGGATCAAAAATTTTAGCCATTCACACAGGAGGATTACAAGGCATTGAAGGGATGAACAGTAAATTAAAACAAAAAAAATTACCATTAATTGAATAAGGAAATGAAAAAGATTGGGCTCGTATTGTTTTTGGGAATCATGATTTTTAGCTGTGGCTCCAAGAAGGAAGCAGCAAGAAAAAAAGCGGCAAGGAAAACGAATACAGAGCGTGTTGTTATTGACCGAAAAACTGAAGATAAACCTGTTGTTAAAGAGTTTCCTGAATCAACAGGCACTAACCAAACCAAAAACAATATAAGTTCTACCGAAGATTATATAGCGACATTCAGTGCCATAGCACAGGAAGAAATGCGTTTATATGGCATTCCTGCCAGTATTACTATAGCACAGGGTATTTTAGAGTCAAGTTCTGGTAAGGGAAGACTTTCGATGGAAGCTAATAACCATTTCGGAATAAAATGCCATGATTGGACGGGTGATAGAATTTATCATGATGATGATGCCGATCAGGAATGTTTCAGAAAATATATAGATCCCAAATATTCGTATAGAGATCATTCCTTGTTTTTAACAACCAGAAAAAGATATTCTAACTTATTTGATTTAAAAAAGGACGATTATAAAGGTTGGGCAAAAGAATTAAAAGCTGCAGGTTATGCAACCGATAGAAAATATCCCGACAAATTAATTAGTTTGATTGAACGCTACGAGTTGTATAAATTTGATGAAGCGGTTGTGGGATATAAAAATAAAGGAACTGTCGCTTCAAACAACGTTAATATTAATACCTATACAGTAATAAAAGGAGATACTTTGTATTCCATTTCCAAAAAATATAATATGACTGTAAAAGAACTTCAGGATATAAATGGTTTAAAAGACAATGCCTTAAGTATAGGACAAGAATTGCTTATAAAATCATCTTCAAAAAACTTTTAATATATGATTTACAAACGAAGTAGTGCCTTATTTATAGAGGCAGAACGTGTTATTCCTGGAGGTGTTAATTCTCCTGTTAGAGCCTTTAAAGGTGTAGGAGGGACTCCTATTTTTGTAAAAGAAGCAAAAGGTGCTTATTTGTATGATGAAGATGGCAACCGTTTAATTGATTACATCAACTCCTGGGGGCCAATGATTTTAGGTCATGCTTATCAGCCCGTGGTAGATGCTGTTATAGAAAAAGCTAAAAAGGGTACATCGTTTGGGATGCCGACAGAAATTGAAACCCAAATTGCTGAATTAGCAGTTTCTATGGTGCCTAATATTGATAAAATTCGATTTGTTAATTCAGGTACTGAAGCGTGCATGAGTGCGGTAAGATTAGCTCGTGGTTATTCGGGGAAAGATAAAATAATCAAATTTGCTGGTTGCTACCACGGTCATAGCGATTCATTTTTAATACAAGCGGGTAGTGGTGCAAGTACTTTTGGAACGCCCAATAGTCCTGGGGTTACAAAAGGTACCGCACAAGATACCTTGCTTGCTAGATATAATGATATTGAAAATGTAAAAGAATTGATTGCAGCTAATCCAAATGCGATAGCCTGTATTATTATAGAGCCGGTAGCTGGAAATATGGGGTGTATTCCACCAAAAGAAGGTTTTTTAAAAGCATTAAGAGATGTATGTGATGCTAATAATATCTTGCTAATTTTTGATGAGGTGATGACCGGGTTTAGACTGGCTAAAGGTGGTGCACAAGATCTTTATAATATTAAAGCAGATATTGTTTGTTTTGGTAAAGTAATAGGGGGCGGTTTACCAGTAGGAGCCTTTGCGGCAAGAGAAGAGATTATGAATTTTTTAGCTCCAGTG
Source organism: Confluentibacter sediminis (assembly GCF_003258355.1). Lineage (GTDB taxonomy): Bacteria > Bacteroidota > Bacteroidia > Flavobacteriales > Flavobacteriaceae > Confluentibacter > Confluentibacter sediminis. The sequence continues at coordinate 31,966 of NZ_QKPO01000013.1, read as the reverse complement.
GGTCCTGTGTATCAAGCTGGTACATTAAGCGGAAACCCCTTAGCAATGGCAGCCGGATTAGCCATGCTTACTGGGTTGAATACTGACCCCGAGGTTTTTAATAGACTGGATGAAAAGACTGAATATTTGCATAAAGGGATGGCTTTGGTTTTGAATAAAAATAAGATTGTTCATACCATAAATAGAGTAGGTTCTATGATTTCCGTTCACTTTGCTAAAGATGACGTTATAGATTTTGAGACATCTGCTAAAGGAAATAATGATACTTTTAAAAAATTTTTCCATGGTTTATTAGATGAAGGAGTTTACATTGCACCTAGTGCTTTTGAAACTTGGTTCATAACCGATGCCTTGACTTTTGAGGATTTAGATTTTACCATTAATGCCGTTAATAAGGTTTCAAAAACATTATAAAAAAAGCATTTCCAATTTGGAAATGCTTTCATTACTAAGTAATTCAACTGTAACTATTATTAACTCTATTTAAAATCTTCTTGGGATGAAAGGGGTTCGATTTTGAGCAAATCGTTTGTTGTTTTTCATGCTATTTTTAAAATTATGCTTCATTTCCTCTTGTATTGTCTCCCATTTTGCACGTTGTTCAGTATTTAGAATAAAAGCCATCTTTATTTTTGTGGCGATTTGCATGTCTAGTCTGTCATTCCTCATTTTTAATAGTTCCTGTTTTGATGGTCTTTCCATATTACCATTATCTCTTTTTGCCTTATTAGAGGCCATCATGTCTTTGCGTTTCTTAGCGTTTTGTAAGTTTAATTTATAGACTTCCTTTTGTTGGAAATCATTTAAATCCAATTGTAAAGTCATTCTTTTGGTTTGCAAGCCAGCAGATTCTTCAGGTGTTAAAGAAATCATTTTTCGAGTCATTTCTTTTCTATCAAGATGCCCCATTTTTTGTTGCGCTATACCTTTGATAGAGATGAAAGCTATAGCAATTAATAATATTTTTTTCATGCCTTTATTATGTTTGTTTTGTTTGTCAATAGGACTTAACAAATTTAGAATGGTTTAATGCGTATAGGTTTTTTAACTATACATTAACATCTGTTAAGTTTTTAAAAATGAATATGTTATATGTTTATTTTTTTTAACTTAAATCTTATTTACAAGAGGTGAAGTTTGGAAATAAATGTTGATTTCTTAAAAAAATTAACACTTGAGGGCTTTTGTCTTAAAGAAATTGTAAAGTTATAATTAGGAATGTTAAACATTTCTAAATTGATTTTAATACCTAAAATTTATTGTGTCTATTTGTAGTGTAATTAGAAATAAAAGCATAAAATTAAAATATTAAAATAAAGTTTAGTTTGGTTAACTAAATTAAGTTAGTTGGTTAGTTAGTAAAAAACCCGTAATTAGTAGTTACGGGTTTTTTTATTTATGAAATTTACAATCAATTATTATTAAAATGAAATAATAACATTTTATATAAAAGTTCTTTTTTAAATGGTTTTGGGATGTAATTATTCATACCACTAAGAATAGCTTTATTGATAGCTTCTGTGGTAACATTGGCAGAAAGACCAAAAATAATGACGTCTTTATTACGTTTTCTAATGATTTCAGTCGTTTCAAAACCATCCATTTCAGGCATATGTATGTCCATAAAAATTAATTGATAATTTTTTTGTGCTACTTTTTTTAAGGCGATTTTACCGTTTTCGGCCGTATCAGCTTTAATGTCCATGGTTTCAAGAAGCTTTTTTAACACTATAATATTTATATTGTTGTCATCAACTATTAAAACGCTTAAATCAGATAAATTGATATTTTTTTTAATTTCAATAGAAGTTTCTTTTTCCTGATTTTTCGCAATCTTAAATAAAGTGGATATTTTAAATATAGAGCCTTTTTTAAGCTTACTTTCAATAGTAATTTCTCCACCCATCATAGTTATCAGGTGTTTGCAAATAGCTAAGCCTAAACCGCTGCCTTCATACTGTTTTTTTATACTGCTATCAATTTGTGTAAATCTGTTAAAAATGGTTTCAATTTTTTCTTTGGGGATGCCAATTCCTGTATCCTTAATATTAATATTTACTTGCAATTGATTTTCAATTTCTTTTTCACTATATGTAAATATAACCCCTCCTTTATTGGTGAATTTTAAAGCATTTTTAAGAATGTTATTTACAATTTGAAGCATTTTATTTTGATCGCCTAAAACATTCATTCCTAAAGTATTTTCGAAATTTGTTTTTAAATACAGATTTTTTTTCAAGAAGAGAAACTGATTAACCTCAATTAATTCTTTGATTTTTTCAAGAGGGTTGAATAAAATTTCGTTTAATTCTACACTTCCAGATTCTATTTTATCAATATCTAAAATATCATTGACGAGATTTAAAAGATTATTTGAAGACTTATCCATTAAATCCAAATACTCTTTATTTACTTTACTTAATTTACTGTTTTTTATTAGCTGAATAAAGCCAAGAATAGCGTGTAAAGGTGTTCTTATTTCGTGACTCATGTTTGATAGAAACTCTGTTTTTGCTTGTGAAGCTTTTTCGGCTCTGTCTCGTGAGATATTTAATTTTTCATTGGTAAGCACTAACTCGAGGTTAGTCTGTATGGCTTGTTTTTCACTTTTTTTGGTTTTTAAGTAAAAGTGAACCAAAAGGGAAACAATTATTGATAAAAACAGTCCGGTAAAAAAGGCTAAATTAATTAATTTTTCACCATCTTCTATTTTTAATTTTTCAGTTGGAACTACCTTTAATTGCCATGTTTTTAAACCTGAATCATCTAGATTTATAAAGGTACTATAACTAATTTTATGATGTTTATTAAGTACAATATCTTTATTAACATTATAAAAAAGAGTGCCTTTTTCATCATATAATTCAATGCTAAATTGATTATTTAGATACTCAACTACTGTATCAAAATTGGTCTTGAAATCCATGCCAGCAGTAATGGTTCCCTGAAATTTATTATTATAATAAACAGGAACATCCACAAGAAAAGCATTTCCGGATTGTGTTAGTTTTGCCCAAGGGGTAATGTTTGTTTTATCACTTTTAGAATACTTAATCCATTCATCTTTTCGGTAATCAATTTTTGATATATCTAAGTTTAAAGCGTCTTCATTACCTTTTAGGGGAGTTATTTTTCTGATAACCATAGAACTATCTATCCATTCTATAAATTTAAAAGAGGGGTTTTGATTTAAAATTAAGTGGGCATCATTTTCCCAGTTGCTGTAATAAGCACCATTTGTAAACTCTAATCGATCTTTAAGGTTTTCAAGTCTTGATACATCGCTTTTATAAATATTTTTAAATTCATTAGAGATAAATTTGCCAATATCAAAAACTTGATTTTCTACTAGAGTATGATGTTCACGTACTATAATTTCATAAAGGATTATTAATACTGTAAATAATAAAATAAAAGTAGTAATTGGTATAATTAAATATGAAATACGTGCTCTAATCATACATAAATAATGTGGTTTCAATTATTAGTAAAGAAAATACGTATTATAAATGTAATCTATATTTATCTATTTATAAGGGTATTAGGAAATAATTTTAACAAAAAGGCTGTTGTCGGTTTTTTCAACTTTAGCAACATTGTGTTTGGTTAATTCTTTAATAGAAATATCCCATTTCTTGTTAGATAGACCAGATTGTATTTTTAAATCATTAAGTTCTAATCTTTCGGATTTTTTTAATAACTCCAAAACAGCTTTTGCCTCATCACTAAGCGCTACGGCTTTTTTCTCTGGTCTCATTTGAGGGAAGAACAATACTTCTTGTATCGATTGGTTATTGGTTAAAAACATAATCAATCGATCCATGCCAATACCCATGCCGGATGTTGGTGGCATACCATATTCTAGAGCACGTAAAAAGTCGTAATCAATAATACCGGTAGCTTCATCGTCCCCTTTTTTTGCTAATTCCATTTGGTGTTCAAAACGCTCCCGTTGGTCTATCGGGTCGTTTAATTCAGAATAAGCATTCGCAATTTCTTTACCACAAACCATCAATTCAAAACGCTCGGTCAATTCAGGATTTTCACGATGTTCTTTACATAGCGGACTCATTTCTTTTGGGTAATCGGTTATAAAGGTTGGTTGTATATAGTTGCCTTCACATTTTTCTCCAAAAATTTCGTCAATCAGTTTTCCTTTACCCATGGTGGCATCCACTTCAATACCCATACCTTTAGCAGCTAGTCTAATTTCGTCTTCGGTTTTTCCTGTTATGTCAAAACCAGTGAAATGTTTTATGGAATCTGCCATAGTCACTCGGGCATATGGTGCTTTAAAATCAATATTATGGTTGCCGAAAGTGGCTTTTGTAGTCCCATTTACCGCTATAGCGCAATGTTCTAGCAAGCGTTCGCAAAAATCCATCATCCAGTTGTAATCTTTGTAGGCTACATAAATTTCCATGGCTGTGAATTCAGGGTTATGGGTTCTGTCCATACCTTCATTTCTAAAGTTTTTTGAAAACTCATAGACACCATCAAAACCACCAACAATCAATCGTTTTAAATACAATTCGTTGGCAATTCGCATGTATAATGGAATATCCAAGGCATTATGGTGTGTCATAAAAGGTCGAGCTGCTGCACCACCTGGAATGGGTTGTAATACAGGGGTTTCAACTTCAAAATAACCAGCATCGTTGAAAAAGCCGCGCATCGCATTAAATAACTTGGTGCGTTTTACAAATACGTCTTTCACATGTGGATTTACTACTAAATCAGCATAACGTTGTCTGTAACGTTGTTCAGGATCTGTAAACGCATCATGCACATTGCCATCAGCATCTGTTCTTGGTAGTGGTAATGGTTTTAAAGATTTACTTAGTAATGTGAAATCTTTAACCTTAACGGTTTTTTCCCCTACTTTGGTAGTAAATAATACCCCTTCAATACCTATAAAATCACCTATATCTAAAAGTTTTTTATAAACTTCGTTATATTTGGTTTTATCGTCACCAGTACAAATTTCATCTCTATTAAAATAGACCTGTATTCTACCTTCGGCATCTTGCAATTCCGCAAAACTAGCATTTCCTTGAATACGACGAGACATTAATCTACCGGCAATTATTACAGACTCACCTTCCTTGAACTCTTTCTTAATCTGCTTTGAATTATGCGATATTGGAAATAAATTAGCTGGATACGGATTAATCCCTAATTCACGTAATTTGGATAATTTTTCTCTTCGGACAAGTTCGTGTTCTGATAATTGCGACATATTCTAATTTCTGAATGATTTTTTTAAAGGCACAAAGATACTATTAAAACCTAGCATTTAAAACTAATTTTTGGGTGTTTCCCTCTGGGTTGCACTTTCAGTATTCCACATTGGTTTGATATAAACGCTCATGTATATTGTAACAAAAAGCGTTGTTTATAGTCAAATAAACAGTAATCAATCATAATCAATCACATCATGAGTTTCTGGAGAGTTATCCTATGTATATTTTGTCCACCCTTAGCTGTCATAGGCAAAGGTTGTGGGTCTATCTTTATTGTTTTTTTACTTTGGCTTTGTGGCTGGGTGCCAGGCGTTATTGCAGCATTGGTTATTGTGAATAATCCGAATAGATAAAACCTAAAAAAATCGTAATTTTGTAGTCTATGAATAAGAGAATAGAACTGCAAGATTTAGGCTTAAAAGACTATAAACAAACTTGGGATTACCAAGAGCTGTTGTTTAAATCCATTTTGGATGTAAAAATCAATAATAGACGAGAAGATACCCAAATTGATACCAATAATTATTTTTTATTTGTAGAGCATCCACACGTGTACACACTTGGTAAAAGTGGCGATGTCTCTAACATGCTGTTAAGTGAGCAACAACTTGCTGAAAAAGGTGCCACTTTTTATAAAATAAATAGAGGAGGCGATATTACGTATCACGGACCAGGACAAATTGTTGGCTATCCTATTTTAGACTTAGATAATTTTTTTACCGACATCCATAAATACCTGCGTTTTTTAGAGGAAATGATTATTTTGACGCTTGCGGATTATGGTTTGAAAGGGGAGCGTAGCGATGGAGAAACAGGGGTTTGGTTAGATGTTGGTACGCCATTTGCACGTAAAATTTGTGCTATGGGCGTTCGTGCCAGCCGTTGGGTAACCATGCATGGTTTTGCGCTTAATGTAAATGCCAATTTGGGTTATTTTGATAATATTATTCCTTGTGGCATTCGTGGTAAAGCCGTAACATCTTTACATGTTGAGTTAGGTGTGACACAAGTTAATGAAGCTGAGGTTAAAGAAAAAATGATTAAGTATTTTTCTGAACTTTTTGAGGCAGAATTTTTTGGAGGCCTTTAGAGTCTTGTTAGTATTTCGTGCGTTCAATTCATATAATTGAAGAGGATTGTACAAAAGAGATGTTTTTTTTATTTTTATAACTTTTTTATAACTTCTATCAATCTGTTTTTAGTAATAGGTTTAATGATATAATCGGAAACCTCATTAATCGATTTAGCTCTAGTAATGTCATCGTGAGAAATAGAAGAAGAGCATATGTAAATGGTGATTTTTTTTCCTATTGAAGGATTAAGTTTAGCATATTCCTCCAAAAATTGCCAACCATTCATTATTGGCATACTAAGGTCTAAAAGAATAATTTCGGGTAAACTATCGGTATTGTATTTATTCTTTTTTAAAAAGTTTATAGCATCTAAGCCGTTTCCAAAAACCTTTATTAAATTCACAAGGTTAGTCTGCTCTATAACTTTTTTTGTCAAGAAAACAAAAATGTCGTCATCGTCAATAAGTGTAAGTGTTTTTATCTGGTTCATATGTTTTGGTTTTTAAATTCTATAAAAAAAGTACTGCCTTTTTGGGGTTGGCTCTTTGCCCAAATTTTTCCATTCATGGCTTCCACTTGGGTTTTTGTCATGAACAGTCCAAATCCTTTTGCATCGGGATGTTTGTGAAATGTTTTGCGAATTTTAAAAATCTGATCTTTATGTAATTCTAAATCGATACCTAATCCGTTATCGGCCACCGATAATATTATGCTATTGTTATCTCCTTTTTTAGTTTTTATAGTAATAGTCGGCTTCCTCTTTGGTGATCTATACTTAAGAGCATTACTTATTAAATTTGATAAAATACTTTCTATATATTTTTGAGGAAAATATATTATGGAAGCTTGATTTAAATCTAGGAGAATGTCCGCTTCATATTCTTTAATTTGAGTTTCAAAACCTTTCAATATTTTCTCTATGCAATCTTTTAAAATTATTTTATCTGCTTTTATTTCAGTATCTTGCTTTACTTGAATGGATTCTACCAATTCGTTAAAAACATCCATTAAATGATTCACAACAGGTTTTATTTTTGCCAATACTTCCATACGTTCTTTTTCATCTTCACTTTGTTCAACATAATCGACTAGCATAGATACATTTATCAATGGAGCTCTTAAATTATGGGAAACAATATTACAGAAGTCAATAAGTTGCGTGTTTTTTAATTCCAATATGTGGGCGTGTTCTATAGCTTTTGCATTATTTGCTTTGATCTGTTCTTCGCCTTCTTTTCTTTCTGTAATATCAGATCTAATAGCAACATATTGGTAAGGTTTGCCAGCCTGATTTAAAAAAGGAACAATGGTAGTCGCAACCCAATAGGTACTGCCATCTTTTGCTTTGTTTTTCAGCTCGCCTTTCCATACTTTGCCATTGGCAATAGTTGTCCAAAGCTCCTTTATAAATTTTTTTGGGTGATATCCTGAATTTATAAGACGGTGATCTCGTCCTATTAATTCTTCGGCAGCGTATTTTGATATTTTGCAAAAGTTATCATTTACATGGGTAATGATTCCTTTTTGATCGGTAATAGCAACGATAGCAGATTCATCAAGAGCATATTTGTAATCTGAAATTTCTTTTAATGTCTTTTTAAGTTCTTCTTCTCCTTTTTTTCTATCCGTAATATCAGACCTAATGGCAACATACTGGTAAGGCTTATTGGATGCATTTAAAAAGGGAACAATCGTCGTGTCAACCCAATATATAGTGCCATCTTTTGCCTTGTTTTTAAGTTCGCCTTTCCATACTTTTCCATTAGCAATAGTTGTCCAAAGATCTTTAATGAACTCTTTTGAATGATGCCCTGAATTTATAATCCGATGGTCTTGTCCAATTAATTCATCAGCAGTATATTTAGAGATGTTACAGAAGTTATCATTTACATAGTTGATGATTCCTTTTTGGTCGGTAATAGCAACAATAGATGATTCGTCAAGCGCATATTTATAATCAGTTACTTTCTCCAAGATATTTATATTTAATAATTAATTCATGATTAGTTAAGTGGTTTTGTGGTCTTTATTCGTAGTTGAATAAATTATAATGTTTGCCTATGGAAACGTTTTGACATTATATCAAGCGTCAGACTAAATTAACCAATTTTTATATAGAGGAGCTATTTTTTGTATGAAAAATTGACGTAAGATATCTTTTTGAGTCAAAAGTGCTACAAAACAAGATTAAAAATATATCCTGACACTATGATGCACATGGTAACAACCCCAAAAAAGATACCTATTAGTTTTAAGCTCATTACTTTTTTTAAAAGCATGGCTTCGGGAAGCGATAACCCAACAACACCCATCATAAAAGCAATAGCGGTGCCTAAAGGAATTCCTTTTTCAACCAATACTTGTACAATAGGCAAAATACCTGATGCATTAGAATACATGGGTATGGCTAATAGAGTGGCTATAGGTACAGCAAACAGATTGTCTTTTGCCATATAGGTTTCAAAAAAGCCTTCTGGAATATAGCTATGCATGAATCCGCCAATAGCAATCCCCACAATTATATACGGAAGAATGCCTTTAATGATTGTTAGGGCTTCTTTATAGATAAAAGGAAAGCGTTGTATAAAAGGTTTGGGTGTTTCTTTAAAGGCTTCGTGTTCTCTTTCGGCATTTGCCAATACCTCTTTTACCCAAGGACTTAGTAAGTGTTCTAATTTTAATTTTTGAAGTATATATCCAGAAATAGTACCTAATAAAATACCACTTACAATGTAAATAATGGTGGTTTTTACACCAAACAAACCAATGAATAATCCAATGGCGACTTCATTGACTAAGGGCGATGTAACAAGAAAAGCAAAGGTGACTCCTAACGGAATGCCACCTTTTACAAAACCAATGAACAGAGGCACAGAGGAACACGAACAAAAAGGGGTTACCACCCCAAACAGGCTCGCCATAAGATATTCCAATCCAAATAATTTGTTTCTGGATAAGTAATTTTTAACCTTTTCAACAGGGAAATAGTTATTAATAATTCCCATCAACGTAATAACAACAAAAAGCAGTAAAATGATTTTAGTGCTATCGTAAATAAAGAAATTTAACGCATCGGAGAGATGCTCGTTGACTTTCATTCCAAAAACATCGTACACCAACCAATCGGCTATGTGCTGTATCCAATCAAACATGGGGTATTAGTTAGCAACAGTTACCTCCTGAACAACATTTTTTAGTAGTGTTCATATCTTCAGTTGGATTTTTGGATTTCAATAAATCTAAAATTTCTTTTTTGTCTGGGATTCTCCCTTTTATGACAATCACATCATCTATCACCAGAGCAGGGGTTATCATGACGTTATATATCATGATATCTTCTAAATCTTCAACTTTTTCAATACTGGCATCAATATGATTTTCATTAACAACATCTTCCACCACTTGTTTCAATACTTTACATTTTTGGCAGCCAGTTCCTAAAATTTTAATTCTTTTTGTCATGGTCATTTGGATTCATTACGTTTAGTAAATGTACCATGATGTTTAATAATGAATTATGATAAATGTTATGTTTTGAAGGTTTATTAACAAGATTACCTGAACTGTCACTCGAGTGGATTTGGGCGGGGTAACGGAGCAAATTTTATCGAGAATCAATGACAACTAAAAGTTCTCGATAAAAAATATCTCGTGCCTCGCTATTTTACTTGTCGAACGGACAATAGATGGTAATTAATGATAAAATAGATAAGGTTTGTCTTTTTAATTATGAATATGATTTTGAATAGGTAAAAGATTATACCATATTAACTCCAAACAAATGTCCAACGAATGCTGTTAATCCCATAGCAACTGTTCCCCAAAAGGTGATTCTAATAATGGCTTTTGTGATGCTAGAACCTCCTGTTTTAGCGGCTATAGTTCCTAAAATGATGAGGAATATAATAGCAAAACCATATAGGTAATATTCCATGTTTTGCAATGGTAAAAAGATAACTACCAAAAGCGGCAATATACCACCCACTGTAAATGATGCACCAGAAGCTAGAGCAGCTTGAATTGGTTTTGCTTGACTGATGTCATTAATCCCTAGTTCGTCTCTTATATGAGTAGCCAGAGCATCGTGTGCAGTCAATTCTTTGGCGACTATTAAGGCCGTGTCTTTTTTTAAGCCTCGTTTTTCATAAATCTCGGCTAATCTTACCAATTCGATGTCAGGCATGTCTAATAATTCCTGTTTTTCACGCTCTATATCGGCTTTTTCAACATCGGTTTGAGAGCTAACCGATACATATTCTCCAGCGGCCATAGACAAGGCACCAGCAACCAAACCTGCTACCGTTGCCAAAATAATAGGTTCTCTTAAATCACTGGCGGCAGCGACACCAATGGCAAGACTGGCTGTAGATAAGATGCCGTCATTGGCACCAAGAACGGCGGCTCTCAACCAATTGCTTCGTTGTATATAATGTGGTTCTAAATAATCGTCTGCAATGTCTGTCATTTTATCAGCTATTGATTTTTAATAGTTAAAGCTAATAAACTTTCGCTTCAAATTCAATGACTTAAATCATTTAATTATTTGAAAGAGTGGGAGTTTTATGAGAATGTACTTTTATGGCTTTTCAGCCTTTAAAATTTAATTAAGTCGCCTCGAAAGTATATAGGAAAGAGTTTAATAAATTCGGTAGTTTATATGAAATTTAAAAACAATTCAGAATGACAATGTTAAATTTCATTTTTTAATCGTTGTTGTTCTGTTTTTTCTGATAAACGTTTTTCTATAATGGGTTCAATCAAGGTTTTTCGTTGTTTGATTTTTACAAAAGGATACAATTCCAATGCCTCTTTCATTTTGTCGTCCATATTCATGTGCGCATTAGTTCCTGTTAAAACCATGTCTCCAGAATCAAATTGTTGTTGCTCTTTTTCGGCACTTTCTTTTATTTTCCGCTGAATGGTATTTTCTTTAAGTTGTTTTAAAAAACCACCCTGTGTTTCTATATTTTTGAATAATTCCAAAGCTTTTTCGGCTAATTGATTGGTAATGGTTTCAATATAATAAGCACCATCAACAGGATTATCAATTTTATTAAAATAACTTTCGTGCTTCAAAATCAATAATTGATTTCTTGCTATGCGATTTCCAAAAGTATGGACTTTATGGTAAATGGCGTCGTAAGACATATTGCAAATCGTGTTACTTCCACCCAAAATAGCACTCATACATTCGGTTGTGGTACGAAGCATGTTTGTGTTATAATCGTATAAGGTTTTGTTACGTTTTGTTGGGGTTGTATAAATTTGACATTCGGAGTTAAAGTTGTATTCTGAAGCTAATGTTTTCCAAAGAAGTCGTAAAGCTCTTAATTTTGCGATTTCAAAAAAGTAATTGCTGCCTACCGAAACGTTGAAAATGCATGTAATATGTTGCTTTGCGTCATTCGTAATGACATTTTCTAAATGATTTAAATACTCGTTGACGTGGGCTAGGGCATACGCTAATTGTTGCACCATATTAGCACCTGCATTTTGGTAAAGCGTCATATCAATACTAAAGCAGTTTGTTGTTTTTATAATATTTTCAAACCTGCTAAAATCGTCTTTTAGATTAGTAAACCAATTTCCATTTCTAGTCAAATTACCAATGATATCGGTGTGAATATGAATTCCTGCTTTAGTATGGATGGCATCTATTTTGTTTGTGAAATCTTCATAAAGAAACTGAAGTTCTAAATGAATTGAGGTCGTTGAGGTGTCAATGTTTTTCAGCAATGCTTCAACAGAAATGGTATCAGCCGGAATGATAAATTTAATGCTATCGGCACCTTTTTTTATAAATTTTAATGCTTTTAAATTTGATTTATTAACATCGACTACATAAATAGTTTCGCAAATGTGCCATTGGGTGGCTTTGGTGTTCGATACTTCAGGAAGTTCTGTGAAATCATCTGAATGATAAAAGGGTTTTACGGAAATGTCTTCGTTGGTTTTCCAAATGAGGGTTTTATTATAATCGGCACCTTTTAAATCAAATTGGATATTTTGTTTCCATTGTTTGGAAGTAATGGGAGTAAATTCATTAAATAATTGATTACTCATTATCGTTTGTTTTTAAACTATCTTCATATTCAATAATGAAAATCTCTTCACTGTCACGTTTCATGTAATATTCTTCGCGTGCAAATTTTTCTAAGCCTTCATCAGTGCTTAATTTTTTCAGGGCTTTTTTATCTTTTTCAATCTCTTTTTTATAGTATTCCTTTTGAGACTCTAAATCCTCTATGTCATTATTTAATTCTCTATGTATTAACCAAGAATTGGCATCAAAAAACAGCATCCAAACTATAAAAACAAACAAAATGAGAACAAATATGTTCTTAAATGGTTTTAATAATCTTTTTTTGTTAAATGCCATTTTATAATTTCTGGTTAATAATAGAACGAACAATATCTATAGCCACCGTGTTATGTTTATTATTTGGTATGATAATATCGGCATATTCTTTTGTGGGTTCAATAAACTGTTCATGCATAGGTTTTAATGTGTTTTGGTAACGTGTTAAAACTTCATTTAAATCTCTGCCCCGTTCAGAAATATCACGTTTTAAGCGACGAATCAATCGTTCATCAGTATCAGCATGAACAAATATTTTAATATCAAACATATCTCTTAATTCAGGATGTGTTAAAATTAAAATCCCTTCAACAATCATCACTTTTCTTGGATGTGTTAATATGGTATCGCCTGTTCTATTGTGCTTAACGAAAGAATATATAGGTTGGTGTATGGGATGTCCTTTTTTTAATTCTTTTAAGTGATTTTCCAATAAATCGAAATCAATGGACCTGGGATGGTCAAAATTAATATTAATCCGTTCTTCGTAACTTAAGTGTGTGGTATCTTTATAATAAGAATCTTGGGAAATCACACCCACTTCTCCTTCTGGAAGTTCGTTTAAAATCTGATTAACAACCGTCGTTTTACCACAACCTGTACCACCTGCAATTCCAATAATAAGCATGAAAAATAGTTTTAATAAGTTTGCAAAGTTAATGAAACAGTTAGTGTGCTATATCTTTATGGGATTTATTTTTTAATCTCTGAAACTTCTTTCTCAGTCACGATGTCGTCATTTTTGTTACCCCAGCTATTGGTGATGTAGTTCATGATATCTGCAATCTCATCATCTGCCAAACCTAAATTAGCCATGATACTGTTATATGTCTTTCCGTTTACAATAATTTCTCCTTGTAAGCCATACTTAATTGCCTTGATGCTTTTAGCCCGGTTGTTGATCAAATAATCTGACTTTGCTAACGGAGGAAAACTGCCAGTTAAGCCTTCTCCATTCCCCATGTGGCAGGTAATACAGAAGTCCTGGTAAATGTCTTTCCCTTTTTTAATACTTTCAATCAGTTCTTTATTTTGACCGTAAACGGATATCAAAAAACTTGACAAGAATCCCAAACCTAGGGTGAAACATATCTTCATATAAATATTTAGTTTGGTATGATTTTATAGATTCCTTTCCCTTCTACACCCACGTAAATATAACCATCTGGTGCTTGTACCACATTTCTAACACGGCCTAGACCTTCAAAAAGTTTTATACGTTTAACCACTTTATTGTTTTCAAGAACAAGACGCTCTAGATAGGCGAATTTTAAAGAACCTACTAAAAGATTGCCCTTCCAATCTGGATATTTGTTTGATGTAACCATGGCTAAACCGGAAGGAGCTATAGATGGTACCCAATAAAATAAGGGTTGTTCCATGCCTTCTTTAGAGGTCAATTCTGTAATTATGCTATTGTCATAATCAATACCATACGATATTACTGGCCAACCATAATTTTTTCCTTTTTGAATGATGTTTATTTCATCCCCACCTTGTGGACCATGTTCATGTTCCCAAATGGCACCAGTTTCTGGATTTTTTATTAAACCTTGCGGATTTCTATGGCCGTAACTATAAATTGCTTTTTTTGCATTAGGTTCGTTCACAAAAGGGTTGTCTTCTGGTATTCTACCATCATCATAAAGTCTATAAATTTTTCCATTATCCCTAGTAAGGTCTTGAGGATTTACAAAATGTTCGCCACGTTCGCCAGCAGAAAAATATAGGTACCCGTCGTTATCAAAAGCGATACGAGAACCAAAATGTTGCCCCTTGGTTGTATTGGGGGCTGCTTTATATAGAACTTCTTGATTTGTTAGCGAATTGCCACTTAATTTGGTTCTCATAAGAGCGGTATTGCCGCCAGTACCTTCGCCTTCAGAAGACGCATAAGTCATGTAAATCCAACCATTGTTTTCGTAATCGGGGTGCAATTTAATATCTAATAACCCACCTTGTCCACGATTATATACTTCAGGTACTCCTGAAATATTGGTTTTTATGCCATTTTTAAAATGAACCAACTCGCCAGATTTTTCAGTAATCAACATACTGCCATCAGGTAAAAAATCCATACCCCAAGGAATGGACATATCTGGAACTACCAATTCGGTCGTGTAACTTATATTTTGAGGATCTTCTGCTTTAACAGAAGATTCCGTTTGTTGAGCGCAAGCAGAAAGGGCTATGGTGATTAAAGGAATGATCATAAGTTTTTTCATGGCATCAAAGATTTTTATAAAGTTAATAAGAATTATTTAGAAATTGTAATTAACATTAATTCCCGCATAATAATTGACTGGATTTCCTGGATAATAATATCTAGGAGGCGTTGTTCCAAAGCTGGGCGCATTTATAAGTATTTGTGATGCGTATTTTTCATCAAAAATATTGTCTAACCCATAAAAAATATTAGCTCTTAATTTTTCTGTAATATTTAATCTATAGCCCACTTTTAAGTTGGTTAACTTATAATTGTCTGAATATAAACTATTGCTGTCATTCATAGGAATTCTGCCTACATATTGAAAATTGATATTTCCATAAAATCCTATTTTAGAGCTAACATCGATGCCTGCATTAAATACATCGTTTGGTACTCCTGTTAAATCGTTACCAGAAAAATTGTCTGTATCATCTACAAATTCTTTGAAAGTATAATCGTTTAGCGAATAGCTAACAAAGGATCCAAGAGAAAACGATTCATTAGTCACTATGTTATAATTTAGTGCCAATTCCAAACCATCATGTTGTGTTCTACCTGCGTTAATACCAATATATTGGTCTAAAGCAGTTCTTCTAGAAACAAGCAAGTTTTTAATGTCTAATCTGTATAAAGCCAGATTGAAAATCAGTTTATTTTTAATGATTGTACCTCTAGTGCCGATTTCGAAATTCCAACCAGTTTCCGGTTTTAAATCTTGGTTTATCTGTCCGTCAGGCATCAAAGTTTCTAAAAGTGTAATAGGCGAAAACCCATAGCTGATATCAGAATACACTGCAATATCATTAGAAATAAGATGAGATATTCCAAATTTAGGGGATAAAATACCATTAAATTTATAGGAGCCCGATTGGTCGGGATCTTCAGCAGAAACCATAAATCTATCGTCTAAATCGTATGAGGTTTGATTATAATTCAAACCAAACGACAGTGTGGTTTTCTTTGTTAGGTTATAATTGGTTTCTAAAAATACATTATAATAGGAACGATCCTCTTTAAAATTCACTAATTGGTCACCTTGTACACTACCTGTCCCTTCTGGATAATCTTGATAAAGATTTTCGTAAGTACCATATTTGTAATTGTCCTTAAACACTTCACCACCTATAGTCCAATCTAAATTTTTATCGAATAATGTGGTGTTACCTATCAATCGGCTTCTAATACCCAAGGCAAATATATCGTCCTTTAAAATATCAAAAGGTCTTGGTTCATAGCCATTACCAAATGACGTGAATACGCTCGTGCTTTGTTTTAAATGGTCGGTGTATTGATGTTTCCAAGATACACCAAAAATACCACGTTGTGAGTTTTCATAACCTTTTGCTTGTTTCCATGTAAAAGCTGCGGAAGACGGATTGCTTAGGTAAGCACTTTCGCTTATGGAACTTGGTATGTAAGCAAACAAATCTACATAACTCATTAAAAACGTCAGTTCATCTTTTTTGCTTAAAAAATGATTGGTACTCAATGTAAATGTTTGACGATCATATTCCCCATTATCCCTATAGCCATCACTGTGGGTATTACTATATATGGCTCTAAAACTGTTTTTTGAAGACCCATGATTCAAATTGATGACTTCTTTAAGAAGTCCAAACGAACCAAAAGAAAATGCGCCATTTGCATTCGTTTGGTTTAAATAGGCATTTTGAGGTGTTAGATGTATGGTGCCCCCTAAACCAGCGCCATAAATACTAGAAGCACCTTTGTCAATTTCCATTCTTGCAATAGAAGTCAGTTCAAAATCTTCAATATTGGTTTCGCCACTACCGTTGGTTAAGGGAATGTCTTTAAAATAAGCTCTAATTTTAGCAGTACCATATAGGTTTCTTGCACCAACACCTCTTATGGTAATTCTGTTGGTGTTTAGAGCGGCCGTTAGCATTAAAACTCCAGGAATCCTACTTAAAGTTGGTGACATATTGGTGTTGTGAGCGCGTTCCATATCGCTTGCAGAAATAATATTAACAGTGGTTGTGGCTTTTTTGAGTCGTTTTGGTAACTGATTGGCACTAATGACAACCTCGTTAAGTTCGGATGGATTGATACTAAGCTGAATGATTTGGTAGCTTTTGTTTAAAGTAATTTCAGCTTGGTGATATCCTAATTTTTTAAATATATAATTACCAGATTGTGGTACCTCAAATTCCCCTTGGTTATTAGAAACATAAGATTGATTATCTGCTGTATTGATAATACTAACATTATCTAAAAAAGCTCCACTTTCAATATCTACTATTTTACCTCTAAAAATTTCTTGGGCTGTAATTATTGTACTACTAAAAATAGTAAATAATAAAGTGATTTTAAAAACGAATTTCATTTGTGGTTATAGTTTAGTTGTTTAAATAAGGCATAAAACTATTACTAAAAATCTAATTTTATTATTGATTTGGTGTAAAAGAATGTTAATTTTATTTGATTTTCCAAGCTGTAGTTTTTTTTAAAATAAAGAATAAAACCTCTTGCATAACATCAATAATTATATATATTTGCACACTCATTTTCGGGGTGTAGCGTAGCCCGGTTATCGCGCCTGCTTTGGGAGCAGGAGGTCGCAGGTTCGAATCCTGCCACCCCGACGAACCTAGTAATAGGAAGTATTAAAACACTGTTAATTGTATGATTATCAGTGTTTTTTGTTTTTAAGGGTTTCAAATGAAACCAATTAAAATCATATAAAAGGTGTACAAATCGGTGAACACTTATTTGCCAGAATTGTTGTAGTTTTAAGGGACATTTAGGAATGATTTGACTTTTGTTTTTACAAATACATGTTTAACGAAAGCTTCTAAAAATGCAAACAAACAACACCTTTTCGGTGGTTTTCTTCACAAGAAAATCCCGAAACAAACAACAGGAACTCTCCATCTATGCACGGATTACCGTAAATGGCAAGCGTTCCGAGATCAGTCTAAAGCGACAAGTCCAACAAAAAGATTGGGATTCCTCTAAAAATAGGGGGCGGGGGAGCTCGTATACCATTCAGACCTTGAACAAGTACCTTGACCAAGAATACGCTAGACTATTGGACTGCCATAAGCAACTTTTGGAAGAATCCAAAATCGTTACAGCTAACGCCATAAAATCCCGTTTCTTGGGAGAGGATGACAACCATAAGACTTTATCCGAGCTGATAGACTACCATAATGTCAATATGGTTACGGTTTTAAAGCATGGCACTCTGAAAAACTATTACACCACAGAAAAGTATTTAAATAAGTTCTTAAACCATAAACTAAAAACAAAGGATATCTATTTAAAACAATTGAACTATGGTTTTATCATTGATTTTGAACAGTATCTGAGAAACTACAGGAATACCAAAAAGAACTTGATGCTTACCAACAATGGCGTGATGAAGCATTTGGAACGCTTCAAGAAAATGATAAACCTAGCCATAAAACTGGAATGGATGCAAAAGAACCCTTTTAACCAATTCCAGTTGAAGTTTGATAAATACGACAGAGCATACCTAACAGAGAGGGAACTGGAACGATTGGAAAACACCCATTACAATAACGAACGATTGGAAAGGGTCAAGGACTGTTTTCTGTTTTCGTGCTATACAGGGTTGTCCTATGTGGATGTCAAGGAACTTACCACAAAACAAATTACAAGAGGGATAGACAATAACCACTGGATATTTACCAAGCGTGAAAAGACAAACGAAAGCGTAAAAGTACCCATCTTGCCAAAAGCCATGGATATATTGGCAAAGTACAGGGATATTTCAAAGAACAGCGATTGCGAAGCTTTGCTTCCCCTAAGCTCAAACCAAAAGACCAATAGTTACTTAAAAGAAATAGCCAAAGATTGTGGTATCCATAAAAACCTAACCTTTCATGTAGCACGGCACACCTTTGCCACAACGGTCATGCTTTCCAATGGCGTACCTATCGAAACCGTATCAAAACTATTGGGACACACCAAACTTTCAACGACCCAAATCTATGCAAGGGTCGTGGAGACCAAGATTAGCGAGGATATACAAAACCTACTGATTAGATTTAGAACAAAGAAGCAACAATCCCAAGCACTAAATCAAACCAAATAATTTTTTAAGGCTTAAAAAAGAATTTCCTTTCAATATGCTCCTCATAAGGCAACGGGAGTGTATTGAAAGGAAATTTTATTACCTATATAAAGAAAGTTAGCAGCCTAAACTCACAATTAGCTTAAAATGGCTTGTTTTTTTAACTTTTCTTTGTTGTGTGTATTGGGCGGGCAGACAAGGTGAGAGTCATCTACAACGGATAAAAGTGAGCATAGAAATAATTATTGTAAATCCTTTTACATCTTAGGCTCAAATGAGTTTTTTAGTGGCCCTAAAATTCTGTTTTCGGTGGTTCACTTTAACCGTTTTTTGCACTTTGTGGAATAAATAAAGTTTGTATGATAAATTATATTAATTTGTTTCATTTTAAAATTCATATCCCTACATTTATAATCCCTAATAGTCTTTCATAATTAATAGCAAATATTATAATAATAGTGACCATGTTCACTCAATATATCTATGGCTAAAAAAGCAATAAAAAACGAAAAATCAATAGAAGAAACCCTTTGGGATTCTGCCAATAAATTAAGAGGTTCGGTAGAACCATCAGAATATAAGCATGTGGTGTTAGGACTTATATTCTTAAAATTCGCAAGTGATAAATTTGAAGTTAAAAGAGCGGAACTGTTAGCAGACGGCAAAGAAAAGTTTATAGAAATGAAAGAGTTCTATAACATGTCCAATGTGTTTTTCTTGCCAGAACTTACCCGTTGGTCGTACATCATGCAACAAGCAAAGCAAGATGATATAGCTCTTAAAATTGACACCGCTTTACATACCATTGAAAAAAACAACCCCTCCTTAAAAGGAGCGTTGCCAGACAATTACTTCTCTCGTTTGGGATTAGACAAAAGTAAACTGGCCGCTTTGTTGGATACCATAAATAATATTGACACACAAAAAGACCCCACACAAGATATTGTGGGGCGTGTGTATGAGTATTTCTTATCCAAGTTTGCCATTGCTGAAGGGAAGGGTAAAGGAGAGTTCTACACACCCAAAAGTATTGTAAACCTTATTGCTGAAATGATTGAACCTTACAAGGGTATTATTTATG
This sequence comes from Confluentibacter sediminis, assembly GCF_003258355.1. Taxonomy (GTDB): domain Bacteria; phylum Bacteroidota; class Bacteroidia; order Flavobacteriales; family Flavobacteriaceae; genus Confluentibacter; species Confluentibacter sediminis. The sequence continues at coordinate 11,945 of NZ_QKPO01000013.1, read as the reverse complement.
ACCCGGCTTGTGGTTCCGGTGGTATGTTTGTGCAGTCCATTAAGTTTATAGAAAGCCATCATGGAAACAAGAAAGAAGTGTCTATTTACGGGCAGGAATATACCAATACCACCTATAAACTGGCTAAAATGAACCTTGCCATTCGTGGTATTTCTGGTAATTTGGGAGAAAAAGCAGCCGATACCTTTGCAGACGACCAACACAAAGACCTGAAAGCCGATTACATTATGGCAAACCCACCATTTAACCAAAAAGATTGGCGGGCCGATACTGAGTTGGTGGTTGATCCACGTTGGAGAGGGTATGATGTGCCACCAACAAGTAATGCCAATTATGCTTGGATATTAAACATTGCCAGTAAATTATCAGAGAATGGCGTTGCAGGCTTTTTATTAGCAAATGGCGCCTTATCTGGTGGTGGTGAAGAATATAAAATACGTAGAAAATTGGTTGAAAATAACTTGGTGGAAGCCATTGTTATTTTACCAAGAAATATGTTTTACACCACGGATATTAGTGTCACACTTTGGATTTTAAACAAAAACAAAGGAAAGCAAGAAAAGACTATTGGTGATGAAAAACGCACGTATAGAGAACGGACTGAAGAAGTGTTGTTTATGGATTTACGCCAAATTGGAGAGCCGTTTGAAAAGAAATTTATACAATTCGGTCCTCAACAAATTGTTGACATAGCTAAAACCTATCACAACTGGCAACAGGCTGATAGAGAATATCAAGACGTTCCAGAGTATTGTTGTTCGGTGACTAAAGAATTGATTGCAAAAAAAGATTTTTCATTAGTGCCTAGTAAATATATTGAGTTTGTAAACAGAGATGAAAATATTGATTTTGAAACTAAAATGAAAAGTTTACAAACTGACATGCAACGGCTGTTGAAAGAAGAAGCAGAATCAAAACAACAATTGTTAAATGTTTTTAAAGAATTGGGGTTTGAGATCAAATTATAAAAAGTTAGGTCAATTTATCAGAGAAGTCAATATTCGTAATACGGATTTGTCAGTTGAAAAACTTTTAGGCGTTAGTATTAAAAAAGTACTTATGCCTTCTATCGCCAATACGGTTGGAACAAATATGGCAACTTACAAAATTATTAAGCGAAATCAGTTTGCCTATGGTCCTGTAACTTCACGTAATGGTGATAAAATATCTATTGCTTTATTAGAAGATTCTGATGTTGCAATTGTTTCACAGGCTTATATAGTTTTTGAGGTGATAGATGAAGATGAGCTGATGCCAGAATATGCTATGATGTGGTTTAGACGCCCAGAGTTTGATAGATATGCACGTTTTAAGTCTCATGGAAGTGCAAGAGAAACATTTGATTGGGATGAATTATGTGATACAGAACTCCCAATCCCATCCATAGAAAAACAGCGAGAAATTGTTTCAGAATATAACACCATTACCAAGCGTATCATTTTAAACGAGCAACTCAACCAAAAACTAGAAGAAGCAGCGCAAGCCTTGTATAAACATTGGTTTGTAGACTTTGAGTTTCCTAATGAAGAAGGAAAGCCTTATAAATCGTCTAGTGGCGACATGGTTTGGTGTGATGAGTTGGATAAGGAGATTCCTGTTGGGTGGGAGACCAATAAAATCGAAAATATAGCAAACTTAAAATATGGGAAGATGTTAAGTTCTGAATTGTTTTTAGATAAAGGCTATCCTGTATATTCTGGTTACGGGCTACGTGGATATTATGATAAATACATGTATGAATCACCTCAAATTCTTGTTATATGCAGAGGTGTTAGCGGTACAGGTGAAGTCCGAATGTCACCGCAATATTCTTATATCACCAACTTGAGTATTGTTGTGGAAAATTATCAGGAATTAACAACTAAAGAATTTTTATACTATTACCTTAAAAATGATAATTTAAGAAGTTTGGATAGTGGTTCCGCACAATCCCAAATCACGACTGGTGATCTAGGATTTTATAAAGTATTAATACCTACTCTATATATTCAAGAATTATTTACAGTGAAAATATCAAAAATATACAGCCTTTTAAATATTGATAAAACATCAAATTTAGAGGAGTTTAGAGAGTTGCTTCTGGCGAAAATGACAAAGGTTTAGGTTGAATAGGAATTGGTTAATAAAAAACATAATCTATGTTAGACTTCATGTACAAAACATCTACTTTTCAGATTACTTGGGGTAAAATGACTACACCAATATATAGGATTTTGGATAATGTGGAGTATATAAATGACTTTTTTGAAAAGGGAGAAATTTATATTAGTTGTTTTAGCAATTTTAGAAAGTATGAGGATGAAATGCAAGGAGATAAAACTGAAGGAGAGCATATGGTAGGAGGGTTTAATGATAAAGGAGATGGTAATTTTATCTTTTATGAAGGAGGAGTTAACGCTTCTATTATGAGTACAACTACCAATTTAACAAATGAAGTGATTAAAGATTTTAAGGGAAAGGGAGCTATTAAAATAAATAATCCAGCATTATTTGGTATGGAAATAGCCCGAAAATTGCCTTATGTTTTAGGAGGATTAGAGGGTGATTGTATTTATGGAGATTCGAGAGCGAGTATTTTAAAGACAGAAATAGAAGATAATTTAAGATTTCAAAGTATAGATTTTAAAAATGCTTCAGAAATTCAGGAGGTAGTTAGCGAACTAACCAAGAATTATGAGTTGTTTATGAAACTAAATAAATATAAACATCAAAATGAATATAGGCTTGTTTGGTTTTCAGAACAAAAGGTTAATGAAGGAATTGTTATTATTAGTCCTGAGGCAAGACATTATTGTGAGAAAATTATTTTTTAAATATTTATAGAATATGGAAAGATACGGAAACAGAGGTGGAGATTCAGGGGTTTATGCTTATCAAATTGGATCAGATTATATGATTGTTCAATTTACAGGAACTTCTCGTTCATATACTTATAGTTATGGAAGAGCAGGAAGAAGTCATGTAGAAGAAATGAAATTACTTGCAAGAAATGGCTCGGGGTTGAATAGCTATATAAACCAGTACGTAAAGTTTTTGTATGACTAAATAATAAATCATGAAAGAATTAATTATTGAAGCAGGCCAAAGTTTAAAAACGATTCAAATAGATTACACTGAAAAGGATGGTAGTAATGAAGGTTGGAGAGAAGTAGAACCTTATAGTTTTAGAGAAAAAAATGGAGTTGAATACTTTTACGGGTATGACATTCAAAAAGACGGTATTCGTGGTTTTATAATTGAGTCAATAAATGATGTTGAAATTACAGATAATAGTTATGAACCGAGATGGCCAGTTGAATTTTAAAGATTATGAAGTTAAAAAGGTTTGAAATAAGTGGTTTTAGAAGAGTTTTAGATACCAAATTTTTATTTGGTGATGCTACTTTTTTAATAGGTGAAAATAACGTTGGTAAAAGTGCTGTTTTAAGGGCTTTAGAATTGTTTCATTCAGGAGAAACTAGATTGTCTATTTTAGATTTTTTTTACGATGAAGAGTCTGGTTATCGTTCTGAAAAGGTTGTTTTTATAGCTGAATATGTAGGTTTGCCTGAGGAATCAGAAACATGGAGGGGGTTTAAAGGTAGGGTTTTAAAAAGAGAAATTGAAGGTGGGGAAATTGAGCGATATATTTTGTTTAAGAAGGAATATACACAAGATGGTAAAAGTCTTCATAGTTTAAAGGAGTATAAAAAAGCGTTAAAAGTAGAATTTGGAGATTGCAAAAAAGCTCAAGACTTTATAGACGCAGGACTATCTATAGATGAGTTAAACTCTGTTTTTGGAGATGACATTGATTTAAATAAAAATATAACTCTCAAAGCTCATGAAGGAGATTTAGAAGAGCTCACCACCATATGGGATTATGATTATGATAGTTCTGAATGGTTTGAAAGACCAGGAGGAATTGTTGGAAATATCTTATCTAAGCTTCCTAGGTTTTTGTTTATACCAGCAGAAGATAGAAAAGATGAAATTGATGGTAAATCAGGGGCGTTACAAAAGGTAATGAAAAGTCTTTTTGATGATGTGCGTGATACTTCTGAAAATTTTGCGAAAGCACAGGAGTATTTAAATAAACTGGCTGAAGAATTAGACCCATCTGATGAAACCAAAGATTTTGGTAAAATGTTAGAGGAAATAAATTTGATAGTTGGTAATGTTTTTCCTGAAACAGGATTGCATGTAAGGACTGAATTGGATGATGCCGATAAAATATTGAAACCTCATTTCAATATTGAAATGTCAAGTAACATTAAGACATCACCTGATAGACAAGGTACTGGCTCAATTCGTTCGGCAGCATTTGCTTTATTAAGATTTAGGTCAATTTATCTTGAAAGAAAGGATAGAACAGATAGAAATTTGATAATCGGTTTTGAAGAGCCAGAGATTTATCTTCATCCTAATGCTGCAAATAGCATGAGAAATGAAATTTATAATTTAGCCGTAGCAACAACTTCCCAGATTATTTGTACAACTCATTCCCCGTATATGATTGATTTGGGGAAAGATTTAGATAAGGATAAATACCCTAAACAGGTGCTTAATCTTTTGAAAGTATCTTTAAACGAAAAATTTAAATTAATTGCTTCAAATTCTAATCCTTTCAATACAACACAAGCTTATAATGACTTAATAGCGGAAGAACAAGATCAAATAAAGTTTATATTGAAAATTGATGATTACATCGCGAGAGTCTTTTTTGTTAAGCATTTAATTATAGTTGAGGGTGATACTGAAGATGTTGTTTTTAGGGAGACTATAAGAAGATTACCATTACCTGTTAAGAAAGTTGTAGATGCAGATTATCAAATAATTAAAGCACGAGGTAAAGCAACCATAATATCTTTAGTAAAATATCTTAAAGCTTTAGGGTTCAAGCCATTTGTTATTCACGATGAAGATCAAGTTGCTGGAGCAACAAAGTTTAATAAACCCATTTTGGATGCATTAGGTTCAGAAGAAGACCGATTAATGTTGAAATATTGTATGGAAGATATTTTAGGGTATGAACCTCCATCTGGGAATAAGCCTTACCAAGCTTATTCCTTTATTAAGGATAATTGGGATATTGGAGAAGGCTGGAACGGTGTTGGAAAAGACTGGAAGGAAATTATAGAAAATAATGTATTAAAAGAAATATTCGAGGGTTATGTCGACATTAAAACTGAATCAGAAGCTTAAAAGAGTAGAACTTCAAAAGTTTGAATTAGATAATGAAATTGTATTTAATTATTTCGACAAGCTACCTGCGAGCGAACGAGATGAAAAGCTAGTACGAGCATTGTATATTGGGGTTTTGGCGTTAATGGAAGACCGTATTTCATCCTTTTTAGCAAAAACAACAAATGAGTTAGGTACAGAATTAGAAAGTCTGAAAATGCTTTTTGAAATGAAAAAGGAGTTGTTTTATAAGTCAACCATAAAGGGGGTTATAGCAGAAGATGAGATTGCTGAGTATTTAAACGAGTTTTTTCAAAGTAAAAGAATAAAAGATAGAGCCTTACTAACTGGTAATGCAGCAGGTGAGTTGGCCAAAAACAAAACAGGTGATATTATTTGCGAAGTTAACGGCACACCAGATTTAAAAATAGCTATAGAATGCAAGTTTGATAAAAGCATGAAGTTAGGAACCATTGACACCAAAGATATTTTTATCAGAAAAACAGATACAGCATGGAGCCAGTTAATAGAAGCTAATGCAAATAGAAATTCTAGAGTCAGTTTAATTGTGTTTGATATTAGTTTGGTAGATAATTCCATTTTAAAGTTTTGCGAAAATGTGGGCTACATTCCAGAGGTCGGTTTTATTGCTATTGTAGATTCTCAAAAAGGAGATTATTCCAATTTGGTCATAGCATATATGTTAGCCAGAGATATTGCCATAAATGCCAAAACCATTGAATTGGACAAAGATGTCTTAGCAATGCTAGTGAATAGAATTATTAAAGACATTGGAGAAATAAAAGCCATCAAAACATTAGTTGAAAGGAATATTGACAATAACAAAGAGATATTAAAGCAAATAGAAAAATCCATGTTGTTAATGGATTTTAACCAGCGTTATTTAACTCAATTTCTAGAAACAGGTACACTAACTAAAAAAGACTTACTCGATTTTTATATGGGTGAGGAGATTAAAGATCAGTATAAATTGATAGAGAAAGATATAAACGAATTATAAATTTAATATATGGCAGAATTACACGTAAGTAAAAAAAGCATAAGTAAACTTTTTAGTGAAATGCAAAGTAAAAAGTTTGTAATTCCAGATTTTCAAAGACCATATAAATGGAACGTTGAAAAATGTGAAACCCTTTGGAATGATATAGAAAACTTTACAGTTACAGATGCCAAAGCAGGTTCTGATTATTTTTTAGGAACTATTGTTTCTTATATAAACTCGGAAAAAAATCAAGAAATTATTGATGGGCAGCAGCGAATTACGTCCTTTTTTTTATTATTGAGAGCTTTTTATCGTAAGCTTGAAGATATGGTAGAAGACGAAGATGTTAAAGGGCTTAAAAATCAATTGGCACCTTGTATTTGGGATATTAACCCAATTTCACAGATTGTATCAGATAAATCATTAATTCATATTGAATCACTTGTTGCAACTGAAGAAGATAATGGAACTTTCCATGAAATTTTGAAGACGGGCAATACAAATGACTTGGCAAGTGATAACTATTCTGTTAATTATCGCTTCTTTAAATCACAATGTGATGAATATGCAGAGCTCAATCCAATGCAATGGAAACAATTGTGTATTACAATTTTACAAAAATGTATCATTTTACCAATTGAATGTGATACCCCTGAAACTGCTCTTACTATTTTTTCTACATTAAATGATAGGGGATTACCTTTAGCTGATTCTGATATATTCAAAGCCCAAATTTATCGTAACACTGAGGGAGAAGCTAAACGGAAAGAGTTTACAAATACTTGGAAAGAACTAACTCAAATTTGTAGGCAAGGTTATGTCTCAATAGATGATGTTTTTAGATATTATTCTCATGTACTACGAGGACGAAGTAATGACAAAACAAAAGAAGTTGGTCTCCGAAAGTTTTATGCTGAAGAAAATTATAAACGCCTTAAAACAGATTACGTAATTAATGAGGTAATGAACTTAGCGAATTTTTGGAGATATGTAAATGTAGAAATACTACCTGACGAAGATATCAATTATAATATTTCGATAGAAGCTCGAAAATATCTTCATTGTTTAAATCATTATCCCAATGAGTTTTGGAAATATGCCGTAAGTGTCTTCTTTTTGAAAAACATGGACAGTCAATCTTTTGATGAAGATTTTGTAATAATGCTTAAAAAGCTTATGTCTTTTCTATTTGTTAAGTTTATTGAAGCTCCAACGGTTAATGCTATTAAAGATGATATTTATTCTTCATGCATTTCTCTAAACAATGAAAATAAACTGCAATATCGTCTTTCATTTAATGAAGAATCGCTAATGCAGCAAATTGATAGTCATTCATCTTCGAGGCTATCGAGAGCGTTACTTCTATTGGATGCTTATTTAAATAAAAATCAGTTTGCCGCCATTCCTTATACTTTTGATATAGAACACATATTTCCTAAAAAGTGGCAGGATACCAATTATAACGGTTGGAATTATGAAGATGCTATGAATTATTTGGACCGTTTTGGCAACAAAATTGTATTAGAAAAAAAATTAAACATTCAAGCAGGGAATGGATATTTTGGAGTAAAAAAACAAAAATATTCAGATTCCAAAATAGCAGTTGTTAATGATTTAAGTAATTACCCTAAAAATGATTGGTTAAAAGCCGATATAGAAATAAGAGAAGTAACTTTTAAAAATAATCTACTATCATTTTTTAAAAGTGAACTAATATAAATTCAAATGAAATTCACGGAATCACAATTAGAACAAGCCTTTATAGACCTTTTAGAAAAAGAGGATATTCCTCATGTATCTGGTAAAAGGATTTTAAAAGACCCTTGTGAAGTTGTTTTAATTGACGATTTAAAAGCTTTTTTATTAAACCAATATAAAAGGGAAAATCTAACGGATTTAGAAGCAAATCAGATCATTAAAGAATTGTTGTTGCTTCCAGCTTCAGACCTTTATGAAAGTAACAAAACCTTCATGAAGAAATTATCAGATGGGTTTGCCTTTAAAAGAGAAGATAGAAGCCAAAAAGACATTTGGATTTATTTAAAAGATTATTCAAAAAAGAATAACAATAACTATAAAATTGTTAATCAACTAGAAATATTTGGCTCCGAAAAACGTATACCAGATGGTATTTTATACATCAACGGACTGCCATTGGTTGTTTTTGAATTTAAAACCGCCATACAGGAAAACACAACGATTCATGATGCCTATAAACAATTAACGGTACGTTACAGACGAGATATTCCTGAGTTGTTTAAATATAATGCCTTTTGTGTGATTAGTGATGGCGTTAACAACAAAGCAGGTTCGTTTTTTGCACCCTATGAGTTTTTCTACGCTTGGCGTAAAATAGAAGGTTTAGTAAAAGAAGTAGATGGCATTGATTCTATGTATACATTGGTGAAAGGCATGTTTCAACATAATCGATTTCGCGACATTATTAGAAATTTTATTTTCATTCCAGATGCGTCTAAAAAGGATGAAAAGATTGTATGCCGTTATCCACAGTATTACGCTGCCAATAAATTGTATGCCAACATTGTAAAGCACCAAAAACCAGAAGGAGACGGTAAAGGAGGAACTTATTTTGGTGCAACGGGCTGTGGCAAAAGCTACACCATGTTGTTCTTAACAAGGCTGCTTATGAAAAGTGTGCATTTTTCGAGTCCAACCATTGTTTTAATAACAGATAGAACCGATTTAGATGACCAACTTTCGGGACAGTTTACCAATGCCAAAGGTTATGTTGGTGACAATACTATTATAAGTGTTGAAAGTAGGGCAGAACTAAGAACCTTGTTACAAGACCGGCAAAGTGGTGGTGTGTTTTTAACTACCATCCATAAATTTACCGAAGACACCGAATTATTGACAGACCGAACGAATGTGGTGTGTATTTCGGATGAAGCACATAGAAGTCAAACCAACCTCGACCAAACCATACGAGTCACTGAAACCGGTGTTAAAAAAACCTTTGGCTTTGCTAAGTATTTACATGACTCGTTGCCCAACGCCACTTATGTTGGGTTTACTGGTACACCCATTGATGCTACTTTAGATGTGTTCGGTAATGTAGTTGATTCGTATACAATGACAGAATCGGTTAGAGATGAGATTACGGTAAGAATTGTGTATGAAGGTCGAGCCGCCAAAGTGGCGCTTCAAAATAGTGAATTACAAAAAATTGAAGCGTATTACGATCGAGTATCAGAAGAAGGAGCCAATGAATATCAGATAGAAGAAAGCAAGAAGCAATCGGCTAACATGAATGCTATTTTAGGCGATCCTGATAGGCTGCAAGCCATTGCAGAGGACTTTGTAACACATTATGATAAGAGGGTCAGTGAAGGTGCTACAATTGTCGGTAAGGCATTGTTTGTATGTAGTAGCAGGGAGATAGCTTATGAATTATATAAAAACATTATAAGGCTGAGACCTGAGTGGAATGAGATTAAAGTGGCAGACGATAATGTAGAACTTACAGAAAAAGATAAAAGGGAAATCAAACCCATGGAGCGTATCAAAATGATAATGACCAGAGGTAAAGACGACCCTAAAGAGCTGTATGATTTATTAGGAACCAAGGAATATAGAAAAGAATTAGATAGACAGTTTAAAAATGAAAAATCTAATTTTAAGATTGCCATTGTGGTTGATATGTGGTTAACTGGGTTTGATGTGCCGTTTTTGGATAGTATTTATATAGATAAACCAATTCAACAACATAATTTAATTCAAACAATATCAAGAGTTAACCGTAAGTATAAAACTAAAAATAAAGGGTTGGTGGTTGATTATATTGGCATTAAAAAGCAAATGAATCTGGCTTTGGCGCATTATAATAAAGGGGATAGAGAAAATTTTGAGGATATTAAGGAATCGCTAGTTGTGGTTAGAGACCATTTGGATCTATTAGCTAAAATCTTTCACAAATTTGATGCCTCAAAATATTTTGGAGGCACTCCATTAGAACAGTTGCACACCCTTAATATGGCGTCAGAATTTGTTCAATTAACCAAAGACTTGGAAACACGGTTTATGGGCTTGGTAAAACGACTTAAAGCCGCTTATGATATATGTGCAGGAAGTGAACAAATAAAGGAATCAGAGAGGGATTCTATTCATTTTTATTTGGCAGTAAGATCCATTGTTTTTAAGCTTAATAAAGGAGATGATCCAGACACCGCCCAAATGAATGCTAGAGTTAGGGAAATGATAAAAGATGCATTACAAAGTGAAGGCGTTGAAGAAATATTCAAACTAGGTGATGGTAAAAACACAGAACACGATCTATTTGATGATGATTATCTAGCTAAAATTGATAAAATTAAACTCCCAAACACTAAAATTAAATTACTGCAACAACTTTTAGCTAAAGTTATTGGGGAAATGAAAAAAGTAAACAAGGTAAAAGGTGTTGATTTTTCTCGAAAAATGGAATCTTTGGTGCAACGCTATAATGAACGAAAAGAAGATGATGTATTGCGTAGTGAAGTATACGAAGAAATGGCTGAACAGCTCACTAATTTAATTTGGGAGGTGCGTAAAGAGTTTTCAGCAGGAGATGATTTGGGTATTGACTTTGAAGAAAAAGCATTTTACGACATCCTAAAAGAATTGTGTGTGAAATATGATTTTTCATATCCAGGTGATAAACTCATTGAGTTAGCAAAAGCTGTAAAAGATTTAGTTGACAGTCAAGCTAAATATCCAGATTGGAGTAAACGAGATGATATTAAAGCAGCCTTAAAGGTTGGATTAATTTTACTATTAGATGAATTTGGTTATCCACCAGTAGAGCGTGATGAAGTTTACAAAGATATTTTTGAACAAGCAGAGAATTTTAAGAAGTTTAACTAATAAATATTTTTTCTTCTTCCTTCTTGGATTCTGAACCGTTATAAATTATTAGACTTACAAACAGAAAGTAATTAATATATAGCATAGTAGCTAATGTTTGTCTTAAAAGTTGCGCGTTTGTGAGCGAGGATTTTACTTCGCCCATTTTATTTACTTAAGGAGCTCATGATTTGCTATGCAATTGCTCGTGTCCGAAGGATAATCAGAAACTAACAAACGATCAACAAATTTTGGTTTAGTAAAATTAGCGATTTTTTATAGCTGTTGGCACTAGTTTTGCTTATTAGCTACAATACAATTATTAATAACGCTTTTTATTACTAACGCAGTTTCCGTTTGAAATATCTTGTTTTGAGTTTTAATATTGGCAATTAATGTATAAGAATTTCCAAAAACCCCTGCAAGTCCTTTTATTAGAGCTAGAGAAGTATTTCCAATTATGCTGAAATAAGTTGTTCTTATTGCAGTTTGTTCGTTAGTCATTCAATTTTTTTTTGGTTGCACACAACTTTTTTATATACGGAAGTCTTCTCCTTTTATTCAGCCATATTGGATGGTTATGCGGAAGTTTTTATGTTTTTATTACTTTTAACTAGCTATTAAAAATAGAATAAAATTTTTAAGCAATTTAAGTGTATTTTATAGATTGACAAATGGTTTTTCATTTTCCCTAGTTATCTAAAAACGTAAATTTAATCTGGTTTCATTTGATGTTTGCTTACAAACGTTAAATGTAAAGCAAGAGGGTAACACGCTACGCGATGTTACTGATTCATATTTCATTTAAAATCAGATATGTAGCAATTTTAAATAGTTGCATTTATTTCAGATTTGCGGCAAAAGCTCTTTAAACCCCATTAAAATGGCTTTTATTTGCGGCAAACTCTTAGATTTTGTTATGATTTAGTGAATATTG
>NZ_QKPO01000117.1 GCF_003258355.1 Confluentibacter sediminis | reverse complement strand
GTTGGCCAACATTCACCCCCAGACTCTCCGTCAGTACGACCGCCTCGGTTTGGTTCGTCCGCAGCGCACCGATGGCGGCGCACGCCGCTACTGCCTGCGCGACATTGCCCGCCTGAACCGAGCTCAGCGCCTGAGCCAGGATGAGGGCATCAACCTTTCCGGTATCGCGCGCATTTTGGTCCTCGAAGAAGAGAATCGCCAACTGCGCCGCGAAGTCAAACGCATGCAAACCGGCGACCAGGAGAGCGTTTTCGCCGCAGGCCGTGACGGCAATATCGTGGAGATACAACGCTCCAACCGC
>NZ_QKPO01000116.1 GCF_003258355.1 Confluentibacter sediminis | reverse complement strand
GCCGGACTGCTCGCTGGAACTCAAATGGCCGAACGACGTGTTCTGCCACGGGCTCAAGCTGGGCGGGCTGCTCTCGGAACTGGTGATTCCGCCGTCGTCCGGTACCGGTACTGATGCTGATGTCGATGACGACGTCGTCATCGTGTTCGGCGTCGGCCTGAACCTGGCCTTGGGCGCCTGTCGGCTGCCCACGCCGCAATCGACCTCGCTGCAGCTGCATGTCTCCGGGCTGCCGTCGTTCGGCGAGATGCGCGATGCGGTGGCCGAACGTCAGGTCGAGGGCTTCCGCGAGCGGTTGGTGAAG
>NZ_QKPO01000012.1 GCF_003258355.1 Confluentibacter sediminis | reverse complement strand
TAATTACTGTTTAAAGTTAATATTATTTTTACACTTTTAAACAGTTCGGTTTTAAGGGAAGCTTACATTCAAATTCACCTTCTTTGGTTTCAATAAAACCTTTTCTTAAAGTTTGTGAAAAGGTATCACTTTCAGATAGAACTTCATTACCTAAACTAATTTCATTGACAACTTGTATCATATCTGGATTCCCATAGTTACTTGTAAACAATTCGAAAAAATTCTTATTTATTACTTCCTGAAAATGAATCGTTACTTCTTGTATTAAGCCTTCTTCATTTGTAACAATTATAATAATATTATAAGGCATACTATAAAAATATTTATTATTTTCTGTCAGAGTATAATAAACATTACTTCCGAAAATTTTATTATCAGAATCCTTAGATAATGAGTAATTTACAACTGAAATATCTTTACCAATAAAATTTTCAAATTTTATGTTTTCCATAGGACTAATGTTAAGAATAAAAAAGAATTGTAATATCAATTTTACATCTAAGTTATTTATTCACAACCCCGCTGGCAAAGTCTCCCGACTTTGTGCCATAATATTCTTTAACTCTATATTATTTCTTTTTTATAACTCTTTATTTTTTTACTTATTATTATTTTGCTGCTCGCTTTTTAATGTTCCTCAAAGTCTCCCGACTTTGAGGAGCGGGCGGGGTAAACAAAAATGTATTCATTGTACAACTTTAATAATAACGTTATTTACCCATACAGTCTACCCTGTAAACAACCATTTCAAATGAAAGTCCTAAAATTCGATAACACTAATATCTTCAATTTTCCATCCATTTGTATCTTTATACAAGGTAGAGAGTATTTCAATGTTTTCTAACTTGTAAAAAAGAGCCAATTTTGCATATTTTCCATCAATTTCAAACTGTTTTATTTCAAGATAATTTTGATTTTTTATATGTGATTCAATGCTTGTTTTGACATAAATATCATAATTCTTTATTTCAAATTCTTCTTTTATGAAATTATTTTTTACAACAATAAGCGTATCTCTACCTTTAATATTTGAATGCAGAAATTTTTTCACTTCTCGATGCTTTAAAACTTCTTTTATTATAGATAAAGTGTCATTTGATTTTTCCTGAGCATTGCAGGAATGAATCCAAATTCCTAAAAATATTATACAAAAATATCTCATGAGTTCTAATTTATTTTTTGTAAAATGGTTTCGGCATTACTAATCCAAACACTTTTTCCGTAAACATCATTCTCAAATAACAGATTTTCTTCAGGTAAAAAATTCAACTTTTTGACTTAATAAAAGTAGTCCATTGATTGACAAGTGTAATTTTGTCATTGAGTAGTTTCTTTAAGACAATTGTGTGAACTACATTTTTATTATAAAGAGATAGTTCAGCAAAAATTATTTTGCCGGTTGTTTCATATTCCAAGAAAGATATTGATTGATCTATGTCCGTTTTTCCATTTGTTAATTTAACTGTAACATCTTTGCGGTCTATTTGTGTTTTCAAAATCTCGTCCTTGCATAAACTGTTTCCAATAATTATCACATTTTTATTCTTAAAAAATGTATTTAATGATTTATCATTTAATATTATTTTGATAATTTCGGATTGGAGCTCACATTCTTGCCCTTGAACGTATGCACCTAATAAAAAAAATGTTAGGTAAATAATGTTTTTCATGTTAATTATTTTTTAAAATTATGTTAGCATTCTCTCTCCAAACTGATTGGCCATAAACATCATTTTCAAATAGTATACCAGATTCTGGGTTATTCCAAGCTCCGTCAGTATATTCACTGTAATGCACATATTCATGCAGAATGGTAACGCCTATCAAAAAGGCAAAAGAATTTGCAAGCTGAGATCCGGTAGTTGAATTTTCTAAATCGTTTACCAAATCCAAATCAATGTAAAGGGTATTAGGATTATTTCCTTTAAACAAACCATATGTGTCAGAATCACATCCAGTACAAAAATTGTTTAATTGTACAACTTCAATTATTGGGCCATTTCCCCATTCTAAATGTTTTTTTACTTCAGACTGGCCTAAGTCACCATATTGAACTATTTTATTAATTATAAATTGATTATTTTTAATAGTTGGCAACTGAATCTTTAAATATTCTGTAAGTTTAGGATATTGGATTGCATAATTACTATTTGGCGGATATTTTACAAAAGGAAAAGCAGTAACTAAAGTGTTGTCTACTCCAGAATCAACGATTTCATTACCAAATGCTTTCGCCTCCTGAGACCACATTTCAGCTGTACAAAAATTATAAATTTTAAAAGCAATGTGCCCATTTGCCCATTTGTCTATCCACAAGCGTTCAGGAAGGTTTAGGCCAAGTTCACTTTTTACGACACTAATCTCCATGAGTTCCTCGGCATCAAAAGGTGACGGCGAAGGGGTTGGCGAAGTTGTAGAGCCAGAACCTCGAGGTGTTGTTCCACTAACGGTTACGGTAGCGTTGTTACCCCCATTGCTGTAAACTTTACTGTCATTCACTTCATAATAAACGTTTTCGCAATATGAAGCGGTTAACACCCATTCATAAACTTCATTGCCGGCTCCTCTTAATTCACCATCACTAATATACTCATAAGAGTAGATGCAGATATAAGCAGACATTGTTCTTGCAAACAGGGAGTTGAAATCCAAATCGATGGGTTTCATAGAGGTCTTCATTGATAAAGAATTAAAATCTTTGTTTTTTAATTCGTTTGCAGAATAATCGTAATTTACCAAAAAGGCATCGTATTCCCCTTGGTCATTTAGTTCAAACAACACATTTGTTATTTTCTCATCGGCTCCCTGTAATATGGGAAATGTGTACGAATGGTAATCACCATGTTTTATATATGTGGCCGAATCGGTATATATGGTGAAATCATATTTTTCATTGTAAATATTTTTTCCAGAGTATTTGGCCGATTTGTTTTTGGCTAGCTTGTCATTGAACTCTTTTAGCTTCGAAACGAGTTTGGTGTTTTTTTTAATATGCTCCCTTGAGTAATGTTTGAGGCTAAAGGTTGAGTCTTGGTCTTCAACTTGGTTAATTTCTTCCGGAAGGACAGTTTCTTTTTCGCAATTCCAGAATAACAATGATATCACAAAAATGAGGATGCCTAACTTGATGGTGTTTTTTAAGTAAAATTTCATGAGCATAAATTATTGGTTAGTGATTAAATAAATTCATGCTATTAGTAATATTAGAGAGGGAATTGCTATACCGTAAACTTAAAAACAATATTTTATTTTCTTACACAAAAATTGTCTCAATTTATGTAATTCATCAAAAAAGCAGAATTATGGTTGTGGAAAAACCGTAAAAAAAAATGGGGGGTTCTATCTGCTGCTTCTTAAGATTTAAAAGATTTTGGCTTCCTCTCAAAATGAAGAAACTACTCCCCCTCACTCAACTTAATAACCTCATCAATCATAATATCCTTTTGATTGATAATTTCATTAAAAGTCCCTTCACTATAAAGTTGATCAGCAATAATGGCTTTAATATATTGTTTTACCTCATCATGATAAGCCACAAATGTAATTCTAGAGCCAGTTCTAACATTTAAATACTCTTGAAATTTTAAAACCATATCGTCGGTAACTTCAAAATTATCTATAAAGTCTTGTTTGGGCATGCCCTCATAAGCTCTTCTATCTTTATCTAACATTTCAAACACAAAGTTCCCTATATAGCCTCGATGTAGTATATATGATAAGGTTTCATTTTGCATACTATTATCAATTGGCACAAAGACATCTGGTATGATTCCGCCACCGCCATACACAATTTTTCCCGCCGGTGTTTTAAACTTTAAAGAATCGTGCACTTTTATTTTCTCTGCATCCAGCAATTCACCACTTTGTAATCTATCAAAATAGTCATCGTAATAATCTTTGTGTCCTTTTTTATAAGGTCTTTGAATAGAACGCCCTGTTGGTGTATAATAGCGAGATACGGTTAAACGCACGGCACTGCCATCACCTAAATCCATTTCACGCTGTACAAGGCCTTTACCATAAGAACGGCGACCAACAATAACACCCTTATCGTTATCTTGAAGAGCTCCTGCAACTATTTCGCTTGCGGACGCTGAATTTTCATTTATAAGCACATAAACTTTACCATATTCAAAATCTCCTTTGTCGGTTGCAAAAGCTTTCTCAATGTTTCCACGTTTATTTTTGGTGAATAAGATAAGTTTATCTTCTTCTAAAAATTCGTCTACCATTTGTTCTGCTATTCCAAGAAATCCCCCTGGATTGTCTCTTAAATCTAAAGCAATTTCTGTGGCACCATAAGCTATAAGCTTATCTAAAGCTGTTTTAAATTCCCTATAGGTTGTTTCGGCAAACCTGTTTACTTTAATATACCCCAGCTTATTTGTAAGCATATAAGCAGCATCTACACTTTTTATAGGAATATTGGAACGTTTCACCGTGAAGTTTAAAAGTTTTGGTTCGCCCTTTCTATAAACTTTAAGATTTACTTTGGAATTAACTTCCCCTTTAAGTTTCTCTAAAATTTCTGTGTCTTGTAATCGTTTACCAGTAAGGGAATCATTGTCTGCCATAACAATTCTATCACCTCCTTTAATACCGGCCCTTTCACTTGGCCCATTTTCAATAGATCTTATAACCGCAATAGTATCTCTATACTTATAAAAACTAACGCCAATACCAACAAAATCACCTTTCATGTTTTCGGTAACACGTTCCATATCTTCTTTTGGAATGTATACCGAATGCGGATCAAGATTGTCTAAAATGCCATTAACCGTAACATCTACAATACTATCGGTGTTTACCTCATCGACATAATCGTAATCTATATAATCTATCAGCCTATTAATTTTATCCTTCTTGCTGTTTTTAGAAAACAATCTATCTGAAGAATCCATAAAATTCAACTTTCCTCCAATATAAATGCCTGCTGCAATGGCAACGCCTAAAATAAGGGGCAAATATTTTTTTTGAAACTGCATTATGGGGTTAAGTATTCTATTAATTTAAGTTTTATTCCTGCTTTCTCTAAAAACTTTAAACCTGAATCATCTTTATAAGCTTGATTGTAAACTACTTTCACTATTCCTGCTTGGTGAATAAGTTTACTACACTCTTTACATGGCGACATGGTAATATAAAGCGTTGCGCCTTTGCAGGATTGTGTAGAAGCAGCCACCTTTAAAATAGCGTTTGCTTCTGCATGCAATACATACCACTTGGTATAACCTTCTTCATCTTCACAAAAATTCTCAAACCCAGATGGTGTACCATTATATCCGTCTGAAATAATCATTCGGTCTTTAACAATAAGGGCACCTACTTGTCTCCGTTTACAATAAGATAGTTTGCCCCACTCTTGTGCAATTCTTAAATAGGCTTTATCGTATTTTAATTGTTTGATTTCTGACATTATTGAACTTGTGTATAACCTATTAAAATGGTATAACGAATATAAAGGGTTGGTATTTTAATTACAATGCAAGTTCGTTAAAGTTTTACCAAAGTTTGCAATGATTGGTTTCTTTTTAGAGTAAATAATCACTTTTAAGTATCATTGGTATCACAAGGCCGACAACTACGGCCGAAATAACCATAACCCAATCGCGTTTAGAGAACCTAAAGAGTGTTTGTACCAAATAGCCTAAAAACAAAACTATGAATACAATAATAATTTGAGCGATTTCTATTCCCAAAGCAAATTCTACTAATAAAACCAACTTATTATCGGTATCGCCCAACATAATTTTAAATTCTCTTGCAAAACCTAACCCATGGATTAAACCAAAAAATAAAGTTGAAATAAATAACACCCCTACATTCCCTTTTTGCGGTCCTTTGCCGGCTGTAAATACATTAAAAATGGCAACAATTAAAATCGTTATGGGAATTAGAAACTCAACTAAAGACACTTTGATTCTAACAATATCGTAAACAGCAAGGACTAAAGACAAGGTATGACCTAAGGTAAACATGGATACTAAAAGCAATACCCGTTTCCAATCTTTAAAGACATAGGGAACACTTAGAGCTATTAGAAATAAAACATGATCGTAGGCGTTAATATCAAGAACATGATTAATGCCGTATTGTATGTTGAACCAGATATTTTCAAGCATTTTAATTAGATTTTAGGGATGGGTTCAAATATATACAATTATTTGAAATGATATAAAAAATAAACAATTGACATATATTTGCTAAGTAGGTTTTCAAAATATATAAAATGACCATAAAGTTTTTAAGCGCTTGTATATTATTAATGTGCTTGTCTTGTAAAAAAACAACTCAAACGGATACGGAAAATAGTGATGTTGCCAAAAAGAGTCAAACTATTACCGAAAAAGATATGTCCAAATTAAAATATTTAGATTTTTCCATTGATGATAGGGTAAAGCCCATTGTTGGTTCATGGCAAGAATTCAATCAACTAAACGATATTATTGAAAGTGTAAAAAAAGGGGATTTATCTTATTTTAAAACGGATGCTAAAAAAAACCTAAAAACCTTGCTAACCGATATTAGAGAAACCATTCCCGATACCATAAACAAGCCTGCTATTTTGGCTAGAATCACTGTTTTAGAAACCAAGCTTTACAAAACAGAAAGTTTATCAAACCTGTCAACCACCAAAAAGGGAGACCTTTTAAATACGTTAGAAGAACTTTTGGTATCATTTTCTAATTTAAATTTTCAATTGAATAAAAAAATAGAAAATGATGCTCGCAATATTGAAAAGCCTTAAAAACATTACTTATCCGTAATTAAATTCCATTTCATTTTTTGTTAACTTTTTCATAAACCTATTTACCAAAATTAGTTATAATGGTAAATTGTCCAGATAAATTATGACTAATTCAAAAAAAATGAAAAAAAACTTAAAAAAATTTTCTAAGCCAAGTATATTCCTTCTTTTATTACTGGTTGCTTCATGTAAAAAAGAACAAAAAAAAGAAACTGCTCAAGTTGAAGAAGTGTCTGGAATTAATCTTGAGCTTATGGACAATTCCATTAATCCAGCAGACGACTTTTTTAAATACGTAAATGGCAAATGGTTAGAAAACACTGAAATACCCGATGACCAAACCAGATGGGGTAGTTTTAACGAGTTAAGAAAAAAAACGGACGATGATGCGCTTAACATCTTAAAAGCGGCTATGTCAGATAACAAGGATTTAAAAAAAATTCAAGTAATTCCTGGATCCGATCAAGAAAAAGCCGTAAAACTTTTTCAAACTATTATGGACACCATAAGTAGAGAAAAAAAAGGGATAGAGCCTATAAAACCATACTTAGCTAAAATAGATGCCATTAAAAACATACAAGATCTACAAAATCACCTTATTGAAATGGAACCTAAGGGCGGTGCTGGCTTTTTTGGTTTTAGTGTAGGTGCCGATCCAAAAAACAGCAATATAAACTCTGCTTTTTTAGGAGCTGGCAGACTAGGTCTTCCAGATAGAGATTATTATGTAAAAGACGATATGGATTCCAAAGAAAAAAGAGCTGCATATGTCTCACATATTACAAAAATGCTGCAACTTTTAGGGTATTCTGAAACCGAAGCCAATACTCAAGCCAAACAGGTTCTTGCTTTTGAAACGCGTTTGGCTGAACCAAGAATGGACAAAGTAGAAAGACGTGATGCTCGCAAACGCTACAATCCAAAATCTATTGAAGAATTACAAAACATGGTACCGGCTATTAATTGGAAAACTTATTTTGAAGGTATTGGCGTTAAAAAAATAGACACAATCATTGTTACAGAAGTGAAATACATGAATGCTTTACAAGATATTCTTGCTGAAAACAAGGTATCTGATTGGAAAGCCTACTTACGCTGGTCTACCTTTAACAGAGCATCTGGTATGCTTAGTACGGATATCGAAAAAGCCAATTGGGAATTTTATGGCAAAACCTTAACTGGAGCCAAAAAACAACGTCCTTTAGATGAAAGAGCCTTACAAACCCTTAACGGAACGGTGGGAGAAGCTTTAGGAAAGTTGTATGTCGATGAAATGTTTCCCCCTGAAGCTAAAGAAAAAGCAGAAAAAATGATTTCCAATGTCATCAAAGCTTTTGAAAATAGGATTAAAACTTTAGATTGGATGACAGATGAAACAAAACAAAAAGCTATAGAAAAGCTATTAGCCCTAAAAGTTAAAATTGCCTATCCAGACAAATGGAGAGACTATTCAGATTTAAAAATTGATGGAGTGGCCGAAGGAGGCTCTTATTTAGAAAACATGTTCAATGCAAATACATGGAATCACAATAAGAATTTAGAAGATTTAGGAAATCCCGTTGACAAAACAAGATGGGGAATGGCTCCACAGATTGTGAATGCTTACTTTAACCCACCATTCAACGAAATTGTTTTTCCTGCTGGTATTTTACAACCGCCTTTCTATAATTTTAAAGCAGATGATGCCGTTAATTATGGAGGTATGGGTGCCGTAATTGGTCATGAAATCTCCCATTGTTTTGATGATTCTGGTTCTAGATACGATAAAAATGGAAACTTAAATAATTGGTGGACTGATGAAGATTTAAAACAATTTGAAGTATTAGGAAAAAAACTCGCTGACCAATATAGTAGCATTGAAGTTTTACCAGACACTCGAATTAACGGTGCTTTTACGCTTGGTGAAAACATTGGTGACTTAGGTGGGGTTAACGCTGCTTACGACGCCATGCAGTTAAGTTTTAAAGAAAACGGTAGGCCTGAAAACATTGATGGGTTTACTCCAGAACAACGTTTTTTCATGTCTTGGGCAACTGTTTGGAGAACAAAAATTAGAGAAGATGCTCTGAAAAATCAAATTAAAACAGATCCGCATTCTCCTGGCATGCAAAGAGCCGTTCAACCTCTACTTAATATAAATGCGTTTTATGATGCATTCAAAATTAAAGAAAACAATAGTATGTATTTAGCACCCGAAGAAAGGGTTAAAATTTGGTAAAAAAAAGGGCTTTTCTTGAATTAGAAAAGCCCTTTTTTTTTTAATATAACAGTTATATTATTGCTTAGGTTGTGTTTGTTGGGATTGCAATACTTGTTTTTGTCTCAATAATTCATTTTTACTTAACTGTGTTAAGTTAAAATTAGGCGACGCTTTTAAAGCTGCATCCAATATATCTACAGCAGCATCAATATTTGCTGTGGTATCTCTATTATAAACCAACAGTGCATTCAAATACATAAAACCGCTTTTTAATTTTACTTGATATGGATTTTGTTGTTCATAATACGTATGTTTCATATCGTCTTTAGAATTTGCCAATCCGTAATTGATATGCTTCTCTGCTTCATCCAACTTTTTTAATTGTAAACAAAGTTCTGCTAGCTCATAAGCTACAGATGCATTAGGTTCGCGTTTAAAAAGTTCTTCAAACTGCACAAGAGCCAATTCTGGTTGGTTAACAGCTTTTAATGAAATGGCCTTTACTTGAACAGCTATATCAGAATCATCTACTTTTTTGTCTACACCAATAGTATTTAAAGCTTGCACATATTTACCTTCCGTCATATAAATATAAGCGAGCGTATCTGTTCTGGCTATAGATGGTGAAAGCACATTTAAATGTGTCATCCCTTCAATAATACCTTGTACATCGCCTTGCGCTCTCATTTGCTTGCTATAAGCTTCGAAATGTTTTATTAATTCAGAATTGCTCTGCGCACCTAATTGAATTCCGCTAATCAATAAAACCAACAGTAGTAATTGTTTCATTTTTATGTTTTTAATTTATTTAACGGGTTAAATCTATAAAATTTTAACATTTAATATCTTAAAACTTACTTAATTATTTTAATAATCATTTAAATATTGAAACAAAGGCAGATTTACCAAGCCTTTTTGATAAATCTTAAATATTTAATGCATTATAAAAAATCCTGTTAATAATTATAGAAATATATAAAGTTTACTGCTTTTTAATTATTAAAAATAGGATTATAGGAAAAATGAAAAAAATTAATTACATTTAGTAATCTTAAAATGTTAACATTATGGGAATTAAAAGTTTTTTAGCCTCAAGGAAAAATCAAAACAAGATTACTACACACATGCCACTTAAGGTTAGTGATTATATGAGCACTAAATTAATTACTTTTAAAACTGATGATAAAATAGAGACCGTTATAGATTCTCTTATTAAATATAGAATTTCTGGCGGCCCGGTAGTAAATAGTAAACACGAATTAATTGGCATTATATCAGAAGGCGATTGCATAAAACAATTAAGTGATAGTAGATATCATAATTTACCTATGACTAACAATACTGTTGAAGCATGCATGATAAAAAATGTGGAAACGATTGATGGCAATATGAATATTTTTGACGCTGCCAATAAATTTTTAGAGTCTAAGCGTCGCCGTTTTCCAATTGTTGAAAATGGCAAGTTAGTGGGCCAAATAAGCCAGAAAGATATTCTTAAAGCTGCCTTAGCATTAAAGGGTCACGATTGGAAATAATTTAGCTTTCTCGTTTTACCAAAGCAAAGTAGTCACCTTCAATGGGCAAATAGCCTTGGTCGTAAACAAAGTAGTAAACCGTTCCTGCTTTTGTGGTATAAATGCTTGTGAAATAATTAAAATCGAAACCTTTCTCTATTAGTTTAGCTCTAGATATTTTTGTTTTTTGGTCTGGATTTTCAGCTTCTAAAATTCTATAATTTTTTCTTAATCTATTATTGGTGTTTCTAATCAGGTTTTTACTGTCCTTATTCACATTATTATTATAGGCATTTCTACAGCCATCACTGCAGAATTTTTTATCAATTCTGCCTACAATGGAATCACCACATTCTAAACATTGTTTTGCCATAGTATAAATATAAAAAATATCCGTTTATAAACTTATTTTAATTTTTTAAGGAGTGTTTAGATGTCTATTCCGCCCATTGCAACATACATTTTTTGTTATATAAAGAGAGACTTGAGACGTTTTATGGGATAGTGAAAGTTCTTTGGGTTACAAAAGACTATATCGAGATTATATACCTTTCATTGAAAATCTGCATGCATTTCATCAAATATATTTTAAAACATTAGACTGATAAATTGTTAAAATTTTGTTAAAATGTATTATTATTGTAAGAAAATAATTAAATATTGTAATGTTTATGATTTTTGTTCGACCTAATTACTGTACATTTGTACAGTAAATTGGTGGGTAAATCCTAAGCTAAGTGTGATAAGTATCATAAGTGTATTCTAAATACACCACTTTTAGGGACCGCCTTTTTTTTTGCCTATATGTCTCACAACGTTTATTTAGATGAAAGCGGTGATTTAGGATTTAATTTTTCCGCACCTTATCGCAAAGGCGGTTCAAGTAGGTATTTGACTATAGCGTTTATAATTTGTCCTAAAGAAAAAAAGCACCTTCTTCAAAGGGTTGTTAAAAGAACGTATCAGAAGTATAATTTTAACCCCAAAGTGGAAATAAAGGCAAGCTCATTAAGCAACGCTATAAAAAAAGACGTTTCTAAAAAAATAATTAATCTAATTATTGACAATCCGGATATTTCTATAAATTCCATTACCGTAAATAAACAAAGGGTTCAAGAGCATATAAGAGAAGATTGCAACTTGTTATATAATTATATGATGAGATTATGCTTGTTAGATAAAATTGATTCTTTTTCTCTTATCAATCTTATTAGAGATAATAAAAGTGTTAAGATTAAATCAGGGAATAGTTTGTCTGATTATTTAAAAACGACCATGTACTTTGAGTTGGGGAGCAAAACTCAAATTGTGGATATTCCTTCCGATAGTAAAAAAGTAACAAATTTAGTTTTGGCCGATTGGTTAAATAATATTGTTTGGGGAAACTATGAAGACAATAATGCTGAGCCTTATATATTACTATCCAGTAAATTAAAAAACCAGACGTTGTTTTTTTAAATGTACTTTCTGAAGACATCCGAAAGGCATTAAAATCGAGAAAGACCGTTTAAAGTTAAAGGCACTTTGGACGACGTTCTAAAAGCTTCCGTAAAGAAGCCAAAAGAAAAAAAATAGCATCGGTTTTGACCGTATTCCAGAAGCATAGCTATTGGAAAGTGCGACACGTTAATTGAGATAAAACAACCTTTAATTTGAATTAATTCGGCAAGATGCTCACGCTCTGTCTTTCTGAACGGTGGAATTTCAATCGTGGATTAAAGGACTTCAACACTCAAAAAAAATAGCCAAATCTGGCTAGATTAAATCATTATATCTTCTTGTCCCTTTTTGTATATAGATGCTTATATAAAGGTATTTTATCCGTTTACAAACGACTACAAACATTTACAAACGATTTTAAATATTTATAAACCGAATAATATTTGGAAGCAGTTGCATCTTTGCCCTGTCGAAACATAAGAACCTGGCTACCGACAGGCAGAATCGATAGTATTAACTGTTTAACATTAAAAATTTAAAATTATGAGCGCAATTAGAAACAAAGTACAGTTGATTGGTAACTTAGGAAATGATCCAGAAATCATCAATTTAGAATCAGGAAAAATGCTAGCCAGATTCACCATAGCAACGAATGAAAGTTATAAAAATAACAAAGGTGAAAAAATAACAGATACCCAATGGCATAACATAGTGGCCTGGGGAAAAACCGCAGAGATTATTGAAAAATATGTCACTAAAGGCAAAGAAGTGGCCATCGAGGGAAAACTAACTTCAAGAAGTTACGAAACTAAAGAAGGCGAAAAACGCTATATTACAGAAATAGTTTGTAATGAGCTCCTTCTGTTGGGGAAATAAGTATATAACCATAAATAATAATAGAAAAAGGGAGGCACACACGCCTCCCTTTTTCTATTATTATTTATATTCCTAGCTCTTCACTAAAAAATATTTTTAACAATGTAAAAACTAGACCGCCTAAAAATATACCAATAACTATACTAATCATAATAAGGGATTTTACGTTCAATAGGGTTTTAATTAATCTTTGTAAAGATCTCTTTAATGAAGATTAACCCTATTACACAATTACGCCTGGAGTTTATATAATTAATATAAGAATTTTTAGCCTATTAAATAATGGATGTTATCAATCACATTCAAATGAAACGGAAGCAAAAAATTAAGCTTTCGTCTCATTTTCTTTTATATTATCAAGTTTATAAAAACCGCCTTTATTTTCTTTTCTGGTAATAGATTGATTAATAATTAAATGCGCTACATTAATCATGTTTCTCAATTCGCATAAAGGCGCCGAAATTCTGGACTGCTTATAAAACTCCTCCACCTCAGCATAAATTAACTCTAAATGCTTGGTAGCTTTTTCCAAACGGCTATTGCTTCTCACAATCCCAACATAATCACGCATTAAAGCTTGTAATTGTTTTAAGTTGTACTGAATAATAACATGCTCTCTTGGGACACTTGTGCCTTCATCATCCCATTCCGGAATGTTTAAGTCCATTGTCTCATAAGTATGATTTGAATGATATTTAAAAATATTATGGGCATATACCAAAGCTTCCAATAACGAATTTGAAGCTAACCTGTTGGCACCGTGCAAACCGGTTCTGGTGCATTCACCACAGGCAAATAAATTATTAATAGATGTTTTACCATCCATGTCCACGTCTATACCACCACATAAATAATGGGACGCAGGAACAACTGGAATCCAATCTGTTTCAACATCAATATGGTTTTGTTTGCATTTGTTGTAAATGTTTGGAAAATGCTTTTTAAATTCCTCCATATCTAAATGGGTGCAATCTAAAAACACATGTGTATCCCCGGTTTTCTTTAACTCGCTATCTATACTTTGGGAGACAATATCCCTAGAAGCTAATTCGGCGCGTTCATCATACCCAAGCATGAACCGCTCTCCTTTTTTATTCCTTAAATAAGCCCCCATACCTCTGACAGCTTCAGAAATTAAAAAAGAAGATTGATCGCCTCTGGCGTCGTATAAAGCCGTTGGATGGAACTGTATAAATTCCATATCCATGATTTTAGCTTTAGCCCGGTAAGCCATCGCAACACCATCACCTGTGGCAATAACCGGATTTGTCGTGTGTCCGTACACTCTACCTATTCCACCAGATGCCAATAAGGTGCTGTCTGCCTTAATGGTAAAAATAGTTCCTTTCTTTTGGTCAAAAACATAAGCTCCATAACAGGTATTATTTTTAGCTTTTGAATCTTTTATATGATGCTTCGTTATTAAATCTATGCCAAAATGATGTGACCATAACGTAACATTTTTTAACTGATGGACTTTTTTAAGTAAAGCGCGTTCAATTTCGTAACCAGTAATATCTTTATGATGCACTATTCTATATTCTGAATGCCCGCCTTCTTTACCCAAATCAAACTCACCACTAGCATCCGTATCAAAATTGGCGCCCCAAAGCAAAAGTTCTTCAAGTCGTTTTGGACCATCCCTAACAACCATTTTCACGACCTCTTCATCACAAAGTCCGTCACCAGCAATTAAAGTATCTTGAACATGTTTTTTAAACGAATCTTTATCATCTAAAACAATGGCAACTCCTCCTTGAGCGTATTTTGTATTGGACTCGTCTTCATTAGCTTTAGTAATGATGATAACTTTCCTCTCAGGGAATTTTTCCGCAATTTTAACAGCAAAGGTCAACCCTGCAATGCCAGAGCCTATAACCAAATAGTTTGTTGAAATCATATTATTTAGATAGTTCTAACATACGTTCAATTGGTAATAATGCTTTTTTTCTAATATGTTCTGGCACCTCAATCTGCGGACTTTCATTTAGTAAGCAATCGTATAATTTTTGAAGCGTATTCATTTTCATAAAATGGCACTCGCTACATGCACAGGTATTATCTTCAACCGCTGGCGCAGGCACCAATTCAGTATCTGGCATTTCTTGCTGCATCTTGTGTAAAATGCCCGCTTCTGTTGCCACAATAAACTTATCAGTAGGATGTGTTTTCACATAATTAATCATGCCAGAAGTAGACCCAATATAAGTCGCTGTGTTTAAGATATGTTCTTCTGATTCTGGGTGCGCTATAATTTTATAATCGGGGTGCTTTTTGTGCAAGGCAATCAATTTATCAATTGAAAAGGCTTCGTGGACAATACAACTACCATCCCAAAGCAGCATGTCTCTTCCTGTAACCTTCATAATGTATCTACCCAGGTTTTTATCTGGAGCAAAAATAATTGGGGTGTCTTTGGGAACAGACTCTACAATTTTAACAGCATTGGAAGATGTGCAAACAATATCACTCAATGCCTTTATTTCTGCTGAACAGTTCACATACGTAATAACGACATGGTCTGGATGCGCTTTTGTGAATTTTTCAAACAAGTCTGGCGGACAAGAATCTGCCAGCGAACAGCCTGCTTTTAAATCTGGCAATACCACTGTTTTTGTCGGGTTTAATATCTTGGCAGTTTCTGCCATAAAATGTACCCCTGCAAACACAATCATATCAGCATCCGTTTCTGCTGCTTTTTGGGATAATCCTAAACTATCTCCAACATAATCCGCTATATCTTGTATTTCGGCAACTTGATAATAATGTGCCAAAATAACAGCATTTTTTTCCTTTTTTAATCTTTTTATTTCTTTTACTAAATCCATTTTCAACTAAGTATTTATATATAAATAAACAAAACTTATGCCAACATAATCCTGCTATGTATTACAAATATCTTAATTAAAATTTTATTGAAATGAGATTCCTTTAAAAAAAGCTATTTAATTGAATACTATTTATTATAATGTCAAATTATTAATCTTTAAATTGTATGAAAGATTAATAATTTGACAAAAAAGAAAGGAATCAAAATAAACACCAATTACACCTTAAAGAATTCAATTATTTAAGCCGTAACAGCCATATTCTCGATTTCTAAAACAATGGCTTTTAAGGTATTTTGACATTTGAACAATTCTATAAATACAGCATCTTTTTTGTGTTGAAAAGTAGTCTTCATATTATAAAATAGATTCTTATAATACAAAATCCCTTCATTAAGATTACTAGTAAATGCCAACAAATATTTTTCGTCTTTTTTATTTAAAGACACTTTAAAAGCTTCTGATTTCTCTTTTAAGTAATCTATATAGATATTCAATTCTTTAATAAATAAATTAGGACGATCTGTTCTTGTTATCATATTATCCCTTCCATATATATGGTCAGTGATATTTTTTAAACTCATGATCTTAGAATAATAAGCCATATTAGGCCCAGGGCAAATGGATACGCCTTCTCCTTCAACTTTGGTATCTAAATTGTATGTTAGCATAGCCGATGTGCCTAAACCTACACAAATACAAGATTTTTCAGTTATTTGATTGAATTCAGCCTGATAATCTTCTGAAGATAAATTTTTAGCGTCTAGCTCTTTTATTTTTAAATACTGATACTCTCTAGAGGCAATACAAACACCTTTGTCTTTAAATTCTTTGTTTAATTCCACAAATTTTTTCGGACATGAACTTCCTGGCCTTCCTTTATTAATCAAAACATCTCTTTCTACATCTTTTGTATTGTTTCGCAAATTATTAAAAGCCACCCCTAAAGGAGAAATATTACTTAAATATAAATCTTCTTCTTTGGCGTTCATCAATTTACTCAAGGTTTTATCATCAACCGTTGTGGCCTCTGGAACCAATAAAAAAGGTGATCCCCAACCAATAGAATCTAAGTTATATTCGTTTATTAAAAATTCATGCTCTTCATTGGTGCCAACACCTCCTTGAGCGGATATTTTTATTGATAAATCTTTTGGAAAAACACGGTCCTGATTCAAAAATTCTTGACTTACCAATTCTTGGAGCGTAGCTTTTAGTTCATTTCTTTTTTCCTTGAATTCTGCCAAAACTGGCCCTAAAAGATAGCCATCTGTCGCAAAAGCATGACCACCACAATTAAGTCCAGACTCTATTCTAAATTCTGAAACCCATAATCCTTTTTTAGCCAAAAATTTACCTTGAATTAATGCCGACCTATAATCACTTACTTTTAAAGTAATTTTCTTCTTGAAAACCCCATGTTCATTCGGATAAAAATCTTCAAATTGAGCCATGTAACTATAAAGTCTGGGATTTAAACCTGCAGACAACACCACTGATGAATTTAATTTACTATTAGCAAAACCTCTTAGTGCTGCATGGGCATCATTATATTCTACAGGTAATTTTTCATCTTTTATATAATTGTCTTTATCAACTTTGGTCATGATGTTAACATCAATATTCCCTATTCTTAAATTTTTATTAACCCAATTTTTTATTTCGGTAAAATTATATCCATTTAAGGTGATTCTTTTAAAATCAGCTTTAATCGTTGAGTTTTCTGGAAGCATATTTATATAGGTATAAACAGCATCAATCTTATCAGAACTAACTTGTTTTAGTGTTTCGAATTTCTTTTCAACTAAATCATGCATTAAATTCAAATAGGATGTGATTCTTTTTGCCCTAAAATCATCCATCTTATCTGTAATTTCTTTGTAAGGAACCTCAAAAGTTTCGCTGTACATTTTTCTTAGTTTCTCTAGCAAGATATCGTCTACTAAAGAAATCACAGAATCTATGCCATATTGAGCGACTTTTAAAGGAGTGTCTATGGTGTATCCAATACCCATGACTGGGATATGGAATGAGTGCAATTTGTTCATATGTTTAGGTTATTTTTTAAAACAATTTGTAAAGATATGTTGCTGAACCATTACAGAATATGACATTTATCATAATTCAAAAAAGGGTTGAATCCTTTTAATTTTTTGGCTGTATTATCGGTTAAAATAAAACCGTGATTTTAAAACCTTATTACAATTAAAAAGATTCAATTAAAATGGCTGTTTATTTAACATTTCACAATTTGTATTCATTAAACCCTAAAAATTAATAAATCTTTTAAAAGCACACCTTCCTTAACCATAGCTTTAGTACATTTAGGGTTAAATTCAATTGAAAAGAACTATGTCTGTAGAACCAAAAATCACTCGATTCAAACAAAGCGTCCTGTCTAAATATCAGATTTACAATAGCATATTTATGACACTGCCCTTTGATTCCATAACAAAAACAGGTGTTTTGTTGCCTTTATTTCACGAAACATGCAAAAAAGGTTTTGCCAATGGTGACGACCCCACGACTATAGTTGATACATTCTTTAAAAAATACCAAGCAAGACGCAA
This sequence comes from Confluentibacter sediminis, assembly GCF_003258355.1. Lineage (GTDB taxonomy): Bacteria > Bacteroidota > Bacteroidia > Flavobacteriales > Flavobacteriaceae > Confluentibacter > Confluentibacter sediminis. Next base: position 174,013 of record NZ_QKPO01000012.1, on the reverse strand, counting down.
TAGAGAAAGTCAAATAAATCTACTTTTTAGATTTATTCAATACATTGAAAGACAAGTGGTTTTGTTTGATGCTATTGAAGATGCGGCGTTCCCAATAGTGAATAATATGGAAGGTATTGGTACCTTAAGAAACCTTAAAGAATCTTCTACATCACAAAATAAATTAGAAGAATTGAAGGATTATTTGGAACAATTTAAAGTACGAATTGTACTGACTGCCCATCCTACTCAATTTTACCCAGGATCTGTATTGGGGATTATTACCGATTTAACCGAAGCCATTAAAACCAATAACCTAAACGACATCAATAATTTGTTTGGGCAACTTGGAAAAACACCTTTTTTTAAACACACAAAGCCAACACCGTATGATGAAGCTATTAGCTTGATTTGGTATTTGGAGAATGTGTTTTATAAATCATTTGGTGAAATTTATAATTACATACAACAGAATATTTATAATGATAATGAAGCGCATAATGATATTATAAATATTGGTTTTTGGCCTGGAGGAGACAGAGATGGCAATCCATTTGTTAAACCCTCAACGACTATTAAAGTGGCTGAAAGTTTAAAACAATCCATTTTAAAATGCTACCACAAGGATTTAAGAACCTTAAGTCGAAAACTTACTTTTAGACATGTTGAAGACCGCATTTCTAAATTAGAAAACATTATTTACAACTATAGTATCGACTTAGATTACAAAGATGCAATTAGTGCCGAAGCATTAAAAAATGAGTTAAAGGAGATTAGGGATATTGTTATAAAAGATCATCAATCGCTTTATTTAAACGAGATAAATAATTTACTCAATAGAATTCATTTATTTGGTTACTACTTTGCCACGTTAGATATTAGACAAGACAGCAGAATTCATCACAGTGTATTTACAACCGTTATTGATAATTTAATAAAAATTGGACATCCATCTTTTCCAAAAAATTATCATGATTTATCGGAGAGTGAACAAATCAACATATTGTCTAAAATTGACACAACTAACCTCATCGATATTGATGTTTTTGAAGATGAAATGGTTAGCAACACATTAAAAACCATTAAATCCCTGAAACAAATACAAGAATCCAATGGAGAACAAGGTGCCAATCGTTACATTATAAGTAATAACCAAACCGCTCTTAACATGATGCAGCTATTTGCTATGCTTAAAATGGTAGCCTTTGATGATGCCTTACCCGTAGATGTGGTACCTCTTTTTGAAACAATAACCGACTTAGAAAATGCACCAAAAGTCATGGAGCAATTGTATTCAAATCCTGTGTATATGGCTCATTTAAAAAGTCGCGGCATGAAACAAACCATCATGCTTGGTTTTTCTGACGGCACAAAAGATGGCGGTTATTTAATGGCAAACTGGGGCATTTATACCGCTAAAGAAAAGTTAACTGAAATGTCTAGAAAATATGATATTACAGCTATATTTTTTGATGGGCGTGGTGGCCCTCCAGCTAGGGGTGGTGGAAAAACACACCAATTTTATGCATCGTTAGGACCAACTATTGAAGACAAAGAAGTACAGCTTACTATTCAGGGACAAACCATAAGTTCTAATTTCGGGACACATGATTCATCACAATACAATTTAGAACAATTGATTAGTTCTGGTATTTTTAATCGTATGGCAAAAGACCAACATGCTATGTCTGAAGATGATAGAGTGGTGATGAATGATTTAGCCGAAATGAGTTACGAAGCCTATAAAGATTTTAAAAATCATCCCATGTTTATTCCTTATTTGGAGCGTATGAGTACTTTAAAATATTATGCTAAAACTAATATTGGTAGTAGACCTTCAAAACGAGGCAGTTCAGACAAACTGGTGTTTTCAGATTTAAGAGCCATTCCTTTTGTAGGTTCTTGGAGTCAATTAAAACAAAATGTACCTGGTTTTTATGGTGTGGGAACAGCTTTAAAAGCTTATGAAGACAAAGGGGAATTCCATAAAGTAGAACACCTTTACAATAACTCAAAATTCTTTAAAACATTATTGGAAAACAGTATGATGGCATTAACAAAATCATTTTTTGATTTAACCATGTATATGTCTAAAGACGAAGAATTTGGCGTATTTTGGAAAATTATTTACAATGAATACCTTACAACCAAATCTTTATTGTTAAAGCTTACTGGATATAAAGAACTTATGGAAAATGAGCCTTCTGGTAAGGCATCTATTGAAGTTAGGGAATCTATTGTACTTCCATTATTAACCATTCAACAATACGCATTGAAAAAAATTCAAGAATTAAATAAAGCTGACGTTAAAGACACGGCAATGATCGAGATTTATGAAAAAATCGTGACGCGCTCTTTATTTGGTAATATTAATGCTAGTAGAAATTCCGCGTAAATTAAAATACTATCATATTTAAAATAAAAGCTGTCTAAAAAATTATGTTAGACAGCTTTTTCGTTATAAAACTTTATACAATACTTAGTTATCTTAATGTATCGCCGCCTTTTTCCCCTGTTCGTATGCGGTAAGTTTCTTCTACATGTGACACAAAAATTTTTCCATCACCCACATCGCCAGTCGCTGCAGATTTAAGAATGGCTTGTATAGTTGCTTCTTCAAAATCATCATTTACCACAATGGATAAATATCTGCGTTGAATATCGCTCGTACTATAAGATATACCTCTATATACATGACCTTGCTTTTCATTACCAATACCGGTAACATCCCAATAAGAGAAAAAATTCACCCCAACTTCATGCAAAGCTTCTTTTACCAAACTAAATTTAGATTTTCTAATAATTGCTTCAATTTTCCTCATAATGACTTCATTTAAAAATTCACGTCAAAATTAAATAAAATATTGGCAGTATTTTTAGACTAATCTATTTTATAATTAAAAAGAGAAGCTTTGCCAAACGACAAAGCCTCTCTTTTAATGTTTCTATTTAATAGTATGGATTAATGCTCATTTAATCTAAAATCAGGATACGCATCCATACCATGTTCATGGCCATCCAACCCTTCTAATTCTTCTCTTTCAGAAACACGAATACCCATAGTTATTTTAAGTACATACAGTATAATGAACGAAGACACAATGCACACTACGGCATAACAGGCAACCCCTATCAACTGTATTAAAAAAGTATGTTCAGGGTTTGTAGAAAACAACCCTACAGCTAAAGTTCCCCAGACACCACAAACAAGGTGTACGGCAATAGCTCCAACAGGATCATCTAATTTAATTTTATCGACAAACGCTACGGCAAATACAATAAGAATTCCTGCAATGGCACCTATTAATACCGCACTTGTTGGAGTTACTACATCGGCACTTGCAGTAATACCAACCAAGCCTCCAAGAATACCATTTAAAAACATGGTTAAGTCAAGATTTTTATCTTTAATAGCCGATGCTAACATGGCTACCACACCCCCTGCAGCTGCTGCCAAACAGGTTGTTACTAATACTAAAGATGTTAGAGCCGGATCTGCAGAAAGGACAGAGCCACCATTAAATCCGAACCATCCTAACCATAATATTAACACTCCAGCTGTTGCTAAAGGCAAATTATGTCCAGGAATAGCCTGTGGTTTACCATCTTTAAATTTACCTATTCTAGCTCCGAGCAGCCATACGGCCACTAATGCTGCCCATCCACCAACAGAGTGAACTAATGTAGAGCCCGCAAAATCATAAAAGCCCATGTCTTGTAAAAATCCACCTCCCCATTTCCAAGAACCAGCGATTGGATAAACCAATCCTACATAAAAAACCGTGAATATCATAAAAGGCACAATTTTAACACGTTCTGCCACGGCACCAGAAACAATAGTTGCCGCTGTCGCTGCAAACATGCCTTGAAATAAGAAATCTGTCCAATAAGTATAGCCCTCATTGTAGGTTAAATCTAAAGCACCTTCAGCTGTTAAAGGCGCATTTAAACCAAATCCTGAAAACCCTAAAAAGCCATTAAATTCTCCAGGGTACATTAAATTAAAGCCTACTAGACAATATAAAAGCAGTCCTATAGTAATTATAAAAATATTTTTAAAAAGAATGTTTACTGTGTTTTTTTGTCTTGTTAATCCAATTTCCAAGAACGAAAATCCTAGATGCATAAAAAACACAAGAGCCGTACAGATCATCATCCATACATTATTAGTTGTTAGTAATTCCATAATGGTTATTTAGTTAATTAATATTATTTTAAAGTGTCCCCTCCTTTTTCTCCAGTTCTAATTCTATAGGTCTCATCAACTTGCGATACAAATATTTTACCGTCACCTACTTCGCCAGTACCAGCTGAATTGATAATAGCTTTAACGGTAGCTTCTGCAAAATCATCATTAACAACAATGGATAAATGTCTACGCTGAATATCACTCGTACTGTATTTAATACCTCTATAAACATGTCCTTCTTTTTCATTGCCCAAACCAGTCACATCCCAATAAGAAAAGAAATTAACCCCAACAGCATGTAAAGCCTCCTTTACCTCTCTATACTTGGATTTTCTAATAATTGCTTCGATTTTTTTCATGATACCATATTTAAAATTAGAGGCCAAAAATATAAAAATTAATTTAAAACACTTTTTAATTCAAGGGGTCTATTGTCAAAAAATGATAAAACAACAAAAGGACCCCTAAAAATTTAGGGATCCTTTTATAAAAAACACTTTATTTATTGAATATAATATTAATGCTCGTTTAACCTGAAATCTGGATAAGCTTCCATACCATGCTCATGCATATCAAGACCATCAACTTCTTCTTTTTCAGAAACCCTTAATCCCATGGTTTTCTTAAGGATAAATAATATAATGAATGATGTTACTATAGCCCATGCAGCAATTCCAAAGACTCCAGCAGCTTGAACTCCTAGTTGATGAAATCCACCACCATACAACAAACCTCCATCCGTAGCAAATACCCCTACAAGCAATGTACCAACGGCACCGCAAACTCCATGTACAGAAACAGCACCCACTGGATCATCTATTTTTAATTTTTTATCTACAAACTCAATTGATAAAACAACTAATATCCCACAAATAACACCAATAGCTGTAGCACCAAAATTGTCAACAGCAGCACAGCCAGCAGTTACACCAACTAATCCAGCCAGCACTCCATTCAATGTCATAGACGCATCTGGTTTTCCATATTTAATCCAAGTAAAAAACATAGCCGCAAGAGCACCCGCTGCACCGGCCAAATTGGTGGTAATTATAATGTTAGAAACCGCATTTGCACTATCTCCTGAAATTGCTAACTGAGACCCCCCATTAAACCCGTACCAGCCTATCCAAAGAATGAATACACCCAATGCTCCAAATAATATACTGTGCCCAGGGATGGCATTTGATTTACCATTTGTATATTTTCCAATTCTTGGTCCGACTAAAGCTGCGGCAACTAAAGCAGCCCATCCACCAACAGAGTGCACCACTGAGGAACCCGCGAAATCAATAAACCCCAAATTTGTTAACCACCCATCACCTTGCCATACCCAATGCCCTGATACTGGATAAATAAGCACTGTCATTAGCAAAGAAAACACCAAGTAAGTTGTAAATTTAGTTCTTTCTGCAATAGCCCCAGACACTATGGTTGCTGCCGTTGCACAAAACACTGTTTGGAAAAACAAATTATGCATTTCCCCTGCATCATTAAAAAATAATTTTGGCGTCCCTATAAATGTACTTATATCATCACCGTACATAAGCGAATAACCTATTAACCAAAACCCAACAGATCCAATACAAAAGTCCATTAAGTTTTTCATGATAATGTTTACTGTATTTTTAGATCTTGTAAAGCCCGTTTCTACCAATGTAAACCCTGCCTGCATAAAGAAAACCAATGCGCCTGCAATTAATATCCACATAATATCTAGCACACCATTAATGTCTGCCATTCCTTTTACTACTTCTTCCATGATTAAATATTTTTAATGATTGATTATTATTTTAGGGTGTCTCCACCTTTTTCACCTGTTCTTATTCTGTAACATTCTTGCACATCGGATACAAAAACTTTACCGTCACCCACTTCTCCCGTTCCCGCAGAACTGATAATAGCCTTTACAGTAGCTTCTGCAAAATCATCATTAACAACAATAGACAAATATCTACGTTGAATATCACTAGTACTATATGATATCCCCCTGTAAACATGCCCTTCCTTTTCATTTCCCAAACCGGTTACATCCCAATAAGAGAAAAAATTAACCCCAACAGCGTGAAGCGCTTCTTTCACTACACGATATTTAGATTTCCTAATAATTGCTTCAATTTTCTTCATAATAAAATAAAAAATTTAATATTAATTTAATCCGTTATAATTTCAATTCAATTAATTTTTAGAAGCTAGGTTTGGGAGCCCTAAAATTCATTCTTTTATAGTCCAAAAAAGCCTTATTAAAAATTAATAAGGCTTTTTTTGGATTCTTGTATATAATTAAGAAATTATTCCATTTCTCTTTGTCTTTTTCCTGGATAAGCAATAGTTCCATGTTCAGAAATATCAAGACCCGCAATTTCTTCAGCTTCAGTTACTCTTAATCCACATATTTTTTTCAATATGAATAAGAAAATGAATGATGTACCAATTGCCCATGCAGCATAAGCTAAAACTCCAATAGCTTGAGCTCCTAACTGAGCAGCACCACCACCATTAAAAATACCAATACCAGTATCACCATCTATTCCCCAAAGACCAATTACTAAAGTTCCCCAAGCACCAGCAATACCGTGTACAGATATAGCACCTACAGCATCATCAATTTTTAATGTTTTTTCAACAAATCCAATAGCATATACAACAAGAATACCACCTATTAAACCTGCCAACACAGCCCCACCTTCGCTCATATTACCACAACCAGCAGTAATGCTAACAAGACCAGCTAAAGCTCCATTTAAAGTCATTCCTAAATTTGGTTTGCCGTTTTTAACCCAAGTTAACAATAAAGCACCGCAAGCACCAGCAGCAGCAGCTAAATTAGTTACAAGTACAACTTGGGAGGCAGCTATGGCATCATCACCACCCCAAGCTAATTGAGAACCACCATTAAATCCGAACCAACCTAACCAAAGGATAAACACACCTAAAGTAGCATACATTTGGTTGTGTCCATGCATTTCAATTGGCTTACCATTAAGGTACTTACCAATTCTTGGTCCTACCATCCAAGCAGCAACAAGTGCAGCCCATCCACCAACTGAGTGAACAATTGAAGACCCTGCGAAATCGATAAACTCAGCAGGCATAATACCATCTGTATTGTTTAACCATCCACCATTCCATTCCCAACCACCAGCGATTGGATAAATTAAAGCGGTCATTATTATACTAAATATGGCATAGGTAGTATATTTAGTTCTACCTGCAATAGCACCTGAAACAATAGTTGCAGCGGTTGCAGCAAATACCGTTTGGAAGAATAAATCGGCAGCACCTTGAGAGAAAATAAATCCACCCCAGTGAAAGAATCCGCCACCCATATCAGCGCCATACATCAAAGAATATCCAACGAACCAAAAGGCTAGCGAACCTACTGCTACATCTAGGAAGTTTTTCATGGCGATGTTAACAGCATTTTTAGAATCCGTCATTCCAGATTCAACCAAGAAAAATCCTGCTTGCATAAAGAATACCAAGATACCAGAAATAAGCATCCATAGCATTCCCATATCGCCTTCAATAGCGGCAGTGTCCTGCAGTAAGATAAGGGGAGTGTTTAAAATAGACATAATCATTTAGTTTTAAGGGTTAGTTAAGAGAATAAAGCAATCTGTTTATGTCGGCAATTGCTTTATCCCCTTTGGAAAATTAGTTTTTGAATCTTTCTGTTTCTTAGAATTAGAAAGAGTATATAGCAGCTAATACAAATGAGCCTAAACTTTTTGTAGGAGCTAAATCGTTATCAATAAATGCATCATCAGAAGCTGAATCTAATCTAATCTCTGGTTTTATAGTTAAGTTATCAATAGCAAAACTCCCTGTTAAAGTAGCAGCAATTACAGATCCATCCCCATTGGCATCATATCCTCCAATTGCTCCTGCCCCAAAATCTGTTTCAGAGAAATATTCCGCTCTTAAACCAAGCGTAAATGTATCAGACAATCCTACTTGTGGATATAAAGCAACCCCATAAAATGAAGGATCACTAGGAGCATCGTACACTAAATAAGCCGCATTAATTCCTAAGAAAAAAGAATCAGACACATCAAATCCACCTGTAAAATCAAATTCAGTGAAAGTAGGGTCTACTAATACATTTAAAAATTGACCAGAATATCCTAATTGTGCACCGAATGCATAATCACCAGTTGCATTATACTCAGTGAAATCTGTATTGTTCATTACTCCTAACATTAAACTAAAATCTTCAGATAAAGTAAAATCTGCCTTTAAGCCTGTATGACTAAATGGTCCGTAAGAAAACAAATAGGATGTACTGTAGTTAAAGTTAGCCACAGGAGAAATAACTTCATATCCTAAAAAGGTATTAAAGTTACCCAAAGTCAATTTAACACTTTCACTCACATTCCAATAGGCATATAATTGGTTTATAATATTCCCTGTACCTGCGAAAGAAACACCTCCATCCGCATTAACATATGGTGTACCATACATTGGAGAATTAAAAATAGCATCCGTACCTCTTGGCCCAAATACCAAATCTGCAACAAAACCTACTTTTTCGCCCTCGTAAGAAGCAACCACATTTGCCATACCTAAAGCAAAACCAGGCAAATTAGCAAATGATGATCCAGGCGCAATAGCGTTTTCATCATTAGGAGCTGTAAAATTAGCTCTATAGTAAGCATCTACACTCCCACTAAGAGTAAATTTCGGTGCTTCTGGTTCTTCTTGAGCAAATAAAGCCGTTGCAACAAAAAGCATTGAAAGAGTAATAATTTTTTTCATAATGTTTGAATTTTGGTTATTAAATGTTTAAAGTTTGAGTTAATATTTTATTCTAGCACTGACGTAAAACTATACAAAAAAGTTTTAACCCCTTAAAAAAAAGGGGGTAACATGATTACTTTTATCAATATTAGAATTTTTACCCTATTTTTTTATAGGTATGTTGGTAAATTTTATTTTTTCTGCATTTTTCACAACTTCATTATTTTAATTATTAATAAGGTTTTAAGATGTTTAATTGCATTATTTCTATTAAAAGGCTGTTTTGTTGATATTAATTCATAAATCCTTAAATTATATTAATTATTAGCAATTGAATATTTATTAAAATATCTCTTAATAATTGATATAATACTATTTTTATAATGAGTTAGCTTCTAAAATCGAAATAATGAAATATGCATTGTTATTATTTAAAATCTAGTGCATATCTTCGCTAATCGAGTCACTTTTTAAATCAAAATATTTGTTGATTATGCTGAAGAAACAAGGAATGTATTTACCTGAATTTGAACACGATAATTGTGGAGCAGGTTTTATTTGTAGTCTTAAAGGAATTAAATCTAATGATATTATACACAAAGCATTAGAAATTCTTGAAAAACTAGAACACAGGGGCGCGGTAAGTGCTGATGGCAGAACTGGAGATGGCGCTGGTATTTTAATTGATATTCCCCACGATTTTTTTGTTGCTAATTGTAAATTTAAACTTCCAGAAGCGGGCAGCTACGCCGTTAGTAATGTGTTTTTACCTAAAAAGATAAATCAACAAGTATATTCAATTGGTATTCTTGAAAAACATATCAAAGAACAAAGCCTAAAAGTAATTGGCTGGAGAGATGTGCCTCTTGATGAATCTGTATTAGGTGAAATTGCTGCAAAAACGCAACCGGCCGTTAAACAGATATTTGTTGGAAAGGAAAATGATGCTCAAGATGAATTTCAGTTCAACTTAAAAATATTTATTGCTAGAAAAAAAGCCGAACACGAAATTTACAGTTCTAAGCTTTCGGAAAGTTCTTATTTTTATCTCCCTAGTTTATCAACCAAGATTATTATATATAAAGGCCTCTTAGTTCCTGAGGATATTAAGCTTTTCTATAAAGATTTAAACGATCCATCTTTTGTAACTAGATTGGCTTTAGTTCATCAACGTTTTTCAACCAACACATTCCCAACTTGGGATTTGGCGCAGCCCTTTAGATATATGTGCCATAATGGAGAAATAAATACCTTAAGAGGGAACATTGCCCGAATGTTTTCGCGTCAGGAACTCATGGAAAGCAAATGGTTTGGTAGTGAAATAAAAAATATTTTACCTATTGTACTCCCAGGAAAATCAGATTCAGCTTCTATGGATATGGTGGTGGAATTATTAATAATGACTGGTCGTTCTTTACCAGAAGTTATGATGATGCTTGTTCCAGAAGCTTGGGAGAAAAACCCTGACATGTCTGAGCCTAAAAAGGCATTTTATGAGTTTAACTCTTGCCTAATGGAACCTTGGGATGGCCCCGCATCTATACCATTTACTGATGGAACTTTTATTGGAGCAGTTTTAGACAGAAATGGTCTTCGCCCTTCTAGATATACTGTAACCAAAGACGGTTATGTAATCATGTCTTCAGAAACTGGAGTGATTGAAGTAGAACCAAAAAACATACAACATCATGGTAGATTAGAACCAGGAAAAATGTTTTTGGTAAACATGAACGAAGGCCGTATTGTTAATGACGAAGAGATAAAAGAAAATATTGCTTCAAAGCATCCTTATAAAGAATGGTTGGACAACAATTTAGTGCATCTTAGAAACATTCCTTATAATGATTGCCCTGTATTCTTCAACGAAGAAAACTTAACAAAAAGACAGGTTATTTTCGGATATACAGAAGAAGATATCAATACGATTATTTTACCAATGGCAAAAAGTGCTTACGAGCCTATTGGGTCTATGGGTACAGATACACCTATTGCTGTTCTTTCTGAAAAACCTCAATTAATTTATAACTATTTTAAACAATTATTTGCTCAAGTTACCAATCCGCCTTTAGATGGAATTCGTGAAGAGTTGATAACTGATATTAGTTTAACATTGGGTAGTGACACTAACATTTTTGATGTTAATGAAAAACATGCCAGAAAATTAAAGATTAAAAACCCTGTAATCTCTAAACAAGATTTAGACAAAATAAAAAGCTTTACTAAAAACGGTTTTAAAGCTACCTCTATCTCCATTTTATACGATGTAAAAAGAGGTCATAATGGTTTAGAAGAAGCTTTAGAAAAGGTTTTAGATGCTGTTTCAAAAGCTATTGATGAAGGATCAAACATTGTAATTTTATCTGATAGAGATGTTAACAAAAACCAAGCACCAATACCAGCACTATTAGCCTGTTCATTTGTAAACAGTGCTTTAAGAGGCCTCGGTAAACGTTCTAAAGTAAGTATTATTGTTGAATCTGCTGAGCCTCGTGAAGTTCATCACTTTGCTTTATTATTCGGCTACGGTGCAAGTGCTATTAACCCATATATGGTTAATGAAATCATTGAAGATAAAATCAATGAATTTGATGCCACAATAGATGCTGAAAAAGCTGTTGAAAACTACAATAAGGCTGTCGGGAAAGGTATCTTAAAGGTTATGAATAAAATAGGAATCTCAACCCTTAATTCATACAGAGGTTCCCAATTATTCGAATGCATTGGTATCAATACGAACGTAGTAAACAAATATTTCCCAAATACAGCAACCAGAATTCAAGGGATTGGTTTGCATGAAATTGAAAAAGAGATTAACAAACGCTATTCAAACGCCTTTAAAGAAAGAGAGATTGCTGCTGATTTAGATTTAGAAGTTGGTGGGCAATACAGATGGAGACGTAATGGCGAGGCACATATGTTTAATCCATTAACCATCGCTAAACTTCAAGAATCTGTAAGAGACAATAAACCGACGTCTTTTAAAGAATATTCTGATTTGGTAAACAATCAAGCTAAACAGTTAATGACTATTAGAGGCCTGTTTGAATTTACAAATTATGACCCTATTTCTATTGATGAAGTTGAACCTTGGACCAACATCGTAAAGCGATTCAAAACAGGTGCTATGTCTTATGGCTCTATCAGTAAAGAAGCCCACGAGAATTTGGCAATTGCCATGAATAGAATTGGTGGTAAAAGTAATTCCGGCGAAGGTGGAGAAGATGAAGAGCGTTTTTACAAAGATGCCAATGGCGATTGGAAAAACAGTGCTATCAAACAAGTAGCATCTGGTAGATTTGGAGTGACCTCAAATTACCTGACCAACGCTTCTGAAATACAAATTAAAATGGCTCAAGGAGCTAAACCTGGGGAAGGTGGACAATTACCGGGTCCAAAAGTAAATCCAAGTATTGCTAAAACCAGAAATTCAACACCTTATGTTGGGTTGATTTCGCCACCACCTCATCATGACATCTATTCTATTGAAGATTTATCACAATTAATATACGATTTAAAATCAGCTAACAGAGAAGCTAGAATTAACGTAAAATTAGTATCAGAAGTTGGTGTTGGTACTGTTGCTGCTGGTGTTGCTAAAGCAAAAGCCGATGTCGTATTAATTTCTGGACACGATGGTGGTACTGGAGCGTCTCCTTTAACCTCTTTAAAACATGCGGGATTACCTTGGGAATTAGGTCTAGCCGAAGCTCAACAAACTTTGGTAATGAACAACTTAAGAAACCGTATTGTTGTTGAATGCGATGGTCAATTAAAAACAGGTAGAGATGTAGCCATTGCATGTTTACTAGGTGCCGAGGAATTCGGTTTTGCTACCGCACCTTTAGTAGCTTCTGGCTGTATTATGATGCGTGTCTGCCATTTAAATACCTGCCCGGTTGGTATTGCAACTCAAAACCCAGAATTACGTAAAAAATTCAAAGGGCAACCAGAGCATGTCGTTAACTTCATGTACTTTGTGGCTCAAGAACTAAGAGAAATTATGGCTCAACTCGGCTTTAAAACCGTTGATGACATGGTAGGACAAGTTCATAAATTAAATAGAAATAAAACGATACAGCACTACAAAGCGTTAGGAATTGATTTATCCCCTATTTTATATCAAGTGCCCGTCTCAAAAGACACGGTACTTTACCAAACAGACCAACAAGATCATCAGTTAGAAAAAGCTTTGGATTTTAAAATTATAGACCAAGCACATCCTGCTATTTTCAGAAAAGAAAAAATAGTTATAGATTCTAAAATAACCAATTTAGATCGTGCTTTTGGTGCTATTTTAAGTAACGAAATATCAAAAATTTACGGAGCACAAGGCCTACCTGAAAACACCTTAAAAGTTAATTTCACAGGTTCTGCTGGTCAAAGTTTTGGAGCTTTCGCTACCAATGGATTAACTTTAGTAGTGAGTGGAAATACAAATGATTATCTTGGTAAAGGGTTATCTGGTGCCAAATTAATTGTTAAAGTACCTGAAGAAGCAACTATTGTTCCAGAAGAGAATGTTATTATTGGCAATGTTGCTTTATACGGAGCTACGTCTGGTGAAATTTACATAAATGGTAAAGCTGGCGAACGTTTTTGCGTAAGAAACTCCGGCGCAAAAGCCGTTGTTGAAGGTATTGGAGATCATGGATGTGAATACATGACAGGTGGTATGGCTGTTATACTTGGAGAAGTAGGTAGAAACTTTGGAGCTGGTATGAGTGGTGGTATTGCTTTTATATACGACTCAAAAAACACATTCAAAAAGAATTGTAACGCTGATGGTTTAAATTTAGACCCCGTTACCGAACCTGCGGACATTGTAGCATTAAAGGAATTAATTGAAAATCATTATAATTATACTTTAAGTCCTTTAGCGCAACGTATTCTTGAAAACTGGGAAACTGAATTACCTAAATTTATAAAAGTCCTTCCAGAAGAATACAGACAGGCTTTAATAAGATTAGAAAAAGAAAACCTTATAACACTTTAATAAAGATATGGGAAAGATCACGGGATTTTTGGAATATGAAAGAGAGGTTGAACAGTATGATGCTGTAGAAAACAGACTTAAAAATTATAAGGAATTTACCATTCCTATGGATGAGAAGTCCTTGAAAAATCAAGGAGCTCGTTGTATGGATTGCGGTATTCCATTTTGCCATAGTGGTTGTCCATTAGGGAATTTGATTCCAGATTTTAATGACAACGTGTATAAGGGTAAATGGAAAGAGGCTGCTAAAATATTGCATTCAACTAATAATTTTCCAGAGTTTACAGGAAGATTATGCCCTGCACCATGTGAAGAAGCATGTGTGTTAGGTATCAATGAAGACCCTGTAACAATTGAAAATATAGAAAAAAACATTGTTGAAACCGCTTTCAAAGAAGGTTGGATTACTGCAAATCCACCGCAAACCAGAACAGGAAAATCTGTAGCGGTTATTGGTTCTGGTCCTTCTGGTTTAGCTGCCGCTCAACAATTAAACAGGGCAGGGCATTTAGTAACTGTTTTTGAACGCGACGCCAAAGTTGGTGGTTTATTACGCTATGGCATTCCAGATTTCAAAATGGAAAAACATGTTATTGATAGAAGAATTGCGGTTTTAGAAGAAGAAGGGATTACTTTTAAAACAAATACTCATGTTGGTGTAGATATAGATGCAAAAACATTAAAAGAAGAATTTGATGCTATTGTACTTTGTGGTGGCGCTACGGTAAGAAGAGGGATGCCAATTAAAGGTTCCGATCTAAAAGGTGTGCACCAAGCTATGGACTTCTTGAAACAAAACAATAAACGTGTTGATGGTATTACCGAGTTTGATGAAGTTTTAACAGCCAAAGATAAAAACGTTATTGTTATTGGGGGTGGAGATACAGGTTCAGATTGTATTGGTACCTCTAATAGACATGGTGCTAAATCGGTAGTTAATTTTGAAATTCTTTCTAAACCAACTACAGGAAGACCTGCTAATCAACCTTGGCCTTATTGGCCTATGCGTTTACGTACTAGTTCTTCGCATAAAGAAGGTGTAGAACGTTTCTTTAGTATTTCTACCAAAGAATTTTTAGGCGATAAAAATGGTCATTTAAAAGGTTTGGTTACGACTGAAGTGGAATGGATTTTTAAACCTGGCGAAAGACCTGAATTAAAAGAAATTCCTGGAACTGAGAAAACTTGGGATTGCGAATTAGCTTTATTAGCTTTAGGTTTTACTGGTGCTGAAAAAACCATAGCGGAACAACTTGGTCTAGAAATGGATTTTAGAACCAACATTCAAGCGTCAACTAAAGACTATGCAACCAATGTGCCTGGTGTTTTTGCTGCTGGTGATATGCGACGCGGACAATCATTAATTGTTTGGGCTATTTCTGAAGGAAGACAAGCAGCACATCATATAGACACCTATTTAATGGGATATTCTAATTTGCCTTTAAAAGACAACAACGATTTACCTAGAGTTTAATTTGTTTAAGGACTTTTAGATAATATTTAACATTTTAAAAAATGTTAAATATTATCTTTGGTCAATATTGAAAACATAGATGTACAAAAAAACAATTGCAATATCTTTTATGGTAATATTCATGGCACTTATTACTGCGCCATCAATCATTGCTGTTTTAGATAATTCTATTGATACATCTGTTTTTTATTCTTTAAATGAAGAAGAAGAACACAGCAAATCAAAAATAGTGCCCCCTTTTTCTTTACAATTGAATGATTATATTACTTATATCGATTTAAAAAACCATCAGGCTTTTAGTTATCAGTTCAAAAACTACCCAAAGCCTCATCTCAATTTAATTTCTCCCCCTCCCGACCAAAACATATTATAATTTCGGTTTAACAGGCTTTATAAAAGTCTATTAATTAAGTTTAACAACTCTTGGTTATACAACCATGAGTAAATTAATATTATAATATGTTTAAAACTATTAAAAACGACCTACCTGCGAGTATAGTCGTGTTTTTTGTCGCTTTACCATTATGTTTAGGTATAGCATTGGCTAGTGGTGCTCCTTTGTTTTCAGGTGTTATTGCTGGTATAATTGGAGGTATTGTTGTTGGAGGTCTTAGTGGATCCAAAGTTGGAGTCAGTGGTCCTGCTGCAGGATTGGCTGCTATTGTATTGACCGCTATTGGTACGTTGGGAGGTTATCAAAACTTTCTTGTTGCTGTGGTTTTAGGAGGTATAATACAATTACTCTTTGGTGTTTTAAAAGCCGGAATTATAGGGTATTATTTTCCTTCATCAGTTATTAAAGGCATGCTTACTGGCATAGGAATTATTATTATTTTAAAACAAATCCCTCATTTTTTTGGATATGATGCCGAACCAGAGGGGGCTGACAGTTTTAATGAACTATCAGGAGAAAATACATTTTCAGCTATCCTCCACGCTATGGACAATATCACCTTAGGCTCTATGATTATTGGATTTATTGGGCTAGGAATTATTATTTTATGGGATAAAGTTCTTTCAAAAAAGGGAAAAATATTTCAAATTATTCAAGGGCCATTTGTTGCTGTAGCTATTGGTATCATTTATTTTATGATTACTAGTGATAATGAAAACTTAGCCATTTTACCAAAGCATTTGGTAAGTGTTCCTATTCCAGAGGATACGGCTTCATTTTTAGGTCAGTTTAGTTTTCCTAATTTTTCGGCTATTACAAATCCATCTGTCTGGGTTACGGCTTTTACAATTGCTTTAGTGGCAAGCCTAGAAACACTTTTATGTGTGGAGGCTACTGACAAAATAGATCCTGATAAAAATGTAACGCCTACCAACAGAGAGCTTTTAGCACAAGGAACAGGAAACATTGTTTCTGGTTTAATTGGAGGTTTGCCTATTACACAGGTTATTGTTAGAAGTTCAGCGAATATTCAATCGGGGGGGAAAACTAAGCTATCCGCTATTTTGCATGGTTTTTTACTTTTAATATCCGTTATTTTAATTCCGCGCCTTCTTAATATGATTCCTTTATCTGTTCTGGCTGCCATTCTATTAATTGTGGGCTTTAAATTAGCTAAACCAGCATTATTCAAAAAAATGTATGATTTAGGATGGAAACAATCCATTCCGTTTTTTGTAACCGTCATAGGCATTGTCTTTACTGACTTATTAGTGGGTATTAGTTTAGGACTTTTGGTGGGCATTGTCGTTATTTTAATAAAAAGCTACCAAAACTCATATTTTCTACACAAAGAAGGTGAAGATATAGATGATGGAAAAATAAAGATGACATTGGCAGAAGAAGTCACCTTCTTTAACAAAGGAGCCATTTTAAAAGAATTGGATAAACTCCCTAACAATTCGTTTTTAGAACTTGATGTTAGAAAAACCAGGTATTTAGATAATGATATTATTGAAATTCTTGATGATTTTGCATTTAAAGCAAAAGACCGAAACATTACTATAAAATTAGTTTCAGAACGTGGAACTGTAGAAAATCCCCCTAGCTATATTGAGTTTTTTAGACTAAGACCCAAATTAGAAGAATTAAAATATAAAGCATAAAAAAGGCATGAAAGCACATACAAGAGAAACACAAGCCACAATGACGCCTCAAAAGGCATTACAATATTTAAAAGAAGGAAATCAAAGATTTCAAAATAATTTAAAGGCTAATCGTAATTTATTAGAACAAGTTAACGATACTAGCGATGGACAGTTCCCCTTCGCAACAATTTTAAGCTGTATTGATTCCAGAGTATCGGCAGAATTGGTTTTCGACCAAGGCTTAGGTGATATTTTTAGTGCTCGTATAGCAGGAAACTTTGTAAACGAAGACATTTTAGGGAGTATGGAATTTGCAAGTAAGCTAGCTGGTACCAAACTTATTGTTGTTTTAGGACACACGAGCTGCGGTGCCATAAAAGGAGCCTGCGATGATGTTAAGCTAGGTAATTTA
Source organism: Confluentibacter sediminis (assembly GCF_003258355.1). Taxonomy (GTDB): domain Bacteria; phylum Bacteroidota; class Bacteroidia; order Flavobacteriales; family Flavobacteriaceae; genus Confluentibacter; species Confluentibacter sediminis. Next base: position 156,189 of record NZ_QKPO01000012.1, on the reverse strand, counting down.
ACAGCCATGCTTAGTAAAATAAAACCCGCTGTTAATGCCGTAATGGAACCATTGGATGTGAGCTTAAGAAATTCTAAAAATTTAGAGTTTGTTGACAACGTATCACACATGAATGTGAAATTAACTATTGATAGAATTCATGCCGAAAGTCCCATACTTTCTGAGATGGAGAAAAATGGTGAAATCATGATAATTGGTGGCATGTATGATATCAATACTGGTGAAGTAACATTTTTTGAATAAAGTGAAAGTACATTGAAGCATATTATGAAAAAGAAAATAGGTATGGTAGCGTTAATAGTATGTTTAACGCTACCTAACTTTTTAAATGCTCAAGACAGTAATTTTGGAAACTGGCTTATATATATTGGAAATAAAAAATTAAATCCGAAATGGAATATCCATAACGAAGTTCAATACCGTAATTACAATGCTATTGGAGATTTAGAACAACTGCTTTTAAGAACAGGTTTAGGATATACTTTTAATGAAGGTAAAAATAATGCGTTGCTAGGATATGGTTATGTTTTATCTAAAAATTACATAACTGACAATGATAAAATTAGTATTAATGAACACAGAATCTTTCAGCAATTTATTTCAAACCAACGTATTGGCTCTATTAAATTAAGCCACAGATACCGTTTTGAACAACGTTTTGTCGAAGATGATTTTAAAATGCGTTTTCGTTATTTTCTAAGCTTAAATATTCCGTTGAAAAATTCGAGTCCTTTTTATTTTTCCGCATACAATGAAATCTTTTTAAATACAAAAAGTTCTGTTTTTGATAGAAATAGATTATATGGTGGTATTGGTTTTAATTTAAACAGTAATGTAAGATTGGAAACAGGATATATGAATCAGTTTTTTGAAAATACCAGTAGAGATCAACTAAACCTCATGGCATTTGTAACTCTCTAATAATAAAAGCGAACTAAAAAGTTCGCTTTTATTATTAAGCTTCTCGCATAAATTCTTCACATTTTTCAACCATATTTTTACTTCCACAAATAAAAGGTACACGTTCGTGTAATTCGGTTGGTTGAATATCTAAAATTCTATTGAATCCATCACTTGCTTTACCTTTAGCTTGTTCTGCTAAAAAAGCCATGGGGTTACATTCATATAATAAACGTAATTTACCATTCGGGCTTTTAGAACTTTGTGGATACATATAAATACCCCCTTTAATCATATTTCTATGAAAATCGGAGACTAAAGACCCAATATATCTCGAAGTATAAGGCCTATCTTCTTCATCTTTTTGGCAGTATTTAATATAGCTTTTTATACCTTGGGGAAATTGAAGATAATTCCCTTCATTCACGGAATAAATATGTCCATCTTCTGGAAATTCCATGTTTGGATGCGACAAATAAAAAGAGCCTATTGCAGGATTTAAAGTAAATCCATTTACACCATCGCCAGTCGTATAAACAAGCATGGTTGATGTTCCATAAACAATATAGCCCGCCGCCACTTGTTTATTACCTTTTTGTAAAAAATCTTGAAGAGTTACTGGTGTTCCAACTGGCGTGATACGTCTATAAATTGAAAAAATAGTACCTACAGATACATTAACATCAATATTTGAAGAACCATCTAATGGGTCAATTAAAACAACGTATTTATTTTGATGGTTTTCATCTTGGCTGTTTACCGAAATGAAATCATCTTCCTCTTCACTGGCAATACCGCAAACTATATTTCTTTTTATGAGGGTTTGAATAAACTTCTCGTTAGCATAAACATCTAGTTTTTGTTGGTTTTCCCCTTGAACATTAATCTCCCCAGCAGCACCAATAATATCAACCAATCCTGCCTTATTAACATCATGATTTACTATTTTTGCAGCTAACCGAATGGAATTAAGAAGGCTAGATAATTCACCTGAAGAATATTTAAAAGATGTTTGATTTTCAATAATAAATTCTCCTAAAGTTTGTATTTTTTGAGACATACACTAGCTTTTAATACTACAAATATCTATTATTTTTTTACAAACTACAACGTTTTCGATATAGATTCCCCTCTAAACTATTCAACTTTAAACTATCTTTGAAATAATTTAAAAATATTATGAGTTTCACAATAAGAAAGGCTAAAAAAGAAGATATGCCACAAGTATTGCAATTAATAAATGAATTGGCAATATTTGAAAAAGAACCTGATGCCGTAGAAATTTCAGTAACGGATTTGGAACATGATGGCTTTGGCGAATTTCCTCAATTTGAATGTTTTGTTGGCGAAATAGACTCTAAAATTGAAGGGATTGCTTTGATTTATAATAGATACTCTACTTGGAAAGGCAGAGCTATTCATCTTGAAGATTTAATTGTTCGAGAAGCTTTTAGAGGTAAGGGTCTTGGTACCGCCCTTTTAAATGAAGTTATTAAACACGGTCATAATTTAGGTGTCAAACGGATTAATTGGGAAGTATTAGATTGGAATGAACCTGCCATAGCATTTTATGAAAAAAAAGGCGCTAAGGTTATGCGCGATTGGGATGTGGTTCAACTTAGTAAACAAGGTATAAAAGAATATATATCAAAATTATAATATGCAAGTATTTAAATTTGGTGGCGCATCTATAAAAGATGCCAATGGCGTAAAAAATGTGGCTTCTGTATTGCACAAAGTAGGTTATAAAAACACATTAATTGTTGCTTCTGCTATGGGGAAAACCACCAATGCTTTAGAAGTTGTTATTAATAATTATTTTAACAATAAAAAGGAGCTTCAAAGTTCCATTCAAGATGTTAAAAAATATCATAATGCCATTTTATTAGATTTATTTGACGATGAAAACCATGCTTCATTTAAAAAAGTAGCCACTCTTTTTGATGAATTGAGTAGCTTTTTAGACATTAATAAATCCCCTGATTACAACTTTGTTTATGATCAGATTATTGGTTATGGCGAATTGGTTTCTACGGTTATTATAAGTGAGTATTTCAATAATATTGGAATAAAAAATAATTGGATTGACGCCAGAGAACATATTAAAACCGATAATTATTATAGAAGAGGCAATGTAAATTGGGAAGAAACCCAAACCTTAATTACAAATAATTTTAACAAATCTATTTTAAACATTACACAAGGGTTTTTAGGCAGTGACGCCAATAATTTCACCACAACATTAGGCAGGGAAGGCAGTGATTATACTGCGGCTATTTACGCCTACTGCTTAAATGCCGATAGTGTAACTATTTGGAAAGACGTACCTGGTGTATTAAATGCAGATCCTCGCTATTTTGAAAATGCCCAGCTGCTTAACAAAATATCTTATAGAGAGGCTATAGAATTGGCCTTTTATGGTGCTTCTGTTATTCACCCAAAAACATTACAACCTTTACAACAGAAAGAAATACCTTTATATGTGAAATCATTTTTACAACCAGATGAACCTGGTACTATGGTTGGTAAAGACCTTATTCTTGAGCCTAATATTCCTTGTTTTATTGTAAAAAAAAATCAAGTTTTAATTTCTTTGTCATCCCTAGACTTTTCATATATCGTTGAAGAAAATATTAGTGATATTTTCAATAAGTTACATACGTATAAAATGAAGGTAGATGTCATTCAAAATTCTGCTATTAGTTTTTCTGTTTGTGTCGATAATATTTATAATAATCTTGAAAAATTATTACTTGATTTAAAGGCTAAATTTAAAGTTACTTGCCATGAAAATGTATCACTTTACACCATAAGGCATTATAATAAAAACGCTATCAGTCAATTAGAAAAAGGCAAAACTATTTTGTTAAAACAATTAACGGAGGGCACTGTTCAAATGGTTACTAAATAAATAATTTTCTAATTTTTATTCTTTAAAAACAGACTAAGTATTTTAAAGTTTAAACTAGCTGAGGACAGCCCATAAAGTGAGAAAAATGAAAAAAATTGATTAGGTTTGTACCCATGTCTAAAAAGGAAGATATAGGTTTAGTTTCGGCAAAAGAAATAGCCAAGGTCATAAACGTTGACAACTATGGTTTTATAGGAACGTTTATTGGTTGGATATTAATGAAGGTTTTAAAAATATCTACAATCAATAAATTCTACACAAGAAATAAGCATTTAAAAGATGTTGATTTTTTGGATAGTATATTAGATGAGTTTCAAATTAAATTTGAAATACCAGAAGAAGATTTAAAACGATTACCAAAAGATGGCGCTTACATCACGGTCTCCAATCATCCACTTGGTGGTATTGACGGTATTTTACTTTTAAAATTAATGCTAGAGCAGCGTAAAGATTTTAAAATTATAGCCAATTTTTTACTGCATCGTATTGAGCCATTAAAGCCTTACATCATGCCTGTAAATCCTTTTGAGGATAGAAAGGACGTAAAATCTAGCATTTCGGGCTTTAAAAATGCTATTGTGCATTTAAAAAATGGTTGCCCATTAGGCATTTTTCCAGCTGGTGAAGTTTCTACCTATAGAGATGGTAAATTAATGGTAGATAGACCTTGGGAAGAAGCTGCCATGAAATTGGTAAAAAAAGCTGAAGTCCCGGTGGTTCCTATTTATTTTCACGCTAAAAACAGTCGTCTATTTTACAAACTATCTAAAATTAGTGACACGTTAAGAACTGCTAAATTACCATCGGAAGTATTAACACAAAAACGTCGGGTCATTAAAGTTAGAATAGGAAGACCTATTTCGGTTGCCGATCAAAAAGAATACCCGACTCTTGATGAGTTTTCAGAATTTTTAAGGCGTAAAACCTATATGCTTTCTAATTCCTTTGAAGAAAAATCAAAAATTTTAGATAATATATCTTCTACCTTAAAAACACCTAAAATACCAAAGCGAATAGTCACTCCCGTAAATGTTGCTATTATGGAAAAAGAAGTAGAAGTGCTTCGAAAAAATGATTCCAGACTTTTACAAAGCAAAAACTTTGAAGTGTTTTTTGCTAAACCAGACGACATACCAAGCATATTAAGAGAAATTGGCAGATTACGTGAAATCACCTTTAGAGAGGTTGGAGAAGGCACTAATGAAGCGATAGATTTAGACGCGTTTGATACTTATTATCACCATATGTTTCTATGGGATAATGAGAGTAAGTTAATTGCAGGCGCTTACAGAATGGGCTTAGGCTCCAAAATTTTTGAGCGTTACGGGATTGACGGTTTTTATTTGCAAGATTTGTTTAGGTTTGAACCCGAACTTTATAAAATGATGAGCCAATCCATAGAAATGGGCCGTGCCTTTATCATTAAAGATTACCAACAAAAACCCATGCCTTTATTTTTGCTTTGGAAAGGTATTGTTCACATTACGCTGCGACATCCTGAACATAAATTTTTAATTGGTGGCGTAAGTATAAGCAATCAGTTTTCAAATTTCTCAAAATCGTTGATGATTGAGTTTATGAAATCGCATTATTACGACCCTTATATTGCCCAATATGTCCATCCTAAAAAAGAATTCAAGGTTAAATTAAAAGATGCCGATAAAGATTTTGTGTTTGATGAAACTGAAGCCGATTTAAACAAATTTGATAAAGTTATTGATGAGATAGAACCAGGAGCATTACGCCTACCTGTGTTGCTTAAAAAATACATTAAACAAAATGCCCGTTTAGTCGCCTTTAATGTGGATCCTTTATTTAATAATTCGGTGGATGGTTTAATGTACATTAAAATAGCAGACTTACCCGAAAGCACCGTAAAACCTGTTATGGAAGAGTTCCAAGCGGAGTTGGAACGTAAGTTTATGGAGAATAATGTAGAGGATTAAAAATGCTCTTCAATAAAATTTTTAAAATACTCTTTAATTTCTTCCCTAGCTATTAAAAAAGCAGCATGTTTTTCTTCATCTGTTCCAACAACTTTTGAAGGATCAAAAAAATTATGATGTAATCGTATAGCATTTTTGCTTGGTATATATGGGCAGTTCTGATGAGCATGGTCACAAACGGTGATGATGTAATCGAAATTCACCTCTTTATATTCATCTACATTATTAGATGTGTGATGGTCTATACTAATCCCATCTTCTTTCATAATAGCTAAAGCTCCCGGATTTAAACCATGTGTTTCAATCCCCGCACTATATACCTTTACTTTTCTAGTATCTAAAAAATGATTTAAATAACCATGTGCCATTTGGCTTCTACACGAATTCCCTGTGCATAACACTAATATGTTTTTCATCGTTTCTGTCATTGACTTCGTCGAATCTTCGATTTCCCTTACAAACAGGAATCTATTTTTATTATCTCAATCTTGTGGATTCCTGCTTTCTCAGAAATGGCAAACATATTGCTTAACAACAATTTCCATCTGGTGAACAACAAGGTTCGTTATTTTCAACAGTCTCTAAAACTTTCGAGACACCACAAATGTCACTGGCTTTACATTGTGTTTTTTCAATAGCCAATTTAAATATAAGTCTCTTGTCTTCTATTTCGAAATCGTTAACAAACAGTTGTGCCGTATGAAATTTGGCATTACCATACTCAAATTTCACTTCAGCATCTAAATCATATGGTTTCATTTTACCGACTTTTTTAAGAATTCCCAAAGCTTTGTAAACCGATAAATAATCCATCTTACCCAATTCATTTGGACTTTCCCAAAGTTGAATGATAGTCTCTTTCCAAGAATCAGTTTGTGAACCACAATCTACAGAATCTACCCTAATATGCTTTACTTCTGTAATATGGTAATTAGCGCCTACAAATTGATTTGCAGCATATTCAAAGAGTAAAGATTTATCTTGATTTTGCTCTAATACTTTAAATAATTCCAGTGTTTTCATACTTAATTTTTTTAAGATTTAGATTTCCGCTTTCGCAAAAATGACGTTTAAAGATCTAACAACATTTTGATTTTGTAGTATTAAAAAATTGGTTTAGTTGACTTTGTATCTCGCTCCAACGCTCAACATTAATACAATAACACATACTTTTCCCTTCTACTTCACCTGTAAGTAACCCAATGCTTTTTAACTCCTTTAAATGCTGGGAAATAGTGGCTTGTGCCAAACCAATTTCATCAACCAAATCATTACAAATACAGGCATTTTGGCTACTTATATATTGCAAAATGGCAACTCGAGCAGGATGCCCAAGCACTTTAAAAAACTGAGCCAAATCATTTTGCTTTTCCGTAAATATTTGTGTTTTTGTAATTCCCATGTTGTTATTTTAATATTGCAATATTACGATATTAAATTTAATTAAAAAAGCCAAAGTTTAATTTTTGGCTTAGTGATTTTTAAAACCAAGGCTTTTTGCCTACTTGGTAAGTTAAGTAAAATTCTTCGTCAGATTTTGTTAGGTATATAATGCCTTCTATAAAAGGTATTATTCCTGCTATCCCACAAGTTACTATACTTATAATAATTTGTATTATTCCTTCTTTAGTATAACCTAAAATAAATTTATGAATTCCTAAAGAACCTATTAAAATAGCAAGAATTCCCGCGACTAATTTTTTATTATCGCCAGAAGCAACACTTTTTGCACCGTCGCTAAACTCTTTAGCAGTTTCTTTGGCTTCATCTGCCATGTTGTTTAGATCATCTTTAAAATTATTTTCGTCAGACATGATTTGTTGGTTTTATAGTTAGAACATAAATGTAATAAAAATTTGAATTAATTTATAAGTAACTCGTTATCTTAATAATAAAATAATGCCTCCAACTACCGTTACCACTATTATAAAACGTCTGTAATTTAAATTCGAAATTAATCTCACTATATAAGCTCCCACAAAAAAGCCAAAAACTACAGCTGGAACTAATATCGAATTCAATGTAAGCGTTTCTGTAGTTATCGTTTTCCAAACGAAAAAGTGAAAAGGCAACTTGAAAACATTAATAATAAAAAACACCCAGGCTGCTGTACCAATAAATTCATTTTTTGGCAACTTAATAGCCAAAAAATAAACATTAGCTATGGGACCTGCCAAATTGCCTATCATAGTAGCAAAACCCGCCATAAACCCAGAAGTGTATGCGAATAATCTGTTATTTGGGATGGTTTTTTTTCTATTTTCAGTATAAATCATGATAAGAACCGAAACAATAATGATAGTGGCCATAATTCTTTTAAAAAGAATTTCGGAAACATCATTTCCCAACCAAACTCCAACTAAAACACCCACAATCATAAATGGGATTAATTTAATTATATAGTTCCATTGCGCATGGCGGTTATAATAAATAACGGCCAATATATCTGCACATACCAACATAGGCAACAAAACACCTGTCGATGCTTTTTCCCCAAAAACAAAAGCTAGTATTAAAACTATAATAATGCTTATACCGCTAATTCCTGATTTTGAAACACCTAATAAGAAACCTGCTAAAGCTATAGCTAGCCATTGAAAAACTGATAAATGAAACGATTGAAGAATTTGTATATATTCCAATATGTCTTGTTTTTATTTTTTAAAAGCTTTTTCGTAAATTGAAATCCATTCCTGTGGGGTTATTTTTTTACATAATTCCGCTATTAAATCATAAGGAATGTCATCAATATATTTAAAACGTATACAGCTTTTACCCATATCTAATTTACGCTTGCTATACTTAATGAATTCAGCCACAAACCAATCGTGTAACTCTGGTTTTGCATACATACCCATATGATAAAAATTAATAGAACTTTTCTGTGAAGCAATATTTAAAAACGGCAATGGTAGTTTAGGGTCGCAATGATACCCATTCGGATAAATTGAATGAGGCACATAAAACCCAATCATACCATAACTTATACCTTCTTCAAAACCTTTGGGTAAATTGGCTTTTATTATATTTCTTAATCTATTTATAGGCTGTTTTCTATCTTCAGGAAGCTGACTGATGTAATGTTCTATAGAATCTGCTTGGTATGGCATTTTTAAAATTTCACTTAAATAATTATAAAAGTAAATATTATAATTATTTAAGATGAATAAACTTATAATATATTGGTATTGAAGCTTTAAATTCTTAACTTTTCTATATATTTCTTATTATATTGCCTAAATTAATTCCAACAACACTAAATATTTTTCTAATATTATGAAATCAAATAATCTATTTATTCTCTTAGCTCCTTATTGTTTCTTTATCTTCATGAATAGTTTCGCACAAGATAAAGAAGCAAGACCATTTACTGGTATCGAGATCGTGTCTAAGCCAGAAATTTATAAAAACAAAACGTTCAAAGAAAAGGATTTGAGCGGTTATTTATTGGTTTATTTTAAAGATCAATCTCAATCGGCTTACATGGCCTTTAGCCCAGATGGCTACTCTTTTACTGATCTTAATAATGGTGAACCCATTTTTATAGGCTCGGAACTTGCGGAACAAAAAGGGGTTCGCGATCCTCATATTACAAGAGGCCCAGATGGTGCTTTCTATTTAGCTATGACCGATTTACATATTTTTGGTAAACGAGCAGGCTTCAGGGAAACCGAATGGCAACGCCCTCAAGAAAAATATGGCTGGGGAAATAACCGTGCGCTGGTTTTAATGAAATCTTATGATTTAATACATTGGTCACATTCCGATTTTCGGGTAGATTTAGCATTCCCTGAATTGGGTGATATCGATTGTTCTTGGGCACCAGAAACCGTGTATGATCCCGTTGCTAAAAAAATGATGGTTTATTTCACCATACGTTATAATAATGATTATGCAAACATTTATTATTCTTATGCTAATGATGATTTTACCAAACTGGAAACAGTACCTAAAAAAATTGAGAACATTGGTGGTATTGATGCCGATATAACCAAGGTTGGTGACACATATCACATGTTTTATGTATCGAAAGCTTCTATTCACCATGCTGTCTCAAACAAAATAAATGAAGGTTATGAACCTGAAGATATACGTATTGATCCTAACACCGTTTCAACCGAAGCACCTAATGTGTTTAAGCGTTTAAGAACCGATACCTATGTATTGATGTATGATGTTTACGGTGCACGCCCCAACAATATGGGTTTTAGTGAAACTAAAGATTTTAAAACCTATACCCATCTTGGTAATTTTAATGATGGCGTGATGAAAACTACAAACTTTGAAAGACCAAAACATGGCGCCATTACTTATTTAACTAAAGCCGAATTAAAAGCTATCGCCGAACATTGGAAAGTTAATATCCCGATGGATTAATTCTAGTTTTTCAAGAATACATTAGAATATTTATTTTTTAGCAGGAATTTCCGATGGATTTTAACAGAAAAGAACTGATTTCTGATCAAAGCATAAAAAAAACAATCGTTTTTTATACTTCAAGAGTACTGTCGTAAAAAAATAAAAAATCTTGATATGATAAAAAATTTTACGTCTTGAAGTAAGCAATAATTCCCTGATAAAACTTTAACAATGAAAAAAATTAGACTCCCCTTTTTATTAATCTTCATTTCAAACTTATTATCAGCACAGAATAAATCTGATATTATTCAATTTGATAATTCACTAAATCAGTTTTATAATGTGCGAGATTTTAATATTTCAAAAGACGGAAATGAAGCATTTTTCACTATACAAAGCCCCAATCAGGAAATTTCGCAACTGGTCTGTATCAAAAAGGAAAATAATAAATGGTCAAAACCAGAATTATTACCCTTTTGTGATTCATATATGTATTTAGAACCATTTTTATCATTTAATAATAACCGATTGTTTTTTGTTTCTAACAGACCATTAAATGACTCTATTAGTACTAAAAAAGATTTTGATATCTGGTATGTAGAAAGAAATAACAAAGAGGATGCATGGTCGGATCCCATTAACATAGGAGACCCCATTAATTCAGAATTGGATGAATTTTATCCTTCCGTTAGTAAAAACAACAATTTATATTTCACAATGGTATCTCCTAAGGGTTTTGGAAAAGATGATATTTATTTTTGTAAATGGGAAGGCGATAAATATTCAAGCCCCGTTTTATTAAACGAAAACATAAATAGTCCTGGTTATGAGTTTAATGCATTTATATCAGAAAAAGAAGATTTTATAATTTTCTCAAAATACAAAGAAGAAGATGGTCAAGGAAGTGGTGATTTATACATTTCCAAAAAGGATGGCAATGGAACATGGAAAAAAGCAACAAATTTAGGGACTCCTATCAATACTGAATATATGGAATATTGCCCATTTTATGATGAGAAAAACCAAATATTGTATTTTACAAGCAAACGAAATGACTTAAAACCAAGAAAATTTAATACTATTTCAGATTTCAATAAATACATTAACGAAAGCAATAACGGTTTAAGTAAAATATATAGGGCCTCTTTTAAAATTGAATAAAACTATTGCCAATATAAAAATGATGCTTCTGTAAGTGTTTAATCAAAGGTTATGGTCTTTCTGATGTTTCTTCCAACATCCTCGCTCACAAACACTCCACTTTCCAAGACATCACTAAGCGTTAAACAAAAAAGAAAACCGCCTAAAGAACGATGTCTTTAAACGGTTTTCAAAACTAAATAACCAACCAAAAATCTATATTTTAACCCTCGTGTTTTCTCTTGGGTTGTCAACTTTATCTTTTCTAAACTTACGTAACTTATCTTTTTGTGTCACAGTTTTATCTTTTGCATTACTTTCTTTTAGATATTGTATATATCCTCTACCTACAAACTCATATACCGTTCCAGAACTTGGATGATATAATTCTATCTTTCCATCATTAATAACGCTCAATTCGAAATGTTCATTGTTGAAGAAATCATAATCTAATGTTAAAGTTTTTAAATAGGCATCTCCACTAATATTACCAACACCATAAACCCCTGTATAATCCCAATATAAATTATTGATATTGCTACCATTAGCATCTTGAGAACTTCTAAACTCACTGTCATTACCGCCAGCTAAAAACTGTAAATAATTTTCATTATCAAACTCATTGATGGCTCCAAAATTACTGGTGTATGTTTTTTCCCAAGCTCCATATTCTTGCAAGAAGTAATGAATGTTATCATAAAATACAAAATCGTAATCGAAATTGCTACGTTGGTAACCATCTAAAAAATAAGACGTATCGTTATTAGGGTTGTACAATTCAATGGTATTATTATCAATTTGATAGACATCAAAAGTTGAAAACCCATCAATATCATGGTTAACATCTAAAATCATATCATAGGCATCATAACTTGCTACATCGATACCAAAACCATTTCCACTGGAACCTATTCCAACCAAATTATTATTAGCATAAAGAACTCCGTTTCTAAAAGATATGGTAAATGCCTTTTGCAAAAACGGCGTGGTTCCATAACCTTGTGTTCTATTAACATCTACATACCACAACTCATAAGAATTCAATAACTGATTTATAGATATAGTCGGTTGTGGTTCATCGTAATCATTAACTTGCACAGAACAAGATGTAAAAAGGGAGGTTACTAATACCACACTTAAAAGTAATTTTATAGTCTTCATAATCAAACATTTTTAGGATTCATACATAATGGATTTCAAAACACGTGCCAAAAAATTTTTGTTAATGTTTTCTTCACCTGCCTTTCAGTAATATTTTATGTATTTTTGAAGTGTTAACAATGACATTATTTATGGATACTCCTTTAAAATATGCTGTTTTTGGTGCAGGTAGTTGGGCAACGGCTATTGTGAAAATGCTTTGCGAAAATTTAAATGAAGTAGGTTGGTATATGCGAAGTGTGTATACAAAAGAGCATTTATTACGAGAACAACATAACCCTAATTATTTAAGTTCGGTTGAATTTCATATGGAACAACTTAAGCTTAGTAATGATATTAATGAAATAGCAACCTATGCCGATGTATTAATTTTTGTAATTCCTTCTGCTTTTATGCATAGCGAATTAGAAAAATTAACGGTTGATATTTCTGAAAAAACCATTGTATCTGCTGTAAAGGGCATCATGCCAGAAACGGGGCTTTTGGTTGGTGAGCATTTTCATGAATTTTATAAAGTCCCTTACGATAATATTGCTGTTATTGCAGGACCTTGCCATGCCGAAGAAGTAGCGTTAGAGCGTTTATCATATCTAACGATTTCATGTTCGGACTCCGTTAAAGCCAAAGCGATTGCTAAAAACTTATCTAGCGACTATATAAAAACCAAGATTAGTGACGATATTATTGGCGTTGAGTATGCCGTCATGCTGAAAAATATTTACGCCATCGCAGCTGGAATTGCACACGGTTTGGGTTACGGCGATAATTTCCAAAGCGTGTTAATGAGCAACTCGATACGTGAGATGAAACGTTTTATTCGCAAAATGCATAAAATGAAACGCAATATCAATAACTCGGCTTATTTAGGTGATTTGTTAGTCACGGGTTATTCCATTTTTTCTAGAAACCGCATGTTTGGTAATATGATAGGGAAAGGCTATACGGTAAAATCGGCTATCATGGAAATGAGCATGGTTGCCGAAGGCTATTACGCTACCAAAAGTGCCCATTTGCTTAATGAAAAGAACAAGCAAAAAACAAAACTTCCTATTATAGATGCGGTTTATGAGGTTTTATACGAAAATAAAAATCCTAAAAAAGTGTTTAAAAAGTTAACGGAGAAGTTGGATTAAAAAACTCTCCTCTAGCTCCTCCAAAGGAGGAGAACTTGCCATTCTTCCCTTTTAGAAAATATCTGCAAGACAATGGCTTTATTTCACCAAAACACCCCTAACTTCCATTAAAGGAATTGGTTGCAATGCCTTTAAGTTAATAGTGTTTTTTCTAAACAAAAAGGTTTTGTCAAACATCTTGTTGCCTTCAAAAAAGGAGACTTTAAAGGTGTTGTTTAATGCAAATAATGCTTCTTGCATCAACTCGATTTTGGCATAACTTTTTTTAGGTAATATATCCAACTTTTTTCTGAATGTAGAGGTTATTTTTTCTTCATTATAACCATTAGTAACGATAAGGACCATCTCTAAATCAATGACTTTATCATTTATAATATAGGCATTCCAATCATTTATTTTGTAAATATCATTGTATTCATAAACAACGGCAACATATACGTCTTCTACCTTGGGAATCTCAATATCTTTTTTCATGTTGTAAAAATAAACAAACTATTCAAAATAAGCATTTGAATAACTATCACTACAAATTCCTTTTAGGTTGTGAATTATTAAATGTTCTAGTAGCTCTTTATTAGAATAAACATCAAAAATGTTGCTTTTTTTATAAGCGATATCATCTATTCTTAAAAAGTACAAATCGCAAACCAATTTTAAGTTAACATGGTCTCTAAATAATCTTTTGCTCTGTGCTTCAAGCAATAAATTATATACTTTTTCATAAACAATGTAATTTCTAAACGTTTCAAACACCTCACTTGCCTTCGGATAGTATTTTTTCAATCCGAATATAAATGAGGGTTTAAAACATTTAAAATAATCAAATCCAATTTTATAAATTTCTATAATCTTAACAATTGGATCGGTATGTTGAAGTACAGCTGAATCCATATCGTTTTTGATTTTTTTAATCAAATACCCAACACTCTCCGACACTAAATCTTCTTTATTCTTAAAATAATTGTAAATCGTTTTTTTAGACATACCCATTTGACTCGCAAGCTCATCTAAAGTGAAACTTTTGCTGCCAAACTTTGTAAAGTTTGTAATAGAACATTCCAAAAGTTCAGATTTACTAATCATTTTCTTTAATTGTTACTTCCAACCACCACCAAGGGCTTCATAAAGGTTTACAACCGATAATAATTGCTGTAATTTACTATCTATAACATTCAATTCAGCACTTAACTCACTTTGTCTAGCTGTTAACAAATCTAAATAATTGGCATAGCCGTTTTTTAACAATTCTTCGGAATTGCTTTCTGCATTTCTTAAAGCTTCAACTTCATTTTGTCTATACTCAAATTTTTTAGTTTCAGCTTTGTAAGTGTACAATGCATTCGAGACTTCGTTACCAGCTACTAAAAGTGATTTTTTAAAATTTAATAAAGCTTCTTCTTGTTGTGCTTTAGCAACTTCATTTTGAGTTTTTATTTTTCGCTGATTGAAAATAGGTTGCGTTAAGCCTCCAACAATAGTGGCAAACAGAGAGTTGGCATTAAGCAATTGATCTAAATCCAAACTTTGAAAACCACCAGTTGCTGTTAATGTTAAGGATGGGTAAAAATTGCTTCTTGCCACGTTAGTTAACTCGAATGACTGAATCAAATTATATTCTGCAGCCATAAGGTCTGGACGATTACTTAACAAGGTTGCGGGTACCCCAAGTTTTAAATCGGACTCCATGACTTGAGCATTTATATCACTTCTTTCAAAGGACTGAGGTGTTTTTCCCAACAAAATGCTTAGGGTATTTTCTGTTTTAAAAATAGCCGTTTCTAAATCCACTTGAAGTGCTTTCGCATTATTATACTGAGCAATATTTTGGTCTACCGCAACTTGATTTACTTGTCCGGCATCTTTTAATGCTTGAATGGTTTCCACACTACTTTCGCGTGTTGCAATGGTTTGTTTTGTTATGGCTAATTGTGCATCTAAAGCCAACAATTGATAATACGTTGATGCAATACTGGATACTAATTGTGTTTTCACAGCTTGATGTGCGGCAACACTTTTTAAATAACTTGCCTGAAATGCTCGTTTATTGCTTCTTATTTTTCCCCAAATATCGGCTTCCCAAGATAGAGCCCCAGATAATTCATATTGGTCTAAAGCACCATTAAAAAAAGAACCAAATTGACTGTTTCTTGCTAATTCTTGATGTGTCATAGCGGCCTTTGCGTTTAATGTGGGCAAGTAACCCGCTTTGCCTTGTTTTAAATAAGCTTCAGCAGCTACTATTTGTTGGATGGCAACTCGAATGTCAATATTATTTTCAAGACCTTCATCAATATAGTCATTTAAATAGGGATCAGTAAACATGCTTTTCCAAGACACATCTGCCATCGATAAACTATCGGTTGGCAAATGGTCTGTTCTGAATAAATTTTGAGTTTCATTCAATGTTGGTCGCTCATAACTCTTGGCTACAAAACAACTTTGTAATGTAAAAGCCATGACGATAATGAGTACTGCTTTACCAAAAAATTTGTGTTTTATTATAGATTTCATAGTGTTATTCTTCAATAGTTTTAATAGCTGGTTTACTTGAAATTCTTTCTTGTAACCATTGAAATAAAATAAATAGAATAGGGATGACAAATACACCCAAAATGGTACCAATAAGCATCCCTCCGGCAGCCCCTGTACCAATGGATCTGTTTCCTGCCGCACCCACACCTTTAGCCAAAGCTAATGGCATCAATCCTAAAATAAAGGCAAATGAAGTCATTAAAATCGGACGTAAACGTGTTTTGGCCCCATGGATAGCGGCACCGACAATGGATTCACCGTTTTCCCTTCTTTGTCGCGCAAATTCAACAATAAGAATAGCATTTTTCGCCAATAAACCAATAAGCATGATTAGGGCGATTTGGAAGTAAATATTATTCTCCAATCCTAAGAACTTTGTGCTTACATAAGCTCCAAAAACTCCAAAAGGTATAGAAAACACTACGGCAAGAGGTAAAATATAACTTTCGTATTGAGCACATAACAAGAAATAAACAAACAGAATACTTAACACAAATATGAACGTTGTTTGGCTTCCTGCATTCACTTCTTCTCGGGTTAAACCCGAATAGGAAACGGTATAATTATTTGGCAACTTTGCAGCTTCTTCTTCAATAACCTTAATAGCATCACCTGTACTATATCCTGGGTTGATAGCACCACTTATGGTTGCGGAATTGAATAAATTAAAACGGGTTACCGATTGTGGTCCATATACACGCTTTAATGTGATGAACTGTGTAATTGGGGTCATCTGCCCAGAATCTGTTCTAACATACATGCCGTTTAATGCATTAACATCTGTTCTATCTTCTGGCAATGATTGAATGTATACTCGAAATTGTTTTCCAAATCTTGAAAAATCTGAAGCATAAACACCTCCTATATATCCTTGTAGGGTAGAAAAAATACTGTTGATAGCCACTCCCTTTTCCTTGGCTAAAGGCACATTGACTTCCATCTCATATTGAGGATAGTTCGTGTTAAAAGGTGACTGCGCATATTGTATTTCTGGATGTTTCATTAGAGCACCCAT
This sequence comes from Confluentibacter sediminis, assembly GCF_003258355.1. Taxonomy (GTDB): domain Bacteria; phylum Bacteroidota; class Bacteroidia; order Flavobacteriales; family Flavobacteriaceae; genus Confluentibacter; species Confluentibacter sediminis. The sequence goes on along the minus strand of NZ_QKPO01000012.1, from coordinate 139,092 downwards.
AAACTGTTGATTATAGCTACTCAATGCTGTAAAATCACCACCAAATTTATCTAGTAAATTAACTTCAAAACCGGCAGAATTACCAAAACCTTGAATACTAGGAGGGGCAAAGAAAACAATAGTGGCCCCTGGAATTGTTGAAGCAATCCCAAATAATTGCCCCGTAATAGCCGTAGTAGATAATGACGGATCTTCGCGCTCTTCCCAATCTTTCAATTTAATAAATCCAATAGCATAATTACTTCCACTACCACTCAACAAACTTCTTCCTCTAACAAACGATACACCTTCTACGCCTGATATATTGTACGTTTTATTATATAATTTCTGGGTTATTTCATTAGTTCTATCTAAAGAAGCACCTGCGGGCAACTCAATATTAGCAAAAATAATCCCTCTATCTTCATTAGGAACAAATCCTGCTGGGGTTGTTTTTGATGCCCAAAAGATACCTACAACTGCTATAATTAATAACACGGCTGAGATCCATTTCTGTTTATAAAGAAACTGGAGTGATCTTCCATACTTTTCAACAGTAGCATTAAATCCACGATTAAAAAGGGCATGAAATCGTTGTATAGGATTTTTACTTTTTAGCTCCTCATCTTCATTATGTGATTTTAAAAGTAACGCACATAAAGCTGGACTTAAAGTTAAGGCATTTACAGCAGATATAAGAATGGCTATAATTAATGTGACCCCAAATTGCTTATAAAAAACCCCGGTAGGCCCCTCAACAAAAGTTACAGGAATAAAAACCGCCGCCATAACCAATGTTATAGATATAATAGCTCCTGATATTTCGTGCATGGCATCCAGTGTGGCTTTTTTAGCATTCTTCTCACCATAGTCTAACTTGGCATGCACAGCTTCAACCACTACAATGGCATCATCGACCACAATACCAATGGCCAAAACAACCGCAAATAAGGTTAACAAGTTTATGGAATAGCCAAATAAGTTTAAGAAGAAGAACGTTCCAATAATAGATACTGGTACAGCAATAGCTGGTATTAAAGTTGACCTAAAGTCTTGTAAAAAAAGAAATACCACCAAGAATACCAAAAAGAATGCTTCAACTAAGGTGCTGACTACTTTATCTATAGAGGCCGTTAAAAACAAACTGGTATCATAAGGAATAAAAATATCCAGTCCTTTTGGTAAGTCTTTTTTAACACCATCTAAAGTGATTTTTATATTTTCAATGATTTCTTGTGCATTCGAGCCTTTTGTTTGAAAAATACCCATAAAAACGGCTGGTTTACCTAAACTCATAGCCCCTGAACCATAAGATTGTGCATCTAACTCAATAGAAGCAACATCACTTAATCGTAACAACTCTCCATTAGGAAGTGCTTTTACAACTATATCAGCGTATTGCTTTTCTTCTTTAAAACGTCCTTTGTATTTCACAACATATGAAAACGCTTCACCACTATTTTCTCCTAAAGAACCAGCGGCAGCTTCTAAGTTTTGTTCTTTTAAGACTCCAGTTATGTCGGAAGGAATTAAGTTATACGCCGCCAATTTTTCTGGTTTCAACCAAATACGCATGGCGTAATCTTGTTGAGAAAATACATTCACATCTCCAACACCATTAATTCGTTGAAGTGCAGGAATCACATTAATTTTTAAATAATTCTGAATAAATGTGGCATCATAGTCTTCATTATCTGAATAAAGGGACAAAAACATCAACGCACTTGTTTGCTGCTTTTGTGTAATGACACCAATTTGCTTTACTTCTTGAGGCAACAAAGAATTAGCTCTCGATACTCGATTTTGAACGTTTACAGCGGCAACATCGGCATCCACATTTTGATTAAAATATACAGTGATATCTGCACCTCCATTATTGGAGGCTGTCGAGGTGATATAGGTCATTCCCTCAACACCATTTATTTGTTCTTCAATGGGAATGATGACACTCTCCAAAACCGTCTCTGCGTTGGCTCCGGGATAGGAGGTTGTTACCTTTATGGTTGGTGGAGCAATATCTGGATATTGTTCTATGGGCAAGCTTGAAATACTTATGAATCCAAGCAATAATATAATGATAGAAATAACTGTAGAAAGTACAGGTCTTTCAATAAATGTTTTTAGCATGATGGAAAGGTTCTAGTTTTTAAATAATGGGCTAATGGGCTTAATAATACTATCGAAAGGAACGTTTTGTGGCGTAATGGGCATGTCATTTCTTAACTTCCCAATACCTGTAACTACAATTTTATCGCCTGCCTTAACGCCAGATTCTACAACATATAAATTATCAACTCGACCTTTAATAGTGATTAAAGCAGATGTAATCGTGTTGTTTTCTCCCACTTTAAAAATCACAATATGACCTTGTTGATCTAGCGTTGCCGCTTGTGGTATTACTATGGCATCTTCATACACAACAGGGATTTTAATTCTACCACTGTTACCATTGGTTAATAATTGATTTGGGTTGTTAAATAGCGCTCTAAAACTTACTGTTCCGGTGCTTCGGTTGATTTGCCCTGTACTTGTTTGGATTTTACCTTTTTCAGGATAGGTATTTCCATTGGCCAATAACAAACTCACTTCTGGAAAATTTTTGATTTTTTCATCCAAATTTTTCCCTTTGGTATTTTGCAAAAAGTTTAAATAATCTGCTTCGTTTAAATTAAAAAATGCATATACTTGTTGTATGTCACTGACAGTGGTCAATGGCGTGGCATCATTCGGACTTACCAAAGAACCTTCTCTAAAATTAATGGCTCCCACATAGCCGTTGACCGGACTCTTTACCGTGGCATAATCAATGTTTGCTGAAATACTACTGTAATTGGCTTTGGCCTGTGCCAAATTAGCTTTAGCCGTTTCCAATTGTACAGGACTGATGATATTTTTTTCAACCAGAGGAATTAATTTATCAACCTCAACTTGTGCAACATTAATTCTTGCTTTGGCTGCACCCGCATCCTGACTTAAAGATTGTGTTTCCAGTTTGAATAATATTTGTCCTTTATGCACTTTCTGGCCTTCATCTACGTATACTTTTTGAACGTAGCCTGTTGCTTTTGCTCGTACATCACTATTTATGATGCCTTCGATATTGGTTGGGTATTCTTGACTTCCCGTTACTGTTTTACTTTCCAATTGCGATACTGGAAAGGCAGCCGCCTGAGTTTGTCCCGCTGGTTGATTGGCATCTTTATTGCCGCAACTTGATAACATAAGCGCTGTTAAACTTGGAATTAGTATTGATTTTAGGTTGATATTTCTCATTATTGATTGGTTAAAATTTATTGTTTTTCTCTGCTATTTTTGTTCGTAATTTTAATACTGCTTTTGTGACTTCTTCACAAAATTCAATGAAATTGTCATGTAATTCTAAATCGAATTTTGAATCGTCGTCTAAAACCCCAGACGCATTCACTTTTTCCTTATATTTTTTAATTTCAAGATGCAACTCCTTTTCATTGTCCCAAGATGCTATCATGGCATCAATGTTTTGACATACAGAATCTTTATTGATAATGAAATATTTCTTTCTATCTCCAAGTTTTGTGAAATAGACAATTTTCTTTAAATCATGTAAATGATTCAAATGGGTAGAAATAGTGCTTTTACTAGCACATAGGTCTGATACCAAATCTTCAAATGTGGTTCCCGATTTTCCTTTAAGAATAATATACGCTTTGATTCGAGCTGCGACAGGTGCCAATTGGTCTTTAGTTTCTAATAAAATTCCCAACTTTTCAATAAGAGCACCTCTATGTTGACAAGTAATCATGTTTAAAAAATTTTCGCAAAAGTACAATTAGTTCGGAACTAACCGAACCAAACGAAGTTAAATAAATGTTAAATAAAAAAACCGATTAAAAATCGGTTGATTTTTATGAACTTCATTTAAAAACTATAGTGCTGATTTAAACTGTTCCAAGAAGCGAACATCATTTTCACTCAACAATCTAATATCGCTTATTTGGTGCAATAACATGGCAATACGGTCTATACCCATACCAAAAGCAAAACCAGAATATTCTTTAGAATCTATTTTACAATTCTCTAATACATTGGGATCCACCATACCACAACCTCCAATCTCTAACCAGCCTGTTCCTTTGGTAATTCGGTAATCCGCTTCTGTACTCAACCCCCAATACACATCTATTTCAGCACTTGGCTCAGTAAATGGAAAATAGGATGGACGTAAACGTATTTTAGATTTTCCGAACATTTCGGTGGTGAAATATTGAAGTGTTTGCTTTAAGTCTGCAAAACTCACATTCTTATCTATGTACAAGCCTTCTATTTGATGGAAAAAACAATGAGAACGCGCCGAAATCGCTTCATTTCTATACACACGACCTGGAGAAATGGTACGGATAGGGGGTTGGTTATTTTCCATATAACGCACTTGAACAGAACTGGTATGCGTTCGCAATAAAATATCTGGATGGGTCTGAATAAAAAACGTATCCTGCATATCGCGTGCTGGATGATACTCAGGTAAGTTTAAAGCAGTAAAGTTATGCCAATCATCTTCAATTTCTGGTCCCTCACTTACATTAAATCCAATATTTGAAAAGATATCAATGATTTGATTTTTAACTATAGAAATAGGATGTCTTGCTCCAATTTGAATGGGTTCACCAGGACGAGATAAATCGTTGTAAATACCTTTTACGACTTCTTTGCTTTCTAACTCTTCTTTTAGGGCATTCACTTTATCTTCAGCCGTTTTTTTAAGCGTATTGATAACTTGACCAAATTCCTTTTTTTGTTCGTTTGCTACATTTTTAAACTCGGCAAAATAGTCATTAAGCAATCCTTTTTTTCCTAAATACTTTATTCTGAAAGCTTCAATCTCTTCTTTGGATTGTGCTTTAAAGGCTTCGGCTTCAGCTATAAGTTCTTTTATCTTATGTATCATAATATCAATTCAAAAATGATGGCAAATTTAATTAAATTATCGTCATTATAAGGAGGAAACGATGAAGTAATCTGTGGAAAATTAAACAGATTGCAAAACTAATTAATGAAATTGGATTCTAAAAAATAGTTAACAATGGCTTCTTTCATTAAAACAGCTTGTTCTCCAGCTTTTAAGTGTGGTAAGGTTGCTAATGCTTTGTAATGTGGCCAACCTTCATTATCTACAAAATCCAATTCGTAATAACCGTAAGGCTTTAGCAACTTACAAATGGCAATATGCATTAAATCTAACTTTTGGTCTTTTTTAAATGTTTTGTCTAATTGCCCAAGTTCTTGTATACCTATTAAATAAATAATAGCATCCAAATCTAAAGTATCTCCATCTGCAAATTGATTGGATAGTTTTTTTACTACCAAATCCCAGCGTTCTTTTAATTGTTCGTCTCTAGCCATTTTATTGCACTTTATAAAGTGGCAAAGTTAACTTATATTTGATAAAAATATTTATAATATGAGTGTTTTAGATATTGGCTTACTTGCTTTGTTGATTTTAGGACTGATACGTGGTTTTATACGTGGTTTTTTTGTTGAATTGGCCTCTCTTGTTGCTTTAATTGCCGGAATATATGGGGCATTCCATTTTAGTAATTTTACAGCTTCATTTTTAAAAGATAAAGTGGAATGGGAGGAAAACACCGTTAATATTGTGGCTCTTATATCGACTTTTGTAATCATTGTTTTAATAATTTCTTTAGCGGGCAAAGCTTTAACAAAATTAGCGGATTTTGCTATGTTGGGCTTAGTCAATAAAATATTTGGAGCTGCTTTTGGTGGTTTAAAATTAGCATTAATATTAAGTGTGTTCTTAATTGTTTTAGATAAAATGCATGCTAATATTATGTTTGTAAATGATAATGACAAAGACCAATCTGTGCTTTACAACCCTATAAAATCTTTAGTCCCCATGATTTTTCCTAATATTATTGTTAACGGTAAACCAATAGGTGAAGAATTAAATGAAGACGAATTAGAGGACACTAATTCAAAATAAACTGATAATCTATATCGTCAACATTTAAAAAAAGAGCTGTTTTCTTTTTTAAAACCAATGTTTTTAACTCTTCTATTTCCTGTCTATTAAACATTAAGACAATGTTTTGATTCATGGAAGTAATGGGTATTTTTCGTTTAAATCCTGTATGGGCATAATTAATTTCCCAATATGCAATATCAATTTCTAAAAGGAAATTTTTCAATTTTATAAATTGAATGGAATTAAGCTCAAAATATAGATTATTAAATTCTAAATGATAGCTGTTACAAGTGTTGCAGAATGTAAGTTCACCGCTTTTTACTTTTGAAATTGTTACAAGACTATGGCACATATGACATTTATTTTGAGCTTAATTCATTCATTTTAAACCTATTTTATAAAGGCATCAATGGTTTTATTTATATCATCTTCTTTATTTGAGAAATCATCAGAGAACAAATAATCATATAAAGGTTTTCCATCAACGGCGGTTTCTAAACTTATATCTTTGTTTCTGTTAAAAACACCATCCCATTTGGCTCTTACTTTTGCCCAAGTAGATTGATTTTCTTTCCACCAGTTTTGAGCTGCTTTGCAATAACTATCATCAACTTTTCTGTAGTTATCAAATCCTTTTTCTTCAGCTAGAACAAAATCGTTCTCTCCTTCTTTTCTTACTACCTTGCTGTTATCTTGATCATGAATCCAGCCTTCTTTAACAATTTCATGTTTATTTGTTCTTACAATCACATTGTAATCGTTGCGTATGGTGTGTTCGCGTCGTGGCAATGGGGCATCGGTTGTATTTTCCCAATAGCTTTTACCATCGGCGTGTATCCAAGTTGCTGAACCTTCATACCTTGGGCTGTCATCTACTTGAAATACTTTCTGTGTCCACTGTCCTTTTACCCGCTCTTTGGGAAGGCTTATATATTTCCATGTATTATTAACATTATATATATACAAATCGGTATTTTCATAAAGCCAATCCTGTCTCCAATGCTTTACAATGTATGGATTATCTGCTTTTCCAACGATTAAGAGATGTTGCATCACTATTTTGTTGTCTGAATCTTCTACTAATTGTACCCACTCTAAACCTTTATCATGTTTCACTGGGGATGGTTTGTAGTTAGGGTCGTTGGAATATTGAAATGTTTCAGCAAAATTGAAGCTTACATCATAACATCCACACATACTTTTAATGGCTTTCTGATCTTGTTTTTTTTTGTTTTGGGCATGGCTATTACTAATGAATGCTAGTGCAAAAACAGCTAAAAGTGTTACTCGTTTCATTCTTTTTTAAGGGTTTGATTATGGTTGTTAAAATTTAAAATTTATTTTGTTCTTATTTAGATTAAATAAAAATAACTTATATATTTGCGACAAATTTATATAGAATGAGTCTAAATAAAAATAATATTTTAATATTTTTTCTGTTTTTTTTTAGTTGCCTATTATTTTCACAAGAAAAGAATACAATCATTCAAGACTCAACTAAAACAGAAAAATTAGAAGACGTTATTATTACTGCTACAAGAACCAAAAGACAATTATCTTCTTTACCATTGCCAGCCCTATTAATATCTAAAAAAGAAATCCATAGCATTAATTCTCTAAGGCTAAATGATATTTTAAACGAGCAAACTGGACTTATAACTGTTCCCGATTTTGGGGGCGGAGAAGGTATCCAATTGCAAGGTTTGGACGCTCAATATACCTTAATACTTATTGACGGTGTGCCTCTTATTGGGCGCTCTGCTGGCACTTTAGACATTAGTAGGATTACCGTAGGGAACATAAAACAAATTGAAATTGTTAAAGGAGCCTCTTCAAGTTTGTATGGTAGTGATGCGCTTGGTGGTGTTATAAATATCATTACTGAAAATCCTAAAAATGGATTTAATGCTGATTTAAACTCTAGATCGGGATCATTTGGCACCTATGATAATAGCATGAACTTAGGTTATAAAAAAGAAAAAATGTCAATAACTAGTTTTATTAATGGTTTTCAGAGCGGTGGATATGATTTAAATACCGAAGATGAATTAAAAACCGTTGAACCTTATTCCAATTACACATTTAATACAAAACTTGATTTCAATTTTAATGATAAGACAAATTTGTTTATCTCAGGGAGATATTATACCCAAAATCAAGATTATGTGGCTTCGGAAAACTTAAAAGGAGAAAGCAAAATAAACGAATGGAATACCCATTTAAAATTAAGCCATACTTACAACAAAAAGTGGAGCAGTTATTTTGAGTTTTATGCAACGAGATATAAAGCAAATGAGTTTTTAAACAATCCTGACAATTCCAGGTTTAGTGAAACTGATTTCAACCAATTATTAATTCGTCCAGAAGCTAGGGGCATTTATATACCTTCTGAAAAAAGCACTTTTATTGGTGGTTTAGGCTGGAATCATGAGACCTTAATTAGAACTGATTTTTCTTCGCAACCTGAATTTAATTCACCTTATATATATTTACAATACGACACGAATCCGAATGACAAATTAAATATCATTCTTGGTGCTCGTTTTGATAACCACAATAAATATAAATCGCAATTCAGTCCTAAAACAGCATTACGTTATGAATTATCAAATAAAATTGCTGTAAAAGGATCTGTGGGCTATGGTTTTAAGGCTCCCGATTTTAGACAATTATATTTTGATTTCAGTAATGCCATTGTAGGTTACACAGTTTTAGGCTATAACGCCGTAACTACAAAACTTCCTGAAATGGAAGATGAAGGGCAAATTGCTAATATTATTGTTCCTCTTTCTGAATTTGAAGATGAATTAAATCCGGAAAATTCAGTAAGTATTAATATAGGTATCGATTATACTCTTTATTCAAATTTAAAATTCAATTTAAATATTTTCAGAAATAACATTCACGATTTAATAGATACGCGCGTAGTAGCCAACAAAATCAATGGGCAAAATGTATTTAGTTATTATAATGTTCATAAAGTTTACACACAAGGCGTTGAGCTTAACACGCTTTGGAAACCAGCAACTAACATAAAAATTTCAGGTGGCTATCAATTATTATTTGCAAAAGATACAGCTGCTGAAGATGCCTTTAAAAATGGGAACGTATATGCGCGATTAACTCCTAGCTCTTCTTCTTTCCAACTAAAAGAACAAGACTATTTCGGATTGTATAATCGCTCAAGACATATGGCAAATTTTAAAATCTTTTATACTGTAGAAAAATGGCATTTAGATGCCAATATCCGGGGTACTTACCGAAGCAAATATGGTTTGTATGATACCAATGGAAATTCTTACCTAGATACTTATGACGAATTTATAAAAGGCTATAGTATTTGGGATTTTGCAATAAACAAAACCTTCTTTAAAAACTACCAATTAGGGTTAGGAATTGACAATGTTTTAGGATTTACCGACACACAAAACATAAGTAACATTTCTGGTAGAATTTTCTATGGCAAATTGAATATTAATTTTTAACCAATATATATTATGAGAACAATCAAATTTTTCACATTAGCAGTACTTTTTATTAGCATATTATCGTGTAGTGATGATAACGACGACGCCCCTTTTTTAGTGATAGAATCTGAAACGATATCAAATTTACATGCTCCACAATCTGGTGGTCAAGGATCTGGAGAGGATATCTCAGGTGCTTTCACAAAGTTTAGTTTTTCAACAGGGCAAGCAACCACAAGTGAAACTGAATGGGATATTGCTTTTAGAGGAACCTCAATAATCTTAAATGGTGGTACTTCATTAGGGACAACTGATGAACCCGATAGAACTGGTGAGGCATCTGGCTATATAGCTGATAGCACATTAGGAGGAATTACAAAAGTGAATACCGCTTTATTAAAAGAGGATTCAGATAAAGGCTATGTCATAACTGGATGGTATACATATTCTGGACCACCAAAACATGTAATTACACCAACTCCAGGTAAAGTATTAGTTATTAAAACACATGATGGTAAATATGCAAAAGTTGAAATATTAAGTTATTATAAAGATGCTCCTGAGAATCCTGACGGATTAACTGATGAATCTAGATACTTTACATTTAAATATGTATATCAACCAAATGAAGGCATTACAACATTTTAATCATGAATAAATACATTAGTATCACATTTATAATATTTCGTTTGATATTAGGCGGATTTATGATCTATGGAGGCGTGCAAAAATTCCAATCGCCTCCCATTACACCTATTGAAGTATTGGGAAAGGCCAATAAATTTTCAACGCCCGAAAAAGAATCTACACTTCAAAAAATATTATATATAAGCGGTGCCAAACAAACAGGCTATTTTTGGCAGGTTCTTGGCTTTTGCGAACTTCTTTTTGGATTGCTTATAATAATTCAATACACATCTTTAATAGGTTCCCTTTTTTTGCTCCCAATTACATTACATATTTTTCTATTTCATTTATTCCTTGAAGCAGATGATATTAATGAGTTAATTTTAACAAGCTCATTATTTGGAATAAATATGGCCCTTGTTTTAAAAGAAAAAGAAAAATGGAAGCACTTACTTTGGATGAAACCTATATAATAAAAAAGACCACTTTAAAGTGGTCTTTTTTATTTAATCTAAATGATAAATCTCCATAATGTCTTGTAAATACTTCACAAAATCTATTTTTAAATCGATGAGTTTTCCTGTATGAACATCAAACACCCAGCCATGTACCTGTAATCCTCTAGATCTAATGGCTTTTTGAACAGCCGCCGTTTTAATAAGGTTTACGCATTGCTCTTTTACATTAAGCTGAACTAAGCGGTCGTATTTTTTTTCCTCATCATCAATATTGTTCAATTCATTTTTATGAATTCTATACACATCTCTAATATTACGCAGCCACGGATTTAAAATCCCCAAATCTGCAGACTGCATAGCTGCTTTAACGCCCCCACATCCATAATGCCCGCAAACCACTACATGGTTTACCTTAAGAAAATCTACGGCATAATCAACAACAGACATGGCATTCAGGTCTATACTGATAACCATGTTGGCGATGTTGCGGTGCACAAATACATCTCCAGGACCAAGTCCCATAAGTTCTTCAGCCGTAACTCGACTATCTGAACAGCCAATAAATAAAAGTTCTGGATTTTGGCCTTTACCTAAATCCTCAAAATAATTTTTGTCATTATCTAGCTTTTCTTTAATCCAAGCTTCGTTGTTTTCGAATACTTTATTTAAATTCATTCATATAAAATTGTATGAGTTAAAGATAGCTAAAATAATTAAAGAGCTTTAATATCTTCTTTAGGAATCCAACCTGTTTTTCCATCAGGCAATTTAATTTTTTTCCAACTTTTTACGGTATCTAAAACCTGTACTTTAGTACCCTCGTGTAATATAAACGCTTCTTCGCTTCTTAAATTAGGCTCTGCTTTTACTTTGCTTTCTTGTGAAAAAACAATAGCGGGTTTATTACTTTTATCTAAATTGAATTTATGAAACGCTAATGATAGTACAATAGCCAATAGAGATAATGATACCATGCTAGCCATAAAAGCTAATCGTTTTCTTAATGTAGAATATGCAAAATAGTAGATTAAAAATAAAACTACAAAACATAGAACCAAAACAATAGATGTTTTTGCCCAGCCATCAAACGTCATATAATTGGTTGTGCTTTTTATGAATTTTGACACCCCTCCTTCTGGAATAGCATCAATAGCATCAATAGTCATGTTTTTAGCAAAGGCTAAATTGTTTTTTATATCTGCATCATTTGGTGCTAACTGCAACGCCTTTTCATAATAATAAATACTAGGTGCCACTTCATTTAATTTGTAATAGGCGTTACCTAAATTATAATATAATTCTGCTGAATGATTTTTTGAATCTAAAATCGTTTTATAAGCATCAATGGCTTCATTGTATCTCCCTTGATTATACAGTGTATTACCTTTTTCAAACAAGGCATTATTTTGAGCAAAATTAATGGTGCTAAACAATAGGGCCATAATGTAAAATAGGTGCTTCATTTTATCGGGCTTGTTTATCAATTAATGAAATGGTTTTTGCTGCTTTCTCATAATCTTCTTGCATGGTTACCGCAGTAATGGGCGTATATCTAGCTAAATCGCAGTTTTGCATTATATGATTAAAATCTGCCATCGTTTCCGCTTCAACCCCTCTTTCTAAAAGTAATTTGTTGATTCTATCTTTACTTAATTCGCTAGTTTCTATATGTAATTTAGCTTTTAAATAGTTGTGCAACGCTTTTTCCATAGCAATGTAAAACTCTTCTTTTTTACCCAGTGCTTTTTTAGCATTGCTTAAATATTTTTTAGCCAATTTATCTGCCATTCGTATTCTATTCCCATAAACATCGGCATCTCTATCTGCTTTTTTCCTTCTTATAACAATCGCTAACGGAATCGCTAAAAAAGGCAATAACAAAGTGCTCCAAAACAAAGGTGTTTTAAAAAAATAACTTGAGGTCGTAGATGAAAAATCGGCATTCGTTTTTATATATGCAAATTGGTCTTTATTTAAAACAACCTGTTGCTTTGTGTTTGCCGGATTTTGATTGCTGCTAACAACAGAACCCGATGCAGGTCCATTTAAAACATCAATAACAATTTCATCAGAATTTAAGGTTTTATAACTTTCTGTTTTTAAATCGAAATACGAAAACGAAATACTTGGAATAGGATATTTCCCTTTGTATTGAGGCACTATGGTATAAGTATCTGCAATGCTTCCTTGCATACCTGCCAAATCAGTTCTAACATTTTCATTATGCTCAGGTTCATAAACCTCTAGAGAGCTTGGCAAGGTTAGTTTTGGCAAATTAAATAATTTTAAATTTCCATTTCCTGTTACTTCAACTTTAGCTTGTAAAGATTCTGTGGCATCCAACTGTGTTTTTGTAGTAGACACTTTGAAACTAAAATTTCCAACAGCACCTGTAAAATTAAGTGGCTTGCCCGTTTCCGGTAATGGCTTAACATTAATGGTTTTACTCCCTGCAGATATGGTTCTGTTTACTCGAGCCATCATTCTCCCCCCAAAAATGTCTCGCCTATTTGTTGGTACTTGAACTCCAATATCAAGCGTTAAAGGTTCAATATCTAACTTGCCTGTTTTTTGAGGATATAATATAGTTTTACGTAAAATTATATAACGATATTCCTCACCATTATAGGTACCCATTTGAAATCTTTGATCTTGTGTATCAATATTCTGACTCCAAAAATCATTATACCTAGGACTGTCTATTTCATGAGAGTTTTCAACCCCTGTATTTGGTGACACAAAAAGTTTATAAACAACTGTAATGGCTTCGTTTAGATATGGATCTGATTTTGAAACTTCGGCTACTAAATGTATTCCTTCCTGCGCTAAATAGTTTGGGTCATTAGGATCTTTAGGAATTTCAACCGCAGAAGTCACCTCAATTTTTATGGGAGTTGTTTTATACGTCTGTCCATCTATATTTATTGTGGCCTGATTAATAGTAAAACTTCCCTGCCTTTTTGGTGATAAAAAATAACTATATGTTTTATTAAAAGATCGCACCCCATTAATCCATGAATTACTGACCGATTGATTGGGGCCGCCAATAACTGTAAAATCTGAAAAACTAGGAGGATTAAAATTATCGCCGTCTTGATTCATTTCAAAATCAATTCGTAATCGCTCATTAACACCAAGCCTATTTTTACTGACTTTTGCTTCAAATTTTATTTGAGCAGACGTAATACTCGTTGCAAGTATTATGAGTAATAATGATATGTGTTTTGTTAGTTTCATCATACATTTACGATTTTTGAATTACGAATCACGAATATAACTTATAGTAAAATCTCAATTCGTGGTTTGTAAATCCTAATTCGTTTTACCAATCTTTATCTGTTTTTACTTTAACACCTTTTTGTTTTTCCGCATTCACTTTTTCCTGAACTTTTTGTTCTTGGTTGTTCATGGCCTCTAAAATATTTTTTATTTGCTGAGGAGACAGTTGTCCTGGTTGTGGCTTAGGTTGCTGTTGGTCTTTCTTATCTTCGTCTCCTTTACCTTTGTTGTCTTTCTCATCTTTAGGCTTTCCATCCTCATCTTTTTTGTCGTCGCCTTCTTTTTTATCTTTGTCGCCTTTGTCTTTGTTATCGTCTTTATTATCTCCTTTATCTTTATCGTCCTTTTTGTCTTGATCCTTTTTATCTTTATCGTCTTTGTTTTGGTCGTCTTTATTTTGATCTTTTTGTTGCTCTGCACATATTTTTGCTAAACCTAAATTATAGCGTGTTTCTTCATCTGTAGGATCATTTCTTAAGGCATTTTTATATGCTTCAACAGCTTCTTTGCACTTTTTATTTTCCATTAAAACATTTCCCATATTATGAAAAGCTTTGTGCTTTTCATCTTTGGAAGTAGCGTTTTTAGCAGCTTGCTCTAGACGATAGAATGCTTCTTCGTAATTTTTTGTTTTGTAATAGGAATTTGCTAGATTATAGATTCCTGCCGTGGTATTTGGCTGCTCTGAAATAGCTTTTCTATAGGCCATCTCAGCGGAAACAAAATCATCTTTATCAGCTAATAGTGTATTGCCTTCATACACATAATTATTGGCTTTTCTTATCGCCTTCACGTCTTCCTTTTCTTGTGCAAAAGAAAACGACGTTATCATTAATACTAATATAAAAATTGATTTGTTCATTATTCTTTTATTCATTATACCAAGATATAAAACATTGGTTTTTTGTTAGTTAAAAATTTTATAAAATCTGATAGCATTTATAGAGTCTAAAAATTCTCATTGAATAAATTCAATTTTTTTAACCAACCTGTTTTTCGTTCTAACAAGAAAATATCTAAAAACAAAAAGAAAATACCAAAGCCTAAAAACCATTGAAACTGACTTTTAAAATCGGCGTATTGTTTGGTTTCAAACTCTGTTTTATCCATTTTATTTAAGATGTCTCCAATACTTTTTACAACATCACTGGTGTTTTTTCCATTAATGTAAATCCCGTTAGCTGCAGCGGCAATACCCTGAAGTGTTTCTTCGTTTAATTTTGTAATAACCGTTTCGCCATTATTGTCTTTCTTATAATTTAAAACAATACCATTCTTTTTTTCTGGAATAGGGCCTCCTTTTAAATCACCCACACCAATAGTGAAAATGCGAATACCTTCTTTACTTGCTTCTTCTGCCATAGCAACAGCTTCTTCGCTATGATCTTCACCATCAGAAATAATGATGAGCACTCGATTGGTCTGCTCTTCATTATCAAAATAGGTTTCCGATAATTTAATAGCTTCGTTTATGGCGGTTCCTTGAGAGGACATCATGTCTGTATTCATGTTACCTAAAAACATTTTTGCTGCTGCATAATCTGTTGTTATTGGCAATTGTGGGAACGCTTTAGCTGCGTAGGCAATAATACCAATACGGTCGCTTGCTAAATTATTTATAATCTGAGTAACTAGTTGTTTTGCTTTGTCTAAACGGTTTGGTGCAATATCTTCAGCTAGCATACTTTTAGAGACATCTATAGCAAAAACAATATCAACACCTTCGCGCTTAATGGTTTCTAGCTTAGTGCCTATTTTTGGATTTACAAGGGCGATGGCTAAACATGCAAAAGCCAAACAGAGCACTCCAATTTTTAATATAGATTTGAATGTCGATTTGTTTGGGCTTAGCCTGTTAAGTAATTGCTTATCGGCAAATTTACTTTGTACTCTATATTTCCAAATTTGAAGCAACAAAAAGAATAGGATTATTACTGGAATAATGCCTAAAACCCAAAACCATACTTTTTCGTCTAATTGATATAAGTCCATCCTAATTGTTTGATATTACTATTTACACAAAACTTCTAAATAGTGTATTTCTTAACAGAAATTCTAAAAGCAAGAAACCTAATGCTAAAAACACCAAAGGTCTATACAGTTCTTGATAATTAGAATATTTAAATTCTTCAATCTCTGTTTTTTCCAGCTTGTTAATTTCGTTATATATTTCTTCTAATTTTTGATTATCGGTAGCTCTAAAATAAGTTCCGCCAGTTACTTTTGCGATATCTTTTAATAGCGCCTCATCTATTTCTACTTGTACACGAGCATATTGAA
Organism: Confluentibacter sediminis; assembly: GCF_003258355.1. GTDB lineage: Bacteria > Bacteroidota > Bacteroidia > Flavobacteriales > Flavobacteriaceae > Confluentibacter > Confluentibacter sediminis. The sequence goes on along the minus strand of NZ_QKPO01000012.1, from coordinate 123,043 downwards.
AATCGCCTGTTCTTGGATCTATAGCAACAGGAGAAAGAGCCATTCCGTTAGTACCCAAGCCAATAGTGTACACTTTAATGCCATATTCAACAGCTAATTCACTGGCAATTTTTGGGTCTATAAATCCAGAGTTGTTTACTCCATCTGTTAACAAAATAATGATTTTACTTTTTGCCTTACTGTCTTTTAATCGGTTAACAGCTGTTGCTAGTCCCATGCCAATTGCTGTCCCTCCTTCAATAACCGTATTGTATTTAATCTCACTTAAAGAACGCAGAACAATGGCCTTATCACTTGTAATTGGTGTTTTCGTATAACTCTCTCCAGCATATTCAACCAAACCAATTCTATCATTAGGCCTTCCCTTTATAAATTCTGAGGCTACTTTTTTTAATGCATCTAATCTATTAGGCGACAAATCTTTGGCAAGCATACTGGCAGACACGTCTATTGCCATAACGATGTCTATACCTCGGGTTGTTTTTGTTTTTGTTGATACATCTACCGATTGTGGTCTGGCTAAAGCTGTAATCAATAAAGCTAATGCCAATAAACGCAACGCAAATAGCACATGTTTGAATTTTGGCAATGCCGAACTTGTTATTTTAAAACCCTTTAAACTAGATATTTTAAGTTCTGCTGTTTGTTTTTTATACTTAAGCACATACCAAAGTATGGCTAAGGGTAATGCTAACATCAACCAAAAAAACTGCTTATTTACAAATTCTATTCCTTCAAACATTACTCTTCGGCTTTTTTAAGTTCGACTGAATTTAAAATACGCTCTGCCATATCATCTGAATAATTATCATTTTGCGGCCATGCCATCAATATTTGTTGAATCACTTGATTGTTTGCAACAAAGCTTAACAATATATATTTACCGTCAACAAAATTTTGAGTCCCTTCAATAGGATATTGCATAGTTCCTGTTGTTTTAACACCTTCGGCTCCATTGGGTGTCACAAACTTTTCGTTATGCGATAAAATGTTTCTAGCCCCTTTACTTTCTAATGTTTTTAAACTTCCTTCTATTCCTTTATTTATATCTATACTATCTTGAGCTTGGGCAAGTGTGGTATTAGACACAAACAGGGTGAACTTTTTACTTTTATCTAATCCAAAAGTTGTGAGTTTCATTTTTCCTTTTAACTCATCAGAAAGTGGTGTTTCTAGTCGTTTTAAAACTTTGGGTGTTGAAATTGTTATAGGAGGAAAACCATAGTCGCTTGTAACCCAATCGCCTTCCAACAATTCTTTGGTATCATGACCTAATATGGTATCTTTTACATACCCAAATCCATATTTAATTGAAAATCCTGTGAGGGTAGCTAAAAGCAGAAAAACGCAAATGCCAACCGTTAACCAAATTTTCTTTCTTTTATTTCTACGTTCAAGTTCTTCTTTATATTTAGCATCTAAAAGCTTTTCTTCCTCCGTTGGTTCTGGTAATGCTTCTTTAACATGATCTATCTCAATGTCAATCGTATTTCTATCAAATTTTGCTAGTTCAATATCTGGAGCAGATTTAGCAAACTTAACCAAATCGGCACGTTTTAAAATTCTTTCTAAGTTTATAATGTCTTCTTTACTTAAATCGATTTGGTTTCCTTCTTTTAATAAATTTAATCGATTTATAAGTTCGTCTGTTGTACTTTCTAGAGCTTTATCATAAACTTTTTCATCCAAATATTTTCTGATAATAAAAGTCAGTTCAGAGTAATAATCCTTTATCGCTTCATTCTCTAAATAATTAGCTTCATCTAATTTTTTTAGAGCCAGTTTTGCTCTATCATAAGGCGGAAGTAATGCAATTTGTTCAGCTTCAGTCAAAGGCTTTTTACGCCAAATAAACCAATACAATAAACCGCCAACAATGGCTAAAGCCAATAAGGTATAAAGCAAGTATTTCCACCAATCGCTACCAATTTCTTTAACTTCAATAATGGGTTTAATGTCATACAATCCTTGTTTTGTCGTATCAATAGCAATATTATTAACCTCAACTTTTAAAGAATCTGTGAAGAATGTTTTGTCTCCAACAATAATTTTTTGGCGTGGAATGGTATATGCTCCAGAATCAAATTGTGTTAATCCATATTTTTTAATAAGATTGTATTTGTCTTTGTTTTTGATCGTATCAACCGGATAAGAATCTATCATTTCCAAAGGCATAAACGTTTGTCCTTCTGGAAATACGACAAGTTTACTCGGTGACGTTTCAACCTCAATTTTATATGTGATTTGTTCTCCAATTTTAATTTTTGTAGAATCGATTGAAGATGTTACCTGCGAAAAGGAGGAAAAAGAAAAAAGGAAAAAGAAAATAGACAGAAAGCTGATGATCGATGACCGATAGCCAATACGCAAAAATCCAAAACCGTTCCCAAAAGTTATTTTATTCGTAAATCTAAAATCGTAATTCATAAATCGTTTATCCTCTTCTTTTAAAATATCCTAGCATTTTTTTTACGTAACTTTCATCAACGCGACAATCGATAGTACCTGCACCAGATTTCGTGAAGCTATCTTTAAAATAATCCACTTTTTCTTGATAGTATTTACCGTAATTAAGTCTTACTTTTTTTGATGACGTATTAACAAGCATTAATTCGCCCGTTTCTTCATCTTGCATTTGTACCATTCCTAAATTTGGTATCTCTTCTTCCCGTTGATCATACACCCGAATTCCTGTTACATCATGCTTATTGGATACAATTTTCATAGTCTGTTGATAATCGTCTGCAATAAAATCAGACAGCACAAATACAATGGCTTTCTTTTTCATGACATTCGATAAAAACTTTAAGGCTTCAGCCAAATTGGTTTGTTTGCTTTCGGCTTCAAATTCAATTAGTTCACGAATAATTCGTAGTACATGCGAACGGCCTTTTTTCGGTGGAATATAAAGTTCTACCTTATCTGAAAACAGAATCAATCCTATTTTATCATTATTTTGTGTGGCAGAAAACGCCAGAGTTGCAGCTATTTCGGTAACTATTTCATTTTTAAACTGTTCAACAGTACCAAATAATTCAGAACCCGAAATATCTACCATAAGCATCATGGTAAGTTCCCGTTCTTCTTCAAAAACTTTTACAAAAGGTTCGCTATATCTTGCCGTAACGTTCCAATCAATATTCCGTACATCGTCTCCAAATTGGTACTGGCGTACTTCACTAAAAGTCATACCACGTCCTTTGAAGGTAGAATGATATTCACCTCCAAAAATATGATCAGACAGACGACGTGTCTTAATCTCTATTTTTCGTACTTTTTTTAGTAATTCTTTAGTATCCATTTTTGAATTGTCTATTGAATGTTTATTATTGATTTATTATGACTTAATAATCAATGGTCAATCATCAACTGTCAATTTTAAGGTACTTCTATTTCGTTTACGATTTTATTGATGATATCGACAGAAGTTACGTTTTCGGCTTCAGCTTCATAAGTGATACCTATTCTGTGCCTTAAAATATCATAAACCACAGCGCGAACGTCTTCTGGAATCACATAACCACGACGTTTAATAAAGGCATAACATTTTGCTGCGGTTCCTAAATTGATACTTCCACGTGGAGACGCTCCGAAAGAAATTAATGGTTTTAAATCGGCAAGTTTATATTTCTCTGGATATCTGGTTGCAAAGATGATATCTAAAATGTATTTTTCAATTTTCTCATCCATGTAAACCTCGCGAACAGCTTTTTGTGCATTTATAATTTGTTCTACGGAAACTACTGGATTTACTTTCTCCCAAGCGCCTTTCATATTAGCTCTCATTATTAACTGCTCTTCAGCAATTTTTGGGTAATCAATCACGGTTTTTAGCATAAAACGATCTACTTGTGCTTCAGGCAATTGGTAGGTTCCTTCTTGCTCCACAGGATTCATGGTTGCCATAACCAAAAATGGCTTATCAAGTTTAAAGGTTTCATCCCCAATAGTTATTTGTTTTTCCTGCATGGCCTCTAATAAAGCTGATTGTACTTTAGCTGGCGCACGGTTAATCTCATCTGCCAGAACAAAATTCGCGAAAATGGGTCCTTTCTTTATTGAGAAATCATTAAGCTTCATGTTATAGATTAAGGTTCCAGTAACATCAGCTGGCAATAAATCGGGTGTAAACTGTATACGACTAAAGCTACCATGAACAGCTTGCGCCAAAGTATTAATCGCCAATGTTTTTGCTAACCCAGGAACACCTTCTAATAAAATATGCCCTTGCCCTAATAAACCAATAAGCAATCGTTCAACCATGTGTTTTTGTCCAACAATCACTTTATTCATCTCTAAAATAAGTAAATCAACAAAAGCACTTTCTCTTTCAATTTTTTCGTTAATTGACTTAATATCAATTGTACCTGTATCTTCCATCATTTTTTAGTTTTTTAAAGCCCGAATATACTGACCTTATTCGAGCAATGCAAATTGTTAAAATTTTTCTTCGTTCGCTGTTAATAATTGGTTAAATGTTAAAATTTAACTACGTTAATTATAGGTTAAAAATAATAAAACCGTACAATTGAAACTTCATATAACATTCGATGTAGATAACTTAGCAATAGATTGATAAATTATTAAAACATAATTAGGTATTTTTATAAATGAAATTTAGACATTTAACCTAAATCGAAGTCAAAAAAATACATTAAATGAATAAAACAGCCCTAATAACAGGAGCCACAAGTGGTATTGGTAAAGCGACAGCGTATGAATTTGCAAAGCATCATATCCATTTAATTCTCTGCGGAAGGCGGCAAGATAGATTAAATTCCATTAAAAAAGAACTAGAACCCTTAACACAAATTTATACTTTGTGTTTTGATGTACGTGATAAAGACGAAACATTTACAGCCATTGAGTCACTTCCTGAAGATTTTAAGCACATCGATATTCTGATAAATAATGCTGGAAATGCCCATGGTTTAGATCCCATACAAAGTGGAAATATAGACGATTGGGATGCCATGATAGATATTAACGTGAAAGGCTTGTTATATGTTAGCAAAGCTATCATACCCCAAATGACTGAGCGCAAATCAGGTCATATTATAAACATTGGTTCCTCGGCAGGTAAAGAAGTATACCCTAAAGGCAATGTATATTGTGGCACTAAACATGCCGTGTTGGCAATTACCGAAGGTATGCGAATAGACCTAAATCCTTATGGAATAAAAGTAGGTGCTGTAAGTCCTGGTTTGGTTGAAACCGAGTTTTCTAAGGTGCGTTTTAAAGGGGATAAAATTGCTGATGATGTTTATAAAGGGTTTGATGCATTACAAGCAGAAGATATTGCTGAGATTATTTACTTTGTTATTTCTAGACCCAAACATGTAAATATTGCAGATCTATTAGTGTTTCCAACGGCCCAAGCAAGCTCAACTATTTTGAAGAAGGAATTTTAATTAAGAGATTCCCTCCTTTGCGGAATAACAGCTATGATTAACAAACGCCTCCTTATTAAACATCTTTTAGCTCATAACGATGAAAATAGTTTTTATGATAAAAAACTAAAAATTGATATTAGCCAAAAAGAAGGTAAGGCCAAGTTTTTAAAACATATTTGTGCGCTCTCTAATAGCAATCCTAAAAACAACTCATACATTGTAATTGGTGTAGATGATTCCAATAATGAGATTGTTGGGGTCGATTTTTTTGATGACAGTAAAATACAAAACCTCATCAACGCCTATTTGACCAATGCACCTATAGTGCAGTATGAGAATATTCCGTTTCCTCATTTACCAGACCACAAAGTTGTGGGACTAGTAACTATTAGAGCTACAGGTAAAATAACTTCTTTGAGAAAAAACATTTGGAAGTATTATGGCGGTTCGGTATTCTTTAGAGATGGTAGCATGAGTATGCCCAAAGTATTTGATATTGAAATAAAAGATATCAATTCTAAAATTGTTGAGGCAATTGAAAACAATGCCCAAAACAATATAGAACATACTTTAAATGGGGTATTCGACTTTTTAAAAAAAAGAGTGGATTACAACCCGCAATACAAAGTCTTTAAAGAGTATTTTGTGCTATGTTGGTCTGGACAAAAAAAAGTAGTTAAAAACGATGTTTACTATTCTAGAGTAGATATTGAGCTCATTAATGAACAAGTAAGACTGTTTTTTTCCACGTTAGATGAAGTGTCCATTACGTATAATGAAGATACTTTTAAAATCATTGAATATGTTCAACTTGGATTTCAAAATAATTATAAATTTTACCCTTTAGAGGAAACCATTATTAGTTTTGAAAATAATGCAACATATAATATAGATACCACATTAATATTTGAGCCACCACAATTCGATAAAAAAACATTATTTCATATTTACAACAGCAACAACGCCATCTTAGAAAAACTTAAAAAAGGATTAACTTTAACTGTTACAGAAGAAAATGATTTAAAAAACTTACCACCCACTTATTTAATATGTTATCTTAATTTATTCCATGAAGCCATTGACAAACTTAATGATGTAAGGCCATATATAAAAAATTATGGAGACGAACTATATAGCATTTACAAAGAAACCATGCGAATTTTAAGAAAAGTGAAATACAGCTAATTAAGTTTTATCTTTTACATAAATTTAACTTTAAAGTCCATTCTACTTATCATTCGTGTGAAAATAAAAGTTATTTTTGTATTGCTATTAATCATTTAAATACGACCTTGTCTTTCCCTAAAATAATTGGATTGGAGACAAGGTTTTTTATTTTCTATAAATCAAACTTAATGCCCTGTGCCAAAGGCAACTCTGTTGTATAATTTATAGTATTGGTTTGTCTACGCATATAGACTTTCCAAGCATCAGAACCAGATTCCCTGCCACCGCCTGTTTCTTTTTCGCCACCAAAAGCACCTCCAATTTCCGCACCAGACGTCCCTATGTTTACATTGGCAATACCACAGTCAGAACCTTGAACAGATAAAAACAATTCGGCTTCCCGTAAATTATTGGTCATAATCGCAGAACTTAAACCTTGCACCACACTGTTTTGAATATCAATAGCATTTTCAACACCTCCAGAATATTTCAATAAATACAAAATAGGCGCAAAGGTTTCATGCTGCACTATTTTGAAATCTGGTTTTGCTTCTGCAATGGCAGGTTTTACATAACAACCACTCTCAAAATCTTCCCCAGAAAGTACGCCACCTTCCACAAGTATGTTCCCGCCTTCTTCAACAACTTGCTTTAACGCATTTTGATACATTTTTACGGCATCTTTATCAATTAAGGGACCCACGTGGTTATTTTCATCTAACGGATTTCCAATCTGTAATTGCTTATACGCATCAACAATCGCTTTCTTTACCTTATCATAAATATCTTCATGAATTATTAAGCGTCTGGTAGATGTACACCGTTGTCCGGCAGTTCCAACCGCACCAAATACAGCACCAATAACGGTCATTTTAATATCGGCATCAGGGGTTACAATAATGGCATTGTTTCCTCCAAGTTCCAACAAACTTTTACCTAAACGTGCCGCCACTTCTTGCGCCACTATTTTACCCATTCTGGTAGAACCCGTGGCAGAAATTAAAGGAATTCGAGGGTCTTTCGTCATAAACTCCCCAACTGTATAATCGCCATTAATTAAATTAGAAATACCTTCCGGTAGATTATTTTCAGACAAAACCTCGGCTATTATATTCTGACAAGCAACGCCACATAAAGGTGTTTTTTCGCTGGGTTTCCAAACACAAACATCACCACAAATCCAAGCCAAGGACGTATTCCAGGCCCAAACAGCTACTGGGAAATTAAATGCCGATATGATACCCACCACACCGAGCGGATGATATTGCTCATACATGCGATGCCCTGGCCGTTCACTATGCATGGTGAGTCCATGAAGCTGTCGTGATAAACCGACTGCAAAATCACAAATATCAATCATTTCTTGTACTTCACCCAAACCCTCTTGATAGCTTTTACCCATTTCATAGGACACCAACTTGCCTAAAGCTTCTTTTTTTTGTCTCAATTTATCTCCAAATTGGCGCACAATGTCACCCCGTTGAGGTGCAGGCACAGTTCTCCATGTTTTGAATGCCTGGGTGGCAGCATCCATTACCTTTTCATAAGCTTCTTCATTTGTAATAGTAACTTTCCCGATCAATTGCCCATCAACTGGGGAATAACTTTCTAATAATTCATTTCCAAAAAAACTAGTCAATCCTGTTGAAGTGCCTTCATTTACATCTTTTAAACCTAATATTTTTAAAGTTTTATCTATACCAAAATTGGCGGCTAATGCTTTCATTTCGTTTTAATTTTTACGCTTTTAAAAAATTATCACTAAGATACCAATAAATTAATTAGTTATATTGAATTGTTAGATCCTAGAACCCGTTTGTTAATTTTAATTCATTAATTTAGGACTTATTTAACACAACCCAAAAATCTAAATTTAAAAAATTCCACGTAAATTGTTTAACAAGAAAAAGTCCACATTCTTTTACGCTAATTTCATTAAACATCATTAATCTATGTCTCCAAAAAAACTCCTGGTTTTTCTTGCTATTATAGCACTAGTCAATGCCTGCAAAAAAAAAGAAACTGAAACCGATAACCTATTTAAATTTAAGGAATATATAAGCTATACAACATCTGGTTTGTCATCAGTGGCAAAACCAATCATTATAAATTTAACTAAAGATGTTGAAGGTTGGGATATAGACAAAAATATTTCAGCAGATATAATAAAAATAGAACCTTATGTGCAAGGAACCCTAAAAACGGCAAACAAGCATACCCTGATTTTTACTCCCGATGAGTATCTTAAACCTGCCACCGAATATACTGTTACGGTTAAATTGGAAGATATTTATAAAAATATCCCGAAAGAATTTAGCAACTACACGTTTCAATTTAAAACGATTACGCCAAATTTCAATCTTGTTACCAATAATCTACAATCCTACAGTAGAGAATGGCAATATGTTGAAGGTGTTATAAAAAGTGCCGATATTATCTCTTTGGAACAAGCCAAACAATTAGTCGAAGCCTATCAGAATAAAAAGAAATTATCGATTGTTTTCAATGAACTGAATAAAAAGGGTGAGGCTTTTGACTTTAAAATTGATAGTATTCATCGTCAAATTGAAGACACAGACATTCTTGTAACATGGAATGGCGATGCCATTACATCGGATACTAAAGGTGAAAATAAACTAACTATCCCGGGTATTAACAACTTCACTATTGTAAATGTAAATGTGGTTCAAGTACCAGAGCAATATCTATCCATAAACTTTTCTGATCCTTTAAAAAAACAACAAAATTTTGATGGATTGGTGACGCTTCAAAATGTAAAAAACCCCAAATATATTGTGGATGGCAATGTGCTTAAAGTATATCCAGATTCTAAATTGGTGGGGAATATTCAGGTTGATGTATTTGAAGGCATTACAAATACTGAAGGTTATAAACTTAAAAAACCATTCTCTGAAACCATTGCATTTGAAGATTTAAAACCACAAGTACGTTTAATTAGTAATGGGAGTATTTTACCAAATTCCAAAGAATTAAAATTCAATTTTGAAGCGGTTAATTTAAAAGCGGTTGATTTTAGAGTAATTAAAATATTTGAAGATAATGTCCTCCAGTTTTTACAAGACAGTGATTTATCTAACGCCAATAGTTACGACATTAAAAAAGTAGGCAGACGCATTGCCAAACAAACCATTCAATTACAAACTGAAGCCGAAAATACAGGCAAATGGAAAGCTTATAGTATTGATTTATCTAAGTTTTTTAAAGCTGATCCAGGAGCGATTTATCGTGTAGAATTAAGTTTTAATAAAAGTTATTCTTTATATAATTGTGATGCGAATTCTAAAACAACAAACTTAGAAAACAATGAAGATTATTATGATGACGAATACTACGAAGGTGATGATTATATAGAAACCGATGAATACGACGATGATGATTTACGCGAAGAAGCCTATTGGGATAATTTAACTTACCAATATAAAAACTATACCTATAATTGGCGTGAAGAGAATAATCCTTGCCATGATGCTTATTACAATCAAGAGAAAATAGTGTCTCAAAATTTATTGGCATCAAACCTTGGTGTTATCGCAAAACAAGGTGCCAATAACTCCTATTATTTTGCTGTTACCAATATTTTAACCACCAATCCAGAAGCAGAGGCTACTGTAAAACTTTATAATTTTCAACAACAAGAGTTAGCAAGTAAAACAACCGATGAAGAAGGTTTAACCTTATTCGATTTAAATAAAAATGCTGCTTTTGCCATTGTTTCTAAAGGAAAAAACACCACCTATATAAAGCTGGCAGACGGCAACTCTTTATCGTTAAGTAAATTTGATGTATCTGGAAATAAATTACAACGCGGACTTAAAGGATATATTTATGGTGAACGTGGGGTTTGGAGGCCAGGAGACACCCTTCATTTAACATTTATATTGAATGATTTTTCGAATCCGTTACCAAAAGGGCATCCTATAAAATTGCAAATAACCGATCCGAATGGCAAGTTGGTTTATAACAATGTAACTTCAAACAACCTCAACAATTTCTATACATTTACCGTTCCTACATCTCCAGAAGATAAAACTGGCACTTACAACGCAAAAATATCGGTTGGTGGAGCCACTTTTTATAAAAGTTTAAAAATTGAAACCGTAAAACCAAATCGCTTAAAAATAAAAATCGATTTTGAAAACGATATCATTACGGGAGCAGAACCTTTAAACGGAACTTTGGATGTAAAATGGTTGCATGGTGCGCCTGCCAAAAATTTAAAAACTGAAATTAAAGCGAAGTTTTCTTCTGCAAATACCAGTTTTAAAAACTATAAAGATTACACCTTTAACGATCCAACCAGACAATTTGAAACTGAAGAAATCAATGTTTTTGAAGGCATGATAAATGAAGAAGGGAGCGCAAAAATCAATAAAAAACTAGAAGTTGGCAAAAATGCGCCTGGGATGTTGAACGTACAATTTTTAGTAAGAGCTTTTGAAAATGGCGGTGATTTCTCTATGGATGCTTTCACTAAACAATATGCCCCATACAAATCTTTTGTAGGTATGCGTTCCCCTAAAGGAAATGCCTATGATTCATTTTTTACAGATGAGAATCAAACCTTTGATGTGGTAGTAGTTGATGCCAATGGCAAACCCATAAAACGAAATAATTTAGAGGTTAAAGTGTATAAAATTGAATGGCGTTGGTGGTGGAATTCTTCTTATGATGATTTAGCAAGTTACACATCCAGCAGTTATCACAGACCTTATTTAGATAAAAAAATAAATACCGATGCTCATGGAAAAGGCAGTTTTACTTTAAATATTCCAGATGATGAACGTGGACGTTACCTCATTAGAATTTCAGACCCTGTAAGTGGTCATGCCACAGGAAGAACGGCCTATTTTTATAAAAACTGGTGGCAAAAATCGCCTTCGGCAGATAAAGAAGCTGCTAAAATGTTGATTTTTTCAGCAGATAAAGAACAGTATAATGTTGGCGAAACTGCTAAAATAACATTTCAATCTGGTAGTGAAGGTCGCGCTTTGGTAAGCATAGAAAATGGTACTGAAGTGTTGGATTACCATTGGGTAAAAACCAACCAAGGAGAAACCACTGTTAATATCCCGATAACCTCAGAAATGGCTCCCAATGTGTTTGTGAATATTTCATTGTTACAGCCACATGCCATTACAGCCAACGATTTACCAATCCGTTTATATGGCATCATTCCCATTATGGTAGAAGACCCAAATACCAAATTAGAGCCCCAATTAAAAATGCCAAATACCTTGCGCCCAGAACAAGCCTTTGACATTGTGGTTTCAGAAAAAAACAAGAAGCCCATGACCTATACTGTTGCTGTTGTGGAAGAAGGTTTGCTCGATTTAACACGTTTTAAAACACCAAATGCTTGGGACGAGTTTTATGCTCGTGAAGCTTTAGGTGTAAAAACCTGGGATATTTTTGATGATGTTATTGGAGCCTATTCTGGAAGTGTGGATCAAGTATTTGCTATTGGTGGTGATGGTAATGCTGCCGCTGGAAAAAACAAAAAAGCCAATCGTTTTAAACCGGTGGTAATTTATTTAGGCCCTTTTTCTATTAAGGCTGGCGAACAAAAAACCCATAAAATTAAATTGCCAAATTATATTGGTGCAGTTCGTACCATGGTCGTTGCTGGAAATAAGGAAAAAGAAGCTTACGGCAGTACAGATAAATCGGGGGAAGTAAAAAAACCATTAATGGTATTGGCGACGCTTCCGCGGAAATTAAGCCCTGGTGAAAAAGTAACACTTCCTGTAACCCTATTTGCCATGGAACCTAAAGTAAAAGATGTTACTGTTAATTTGAAATTAAGCAAAGGTATTTCTGTAGTTGGGAACGCATCTAAATCTGTTCATTTTGACAAACCAGATGAAGAAATGATGTATTTTGAACTGGATGTTAGTAAAGCAAAAGGCATCAATACTGTTGAAGTTGTGGCTACAGGAAATGGTGAAACATCAAGCTATAAGGTGGAAATAGATGTCGAAAACCCGAATCCGATATCTTCAAAATCAATAGATAAAACCTTAGAGGCAAAAGCATCAGAAAGCATGGATTTTGCAACCTTTGGTGTATATGGCACCAATTCTGCCACAATAGAATTTTCAACGATGCCTCCTATGGATTTCTCACGTAGATTACAGTACTTAATTCAATATCCGCATGGTTGTGTTGAGCAAACCACGTCTAGTGCGTTCCCTCAGTTATTTTTAAATGACATTTTCGATTTAACTTTTGATAAAAAACAAGACATTCAAAAAAACATTGAAAAAGCCATTAAACGTTTAGGGTATTTCCAAAAAGCAAATGGTGGATTAAGTTATTGGATGGGAGAAAATTCTGTGGATGATTGGGGCACAAGTTATGCTGGGCATTTCCTGTTAGAAGCAGAAAAGAAAGGATTTGTATTGCCTTTAACTTTTAAAAGTAATTGGATAAACTATCAAAAAGAAGCTGCTAGAAATTGGCGACCTAGTTACAAAACCTATAATTCAGATTTAGCACAAGCCTACAGACTTTATACGTTGGCTTTAGCCGGAAGTCCAGATTTGGCAGCCATGAATCGATTAAGAGAATTTACTGAAATTTCCAACGAAGCCAAATGGCGATTGGCTGCGGCTTATGCCTTAGCTGGACAAAAAGAAGCGAGCAATAATATTTCCAAATCGGCTAATATTAATTTCACGCCATCAAATTATAACTATTACACGTATGGGTCGGTAGATAGAAATCGTGCTATGGCATTAGAAACTATGGTGCTTACTAAAAATCCGAAAATGCGTGAATTGGCACAATACATTGCTAAAGACTTATCAAGCAATAGCTGGATGAGTACACAAACAACCGCTTACAGTTTACTGGCCATGGCAAAAATGGTACAAGCTAATGGCGGAAAAGAACTCAATATTAGTTATACATTAAATGGCAAAACGATGTCCATCAATACTAAAAGTGCTTTGGCGCAAAGAGACTTGCTAATTGTAGATGGAAACAATACATTATCATTTACTAACAATAAAGATAATGTGGTGTATGTCCGTGTTTTAAACTCGGGTAAATTGCCATTGGGAGAAGAATTTGCAGAACAACGTGGTTTGAGTTTATCAGTAGTTTATAAAGATTTGAAAGGCAACACAATAGACATCTCAAAATTACAACAAGGACAGGATTTTGTAGCCACGGTAAGTGTTAGTAATCTTAAAGACCAGGCTGTAAATGATGTGGCTTTAACCCAGATTTTTCCCTCTGGTTGGGACATTGTGAATACACGTTTTACCGATTTTGGTGACACAACAACCAGTCAAGCACGATTTACTGATATTAGAGATGATCGTGTAAACTTCTATTTTGATATGCCAAAAAAAGGAAATTACGGTACAAAAACCTTTAATGTCATGCTAAATGCATCATATTTAGGAACCTATTATCTGCCAGGTATTCAAGCAGAAGCTATGTACGATCATGAGTATTTAGTAAGAACTAAGGGACAATGGGTTACTGTTGAAAAGTAATTATCATCTTTGTAAATACAGGAAGCTTATAATTGAAAGCTTAATATTATGGAAGAAACAACAGAATCATTAAAAGATGCAATAAAAGAAAGGGTTAGTAATCCTTTTATTGGAAAATTACTTTTAGCTTGGATTATCTGGAATTGGAAAATAACTTACGTTACTTTTTTTGTAAGTGAGGAAAGACTTTCTGTTAATAGATTAGATTTTGTATCAAAATATCTTAACCCCCATTCAATTTTCAATTTTCTTAATATTTATTTTGTACCTCTATTAATTACTGCCTTTCTAATTTGGGTTGCTCCTTGGATTTCTAATGTAGTCTATTATGTTTCCGAAAATAGAAGAAGAGATAGAGAGATAAAAAAGAAAAAAATTAATAATGAAATATCGGGTTATAAAGAAATTGAAATAAAAAGACTTGAGTTAGAAATATCAACTTGCAAGAAACAGTTAAAAAAAGAGTCTGAAAAATTTAAAGAATTAAGTCTTATGGCTGAATACTTATCCGAAGAGCCAAATTTGATTGCCGAAAAAAAGTATGAAAAAACCAGAACATCTTACTTGAATAAATTCAGGAATGAAATTTTAGAAAATAAAAAAGGGGATAAAGTTTCTAAACTTCTTTATGGGTTTCATATTAGAGATTCGGAAAATTATTTTAATGAAATAGACCAGAAAGATTTAACTTTTTTAATCACAAATGATATTGTTGAAAAAGAAGGACATATGTACTACTTAAGTAGTTATGGAGAGTTCATTTCAAAAAATATTCTTTACGAAAAATATAGTAAAAGTATTCCCAATTTTAATCATTATACAGATATAAATAATTAGGAAAACTATAGATGGACAAAAATTTCAAACCCTATTATGCTGTCATTTTCACCTCAACACAAAGAGAAACTCTTGAAGGCTATAATGAGATGGCTGAAAAAATGGAAGCCCTCGCCAAAACACAATCTGGTTTTTTAGCAATGGATAGTGCCAGAAATGATGTTGGCATCACTGTAAGTTATTGGGACAATTTAGAAGCCATAAAAAACTGGAAACAACAAAACGACCATTTGCAAGCACAACTAAAAGGACAAAAAGATTGGTATAGTTGGTATAACGTAAGAATTTGCAAAGTAGAACGTGAGTATGAGTTTAGTATTTAGCTGTCATTGCGAAGGAAGCATGACTGAAGCAATCTTTTTAAATGGAACAGATGACTTCGTTCTACTCGCAATGACGTTTTACCAAAAAGTTTGAAACAAATAATAAATTACATAAAACGTCATAAAATAAAGTCGGCAATTATCGCCGTTGTCTTAGTTATTTATTATTTTTCTTTACCAAGGCAACTTTTTAAAGAACCAACGGCAACCGTTATTACGAGTTCCAATAACGAATTGTTAGGGGCTCAAATTGCAAAGGACGGTCAATGGCGATTTCCTCAAAACGATAGTGTTCCAGAAAAATTTAAAACCTGCATCATTCAGTTTGAAGATGAATATTTTTATAAACATCCAGGTTTTAATCCAGTGTCTATTTTTAAAGCCTTACGAGATAATCTTAAATCTGGGGGTATTAAGCGCGGTGGAAGCACCATTACTCAGCAAGTAATCCGCTTATCACGAAAAGGACAATCAAGAACCTATTTTGAAAAGTTAAAAGAAATTATTTTAGCTACCAGATTAGAGTTTAGAACTTCAAAAAGCAAAATTTTATCTTATTATGCCAGCAATGCGCCTTTTGGTGGAAATGTTGTGGGGTTAGATGCGGCATCTTGGCGTTATTTTAATAGAAATGCAAAGGAACTGTCTTGGGCAGAAAGTGCCACACTGGCGGTTTTACCAAATGCTCCTAGCCTTATTTATCCGGGTAAAAACCAAGAAGATTTATTAATTAAGCGAAATAATCTTCTTAAAAAATTATTGGAAAATAACAAGATAGATGCTTTAACCTATAAATTATCAATCGCAGAAAGTATTCCTGAAAAACCATATGCTATTCCACAAATCGCTGCACATTTATTACAAAAAGTTTCAAAAACTAATGAAGGTGAAAGAGTAAAAACCACCATTAGTATAAAATTACAAGAGCAAGTAAATGGCATTGTTAAAAATCATTACAATCAATTAAGTCAGAATGAAATTTACAATATGTCTGTTTTGGTTTTAGATGTAAAAACGAGACGCGTAATGGCTTATGTAGGAAATTCACCAACCGATAAAGCCCACCAAAAAGATGTAGATATTATAGACAAACCCAGAAGCACTGGCAGTATTTTAAAGCCTTTTTTATATGCTGCCATGTTGGATGCTGGCGATATGTTGCCCAATACATTGGTTGCCGATGTACCCACACAATTTGGAAGTTATAATCCTGAAAATTACAATAAAACCTATGATGGTGCTGTACCCGCAAGTAGAGCTTTATCTAGGTCTCTAAATGTGCCAGCTGTTAGAATGTTACAAGAATTTGGATTGGATAGATTTCATCATTATTTAAAAGCACTAAATCTTAAAGACTTAAAATATAATGCCAATCATTATGGACTCTCTTTAATTCTTGGTGGTGCCGAAAGTAATTTATGGGACTTATGTAAAAGCTATGCGGCATTGTCTTCAACCTTAAATCATTTTTCTGAAACCTCAAGTGAATATTTTACCAATGAATTTTGCGAACCTACGTTTTTAGATTCTGAAATTATTGATTTTGGAAAGAAAACATCTGAT
The DNA here is from genome assembly GCF_003258355.1 of Confluentibacter sediminis. Classification (GTDB taxonomy): domain Bacteria; phylum Bacteroidota; class Bacteroidia; order Flavobacteriales; family Flavobacteriaceae; genus Confluentibacter; species Confluentibacter sediminis. Next base: position 106,237 of record NZ_QKPO01000012.1, on the reverse strand, counting down.
AAAACATTATTTGATGCCGCGTCCATCTATTTAACTTATGAAAGTTTGAAAGAAGTGAACAGACCCGAAGGCGACGAAAGCTGGGAGTTTTTTGATTCTTCAAAACAAATAGCCTGGAAAACAGGTACCAGTTTTGGTTTTCGTGATGCTTGGGCGATTGGTACCACCAAAGATTACGTCGTTGGTGTATGGGTTGGAAATGCTGATGGTGAAGGCAGACCCGGGTTAGTTGGCGTTCAAACCGCCGCACCTATTTTATTTGACGTCTTTAGCTTATTACCCAATAGTCCATGGTTTTTAAAGCCTTTTGACGACATGCAGGAAGTTGATATTTGTAAAAAAAGTGGTTATAGAGCTTCTCCAAACTGTCCTGATATTGAGACCCAATTTATTCAATTAAGCGGGTTGAAAACAAAACCTTGCCCATATCATATTTTAGTGCATTTAGATAAAACAGAAATATACCAAGTCAATTCGTCTTGTGACGATTTAAGTACTATGGTTCACAAATCTTGGTTTGTTTTGCCTCCTTTAATGGCATATTACTATAAAACAAAAAATCCTTTTTACAAATCCTTACCAAAATTTAGAAGTGATTGTTTAGGTGAAAACACTATTACCATGCAATTTATTTACCCAAAGGAAAATAACACTATGTTTTTGCCTAAAGATTTTGACGGAAAAACGAATGAGCTCATTTTAAAAATAGCACACTCAAAACCAGAGTCCACTTTGTTTTGGTATTTAGATGACACTTTTATTGGAACCACAAAAGACATTCATGAGCTTGCTATCCTTCCAAAAGAAGGAAAACATAGTATCACCGTTGTAGATGAATTTGGAAATGAAGCCAAACGTTTTATTGAGATTTCACAGTAATTTATTATCTTAAAGGAAACCCTTTTGCTGCCCACCAAGGATGTATTTCAACAATTAAATTTCCTTTTTTTACCATAGGATCAGATTTAGCTAAACTATCTGCCATTTTAAGTGTTGGTACATTGTAAATAGTAATGCCTCGAATATCACCATTATCTCCAAAAGGCCCTGAAATATCTGCATATCCCAACTCATACATTCTATTTAAATGTGCTAAATGTTCCGTTTGTGACAGTTCTGCCTCTTCCTCATTTTGTGACCTAATTGGACCTGACTTTAAAAACGCTATGAAATATTGCTGCATTAAAATGGTGTCTTTTGTTTTTTCATCAATATAATCATACGTTTCAAATCCATTTGCTGTAAGTTCAGCCTTAATCTCTTTAATCGATTTTTTATGGGCAGTCTCTAAATCTAATGTATCTATATCTTTCACTTCTAAGCTATCTAAACGATCTTCCAAATGTTTAAGTTCAGATTCCTTTTTACAAGAAAAAAGAAATGTTATAAGTAATATCGACAAAATTAATTTCTTCATATTTATATTTTAAATGATTACCAAGTTTTAAAAGGCTGTTTGCTCAATTGAGAATTATAATAACGTATATCTCCCGTAACTTCCTGACCAAGCCAATTTGGTTTTTCATAGGCCTCAGTTTCATTTGTTAACTCCACTTCCGCCATCACTAAACCTTCATTATCTCCATAAAATTCATCTATCTCAAAAATATGGTCTCCTATCTTGACTTCATAACGTGTTTTTTCAACAATTCCTTTTTCGCATATTTTTAAAAGATTTTCAGCATCTATCAGTGATATTTCTTTTTCCCATTCAAATCTAGACAATCCATTATTACTAGATGCTCCTTTTATTGTTAAAAAGCCTTTATCTCCTTTTATCCTTACTCTTACAGTTCGTTCTTTATCGGTATTTAAAAATCCTTGAACTATTCTAGACTGTTTAAATGCTTCTTTTTTATATAAACTTGAAGTTACTAAAAATTTACGTTCTATTTCAATCATTTTTTCAATTTTGATAATTTTTCATTATGGACTTTAGATAAGGTTATTAAAGCAGTAATAGCTCCTATTGTGGCAAATAGCATATCCGATTGTGTGTCCCAAATGTATCCTTGTGTTCCCAAAAAAGAATCACCACCATCTCCCGTTATAATGGAAACTCCCCATTCAATAAATTCATAAGTAACGCTAATTGCCATAGCAATGCAAACAATAATAAAATTTAGCCAATTTTTACTTAACACGATTTTTTTTCTAATTAGCAACTCTCTTGTTATCATAGCGGGAACAAATCCTTGAGCAAAATGTCCTAATTTATCATAGTTATTCCTAGATTGATTAAAAATGTCTTCTAACCAATTAAACCAAGGAACTTCAGCATAAGTATAATGTCCTCCAATAATTAAAATGGTACAATGAATAAAAACAAGAAAATATATTAGATTAGTAAATCTAAATTTTTTGAATGTTATTATTAAAATAACAGTACCCATTATAGCTGGGATAATTTCCAAAAACCATGTAAAATATTCCAGGGGGTTAATAGCCGACCAAATTAATAGTAAGCATATTAAAAACAACAAAGAGTAAATAAACTTCATTGGCAAAGATTAGTAAATTTCAATCAAAAGCTATTTACTCAAATATATAGTATTTTTGGGGAACACATTCCATAATTATGTCAACTGATTTACCAATTAGAAAAATTATTCATATTGACATGGATGCATTTTATGCATCTGTAGAACAAATGGATAATCCAGAACTTAAAGGCAAACCTATAGCTGTAGGTGGTGGCGGTAAACGTGGGGTAGTAAGTGCTGCTAGCTATGAAGCTAGAAAATATGGTGTAAAAAGCGCGATGGCCGGAAACTTAGCCGCAAAATTATGTCCAGAACTTATTTTTATAAGGCCAAATTTTGAAAGATATACTGAAATTTCTAAAAAAATTAAAAAAATATTTTATGATTATACCGATTTGGTCGAACCTCTTTCTCTTGATGAAGCCTATTTAGATGTTACCCAAAATAAAAAGGGAAACCCTAGCGCTTCATTAATTGCAAAAGAAATACGGGAGCGCATATTCAATGAAATTGGATTAACGGCTTCCGCTGGAATTTCCATCAATAAATTTATAGCTAAAGTTGCCAGCGATTATAACAAGCCCAACGGACAAAAAACAGTGAACCCCGAAGACGTTATTGGCTTTTTAGAACAATTGGATATTCGAAAATTCTATGGGGTTGGGAAAGTGACTGCTGAAAAAATGTACCAATTAGGAATATTTACTGGGTTGGATTTAAAATTAAAATCCATGGAGTATTTAGATGAGCATTTTGGGAAATCTGGAAGGTATTATTACTATGTCGTTAGAGGGATTCATACCAGTGATGTTAAGCCTAATCGGATTAGAAAATCATTAGCCGCCGAACGTACTTTTGGAGAAAACCTATCCAGTGAAATTTTTATGTTAGAAAAACTCGAACATATTGCAGATGAAGTCTCAAAACGTCTTATAAAAAGCAATGTATCAGGAAAAACCGTCACTCTTAAAATTAAATATAGTGATTTTACACTTCAAACCAGAAGTAAAACTTTGCCCTATTTCATAAGCGATAAATCGATAATTCTTGAGACAGCAAAAGATCTATTATTTCAAGAAAAATTAAATAATTCTGTTCGATTATTGGGCATATCTATGTCAAATCTAAATACAGAGGCTATTAAAAAACCAGAAAGTAAAAGTATAAGCGTACAGTTGAAATTTGAATTTTAGTTATCCTCTTATAAAAAATCCTCTTAATATTTTTGTTTTTTTGAACTATGAAATAAAAAAGCATCCATTCTATTTGTACTAATAACTGTGTATGCTTTGCTCAAGAGCTAGACTCACTGTCGTCAGGTTGCATGGTCTTCCTATGGTAGTGTTCCGTTGTTTTATGGTACTAAAAACGATAAAAGCTTAGTTATTCGCTTTTAAACTTAAAAGTTTAGCTACATACTTTCCTAAAACATCAAATTCTAAATTTACCATGGTTCCCACTTTAAACGTAGAGAAGTTAGTATGATTATAAGTATATGGTATAATGGCTACACTAAAGCTATCCGTTTTAGAATTAACAACCGTTAAACTTGTTCCATTTACGGTTATGGAGCCTTTTTCAATGGTTATATTATTAAGCGAAGCATCATACTTAAAAGTAAATACCCAACTCCCATTAGCCCCTTCAATATGTGTACAAACAGCGGTTTGATCGACATGTCCTTGTACCATATGCCCGTCCAGCCTATCGCCAAGTTTCATGGCTCGTTCAAGGTTCACGCTATCATTAATTTTTAAAGTTTTTAAATTTGTTTTATCTAAAGTTTCCTTTATGGCCGTAACTGTATATTGGTCGTTATCTATACCAATCACTGTTAAGCAAACACCGTTATGGGCTACACTTTGATCTATTTTTAATTCTGAGGTTAAAACACTTTTTATAGTGATGTGAAGATTATCAAACTCTTCTTTTAAATTAGACACAACTCCTAAATCCTCAATTATTCCAGTAAACATATTATTATCTGTTTATTTAGTTAAATTTGCATCATCAAAATTACAAACTAAAGTTATCATTTTTAATGAAGAAAACAGAAAATATAGTTGTAGGAATATCAATTGGTGATTTAAATGGCATTGGTAGCGAAGTAATTTTAAAAACCTTTGAAGATGATAGAATCTTAGAATTTTGCACACCTGTTATTTTTGCGGCATCTAAAACAATAGCTTATTTAAAAAACCATTTTAAATCTGAAATAAAATTTAATGATCTAAATAAAATCAATGAGTTAGCTTATGGAAAAGTTAATGTGTTTAACTGTTGGAATGAAACGGTCACTATTGATTTTGGAAAAGAAGATTTAAAAATTGGTGAATACGCCATCAAATCCTTACAAGCAGCTACTAAAGCTTTAAAAAATGGTGACGTTGACGTCTTGGTAACAGCCCCAATTAATAAGCATAATATTCAATCTAAAGCATTTCATTTTCCTGGGCACACAGACTATTTAGCAAAAGAATTAGAAGGAGAAAGTTTAATGTTTATGGTTTCAGACTCCTTAAGAATAGGGTTATTGACCGATCACGTTCCCGTTAAAGATATTGTAGAACACATCACTCCTCAATTAATCGAAAAAAAAATAAACACTGTTTATAATTCCCTTCAAAAGGACTTTAACATAATTAGACCAAAAATTGCGGTTTTAGGCATTAATCCACATACTGGAGACCATGGTGTTATAGGTAATGAAGATGATACCATTATGAGACCTACACTTAACAAACTGAAAGAAAGTGGCCAATTAGTGTATGGGCCTTATGCTGCGGATAGTTTTTTTGGTTCTAATAATTATAAAAACTTTGATGCCATTATAGCATCCTATCACGATCAAGGATTAATACCTTTTAAAACACTTTCTTTTGGACAAGGTGTAAATTATACTGCTGGATTGAACAAAGTAAGAACCTCGCCAGACCATGGAACCGCATATGAAATTGCAGGAAAAGGAATGGCTGACGAAAATTCTTTTAAAGAAGCTGTTTTTATGGCCATTCAAATATTTAAAAATAGATTGGATTATAATGAACTGACTTCCAATACCTTAAAAAAAGGAACTAGAAGTAGCAGAAAAGACTATGACAATTAAATCTGTCGTACCTTTTAGAGCCATTTTAAACCCAAAAACATTAAAAAATAAGCTACTGAATCAGATAAATAAAAAAAAGTTTATATGTGATGTGGCTTAAATAAAAATTTATATATTTGCAGGCTCAAAATAGATGTGATTATGAAGCCATTAAAAGAATTCACAATCCCTTTTGTAGGATTAAAAATAGCCTCACATCACTTTGATTATGACATTGAGAAAACGTTCTTTGAATATTTTGAGTATGAAGATTTTAATGATGTAAACATTCATGTTAAAGTTGATCTTACCAAAAAGACAACATTAATGGAATTACATTTTAAAATTTCTGGAATTGTTAATGTTAATTGCGATTTAACAAATGAGCCATACGATCAAAAAATTAAAAATGAATTTGATTTGGTGGTTAAGTTTGGAGATGAGTATAACGATGAAGATACAGATATTCTGATTCTTCCACACGGGGCTTATGAAATTAATATTCAACAATATATATATGAATTAATTGTACTTGCAGTGCCAATTAAACGCATTCATCCAGGAGTAAAAGATGGCACATTACATTCAGATATACTTAAAAAATTAGAAGAACTAAGTCCTAAAATTGACTTAGAAAAAGAAGTGAAAGAGGATGATATAGATCCTCGTTGGAATACATTAAAGAAACTATTAACGGATAAATAAATAATAGAAAATGGCACATCCTAAGAGAAAAATCTCTAAAACAAGAAGAGATAAAAGAAGAACTCATTACAAAGCAACTGCGCCACAGATTGCTACCTGTCCTACAACAGGTGAAGCTCACTTATACCACAGAGCTCACTGGCATGAAGGAAAACTTTATTACAGAGGTCAAGTTTTAATTGATAATTCTGAAGCTGTAGAAAATTTAGCATAATTATTATGCTTGCATATAACAAAACGCTCACATGTGAGCGTTTTTTTTATGATATGTTTTTATAACAGTTCAAAAACCACTTAATTTGTATAATATTAGACCAAATTTCACTAATTTGAACAAATTTTGAGCATTTTAGTGAATTTTTTATGATTTTTTGGTCGAATTAACTATAAAGTTATGAGTAAAATCTCTGCGGCAATTACAGCTGTAGGTGCCTATGTACCAGAATATATATTAACCAATCAAATCCTTGAAACAATGGTTGATACTAACGACGAATGGATAACTTCTAGAACAGGAATTAAAGAACGTCGAATTCTAAAAGATGATGGTAAAGGAACCTCTTACTTAGCTATAAAAGCTGCCCAAGATCTTATTAACAAAACAGGAATAGACCCTAAAACTATTGAAATAGTTATTGTTGCCACGGCAACACCAGATATGAAGGCTGCTTCAACAGCTGCTTACACGGCTTCTGAAATTGGAGCAACAAATGCGTTTACATTTGATATGGACGCTGCGTGTTCAAGTTTTTTGTACGGTATGTCTGTGGCTGCCGGATACATAGAATCTGGAAGGTATAAAAGCATTCTATTAATTGGAGCGGATAAAATGTCTTCAATTATTAATTATAAAGATAGAGCAACTTGCATTATCTTTGGTGATGGTGCAGGAGCCGTTTTATTTGAACCTAATAACGAAGGGTTAGGCTTGCAGGATGAATATTTAAGAAGTGACGGTACAGGAAGGGACTTTTTGCAAGCTACTTATGGAGGTTCATCATATCCTATCTCTGTAGAGGCTATAGAAAAAGGTGGTCAATATGCATTTCAAGAAGGAAAAACAGTTTTTAAAAATGCAGTTTTTAATATGGCAGATGCGACAATAAAAATCATGAACAAAAATAATTTAACCAAAAATGACGTTTCATGGTTGGTAGCGCATCAAGCTAACAAACGTATTATTGATGCTACTGCTCAGCGAATAGAGCTGGAAGACGAAAAAGTAATGACCAATATAGAAAAATATGGCAATACCACGTCTGCTACGTTACCTTTATTATTAAATGATTACGAGTCCAGATTGAAAAAAGGAGACAATTTAATATTTGCCGCTTTTGGAGGCGGATTTAATTGGGGTTCTATTTATTTAAAATGGGCATATAATTCAGTAAACTAACCAAACCAAAAAATAATTAATTAGCAAATTATGGATATAAAAGAGATTCAAAACTTAATCAAGTTTGTTGCCAAATCTGGTGCAAGTGAGGTTAAATTGGAGATGGATGATATCAAAATCACCATTAAAACCGGACCAGATCCAGATACTGCAGCTGTACATTATGCTCCAGTAGCAACGCAACCACAAGCAACATATGCTCCTGTGAGTGAAGTAAAACCCGTTGTCGATTCAACACCAACGGCAACTCCCGCAGCAACAGAAAATTCAAAATATATAACAATAAAATCGCCAATTATTGGAACTTTCTACAGAAAACCATCACCAGACAAACCTTTGTTTGTGGAGGTTGGACAAACAATTGCAGAAGGCGATGTGCTTTGTATTATTGAAGCTATGAAACTTTTCAACGAAATTGAATCTGAAGTTTCAGGAAAAGTAGTAAAAATATTGGTTGATGATTCTTCTCCAGTAGAATTTGACCAACCTTTATTTTTAATAGACCCATCATAACCAGTTAAAAATTCCAATACACAAATCCCTAAATCCATTATCTGGAATTTGGAGATTGGAATTTGTAATTTTTAATTTTTAAAGTTATGTTTAAAAAAATATTAGTTGCCAACAGAGGCGAAATAGCACTGCGTGTTATTAGAACCTGTAAAGAAATGGGCATTAAAACCGTAGCTGTTTATTCTACTGTAGATGCAGAAAGTTTACATGTTAAATTTGCAGACGAAGCCGTATGTATTGGTCCTGCTTCAAGTAAAGATTCTTACCTTAAAATTTCAAATATTATAGCTGCTGCAGAAATTACCAATGCAGATGCTATTCACCCAGGCTACGGCTTTTTATCTGAAAATGCTAAATTTTCAAAAATATGTGAAGAACATCATATCAAATTCATTGGTGCTACAGCGGATATGATTGATAGAATGGGAGATAAAGCCAATGCAAAAGCAACCATGAAGGAAGCAGGTGTGCCCTGTGTTCCTGGTAGTGATGGCATCATACTAACGTACGAAGAATGCGAAAAAATAGCTAAAAAAACAGGCTACCCAGTCATGTTAAAGGCCTCTGCTGGTGGTGGTGGAAAAGGTATGCGTGCTGTTTGGAAACCAGAAAAGCTTAAAGATGCTTGGGATTCTGCTAGACAGGAAAGCAAAGCTGCCTTCGGAAATGACGATATGTACATGGAAAAACTTATAGAAGAACCCAGACATATTGAAATTCAAATTGTTGGAGACTCTACAGGAAGAGCATGTCATTTATCTGAAAGAGATTGCTCCATTCAGCGTCGTCATCAAAAATTAACCGAAGAAACCCCTTCGCCGTTTATGACTGACGAACTAAGAGAAAAAATGGGAAATGCCGCAGTTAAAGCTGCTGAATACATTAAATACGAAGGTGCTGGAACCATCGAGTTTTTAGTTGACAAGCATCGTAATTTCTACTTTATGGAAATGAATACTCGTATTCAGGTAGAACACCCTATTACAGAACAAGTGATTGATTTCGATTTAATACGCGAACAAATATTGGTAGCGGCAGGTGTACCTATTTCAGGTAAAAACTACACCCCTAAGTTGCACTCTATAGAATGCCGTATAAATGCTGAAGATCCATTTAATGGATTTAGGCCATCACCTGGTACAATTACCACATTACATGCGCCTGGAGGTCACGGTGTGCGTTTAGATACGCACGTCTATGCTGGTTATACCATTCCGCCAAATTACGATTCTATGATTGCCAAGTTAATAACCACTGCTCAAACTAGAGAAGAAGCGATTAATAAAATGAAACGTGCTTTGGATGAGTTCGTTATAGAGGGTGTAAAAACCACTATTCCATTCCACAGGCAGTTAATGGAAAACCCTGATTATTTAGCTGGTAATTACACCACTAAATTCATGGAAGATTTCGTGCTTGAAAAGCCAACAGAAGAATAAAAAAAAAAGTCCCAATTAAAATTGGGACTTTTTTTTTTGGGGACAATATGACGATAAAATTCGTTCAAACGGGGTCTTATATCTTTTTAAAAACAAAAGTACAAATTCACTATTTTTGCTAATCACTAACATTCAAACCCTTGAACTTTTCTTATTGGGAAATAAAAAGCTGGTTTACCAATATAGATTTCACTATAGTTGGTAGTGGCATTGTTGGTTTAAGCTGTGCCTTACATTTAAAAAGACGCTTTCCTAAATCTAAAATTTTAATACTAGAAAAAGGTATGCTCCCGCAAGGTGCTAGTACAAAAAATGCTGGTTTTGCATGTTTTGGTAGTTTAAGTGAAATTTTAGACGATTTAAAATCACATTCTGAAAAAGAAGTTATTGATCTTGTTAAAAAACGATTTAATGGCTTGCAATTATTAAGGGAAACCTTAAATGATAAAAAGATTGGGTATAAAAATTATGGTGGGTATGAACTATTTGATAAAAACGATGTCCTTTTTCAAGAATCTTTAAGTAAAATAGATATCATAAATCGTATGCTCTTCCCGATTTTTCGGGCGGATATATTTAGTATAAAAAATAATATTTTCAATTTTAAAAATATAGAAAATCAATGTGTTTTTAATCCTTTTGAAGGTCAAATAGATACTGGGATGATGATGGAAGCTTTACTTAAAAAAGTGCAATCAAAAGATATAAAAATTTTAAATAATGTTACCGTTGAACATTTTGAAGAAATTCAAAATTCAGTAAAAATAAAAACAAATTGGCTTGAGTTTTCAACGTCTAAATTATTAATAGCAACAAACGGTTTTGCTTCACAACTAATTAACGAAGAGGTTAAACCGGCACGTGCTCAAGTGTTAATTACAAAACCCATAAAAAATTTACAACTAAAAGGGACCTTTCATTTAGATAAAGGTTATTATTATTTTAGAAATATTGATAATAGAGTTTTAGTTGGGGGTGGTAGAAACCTAGATTTTAAAAGTGAAGAAACGACAGAGTTTCATCATACACAACTTATTCAAGATGCATTGGAATCCCTCTTAAAAACCTCTATTTTGGCAGAAACCCCTTTTGAAATTGAATATAGGTGGACTGGTATTATGGGTATGGGCAATCAAAAAAAAGCCATTGTAAAACAACTAAGTAACCATGTGTATTGTGGTGTTCGTCTTGGAGGTATGGGCATCGCAATTGGAAGTTTAATTGGAAAAGAATTATCTCAAATATTAGATTAGTATGATTAAAAAAATATTTAAACTTTTATTAAAAACGATTGGTTGGTTTTTCGTCATTTCTATTGCCTTAGTTATTATCTTTAAATGGGTTCCTGTTCCTGCAACCCCATTAATGGTGATTCGAACTGTACAACAAGCTACAAGTGGTGAAGACATTGTTTGGAAACATGATTGGGAGTCTATTGACAATATTTCTAAAAATTTACAATTGGCGGTAATTTGCAGTGAAGACCAAAACTTTTTAAACCATTACGGCTTTGATATGAAAGCTATTGAAAAGGCTATTGAGCATAATAAAAAAAGTAAACGTACCAGAGGAGCAAGTACCATTAGTCAGCAAACAGCCAAAAATGTTTTTTTATGGCCACATCGCAGTTGGTTACGTAAAGGATTAGAGGTTTATTTTACTTTTTTAATAGAACTTATTTGGTCGAAAGAACGCATTATGGAAGTATATCTTAATAGTATTGAAATGGGCAATGGTATTTACGGTGCTGAAGCAGCAGCACAATATTGGTACAAAAAACCAGCCTCAAAACTAACAAGCTATCAAGCGGCTGCCATAGCTGCCGTATTGCCTAATCCTAAAAGGTATAGAGCTAATCCTGCTTCGGCATATATACAAGGCAGGCAAGCTTGGATTGTAAGACAAATGGGCTTTTTCGGCAAATTAGATTATAACAAAAAGAATGATGAATGATTTAAAACTCAAGCAAACTTTATATAATCAATGCTTAGAGTTTATTGAAAATAGATTTAAAACAGTTCAAAATTCTATAAAGGAGATTGAAAACTCTTTATTATCTGAAACTAAAAGTAGCGCTGGAGATAAGCATGAAACAGGAAGGGCCATGTTACAATTAGAACGCGAAAAATCCGGGAATCAATTAGCGGAAATCCAAAAATTGAAAGAATCATTTTCTAAAATTGATATCTCTAAAAGTTCTGAAACTGTTGGTTTAGGCAGCGTTGTAATGACTTCTCAAAACAATTATTTTATAGCTATAAGTGCGGGAGAAATAAAAATTGATACTATCATTTTCTATGCCATTTCCCCCAATACACCCATCGGACAATTACTTTTAGGCAAACAAAGTGATGATGAAGTGATTTTTAGGGAACTAAAATTAAAAATTGAAGAGGTTTTCTAAATAGAAAGATAAACACTTCGTCTATTTTCCATTCTTTCAGGATGCTCAACAAATACCTTCCCTCCATTTAAATCTGCTTCAATCAAATAATAATGCCCTTTAAAATAACTTTTTATAACGGTTGCTTTTAAATTGGAATGTTCAACTATTTTTAATTGATGTGCATAAATGATGCCACCATTTATCACATTAAATTCACCAAAAAAAGAAGCTATTAAAGGTGTTTTTGGATTGCTGTACAAACGTTTTGGACTGTCATTTACAGCTATTTCATTATTGTTTAAAACAATCATAGTATCAGCAAAACCTAAGACATCTTCTTTATCGTGTGTGGCAACTATACAGGTAATGTTTTTTTCTTTCAAGTATTTAAAAACGCTCCGTCTTAAGCTTTGTTTTTTAAAATTATCGATGTGGCTAAAGGGCTCATCCAATAAAATAATTTCGGGTTGTTTTGCTAATGCACGTGCCAAGGCAACACGTTGTTTTTGCCCGCCGCTTAGTGTTTTTACTTTTACGTTTGCAAATTCCGTAAGCTCTACAACATTCAAAAGTTCTTCTGTACGTTCTTTTTTTTCTTCGGGGAAGAAGTTCGATAAATGCTTTCCTATGTTTTCTGCTACGGTTATAAATGGCATCAAATCGAATTCTTGAGATACATATTTCATAAATTCATAGCCAACAACTAAATTGTATTTGGGACCTAAAATTTCGTGGTCTTTCCAAAAAATGTTGCCTTCATCTATATCAAATTCCCCAAAAATAAGCTTTAATAAGGTGCTTTTTCCTGAACCGCTTTCTCCAGTAATAGCCAAATTTTCGCCTGGTTTAACTTCAAAAGAAATAGCTTTTAAAACAGGCGTTTTTTGATATGAAAATGTTAGGTTTTTTACTTGTAGCATACTGTTGCAAAAATAGCATAAAAAAACCGCTCATATTATTGAACGGTTTTTAAATTTTAAAGAATCTATGATTCTAATTCCAACCACCACCAAGGGCTTGATACAATTTTACATGAGCCAACAATTGATCGCGTTTAGTTTCTATAATTTCAATTTTAGAATCTAAAGCCTCTCTTTGGGTTAACAACACTTCTGTATATTCCGCTCTTGCCGATTTAAAAAGTTGAATTGATAAGTCAATCGACTCTGTAAGTGCCTCTACTTGTGCTTCTTTCAGAAGGTAACTTTTTTTAAGGTTTTGAACATTTGATAGCTGATTTTCTACCTCGATGTAGGCATTTAATATGGTTTTTTCGTATTCAAAAACAGCCTGTAATTGTCTGTTATTTGCTGTGCTATATTCTGCTTTAATCGCATTTCTATTGATTAATGGGGACACAATGTCTCCAACTAAAGAATAGGCTAACGACTCTGGTGTGTCCGTTAAAAATTTAGGTTTAAAAGCTTCCAAGCCTACACCAGCCTTAATTCCTATGGAAGGGAAAAAGTTAGCTTTTGCAACCTTAACATTCAATTTTGCTGCCGATAATTCAAATTCAGCTTGTCTAATATCAGGTCGATTAGCTAATAATTGTGAAGGCAATCCAGAAGTAATGGTATCGACCTTTGTTGTAATAAACTCCTGAGAACTTCTTTGAATAGTTTGAGGATAGCGTCCTACCAAAAAGTTAATTAAATTCTCAGTTTCCACAATTTTTTGCTGAATTTGAAATTTATTGCTTTGGTTTTTATAGACTTCGGCTTCAAAACGTCTCACTGCTAATTGTGTTGCACGCGCCGCTTCTTTTTGAATCTTTACCATTTTTAAAGCATTTTGCTGAATGTCTAAATTCTGCTCGATAATTGTTAATTGATTGTCTAAAGCCATGAGCTCGTAATACGCACTCGCAATTTCTGAAACTAATTGTGTTACCATGAAATTTTTACCTTCAACAGATGCTAAGTATTCTAAAACTGCTGCTTTTTTGCCGTTACGAAGCTTTTTCCATACGTCTAATTCCCAAGAAGCAGAAAGACCTGCTGAAAAATTGGTTAATGGCTCTGGAAACGCTTCATCTTCACGAATATCTAGATTTTTTTCTACGGCACCATTTCGGGTAAATTCACCAACTTTTTCAACTTCTGCCCCAGCATAAAAACCTACAAAAGGCAAGTATTCACCTTGCTTTGCTTTTATCTCATTTTTAGACATTTGTACTTTTTGCAACATCATATTTAGCTCTTGATTATTCGCTAAAGCACTATCAATTAAGATGACTAAATTAGGGTCTGAAAAAAAGTCTTTCCAATTTACAGTTGCTGTATTAACGGTATCTGTAGACTGATTTTTATATTGCTCTGGAACCGCTTTATTTTCCTCTCTTATGTTTTTGGTTGGCACACAGGAATACAGAGACACTATAGACAAAACACCAATCAAACAGAATTTTATCATCTTTATATGTGTTTTAATATTATTCATCTTGGTTGTTTTTACGAAGTTTTTTTAACAATTTTTTTAATTTGCTAATGCTATCGGTATTAATTTTTGTTTGGTTTTCCACTTCATTATGTCTAATAAACTCTTCAGAAAGTGGTTCGCTTGCCTCATCACTAATAAGGTTTCGACCTTCAGCCATTTTAGCAAAAATGTAGTAAAGACCAGGTATAATTAACACCCCAAAAAGTGTCCCAATGAGCATTCCCCCTAAAGAAGACCCTCCAATAGTTCTATTACCTATGGCACCTGCACCAGTTGCGACAACTAACGGTATTAATCCTGCTATGAAGGCAAAAGACGTCATTAAAATAGGTCTAAAACGTGCTTTTGAGCCTTCGATCGCTGCTTCTAAAATGGTGGCACCCTGTCTGTGTTTTTGTACCGCAAACTCCACAATTAATACGGCATTTTTACCCAATAAACCAACCAGCATAATCACACCAATTTGGGCATAGACATCATTAGCTAATCCCATGGCTTTTAAAAGAATGAAAGACCCAAAAACCCCAACGGGAAGTGATAAAATTACTGCAAATGGTAATAAGAAACTTTCATATTGTGCAGCTAACACAAAATAAACAAATACTAATACGACGATAAAAATGTATAACGATTCGTTACCTCTATTGGCCTCATCAAAAGACAACCCTTCCCAAGCAATGTCGTAGCCTTTTGGTAACTTTTGTGCTGCCACTTCTTTAATGGCATTAATAGCATCACCACTAGTAAAACCTTCAGAAGGAAGCCCTCTAATAGAAGCCGAATTATAAAGGTTATATCGGGTAATTTCATTCGGTCCTAATTTTTTTTCAATAGTCATAAATGCTGAATAAGGGACCATTTCGCCAGCTTCATTTTTAACAAATAACTTTTCAAGGTCAGATGGTAAACGTCTGTATTCTGGTGCCGCTTGCGTATATACTTTAAAAAATCTACCAAAACGAATAAACCCTTGTTCGTAAGTACTACCTATTAAGATATTAAGGTTTTCCATAGCATTTCCTATGGTAACACCTTTTTGCATTGCAATTTTGTTATTGATTTTTAATTCATATTGTGGATAGTTTGCAGAAAAGAAAGTGAATAATCCAGTCAATTCCTTGCGCTTAGATAACGCCTCCATAAAATCACTATTAACCTTTTCAAATTGGTGATAATCAGTCGAGTTTGTTTTATCTAATAAACGTAGGGAGAATCCACCAGAGGATCCAAATCCAGGTACTGCTGGCGGTTCAAAATACTCGATAACAGCTCCTAAATTTTTGGTTTCCTCTTCCAATTCTTCCATAATTTCGTGAACCGAATGATGACGTTCAGACCAAGGCTTTAAGTTTATCAAACAGGTACCGGCGTTAGAGCCACGACCTTCGGTCATAATTTCGTAACCTGCTAAAGATGACACAGATTCTACACCTTCCATTTCTTCACAAATCTTTTGAAGTTTTCTAGCCACATCATTGGTGCGTTCTAAAGTGGCACCCGGTGGAGTTTGTATGATGGCATAAATCATCCCTTGATCTTCATTTGGTATAAAACCAGCTGGCAACACGCGATTTGTTAAATAAATTCCGGCACAGAATGCCGCTAAAATTCCGAACGTCACTATGCGCCTTGCCACAATTTTATTTAGAATATTAACATATTTTCCTGTTAAGCGTTCAAACCCTTTATTAAACCAATTGATAAATCGGTCTACAGGTGATTTTTTAATTTTCCCGTGGTTGTTTTTAAGCAATATAGCACATAAAACAGGCGTTAATGTTAAGGCTACAATAGCAGAAATTATAATAGACCCAGCCATCGTGATAGAAAACTGACGGTAGAACACACCCACAGGCCCTGTCATAAAAGAGATAGGTATAAATACCGAAACCATAACTAACGTTATGGCTATAATGGCACCTCCAATTTCGCCCAATACTTCAGACGAGGCTTTGTATGGCGTGAGATGTTCTTCTTCCATTTTAACATGGACCGCCTCTACCACAACAATAGCATTATCTACCACAATACCAATGGCAAGTACAAGCGCAAAGAGGGTGATTAAGTTGATAGAAAGTCCAAACAACTGCATCACAAAAAAGGCACCAATTAAAGATACAGGCACTGCTATAATAGGAATTAATGTTGAACGCCAATCACCCAAAAACAAGAATACTACAATAGCTACCAGAATAAATGCATCTCTTAGCGTATGTAATACTTGCTCTATCGAGGCATCTAAAAAGTTAGAGACATCATAACTAATTTGAAAATCCACATCTGGAGGCAAATCGACTTTTAGCTCATCTAGCTTTTCTTTTACCGCTTTTATAACATCGCTACCATTACTTCCAAAAGTTTGCTTTAAAATGATGGAGGCCGAAGGTTTTCCGTCAAGATTAGAATATATATCAAAAAATTCGCTTCCTAATTTTACATCTGCTATATCTTCTAGTTTGATGATTTCACCATCTTCATTAGCTCGAATAATAATCTCTTTATACTGTTCAGGTTCATTATATCGATCTTGATATGTTAATACATATTCCAAGGACTGTGATGTTATTCCTGAACTTTGCCCTAAACGTCCTGGTCTTGCCAAGAGACTTTGTTCTTCCATAGCCTTTAAAACTTCTTCTGCAGAAATATTATAGGCTCGCATACGGTCTGGTTTTAACCAAACTCTCATCGCATATTTTCTACTACCTAAAATTTGTGCACTTGCAATACCATTAATACGTTGAATTTCTGGAATAACCTTCGTGTAAGCATAGTTGTAAAGAAACTTTTCATCATTATTTTTATCTGAACTAGAAAGGTTAACGTACATTAACATACTAGGTTGTACAGGTGTAATAACGACCCCCTCACGTTGCACTAATTCTGGTAGCAAAGGCATCACTTGGTCTACGCGTGTTTTTACCCTAACTACGGCTTCATTAGGATCTACCCCTGGTTCAAAAATAACACGTATAGTAGCTTCTCCAGCACTTGTAGCATCAGACGCTATATAACGCATATCTTGCACACCATTTATGGCTGTTTCTAAAGGAATTAACGTGGAATTAACCAATACCTCAGAACTAGAACCTGGATATGCAATAAAAATATTGACAGTAGTAGGGGCTATTTGAGGAAATTGTGAAATAGGTAATTGCTTTATGGCAAGTACTCCTATAAATACAATGATGACCGAAATGACAATTGCCAAAACGGGTCTTTTTATAAATTTTTTAAACATGTCTTCTGTAGATTAAATTCTAAAATTATTCAGCATATAGGTCTAAATCAGACAATACTTTATTTGGTTCTAAAAACTTAGTACGGATTTTTTCGTTGTTTTTTACCATTCTAATGCCTTCCAATAAAATGGTATCTTCTTCTGTTAGTCCTTTACTAACTATATATAAGTGTGGTAATTCTGCACCAATTGTGATTTCTCTTTGTTTTACAACATTGTCTTTACCTATTACAAAAACATAGGTTTTGTCTAAAATCTCAAACGTGGCTTTTTGAGGTATAATGATAACATCTTTAAAAGGCACATTCATTAAAACGCTGCCTGTTTCTCCATGTCTTAAAATACCATCAGGGTTTGGAAATGTTGCTCTAAAAGCAATGTTCCCTGTTTCGCTATTGAATTCGCCTTCTATAGTTTCTACAATTCCTTTTTGGTTAAAACGCTTGTTGTTTGCCATTAAAAGACCTACTTCTTTTTTTGAGCCTTTATCTGCGCTTATTATATAATCAAGATATTCTGCTTCGGGAACATTAAAATACACCCACATTTTACTGTTATCTGATAGCGTCGTTAATAGTTCACCTTCATCTAAAAGGCTTCCTTCTCTTGCCTCTAAATGGTCCATAATACCATCAAAAGGGGCATTAATTTTTGTAAATCCTAAGTGGGTTTGTGCTAATGCTACTTCCGCATTTGCCTTATCATAATTGGCATTAGCTAAAGCTAATTCGTTTGGAGACACCACGTTACCATCGGATAACAACTTGGTATTTTTTAGCTCAATTTCAGCAGCGTTAGATTCTGCTTTTGCTTTTTGTAATTCGGCTTGATAAATATTTGGCATTATTTGAAACATGACTTGTCCTGTTTTAACATGTTGGCCTTCATCTACAAATATTTGTTTTAGATACCCTTTCTCTAAAGCTCGTATTTCTATATGCTTACTGGAATGGATTTGACTCACATAATCTTTGGTTATTATGGTGTCTTTGCGAATGGGGTTAGTAACCAGAAAGGCTGTTTCCTCTTTTTTTTCTTCTTTTTTTGTTTGACAACTTGTGTGAATTAAAAGCACAAGCAAGCCTATTAAAACAACTGTTTTTTTCATAAAATTTTTGATTAAAATAATTCGGAATTAAATGGAATATATAGTAGACATAACTTAGTTATTATGACTAATCAATTAATGATATTAAGATTTGATTAAAATGGGCAAACCAAAAAGAATGGTTTACTAGGTGAGCTGTTTATCAGATAATAAACACTTGAAGTCTTACATGAAGTTTTGTCGTAGACTTGTCAAAATAATTTTTATAACGTTGTATAACATTATGTAGTTTAAATGACAATTCATTAAATAATTGTGCATTTAAATAAGATAGATAACAATAGGTAAAAGGTAGAAGGTCATGTCCTCCTGAAGATTCCTCGTTTTCTATTTCTTGAGTTTCGGTAATTTCAAAAAGAAACTTGCTTTCGCTTTTTTTCCTGGAAGCATTATAAGTGATGCTATTTAAATGAGTATCAACAGAAGGTGTATTAGTAGTAGCCCCCATGCCTTCAATTATAGAATTTGCATGAAGATTTATCCCACTTGTTAAAAGCAGAATACCTAAAAACAATAAATAATTGTTGAAAATTTTGCTCATTTCGGAGACCAAATTATAGCAAAAGCTTTTTAAAAACAAATAATGATAGTTGAAAATTTTAGTCGGAATAATAAATACATTTTTAATGAAAAAGACCGTTTGATTTTATTAAAATACCAAAAAACTACATCTGTATTTAGTTTCTTTTTATGATAAAAACCACTTAATTAGTTAAGTGGTTTTTATCTTTTACTCTTTTGCATTTAAAACGAACAGAAAAAGTGGCATCTAATTTTTAAAACTTTCAATCTTTTTAGGTAACGCATCGAATCCCATGTTATATAGTGTAAATCCAAATATGTCAGCATATTGCTCAATCGTTTTACTTACAGGTGTTCCTGCACCATGACCCGCATCGGTCTCAATTCTAATTAAAACTGGGTGATTCCCAGATTGCTTACTTTGTAATTCAGCTGCGAATTTAAAACTGTGTGCCGGCACCACACGGTCGTCATGATCGCCTGTTGTTATTAAGGTTGCCGGATATTCCACCCCTGCTTTTACATTGTGAACAGGAGAATAGCCTTTTAAATATTCAAACATGTCTTTACTTTGTTCTGCTGTACCATAATCATATGCCCAACCTGCTCCAGCTGTAAATGTATGATAACGTAACATATCTAAAACACCAACTGCAGGCAAGGCCACTTTTGCTAAATCTGGTCGCTGTGTCATAACGGCACCAACCAATAAACCTCCGTTAGAACCACCTCGTAATGCTAAATAATCTGAAGACGTGTACTTGTTATCTATTAAATATTCCGCAGCAGCAATAAAATCATCAAACACATTTTGTTTTCTCATTTGTGTACCAGCATCGTGCCAAGAGCGACCATATTCGCCACCGCCCCGTAAATTTGGAACTGCTAAAATGCCACCCTGCTCCATCCAAATGGCATTTGTAATACTAAATGATGGTGTTAAACTAATATTGAACCCTCCATAGCCATAAAGTATTGTAGGGTTTTTTCCGTTGAGTTCTATACCCTTTCTATAAGTAACCATCATGGGGACTTTTGTTCCATCTTTTGAATTGTAAAAGACTTGTTTGCTTTCATAATCATTACTATTAAAATCTATTTGAGGAAACCAATATAAATCTGTTTCACCAGTTTTAGGATGTAACGAATAAATACTTGAAGGGGTATTGTAATTGGTAAATGAATAATATAAAATGTGGTCATCTTTTTTTCCAGAAAAACCACTTGCCGTCCCTAATCCTGGTAATTTTATCTCTCTTATTAACTTACCGTTATAATCGTATTGTTTTACTTTGGATATGGCATCTACCATATATTCAGCAAAAAAATAGCCACCTCCAACAGATGGGTTTAATACATGTTCTGTTTCTGGAATAACATCAACCCAATTTTCTGGAATAGGGTTTGAAGCATCTACTTTAACAATTCTTTTGTTAGGCGCATTTAAATTTGTTACTAAATATAAAATGCTTCCATCATTTTCAATAATAGAGGTATCGCTTTCGGCATTATTTAAAACAGGAATAAATTTATTGTTATTGTCCGATAAATCTTTGATAAAAAGCTTGTTTCCAGATGTTGAAATTTGGGGCGATACTATTAAATATTTATCATCTTCAGTAACATACGCATATATATAGCGGTGTTTTTGCTCTGCAGTACCTCCAAAAATTAATAAATCACTTTTCTGAGGTGTTCCTAGTTTATGATAATATACTTTGTGCTGATCTGTTTTTGCTGAGAGTTGGCTTCCTTTAGGTTTATCGTAACTGGAATAGTAAAACCCTTCATTTTTGTACCATGATATTTGAGTGAATTTTATATCAATCAGCGTATCTTCAATAATTTTTTTTGTTTCGGTGTTCATGATTAGAATTTTTCTCCAATCACTACCGCCTTCAGAAATAGAATATGCTAAAATGCTACCATCTTTTGAAAAACTTAAAGCATCTAATGATGTGGTACCATCTTTTGAAAACGTGTTTGGATCCAAAAATAGTTCTTCGCTATTGGAATCCACCTTTTTTCTATAAACAACATATTGATTTTGAAGGCCATCATTTTTTGAAAAATACATATAGCTCCCTTCTTTAAAAGGGGCTCCTATTTTTTCATAATTCCATAATTTTGAAAGACGTTCCTTAAGTTCGTTTCTAAAAGGAATCTTTTCAAGATAGCTATTGGTAACTTTATTTTGAGCTTTTACCCAAGCTTCGGTTTCTTTACTTCGGTCATCTTCTAACCAACGGTAAGGGTCGTTAACTTTAACACCAAAATAAGTGTCTACACTATCTACTATTTTTGTTTCTGGGTAGTTTACTTTAATCACTTTTTCTTTTGAAATTTCTTTATTACAAGCTAATAACATTACAAGGGCTAAAACAGACAGATGTATCTTTTTCATGATTTTAATTTATCTAACAAAAATAATAAAAAAAAGCTCCTACACTAAATGTAGAAGCCTAATAGATAAATGGTTTAGTTGATAAAGTTATACCAAATCATTTTCAATTAAGTATTCAGCAATTTGAATGGCATTTGTTGCAGCTCCTTTACGTAAATTATCAGCAACAATCCACATGTTTAATGTATTGGGTTGCGTTTCATCTCTTCGCAAACGACCCACAAAAACCTCATCTTTATCATGCGCAAACATGGGCATTGGGTATGAATTGATTGCCGTATTGTCTTGTAAGACAACACCAGGCGTTTCACTTATAATTTGTCGCACATCTGCTAAATCAAAATCATTTTCAAACTGAACATTTACAGCTTCTGAGTGCCCTCCAGAGGTTGGTACACGAACAGCCGTTGCTGTTACCGAAAATGTTTTATCATTAAATATTTTTTGGGGCTCTCTAGCCAGTTTCATTTCTTCTTTAGTGTACCCATTTTCTAAAAACACATCGCAATGTGGCAGTACATTTCTACTAATTGGATATGGATATGCCATTTCTCCTTCTATACCTGCAATTTCATTTTCTAACTGCTTAACTGCTTTAACGCCCGTTCCAGAAACAGATTGATACGTAGAAACCACCACACGTTTCATTTTATATTTTTTATGAAGTTGGGATAATGCCAAAACCATTTGAATGGTTGAACAATTTGGATTTGCAATAATCTTATCGTCCTTTGTTAATTCATGAGCATTAATTTCTGGAACTACTAATTTTTTTGTAGGATCCATTCTCCAAGCAGATGAATTATCAACTACGGTTGTACCAACTTCAGCAAATTTTGGCGCCCACTCTAAAGACGTATCTCCTCCCGCGGAAAAAATAGCAATTTGCGGTTTGGCAGCAACTGCATCTGCTAAACCAATAACAGTATATTCTTTATTTTTATAAGTTAATTTTTTTCCAACAGAACGTTCTGAAGCCACCAACAACAATTCCGTTACAGGAAAATTACGTTCAGCTAACACTTTTAACATCACTTCGCCCACCATTCCAGTGGCGCCAACTACAGCTACTTTCATTTGCTTTTATTTATTGTTTTTTGGGTCAAATGCAACATTCAAATAATCATTTTTAATTCTGATTAAATTTTAACTTTTGAATGTTTCATTTATTTATGTTTTAATAAAATTATTGGGCAAAACTAATTATTAATTCCATTTTAAAAGAATAAAAAAGCCCTTGTTTACTGAAAACAAGGGCTTTTTAACAACAAATAACGCGATGTTATATATTTAACAATATGTTATTTTTTTAACAAATCTCTTATTTGAATTAATAGTTCTTCTTGTGTTGGACCAGCTGGTGCTGCAGGTGCAGGCTCTTCTTTCTTTTTCATTTTGTTAATTCCTTTAATAATCATGAACATGACAAATGCCACAATAATAAAATCTATTAAGCTTGTTAGAAAACTTCCATAAAGAACAGCTATTTCTCCCGTTAAATTTCCAGATTCATCAAGGGTACCTGGAGTAATAACATATTTTAAATCATTGAAATCGGACTGAAAAATCAATCCAGCTAACGGAGATACTACACCCCCAGTAAATGTTGTTACCACCTTATTAAAAGCAGCACCCATAACAAAAGCAACGGCAATATCTACCAAGTTGCCTTTCATAGCAAATTCCTTAAATTCTTTTAACATTCCCATAATTAAAAATAATTTTATAGTTAGTGAAGAACTAAATTAAGTAAAAAAAATAATAAATGTTAATCTTATTATTTTAACAAAACACGTTTAACACGTTGTGATATGGAGGTAATAAGTTCATAAGAAATGGTACCTGCAGATTCTGCTAATGTTTCAGCGGTGGTAAAATCCGGCCCAAAAATGATGACCTCATCTCCTTCTTTACATTCTATATTGGTAACATCAACCATAATCATATCCATACACACATTTCCAACTATTGGTGCTTTTTCTCCATCTATGGTTACAAACCCTTTTCCTTTCCCATAAATTCTATTAATCCCATCGGCATGACCTATAGGAAGTGTTGCGGTTCTAATTTTTGTTGTACTTTTAAAAGCACGGTTATAACCAACAGACTCTCCTTTTTCAATAGTATGGATTTGTGAAATAATGGTTTTTAGGGTCGCAATAGGTTTTAGGTTTTTGCTTTCTTTTTCAGAATTGCCGAAACCATACAATCCAACACCTGTTCTCACCATATCAAAATGTGCTTCTGGATAATTTAAAATTCCAGAGGTATTACACATATGTCGTAGAGGCTTATATCCTAGTAAATCGATAAGTTTTTCAGAATAGTTTTTAAATGTATTGATTTGTGTTAATGTAAAATCTCTTTCGTTTAAATCTTCACTGGCCGCCAAATGCGAGAACACAGTCTTGACCTTTACAACAGAGGTTTCTTTAAGTTTATTTGCAATAAATTCAATGTCATTTTCATCAAAACCTAATCGATTTAAGCCTGTATTGAACTTTATATGGATTGGGTAATTCCTTTGATTTTCTTGGGTAGCTATTTCAATAAAAGCTTCTAAAATTTTAACACTATATAAATTGGGTTCTAAACAATGTTCAATTAAAGTTTTAAAATTGATGGCTATAGGGTGTAAAACTAAAATAGGTTTGGTAACACCGGCTTGTCTTAGAGTAACACCTTCATTCACATAAGCGACTGCAAAATAATCTGCATCCAGATTTTCTAAATATTTAGCAATTTCACACGAATCATTTCCATAAGCAAATGCTTTAACAACAGCTAAAATTTTGGTGTTATCTTTTAATTTAGATTTAAGGTAGTTAAAATTTTGTTTTAGGGCATTTAAATCTATTTCTAAAACAGTTTCTTGGGCTTTAGGCATTCGGATCTTTTGGTTTAGTAGGTAATTCTTCTGGCTCATTAACTTTCATGTTTCTAACTTTATCACGCATCATGGCTTTATAAAAAGCGGCTCTACTTAAAGGCTCATATTCATCTGTTTCTCCTAAAAGTACCAAATTATCGTTTTTGGATTTTCTATAACTATATTGTGCCAAATTCCCAGTTCTCGTACAAACGGCATGTACTTTGGTAACATAATCAGCTGTAGCCATTAAATAAGGCATGGGACCAAAAGGGTTTCCTTTAAAATCCATATCCAAACCTGCAACAATTACTCGAACGCCTTTATTGGCTAAATCGTTGCAAATACGAACAATTTCATCATCAAAAAACTGCGCCTCATCAATACCAACCACATCGCAACCATCTGCTAAAATAGGAATGTTTGCAGCCGCAGGAACCGCTGTAGAACGTATCTCATTGGCATCATGCGACACCACTTTATCTTCATCATAGCGTACATCAATTGCGGGTTTAAAGATCTCAACTTTCTGCTTAGCAAATTGTGCACGCTTCAGTCTACGGATTAATTCTTCGGTTTTTCCAGAAAACATGGAGCCACATATAACTTCAATCCAACCAAATTGTTCTTTATGATTTACTGTATTTTCAAGAAACATTTCGTAATTTTAACACTAAAACAAAGCCTTTTTTCGTTCCTATAAAGGTGACGTAAATTTATTAAAAATCAAAAGCACAAATAGCATTAATTTAAAAATTAAAAATAATAAACCATCTATTACTAAAAGCAGCGAATTACTTGTGAAATTTGTATAGATGTAGTCGGGTGACCATTAAAAACAATAAATAAAAAAAACATGAAAAAGAAGCTGGAATCTGAGCTTGTTAGTATTGCACACAGAATTCTTAAACTAAAAGGAAAAGAAGATGTTATAAAAATGCATGATGAAGCCAAAGTACTTTTTGAAAAACTATCCGTTTTAAAATTTGCTTATGAAAATTTTGAGGACGACATGCCAACTATTGGAAGCGATTCCTCTTTTTTTGATATGTTAGATGAATCTTTTAATAACAAAATAAGCGACTCTATTGAAGTAGAAGATAGAATATATATTAATTTAGATGATGTTGAAGATGATAATATTATGGAACGGGGCATGGAAACCATTAAAGATATGGTTGCACATATGCCCGATAAATCTGAAGACATCATTGACCCCGTAATAGAATCGTTTACTCAAAAAAAAGACTATTTAAAAAACGATTTTGAAGCTATCACATCAGGTTTTGAAAATATGCCCATTTTTGACCCTGTTTCTAAAGTCCAAAACGGTATAGATAAAAAATCGCTAAACGACAAGCTAAAAATAGGTGGTATAAACATTGGTCTTAATGATAAAATTGCGTTTATTAAGCATTTATTTAATGGAAAACATGAAGATTATGAACGCGTTATGTCGCAACTAAACACGTTTCATTCTTTTGAAGAAGCATCCCATTTTATTCAAGATATCGTCAAACCAGATTATAATAATTGGATTGGAAAAGAAGACTTTGAAATACGTTTAATGGACATTGTAGAAAGGAAGTATTAACGGATGAGTAAACTTTACCTTGTTCCAACGCCTATTGGAAATTTAAAAGACATCACCCTTCGTGCATTAGATGTTTTAAAAGAAGTTGATTTAATTCTTGCGGAAGACACTAGAACATCAGGGAAACTTTTAAAGCACTTCGACATTTCTACACATATGCAATCACATCATATGCATAATGAGCATAAAACGGTTGAAAATCTGATTAATAAATTAAAAAGTGGCACTTCTGTTGCTTTAATCAGTGATGCTGGAACACCTGCTATTTCTGACCCTGGATTTTTATTAACCCGCGCTTGCATTGAACATGGGATTGAAGTCGATTGTTTACCAGGAGCTACAGCCTTTGTGCCTGCTTTAGTGAATTCTGGTTTACCAAACGATAAGTTTGTTTTTGAAGGTTTCTTACCTGTGAAAAAAGGAAGACAAACCCGATTGTTGTTATTAGCTGAAGAAACAAGAACCATTATTTTTTATGAAAGTCCACATAAATTAATTAAAACCTTAGCTCATTTTTGTGAATATTTTGGAGACGACAGACAAGTATCCGTTTCTAGAGAATTGACAAAACTATACGAAGAAACCATTCGAGGCACAGCCAAAGAGGTTTTAGAATATTATACCACCAAGCCTCCAAAAGGGGAAATTGTGATTGTGGTTTCAGGCAAAAACAAGTAACCTCAATATTTCTACAAAGTTTTAAAAATGACATTAGAAACATTCCTAAACAAATTAAAACAGACTCCTGAAGCCATCGAGTTTCATGAAACTATAAACATTATTGAATCTCATTACGAATTTACACCAACTGGGTTTAAAAATGGCGAGTTATATAATAATGTAGGTGAAAATTCAGGGTCTTGTAAATTATTGGCATTTGCGAAACTACAAGGCTTTACTAAAAACGAGACTTTGGCTTGTTTTGGCAAATACTATTTTGAAGAGGTATTAAACGACCCTAATGGCAGCGGCCATCAGAATATTAGAAACTTTATGAAAACAGGATTTGAGAGTTTGGTGTTTGATGATATGCCTCTTAAAGAGAAGTAGTGTTTTTAAGCTTGACGAGGTGAACATCCAAATATCAAACCATTAAACGAAGACATCTTTATACCTTCATTAGAAATTCTCCACTGCCGCAAAAAAAATCTATTATATCATAAGACCTGAATAAATTTTGTTACTTTCTCAGTAAAAAAAATAATAAGAAGAGCCAAAATAACTACAATAATAACAACAGCAATTGTTATACATAAAATGCTTTTATGAAAATATTTTCCCTTTAACTTTGATAGTATGTTGACGTCAATATTAATCATCAGTGACAAATTAAAGTGTTATTTAAGTTGGTAAGAAGAAGTCATTTATTTATAGTTTTTAATAAATTCCTTTAGTATTTCATATCCATTATTAGGATCTAGTTTACAAGCTAATATAATTAATACAATAGCTATAATTAACCTCCAAGTAAACTTTGGAATTGGAATGTGAATAGAGACTTTATTTTCCATAATTTCTAATATTTTAATTTAAAGCAACTCAGTCCTTTGGATTGTTTTAAGACATGAAATGAACTCTGCCTCGAAAATTAAAAAAAACCGCTTTAATTTTTTCTCTACACCGTTCTAAATGTCCTAAGGCTGACTTCTTTAATCAAAAATATTACACATACAAATATTTTTTCACCTTTCTAATGCACAGTTTCGGTAGTTTCCAACGATTATGAGTTTGACTAAAAAAACCGCACACTTATAATAAACTTCTTAACATTTCATTCGTGTATTCGTGGCGAAAAAAGGATTCCTACCTTCGCAGGAAAGACAAATCAATTATTCCCAATTAATCCGTAATTTTGTTTTACAATCATCAAAGCATTTTAACATGACAAATCTTATTACAACAACCTGGTTGGGCAACATGAAGTTTGAAAGCACCAACCCGTCTGGACATAATTTATTTATTGATGCTGGTCCAGAAAATGGTGGCAACAGCGAAGGCTACAGACCAAAAGCCTTAATGCTTTCTGCATTGGCAGGTTGTTCAGGATTGGATGTGGCATCACTAATTAAAAAAATGAAACTCGAGGTTGATGATTTTAAAATTGAAATCGATGCCAATCTTACCGAAGAAGATCCAAAATACTACGACAATGTGGCTATGCACTTTCATTTTTCAGGACGTGATTTAAATGAAAAAAAACTACAACGCGCAGTCGATTTATCAGTAGAAAAATATTGCGGTGTTATGGAAATGTTCCGCCAGTTTTCTGAGTTAAACGTAGAAACGCATTTTCATAAAAAATAAGTTTTCTTTAAGTAAATAACTAGGCAAAATGCGTTGGACACTTAAACCAAAACCAGATTCCGATAAATTGAAGTCTTTAAAATCATCGCTACAAGTAGATGATATTATTGCTACGTTGTTATTGCAACGCGGTATAGACACCTATGAAGATGCTAAACGATTTTTTAGACCTAGTTTGAGGGATTTACATGATCCATTCTTAATGAAAGATATGGATAAAGCCGTTGCGCGCATTGAAAAAGCCATTACCAATAAAGAAAACATTTTGGTCTATGGCGATTATGATGTCGATGGCACAACATCTGTTGCCTTAATGGCATCCTATTTAAAAACCATTCATCCATTAGTATATACCTATATTCCCAATAGATATGATGAAGGTTATGGAGTTTCTTATAAAGGCATCAACTTTGCTTTAGAAAATGATTTCACATTAATTATAACCTTAGATTGTGGTATAAAAGCCGCTGAAAAGGTAGAATATGCCAAAAATCTAGGGATCGATTTTATAATTTGTGACCATCATCGACCATCGGCCGAACTTCCGAATGCTGTGGCAGTTTTAGATCCAAAACGGGACGATTGCACCTATCCATATAAAGAATTATGCGGTTGTGGTGTTGGCTTTAAATTAATTCAAGCATTAGCCTCTAAACAAGGAAAAACAGCCGAAGATTTGACAGAATATTTAGATTTAGTGGCTATTGCCATTGGAGCAGATATTGTTCCTATTACAGGGGAAAATAGAGTGCTAACTTGTTTTGGTTTAGAAATAATCAATACAAATCCAAGACCCGGTATTAAAGCTATTTTAAATCAAATTGAAAAAACCGAACTCACCATCACCGATGTTGTTTTTGCTATCGCACCAAGAATCAATGCGGCCGGACGTATGGAACACGGTAATTTCGCAGTGGCTTTATTAACTGAAGAAGATGGAACATTAGCCGCTAAATACGCCTTACAAATCAACTCCTATAATCTAGATCGCCGTGAAACAGATAAGCAAATTACAGAAGAAGCTCTTAAGCAAATTGAAGAACAAAAAGAACAGAACCGCCTTACTACTGTTGTTTACAATAAAAATTGGCATAAAGGTGTTATTGGTATTGTGGCTTCTCGATTAACCGAAACGTATTATAGACCCACTTTGGTTTTTACCAAAAGCGGGGATGTACTAGCCGCTTCTGCTCGTTCGGTAAAAGGTTTTGATGTTTACAATGCCTTGGAAAATTGTAGCCAATATATTGAACAGTTTGGCGGACATAAGTATGCTGCTGGATTAACATTGAAAGAAGAAAACTATGAAGCGTTTAAACAAGCTTTTGAAGATGAGGTTACCAAAACCATTGATAAAACGCTATTAATTCCTGAAATTAAAATAGATACTCAAATTGATTTAGACGACATCACACCAAAATTTTATAGAATTTTAAAACAATTAGCCCCTTTTGGCCCAGAAAACATGACACCTTTGTTTATGACCGAAAACTTAAAAGATACGGGTTATGGAAAATGTGTTGGCGAAGATAAAACCCATTTAAGGATTACCGTTGAACAACCTCAATCAAACAAATTAGTCGCTATTGGATTTGGCTTGGGAGACAAATTAGATATTATTTCAGGGGGTAAGACGTTCAAGGCTGTTTATTCTATTGATGAAAATGAATGGCAAGGAAATGTATCTCTTCAGCTTAAATTACGGGATATTGAAACTCAATAAAATTATAATAATTCCCAAATTTTTAAGATATATATGGCAAAAACAGATCCCTACGCGGCTCTAAGGTTTAGAGAATTCAATATTTTTTTATTAGTACGTTTTTTACTCATATTTGGATGGTCCATGCAATTTGTTATTATAGAATGGGAAGTTTATAGTTTAACCAAAGATCCCTTATCGTTAGGCGTTATTGGCTTAATGGAAATAATCCCAGCTTTTACTATGGCATTATTCGCAGGACACATTGTAGACCAGAAAGAAAAACGAAATCTTTTAGCTTTGTGTATAGGTGCTTTTTCATTCATAAGTTTTGGTTTGTTTTTACTTACTTGGCCAATAATAGTAGCCGATTGGTCAACAAAAACCATTTTATATAGTGTGTATGCTTTGGTTTTTTTTGGTGGATTTTTGCGTTCCTTTTTTGGTCCCACTATTTTCTCTTTAGTTGCTTTAATTGTTCCCAAAAAAGCGTATCCCAATGCTGCTACCTGGAACAGTTCTACATGGCAAATGGCATCGGTTTTAGGCCCTGCATTTGGAGGTTTTTCCATTGGCTGGATAGGTGTGCATTGGTCGCTTTGCATTATTTTCGGATTGATTGTTCTATCGTTAATGATATTGCTTCAAATAAAACGCAAACCTATTTTAAACCCTAAAATTGGAGAACCAATTGTTGAAAGTTTGAAAGAGGGTGTACGGTTTGTTTTTAAAACCAAAGCCATTTTAGGAGCCATGACATTGGATATGATCGCCGTTTTATTTGGAGGAGCCATCGCTCTTTTGCCTGTTTTTGCCCAAGATATTTTAAAAGTAGGCAGTGAAGGCTTTGGAATATTACGTGCTGCACCAGCTGTGGGTGCTTTTATAACCTTAATGATTACCGCCCATATTCCCATTAGCAAAAATGCAGGCATGAAATTATTGGTGGCCGTTTTTGGGTTTGGCCTTAGCATTATTGTATTTGGATTGTCTTCTATCTTTTGGATTTCGGTTATTGCCCTCTTTTTTAGTGGTGTTACAGACGGTGTATCTATGGTGGTACGACAAACCATTTTACAAATTAAAACACCAGACCATATGCGCGGACGAGTTTCATCTGTAAATTCCATGTTTGTAGGTTCATCAAATGAATTGGGTGCTTTTGAAAGTGGCTTAACCGCCAAACTTTTTGGAACGGTAACCGCAGTAGTTTTTGGAGGTACTATGACTTTGATAACTGTTGTAACAACAGGTATAGTATCGCCATCTTTCAGGAAATTGGATTTAACTAAAGACATGGAAGACCATGAGAATTCTTAAAACTTTTTAAGTTCAAAAGTCTCCCCATCAAAAACACCGTAAGTGTAATAGGAAATCCAATCGCCAAGATTAATGTATTTCGAAGTCGTGTTTAATTGAATTTCTAAAGGTAAATGTCGGTGACCAAATACAAAATAATCGCGATGCTTATCTTCTAGTTTCTTTTTACTGTACTGCACCAACCATTCATTATCTTCTCCTAAAAACGTCGCATCGTCATCCCCAGAAATCAATTTGTTTTTAACCGAAAGATATTGAGCAATACGCATCCCAATATCAGGATGTGACCATCTAAACAGCCATCTGAAAAAGGGATTGGTAAATACTTTTTTCATGCGCTTGTAACCTTTATCTCCAGGGCCTAAACCATCACCATGACCGATAAAAAAAACCTTGTCGTTAAAGGTAAATTCTTTTGGTTTATGATAAACAGGGATATTCAATTCTTCTTCAAAATAGCCATGCATCCATAAATCGTGATTACCAACAAAATAATAGATGGGAATTCCAGAGTCTGATATTTCAGCAAGTTTGCCAAGTGTTCTGGTGAAGCCTTTAGGCACTACTTTTTTATATTCAAACCAAAAATCGAATAAATCTCCTAAAAGGAATATAGCAGCGGCATCTTCTTTTATCGTATCTAACCAAGCTACAAACTTTTGTTCACGAGGACGTGATGCTTCAGTTGTTGGTGCTCCCAAATGATTATCGGATGCGAAGTATATTTTTTTTCCTTTTGGAATTTGCATGTTGTAAATATAGAAAATGTTTATTGCCTAAACGTTATCATAAGAAAACCATTCAGCAAAAGAACTATCGGTTTCCTGAAGTTTTAAAGAATGTAACTCTATATGGCTAGGCAATCGTTTTTTTATTTTCTCTGAAAAATCAATCACCATCATTTCACTTGTTGGTTGGTAATTTACCAATAACACATTATGTCCTCTATCTTCAAGTGCTTTAGCAAGTTCTACATGTGGTGTGTTTTTATTAAAAACAGTGGCATGGTCAAACACATCTACAATTTCTTCTTTTACAATTTTCTTTAAATCCCCAAAATCAATCACCATTCCAAACTTCACATTTTTATCATCCATAATAGGCGTTCCTATTACTGTTACCGACAGTTTATAGCTATGTCCGTGTACATTTTTACATTTACCATCGTAGCCATAAAGGGCATGCCCCGTTTCAAAAGAAAATTGTTTTGTAATGCGTATGTTACTCATTAAAGTTGTATTTATTCTGCAAAGATATTCATTTTGTAAAAGCAATTCGTTTTTAGATTACATTTGCGCACTTTTGTTCATGGTGGACTTAAGACATTGGTGTTTTATCTTTTATGGAATCCATTTTTGAGAATATTGATTTTGTTGAAAATCCACTTTACGAAACTATTATTGAAGATATTTTATCAAAAAAATATAGTGTAGTCGAAGATTTTTTTTCTGCGGAAGACGTTGCTATTTTAAGACAGTCTTTGCTCAATAAACATGAAGAAAATGCTTTTAAAAAAGCCGCTATTGGCAATCGCTTTGAAGAAACCATTATAAAGTCTATCAGAGGTGATGTGATTTTGTGGATGGAAGAAGCAAAAGCCGATACTTCTGAATTATTATTCTTCAGTAAGATAAATAGCCTAGTAAACTATCTTAATAAAACATGCTTTTTAGGTATTTTACATAAAGAGTTTCATTATGCTTTATATCCTAAAGGCACTTTTTACAAACGACATATTGATACATTCCAAAATGATGACAGGCGCAAATTATCATTTGTCTGTTATTTAAATGAAGATGGTTGGTTGCCAGAAAATGGCGGTGAATTGGTATTATATTTAAATGAAAATGGTGAAGAAACCGAAAATATTATTTATCCGTTTCCAGGCAGGGTCGTTATTTTTGAAAGTCAGGTTATTGAACATGAAGTGAAACCTGTTAATAAAGAGCGATTAAGCATTACCGGTTGGTTAAAAACCCGCTAATTATTTCTTGTTTTTTCTTTTAAAATAAACAATAATAAGAGCCAAGCCTAATAGCAAAAAAACACCTCTGCTGCTTATAAATCTTAAAGTTTCCATAATTGATTTTAATTAATTGGTTGAGCAAAGTTAACAAAACTTAGCCTTGATTTTATCTACAATCGTTTGGGCTAGTTTTTCTTTACTTTCTATAGTCCAGCCCGCTACGTGAGGGGATAAAATAACATTTTGTGCGTTTATTAAATATTGAAACGCTTCTGGCATTTCAGAAGAAAATAATGCTTCAAACGATGCTTTTTCATATTCTAACACATCCAATCCAGCTCCAAGAATTTTTCCAGACTTTAAAGCGGAAACTAAATCTGAGGTTACCACACTTTTGCCACGTGCTGTATTTATAAACCAAAATGGCTTTTTAAATGCGTTGATAAAGTCAGCATGTATCATGTTCAAGGTTAATGGTGTTTGTGGCGTATGCAAACTCAACACCTCTGCTTTTTCTTGAAATTCTTGTAAGGATACTTGTTTGGCATTCTCATCTTCTACATTATCCAAAATATCAAAACATAATACGTCAACATCAAATCCTTTTAACTTTTTGGCAAAAGCTTTACCCATATTACCGTAACCGATAATACCAACGGTTTTTCCATCAAGTTCAATGCCTCGATTATTTTCTCGCAACCATTTGCCCTGTCTTACTTCAACATCTGCTTTATTAAGTTTATTGAAAAGCGACAACAACATCCCTAAAGCATGTTCGCCAACGGCATTTCTGTTGCCTTCGGGCGCAGCAATTAATTCCACACCTATTGTTTTGGCGTATTCACCATCAATATTTTCTAAACCAGCCCCTACACGGCCAATAAACTTTAGGTTTTTTGCAGCATCCAAAAATTGTTTGTCTATAGTGAATCTGCTTCTTAAAATGATGCCTTCGTAATCTGAAATTTTTGCTTCAATGGCTTCTTTTGATGAGGTATAGTCCTCATGATTGATAAATCCTAAATCATTAAGTTGATTTATCAGAAGCTCGTGATTGGTATCTAGATGGAGGATTTTCATTAGAATCCAAGAATCAATTTAGCTATCAAGAAGTAAATTAATATGCCAAAAACATCATTGCTTGTCGTAATGAATGGACCTGTGGCTACAGCCGGATCTATACCGCGTTTGTCTAAAAAAATAGGGATAAATGTGCCTATTAAAGCAGCTATTATTATTACTGCTATTAAAGCAACACCAATAGTTAAAGATACGGCATAAATAGTATGAAAAAAGAAATGGCTAATTACAATGGCAACTAATGAAATGGCTATACCATTTACCAAGCCAAGTAAAAACTCTTTAAACAATCGATGTATAATTTCTCCTTTTATGGTATCGTTTGCCAACCCTTGCACCACAATGGCTGACGATTGCACCCCAACATTTCCTGCTGTTGCTTGTATTAAAGGCACAAAACATAAAAGAATACTATAATTATTTAAAACTGCTTGAAAACTTGTAATAATTGTTGCTGCCCCAATACCACCAAACATTCCAATAAGCAACCATGGCAAACGTGCTTTTGTAAGTTCCCAAATAGTATCATCGGCTTCTACATCGGCTGTGATCCCCGCTGCTAATTGATAATCTTTTTCGGCTTCTTCTTTCATGACATCCACAATGTCATCAATAGTAATTCTACCTAAAAGTTTTAGATCATCATCTACTACCGGAATGGCTTCTAAATCATATTTTGCCATCACTTTTGCAACATCTTCAACATCGTCATGAACGTTCACATAATCTACACTGGGGATATATATTTCTGATATTTTTTGGTCGCTTTTAGCAACTATTAAATCCTTTAAGGATAGTCGCCCTATCAATTTATTTTTTTTATTGACAACATAAATAGAATGTACTCTAGTGACTTCTTTGGCCTGCCCTCTAATTCTTCGCATACATCCGGCAACCGTCCAAGTTTCATAAACTTTTACCAGCTCTTTTGCCATGAGTCCACCTGCCGTGTCTTCATCATAAGCTAATAACTCACGGATTTCTGCTTTATGCTCTTCATCTTCAATATGTGAAATAACTTCAAGTTGGCGCTCTTCTGAAAGTTCCGAAATAATATCAGCCGCATCATCGGTATCTAATTCTTCAATTTCTTCGGCTATTTCTTTTGAAGACAGGTTTCTTAAAACCTTTTCCCTATTATCCTCATCAAGTTCCATTAAGATTTCCGAAGTCGTTTCAGAATCCAGTAACTTAATAATATACACAGCTTCTTCTAGATTGAGTTCATCTAGAATTTCAGCAATATCGGCATAATGAAAATCATCCAATAGCTTTTTGAGTTCCTTATCTTTTTTTGCTTCGATAAGTTGCTCAACTTGTTCAATGAGTTCATTGGTAAGCTCGAACTGTATATTTTCTTTTTCTTCAGACAAATTGAAAGATTTTAAAGGTCTTTTTCAATACGTGTTATAAGTTCAATAAATTCCTGAACACTTAACTGTTCCGGCCGCTTGTCAAAGATACTATCTTCTCTTAAATTATCACTTAAATTGAATGTTTTTAAACTGTTACGAATTGTTTTTCTTCTTTGCTGAAAAGCTGCCTTTACCACTTTAAAAAACAAACTAACGTCGCATGGCAACGCATAGTCTTTTTTTCTGGTAAGCCTTAAAACTCCTGAGTCTACTTTTGGCGGCGGACTAAACACATCTGGCGGTACTGTAAACAGATACTCAGCATCATAAAAAGCCTGTGCTAAGACCGATAAAATACCGTAAACTTTGCTGCCTTCTTTAGAGCAAATACGTTCGGCGACTTCTTTTTGAAACATGCCAGAAAATTCTGGAATTTGATCTCGCATGTCTAACACTTTAAAAACTATTTGTGTCGAAATATTATAAGGAAAATTACCAATAATAGCAAATGGTTGTCCTTTAAAAATAAGATTTAAATCGTATTTTAAAAAATCTTTTTCTATAATTCTAGGTGCTAAACTAAGATAGCTTGTTTTAAGGTATTCAACCGATTCTGAGTCTATTTCAATAACATGTGTAATAACATCTTTTTCTAATAAATACTTGGTTAAAACACCGGTACCTGGACCAATTTCTAAAACTGCTTTATAGCCATTTAAGGTTAGGGTATCAGCAATTTGCTCGGCAATACTTTCATCATTTAAAAAATGTTGACCAAGGTGTTTTTTTGCTTTTACTTGATGTTGATTGGGTTTATTTGACACGAATTCATGAATTTATATGCTAAATTACATTTAAAAATGGATTCCTACCTGTACAAGAATGACAAAACCTATTTAAAGGCTACAGAATACTCATCTAAAATTTCCAACTCAGTTCTAAAAGCCAACATTTTGTCTCCAAATTTTTTCGAAATTTCACTTCTAAACGCCGGAGCATTTTCTTTATAAAAAGCATCTAAAGCTTCTCTTGAAAAGGCTTTATATTGAACCGAATATGTTACACCACCCATATCTTCTTCTACCAAAACCTTAGTTAAGGTGGCTTTTTCAAACTTTCCTGTTGCTAATACTTGTGGAATGTGTTCTTTAATCCACACTAACCATTCGTCGTGAATGGTTTCATCTATATTGGATGTGACGTTGTATATAATCATGTTTTTTGGTTGATGGTTAATGGGCTTTGGCTAAGAATCTAATTGATAGCATCGCCTCGTAAAGCCCTATACTTTTTTCTAGCTTCTACAAAGTAAATACTATCTTGATGATTAAAAATAATTTGTTCGTATAAATCTTTTGCCTTTTCTGGTTGGTTTAATTCATTGGCATATAATTCTGCTAAGGCATATTCGGCATTATCGATTAGAATACCATCCTTATAATTTTGTATGATAGCATTGTAATTAACTTCTGCTTTGATATAATCTTTTTTAACTTCAAATAATTGCGCTTGTTTAAATAAGGCTTGAGCGACGATAGGCTCTGTTTTGTGTTCTTGTAATACCCTATCTAAAAGCGCAATAGCATCCTCATTTCTATTCTGAAAGGCTAGCAAATCGGCTTTCGAATAAAGCTTTAAGGCCGTTTGAAGTGAATCTTCATATTTATAATCTGTTATAAGCAATTTTAAATCCAATGCATCATTGGCCATAAGCTGAGACGTTGACGCTTTTAATATTTTAAGCTGAGATTCTGCCCATTTAAAATCGCCTTTATAATAACTAGCTTTGGCTACTTTAAAGCGGGCTTCCTGAGAAATGGTGCTGTTCTTTAAATTTCGCTGAATTTGGGTGTAATAAATTAAAGCTTTATTGAATTTTTCTTGTAAAACCAGAATATCTCCCAATTCTAATTTTACATTGGCTTGCTCTAATTCCGTTATAGGAAGTTCTAAGGTTTTCTCTAAAAAAGCAATAGCCTTGTCTGTTTCATTCATATTAAACGCTAAAAAATGACCATAAGCAATTTGAATATTTAATGTTTGACCAAAGGTTCCAAACTTTTTAAATAAATCCAAGTATTGATTATTAATGGTTTGATAATCATCTTTTGAACTTGTTTTAGTTTCTAATTGAAGTAAATTATAATGAGCATTCAGCAAGGTATCTGTGTCTTGTGCTGTATTTATAATATATGTTAAAATCTCTATAGCAATATCGTTTTGATTGTCACTAACGGCAATTTGTGCCAGTTCTTCAATTCTACTTAAACTTTCTGGTTGCCTATTAAAAATCGCTTTTTCTTGAATAAATGCTTTTCCAAGTTCTTTCTGCTGAATAAATAACCAACTTAATAAATCGTTCCATACTAAATTTGGTTCTTGTTGCAGGTTTTTAAGTAAAATTTTTCTAAGCAACACATTGTTTTCATTAGTGCTATTTTCACTTATAAAATCGTTGATATATCTTTTTATATTACTTAAGGCTATTTGATTGTTTTTTGCAAAATCGATGTAGCTAGTAAACATTTTTTCCATATTACCTTGTTCACCATAAATTTGTGCCAATTGCAATTGAAAATTAAGTTCTGACTTTAAAGCCATAGCTTTTTCATAGGCTGCTATGGTTTCGTTTAAAAGTGTGTGGTTTTGAAAACTTCTTGCTACCGAAAAAACATTGTTAACGTTGCTGTCTAGGCTTGCTAGTGCTTGATTATAATAATAGGTAGCTTTTTGTAAATCGTTTTTTAACTGATAATTATAGCCTAACTCCACCAAAAACGCAGGATAATTTAACCGTTCTAAGAGTTTTAAAAGAAAGGTTTCTACTTCATCGTACTGTTCTAACTGTTGTTGGGTTTCAATGAGTTGGTTTATATAATTAATGTTTGAAGGCGATTGTGCATAAAGCTTTTTATATTCCAATAATGCTTTCTCAAAATCACCATTTTTATAATATTCGTTTGCCAAAGCATCATTTTGTGAAAATGCATTGCTACAACATATTATCAAACATATTATTAAAATAACCCTCATGTTGTAAATATAAGAAATGTGATTTGTAGAAATTGTGAATACTTTTATAAAAAAATGCCCGAATAAAAATCCGGGCACTAACCAACCAAAATAAATGTCTATTAACTATGAGCCATTATTAAATAATAACGGCACAAATCGATTGGGGACAACCTTCAAATAAATATTATTTACTTACAATTGCAGCTGTTTTATTTTCGGTTTTAGTGATTTCAAAATCTGAAAATAGAACTTTGCTAGCGAAGAAAATTAAGGTAATTAAAAGGATGATGCGCTTAAGATTTTTCATAGTTAGCCAGGTTGATAGATTTGTTCCTGCTAACTTGAGAAATATATATTAAAACGCAAAGAAAAGAAAAGAATAATCGTTAAAAAACGTTAAAAACAAACACTTTATCGATTATTTTAACTTAAGACCAGCGAAACTGTAAGATTTTTTTCTTTTTAGTTATTTAATCAATTATTTCAAAACCCGTATAAGGTTGCAAAACTTCGGGTATAAGGATGCCTTTTTCCGTTTGATAATTCTCTAAAATTCCTGCTAAAACTCTTGGCAATGCCAAAGAGCTTCCGTTAAGTGTATGCGCCAATTCGTTTTTGCCTTCACTATTTTTAAAACGCAACTTTAAACGGTTCGCTTGAAAGGTTTCAAAGTTTGAAACTGAAGAGATTTCCAACCATCTGTCCTGTGCCGTAGAAAACACCTCGAAATCGTAGGTTAAAGCAGATGTAAACCCTAAATCGCCACCACAAAGCCTTAATATCCTATAAGGTAATTTGAGTTCCTGCAAAATGGTTTTTACATGGTTTACCATACCATCAAGTGCCTTGTAAGATTGGGTTGGATGTTCTATTCTTAATATTTCCACTTTATCAAATTGATGCAATCTATTCAATCCTCTTACATGCGCTCCATAACTTCCTGCCTCTCTACGGAAACAAGGTGTATATCCTGTAATACCTATGGGCAAATCGCTTTCATTAAGCAGCACATCTCTAAAAATATTGGTTCCGGGAACTTCTGCAGTTGGTATTAAATATAAATTATCTTCAGTCACATGATACATTTGTCCTTCTTTGTCTGGCAACTGACCTGTACCAAAACCTGAGGCTTCGTTTACTAAATGCGGCAATTGATATTCGGTATATCCTGCGGCCGTATTTTTATCTAAAAAGTAAGTAATTAACGCACGTTGTAATTTGGCGCCTTTACCTTTATACACAGGAAAACCTGCCCCGGTAATTTTATTCCCAAGTTCAAAATCTATAATGTCATATTTTTTTGCTAATTCCCAATGGGGTAATGCGCCAGCATATAAAACCGGAACATCGCCTTCTTTATAGACTTCTTCATTATCTGTCTCTGAACTTCCTTTAGGAACAAGACTATTTGGAACGTTTGGTATTTTATACAGCAATTGGTTTAATGCATCCACTTTACTATTAAGAGCATCATTAAGATCTTTTGAAACCTCTTTTAACTGAACTGTTTTTTCTTTTAAAATATTGGCTTTTTGGGTTTCGCCAGATTTGTACAAGAGGCCTATTTCTTTTGATAGCATATTAGATTCTGCCAAAGTATTATCTAACTCTGTTTGAATGCGTCTTCTATCTTCATCTAAGGAAATAACTTGATTAATGATACTGCTAGCATCTATATTTCTTTTTGCCAAACCAGCAATTACCAAATCTTTATTCTCTCTTATAAAAGGAACTTGTAACATGTATTGAAATTTTAAGCGACAAATTTAATGAATTACCAATATAATTGGTCGTATTTTATATGTAAAATAGAATTGATACAGAAGTTAAATATCTTGAGCATTTATATAATCCAAAGAGGTTTGTTTATCGATGCGCAATTGGTTTTTTAAAGCATCAACCGATTCGAATTTTTGTTCATCTCTAATTCGCGTTAGCAAATTAATTTGAATTTTTTTGTTGTAAATATCTTTGTCAAAATTGAAAAAATGAACTTCTATACTTTCATTTTCGCCATTAACCGTTGGATTTACACCAATATTCATCATACCGTAAACCAACTGATTACTAATTTTAGAACTCACAACATACGATCCATATTTAGGAATAAGTTTATAATCTTCTTCAATTTTTATATTGGCTGTAGGAAATCCTAATTGTTTACCCAAACCTCTTCCTTTGTTGATCACACCTGTAATCATGAAGTCATACCCTAAAAACGCATTGGCTTTGGCAATATCTCCTTCGCTTAAAGCGGCTCTTATTTTGGTTGAACTAACAGCAACATCGTCAATATCTTTTGCTGAAATTTCTTCTACTTCAAAACCATATGTTTCACCAAATAATTTTAAATCTTCAATGTCTGCATTTCTATTTCTTCCAAACCTGTGGTCGTAACCTATAATGACTTTTTTTGCATGTAGTTTATCAAGCAAAACTTTTTTTACAAAATCTTCTGCCGATAATCTAGAAAACTCTTTGGTAAATTTTTTAACAAGCAGATAATCTAGCCCTAATGTGTTTAAAATATCGCTACGCTCATCAATAGTATTGATAAGTTTTATGCTAATATCTTTTTGCAAAACCATTCTTGGATGTGGAAAAAAAGTAAGAATTACAGATCTTAAATTGCTCTTAATGCCTGCACTAACCAACCGTTTTATTATTTTTTGATGCCCTACATGAACACCATCAAATGTTCCTATAGTTACTACCGTTGGCTCTTTAGAATTGTATGTTTCAATGTTTTGAAGAATGCCCATGTAAAAGAATAAAATTGCTAATCTGAATTAAAAAAATTAGATTTGTTTGACAAAGATTATAAAGTTGCCCTAATTATTTTTATGAAATCGCCCTTAACAACCATTTAAAAAAACTCCAGCACATAAAAGACGATACCATATAATCTTTGAAAAACAATAATTTCTACTTATGAAAGCAAAACTACATTATGTTTTTTCAATAGCAATGTTTTTGTT
Source organism: Confluentibacter sediminis (assembly GCF_003258355.1). Lineage (GTDB taxonomy): Bacteria > Bacteroidota > Bacteroidia > Flavobacteriales > Flavobacteriaceae > Confluentibacter > Confluentibacter sediminis. The sequence continues at coordinate 64,330 of NZ_QKPO01000012.1, read as the reverse complement.
TGTCTTTTCAGCTATAGCTCAAAATTCTTCTTGGAAAAAATTACAAAGCATTAAAAATTCTGATAAAATTTCTAAATATCAACTAAACAAAAATGAGGTTGATTTTTTTGAACTCGATGCTATTTCGTTGAAAAAAAACATAGTAAATGCTTCTTTAAGAACCTCTAAAACAAAACGACACCATACGATTATAAATATTCCAGGAAAAAATGGCAACATAGAATCGTTTAACATTTTTGAAGCCCCCGTCTTTTCTTCTGAATTAGCTAAAAAATATCCCGACATCAAATCGTATGTTGGTTATAGTATCAAAGACCCAACAACCAGATTACGTATGAGTGTCTCGCCTTTAGGTGTTCAAACGATGATTTCTTATGCTGGAAAACCAACTGTTTTTATGGAGCCAACTTCCAGGAATTCCAATCAATACATATTATACAGCAATCGCTCAAAAGACAACTTTCGAAATAAATTCGAATGCTCCACAATTGATGAATTGAACAAAACTCTTAATAAAAACAGTAATGCTTTAAAAACAACTATAAATGAAGGTGGCGCCAATAATAAAACCTTGCAAAAATTTAGAATCGCCATTTCTGTAACAGGAGAATATACTGCTTATTTTGGTGGAACCGTAGCTGGTGCCTTAGCGGGCATTAATGCCACTTTAAATCGGGTTAATGAGATTTTTGAAACCGATATGGCTATTACTTTTGAGCTGGTAAATGCCACACAATTAATTTATATTGACCCTGATACCGACCCTTACTCTGATTCGGATATTGGCGCAGATTCTGATAATTATTCTGAAAGTTTAGAAGGATGGAGTCTTCAAGTGCAAAATACCTTAACCAACACTATTGGAAATACCGCCTATGATATTGGACATTTGTTTGGAGCTAGTGGTGGTGGTGGGAATGCTGGGTGTATTGGTTGCGTATGTGATAATGATACTGCTTCAACAACAGATAAAAATAAAGGTGCAGCATTTACGTCGCCAGCAGATAATATCCCAGAAGGTGATACTTTCGATTTAAATTTCGTGGCTCATGAGATAGGCCATCAGATGGGTGCTAGTCATACTTTTTCTTATAAAAATGAAGGTTCAGGTGTACAATCAGAACCAGGAAGCGGCAGCACCATTATGGCTTATGCTGGAGTTGGTGATGCAAATGATATTCAATTAGATAGCGATCCATATTTTCATTACCAAAGTATCAAACAAATATTGAATAATTTAACGAATAAAAGTTGTCAAACCACTACTGCAATAAGTAATAATCCACCAATTGCGAATGCTGGAAATAATTACACCATCCCAAAAGGAACTCCTTATATTTTAAAAGGAAGCGCAACCGATAGTGATAGTGGCGACAACCTAACCTATTGTTGGGAAGAAACTGATAATGGTGTTGTAAACAGTGCTAATTTTGGTTCCAATTTAACGTCTGGTTCCATTAACCGTTCTTTGCCGCCAACTACATCACCTAATAGATATATCCCATCTCTTAAAAATGTTCTTAATGGAAAATTAACTGAAAATAATCCAACCATTGGAAGTGCTTGGGAATCTGTATCTTCAGTGTCAAGAACCCTTAATTGGGCTTTAACGGTTCGTGATAGAGACCCGCTAACCGTTCTTCAAAATGGTCAAACAAGTTATGATACCATGCGTATTACTGTTGATGGTAGTTCTGGACCTTTTAAAGTAACATCACAACAGGTTGCCAATTTAAACTTAACACCAGGAACTATAGAAACAGTAACTTGGGATGTTGCTAATACCAATACTGGCACTGTTAATACAGCCAATGTTAATATTCTTTTATCTACAGATGGAGGCATGACATTTCCAACCATTTTATTAGCCAATACCCCCAATGACGGCAATCAAAACATTAGCGTTCCTTTTATGGATGCGCCACATTGTAGAATCATGGTTGAAGCGGTAAACAATATTTTTTATGCTGTAAACGATAAAGATTTTGCCATTAATTATACTATAAATACCACTTGTCACCCAACATATGCTTCTGCTTTAAACTTAAATTTACCAGTAAGCGATACTCAAGAAGCTAACAACATTATTAATGTTCCTGATTTGGGTATTATTAGCAACGTAAAAGTAAATGTAGACATTTCCCATACTTACGTGGAAGATTTGGTTGTTACAGTAACGCATCCTAATGGAACCTCATCATCTAAACTTTGGAATAGAAACTGCTCTTCTCAAAGCAACATTGTCATGACATTTGATGATTGGACGAATACTATAAACTGTAATTCTACAGGAGCAGGAAACACGTATGCTCCCACAGAATTATTGGATGTTTTTAATGGATTGAATGCAGTAGGAAACTGGAAAATCAATGTAAAAGATTTGGACGCAATAGGAGATAATGGAGTCTTAAATTCATGGTCTTTAGATATTTGTACTCAAACATCTTCTATAACCAATCCAAATATTGAAGAAAATATAATAGGCATGAATATTTTCCCTAATCCCACAAATAGTAACTTTTGGATAGCTTTCAAATCTGAAACGAATAAAGACGTTCATATTATGCTATTTGATATTAGAGGTCGATTAGTTTTTAATAGTCTTTATCCCAACTTAGGAGGTGTTTTTAGAAAAGAGATAAAACCTATTGGTCTTCAATCAGGCATGTATATATTGACTATTAATGATGGAAATATAGCAACCAAACGGAAAATTATTATTGAATAACAGTCCTACTTACCATTAAACGTATTCATGGTGTTATTTATTCCTGCAAGTGCATAAGATTTGATAAGTTCTGTAGACTTATCAAGGCGTTCTTTAAGGTTTTTTGTTTCTTCTTCTGTCCATTCCCCTAAAACATAATCGATTTGTTTTCCTTTACTAAAAGCATCGCTTATTCCAAATCTAAACCGGTTATAGTTTATGGTACTGAGTTTGTCTTGAATATCTTTCAGTCCATTATGGCCACCGTCACTTCCTTTGGTTTTAAGACGAATACTTCCAAACGGCAAGTTTAAATCATCTGTAATAACCAATACATTTTCCAGTGGAATGTTTTCTTTTGTTAACCAATATAGAACAGCTTTCCCACTTAAATTCATATAAGTACTCGGTTTTAAAAGAATAAGAGTTCTTCCTTTTAATTTATAAGTAGCTATGTCTCCTAATTTTTGAGTTTCAAATATCAGATTTTCTTGCTCAGCTAAATGATCTAAAATTTTGAAGCCTATATTATGACGCGTGTTCTTATAATCGTCTCCAATATTTCCTAAACCCACTATCAAATATTTTTTCATAGAATTATTAAAGTCTGTTTTGGTTTTCCTATTAAACAATTTGTTTATGACACTAAACATTCAAGTCCGTTTTGGTAAAAATAAAAAAGCATCCCGAATAATACAGGATGCTTTTTATAATTAATTTGAATAATTTTTATTCTTGAGTAGCTTCAGCAGCTGGAGTTTCCGCTCCTTCTGCAGCTTCTAATTCGTCATCATCATCTTCTGTAACAGCAGCTCTTGAACGTCTTACTTGACAAATAACCGTGTTATCTGGATGCATAAATTTATAAGCCTCATTTTCTAAAGCAGTAATATAAAGCTTACTTCCTATTTTAAGAGGAGTAATATCTGCCTCAATAAAATCTGGTAAATTAGCAGGTAGTGCTTTTACTTTTAAACTACGGTAGTTTTTACGTAAAACACCACCATTTTTAACACCTCTTGAATTACCTACAAATAAAACAGGTATTTCCATAGCAATTTCTTTGTTTTCAAATAACTGATAGAAATCTATGTGTAAAATTCTATCTGTTACTGGGTGAAATTGAATGTCTTGTAAAATGGCATTGTATGTTTTACCATTTTCTATAGCAATCACAACTGTATGCGCATTTGGTGTGTATACAAGTTTAGAGAACGCTAATTCGTTTGCTGAGAAATGAACTGGTGTATCTCCTCCGTATAATACGCAAGGAACCTGACCAGCATTACGTAAGGCTTTTGTTGCTTTTTTGCCCACGCTTTCTCTTTGAGATCCGTTGATTGTAATTGATTTCATTTTTCTATTTATATGTTAATTAATATTCATTCATTTTATATCCCTCTAAAAATTAAAGGATATTTTACATTACAAATTTTGAACTTATGGATTTATTATTGTGTACTTTATGCATAACATCAGCAAATAAGTTGGCACAACTTAAAACCCTCAGTTTATCGCTATGTTTTTTTAACGGAATAGAATCTGTAATGATTAATTCCTCCAGTTTAGATTTTTCAAGCTTTTCATAAGCTCCTCCAGATAATAGTGCATGTGTACAAATCGCTCTCACGCTTAATGCACCTCGCTCCATCATTAAATCTGCTGCTTTGGTTAATGTGCCAGCGGTATCCACCATATCGTCTACCAACACGACATTTTTACCTGTAACATCTCCAATAAGCTCCATATGTGAAATGGTATTGGCTACTGCACGTTGCTTATAACAAATAACAACATCACTTTCTAAGGCCTTTGAATAGGCATAAGCTCTTTTAGAACCACCCATGTCTGGCGATGCAATAGTTAAATTATCAAGATTCAAACTTTGCAAATAAGGAAGAAAAATAGTCGATGCAAATAAATGATCTACGGGTTTTTCAAAAAAGCCTTGAATTTGATCGGCGTGCAAATCCATGGTAATGATTCTTGTCGCACCTGCCGTTTCCAACATTTTTGCAACCAATTTAGCTGCAATGGGCACTCTTGGTTTGTCTTTTCTATCCTGTCTTGCCCAACCAAAATAAGGTAATACTGCTGTAATATGTCTTGCAGATGCACGCTTAGCAGCATCAATCATAAGCAACATTTCCATTAAATTCTCTGGCCCTGGGTTTGTAGAGCCAATAATAAAAATTCTGGTTCCGCGAATAGACTCTTCATAAGATGGTTGAAATTCACCATCGCTATAAGTGGATGTAATCACATTACCTAATGTCGCACCAAAAGCTTTGGCGATTTTTTCGCCAAGCACTTTACTTTGAGTACAAGCAAAAATTTTAGCTTCGGTTATCACAATGGGCATAGTTAACTTGTTGTTTAGTAGCGTAAAACGCTGCCTGATTTTAAACGAGGTGCAAATTTATACATTTATTTTAACCTGAAAAGGATATTGTCTTGTATTTTTATGTGAATTAAAGAAAATATTCTATTTTTGCTGTCGCAAATAAGCTCAAGTGGCGGAATTGGTAGACGCGCCGGATTCAAAATCCGGTTCTTCGGAGTGTGGGTTCGATTCCCACCTTGAGTACAATAAAAAACCGTAATTACTTTATTTTTAAAGTGTTACGGTTTTTTTAATGCATATTTTGTACGGTTTATGTAAGGCTAAGTAGTGGTTGACTTCTTCAAACTTTAATAGAACTAAAGTAATTCAGCTCTATATTTATTTGGTATTTTATCCCTTACCGACTCTTTAAATCGGTGCAATGTAGAATAAGAAACTTTTTCATTGAATGCTAATATGCCTACGACAATAGAAGGATGTATTTTGTACAAAGATGAAAACTCTCCAACTTTATCATCTGTAATATAACCGATGTATTCTTCAAAAAATTCTAAAATTTGCTCTTGTAAAAGCATTTTTTCTGCCAATTGATTAGCTTCTAATTCTTTTTTAGAGTCAATAATTCCACTATTAGTGTCATCCATGAAAACCATATTAGTCATTTTGTTTTTATGCAAATGAAGTATAACATGAGAAATCTCATGGGCAAGAGTAAACCAAAAATTATCTACTCTATCATATCTTCCAGTTAACGTAACAACAGGATTGGTATTTGACAAAAATGCAGCTCCATCTAAATAAGTTTTTGAAAGATGAGAAAGAAAGACAAATTTCACCCCAACTTTGGCTAAATCATTTAAGAACTTACTTATTCCATCTTGCTTAATAGTATATTTATGTAGGTTAGAAAATAATTCTTTTAACCCCTCTACATCATATGATGCTACATTTAATTTATTTGAATGATTAAGAGCCATTTGATACCAAGCTTTAGCATTAACTTCATTTGAAGAATCTTTATATGCTTCAGATTTTCGGTATTCAATATTGATACCATTTAGCTTAAGAGAAGAAAAATCCAAAGGTTTATCTTTTGGCAGCCCCCAAAATGAATGTAATTGTTTATTCAAACTTTCAATATTATCATAAGGTTGCAACCAACCTTTCTTTAATAGCTCATTAATGGGCAAGTATTTATAAACTTCTACTTGACGTTCAACGAGTTGTTCTTTCGTCTGCTCTTTCTTTTGCTCTTTCTTTTTTAACAGTTGAAATTTTGTGTCTAGCATGACCCATTCGTAAGCATCTAATTCAAAAACTTTTCCTAAAAGTATAGCTATGTCAATTGAAATTGATTTCTTATCCTTAATTAACTCGTTTGTATGCTTTAAAGAAATAGTTAAAATATGAGCCAAATCTTCTTGAGTCCAATCGTTCTTTACTAAGTAATATTTTAATGCTTGGCCTGGGGATTGAAATTTAGGTTTTGTTTTTGCCATAGATAGTTTCTAGCTGAATAAAGATTAAATCTATAATCAGGAAGTCTAATTGCCTGTTATTAAAGTTCAGAAAAAATGTTTTGATTGACAAATAATAATGTAAATATAACCTTTTATGTAACATCCGCAAAATGTTTTAACGTTTTAACTAAGTTGTTAATAACTTGATTTTATATTTTAACCAAATTGTTAATATAGTGTTTTAATATTTGATATTTTTTTGTATATTTGGCAAATATCAGGTTGTCTGAAACAAAAAAATCAGGCAGAAAAACTACCTGATTTGGTTCTATTTTTGAATAAGCAGGGCTTAGTAAGCCGTGTTATCCTTGTTTACTGTAGGAAGTACAAAGGTATGCATTCTTCTTTAATTTTCCAAATCTGGTTTTCTGTCCGATTATTTATTAATCAATTAAAAAATAATTACTCCTAAAAGCAAACTATATACAAACAAATTTAGCAATCATAAAAATGATTGTTAAGCCCTCAATTTGTTTGAGTTCACTCAGTCATAGGGTATTCATTCTTATTTTTTTAACATTAAAATACAAAAAAAATGGAAAATAAAACCCATTTAAAAGAATGCTATTGTAGCGGTGTAAAGCCAGCTCTAGCTTATGAATACATAATTCATATAAACGAAACGGAATTCTCAACTAAAAATCAAACCATTATTGGTAATGATTTGCACAAACTTGCTGGCACTAGTTCTGACACGCATTTTATACGCATGGTTACCAAGAAAGGCAAAATAGAAGTTGGTCCGTTAATAAAAATTGATTTAACCGAATGTGGTATTGAGCGATTTATTATTCTTCCTTATATTCAAGAGACTATTGATTTAGAAAATTGCTTTTGTGAAGGAGTTAAACCTGTAATTACTTACAAGTACATTATTAAAATCAATGGTAAACAATTTACGATTGAGCAAGAAAAAATTTCCCGAGAAGAAATTTTAAAATTAGTTGATAAAAATCCTGAAAAACACCGCTTGCGGATGTTTACTAGAAATGGTAAAGAGATACTTCAACCTGGGCAAATAATTGATTTAACGGAGTGTGGTGTTGAGCGTTTTGTTTATGAAGCATTAGATTGTACCGAAGGATTCATTTCAACTAATACCATTGAATTACCTAAACAAGATTTGTATTACCTATCTTCAATAACTAATCTTGTCGATTTTGTGAAAAATGGCAACTTAAATTGGCTAGTTATTAGAGATTTGGACATTCCGGATGGTTACAATGTAAAAAAAGCCGATGCCGCTATACTCATTCCTCCCCATTATCCAACTTCGCAGCTAGATATGATTTATTTCCATCCAGCACTAAGCAGAACCGATGGTAAGATGATAGGGACTTTAAGAGACCAATCCATTGAGGGTAAAATTTATCAACGCTGGTCTAGACATAGAACAGCAATTAATAAATGGAATCCAGAGATAGACAATGTTGAATCTCATCTTGATTTAATGCTTAGTTGTTTAAGAGCTGAATTTAATAAACGTTAATAGTCGTTGAAATGATGCATGTTAAAATAACAGAAATGATGCATCAAGAGCTGAAAAACCATCTTCATAATGGAGATGGTTTGGAAGCCCTTGGTTTTGCATTGTGTGGGCGATTAAAAAATAAAGGAGAAGAGTTTTTATTGGTTCATAAAACTTTTTTAATGCCTTATGATAAATGTAATCGTTCTAAACATTTTGTTTCTTGGAAAACAATTGACGTAGAACACTTATTAGAAGAAGCCTTGGCAAAAGGGCTCGGCATTATTAAATTTCATTCTCACTTTGTTAACCATTCCAATTTTTCAGATTTAGATGATAAATCAGATAAGGATTTTTTTGATTCAGTTTATGGATGGACTAACAACCAACTTCCTCACGCAAGCGTTATAATGTACCCAGATGGAGCAATGAAAGGCAGGGTAATAAAACCTGATCTAAGTTTTACCGAAATTGATAAAATTTCCATCATTGGAGAAAACGTTAGGACGTTTACAAAAAACAATCAAAACATTGAAATCTTAAAATCATTTAAAAGGAATTCACAGGCTTTTGGAGATAAAACCGTCAATACTCTTAAAGAAATGAAAATAGGTGTTATAGGCTGTTCAGGAACTGGCAGCCCATTAATTCAAATGTTATTTAGGCTAGGTGTTGGTAAACTGGTTTTAATTGATTCAGATGTTATAGGGCATGAAAACCTAAACAGAATTGTTGTTTCAACATCTAATGATGCTGATAACAATAAACTGAAAGTTGAAGTCCTTAAAGAGCATATAGATCATGTTAATATTGGCACTGAGGTAGTAACTTATTCTTGTTTAATACAAGAAAGCAGAGAAGCTCTTAATGAATTAGCAAGTTGTGATTTTATTTTTGGATGTATGGATTCTGTAGAAGGGAGACATTATATTAATTTAATCTCCACAGACTATTTAGTTCCTTTAATTGATATTGGTATAAAATTAGTTGCAGATGGCGAAGGAGGCATAGATTCAATTTTAGGTAATATTCATTATGTATACCCAAATTCTAAAACTCTCATGGAAAGAGGTGTTTATACCCCCAAACAACTATCTGCTGAAAGTTTAAAAAGGCTTTCTGAGGAAGAATATAATAATAGACAGGCATATTTTGAAAACGCTGATGTTGAAAGTCCAGCGGTAATTAGTGTAAATACTATGTGTTCTTCTTTGGCTGTTAATGATATGCTGAGTAGAATACATCCTTATCGCTATCGAGATAATTCCATGTACTCACATACGACTATAAACTTAACCGATTGGGATTTAAATTCATTTAAAGTAGATAAAACATTAGATAAATCGCATTTTGAGAACATCGGTATTGGTAGTTTAGAACCTAATTTAAAATTATATGTTTCTGACAAGGTTATTTAATTGGTTTTTTAGCCTTTTTAAATTAAAAAAAATAAGTTTAATTAGGCATTATAAGTTAATAATAGTTCCAGAATTACCTGAAAATCCAAATGAAAAAACACTTTATGTTGAGGGTAATAAGATTTTAAAAGATTACTGGTATGCTTTACTAATATGCCCTTGCGGTTGTAAGGAGAAAATAATGCTTAATCTTATGGATGATGCAAAACCATGTTGGACGCTAAAAATCAAGAAGTCTGATTTTTCAATTTCACCTTCAATTTGGAGAACTAAAAATTGTAAAAGTCATTTTTGGCTAAGAAACAGAAAAATTATTTGGGCTTAAATAAATAATTTTATAAATGTGATTAAAGCAGAAGAATATATTTCTTCTGCTTTTTTATTAAGTTTACAACATATTGTCTTAATTAAAATTATTTAATGGATAAATTAAAAGTCTGTTTCATTTGGGTTAGAAGTTTTAGAAATTTTAATAATGCAGGTATTAATTTATCAAGTACTCATAAGTTCTATTATGATAGTATAATAAATAAACTAACTTTTGATAAGGTCTCACCTCTACCAAAAGACTTTTTCGGAAAATCTATAACAGAAGTTACTGCATTGATTGGAAAAAATGGTTCGGGAAAGAGTAATGCTCTTGAACTAATCTGCAAAATACTAAAAGAAGGTAATACAACTATTAGTCAAGATTTTTTAATAGTTGCAGAAGTTAAAGGAAAATTTAAGTGTTATCATAATTTTCTAAATTCCGTTAATGAAGTAAATGGAATTATCGAGTTTGAAGAATATGACGGTTCTATAGACCCGTTAAAGATTATTTATTTTTCAAATGTATATGACCAAAGAATCAATAACTTCAGCACACAAGTGTCAGATATTTCTAGTAATACAAGACTTCCCAAACGGTCCTATTATATTAGCAGAGGAAGGAAAACTGATTTTGAATATCAATTAAATTTTATCACTTCTGGTTTCTATTCATTGTTGGAAGTCGCTCCACCTGAAAGAATTTTAATAAGTTCTAATGTCTGGGCAAGAAGGTTTAATTCTTCTCAAAGAAGAGATGTTTTTGGCCAAAATGAGCAAAAATTTCAACAATTTGAATCTGATTTCAGAAAACGTTTACGAGGTCTAGTAGAACAATCCAGACTTTACTATTTAATAATTTTTGCATTTTTAAAAGAAACTATCTCAAATTTAAGCCATATTAATTTCAACAAAGACATTGATACGTCTAAGATTGTCGGAGAATTTCTAAATAACCTGTATGATTATGATATAAGAAGCACTAACGATATAGCACAAAACATGTTAATTTGTTTAGATTCTTTAACAGACAATTTTAGCTTTCTTCAAGACATAACAAAGAAGAATGAAAGCAAAAGATTTAAAAATCAACTCGAGGTACTGCATATTCTTAAGAATGAAATCTTTAATTTAGATATTAGATTTGAAACTGAAGGTCAAAGGGGGAAAATAACTGAACTTTTCAGTTTTAACTTTGACGAAAGAGCTGATAAAGTTTTAAGGTCTCTTGCAATTCTTGATAACAGTATGTATTTTAATGTTGATTGGTTAGGAATTAGTTCGGGACATAAAGCTTATTTAAACTTGTTTTCATTGATATATGAAGAAGTTAGAAGAATAAAAAGGAATAACCTTTTATTATGCATTGATGAAGGTGATTTGTACCTGCACCCAAAATGGCAAATTGAATTTTTTAGCAAATTATTAAATGTCCTACCTGATATTTATGATGGCAATATTCAATTAATTCTAACTTCTCACTCTCCTTTTTTACTTTCTGATATTCCAAAGCAATGCCTTACTATTTTAGATAAAAACTTTGAATCATGTACTATGGACGGAGTTTCTTTAGAAAAAGAAACTTTTGCAGGTAATATTTATGATTTATATGAATCCCCATTCTTTCTGGGCAATCAAAAAAAAAGTGTCTTTTCCACAAAAAAAATAAAACAAACAATTGAGGCATTAGATAAAAACAGTCTTTCTATTGATAATGATGATATTGACAAACTAATTGAGCTTATAGGTGACGATGTAATTAGATTCCATTTAAAAAAGCGAAGAAACAATGATTAAAATTCATCAACATCTAAATAGAGTTGATGCAGATGTATATCTTGATTCGTTAGCTTTAAAATTATGGGGTTTCTTAAATCAAAAAAAACAAGGCAATGAATATCGTCTTAGCTCATTAATAAAAAAATTGGATAATTTAATATTGGAGGCTGAAACACAAGATTTTTTGGAAAACATTAGCTTAAATAATAATGAGATTCTAAAAAGACAGAAAGATGTTTTAATTTATCTCAAAAATAAAAATTACCATAAGTTGAAAGCTTGTGTTATCTCTAAACCTGATGAATTATTCGTATTACGAAATGAAATTCTAGGACTAATTAATTTTAACGAATTATTCTATGTCAATGGAGATACTGTTAGTCATACCCCATTTGGAGAGAAATTAATTAGTAGCCTTTTTAATTATAATAATTTTCGGAAGAGTTCTTTTTGTGTAGAACTACTTCATGAAGCAGGTTTTGAAAACGTAACTTGCCCTTATTGCAATGACAATCCTATAAATATAGTAGATATATCAGATGAAAAGGATGAAAACACCATATCAAGAGCATATTTAGAACTTGACCATTTTTTTCCTAAATCGAGGATACCATTTTTTGCTCTTTCATTTTACAATTTGATACCTAGTTGTGGAGCTTGCAATGCAACAGAAAAACGAGACAAAGATTTTTGCATATCCACGCATGTAAACCCTTATTTTGAATCTTTTAATGATATATATAAGTTTTTTGTCAATCCCTATCCTTTAGCCCTAGGCGAAAGACCCTCCATTGAGATTAAGCAATTAGGAAATAAAAATGATTTGTCATCTACTGACTTAAAGCTTGAATCAAGATATAATATAATTCATAAGGGTGCAGTATTGAATCTAATTAAAATGTATCAAAATTATAGAACGAAAGGTGGGTATTACAATAAGGAATTCGGATTAGATTGGGAGGAAGCGTTGCTTCAAAATGTTCCAAAAACTGAAAATGAAATTTTACGTAAAAGAGCAGGCAAAATGTATTTAGATATAGTTAAGCAAATAGATGAAATTGGAATCCTGAATTTATAATAAAAAACTGCTTGCGATTGTGCTACTTATCAAAAGATAAAAGCTCTGAAGTAGTTATTCCAAAAGCTTCAGCTATTCTTTTAAGCATAGAAACCTTCATTTCTTGTTTTCCCAATTCATATTTCCTTAAATTTTGAGCATCAATACCAGCTTTAAAAGCGATTTCTTCAATACTTAAATCTTTATCTGCTCTTAAAGTTCTTATTCGCTTTCCTAAATTCACACAGAACTCAGGTATTTCCTTTTTTCGTTCACGTTTTGACATATATCAAAAATGCAAACAATTAGGTTTATTCAACGAATTGCAAACAACAGGTTGTTTGCACCTTTTTATATATTTGCTAAAATATAAAAAGATATATCATGAAAAATAAATCTAATCCAAAAGATGTTAAAAAAGGCTGTTTAGCACTCATTTTCTTATTAGTTATAATTGTTTCTATTGCAGCTATAACCTGTGAAAACGAAGAATCATTAACCAAACAGGAAATTAGAGATAAAAAAATTAACGAATTACTTTATGGAAATGGTATGAATGCTGTCAATATAAAACTCATTCAGTTAGTTAAAAGGCACTTGAATGATCCTAGCAGCATGGGAAATATCGAAGTTTATTATGTGGATCATGATTCAACTATAACAGTTACTCAAAAATTTACTGCAAAAAATGCTTTCGGTGGCACTCTAAGAAAAGAGGTTATTGTTTCTATTGATACACTAGGTAATATTACAGATATTATTAAGTGGATTGATTAGCCATTTAATAATTAATTTTTTTATTAAATAATTTTTCCTACTTTTAATCAACGGAGCAATGAAAGCTCTTCTCTCCTTATAAATATTAATAGCAAATTATTAAATATAGATATCCTTGTTACTGGGTATTGATCTATATGTTAACTGTTTATATATATTAAAAACATCAGTAATATGTTATGAAGTTCCAACAACTATATATTATTTTCTTGTTGCTTTTTGTTCTAATTCAAAAAACTAATGCCCAAAATGAAGGGGAATCTACACAAACAAAAAAGCTTCCACATATCAAAATAGATATTGATGCTGAAGAAACTACAACAGTTTTACCTTTTGACCAACGTTTCAAATTTGAAAGTTTTAAAACAGTTTATGACTCAATCTATTTTTGTTACTCAATTAAAGCGGGCAATAGAAAAGATTGGCATTATATGACTGGTAGAGAGTTTCCTTTACGCATTAAAAAAACTACTGGGGTGGCTGTTTTTCCTGAATCTATTGAACCTCTTCACCCAAATTTACCTTATACTTTTCAGTTTTTGGCTTACAAAAAAGTTGAATTAAAACCAGAAGAAAAATCAAACCTAAAAAATGAAACTGTGAATTTGATAAAAGATAGATTTTCAAATTCTCAAAATACTAAAACTTCAGACATAGATGTTTTTAAAAGAAAAATAATAGCGTTGTTACGCAAATATGCTAAAGCAGAAAGTATCTATAATTCAAATGGGACGTTACTAAATATAGATTTCCCACTTTATAAAACATATTTATATCCAGCAATAGACCGTTTAGAAGGTTTGTCAAAAGACATAAATGATAGGTTAGAACCAAATATTTCAGATAGAAAAAATAGAATATTTGAAGAAATTAATAAAGATAAAAATGTTATAGTACAGATTTTTAAAATATGTAATGGAGACATTAAGCCATCCCCTAAATTAACATCTAAATTAAATAGCGTTATTAATTCCACGGTAGAAAATAATTCCACATTGACAGTGGAGCAATTGGGGACTTTCTTTTTTGATGACTATAAATATAATCTCAATGCTATATTAAACAAAAACCAAAAGATTACAGGAGCAAGTCTTACTCCAAGTAATCAGTTAGATAAAAACTCTATAATACTTTTAAAATCTTTTTTTGACAAAATTATTTCTAATAATACAACTGATAATAATAATAATAAAGTAATATTTGATGAAGGTTCAATTATGATTCTTGAAAATATTAGAGATAGCTTTGAAGAAATAATAATAAAGCTCAATGAAATAGATAATCGTAAATTAAAAATTAGGGAACTATCAAACTTAATTCCAGATGCACTAGATGAAGCCTATGTACTAGATAACATTACTCTTGAGGAGTCAATAATGATGGACTTGACATCTCAAAAGAATGCCTATATAGGAATAGATTTAGGAATAGTTTATGCTTTTTCTCCACAAAGTTTTTTCATTTATGAGGGTACAAATATTTATTTCCGGCCTGTAAATAGAGAGGCTTTATTTTCTGATTTAGAGGGTTGGGATGAGTTTTTCAAAAGATTTAGTGTATATATAGGGATTGCTCAGCTTCTTACAGATAAACCAGATGACTTCGAACCTTTATTTGGTAAGAATAGTCTTTTAACTGGTGTTGGTTGGAGATTAAATAGAACATTCAGATTAAATTTTGGTGGGCTCATGTATTATAAAACAGATCCAAACCCTCTAATTACAGATAAATCATTAAAAATATCTCCCACTGTTTCTTTTTCAGCTGATATAGATGTAATCAAAGCAATGGGAAGTGTTGGTAAAATATTAAATATAACTCAATAGAATATGTCAGCAGATTTAACTTTTAATCGTATATCGTATAGTCCTGTTAATAATGTATTGGAATTTGGAATAGATAATTCAGGTCAAAAAGTTTCAATAGAAAATATTTTAATCAAAGTTATGGTGAAGATGGATCCAAACGAACCTAATCCAGTTGGTGGGGCATTGAAATGTGAATTAAGACATCCAAATATTTTTAAGTTTGAGAATGGTGAAAATGAATTAGTAAAAAATTTCAATAACAAAACAACAGATTTTACAGAAGAGTTTGTTACGAAAATCAAATTTAACAATCCCTCTGATGCTCCTGAGATTAATGTAGTATTAGATGTTAGTGTAAAAGACGATAAATTTGGAGATAGATACCCCGAAAATAGTGATAAAGGCAAATATTGGTGGAAACCAGTAATCTCAATTAAAAACATTCAAAAGTTTATATAATTTCTAATGAGACATAATTATTTAATAATCGTATACATATTTATCTCGTTTTTTTCTTGCAATAATGATGACGACAATTATACTGGTGATATAATAATTCTAGAGGTTCAAGATGATTCAGGTCAAAGTACTGACTCAGCTCTTGCTAATGGAGAAACTTTGATTGTCCTAACAGCAAAAATCTCACCTAATGCAGATAATTCTATTCAGAACATAGAATTTAACAAATCAGATGGGAAATTTCTTGGAATTGCAGGAGCAACAGCTACAAGACCAATAAATGAAAATGGTACTGCATCAATAATCGTTAAAGTACCAAATAAAGTAGAGCGTCTATTTTTCAATTGCAAGGTTAGCTTTAATGGTAAAGAATACTTTTCTGAAGCAGCTTTAGAAACAAATCGTGCTTATCCTGACATTTTAATTATTGAGCCTTCAACTATTAATGTATCAATTCCTGCCACAATAATTTTAAATACATTTTTATCAAGAAGTGACGGCGATGTTAGTGAAGAAACAGCAGCTAATTTTACAGCTTATCAAATTATTAATGGAGTGAATGTAGAAGTTGGTAGATTCACAAACTTAAATAATGCATATACTAACCACGAGGGTTTAATAACTGTTAATTTCCATACTGATACTAATGATATTGATACTTCAAAACCAGTAGTTATCAAGGTAACAGCATTCAATGATTTACAGGAAATAATAGAAAAACAAATAAATCTTACAATAAACTAAAAATCAAAAAAAATAACTAGATCGAATCTAATTTTAAACGAAACATTATGAAAAAATCAATCAAAAAAAATTGTTTTATTATAACCCATGTGTTGCTCTTTTTTACAGTTAGTTTGACCACTATTTACGCGCAAGAAAAGAATAATACGAACACTGACAACCCAGCCATTGAACAAAAAAGTAAAAATGAAAAGGATTCGATTACTTTACTAACAGAAAAAATTGATGATTTAGAAAAAAAAATAGCCAAACAAAATAATGACCAATCCAAAGCACCATTGTTGAATATAAATGATCGTACAGTCAAAATTATAAGTATTTCTTTTTTTATTGTCATGGCAATTTTAATTATCTTATTTTTCACCAATATATATCTTCAAAAACAACATTTCGGCTATCAATCAATTAAATACATAGGATTAGTTATAATGTTTCCTGGTATATGTATTGTTGCTATAATTGGACAGGGTCAATTAATTTCAGGGTCAACATTGGCAGCTTTACTGGGTGCAATAGCGGGCTATGTATTATCAAGGGAAAATGATCCTAAAGATGCAAAGGACTCTAAGCAACCAACCTTAAATGACCTTCAAAAAGCTAATGATGAACTACAAAAAGCTAATAACGAACTTATGGCAAAAGAAAAAAAACTAACGGATGATATTGTGAAACTTAAAGCTGGCCAACCTATATGAAAGCAATTTTATCAATTAAGTCAAATAATGATTATGCTTTAATAGCTTGGAATTATAATGAATATATTCCAAACTGTATTGGATTTGCTTTGTATCGTAAAATAAACGGTCAAGAAGAGCTACTCGAAAATCAAATTGGTTTTGCAGATGACCTTGAAAATAACAAACCATATAAGTATCCATCTAATAAATATCCTATTCAGCGGTTTGTTTGGACAGATTTTAAAGTTTATAATGGAGCTAAAATTAATTATAGAATTGTACCTATAGTTTTAGAAAACAACATTGTTAAAGAACATTCAGCAAAAGAAATTCCATACTTAAAAGAGGACGTTATAATTGGTACTGGAGAAATTTTTAAATCATATTTTAATGTAGGATTAGTTTCTTCCCAATTTTATTCAAAGTGGAAAAATAATTTGGGTAGTAATTTAAGACCTGTGGATATAGTTCATTCAGATCAAAGTAATAAGTTACGCAATTTCTTAGGAGGTGAATTATCTAAAAACTTATTTCAATTATTAGATGATGTCATAATTGACAAAAGTAAAGAGGTTTTTCTAGCACTTTTTGAATTAGACCAAGAGGATTTAATAGAAAAATTAATTAAGATTGGAGATCGTTGTCATTTGATATTAGCAAACGGAGCTGCAAACAATAAAAAAATTGATAAAAATAGTCAAACAAGACAAAGATTAAGCACTACACAAATTGAATTATTTGATAGAATAGTGGGTTCAGGACATTTATCACATAATAAATTTATGGTTGTTTGTAATAATTCAAATGGAAACATTACCCCTGAAGAAGTTTTTACTGGAAGCCTAAACTGGACACCTAATGGTCTATTTGGGCAAGTAAACAATGGAATTCTTATTAAAGACAACAAACTCGCAAAAGAATACCATAATGAATGGCTGGAATTAAAATCAGCCAAAAGTGATTATACTAAAAAATTATATGACTACAATAGTTCTGTTAAAAAGGGAACGTTGCCTTTAAAAACAAATACATGGTTTAATCCACTTAAAGATGAAAAAGATTTACAAAGTGTTAGAGATTTATTGGATAACGCTAAGGAAGGGATTTTGTTCTTAATGTTCAATCCTGGTACAAAAAACACATTGTATAATAAAATACTGGAAATAAGCAAACAAAAACCAGATATATATATTCGAGGAATATTAAATCAAGAACCTGTAACTAAAGGTGATAAATTAGTTGATTTAAAACATCCTATTAAAATATTTGATAAAGGCAAAACATATAAAACAGATTGGGAAACCATTTTACCTTCTGCAATAAAAGAGCAAGACGGTTGGGAAGATGAAAGTACAATTGGACTTGTTAGAATACACTCAAAAGTAATTGTAATTGACCCATTTGGTAAAAATCCATTTGTTATAACTGGTTCTAACAATATGGGGCCAAAGGCTAGTAAAGGTAATGATGATAATTTAAATATTATTTCTGATAAAAAATTAGCTGAAGAATATGCCGTTAACATTCTTGCAAACTATAACCACTATCATTTTCGATTCTCTAGTAAAGTAAATAAAAATTACAAGTATAAAGGACTTACAAAAGATTTGAAATGGATGAAAACTTATTTAAACGAATACAGAAAAAGAGAATTAGACTTTTGGACAAAATAAATTGCTCATTCGACATGATGTTAAATCAATTTATTTCTAAGCAAATAAACATTCACTAAAATTTAAGTTACTATGCGCGGTTTTAAAATCAATTGCCACAAGTTACGCACCCCAATTTATAAATACTTAACACACATTTGACGATGGTAGTAAATTTTGTTGTTTTTAGACAATTTAACATAATTAAAAAAGGGTTACCTCTTTTAGTAACCCTTTAAAAACAAGAAGGAAGTTGAAAAAATCAAGCTTAACAACAAATGATGTCCTTGTTAGTTTTTATCTTACATTTTCAAGTAAGTAGTAATAATTTAAGGTATAGTTGTTAAGGTTGTATTCTAAATCGCTTAACCATTTATAGACTGATACTTAAAAATTACAAGTCTTTATCTCAGTAACCCTTAAAGTATTTACCATTCCTTTATCTTGAATCGGCATCGCCGCTAAGCTTATTAGCATATCGCCTTCTTCTAAATAACCCATTTTACAGGCTATTCTATTAACATCTTCAATGGTTTCATCGGTGCTTACAAACTTATCGTAATAAAAAGCACGAACGCCCCAAAGCAAGCTAAGCCTTGTTAAAATACGTTTATTAGATGTGAAAACCAATATATGTGATAAGGGTCTCCAAGCTGAAATTTGGAATGCTGTATAACCACTATTTGTTAACGTAGAAATGGCTTTGGCATTAATTTCATTGGCCATATTAGCGGCATGGTAACAAATGGATTTTGTAATATAGCGGTTGGTACGAATATGAGGTGGTAATTGTGGTACTTTAATTAATGGAGAATTCTCTACACTTCTTAAAATGTTAGCCATTTGTTTGATAACCTGAACGGGATATAACCCCACAGAGGTCTCACCTGAAAGCATCACGGCATCGGCTCCATCCATAACCGAGTTGGCAACGTCATTAACCTCAGCCCTTGTTGGCGTCAAGCTATTGATCATTGTTTCCATCATTTGAGTGGCAATAATGACTGGTATTCTCGCTTTTTTTGCTCTTAATACTAAATTCTTTTGAATTAATGGCACTTCTTCGGCAGGAACTTCCACTCCTAAATCACCTCTTGCAACCATCAAACCGTCACAATGTGCTACAATTTTATCTATATTTTCTACAGCCTCTGGTTTTTCAATTTTGGCAATAATTGGAATTTTTTCATCACCATATTCAGCTATTAAATCACGTAATTGGATTAAATCTTCTGCATGACGAACAAAAGACAAAGCTATCCAATCGACGTTCTGTTTTATAGCAAAAATGGCGTCTTCAATATCTTTTTCCGTAAGGGCTGGCTGCGAAATATTAGTGTTTGGTAGGTTAACACCTTTTTTAGATTTTAAAGGCCCTCCCTGTATAACACGGGCTTTTACTTCTTTTTCTCCATCTGTTGAAACAACTTCAAACATTAATTTTCCATCGTCTAAGAGAATACGTTCTCCAGGTTTTGCATCTTGTGGAAACCTATCATAGGTCATGTAAACACGTTCTTTCGTACCTACAAAGCGCTCTCCGGTAGCAAATATTATTTCATCTCCAGGATTAACAAATACATCATCATTCATAACGCCTACACGAAGTTTTGGCCCTTGCAAATCTGCTAAAATGGCCGCAGTAAAACCAAATTCTTCATTAAGGTCTCTTATCATTTTTATTCGGGCTGCTACATCATTATAATCAGCATGCGAAAAATTGATTCTAAATACATCGGTGCCTTCTTCAAGCATCCCTTTTAAAACGTCTTTGGTACTTGTTGCTGGTCCTAATGTGGCTACTATTTTGGTTTTTTTTCTTAATTGCATTAGCTAAAAATTAAATTGTTTTTAGATTTTAATTGATTTCCATCAATACTATAGGCTGTTGAAATTTGGGGAATTTTCAATATAGTATCTATAATATATTTTTCTTTGTTGTCGTTAAATTCATCATCTATCTTTAAAAAATAATTCACCCGTTTATATTCTGGAATAAGGTAAAATGTTTTAGTGATTTTTTCTTCTGAATCGAATAATGAATGTTGATTTGCTTTTTGATATAATTCCGATTTACAAACGTTATGTACTAAATTCCATGTTATTAAATATTTGGGGTCTTCCCATTCAAAAATAGAAAATGTTGATTTCCCATTATTATAATCTAAGTCTGAGGGTTTTCTAGTAAGATGTATTTTTAAATAATCATTTAGAAGGTATGCTAACCGATAATCTTCAACAGTACAATGTATTGCTATTAAAGTATATGAAGCTTCTTCAAAAAAATCATCAAGAATAAGCCTGTGTACAGCCATAAATTATAATAATTGATGTAAATATAGTATTAATAATAAACAGTCGTTATATCTTTTAGTTAATCTTGGCTTTGACGACCAACTAAAACGTTGTAGTTGATTTTTAATATGCTGTTTAAATTAATTTAGACATTCTATTTTGAAAAACAAAAAATGCGCGTTTTGATGCTTTTTCCTCAGCCTTTTTCTTAGAAGTTGCTCTTGCTTTGGCAACCACCTTACCATCTATGGAGAGCTTAACGGAAAAATGTCTAACCTCATCATTTCCCGTATCGTCATACACATGATATCCAAAGGTTTTCTTTTCTTTTTGACACCATTCTATAAGTAAGCTCTTATAGCTAATTACTTTACCCTCAAGTGTTTCGATGTCAACATAAGGAATTATAACACAGCTATATATAAACTTTTCACAATATTTATAGCCTTTATCTAAAAATATAGCACCGACTAAAGCTTCAAACAAGTTACCATGGATGTTATCTCCAAATTGCCCTGTTGGAATTTTGCTTTCTACTAATTTTATTAAATTTAATTCTTTTCCTAACTCATTTAAATGCTCTCTACTTACAATTTTTGATCGCATTTTTGTTAAATACCCTTCGTCACCACTGGGCACTTCAAGAAATAAATGGGATGCAATAACGGCACTTAGCATAGCATCCCCTAAAAATTCCAATCGTTCGTAATTAATAACATTCCCAAGACTATCTTTTATATTCATGGAACGATGTGTAAATGCGGTTTCGTAGAATTGGATTCGCTTAGGTTTAAAACCAAGTATTTTAGTTATTTCCATAAAAAAATTCCCGTTGCGTTTAAAACGGGAATTTAGTATGTTACGAATGTAATTCATCTGATAATATTTCTATTGTTCTATGCGGTCAGATGTTATAAACCTATTAATTTGAATTTTAGAAAACAACATATCATAATGGTTTATTTCATTCGGGATTTAGTCTATTTTTTTGAATAATACACAAGCGTTGTGACCGCCAAATCCAAATGTATTACTCATTGCTACTTTTACGTCTCGTTTTTGAGCCTTGTTTAAAGTTAAATTTAATTCAGGGTCAATGTTTTCGTCAACTGTGGAATGATTAATTGTTGGTGGCACGATACCATGCTCCATCGCTAAAATAACCGAAATGGCTTCAATAGCTCCCGCAGCACCCAATAAATGACCTGTCATTGACTTTGTTGAATTAATATTTATTTTTTTAGCGTGCTCTCCAAATATTTCCGATATAGCTTTAAGTTCAGCCACGTCTCCAAGAGGTGTCGAGGTTCCGTGTGTATTAATATGGTCTACATCTTCTGCTTTTAGCCCAGCATTCTCCAAACAATTCTTCATTACCGAAACAACTCCAATACCATCTGGATGAGGTGCTGTCATATGATAAGCATCAGACGACAATCCACCTCCAACAAATTCAGCATAAATTTTAGCTCCTCTTGCTTTAGCGTACTCATATTCTTCTAAAACCAGTGCGCCTGCACCTTCCCCAAGAACAAATCCATCTCTAGTGCCATCAAATGGTCTAGAAGCCGTTTCTGGGCTTTCATTTCTGGTTGATAAAGCATGCATGGCATTAAACCCCCCCATACCTGCAATGGTCACTGCAGCTTCGCTTCCTCCAGTAACAATAACGTCACAATGCCCTAAACGTATCATGTTTAAAGCATCAAACATAGCGTTTGCTGAAGAAGCACAAGCAGAAACCGTGGTATAGTTAGGCCCCATGAAGCCATATTTTATAGAAATATTGGCAGGAGCAATATCTGCAATCATTTTAGGAATAAAGAATGGATTGAATCTCGGGGTTCCATCACCTGCTGCAAAATTTAAAACTTCTTGCTGAAATGTTTCCAACCCTCCAATACCTGCACCCCATATAACACCCACCCTTAACTTATTTACTTCGTCTAGATTTAATTTGGCATCTGCAATGGCTTCATCGGCAGCTACCATAGCATACTGCGCAAATTTATCCATCTTTCTTGCTTCCTTTCTATCAATAAAATCAGTAACTTCAAAGTCCTTTAATTCGCAAGCAAATTTGGTTTTGAATTTTTCGGTGTCATAATATGTTATAGGCGCAGCACCACTTTTACCACTAATTAAGCCTTCCCAATATGCGTCTTTGGTATTGCCAATTGGTGTTAAAGCCCCTAATCCTGTGACTACAACTCGCTTTAATTCCATAAAAATGTAATGCTTATTTTGCTGCTTCTATATAAGAAATAGCTTGACCAACTGTTGCAATGTTTTCAGCTTGATCGTCTGGAATTTGGATATCAAATTCTTTTTCGAATTCCATGATTAATTCTACAGTGTCTAATGAGTCTGCTCCTAAATCGTTAGTGAAGCTAGCTTCCGTTACAACTTCGTTCTCATCAACTCCCAATTTGTCTACGATAATGGCTTTTACTCTTGATGCAATGTCTGACATAATCTTTTAATTTTAAGTTTTAATTAGTTGGCAAAAATAAAAAACTTTATTTTTAAATCACATCTTTAATTTAAAAATGTGATTGTAATTTACTAAATAAGTTTTAAGTATTTTTATTTTAACCTTTAATTGTTAATAATTATTCTTTTTTTTGTTTCGAATAATTTTTTTTATTTTTTTCTATAAATGACATGAGCTTATGAATTTCACTAAACATTGCGGTCATTTCAATTGGCTAATGACATCTAACACTAATTTTAAAATAAAAACCAACAGATGAAACGTGTTGTAATTTTTGCCTCTGGAAGCGGCACGAATGCTGAAAATTTAATTAAGTTTTTTCAAAACAGAAAAAATGCTTCTGTTGTGCTGGTGCTTACCAACAATCCGCAAGCTAAAGTATTAGATAGATGCAAAGCTCTTAAAGTTAGCGCCATGTCTTTTAACAACATGGCACTTAATGAAAGTGGGCATGTACTTAATCTTTTAAAAACATTAAAACCAGACCTGATTATTTTAGCGGGTTTTTTACGGAAATTCCCAGAAGCTATTTTAAATGCATTTCCTAATAAAGTAATTAATATACATCCAGCGCTGTTGCCTAAATATGGAGGCAAAGGCATGTTCGGCATGCACGTACACCAAGCTGTTGTGGCAAATAAAGAAACTGAAACAGGTATTACCATTCATTTTGTTAATGAACATTATGATGAAGGCACTACTATTTTTCAAACCCACTGTGAAGTAAAACCATTTGACTCTGCTGAAGACGTTGCTGCAAAAATCCATGAATTGGAAATGGAACATTTTCCGAAAGTGGTTGAATCGCTTCTTTTTCCCAATGAGTAAAAAAAAGAAAAAATATTATACCGTTTGGAAAGGACACCATACAGGTGTTTTTGAAACTTGGAACGATTGTAAGGCACAAATAGCAAACTTTGAGGGGGCTCAATACAAGTCGTTTGAAACCTTCGATGCTGCAAAACAAGCTTTAAAAGGCAATTACTTCGATTATATTGGAAAGAAAACAGATTTTAAAAGTGGTTTATCTCCAGAACACCTAAAAAAAATCGGACAACCTAGTTATAATTCTATTTCAGTAGATGCGGCTTCCAGCGGTAATCCCGGCATTATGGAATATCGCGGTGTCGATACCAAAACAAAAAAACAATTATTTATTCAAGGTCCTTTTCAAGAAGGCACTAATAATATAGGTGAGTTTTTAGCCATTGTACATGGTTTGGCTCTATTAAAAAAACAGGATAGCGATAAAATTATTTATACCGACTCCAAAACCGCTATTAGTTGGGTAAAAAAGAAAACCTGTAACACTAAATTAGAACGAAGTACTAAAAACGAAAAACTGTTTGAATTGGTTGATAGAGCCATCTATTGGTTAAAAACCAATAGTTACAAAACGGTTATTGTAAAATGGGAAACGAAAGCTTGGGGAGAAATTCCTGCCGATTTTGGTAGAAAATAAATTCGTTTTTTAGCTTTTAAAAAACTTATATTTGCACAAAAATTATCGCTTCTCTTTTATGAGTAAATTAGTAATAGTTGGAACAGTAGCATTTGATGCTATTGAAACACCTTTTGGAAAAACCGATAAAATTTTGGGTGGTGCCGCTACTTACATAGGTTTATCCGCTTCTCAGTTTCATGTTGATACTGCCATTGTTTCAATCGTTGGAAGTGATTTTCCTCAACAATATTTAGATATTTTATCCAATAAAAATATAGATATTTCTGGTGTTGAAATCGTTGAAAATGGTAAAACATTTTTTTGGAGTGGCAAGTACCACAATGACATGAATACTAGAGATACTTTGTCTACAGAACTTAATACGCTGGCTGATTTTAATCCTGTTGTTCCAGAAAATTATCGAGATGCAGATATTGTTATGTTAGGAAATCTACATCCTCTCGTCCAATTAAGTGTTTTAAACCAAATGGCAAAAAAACCAAAATTGGTGATTTTAGACACCATGAATTTTTGGATGGATTGTGCATTGGATGATTTACACACCGTGATAAAAAAAATAGATGTGATTACCATTAATGATGAAGAAGCTAGACAACTTACAGGAGAATACTCATTGGTTGTAGCCGCTAGAAAAATTCATAGTATGGGGCCTAAATATGTGGTTATAAAAAAGGGCGAACATGGTGCGCTTTTATTTCATAATGAAGAGGTCTTTTTTGCTCCAGCACTTCCGTTGGAAGAAGTTTTTGACCCTACTGGCGCAGGTGATACATTTGCTGGTGGTTTTGCTGGATACATAGCCAAAACTGGAGACACGTCTTTTGAAAGTATGAAGAACGCTATTATCCATGGTTCTACATTGGCATCGTTTTGTGTCGAAAAATTTGGTACAGAACGCATGGAAAATTTATCAAATCAAGAAATTCATAAAAGGTTACTGCAATTTAAACAGCTAACCCAATTTGAAATAAAATTAACATAATGTATCGCGCTCACAAAAAGAGCGCGTTTTTTAATTAATAAATTATTGTTTTCGCCAGAGCGAAAAATTTATTCAAAGGAAACAACAAATGAGTGATGCTTTAAAACACGAATGCGGAATTGCAGTTATAAGACTTTTAAAACCCCTAGAATTCTATAAAGAAAAATATGGTAGTGCTTTTTATGGGGTAAATAAAATGTACCTCATGATGGAGAAACAGCACAATCGTGGACAAGACGGTGCTGGTTTTGCAAGCATTAAGTTAAACACAAAACCAGGAGAACGTTATATTAGTAGGGTGCGTTCTGTACAGCAGCAGCCCATTCAAGATATTTTCGCTCAAATTAACGAAAGAATAAATAAAGAACTTACGGAGCATCCTGAGTATGCGGATGATGTACAACTTCAAAAAAGACATATTCCATATATAGGTGAAGTATTGTTAGGCCATGTTCGTTACGGTACTTTTGGTAAAAATAGCGTAGAAAGTGTACACCCTTTTTTAAGACAAAACAACTGGATGCACCGTAATTTAATTATGGCTGGTAACTTTAACATGACCAATGTTAAAGAGTTATTTAAAAACCTTGTTGATCTTGGGCAACACCCAAAGGAATATACCGACACCATAACCATTATGGAAAAAATCGGTCATTTTTTAGATGATGCTGTCAGTAAAATTTATAAAAACATTAAAAAAGAAGGCTATAATAAAATGGAAGCCTCTCCTTTAATTGCAGAGCGCTTAAATGTTGCTAAAATTTTGAAAAGAGCCGCCAAAAACTGGGATGGTGGTTATGCCATGGCGGGTCTTATTGGGCATGGAGATTCTTTTGTACTTAGAGATCCTGCGGGTATCCGTCCTGCATATTATTACAAGGATGATGAAGTCGTTGTAATAGCTTCGGAACGACCTGTTATTCAAACAGTTTTTAATGTAGAATATAAAGATGTAAAAGAGTTAGCTCCTGGACATGCTATCATCACAAAAAAATCTGGAGACACTAAAATCAAAAAAATATTAGAACCTTTAGAACGAAAAGCATGTTCGTTTGAACGCATTTATTTCTCTAGGGGAAGTGATGCAGAAATTTATCAAGAACGAAAAATGCTTGGTAAGTTATTAATGCCAAAAGTTTTGGACGCTATTAATAAAGACACCAAAAACACTGTTTTTTCCTATATACCAAATACAGCTGAAACCTCATTTTATGGCATGGTAGAAACTGTTGAAGACTTTCTTAATGAAAAGAAAACGGCAGCCATTTTAAAAGGAAACTATAAATTATCGGCCGAGAAAGTGACCCAAATCCTATCGGAAAGACCAAGAATAGAAAAAATTGCCATTAAAGATGCTAAGCTAAGAACCTTTATTACAGAAGATAGTAGTAGAGACGATTTGGTAGCTCACGTTTACGATATTACTTATGGTGTAATAAAACCAACGGACAATTTAGTTATTATTGATGATAGTATTGTTCGTGGAACTACTTTGAAAAAAAGTATTATCAAAATGCTAGATAGGTTGCATCCTAAAAAAATTGTAGTGGTATCCTCTGCACCACAAATACGCTATCCTGACTGTTATGGTATTGATATGGCAAATTTAGAAGGATTAGTAGCCTTTAGAGCGGCTTTAGAGCTTTTAAAAGATATTAATAAGTATAGCATTATTGAAGACATTTATAAAAAGTGCAAAAATCAAGAAGATTTAGAAGATGTAGACGTACAAAACTTTGTTAAAGAAGTTTATGCGCCTTTTACAGATGAACAAATTTCAGATAAGATAGCCGTATTATTAAGCGATGATGATGTGAAAGCCGAAGTGAAAATAATTTTTCAATCTGTTGAAAATCTACACAAAGCTTGTCCAAAACATTTGGGCGATTGGTACTTTACTGGAGACTATCCAACTAATGGAGGGAATAGGGTTGTAAACCGCGCGTTTATAAACTTTTATGAAGGCAATAAAGAACGTGCTTATTAAGTATATTATTTTTTAAATTTAACGCTTAATCCTAAAAAATTGCGCTTTACCTGAAATAAGTGCGTTTCATCTAAAAAATAATCAGGTTTTACTAAATACCTATAAATTGGTATCACCATAACATAAGTAGGTTAAGTTCATGGTAGATTTGGGGCAAAAAAAGGTGAACATCTGTTCGCCTTTTTTTATGCTTTTAAGTGTCACTTCTTTGTTTTTTTAAAATATACATTTCCTAATTTATAGCCTTGCATTTTCGTTTAAGCCAATATATAAGTCGTTTAACTAAAAAATTTCTAAATACTGTGAAGCCAATCTATCTTTGAGGCACCATAACATAAGTAGGTTAAGTTCATGGTAGATTTGGGGCAAAAAAGGTGAACGTCTGTTCACCTTTTTTATTTTAGTACAAATCAAAAAGTGCCTGAAATTTAATTCCAGGCACTTTTTTAATTTTTAAATAATTTAATTATTTATTTCGCGTCTGCGTATCGTCTTTCAACTTCATTCCAATTAATCACATTAAAAAATGCTGTGATATAATCTGGACGACGGTTTTGATAATTTAAATAGTATGCATGTTCCCAAACGTCTAATCCTAAAATTGGCGTTCCACCACAACCAACACCTGGCATTAATGGATTGTCTTGATTTGGAGAAGAACAAACTTCTACTTTGCCCCCTTTATGTACACATAACCAAGCCCAACCAGAACCAAATCGTGTTGCTGCTGCTTTGCTAAAAGCATCTTTAAAAGCATCTACAGAGCCATAAGCTGCTATAATAGCGTCTTTTAAACCTCCTGACAGAACTCCTTTTCCTTCCGGATTCATGACAGTCCAAAATAATGAGTGGTTATAAAAACCTCCTCCATTATTTCTTACTGCTGCATTATCCATGTCTAAATTTATAAGAATGTTTTCTATAGTTTTTCCTTTTAAATCGGTTCCTTCAATAGCTGCGTTTAAATTGTTTGTGTATCCTTGATGATGCTTTGTGTGATGTATTTCCATAGTACGAGCATCAATATGTGGTTCAAGTGCATCATATGCATATCCTAATTTCGGTAATTCGAAAGCCATAATTTTCTGTTTTAAGTGTATAAATATTTATTTTCCCTCAAATTTACGGATAATAGACGTCAATTAAAAATAATTAATAGTTATCAAATCATCGATAGTTTTTATATTGTATCAAAATTCCTTTTTATGCCAGAATTAAATTATTTTAATATTTACAACGCATCTGCTGGTAGTGGAAAAACTTTTACGCTTGTTAAAGAATATTTAAAAATCCTCTTTGCCTCAAATAATCCAAACTACTTTAAGAACATTTTGGCTATAACGTTTACAAATAAGGCAGTAGCAGAAATGAAAGAACGTATTATTGAAACACTTATACAATTTTCAGATGACGCTATTTTAACCAAGCCAAATAGTATGTTCCATAGTATTTGTGATGAACTTACCATCCAACCTATTGAGCTTCATAAAAAATCCGAAAAATTACTTAATACTATCATTCATAATTATGCTGCTTTTGATATTTCAACTATTGATGGTTTTACCCATAAATTAATACGAACGTTTGCCTACGATTTGAATCTGCCTATAAATTTTGAGGTAGAACTCGACCAGGATTCTTTGTTGAACGAAGCTGTCGACAGGTTAATTTCTAAAGCAGGAACCGATAAAGCTCTAACAAAAATATTAGTAGACTTCGCTATTGAAAAAGCTGATGATGACAAAAGTTGGGATGTGTCTTACGATTTTAATAAAATTTCCAGAATACTTGTAAATGAAAATGACATCCCTTTTATTGAAACTTTAAAGCATAAAACGTTAGACGATTTTAAGGCATTAAAAACCCATTTACTAGATGACATAAAAACCTGTGAAACAACACTTGTTGAAAATGCAAAACGTGTTTTAACTTTAATAGAAGAAACAGGCTTAGAACATAACGATTTTTCTGGAGGCTATTTACCCAAACACTTTGTGAATTTATTCAATAAAAATATTGAAGTAAATTTTCAAGCTGCTTGGCAGCAAGACCTTGAGAGCAAAACACTTTACCCAAAACGCGTTACAAGTAATGTTGGAAGTATTATTGAACAAATTCAGCCACAAATTGTTGAGGCTTTTTACAAAACCAAAAAAGCTGTTTTTCACCTTAAATTCCTGAAAAACTTTTATAAAAACATTACTCCTTTATCTGTTTTAAATGCTATAAATAATGAATTAACTATTCTGAAAGCAGACCAAAACAAAATGCTTATTTCAGAATTCAATAGTCTTATAAGCAATGAAATAAAAAACCAACCAACGCCTTTTATTTATGAACGTATTGGGGAAAAGTTCAAACATTATTTTATTGATGAGTTTCAAGACACCTCGCAATTGCAGTGGGAGAATTTAATTCCGCTTATAAATAATTCCCTAGCCACCGAGAACGGTACAGTCATGTTAGTTGGCGATGCGAAACAGGCCATTTACCGTTGGCGTGGCGGAAAAGCAGAACAGTTTATAGATTTATTCAATAAAAAATCAAACCCATTTGTAATTGAACAAAACGTTAAAAGCCTAAAGGCGAATTATAGAAGTTATAAAAACATTGTAGATTTCAACAACAGTTTCTTTACATACCTAGCTAATTTGGCATTTACTAAACAGGAATACCAAAGTCTTTATAAAAACGCATATCAAAACACCTTTTTAGAAGAAACAGGTTATGTGGAATTATCCTTTTTAGATCTTGATAAAGATGAGGATAGAGACGACGTTTTTTCAGAAAATGTTTTAAAAATAATTCAAAAATGCCAAGAAAACGATTTTAACCTTGAAGACATTTGTGTGTTGGTTAGAAAGAAAAAAGAAGGCGTTGCCATTGCCAATTATTTAAGTCAGCATCATATACCCATTATCTCTTCTGAAACCTTATTAATCTATAATGCTCCAGAAGTTGCTTTTGTAAATAATATATTATCGCTTTTAATTCAGCCAAAAAACAGTGACATTCAAATGGCTGTTTTAAATTATTTAGCTTCGTTATTTAATATTGAAAACAAACACGAATTTTTTAGTAATCATTTAAATTTAAACCTATCACAATTATTTAAAAGCTTTGAAACTTTCCATATTTACATAAATAACAATACATTATTACAACTTCCACTTTTTGATTTAGCAGAAACCATTATTCGAAGTTTTAACCTAGTTAAATCCAGTAACGCTTATGTACAATTTTATTTAGATATTGTTTTAGAATTTTCAGAAAAAAAAGGCTCAGATATCGCTGGCTTTTTAGCCTATTTTGAAAAGAAAAAAGAAACCTTAAGTATTGTGTCACCTAAAGGACAACATGCGGTTCAAATAATGACCATTCACAAATCCAAAGGCTTAGAGTTTCCTGTGGTTATTTTTCCTTATGCCGATTTAGATATTTATAGAGAATTAGATCCTAAAGAATGGGTAGCCATTAATAAAGAAACTTACAAGGGTTTTACACATACCTTACTCAATTTCAATAAAGATTTTGAGAATTTTGGGGAAGAGGGTCTGGAGATTTTTAATAATCACAAATCCCAACAAGAACTTGATAATATTAATTTGCTCTACGTAACCCTAACGCGAGCCATAGAGCAGTTATATATTATTTCCTCAGAAAACAGGTCTGCAAAAGGCGAAATAAACAGTAAAAAATATTCTGGTTTATTTATAAATTATCTACAAAATATGGATATTTGGAATGAGGGTCAATCTGTTTACTGTTTTGGAAATTCAAAAAAAATGAGATCAGTCAATACGATTTCAAAAGAAAATATGCTCCAACAATCGTTTATTTCCACTTCAAAGGAAACCCATAATATAAAAGTGGTAACAACGTCTGGTTATTTATGGGACACAAACCAAGAAGAGGCGATAGAAAAAGGAAATCTTATTCATAATATTATGTCTAATATTAAAACAGCAGATGATGTAGATTTTGTTATAAACAATTTTATAAGTGCATCGCTAATTAACGATGAACAGGCATTCACTTTAAAGCAGAAAGTTACTGAAATTGTTAATCATCCATTGCTTAAAATATATTTTAGTAATGAATACATTATATATAATGAACGTGATATGATTAGCAAACAAGGCATCATTTTAAGACCAGATAGAGTTGTCATAAATTCTAAAAATGAAGCGATAATTATTGACTATAAATCAGGCATGGAAGACAAAAAACACATTCAGCAACTTAAAT
This sequence comes from Confluentibacter sediminis, assembly GCF_003258355.1. GTDB lineage: Bacteria > Bacteroidota > Bacteroidia > Flavobacteriales > Flavobacteriaceae > Confluentibacter > Confluentibacter sediminis. The sequence continues at coordinate 32,140 of NZ_QKPO01000012.1, read as the reverse complement.
CTTACCAAGATATGCTTGAAGAAATGAGCATTAAAGTTACAAAAAAAATACTTGTTTATATAAATGCCATTATTTCTGTAAGAATAGTTTAACCTCACAAAGCTTTATTTGTAAGTTAAATAAGCTGTTTTTTTTGTTGTTGATAATCTAAATTCATCTTCTATTCGGCATAAATGTTATCAAATCCCCGATTTTTTTATATATTTGTCTTTGTTAATAAAATTTAACAACTTACTTTTGTTTCAATTAACACTTAAAAATTAAACTATTTGAATATGAAAAATCTTAGCCGATTATTATTAGTTGTGGTTTTAGTATTTGCTTTTAGCAATGCTAATGCACAAGACAAAAACAACCCATGGCAAATTACTATTGGGGCAAATGCAGTTGATGCTTATCCTTCTGGAGATGGCAATCTTTTTAGGGGCGGTTTCGCTAGCGACTCTTTTGGTGATGAATATTTTAATGTTGAGGATCACTGGAATATACTTCCATCATTATCTACAATTACTGTTTCTAAATACTTAGGAGATGGTTTCTCTTTAGGTGTTGGTGGGTCTATCAATAAAATTTCAAAATGGGGCGATATTAGTACAAACCCAGATGTAACAAATGATGTTTCTGATTTATCTTATTATGCTGTAGATGGTACCATTAAATACAGTATCGGTGAATTATTAGACTGGAAAACCGTTGAGCCTTACTTAGGCGTTGGTGGAGGTTACACTTGGGTTGACGAAATTGGTGCTGGTACTTTAAATGGTACTTTTGGTTTAAACTTTTGGTTTTCCGATAACATTGGTTTAACAGTTCAATCTTCTTACAAACATGCATTCGAAGATTATTTGGATACTCATTTCCAACATACAGCTGGTATTTCTATCAAATTTGGTGGAACTGATACTGATGGTGATGGTATTTTTGACAAAGATGATGCTTGTCCAGATGTTGCTGGTTTAGCCGCATTTAACGGTTGTCCTGATACTGATGGTGATGGTATAGAAGATAGCAAAGATTCTTGTCCAAACGAAGCTGGTTTAGCTGAGTTTAATGGATGTCCTGATACTGATGGTGACGGTGTTCCAGATAAAGATGATAAATGCCCTACTGTTGCTGGTTTAAAAGCTTTAGCTGGTTGTCCAGATGCTGATGGTGATGGTGTTGCTGATGGTGATGACAAATGTCCTAACACTGCTGGCCCTGCTGCAAACGGAGGTTGTCCTTGGCCTGATACTGACGGTGATGGTGTATTAGATAAAGATGATAAATGTCCAGACGTTAAAGGTACTGTTGCTAACAATGGTTGTCCTGAAGTTTCAGAAGAAGTTCAAAAAACATTGAATGCTTATGCTAAAACAATCTTGTTTGACACTGGTAAATCAACTATTAAATCACAATCTGAAGCTGTATTAGCTGATATCATTAAAATCCTTAATGAATACCCAACTGCTAAATTTACTGTAGAAGGTCATACTGATAGTGTTGGTTCTGATAAATTAAACCAATCATTATCTGAGGCAAGAGCTTTATCGGTTAAAGAATACTTAACAGCTAATGGTGTTGATGGATTTAGACTTTCTGCTAAAGGTTATGGTGAATCTAAACCAATCGATACTAATAATACTAGTAAAGGTAGAGCTAACAACAGACGTGTTGAAATTAACTTAGCTAAATAATTAAGCTAGTTTAAGAACAATAAATAAGTTTAACAAAAACGCTTCGGATATCCGAAGCGTTTTTTATTTTTATAAAATGACAACTTTCATTTTTGATGTATTAAAAGATTTAAAAAACCAAGGTGTAAATCTTTCAGACCTAAACTTTATTTTACCTAGTAAACGAGCTGGTTTATTTTTAAAACATGAACTTTATAAGGTAACCGATCAAACCATTTTTGCTCCTAAAATTATTAGCATTGAAGAATTTACAGAAGAATTATCTCAACTAAAAACAATTTCAAACACAGAGCTTCTTTTTGAATTTTATAATGTTTATGATAAGTTAACAAATAACAATGAAAAAGATTCCTTTGAAGTGTTTTCAAAATGGGCCCAAATTTTACTTCAAGATTTTAATGAAATAGATCGTTATTTAATTCCTCAAAAAAAAATATTTAATTATTTAAGTGCCATTCAAGATTTAAAACATTGGTCTTTAGAAGAAAACAAAACTGATTTTGTTAAAAAATATTTGTCTTTTTGGAACAAACTTCATAGTTATTATTTACACTTTACAGAACATCTTTTAATTAAAAAAAATGGTTACCAAGGGCTTATTTATAGAGAAGCTGTTGAAAATTTAGAAGCGTATATTCAAAATAATGCTAAAAAGCAACATGTTTTTTTAGGCTTTAACGCCCTAAATACTGCAGAAGAAACCATAATACAAGAGCTCCTAAAAAATAATTTAGCAAAAATCTATTGGGATATAGACGCCGTTTTCATAAATAACCCTATGCATGATGCCGCCTTGTTTACCAGAGATTATAAATTTAAATGGCATTACTTTAAAAACAATCCCTTTAACTGGATTACGAATAACTATTCCCAAGAAAAAAAAGTATCTGTTTATGGCATTCCAAAAAATATTGGACAGGCAAAATATATAGGTTTTATATTAGATACTTTAAAAAAAGAAAAGAAAAGCTTAGATAGCACAGCAGTAATTTTAGGCAATGAAAATTTACTCATTCCCGTTCTAAATTCTTTACCCGAAAATATTGATGCTTTAAATATTACTATGGGGTTTCCTTTAAAATCCATTCCACTAGCATCATTGTTTGAACAATTATTTAATATTCATAAAAATTCATCAAAATCATTCTACTATAAAGATGTTGTGAATGTCATTTCACATCCATTTATAAGACCTTTATTTTATTTTAATGATGTTGATTATGCTTCGGAAATGATTGACACCATTCATGAAAATAATTTAATTTATCTTTCAATAGAGCGTTTAAAAGGCTTTTCAAACATACATACACATAATGATCTTATAGATGTTCTGTTTTCCAACTGGAATACTGTGGATTCAACATTAAAAAATTGCTCTCAATTAATTTTAGCCATTAAAAGCTATTTAGATAAAAACAAATCATCAAACTTACTTTCTTTAGAATATTTGTTTCGTTTTAATCTGTTGTTTAATGAATTATCTCATTTAAACTCAAAATACAGCCATATTAAAACCATTCAAACACTTCATGACATTTATAAAGAATTGCTAAACTCTGAAACCTTAGATTTTCAAGGAGAACCTTTGCAGGGCTTGCAAATTATGGGTATGCTAGAATCTCGTGCTTTAGATTTTGAAACGGTTATTATTTCATCTGTAAATGAAGGTATTCTTCCTTCGGGGAAAAGCAACAATTCTTTTATTCCCTTTGATGTTAAAATAGAGAATCATCTACCTACTTACAAAGAAAAAGATGCTGTTTATACTTACCACTTTTATAGGCTTTTACAACGTGCTAAAAATATATACATTTTATACAACACGGAAGCCGATATATTAACTGGTGGTGAAAAAAGTAGATTCATCACTCAACTGGAATTGGAGGGTATCCATAAAATAAACCATCAAATTATTACACCTTATGTGCCAATCATAGAAAACATTTTGAATACGGTTTCTAAAAATGACGATGTTATTGAGAGACTAATTAAGGTATGCGAAAAAGGATTTTCACCGTCATCATTAACCAATTATATCAGAAATCCTATCGATTTTTATTATCAGAAAATATTAGGTGTGAAAGAGTATGAAGATGCTGAAGAAACTGTTGCAGCCAACACTTTGGGCACGGTTGTACATAATACATTAGAAGATTTTTATAAGCCTTTAATTGGCTCCTATTTGACTGTTGAAGTGATAGCCAATTTAAAACAACACATTCAAGACACCGTAACAACTCACTTTAAAAAAGTTTATAAAGAAGGAGATATCACCAAAGGTAAAAATTTGATAATTTTTGAAATTGCCAAGCGTTATGTGTTTAATTTTTTAGATTTAGAAATTGAGGATTTAAAAGCAGGAAATCAAATAAAAATAATGGCTATTGAAGCTAATAATACCGTTTTAATTAATATTCCAGAACTAGATTTTCCTGTGAAATTAATAGGGAAAGTCGACAGGGTTGATGAGTATAATGGTCTTACTAGAATTATTGATTACAAAACAGGAAATGTTCAACAAAACCAAGTTGAAGTTATTGACTGGGAAAACCTAACTACAGATTATGATACATACAGCAAAAGTTTTCAAGTGTTGTGTTATGCTTATATGATGTATGTATCAGGCGATATAAAACTTCCGGCAGAAGCTGGTATTATCTCTTTTAAAAATTTAAGTGCAGGCTTTTTAAAGTTTGCTAAAAAAGACAAAACTGGATATGGAGCCAAAAAAGATTTTTTAATTACCCAAGACACTTTAGATAATTTTCAAATGGAGCTTAAAAAACTTATTATTGAAATTTGTAATCCTAATATTGCTTTTACAGAAAAGGAGGTTTAATGCTAGTTTAATTAATCTTTTAGGTTCATAAAAAACTTGAGCAAGAAAATAAGGTTCTATATTCTTTGGAGGGGCCATTGTAAACACAAAAAGCCCTTCTCATAAAATAATAGGAGAAGGGCTTTTTCTTATTTTCTATCTAGGAGTATCTTATTTTCCTTCTAATACAACAACAGAAAAAGGAGGAACTGTTACCATAAGTTTACCTTTATTTACAGCAAAGCCTTTATAGCTTACTGGTTGTATTTTTGTTGGGTTATCAAATGAGTTATAATCTTGTAATGTTTTTGAAGTCAGCACTTTCGCTGTTAAATTTTTCACTCCAAGCTCATTTATATCTATTTCAACTTTATTTTCTTTTTTAGAATCTACATTTACCATAGACACATGCACCAACCCTTTACTATCTTTTGATGCAGAAACAGATAATGCAGGAAGTGATTTATTATTATAAATATATAAAGGAGAAACAAACTTAATAGGAATTAATTTAGCGTCTTGATGCACTTTATACATTTCCATAACATGATACGTCGGTGTTAAAATCATTTTAGCTTTATTGGTTAGTATAACAGCTTGTAATACATTTACACATTGCGCTAAATTCGCCATACGAACTCTATCTGCATGATTATTAAAAATGTTAAGAGTTGCACCAGCTAAAACAGCATCTCTCATGGTATTTTGCTGATACAAAAACCCTGGATTTGAGTCTTTTTCAACATTATACCAACCACCCCATTCATCAACAACTAAATCAATCTTCTTATTTGGGTCATATTTATCCATAATGGCAGCATGTTTGGTAACTAACTCTTCCATTTTTAAGGCTTCGCTCATGGTGCCAAAATACTGGTCTTCTGTAAAATCTACAGCGTCTCCCTTATTATCCCAGTCAATAACTGAATAATGATGTAAGGCTAGACCTCCCAACATTTTTGCAGGAACATTTTTCATCAATGTTTCTGTCCAATGATAATCATCGTCACTTGCTCCAGAAGCTATACGGACAACGCCTCCTGTATTATCCCAATCAGAAATAAAAGTTGCATATTTTCTATATTCATTAGCATAGTATTCAGCCGTCATGTTACCTCCACAACCCCATGCTTCGTTACCCATACCCCAGTATTTAACTTTCCAAGGTTCTTTTCTGCCGTTTTTTACGCGCAAATCACTCATAGGGCTGGTTCCACCAAAATTAGTATACTGAACCCAATCAGCAAGTTCTTGAACAGAACCACTTCCTACATTTCCAGATAGATATGGCTCAGCTCCAAGTAATTCGCACATATTTAAAAAATCGTGTGTTCCAAAACTATTGTCTTCAGTGACCCCACCCCACCAAGTATTCACTATGGTAGGTCTATTTTCCAATGGGCCAATACCATCTTTCCAATGATAAGTATCTGCAAAGCACCCCCCTGGCCAACGTAAATTTGGTATGTTTAAATTCTTTAATGCTTCAATAATATCGTTGCGAACCCCATTCGTATTTGGTATTTCAGAATCATCTCCAACAAAAAAACCATCATAAATACATCTTCCTAAATGCTCAGCAAAATGACCATAAATATGTTTGTTAATTACCGGTGCATCCTCATCGCCTTTAATTGTTATAACGGTACTATTCGCTTGTGAATAAACACTTAACGTTGAGACAAAAAAGATTGCCAAAAATCTTGAAATGAGTGATTTAAATTTTAACATAACCATTTGTTTATTACTATTATTAATGCCACTTTTTAAGTGTTGAATTTACATTTATAAATAAATTAAAAAAAAACAACATAACCAAAGTTTATTGTTGTTTTTAAATAAACCCTCAATGAGTTTGACTCATTGGGGGTTATCATTAATGTGGAGAAGATGGGATTCGAACCCACGACCTCTTGGCTGCCAGCCAAGCGCTCTAGCCAACTGAGCTACATCCCCAATTATCTTATTTACAGCATTTAAGAGACTTAAAGACCATTTAATGGCATTTAAACTATATTGCATTTACCTGCAAATCGATGCAAATATATACATTTAAGCACAAAAACCCACCACTAAATTCCACCACCAATAATTATTAATATTGTCTAGACTCAAAAACCTATAAGAAATAATGACCTATCCAGTAATGCTCCTCTAATATTGTTTTGTCGAACCAATTTAATGATGAATTGACGAGGTTTGCAAACTTTTACGACACACAAAACAAGAGAATTTGAACTTTGTAATATATAGGAAAATAAAAACTTAATTTATTTCGTGGGTGGCGGTCCTGCAAACTCAGTATTATCAATCTTATCTTGTTCTTCTTTCATCAAGTGCCAATATGAAAATTGTCGGATGTTATCTAATGCGGAGTTATCGGAATATTCACCCCAACTTGCCTCAGTCTCATCAGATGTACTAACCTTTTTTAATTCAGGTATGAATTCTTTGATTCTATCAAAAATCAATTTACTATCTAGTTTTACTGTGTTAACTAAAAATTTAAAATCTTCCTCTTTAAATGTTCCATTGATGGTTCTATTCCATATGCTGGGAAAAACTAATATAAATGTTAGAATATTATCTTTTGTGTTTAGATATTTTAACATATATTTTTCAAATTCATCAAACTCCAATGCTGCCCAGACTTTCATAATCATTCTTGAAATACTTCTATTATTAAAAAATGGATGGTCATTGGATATTTTTACCTTTTTGATTAGTATAGTCTCAATTTCATTCAAAAATTGTACTTCTTCATTATTATATGAAAACACACTTAAATACCAGCATAGTTGACTATAATCTAGTAATTCTGCAATATAAATAATTAAATTTTTATTATCATCTGGTTTTAAAACCAGTTTCTTTGCTATACTTTGAATAATTTCTATTGAATGTGGATTTACGTCTGATGTTTCTGTAAAATGGTTAACATTGTTGATTAAAAATGCTAGTAATTTATCGTGGAGTTCATCAGAAACTACCTCAATTTCTGATGTGATACGATATACAATCTTTCTTTCATTAGCATTTTTAATCATTTCGTTCAATACATTTAAAGCTTCTTCATTTTTTTCTGAAATTATATTTGCTCTAAAATTTGAAAAAGAAAGTTCTGAAATTTTTCCTTGAGTATGGAAAGAAAAATATTTTTCAAAATGATTTACATGATTTATTCTTAATTCAGCATCTAAAATATTGTTCGGCTTCATTTTTGGACCTTGAAATGCTGACACCGTTCCTGTTTTTACCATGGGAAACAAAAAATCTACTATAGCGTATGCCTTTTTATGGTTATTTAATAATTTTTTTCTAAATCCACTTTCACCTTTCTCATCAGAAAAGGCATCGTTAAAATTAATGTTATCTATAAAAAATAGATTATTATTAAAGTTCCCTGCAAATTGTTTAATTGCTTTATAAGTTTTTGGATATTTAATCTTTATAAATTCAATCCAAAATAAATCATGTATGTTAACCTCATCACCAATAGCATAAAAAGAAATAGCAAAAGAATTCACAATACGTATAATTTCTCTTGGGGATTTAAAATAACTACCTCTTATACTATCTAATAACTCTTCTAAATCTGTTTTTTTAACATTTTTGAATGCTAATATTGGTTTTATTTTTTCTTTAGTAAACAAGTCTAAATCTGCTTCTTCTATAAGTGGAAGCTCCAATGGGATATTAATTATTTTTTCTAAGAACTCTTTTCCTGATTCTTTATTACTTCCATATCTCTTATGGATTGCCTTTGCTACATGGTCTGGGTCTAAGCAAATGATAAAGATTAAGTTTTTAAAATCCGCATTGATTTTAATTAGTTTAAATAATGTAAAAATTTCATCCTTATCTAGTCTATCTACATCATCAATGAATATGATAATTTTTTTACTTGATTCGTTTAATGATTTATCTATATCCTCTTTTAGTTCGTTTAAACCCTTATCTTCTCCTTCCAAATCCTCTCCAAGCTTTTGAAGAATTTCATATGGTTCAACGGTAATTCCTGCATTAAACATTTTTGGAACACCCACCGAAGCGGATAACTTTACAGCTTTTAAGTACCTACTATATTTTTTAATAAACTTACCTGCTTTTTTCAGATTTTCACTTCCACTATAGTTTAATTTTCTACTTAATGTTTCAAAGAAATCAAAAAGCATTTCTTCCTTTGTTTGGTATATCCAAGGATTATAATGAAACTTTATATATGGTTTGTCCCCTTTATCTTTATGAAAAATTTCTATATGCCTTTCAATAAGATTTAAAAGAGAGCTTTTTCCTGACCCCCATTTACCATATATTCCAATCGTAAGTGGTTCAGAATTGCTAGAATATCCTTGTATAATCTTTTGAATTTTCTTAGCAAAAGGATGATATCCCAGTAAGTCTCCTTCAATAGTCTTTATGGCAATTTCATTAGTAATTAAGTTCTTGTTTTCTATTGATTTCAATACAATTAGAATAAGTTTTAAATTAAAACTAGTCAATAACATTATTCTTTATAATAAAATTGACATCAGTAATTACCTTGTTAAATCCATCTCTCATAAATTTATTATATAAGTCTTTAGAATATAAATCTTTATATAAATCATCGTAAGGTTTTATAATTGTAGCTTTTGAGTCTAAATCTTTATCCTTCTGTAAATCAATAAAGAAACTCATTACGTCTTTATCATCATCAATTATTTCTTTAAAAATACTTACAATAATTCCCATTATAAACGGATAATAAGGTTTTGGTTTTTTAACCATTGGCAAAGACACTTCCCATTCAAAATTATTTATTTTTTTTGGTGGGATTAAGCTATCTCCTTCCAATAAATTAAATTGAATATTTTTTACTTCATCAATGATTTGGAAATCGGGAAAGTGAGTTTTTAATTCCGAAAGTAAAATTTGCAAAATTGCACAAAACTCTTCTCCATTCGAGCATGATTTATAATTATTTTCAAATTGAATGTTCCAAGTTACACCATATGCATTAAATTGAATATTTCTTTCTTTACCTATATCATTTAATGGAAAATCTACTAATTTGGACCTAGCCAATCTAATGACTTCATCTTTTGTTTTTAAATTTTCGGACAAGCCATCAATAAACATATCCATATATTCTTCCTTTACCCAGCCCAATTCTTTTATTTGGTGATTTACAAGAACACCGAGTTCTGGACCTATATAAGGAATGGAATATAAAACAAAGGCATAATCCAATAAAACCTCTCTTAAATCAGCGTTAACATTAATATCCCATTCAGGGTTTAACTCACCAGTAAATACAATGAACTTCTCATAATCCATTAAAAAATTAAACCATGTTCCATTTTGAAAATCTATTTTACAAATAAAAGAAACTGATTTCGTAACCCTTTTGAAAAGTTCCTCATCTTGAATAGAATAAAAAAAGGCAGCAAGGGCGTAATATTTAGCAGCATAATTAAACCCAATTCCCATATAAACTTGGCAAATATTTAAAAGCACCAAGACAAAACTATCTTTAGTCTCATTTTTAAATAACAAAGCCTTTGCCCTATGAAAATAATCAAAGGACCTCAGCATATCTTTAGAGTTTTTCGAATATTTTAAATAATCTATTCCTCTGGTTCTAAATTGCACAGCTAAAGAAAAATTAGCTTCTCTTTTAGAAACTATCGAAGCTAAATCTGTACTTATATCTTCCAATTCATTTATAACTTCAGGGTATTCTTCTGATAGTCCTAGTTTAAAAAATGCACGTAAAAATTCATTAATCCTTATCAATAAGTTTGAGTAGTTATATTGACCAGCTTCACCACTTACAGCAACAATTTGTTTTAAAATACTAATAGCTTTTGTATAACCTTTGATTTTATTTTCATCATCCCAATTCTTTAGATTAAATTCAATCATCGACAAAGATTCTAAATAACTACAATTAGTATTTACTTTAGCAGTTTTTAGTTTTAAGAGTATGACATTTTCCATATCATTCAACCATTTATCAAATGTAGCTTTATCTATATTAATCGATTCAAAGACATGATTTGCACTTCTTATGATAGAATAAATATTTACTGATTCTTCTATTGTTAATGGGTCGTTTACCGATTTTGGAACAATTTGAAAGTACCTATTTGTTAAGCTTACTATGTCAGTAGTATCTGGGTCATGAAATTTAAAGCTCTTTGTTGGACGCAACTTCAAAAATATCAACTCATATATAATATCCTTCTCGCAAAACTCTGGTAAATCAGCAAGATTTAAATATGTAACCAGTATTTCAGACCATATTTCTCTATGACCATCAAGCTCTTGGTGCTGTCGATAAAATCTTGATATTGCAATTATTTCATACAACTCTCCTAACCTAAATTCTTTTACTCCCTCAAAACCTCTCCATTTTCCCAGTTGTTCTCCATACCATTTTTCAGAATCCCCAAGTAAGGAAAGTACTTTATGCTCTAGTAACTGAGCATTTAACAGTCTGTCTTCAGGGCTTTCTTTTGTAGCACATTGGCTAATATGAAAATGTAAAGAATGTATAACTGAATCAATATCACTAGTCTTTATTGGAAAAGGTAGTTGATTTATTAAACTTTCTATTTCCTTTAAACTTTTAACCATCGCTTCTTCCGGTCCAACTCCCTGAAACTTCCAATTGATAGATTTCACAAATTCGTTCCAAAAATCAGTATTGGATTTTAACTCTTCAAACTTGACTTTAGCTGCCGCTAATTCAGGTCTAGAATCATCTTGAGATTCAACAAACTCGGTAACAATCTCTTTACATATTTTAACACATTTTGAAAGTAAAGGCTCCATTAATTCATCTTGATTATCGTGCCAGTCTTTTAATAATTTTGCATCATTATTACCATGTTTCCGTGCGATATTAGAATTAGCTTCAAAAACAAATATAATTTCATCAAGCAAATAATCTCCTAAACAAAACAAGGTAAAAAAATGAGATATAGTTTTGCGAATTTCAACACTAGCAAATGAAAAATTACTAGAATAAAGCTTAATCTGTCTAAAAGTCGATTTAAGTTTAGTTAAATCCCTATGAAATATGTCTTCCTCAAAATCATAGTAAATTATTTCATCACTTTTATGAATAGAATTTAAAAGCCAAGACTCTAATGTCTTGAGCTTTTGATATTCGTAACCTCTTTCAGTAGCAAAAGCATCAGTATCTTTATTAAAAAGGCTTAATTGTGTTATTGATGCCATTTTTCTATTTTAAAATAAGTTTCGCTCAACTTCTCATCAAATCTTTTTTTAAGGCTATCTTTCAATGCCGTTTTTATATAATCAATTTCAGAAAACCTTTTACAATATGAATCCCAATTGTAGTATTTTAACCAATCAACTTTAAACATTGAAGGTTCAAAATTCTCTGGGTTCAGCAAAAACTTAAACTGGTCTTCTTCTATTTCATTTGTATTAATGCCTTGGTCATCAATTATTCCTTTGTTAACCAAGTCAAAAAATTGTTTAACCCTAAATCGAACATAATCAGTATCTATAGTCGTTTCATCAAGCTTAACTTTTAAATTTCCGTTAATTATATTCTTATATTGATTTTTAATTTTTTTTGTTAGCAAAATCTTTTCACTAATAGTTATATAAAACATCTGCCCATCATTCACTTTGCCTAATTTAGCTTCTAGATTTTTTTTAAACGCTTTTTTATTATCACTATCTAAAGCATGATATAAAATTGGAAAATCCAAAGTATTTCTATTTAAATCAAAACTTTTTAAATCTATATCTTCATGCTTAAACTTTTTATTTTTTTCTTTTAAACATTCTACAATCGATAAATAAGTGCTATCTATCTTTTTATTTTTATCAAATATTTTTAAAGTTTTTAATAAATCATCATCATCTAGTAGCTTACCTTTCTTCTCATATATTCTATTTAGACACTCTAAATTTTCATCACTAAACTTCATAAAGTTTATGTAATGATTTATATTAGAATAAATTGTTTTTAACTGTGGCTTAGAAAAATCGAAATAAGCTATAACCAGACATATCGAGCTAAACTTTTCCATTAAATGTCGATTAAAAATTTCGTTCTGGGCAACAGCAGATATAAAAGATTTATTAATCACTGGGTCATTACCAAAATGCCTTGGGATTTTATAGCTAGATTTTAAAAAATTATTAATATATGTGAATATTTTCCCAAGACTTTCTTTTCCAATTTTTATATCATGAATTTCGTTTTTTTCTAAAATTCGAATAAGTTCCTTATTATCTGAGTTATCAATAATAAGGTTAAACATAAAGGTATCGAATTCTATTATATGAGATAAACCAAAGAAACTATGCTTCTTAATCCCCGCAAAATTTTTCAAATAGTACCCTAATATGAATGTATTGATGGATTTTTTCAATGTATCTTCTATTGGAGAAAATCCATTACCTATTAAAAAATTAGTGTCCAAAAATGCTTTCAACTTTCTAACTGCTTCATAAAGGTTATTAAAAACATTACTACTATGACTGCCACCGTTCTTTATACTTTCTACTGTCCTTGGAACTTTAACAAAAATTTCATCTATCTCATTACAAAGCCTTTGAATATATACTCCATCTCTAACTTCTTTTAAAAAATCAAATACATCTTTATCTACAAAATATTTTACTTTATCTAGTTCTTCATCTAAATTTATACTATCAATTTCAGTTTTTATTTCTTGAACATCATTCCAACTTATTCTATCATTCATGAACTCATTACTAACTGCCCATTTTAACCTTTTCAAATTATATTTTGCTAAAAAGCTCACTTCAAGTTTATTTAACCGATTAGCTTTTACTATAATATCTTTCAAAGCTAAAAAGCAATTGTAATAATCTCTTATCCTATAAAGGCTATAGGTATATATTAAGTCATTCCACAATTCAGTATTATCATTAATATGGTATTTAAATATTTTATTTACTGCTCCAGCATAATCATAATTATTTAACGTACAATCAATACAATCGCAAGTGTCATTATACTTAATTTTAGGTATTAATTCTAATTCTTCCTTAGCCCTATAACTACCCCACGAATCTGGGTTTTCAATTTTTCCCAATGAATAAATCCCTGACATTACAATTCTCCCCAAACAATAGTTTAATTTATCCTTTTCTTCACTTGTGAAGTTTTTATCTTCTTGGCCTTCATAATTCGATATAAGTTCATATAAACTTTGGTTAAAACATTTCAAAGTTGTTCCTCGAACTAAATATGCTGGTTCTTCTTTTGCATCTTTTGAAAGTGGATATAAGCTAGCCAAGGTTATTTGAGGAAGCACCCTTGTATAATGAAATCTAGAAAGAGAATTATATAATTCATTAATTATTTTGCTTTTATCAGAATTATCATCTAGTAAGTTTCTATATTCATATAATTTAAAATTCTTAATATATTTTAATTGAGAATATACTTTTTTGCCTATATCTGATAAATTTACATTTTCAATCTCTGAAATTTCCGTTTCATCAGAATCCTTGAATAAAATATTGATGCCTAGGCTTTCAAAATATTTCACTTCCGAATCACTAACTTCTACCTTAGTTGTCAACAAATATGCCCTTTGGTAATGCTTTTTTAACAAGTATTGAATTTCTCTAATAAGCAACTTTAAATTTGGGTCTGAAACGCTATATCCTAAAAACAAAATCGTTTTATTGCTAAATAACGACTTAACAAAGACTTCTTTTAATGTATGATTTTGTGAAAATTCTAAATAATCATTTTCTTTAAGTACAATATTGTGATTCTCAAAATCACCATGGTACTTTATAAGTAGTTTTTTATGTTTTGCATATGGTAAATCTTCATCTTTTGAAACAATTGAAAAAGGCAAGCCTCTATCGCTAATAACTCCTTCAAAGTGCCTATCATAGTTAGTAGTTATAATATGCTGAGGGTTCAATTCTGTTATAGTTTCATGTAATGAATTATAACTTGAGTTATTTCTAAACAGCAATTCTTTAATAATCTCATTATACTCTTTCTCTCCTTTTTCATTGTAGAGCATTTGTGCAATTTTTAAAGCATCCGTTTCTCTGGTTGGGTCATTTAATCTACTTTTAATACCAGATTCAAGCTCTGTCCATAATGGTATTCCAGAATCTTTAGAAATACCAGCACCAGCAAATATGACCAAACGGTCATTATTAATTGCTTCTTTTAATGAAGCAATATTGTTGTTAAATTTGTTTTTCACCATAAGATAAGGAATACAAAACATGAGCCATACAAGTTTAATGACTAAATGTCACTAAATGAAGCTTATAGTAAGTAAATTTAGAAAAATAATGAAAACCATATTAAAAACATATGGTTAAAGAAGTAACTAATTAAATATCTAGAAAATCATTTGCTTTTACTCCAATTGCATCAGCAAGTTTTTTAAGAGTTAGTAATGTTGGATTCTGCCTTCCATTTTCGATACTAGACAAATACGGTTTATCCATGTCTAATTCAGTACAAACTTCTTCTTGAGTTAATTTTTTTGCTTTTCTGAGTTTAGAAATATTCTTACCTATCTTTTTAAGGTATATTTTATCCTTTTCGTCCATTTAAAGGACAATATCTCCATAAAAATCAATCTATAAGTTACGATATATCCCAACTATTGTTATATTTGAACCACAAAATTAAATCCTCATGGAGAACACAACCAAACCAAAAGAAAACGAAAACTACTGGGGCTATATCATTTTCGCAGCTCTAATCTTAATCTATATTCCATTTGCAGATTCAATCTGGGGTAATTCAGTTAATAGTACAGCTAGAACAAATAACAGACCAGACAGGCAAATCCAGACCGAAAATCAGGACCAATCCAACAACAATGCCAATGGAAATAACAACGCTACAACTACAATAAATTACTGTTCATTGCCCAGCAACGAACTTATAAAACAACTGACCAAAGAACGCAGCTATACACTAAATGGGAACGGTTCCGTACGATTTACAGACCGTTTCGACCATGCACGGAACCAATGGGCTGAAAGCCAAATCATCATCACTGGTAACGGCAAACGTTTGGAAGGCGACTGGAAACTGTTAGCCAATAACCATATAAGCATAACTAACCTAATGGCAACCAGTGGCAATGTGGATGCTTCGCGCAACAGCAGGACCAGAGGATTGTTGGTCATAGATTGCAATGGCAACATAAAAGGCATGCTCATGGACCCGAACGGAAACAGACGGGATATTTCAATACAAAAATCACGTTGAACACAATAACCCACATCTAAATTCTTTACTATGAACAAATTCCAAATCCTAAACCTAGCTATTCTATTGTTCTTAGTAGTAAACTCATGCAGTTCCAACGATGATAATGATAAAGCCACTAATAACGACTGCGGTTACAAAACCATTATTGGTAATACCTATTCCCAAATACCAGTAACAGGAACAATCATAAATGCCAACGATTTACCAAATAAAAACCTACCTGTAACCTTTCAAATAACAGAAACCACGACCGATAAAGAACTATTCGGCACAGATGGACAAATACTAAATGAATTTGAAAACACGTACTACAAAATAAAAGTATTAAATATTGATTCAGCTATCATTACAGTTGATTTAACAGCTTTAAATGATAGCGATTATGAGATTACCTATCATAGCGAACGCTGTCTCAGATTGCTTATTAAGCATCCCTAAAACCAATAATGGTGGCAGTTTTACGGTCAATTACTTTGATTTGGTACAATGCCAAGGGGCAGGTAAAAACTACCTTGAAATAACCGATAATGGTAACACCATAGACATCACCCATCATTGTGGATTAATTGATACCAGCGATGGAGGAACGGAAACCATTACTTATTATAAAATGAACTAAGCTGTTACCAATAAAGCGAGGTAATTAATAGCAATTACGAAGTCTCTCACATGTAAAAGGTTAGCAAAATTAATATTGTTAGTCTTTTTAGTTAAACAATTAAACTCTTAATCAATTTCACTAAAACCCACTTTATCCCTTTTATTCCTCTGGAACCATCAGTATCCATGGGAGTTTAAAAACTCTCCTACTACATAATGGGTATATCTATATTATTAATTTAAAATATATTTATTCTGTATAATACTTTATTTCAACATTAGGTTTAAAATAAATATTGCTATATAAAGTATTTTCTATAATATTTTTAACTAATGATACATTTTCCTTTGTAGTTAAAATAGCATCATGAATAGTAAACAATGGAACATTTTCTAATGAAGGATTTTTACAAATATCTCTTAATACTAAAGATGATTCTAATTGTTGTAATGATTTTGATATAGCTTTATGCTTATCTTTTTTAAGCTTATTATTTCTTTTCTTATCATCTATGATTTCATATACCAATGGATACATTTCTTTAAACAAAGTTTTCAATCTAGAATAATGATTAGATTTTGAAAAAATAGATTCGAATAAATGTTTTTTAACATCATCTCTTGTGAATTCTACATCATGTTTCTCTGAAAAGCGATTAGCTAAATTCTCATAGAATTCTAGTGATGTAGCATGCTTGATATATAATGCTGCGTCATCATACTCAACGGAGTTTTTAAGAAGCTCCAGTTTGTCTAAATCGTTCTCTAAACTAATTAATTCATTATATAATTTAGGGCTATTAGACTTAATGTAATTTAGTAAAAACTTTATTACCAAATAAAACTGACAGTTTTTAATATCTACCTCAACCAACGATTCTCCATCATATCTAAGATTACTTCTTAACTCTCTAGGCAAGTTAGTTAGGTTAGAATGTAAACGTTTACCAAATCCATCAATATCCATTCGATACTTGTTTTCATTAATGTATTCCAATTTAATTTTTTGCTGGAATAATGTATCATCAGGAATATCAGCAGTTAATTTGTCGTTAAACCATTTTTTGAGATATTTATAATTCTTACGAACATTAATTGAAATAGAAAAGTAATCTTCTTCAAATTCTTTAACGTTTTTAAGCAATGTTTTATCTTCTAACTCAATTGTTTTAGAGTGAACCGCAGCGTATTTAAGATGAGCCATCTCATATTGATAAGAGACATTACTTGGACTAAAATAGTCCGTCTTTATAATTACATCACTTTCAACTAAGTATTTTACATAATGAGAATAATCATTACCAATTACTTTTTTCAATATTTGAGAATGTAATCTTGTTTTGCCTGACATTACATTTCTAGGATTAAAAACTTGCATATAATAGATTAAATAAATCAAATAAAGTAATCGGTCTTTTTTTAATTTCTTTTCAGGAGGATACTCTGACAGTATGCTATCAATATCTATGGTCCATGGTATTTCAATAGTCTTTTTCATATATGTTAAATAGTAAACAAATTTTATTAATAAGTCAAGGTTATACGTTCCCTAATGTTCCTTTTTTATGGGAATCCGTACGGTTATAAAGCACTAGTTTTGTCTAATCAAGGATATCGAAACAGGTCCAAATAGTTATATTTTGGATAATCAATTGTGGAGGACCTCCCCCTCTTTCCCAACTATAGCTATCTTTTATATAATATCAACTGTCCACATCACCTTTCTTACATATAGCAAAAAACTGAATGTTATATGTTCAATCAAAGGTGTCTTCAAAATTTTTATAAATTTTTTTTGCAAAAAAAATAGGCTCCTTGTTTATTCATTACTATTTATTCTAAAAGATAAATTATGAAATTAATAGTGACCATAAAACAATATGATTTGCTGACAAAGCTATATAAACCCAAGTTTCCAGTTCAATTTTCGGGAGAAATCGCTCCAATAGTAAATGATATTTTGAAAAAAGCCAACTCATTAGAATCTAGAAAATAACAAAATATGTTTTATTACACCTTTGGTGAATGCACGCCCTATTACCATATTTGAAGGTGTCTTCTTAAGGACATCACTAGTATATCCTATTGGCAAACCTTGAAGTTGTTCAAGTTCTTGTATAGTAAATAATCTAAACAAAGATTTTACCTCATCATTCGACATTGAATCTATAACCTTTAATTTTTCCTTTTTTGTTAATTCTGCAAAATCTTTGGAGTAAAACGCCACCTGACCCAAACTTTTTGTCAAATACCTGATAAGCCCCGCTTTGGTATGGGGAACGTTTTTGGTAAGAACCGCATTTGCTTTTTCCCTATCAACGTAACCATCCTCTACTATATCTTTCAAAAGAATATTCTTGTTTTCCGGAATTATTATCCCTTGGATATTGGTCCAGTAAATACGTCCACGGTTTTGAGCTGTTAACCTATTGGAGTTAATTTCTATTCCATCCACACCCAATAATTCTGTTATTCTAGCCCTATCACGCTTAGACATACTGCTTACGTTCTCAAATAGAAAGTACTGAGGTTTTACTCTATGGAGAATATCAAGAGCTACAAAAAATAGGCTTGATTTTTCACCATCAAGACCTTGTCTATTCTTTCTAATTGAGGAAAGGTCGGTGCAGGGACTTCCTACAGTTAAAAGTTGTATGTCCGGTAGTGAGTCTATATCTATATACCTTACATCTCCTAACTGAATTAAATCAAAATGGTGATTACACACCTTTAATGCTGAAGGGCATATTTCGCTACTAAATGATTTATTTACGGGTATGTTAAGTTCTTTTAAAGCTAATTCTGCAACGTTAATTCCACTAAACAAGCTTAGATGATTAATTCCTTTTTCTTTTTCCATTTATCTTTTTTAGATAAATAGTTTGCCAAGGAGCATCCGACCCATAATCGGAGAAAAAAATAGAATTAATTTAGGTTAGCAGTGAAAAGGTGTAATTTTTTATATTAGCCTATATGGAAAATCAAGAATACCAGAACGATTACAGCCAACTTTATCAGCAACTAAAATCTGATATATTAATAAGGGAAATCAGTGCTATTCAACATCCATTTAGCTTTTTTACCTTATTGACTACCGAAAAAATTCAGTATAGCAAAACAGATTTTACCCAATCTCTAACATATCAAAATAGTATTCTAAAAAAGGCTAATCACGCTTACGACTGTTTTTTCTTAGAGATGAGTTTTCTAAATGATAAAAAGGAGACATATATAAATACAATCATTGATTATTTATTTGAACAGTATGAATTATCAAAGAACAAAAATATAATCATAGCCCAATCCATAAGACATCTGTTTTATAAACTAACTGAATCACAGTTTAATATTTACATCAAGAATAATAACAGGTACAAGCTTTCTAAGTGGCATACTTTAAAAGAACCTATAAAATCATTTGTATTTAAAAAGGTGTATGAGGATAAATGGTTTGAAATGCGCATATACGATGAAATGCTTGGCTTTAGAGGCTTTTTATCTAAAGGTACAAGCTATAAATCTTTTAAAGCGTTATTTACAGGAAAGTATCTTGAGAAGAAAATCAACTGGATTGACAATAAATCTTCGCTCATATATTTTATAAAATCATTGATTTCTCAAAAAGTCATAATACATCCTAAGAACAAACATTGGGAAATTGTCTCTGAATTTTTCCTAATTAAAGGAGAACAAATAGCACAAAATGAGCTATTAAATCAAAAAGAAACTAGAGATAACGCAAAAAGACTAAAAATTGATAGTATAGTAGATAAGCTAGTAAACTACAATTAGTCTTAGTTTTTAAAAAAAATTATAATTCAATGGATATATAATACTTTATTACATATAGTTTACTCATTTTCAATATTTTAAAATCTTATGTCTTTTGAATTTCATAAAACAGACTCTTAGTATACCCTATGAGTATATGAAAAAAGAGATATAACCTCTTAATTTGTAGAGTAATTACAAACAAGTACACTAGTTTTTAGAAGATATCTAAAAATATAATAATCTAGATTTTATTAGTGATAAGTACAACTGCTATAGGATATACCTATATGCATAATGGAACGATACGTTCTAAAAAATAATAATAACAGCTCATTAAGTTGAGTATAAAAAAATATTAAATATTATGAGAAAAATAAAAGACAAATTTGATTATGACCCAATGGAGGATTATATAAGATTAAAAGCAAAAGGAACCCTTGATTTGGTTCCAGAAGATTTAAAAGAGAATTATAATCTTACTGATGGAGAAATTAATTTATTAAGAAATTTAATGATTTTCAAAGAGGATGAACTTTTGCCAATTCGTGTGGATGGTGAATTGAATGGCGAAAAAGTGTTAGCTCCACCTATTTCAGTTGCTGTGTTTGATTTTTATTATGGAGCAAAAATTTTTGAAGAAAAGGAAAAAGAATTAAGTGTGTTTAATTATTTGGGCTTTGAAGTAATTAATTTCATAGATGCCGAAACTAAAATTAAAATGAATTTAGCAAAATCTATTTTTAGAAAGGTTTCGCCTCAACTTTATTCTCAATGTTTCTAAAGTGAAAAGTTGTTTAATTCAATAATGACAAGGGTTATAAGGGGAAATAAATTAAAAAATACTGGTACAGGAACATTTTTCCTTCCATCTTTGAAAAGTGATATAAAAAAAGGTAATAGATTCTCTATAACGGTGGAAGCCCCCTGAAGTAGAGTAAATAACCAGTAAAACTGTTTAAAAAATCAGCTAACCTTTTTTTATAACAGTAAAATCTAAAAAAATTAAGAATTATGACATCAGTAGCAATTTTCGGAAGAGTTTCTAAAAAAGATAAGCAAGATTATAAACGTCAGATTACAGATATGAAAAAAGTAGCTGACAAATTAGGTTATAGTGTGGTAAGTATCATAACCGAAAAAGTATCAGGTGCTAAATCTAATCAGGAACGTTTAGGAGTGCAGAAACTTCTAGAAGAATCCAAAACTGGAAAATTTGAAAAAGTATTGGTAACCGAAGTTTCTCGATTAGGGCGTTCAACTTTGGAAACCTTAAAACTGGTAGAAGAATTACATAACTATGGTGTTAGTATTTATTTAGATGACTTAAAGACCGAAACCTTGGACGATAAAGGAGAGATGAACATGCAGACAGAAATGATGTTACATATGTTATCGTTATTCGCAAAGAACGAAAGGCGAATGACAATCGAACGTATCAAATCAGGTATGGCTCAAGCCAAAGAAAATGGTGTTCATTGTGGCAGATACAAAGGCACTACTGAGAACGATAAAACATTCCTGTCCAAATATCCAAAAATTATAGAAGGGCTTAAAAAAGGATTTAGTGTAAGGGAATGTGTGAAACTATACGATGTGAGTTTAGGAACGGTTGCTAAAGTAAGAAGGCTTATAAAACATGAATTGTCTTTTGAAAAAGCAGCATAAACTTAAAAATATACTTCAGACAGCATAAAAATTTCGTAAACAATTAAAATTCAATTAGTTAAAAATTCAGTGGAATCCTGAGGGTGGATAATTACACCCAAAAATTAATAAATAATAATAAAAATTTAAAAAATAAAAATATGAGTAAAAGTAGTATAGAGTGGACGGGGTCAGTTTGGAACCCTGTCGTAGGATGTGACAAAGTAAGCAAAGGTTGTAAATTCTGTTATGCAGAAGTAATGGCAAAACGTTTAAAAGCAATGGGGAATGTGAGATATCCTAATGGATTTCAACTCACCATGCATTGGGACAAAATTGACGAACCAAGAAAATGGAAAAAAGGCAAAGTCATATTTGTAAATAGTATGAGTGATTTATTCCACGAAGATGTGCCATTAGAATTCATTCAGAAGGTTTTTAAAACCATGAACGAAACACCACAACACATTTATCAAATATTAACGAAACGAAGCAAAAGGCTTGCTGATATAAGCCATTTGCTGACTTGGTCAGACAACATCTGGATGGGTGTTTCTGTAGAAGATTATTTGGTTATGCCTAGAATTGACGATTTAAAAAAG
Source organism: Confluentibacter sediminis (assembly GCF_003258355.1). GTDB lineage: Bacteria > Bacteroidota > Bacteroidia > Flavobacteriales > Flavobacteriaceae > Confluentibacter > Confluentibacter sediminis. Next base: position 9,769 of record NZ_QKPO01000012.1, on the reverse strand, counting down.
TGTGGAGCGCAAACTAAGTTTATTTCTGCTGAACCACTACTTGGTCCATTGCATAATATGGACTTATCTGAAATTGATTGGGTAATTGCCGGGGGTGAATCTGGATTCAAAGCTAGACCCATTGAAAAAGAATGGGTTCTTGATATAAAAGAACAATGCAAGACATATGATGTGGCATTCTTCTTTAAACAATGGGGCGGCAAAAACAAAAAGAAGGCAGGAAATCTTCTTGATGGGAAAAAGTATGAAGCCTATCCAATTGATAAAAGGTTTACTAAGAAATCTGCTTAACAGTTTTTGATTTTAAAAGCATAGTTGATGAGATTGTTGCTATGCTTTTCATAATCATATTAAAAAGAAAAATTAAGATGTTAGATATAAGGAACTTGACATTGGAGCAAATAAAAAACATACTTGGCTTAGAAGATACTCGGTCTGTAAAAAGATGGTTAGCTGAAAACGATATTCCCTTTTCACAAATCGGGCGTAAACATATAGTTAACCAATTCATGTTTGAATTCAAACAACAGCAATTTGCCGTGGAGGAATTAAAAATAAGCTATCCTAATTGTTGGTTTGAAATTTACGATGCCAATACAGCAGATAAAGGCATGGTTCAAGCTATATCTGAATTGTATCCAAAATCTAGTGTTAAGAAGAAAAAAATAAATAATAAAGAAAATAATTTTATAAAGTAATGAAGTTAAAAATTAAAAAGAACGAATATGGTTTAAGAATTTACTGTACCAAATGTAAAAAACAATACAATCATCATAACGACATATGTAACCATGAGGAAAACCAACGATACAAATCATTGGTATGTCATAATGGTGTTAGAAAAACCAAAATGTATCCCACAAAAAATTATGATGAGGCGTTGAGGTCCGCAATTCAATTTAAAAAGGATGTAAAAAATGGCATAGCATATAACATTGTAATTAGCAACGAAATAGACCCTGACAATATTTCGATAATTGAAGCAGCAAACATGTTTATAAAGTTTAAATATGGAATAGATGTTCCTGAACATCTAAAAAGAAACTTAACCAAGAGCCATCTTAATCATACTAAACATGGTGTTCAACAGCTTATTGATATTTTGAGAAAAAATAAGGTTGATGTAGAAAACACTAATATAAAAGAACTAAGTGATAATCATGTTGGCTATTGGTATAAATACATTAAAAAAAAATATGCTGAGACTAGCTGCCCATCTAAGCTAAAAATCATCAATTGTTTTATCAATCACATGATTGACCACGTTGGTGTACTAATGAAAAACCCATTTAAAAAAGTCCTGTTTAATGTTCCTGAATATGATACTAGTGCCATTTCAGAAGAAGAATTTTACGAGGTGTTAGATGCTGTTGATAATAAAACGGAATATCAACAATTAGGGGGTCGAAAACAAGAAGTCAAAAACAATTATAGACCTTATTTAAAAGACGGTTTTAAATTAGCACTATACACTGGATTAAGGAGAGAAGAGTTAGTTAGTTTATCTTGGAACGATTTGTTTTATAGTGAGAAGAACGGATGCTTAATGTTCGTAATAGATAATTTAAAGGTGGAGCGAATCACTGGTAAAAAATTTAAAAATAAATATATTCCTGTTGGTCCAGATTTGGAAGAATTATTAATTAATCTTGGCTATGAAGATTTAAAGGGTAGTGATTTATTCATTCTTGAGCCTAATAGAAAATTAAAACATACCTCAATGATGGCTGCTCTTTCAAGAGGATTCAGTCATTATTATAAACAGGCATTTCCAAATGAAAAACCAAAGAAATTTAAAATTTTGAGAAAAACTTATTTATCGTATCTACACAAATCTGTTGGTGATGATATGATTGAATTAAGCTCTCATGGAAATATGAAGGTTTTAAACAAGCACTATGTAGATGCGGAGATTGTCGCCAAAGGTTTAACTATGAAAATTTTTGAATGAGGTCAACATTAAAGAAAACTTGGAAAAACCAATAGGTTAAAGTCTATTTAAATCCTATTTTTAAAAACTTGGGGGGGGTATCAATTAATCATTAGCTAACACTTTGATAAATTCTTCAAATGAATTCGAATTAGCGTAGCTCTTGACTAAATGGGTTTTGCCTATATTCGTTTCAATGGCTTGAACTTTAGAATTTTTAAAATCCTCTTTAAACAATTTGCTGAATACTTCAATTTCATTGTTATAATTGCATCCTAAACTTGTATTCCCATATTTCAATGCTCCGGGACCAAAAATGTTTTTGAATTTTTTCTTAAGTACAAAGTCATCTTCATTATATAGAATGGTCAAGGTATAATTATCTTTTTTCTTAAAATACTCATTCGCACTCGTACGGTTATAGTAACCTTTAAATGGCTCACTTGAAATTGCAGGTGCTATTAGACATATATTGATTTTTGATTGAGAAGGCGTTTTCAAATCACGCATGTCTCTATCAGTTTTTGAACTTTTCAAATTAAATAATGAAGTAGCAGCCACTCTTGCACCTAGGCTATGACTAATAATATTTATCTCCTCGGCCTTTATTTCAGTTAATATGTTTCTTAAAGAATAACCAACTTCTTCTGCATTTTTTATCGCTTGATTTTCAAATAATTTAAAAATTCTTTTATTGGTTTTTATATTCCATCCCACACAACATTCAAAAGTACCATCCCAATACACTTCAATAAATTTAACATCTGCATTAGGTGCGAATTGTTTTAGAATTGAATCTTTTAAGTAGTTATTATCTTCTTGAGAGGAGCTACTCCCATTCATTGGTTCAATAGGTTTTCTAAAACCATGTATTAAAACAAAAACTTTTGTGGATTGCCTAATTTCTTTATTTATTAAATCCAACTTGTTTCTTATTAAGCAACCTTGAATAGTATTAAAATTAGATTCCGAAAATGAATCAAAATCTAGGTCTAGCTCTCTAATAAGGTTTATTAATTTAGGTTTATTCTTTGAATAATAATTTTTTAGAGAAGCATTATTTGTTTTTAAGTCTTCATCAGGAATAAAGGTTTCAGGATATAATCGTCCTTCTTTATCAAAGAATAATCTGTATGTGTTTTCAGTAGGTTCAAAATAATTGGATTTCTCACCATAAAAAACATTTTGATTAGTCTGTAAACTAGAATTATTCTCATTTTTAACATTAGTTGCATTTCGTTTCAAATTAAATAAAGGAATATCTACGGTTAAACCAACATTTACTCGAAACACATTCTTTTCATCAAACACATTTGTTTCTTCCTCGATACTCCTTAATAAAGGTGCAAATTGAGCGCCAAATGATAATGCAAAAGGAGATTTTTTAAAGCCTTTTATAAAATAAATTCCGGGAGCAAATATTTGATTCCATTTAATGTTTTCAGGAAGCCCTTCTGCGCTGTCATTTTTAAATCTATAACTAAATGGAGCAGCAATATCTATTGCTGAAAGAAAAATTGTATTTGAATTAGTTTGTGTATTTATATCCTTTGAACTATCTGTCTTCCAAGAATAAGAAAACCCAATTGGAGCTGTAATACCAAAACTGAAGCTGTTACTTTCACTAAACTCATATCCACCATAAATACCAGGGTACGCACTAATGTCCCATGAACTTTTAAATTGTCTTTTGATTCTATATGAACTGACAGGCAAAGTATAAGTATTCAACACATCTTTCACTTCAACCTTACTATTCTCCTTCGATGCATTTATAATATCAACCAAAAAGTTACCATAAAAAACAATATGTTTCCTTATTTCATCATTCCTTGTAGTAGTTTCCATAAATCTATCCAATAAGCCAACTGTTGTCAAAAGAGAGGCACCATAATCTTTTGAGGCCATAGAATTATATATACCGCTAATTGTAGCCGTAACATCTATTAGTTTAGTTGTGTTAAATTCTAAAGGAGAGTTATTTAACTTAAATACTTCTTGAAGAAAAGAAGCAGAGCTGGAATAAAGATTAAGTGTAGACGAGGCAAAAGTGAAATAAGCTTCAATATTTATTTTTCCATTTTCATCAAAAATTTGCTCAGCTTGTTTTGTTAGATTCTCAAAATCATTAACCAAAATAAAAGTCTTTGGAATTAAACTTGTATGAGCCACAAGTTTCGATAACTCATAGTTTTCAGGAATTATTTTGTTTCTTTTTAGTTTATGAAATACTATTCCCACTAAATAATTCATCTCAATTGCCTGAAGATTTTTAATTTCGTCAAAACTTACTAATTTGCCTTTTTCATTTATTAAATTTTTGAAAAGTAAATTTAAAGTTCCAATATATTTATGTAATGTATACTTATTATAATCATTGTATTGAGTTGCGAATAATTCAATTATACGCTCAGCCGAATCTCCTTTCTTTATAGATTCAAAAAGAGCTAAAGACATTTTAACGCTTTGTCCCAATTCCGAATTAACAAAATTCGAGTTTAAGAGTTTATTTAAAAGGTTCTCTGGCATGTTAGAAATATCCAACTTAAAAGCAGAAACCCAAGTTTGTCCTAATGATGGGGTGTCAAAACTATTTTGACTTTTTAACAAAAGAATTGTTTTTGGAAAAACTTCTTGTAAATTAATTGTAATTGTGGCTCTATTATAGTTTGAATTTAAAGTAATTATATAGTCTTTATCAATAATTTCCTTTAGATTATCATAAAAAGTTAGAGTAAGCTCCTTTTTTGTTCTTTCAACCAAAAATTGTGCAGTCCCATCTATAATAGCTGTTGTTAATGATTTACCCGTACTAAGCTCTGAGTCGAGGTTTTTTTCTACATTTAAATTAATACCTGAGACGAAAGAATTTAATTTCGAGTCTACCATTGCGTCAAAACAGCTATTAATATCCAAACCATTAAAGATTTTCAACGTTTTTTCTAAATCAAAATCATGGATGTTTTCATCAAAAGGGTCTTCAATAAATTTACCTAGCGTTTTGACCATTTCTTTTTGGTTAGCATCTTTTATACAACTATTATCCGCATCAATATTTTTTATAAAGTTCATTATTACTGAATCATTTGCTAATTCAGCTAAAGCTTTTGCCTCCAGATATGCACTATTTTGAGCTTTAACTAAAATTGGAAGCATAAAAATGATTAAAATCAAAGGGGTGCTTTTCATAAAACTAAAGTGTTTAAAGAATTTGTAAGTTCATAATAATAGAATCTATAATAATGGTTTGCTAAAAACTGTATTCTTAGGGGAGTCTTAAAAGTAGGAAAAATATTTGAGAATGCTTTGTCACTCTTTAATAATTCATTAATTTTATGATATAATCATAATTCCATTTTAACACTCCAATTATCTTATTACTAAAATGTTAGAAAATATAATCTCAGTAGCTACATTAAAGCTAGCTACAGTTTTATGAAAAATCTTATACTATTATTATTTGCTTTATTTTCAATTAAGAATTATTCTCAACAAGAAGAGAATAATACTAAGGGAGCAATTAGAATAATATCAGAAAATGACTTTTGGCTATTTAAAAACAAAACAGATATATATTATACTCAGGGCATAAAAATCGAATATCTTCATAATTTAGCTGATGACAGTAAGTTTTCAAAATGGTGGCCCTTTCTACTTAAGAATAAAACCGAAAACATAAGAAGTTTTAGCTTAGGGCAAAACCTATATACATCGACAGATATTACCATACCAGCTGTAATGGAAGATGACAGACCTTATAGTGCTTGGCTTTATATTTCTAACAGCACTATATCAAACAATAAAGACACGAATAAAAGGCTGACTACTGATTTATATTTGGGAGTAATAGGTCCAGCTGCATTAGGTGAAGAAGTTCAAAGTACTTGGCATGAGTTAATAGGCTCTCCTGACCCAAAAGGTTGGGCAAACCAAATAAAAAATGATATTGGAATTAATTTAAACATTAAATATGAAAAAGGAGTTTTATCCACTTTTTCAAAAAATATAGCTTTTGATTTTGTCCCTAATATACAACTTCAAGCAGGAAGTGTTTTCAATATTACCTCAATTGGAACAACTACTAGATTAAGCATCTTTAATACAGTTCCATATTTTAAAAACGTATTAGGAGAAGGCGAAATCCCAAAGTTTCTTAAGGAAGAGTATTCAGAAAATCAACAAAAAAGAAAAAACTTTCTAAAAAGCTTTAAATATTCGAATATTTCCTTGTTTACTACCAATTCAGCCAATTTAGTTATTTGGAATTCTTTATTACAAGGTGGATTATTTAGTCAAAACAGCCCTTACTTAATTGACAACAATGATATAAAACGTGTCTATATTGATATTGGTTATGGAGTTTCATATTCAAACCCATATTTTACTCTATCATATTCACGAGCATTTAGAACAAGAGAATTTGACCAACAAGAAAGAAACCATCAATGGGGGAAATTTCATCTACTAATAAAAATATAAATTAGAGCTAACCAAAAACATCGTTAGTTGATATTAGGATTCAATTGAGCTACTAAAAACCTACCATCATTTTAAATTAATTTTAACTGATGTTATAGGTTTTGTTTTTATAATTGCCCTTTAGGGATTATCTTTAAACATACAATATATACATACCTTTGATGTTATAGTGCGGATATAGTCAATTGTTAGCAGCAAGTTAAACCAACATTGCGTTAATCAACACTTAATAATAGAATTCGAATGTTAACATACGATGAGTTTATAGAATTAAGAGACAAACTCATAAATAATGAGATTGGGATAGAACTTGCAAAAGAGCAATGCTGGAAAGACTTCAAAGAAGGACAACGGTCTTGGCATACAAAAGATTGGAAAGAAAGAAGACCTGAATTCATTAAAGAAAAATGCCAAATATGCAGTAGTACAGAAACTTTGACGTTGCAGCATCTGTCTCATCCAAAGAAATACAACGAATATTTAAGAGAAATAACAAGAACCTACACAAATCACTACATAGATAATAATTCCGAAATTGATAAATCTCTATATAGAAATCACGTATTAAATGATTATGAATATGTACCGATTCCATTGTGTCCAAATTGCAATAGTAAAAACCCAAGCGAAAGGGTAAGAAAAATGCCAAAATATCGATGTGCGGACTGTAAGCACGAATTTAGTGAAGCGAATTATAGGTCATCGAGCGAATTGATTTCCATTTTTTTTGAAGATGAGGATGCATATGAAGTGAGAGACAAATGCTTCGTATCAAAAGATAAATGGAGAAACAAACATAACCTATCAAATATCAAGTATTGGTTTCAAAGGAATATTGCAAAGAATAAAGACGCTGAATCTATTGAAAAAAAAGTGTTTTTACTATATTTAAACGACAACATCAAATACCTTTCCTTTGAAGATACAATAACTGCTTGCAAAAAGTGTGCTTCTAACTATGACTTGAACAGAATGGAATTATGCCCAAAGTGTAAGGAAAACTATAAGGGAATTCAATATCCAACTTGTATACAATGTCTTCCAGAAGAAAAACGAAAAGCTGCATTAGAAAGTATTGAATTTGGAAAAGAAATGCAAACAGTACACAAAAGACTTGGGATTGACTAAAAGTATTAAGTGCATAAAACATATATTATTTAATAACCTAAAGTAAAACTATATGAACGCTACTAAGGAAGAATTAATTAAATTTTTAGAAGAAAACGTACTAAAACCAACTGAATCTAATTCAAAAGCCAACGTAACGATTAAAAGAAAAATAAATGCAACTAGAATGAGGTTAAACAATCAAGTGAGTGCAGAAAAAGTTGAACAATATTTTTGGAGTGCAATGGCAACAGACAATGGAATAGATTCCTATAAAAAAATATCTAATATTGGTGCGCCAACTTTTGAGGATGTAAGAGCGGAATTTAAAAATTTATGCGGAAGAAAGTAGTTCTTAATTATCATAGTTTTTTTAATATCACCAGCTAGCTATATGTCAGATATTTCGTTAGATTTCAAAAAGCATACATAGCGTGAATATAAACAATCACCTATATCTCATTGTTGGTAGCAAGTGGAGAAGCAACCCAACCTAAACATTTAAAGTTTGAATCCGTACACATTAATTGAAAATAGAGATTATCCAAATTCATACAAAATCATCATTAGTAAATCGGATTTTGTCAATGTTCCATATCAAGAAGGAAAAATAACATTTTCATTTATTAACTGTAGATTCAACTTAATAGAAATTGAAAACAACCAAAGTATTGACTTCAAAGACATAAGCATACAGTTTGTAAATTGTTATATAGGAGACCTTAATATAGAAAATATTGTTTCTACAAATATTTCTATCTTCTTTGGTAGTTCAATTTTACAAGGAAAAATTAAAAATAGTAATATTAGAAACATTAGCTTAAACAATTGCATTCTTAATGATTCATTATTCCTTATCGAATTAAATAGTGTAAACATCTCTTTAACCGAAGAAAACATATTCCCAATACATTGGAAAAAACTATTCGAAAAAGTTAAAACTAATTTTTCCGAAATCAGCTCAAAAAAACAATCATATTATGTTTATGATACTAAAAAAATAACTCATAATATTAATGAAAATGAAAGTAATAATTTAGGTATTTATAGAAGAAAATATTCTCATGATATAGAGAACAAAATAGGATATTTTTTAAGCGAAGAAGAGAAAGACAGTTTTAATATTAATCTGTCTATTAGCTATTCACCAAACATAGACCACACTCAAACAAAAATAATAAATGCTCGACTTGATTCTCTAAGTCTAAAAGGGTTTGCTAATGGAGACCAGATAGTAGAAAATTCGAGAATAAATGATTTATATATACATGACTTTTCGTCTCAAAACGGAGCTGAATTCTATAATATCAAGCCTAATTCGGTAAATTCAAAATTAGAAATTCATAAATCTAACCTTGACAAGGTTTGGTTTGATAATGTCTCTTTCAAAGATTATTCATTAATAACATTTTACCGTAACAAATTTGGACAAACTAAAATTACATCTTGTGAATTCCCCGATAATTATAAAGATTTTGAGAAATTCAAAACGGTAGAAAATATTCATTACCCTGAAAAAATAACATCAAATTATTTCAAAAATCGTTACGAAGTATTCCTTCAATTAAAACAACGTTTAGAAAATTCAGGTAATTTTTATGAATCTCAAAAATTTCAATCTATTTCAAATGATGCACTTAAATCAATAGAAACTATTTCTAAATGGGACAAATTTATTCTAAAAGTAAATAGCATTTCGAATAATCACGGTTTGTCTATTAAAAGACCTTTAGGTTTTATGATTTTGTTTTCTATTGTTTTCTATTTAATCTACTTATTAAGTTTAGGACGGATTTTTAATTCAAACGAAATCGACTATAATCTGATTGGTTATTATTTCAGCTTTTTAGACATAACACACAGAACAGATTTTTTAGTAAGTAAAGATGAATTAAATGGTTTTAGTGTTGCATTTGATTATTTAAATAAAATTTTTGTCGGTTTCTTTATTTATCAATTTATAGCAGCTTTTAGAAAATATGGTAGAAAATAACACCAGCTGCCAACAACGTTCATAAAACATAGCTATTATAGGCTTTCCGAAAGGTTTTTGTATATTTATAAGGTACGCCAAATTTTTTATTTAGTTATATTTATAAAACAAAATTAAACATAATAATAAAAAATTCGGCTAGTGCTAAATCCGAAAAAGTTAGCGTTTATTTATACGCTACGTTTCATACACAAGACCGTCAGACTGCGCAAAAACTTCTTCTTAAAAACCATTAATGATTCTTTTTAAATTCGTATCTT
>NZ_QKPO01000115.1 GCF_003258355.1 Confluentibacter sediminis | reverse complement strand
CGGACACCAACCGTCTGACAATGCACGGCCGCCCGTTCACGCCGGCTGGCTGGAACGTGCGCACGGTGCTCGCCGTGACCGACGAGGATGTGCTGGCCGTGGTGCAGCGCGCGCCCGAAATCGCGCCTGAGGTGCCGGACGCTTGGGCCGATGCGGCCGCCACCGAGTCCGTATTCGGCGACCACGACGCCCGCAGTTTCGACGTGGTGAGTATCGATTACAACGGCACGATCACGCCGGTCACGACCGATCCCGGCCAGTGGACCGCCTCGCGCGGCGAGCGCGGCATCGTGGTCTCCGGCCGCGATATGC
>NZ_QKPO01000114.1 GCF_003258355.1 Confluentibacter sediminis | reverse complement strand
ACCAGTGCTAGATTGTCAGGTAATTTACCTCCAAACTCTTTTTCCAAATACGATATGATGCCTTCATTCACGATCTCATTAAATTTATTGGGTTGTTGACTGTCATATTGCATATCGCTCATGGCAATCATGTTAAAGGATTCTTCTTCACCTGAAAAAGGCGGTGTTTTGAACTGAAAAATATCAGAACGTAACTTATCCGTTTTCACTCTATAAAAATAGGTCGTAAAACGTTTTAGACCAGAAAGTTGTACTTCATGGAGTCTAGAAGGTCCAAAATTCACATTAAAAGAAGAGCCACTTGTTTTTTTT
>NZ_QKPO01000113.1 GCF_003258355.1 Confluentibacter sediminis | reverse complement strand
GTTTGCATACCCGTGAGCAGTTACTAACCGAAAACGAAGCACTCAAAAAGAAGCAAGTATTGCAAAGTGAGCAAATCCAGCAATATGAGTTTTTAGCAAAAGAGAATCAAAAACTTCGTGCATTACTTGGCTCTTCCTCTAAACACACCAATCGTAAAATTATTGCTCAAGTACTTTCTGTTCATTCAAATCCTTATAGTCACCAAGTAGTGATAAATCGGGGAACCACCGATGGTTTAAGCGAAAGCCAAGCGGTGATTGATGATATGGGGTTGGTCGGGCAGTTGACTAAAGTTGGTTCAACAACCTCGCGGGTGCT
>NZ_QKPO01000112.1 GCF_003258355.1 Confluentibacter sediminis | reverse complement strand
GGCAACGAACTGAGCCAGTTCGGGTTCACGGTGTAGCCGGTCAGTGTCTTGATAAGCATGGTGCCGATACCGTTGATGCCAATGGTGGCGATGAACGCGAACGCGAGCATCACGCCGCCGAACTGAGCAAGCACGGAGGAGATGGCGGAGACCATACGACGCAGCAGGCCGTTCGGCTTGGCACCAATGACCAGTGCGTAGGAAGCGAGCGCGCCCACCACTGCGCCGATCAGAGAGGATGCTAAAGACACCAGAATCGAGGTGCCGAATGCGGCGATGGTGTTGGCCTCGAACATCTTATTGAAGTTCGCGAGCGTGAA
>NZ_QKPO01000111.1 GCF_003258355.1 Confluentibacter sediminis | reverse complement strand
TGTCGGAGGTGCCGCAAGCCGCGGCGGAGAACAGCATGGCCACGCTCAAGGCGGCGGCCGCAATGGTCTTCAGCTTGTTGAACTGCATGATCTCTCTCTTCTTCTCTGTGGAGCCGCCCTATAGCGACTATCAACAATCAGGTATAAATATACATTATAGCGTATACATATACAAATGCTCCCGCTGGGAGGCCGCCGCATAAGAATACAACTGCTGGTGGCTGTTATGCTACAGACCACCCTCAGTCGCCTTCGGCGACAGCTCCCGCCAGCGGGAACGAACAGGGACACCTGGCAATCAGGCGGCGTCGGCCGGGTTGAT
>NZ_QKPO01000109.1 GCF_003258355.1 Confluentibacter sediminis | reverse complement strand
GTCGGTCCTTTTTTGATAGCCATAGGTGCTATTGTCCCAGCACCCCGCGCCAAAACGCGGCTATTCCGCCGTCGGTAGCCGGTAAGGTATTGAGAGTGAAGAAGCAGCGTATGATATTCGGACTGTCCCTGCTGTATTGGGGATTATGGTTGGCGATTCTGATTCTGTGGATGGGTCGCTTCGTGACCTCATTCTTGTCGATATATTTGGTTTCCGCGCTGCGCCTCGATGAGGGTGTGGTGGGCACAGTCGTGGCCATGTACGGCTTCGGCGCAATCATCGGCTGCCTGTTCGGCGGTACCTTGTCCGACAGATTCGGCCGCCA
>NZ_QKPO01000108.1 GCF_003258355.1 Confluentibacter sediminis | reverse complement strand
CGGACGTATCGCCGGTAACCGGCGCGACGGTGAAGGCGCTGGGCGACGCATCGGCCCCGCCCCACGTGAACGCTATCGCGGTGTCGGCGCTGGGGGCGCCCCACGTGCCGCGATCCTCGCGCATGACGAACGAGCCGTCGGCACCAGGGAACACCAGCACGCGCAGGGCCTGCGGGTTGGCGATAGAGTTGATCGCTTCGCCGGATTCCGCGACGTCCTGCAACGGCACGATCGCGCCGGCCTTGGCGAACACCGGCGTGCGGTCGAGCGAGCGCCAGACCTCCAGTCGGCGGCCAGCGGCGTCGGATGAGACGTATCGGCGGCCGT
>NZ_QKPO01000107.1 GCF_003258355.1 Confluentibacter sediminis | reverse complement strand
GGCGGCGATCTTCTTGAGCTCGTCCTGAGCCTCGCAAATCACCTTGATGAACGGCTTGGCGGCCTCAAGACCACCGGCAACGACTTCCTCATCGGGCTTGGTCTGACCCTCGTCGTAGATGAGGTGCCAGGCGTTCTTGCCGGCACCGGCCTCGATCATGGCGATGGCAACATCACCGTTCTCGATCACGCGGCCAGCGACCACAATCTCGAACACGGCGCGCTCACGCTCGCTCCAACGCGGGAAGGCAACCCACTGGCCATCAATCAGCGCCAGACGCACACCGGAGACCGGGCCTTCGAATGGCAGACCGGAAATCATGGTGGAA
>NZ_QKPO01000011.1 GCF_003258355.1 Confluentibacter sediminis | reverse complement strand
TGAAGAAGTCATAGGCGTTAATGGTCTTTATGCGAAAGCTTTTGACTTAACGGCTTTGCCAAGTGGCACATACAATTTTGAACTTGATGGTGAAGTGGAAATTAAAACCATCCCTTTTACTGTTGCGTCTAACACCGTTAAACTTAATAGTGAAATGGCCAAAGTAATTTTTAAGCCAACCATAAGAGTAAAAGGTGATTTAGTATTTGTTTCTAAACTTTCTCTTAATAACGAACCTTTAAAGATTGATGTTTACTTCGAAAAAGGCAATAAATCTGAACTTATGTTGTCTGAAACCATTAAGGACACTAAAAAAATCGAAAGAGTTTATAAATTAACAGGTTTAAAAGGTGGTGACTATAAAATAGTATTCAATACCAGTGGTAAAGAATTTATAAAATACATTAATAATTAGTTAATGTCTTATTTAGTTTAGTTGGTAAAGTGGGCTGTGGTGGCCCACTTTTTTTATTTAAAACAATCTTAATTGTCCTTCTTTATATTGTTCATGTAAATCTAAATTCAATTTTTGCATGACTTTTCCTTTAAAATAGTTGTGCCTTGCCATTTTTATTAAATTATTAATTTGCTCGGCAATTTTTCCTTCTCCCCGCATTCTAGTGCCGTAACGGCTGTCGTTTAAATTTCCCCCGTGGCAACTTTCTATTTGATGCAATACTTTATCCGCCCTATCTGGCATCGTTTTTTTAATCCAATCGGTAAAAATCTCTCCAATAGCACCATTCAATCTAACAATAGTATGAGCTATAGATAAGGCACCATGCTCTGAAACCACTTTTGCCAATGGTAAAATTTCATGACTATTTATGGATGGGATTATGGGCGCCAACATCACATTTACAGGAATACCGTTTTCGCTAAGTATTTTAACAGTTTCCAATCGTTTTGTAATGGTGGTTGTTCTAGGTTCTAAAACACGCCTGATATCTTCAGATAAGGAAGTTATCGAGATGTTTACCCCAATTAAATTATCTTTCCCTAGTTCTTTTAAAAGATCCAAATCACGCAAAATCAAAGCATTTTTGGTGATGATAGCAACTGGGTGTTTGTATTTTAAAAACACTTCCAAACACTGTCTTGTAATTTCAAATTGTTTTTCGGCAGGTTGGTAACAATCGGTATTTCCAGACATCACAATGGGGTGTGTTTTCCAAGTTTTCTTTTTTATGAGTGCTTCTAAAAGTTTAGGCGCGTCTTTCTTTACTAAAATACGACGTTCAAAGTCCAAGCCGGCACTATAACCCCAATATTCATGGCTATTACGGGCATAACAATAAATACAACCATGTTCGCAGCCTTGATAGGGATTCATGGAATAAGTCATACCAATATCAGGGCTTTCTACTTTATTCACGATGGTTTTAGGGAACACCTCTAAATACAGCGTTTTGTTTTTGTCGATTTCTTCGCCTTCTTTATGGCAAAATTCAAGAAAATCGTCACGCATTTCATGACTGAGTTCAAAGAACCGATTAGGCACATTTAACTGCGCGCCTCGCCCTTTTATGGTGGATTTGGGATTCATAATAATGATTGTTTGGAGATACTTGCGTAGTAACTTTATAAAGTTACTTATTATTTAAAACGGAAATTGTTAAAATGAAGATGGGTTATTAACAAAATTTTAGCGAGGCTCTTGATTTTGTAAGAAAAAAAATATTAAATTCGTTTTTGTATGTGTACGGTCAAAACGCCCGTGCAAATTACCAACTCGTTCAAAAACAGTTATATTTCATTTAAAATAAAAACTATTTCCCAAATTGGGAACTAATTCATATCTTTGTAAAAAGTTGAGAGTCATTGCAAAAAAAATATTGAGAGAATTTTGGGAAGCCCATCCAGACTGTGAGCAACAACTAAAATCCTGGTTTAAGGAAACTTGTAAAGCAGAATGGAAAAATCCGAACGAAATAAAAGCTCAATATCCGAGTGCCAGTATTTTAAATGATAATAGAATCGTTTTTAACATTAAAGGAAATAATTACAGATTGATTGTAAAAATCAACTTTGAGTACGAAATGGTTTGGATTAGATTTATTGGAACTCATGCTGAATATGATAAGATTACCGCTAACACCATTTAGATTATGAACATACACCTTATAAAAACAGAACATGATTATAATCAAGCTTTAAAAAGACTTGAGGTTATATTTGATGCCAAAAAAGGAACGCCCGAAGGAGACGAACTAGAACTTTTAGGTATATTAATTGACCAATATGAAAATGAAAATTTCCCTATTGATTTACCAGACCCCATTGAAGCCATTAAATTTAGAATGGAACAAATGGGATATACCCAAAAAGACCTAGCGAACATTGTTGGCTTTAAAAGTCGGGCAAGTGAAATTTTGAATAGAAAAAGAAAGCTTACTTTAGAAATGATTAGACAACTGCACACAACACTGAACATACCAACGGATGTGTTAATTCAAACGTATTAGTTTTTCATATATTGTAGTTATTGATATAAAACATTAAAACGATTTCATATCATAATAGCTATATCCAATACCAGAATATGCAATCTAAAAAGAACACGCCTTACATTCAAATTTTGAAGAGATTTGTTACTCCAATTTTTGAAGAAAAAGATGGACTTTATTTTGTTCGCGAACAAAAATTTAGAAGCAAAATTTAAAGATATGGTTAAGCGCTTAGATAAACAATCATTCCACATCTTAAATCTTCGCTACTTTACAATACAAAAGTTAATCGTTTAGAAGAAGCTATCACTGCATATAATAAAAACTTTATAAATCTGCTAGTATGATGTTTATCTCTGTAACTGAAGGCTTGGTGAAATCACTAGGAAACTATTTAATAGAAAAACAACAGATTGATATTTCAAAATTAAAAAACTATCCATTCTTTAGATTCTTTTCTTCAGCACATACCATGGGAGACTGATTATTCCATAGACATAGGAAAAATATATGTTTATAACCGGTAACTATATTTTTGATAGGAATTACAATATTGAGGACAAAAAAATAATTAATTTAAAAACTCGACTTAATTTCTTAAAGAGGCAATATAAAGAGGGTCATAATTCAATCTTACATGGAGAAGATATTTCGTTTGGAGAAATATGGGATCTATATGTTAATTTTGCCACATTAGAAGAAGTATTTAATACTATTAAAATATTATGATAACTTTTATAAATAGCACTAAATTCAAGAATCTTTTAAAATCAAAGACCGCAATCGTTCTGCATGGTCATCACCCCATTGTCCCAAAACGGAAATAACAGGAATCAATGTTTTTCCAAAATCGGTTAATGAATATTCTACTTTAGGAGGCACAACCGGATAGATCTTTTTTGTAACCAAGTCATGCCCTTCCAATTCTTTTAATTGAATATTCAAAACCCGCCTAGAAGCATCAGGAATTTTACGTTGTAATTCGCTGGGGCGCTGATGTCCTTCATTGATAAACCACAACAAACGGATTTTCCATTTGCCATACAATACTTCCCCAATAAGATCCAAACCACAATTAAGGTTCAAAGGAATTTTTCTTTCATACATATTCCAAAATTAGTTCAATGTTCCAAAATGTGCAATAGGGGAATAATTTATCCCATAGCAATTCGATTTTCCGTACTTGTATAAACTGTTTATATGATGGAATTTTGTCTTATAAAAACAATTTATATGGAACAGTTTAATTTCAACAATGAGTTAGCAGGCAAAATTACCTTGGTAACAGGAGGCACAAAAGGCACAGGAAAAGCCATTGCAGAAAGATTATTAACCGCAGGGGCAACCGTGATTGTTACGGCAAGACATACACCGGAAACACTAAATGATAAACTACACTTTATTTCGGCTGATTTAAGCAAACATCTAGGCATCCAAAAGTTAGTAACTGAAGTTTTGAAACAGTTTGGAAGGTTGGATATTTTAATAAATAATATAGGTGGCTCTGAAACCAAAGGCGGTGGCTTTGCCGTTTTGAGTGATGAAGATTGGGAAGAAAGCCTTCAAATCAATTTGTTGGCACCCGTGCGTTTAGATAGAGGGTTTTTACCGCAAATGCTAGAACAAAAAAGCGGTATTATTATTCATATTGCCTCCATTCAAGGCAGATTGCCTCTATATGATTCCACGTTGCCGTATGCCGCGGCAAAAGCAGGTTTAATCAATTACAGTAAAGGTTTATCCAATGAGGTATCGCCAAAAGGTGTTCGCGTTTTAACGGTTTCCCCAGGTTGGATAAAAACCACCTCATCAGTCGCCATGATGGAGCGCATTGCCCAAAGTTCAAACATAACGGTTGAAGAAGCAACCAAAAGTGTGATAGATGCTTTGGGAGGCATACCTATTGGTCGACCAGCACAACCAGAGGAAATTGCCGAGTTTATTGGCTTTTTGGTATCACCAAGAGCCAATTATTTAACAGGAACAGAGTATGTGATTGATGGCGGCACGATTCCCACTATTTAATAATTTAAAAACAAAAAAAATGAACTTACCACAAATCCTCACAGATTTAATAGCTGCCCAAAATAGTTTTGACAGCGTAGCGTATGCACATTGTTTTTCTAAAACAGCCGTCGTTTTTGATGAAGGAAAAAGACATGTTGGAAAAGCAGCCATACAAAATTGGATAGCAAAGGCGAATGAAACTTACAGAACAATGATGAAGCCACTTGCCTATTCTGAAACAAAACAGACTTTAGATGCTGAAATTTCAGGAAATTTTCCTGGAAGCCCACTTATATTAACCTATCAATTTGAATTGAAAGACAGTAAAATTCAATTGTTGAAAATTGTCTGATAAAATTGGAGTAGTCTTTAATACTTTAACTGTAAATTTATATTCATTCAAACTAATGAACCCTAATAGACGTTGAATCATGCTAAAAGAATTTTCATATAAACAATTTGGGAATTTAGAATTCAGCAAATTGGCTCTTAAAGAAAAGGTGCTTACTTCTATTGATGACCACATCAAAATTTTATTTATTCCGAAGAGCGCTATTATTCAAGTTGATTTTCAGGAGTTCAACATGGAAGCGGACTCTCTCCTGTTTATCAATCCAAAGGTCATTTTAAAACCTTGTGAAACGGTAGACGGGCAGTTAATTCATTTCAATCGGGATTTTTATTGTATTGAAATTCATGACCAAGAAGTTGCTTGTGATGGTATCTTATACAACAATGTTTTTGAAATACCATTTATAGCCCTTGATGACATGCAATCGCAGGATATTCAGAATATAATACGCGACATTCAATCTGAAATGAAAAAGGAAGATGCCAGTACAGAAGAAATGCTCAGAATATTGCTAAAACTAATTATACTAAAATCCACCCGAATTTGGAAACAACAACACCAATTAGCAGATAACAGTCAACAATCTGACGTACAATTTTTAAGAAAATTTAGTAAATTGGTAGAACAGCATTATAAAACGCACCACAGTGTGGCGGATTATGCCGAATTATTATTTGTAACTCCCAAAAACCTTAGTAAAAAAATAGGCTTAATCAGTAAAAGCACTCCAAATGATATTATTAAAGACCGCATTATTCTAGAAAGCAAACGACTTTTGGCTCACACCACAATGACTGTAAAAGAAATCGCTTATAGTCTCAATTATGATGATGATGCTTATTTTATTCGATTTTTCACCAAGCAAGCAGGACTTTCTCCAGTGTCTTTTAGAAAACAATTTTAAATCCTTGAAGAACCATCATTTTGAGAAAAGCACGGCAATAAATGCCGTGCTTTTTCTTTTAAAACCACTTCAAAACCTACGATAATCCATTAAAAAACAACTCATTATTGCATTAAGGGAAAAAAGTGCAATGTAAAGGGAAAACCGTCCATTGTTGCCCTTTGTTAATTGCTGCAACTTTGCTTCATCAAATAAATAGTAACAATTTAAATATAAAAATCATGAACAAATTAACAGTAAAAGACGGAACAGAAATTTATTTTAAAGATTTAGGAACAGGACAACCCATTTTCTTTCATCATGGATGGCCTTTATCATCTGACGATTGGGATGCTCAAATGATGTTTTTTCTAGAAAAAGGTTTTAGAGTTATATCACACGATAGACGTGGACATGGACGCTCTACACAAACTTTCCAAGGAAATGATATGAACACTTATGCTGCTGATGTAGCAGAATTGGTTGAATTTTTAGACCTTAAAAATGTCATCCATGTTGGGCATTCAACAGGTGGTGGTGAAGCGATTCGCTATGCGGCTCAATACGGAAAAGACCGTGTAGCCAAAGTAGTTTTAATAAGTGCCATTACACCATACATGATTGCCGACGAAAACAATCCTAACGGAGTACCATTATCAGTGTTCGACGATATTCGTTACAATACACAACACAACAGGGCCCAGTTTTACCAAGACATTACCATTCCTTTCTTTGGATACAACCGTGAAGGTGCCGACATTAAAAAAGGCATTCAAGATAACTGGTTTAGACAAGGTATGATGGGTGGTATTAAAGCACAATACGACTGTGTTAGAGTGTTTTCTGAAACCGATTTTACAGAAGATTTAAAAAGTGTAACCATTCCTGTGCTTGTTTTACATGGCGATGATGACCAAATCGTTCCTTACGAAACTACTGCTGTCAAAGCTGCTGAATTATTGCAAAATGGGAAATTAATAATCTATCCTGGTTTCTCACATGGGATGCCAACAACGGAAGCCGCCACCATTAATAAGGACATCCTTGAATTCATAAATTCTTAAAAAAAAGTAATCACAATTTTAAATAATTAATAAAATGAAAAAATCAATTTTAGCAATCGCAATTTTAGTGTCTCTTTTCACTAACAGCCTCATGGCTCAAAACAAAAGAATTCCAGCATCAGCAGGAAGAGCGGAATATATTGAAGTAGAAAAAGGAGTAAAACTCCATGTAACCGACTTGGGAGAAGGCCAGCCCATCGTGTTAATTCATGGATGGCCTTTAAGTGATGCCATGTACGAGTATCAATACCAATATTTAAGTCGTAAAGGATTTAGGGTCATAGGAATTACGTTAAGAGGCTTTGGAAAATCAGATAAACCTTATGGACGTTATGATTTTGATGTGTTCTCAGATGACATTAAAGTGGTTTTAGAGACACTCAACATTCAAAATGCTGTACTGGGTGGATTTTCAATGGGTGGTGCTGTGGTAATTCATTATGTCACAAAATATGATTCAGCTCATGTGAGTAAATTGGCTCTTTTTGGTGCAGCCGCACCTTCTTGGAAACAAAGAGAAGAATCAGCATACGGCATTACAGAAGCAGATGCGAACGGTTTACTTATACAAACTATGACGGCCAGAGAGGATTTTATAGATGGGCTCGGCAGTGCATTTGTAGGTAAAGAAGGTAATATTTCAAAGCCTGTAGAAAAATGGCTGGAAAACATCAATTTAGAAGCTTCCCCTTATGCGGTTACGGAATCGATGCGCTCTTTATTAGAACTTGATTTACGTCCATCACTTTCAAAAATCAAAATTCCTACCGCCATATTTCAAGGGACTCAAGACAAGTTATGTCCATACCCATTAGCGGAAGAGCTTAATAAAGGGATTAAAGATTCATATATTGTGAAGTTCGAGAACAGTGGTCATGCATTATATGTTGAAGAAGCAGGTAAATTCAATACAGAGCTTGAAAAATTTGCCAAAAAGTAATAATTATTTCCATATAAGGGGCTGCCTAAAAACAGCCTCTTACTTATAAATAAACAATATTAAAATATGAAATATATAGCACTTTTAACAATTACTATTTTTTCCCTATCATCATCGATTGCCCAGGAAAACAACTCAAAAGAAGAGGCGAAATATATAAAATCTGAAGAATTTTTAGCACTCAATCTTCCATTTTCGCAAGCTGTTATTTACGACGATATCATTTATGTGTCAGGTCAAATTGGAAATAAAAACTCACAACTTGTGGAAGGGGGCATTCTTGCAGAATCCCAGCAAGCTCTGTTAAACATTAAAAATATATTGGAACAAAATGGTTCATGTATGGACAAAGTTATCAAATGCACGTGCATGTTAGCCGATATGAATGAGTGGCCTAGTTTTAACAGTGAATACATAAAATTCTTTCCAAACAACAAACCGGCAAGGAGTGCTTTCGGCACAAACGGATTGGCATTGGGTGCCAAAGTGGAAATTGAGTGTATGGCCTACATCAAAAAATAGACTTTTATAACTACATAAAAAATAAAAAAATGAACAATATAAACAACATAGGGCTTGATAAAAACAAAGCGAAACATTTAGCCGAAAAATTAAATGAACTTTTGGCAAACTATTCAATCTTTTACCAAAACACACGCGGCTATCATTGGAACATAAAAGGCGAGAAATTCTTCGAACTTCATTTGAAATTTGAAGAGTTATACAATGAATTGCTATTGAAAATAGATGCTATTGCAGAGCGAATTTTAACTTTAGGACATACGCCAAAACATAACTACGCAGACTATCGACTTACTTCAAAAATAAATGAAAGCACACAAGTAAGTGATGGTATAAGCGCGGTTGGAGATATTTTAGTTTCTTTTCAAACAACCATAGTACTTCAGCGAGAACTACTTATTTTAGCTGGAGATGCTAATGATGAAGGAACAAGCGCTTTAATGAGTGATTATATTAGAGAACAAGAAAAATTAGTTTGGATGTATTCTTCCTTTCTGAATAGATAAATCGGAATAAATCTAACTGGCAACAATTTATATGAAAGTTAAACAAACTACTTATTATTCTCCTGAAAAATTAGCCTTCCGCTTTTCTAAAAAAGCGGAAGTACCTTCAGCAAAATCATCTGTATCAAAACTCTTACCAAATGCTTCAATTTCCACTTCAAAACCATTAACGCCATCTTCAAAACAAGCATTAATAGCTTTTATAGCTGCACTTATAGCAACTGATGAGTTTTTTGAAATCCTGTCAGCAATTTTTTCGCAAAAAGGTAGTAATTCTTCTTGGGTTGTAACATGGTTTACCAATCCGTAAATAAGTGCTTGGTTGGCATCAATCATCCCTGCCGTCATAATCAATTCCATAGCTCGTCCTTTACCAACTAATAGAGGTAAACGTTGTGTACCACCATAACCCGGAATCAACCCAAGAGATACTTCTGGCAAACCCATTTTAGCGTTATCGCTCGCCACTCTAAAATGGCAAGCCATGGCTAATTCCAGCCCCCCACCAAGCGCAAATCCATTTACAGCCGCAATTACTGGTGTAGAAAGGTTTTCTATATAATCAAACAATAACCCTTGCCCTTTTGCTGCTAATTTTTTGCCTTCTTTTTTAGTGAAATCTGCAAATTCACTAATATCAGCACCAGCTACAAATGCTTTTTCACCGCTTCCAGTAATAATAATAACTTTGGTTTTTTTATCACCATCAGCCCTATTTAGGGCATCATGAAGCTCTTTAATGGTTTCTATATTTAAAGCATTGAGTTTATTTGGTCTATGAATGGTAATTGTGGTAATGTAATTCGCTCTTTCAGATAAAATGGATGTATATTTCATGTCTTTATTTTAAACCTTAACTATGCCCATATCACCTAAATCCAACGGAATGGTTTTGCCACCTTCTTTAATAGATTTATAAATAGCCTCTACAATCATGATATCTCGTTTACCCATTTCACCAGGTGCAAAATTAGGGCTTCCTGTTAACACATGCTTTGCAAAAGCATCCATTTGTATGGTTTGTTGATATTGTGGTTGATAGGGAAACTTGATTTCTTCTCCTCTAGAGGTACGACCAGATAATGGACCATAACTATGGGCAGGGTTCAATTCGGCCCAACCTCTACTAAAACTCTGGTAAAGACGATTAGCATTTGCATTATAGGAAGTAAACATATTTCCAACAACATTATTTGAAAATTTCATTTGGGCCGTGATAGATTCATCTACTTCTTTAAAAAAATCAGGTCTGGTGCTAAATTCTTGAGCTGAAATAGAAATTGGGTTGGCTCCTGCTCCATAAATACAACACTGTATGGCATAAACCCCCATATCCATTAAAGCACCGCCGCCTGCTAGCTTTTTATTTAAACGCCAGTTATCCCAAGTTCCCCATATAAAACCAGCATCAGAAGACACATATTTCAAATCACCAAATGTTTTCTCTTTGGCATAACGTTTAATCTCCTTAGTATAAGGATCTGTTTGCATGCGGTATCCAACCCCTAATTTTACACCATTTTCTTTACATGCATTTATTATGGCATCACATTCCACAACACTAACAGCCATTGGTTTTTCAGTAATCACATGTTTGCCTGCTCTTGCAGCTCTAATGCAAAATTCTGCATGCATACTGTTTGGCAGAACTACATAAACAATATCAATAGCATCATTTTTGGCAATGGAATCAAAATTCTCGTAGTTATAAACATTCGCTTTAGGTATCTTATATTTATCCATCCATTCTTTTTCTTTTGAAGGGGTACCCGTTACAATACCTGCTAAATAACAATGCTCTGTATTTAGCAAAGCAGGAGCTAATTGTCCACCACTGTAACCTCCTAATCCAACAAGCGCAATACCTAATTTTTTGTCTTGCTTTCCTAAATTAAGTCCATAGCTTAAAGGCATGTTTGCTAATAAAGCTGTACCTACTAATCCTCGTGTTAGTTTAGCACTAAATGCTCTTCTAGTGATTTTTTCCATTTTTATATCTTTTATGGTTTAGTTAGTGATTTTAAATTTACAATTATTTTTATGTAAGTAAATAAAAATTAAAAAAAATGACTGATCTAAATTCTTAAATAAGATAGATTTACAATATTATATTTTAGGAATGGTTACGATAAAAGTGGTTCCTTTATCTTTTTCGGTTTCAAAAGATATGGTGCCGTTATAGGTTTCTACAATATTTTTAACCATGGCTAAACCAAGACCCATACCGCTTGTTTTGGTCGTAAATTTAGGCTCAAATATTTTTTCTTTATTGTCTTCTGAAATACCCAGACCGTTATCTGAAACCGTTATGATAACATAATCTCCTTCGGCACTTACATTGACAATAATTCTTGGCCTTCTGTCTTCTGAAATAGCTTGAATCGCATTTTTTACCAAGTTTGTAACGACTCTTATAAGTTGCGTTCTATCAAATTTAGCAATGATTTCTACTTTATTTGAAGTGAAAAAAATGTAATCTTCATTAAAAATATCTAAAGCTAGTTTTACAATATTCACCACATTTAAAGTTTCATTTTGCTGTGCCGGCATTTTAGCGAAGTTTGAAAATGCCGAAGCAATGGAACTCATGGTATCTATTTGCTGAATTAACGTTTTGGTATACTCATCAACTTTTAAATGAATGCTCGGGTCTTCAGGATCAAACTTACGTTGGAAATTTTGCACCGTTAAACGCATGGGTGTCAACGGATTTTTAATTTCATGAGCTACTTGTTTTGCCATTTCTCTCCATGCCTGCTCACGCTCACTGGTGGCTAGTTTTACAGCACTTTCTTCAAGCTCATCAATCATACTGTTGTATGAAGTCACTAAAGTTGAAATTTCAGAACTGGTTTCTTCAACCACAATCCGTTCATTACGTTTTTCCAATCGAATGGTATTTATTTTATCGCTTATCGTCTTTAAAGATTTTGTAATATATTTTGATAGCAAAAAAGCAATACCAATGGCCATAATTAAGATAAACAAATAAGCGTAACCTAAACGGGTTAGAAACTTATTTAGTTCTGTCTTAAGAACATCATCGTTCTCCAAATACGGCAAGTTAATAATGGCAATGGGTTTAAATTTGGAATCTGTTATATAAGAATAAGAGGATTGAAATGTTTGTCCGTTCTCTACATGCTTGTCTACAAAACTATGAGTCGCTGTATTGAATATAGCATTTAAAATTTCAGCATCTATACATTTATCTTTGATATCGTGCTTTAAATTCGCTTTGGAAGTAATTAAAAGAGAGCCTTCTAAATCATACAGATTAATTTGTAGTTTATGAATATCTGCAATGTTAGTTAACTCTTCATTAAATATGTATGGAATGTTTTCTGTGGTAACTTCCCAAGTATTTTGTTTTCCGTTTAAAACACGACTAATATGCGTTTTAATATTTTCTTCTTTCTGTTCTAAGCGACTTATATGATAAACTTCACGCTCTTCTTTGTATTGATTAATCCCTACCAATGCAATAAGCACAGATGACAATAATACCAAAAGTATCATGACAATAAAAATACGCGTTCGTAAGGACAATCTTCTTAATTTCATCTGAATCAATAATGCATAAATATAGCAATAATCAAACCAAACATATGAAGCATAGATTTAAAATTGAAATTCGAAATTATTGTTTTTGAAATTTGCTGTTTAATTTTTAGGCATCCGGATTTTTAGCTCGAATGTTTTTGTAAAGTTTAAACCCTAACATGATAAGTATTCCTAAAACAACTATCCCAATAACACCAAAAACCCAATTAAGAGCACTTTTTAATATCACTAAAAATACGACCGCAAACAGAATAAAAGTAGCACCTTCATTCCAAATACGCATAAAACTTGATGTTTTTTTTACTACATCATTTTGAAGTTGGTTAAAATACTGATGCGTTTTTAAATGATATAAAATAAGCAATACAACAAACCCCAATTTTACATGCATCCAACCTTGTTCTAACCAATAAGGTTGTAAAATAAGTAACCAAATAGCAAATATGGTAGCTAAAATTGCCGATGGCCATGTAATAATGTACCACAAGCGTTTACTCATAAGTTTAAGCTGTTTTCCTAAAATTTCTTTATCGGGCGATGGCTTATAAAATGATTCTATTTGATAGACAAATAAACGAGGTATGTAAAATAATCCCGCAAACCATGTGATTACAAAAATAAGATGAAGTGATTTTATGTAATTATAGTATTCCATTGTTTCAAGAAATTGAATCTGAAACCTGAAGGTCAGGCTTTAAGGTCTTAACTATTTCTCTATTCAAAAAATAGGCTGTTACCAAGGTTGAAACCACATCTGAAATTGGAAACGATATCCAAACCCCTAATTCGCCATAAAACTTTGGAAGAATTAAAATAAGTGGAATGAAGAAAAACCCTTGCCTTGTCAGTGTTAAAAGTAAGGCAGGAATCGCTTTACCAACAGCCTGAAAATAGGCGGCTCCAATTAATTGAATGGCTATAATGGGTGTTGCCGCAAATACCCATCGCATAGCACTTGGTGTCTGATGAAGAACGTCCACATCTGTCGTAAACATTCTCGTTATAGCATCTGGGAAAAGCATTAAAACAAGAAACACTATAGTCGCTAATATGGAGGCGTATTTTATAGCTGTGTTGATAGATTCTCTTACCCTTGCATAGTTTTGAGCTCCATAATTAAAGCCCGCGATAGGTAAAAATCCTTGAGTAACTCCTAAAACAGGAAACATGGCAAACATAAGCATGCGTCCAACAATTGCATAAGCTGTTACTGAAATTTCACCTCCTAAGTGATACAAAATATTATTCATAAATAAGTACGTAATACTCACCACAGCCTGTCTAGCCAGCGTTACAAAGCCCAACGAACTTATTTCTTTTACAATACCTAAATTTAATCCGAAATGAGAAAAACCGATTTTTAGTTCAGAATTTTTCGACCTGAAATACCAAAAAATATAAATAAAACAAAGCACATAAGAAATACTGGTTGCCCAAGCAGCACCTTCCATACCATAATCTAGAAGATTTATAAAAATATAGTCTAAAAGTAAAT
The DNA here is from genome assembly GCF_003258355.1 of Confluentibacter sediminis. Taxonomy (GTDB): domain Bacteria; phylum Bacteroidota; class Bacteroidia; order Flavobacteriales; family Flavobacteriaceae; genus Confluentibacter; species Confluentibacter sediminis. Next base: position 205,594 of record NZ_QKPO01000011.1, on the reverse strand, counting down.
TACCAACAGACGGAATCATCATGGCATACATAGCAAACTTAGGTTTACCTTCAGCTCTAATAACCGTATTACCCATCATGCACAACGCCAAAAATGGCACGCCATAAAGAACTATTTTATAGTAAATTTTAGCGGGTTCAAAAATAGCTCCTTTACCTCCAAACGATGTAATGATTGAATCTGCAAACCATAGCCCTAAAACACCCATGGTTACAGTTAATAATAAAGTTAGCGTAATTTGGTTTCCAAATGTTTTTAACGCTTTATTCTTGTTTTCCGAGCCTAATGCTCTTGATATAACGGACGATCCTCCAATGCCAATGGCCATACCTAAAGCCGCAATAAAAAAAGAAACGGGCAATACCACATTAATAGCCGCAATAGCTATAGAACCTATCCAATTACCCACAAAAATGGTATCCACCAAAATGTTTAAAGACATTACCAGAATGCCTATTGACGCAGGAAGCGCTTGTTTAATAAGTAATTTACTTATAGGCTGTGTACCCAAATCTTGAGCCGTTACTTTTGCCATTATACAGTTTACATTTTAGATACTGTCCAATCAGTAATCCATTTAGAAAGCAAAGTTACCCATTCTATGTCATCATTTAAGCAAGGAACGGTTGAAAATTGTTTTCCTCCCATTTCATGAAAAATTTCTTCACCTTCCATGGCTATTTCTTCTAAGGTTTCAAGACAATCGCTCACAAATGCCGGTGTTACAATGGCCATATTTTTAATCCCATTTTTAGCTAAACGCTCAATAGTTCTATCTGTATATGGTTGTAACCATGGATCGAAACCTAATCTGGATTGGAAAGAGGTTGAATAACTTTCTTCAGTAAGTTGAAGTTTTTCAGCAACTAGTCGTGTCACTTCTAAACACTGATGTCTATAGCAAAATTCATGTGCTTTACTAGGTGTTACACAACAACTGCCATTTATTTTACAATGTGATTTAGTGACATCGCTTTTTCTAATATGGCGTTCTGGAACTCCATGATACGAAAATAATATATGTTCATAATTTTTACCCTGCAAATGCCTTTTTATAGAGCTGGAAAGCACTTCAATATAATCTGGTTTGTTGTAAAACGCTGGTACAGATTCTATTTTTAAATTTGGAAAGTGTTCTTTTCTTATCTCTTCAGCTAAAACCAAAATAGTTTCGGTAGTTGCCATAGCAAATTGCGGATATAGTGGAAATAATAATACCTCGTCAACACCTTTATCTACCAATTCTTGAAGACCTTTCTTAATCGTCATACTTCCATAACGCATGGCTAATGCGACAGGAATTTCAACTTCCTTTTTTATTTTGTTCTGAAGTCTTTCTGAAAGCACAATTAATGGTGATCCTTCTTTCCACCATATTTTTTTATAGGCAGCTGCCGACGCTTTTGGTCGGGTTTTTAAAATGATACCTTTAACAAGTAGTGTTCTAGCCCAAAGTGGCACATCAATAACCCGCTCGTCCATTAAAAATTCCCCTAAATATTTTTTTACATCTTTAGGTTCTGGACTATCTGGAGACCCAAGATTTACAAGAAGTACGCCTTTTTTCATTTGCAATTTTATAAGTATCTAACAATACTAAATTAATCCTTTGTTATTTTCTAATTTTTGTTGGCAATATAATGTGGTCTTTTCATCATCAATATCCAAATCTTGAAAAATGCCACAGGAAATAGTGGGTCGTATTAAAGATTTAGTAATCATATTTTTAGATAACGCTTCTATTTCTGGAGTTAAAAATGTCATTTGTTTATTTGTTTTAAGATTGTAATTCTTTTTAGCTTAATTTAAAGACATAAGATATTTTTTAGGTGTGGTGCCATATTTCTTTTTAAATGCTGCAATAAAATGACTTGCCGTACTGTAACCAACTTTAAGCCCCACTTCGTTAACATTATTTTCCCCAGATTCTAATAATTTCCTGGCGACTTCCATTTTATAATCAAATAAAAAACTAAAAACGGAATCGCCATAAATTTGTTTAAAGCCTTCTTTTAACTTTTTTAGGTTTAAACCAATCTCATCTGCAAGCTCTTGCAAACTTGGTGGTTCTGACATACGTGATATTATAATTTCTTTAGCTTTTCTTATTTTAATCACATTGGTTTCGTCTACTAAAAACGGACATTGTTCAATATTAGCATCTTCACTTCTATTAAAATATAAACTTAAAAGTTCATAAGCCTTTCCTTTAAAATACAGGCTTTTAATAGATTTATTGAGGTTATAACTTATAACCTGATTTAAAACAATGGCCATAGATGGTGATATTACCCCATCTTTATAATATTTTTTGTCTTTGTTATCTTCACTTAAAAATGAAATATAATCGGCTTCTTGAGAAAACAACCCATGAAATTTCTTTATGGATATAAGAATAGTGACCATCCAAGAATTTGGATGTATTTCCAGATTAATTGGTAGCTCTCTTTGCGGATTATATAATAGCAATGAATTTTCTTCTAGAATATTTAAAGCATACCTTCCTTCATTAAATATAAATTTAGCAGATCCCTTAATACAAAAATGAAATTGAATAAAATCATTATGTACCTCTTTAACAATACTTTGAAAAGCACTTTTGTCATTTTTATAGGTAAAAACAAAAAAACCAACATCGACTTTTGTTTCTTCAAAAGTACTTTGAGCGACATTTTCTATTTGATTTTTATCACTAATCACAACCATTTATTTAGATTCGTTATAAATTACATTGCTTAAAGCTATTTAAATATATGCTAAAATATGATAATTATCATATTTTAGCATAAAAAGCGATTAAAAAACCAGAAACGATACTAAAAGTTCTTTGAGCGTTATTTTTTATCTTCCCATCAGCATACATTTGTTCTCGCAATTTTCAGGGAGAGCATGCAAAAATACAACATATCTAGAAGTAATTACTTTTATGCCATTGGTTTGAGCTATAAAAAAGCCGATGCTGACATAAGAGGCCGCTTTAGTTTGAATGAAGATTCAAAAAAAGCACTGCTTGATCAAGCTAAAGCTGAAAACATTGAAAGTTTAATAGTGACTTCCACTTGTAATAGAACCGAGATTTATGGGTTTGCACAACACCCCTATCAACTTATAAAATTGCTTTGCGATAATACCAATGGTACGGTTGAAGAATTTCAAGGAGTAGCATATATTTATAAAAACAAAGAAGCTATATCTCATATGTTTCGAGTTGGCTCTGGATTAGATAGTCAGATTTTAGGTGATTTTGAAATTATTAGCCAATTAAAACTAAGTGCGAAACTCTCAAGAAAAAACGAATTATTAAATCCCTTTATTGAACGCCTTGTTAATGCTGTCATTCAGGCAAGTAAACGCATTAAAAACGAAACCGAATTATCGTCTGGCGCAACATCCGTGTCATTTGCTTCGGTTCAATATATTTTCAACACAGTTGAAGATATTAAAAATAAAAATATTTTACTTTTTGGCACTGGAAAAATAGGAAGAAACACTTGTGAAAACTTAATAAAGCACACTAAAAACGAACATATTACTTTAATAAATAGAACAAAAAACAAAGCCGAACAAATTGCTGGAAAGTTCAATTTAATAGTTAAAGATTATGCTAATTTACAAGAAGAAATCAATAGCTCAGATATATTAATTGTAGCAACTGGCGCCCAACACCCAACTATAGATAAACAGGTTATACAAACAAAAAGACCACTTTTAATTTTAGATTTGTCCATCCCTAAAAATGTGGACGAAAATGTTGAAGATTTAGGGAATGTTAAGCTCGTTCATTTAGACCATCTTTCTCAAATTACCGATGAAACCTTAGAAAGAAGAAAAACCCATATTCCTTTGGCTGAAGCCATTATTGAAGAGGTAAATATTGAGTTTAATGATTGGTTAGAAACTAGAAAGTTTGCCCCAACCATAAAAGCTTTAAAACATAAATTACTTGATTTTGCTTCTTCTGAGTTAGATACCCAACGCAAAAAACTTTCAGATTTTAATGAAGTGCAGGCTGAACTGATTAGCAATAATATCATTCAAAAAATCACTAATCATTTTGCATCTCATTTAAAAAACGATAATATGTCTACGGAAGAAAGCTTAGAGCTTATTAAAAAAGTATTTCAGCTAGAAGAAACCCCAACAAATGTTTAAAACTTTTACATTTGTTACTTTATTCTTATGATTAGATTTTAACTCCAAAGAACAAAGTAAAAAAACTTAAAGTTTTAAGATAAAATGAAAAACAACAAAACCTTTATAAATCTATATCGTTTTATAGATGTCTTTATTTTATTCTTCTTAATCTTTGATTTTGGTTTCACTATTAATGATGATTATAAACCGTATAAACTAGTTGGCTTTTTTGCTATTGTAATTATATTAATAGCTTTTAACGTGATGAAAAGCTATCAATTTAAAGATAAAAGTTCTAAGAAATCTGTAAGATTGAATATTACTATTTTACTAATAACTTTAATTGCCGCTACTTCATTTATATTTTACAACAATGATTATTCCATAGTTCAGCATACTTTAAAAACTAAAGTTGTATTTGAGATTGGACTCTTCTTTTATTTACTTATAAGACTTTCATTTTTAATAAAATATATTTATAAAATTTACTTTAACCCTGCCATTTTGTTTATTGGTAGCTTTGGTATTTTTTCGCTTATTGGAGCTTTTTTTTTAATGCTTCCTCGAGTAACAACAAATGGCATTTCATTTATTGATGCCCTTTTTACATCCACAAGTGCTATTTGCGTAACAGGATTAGCCGTTTTAGATACTGCAAACGACTTCACTCAATTAGGACAAACCGTTATTATGGTTTTAATACAAATTGGTGGTTTAGGCATTTTAACCTTTACGTCCTTTTTTGCTTATTTTTTTAAAGAAAGCTCATCCTTCCGTGAAGGCATGTATGTAAAAGATTTTACTGCTTCTGAAAACCTGCAAGACGTTTTTAAGATGGCAGTAAAAATTGTTTTGTTTACTTTTGGTTTAGAAATTATTGGAGCCATTCTTATATATACCTCAATTGATGAGGTTACATCTGTTGAGAACAAACTATTTTTCTCTATTTTTCACTCCATTTCTGCATTTTGTAATGCCGGTTTCTCAACCTCATCAACAAGTTTTTACGATCCAGGCCTTCGCTTTGATTACTCGTTGCAATGGGTCATTATGGTGCTTATTATTTTTGGCGGCTTAGGCTATAACATAGTATTTAATATTGTAGCTTATTTTAAAAATTTCTTTGTTAACCTATTTCACAAAAAGAAAAAATTGCAATCGGTTAGGGTTATTACCCTAAACTCTAAATTAATCTTAGTGACCACAAGTATTCTGCTTGTTATTGGATTTGTGTTTTTCTACTTTGCTGAATCTAATTATTCGCTAAAAGAACACACCTCTACATTTGGAAGAATTACAGCTGCTATGTTTTCATCGGTAACACCAAGAACCGCAGGTTTTAACACCATAGATTATACACAAGTAGCTACACCTTCTTTACTTTTTGTCATTTTATTGATGTGGATTGGAGCATCTCCTGCATCAACTGGTGGTGGAATAAAGACAAGTACCTTTGCTATAGCTATTTTAAATATTTTTGCAACAGCCCGAGGAAGAAAAAGAATAGAGATTAACACTAGGGAGATTTCAAGTAGCACTGTAAACAGGGCGTTTGCCATTATCTGCATTTCGTTAATTGTTATTGGTATAGCCATTACTTTATTACTGTTTTTCGAACCTGAAAAAAACCTACTAGAAATAGCTTTTGAATGTTTCTCGGCATACAGTACCGTTGGCTTAAGTTTAAATGTAACACCTACATTGTGCTATTCTAGTAAAATTGTTATTATAATTGTTATGTTTTTAGGCAGAATTGGTATGCTTAACTTACTATTTGGTATGCTTGGTGAAGTAGAACAAAAATTTTATCAATATCCACAAGAAAATATTTTAATAAATTAAAATTCGATAATTATGAAAGTTATCATTTTTGGTCTCGGCAATTTTGGAATGTCATTAGCTTTAAGCCTTACAGAAACAGGCAATGAGGTTATTGGCGTTGATGTTAAAATGGACAAAGTTAATTTAATTAAAGATAAAATTTCCCATAGCATTTGTCTAGACTCAACAAACGAACAAGCATATCAAGCCCTTCCAATAAAACAAACAGATATAGCTGTTGTAGCCATTGGCGAAAACGAAGGCGCAGCCATAATAACAACAGCTATTATTAAAAAACTATCTAAGGCGAAGGTAATAAGCAGATCACTTTCTCCCATACACGATACTGTTTTACAAGCCATGGGCATTGATTTTATTGTTCATCCTGAACAAGAAGCTGCGGACAAATTAACCGATAAGCTTAATTTGAAAAATATTGTAGATAATTTTAAAATTGATAATCGTTATTCCATATCTGAAGTTAAAACCCCTGAGGCTTTTGTTGGCAAAACAATTATAGATTTAAATTTTAGAGGGACCTACAACTTAAATATTATTACCATTTTACGTAAAAAAGAAAAAACAAACTTAATTGGTGTTTCTACAACCCAATTAGAAGTTATTGGAATTCCTACGGGGGACACGGTTATTGAAATCGACGATGTTCTAGTGGTGTTTGGTTTAAACGAAAAAATTTCTGAAATTGGAAATATGAGCTAACAATCCAATCTAATAAAAAAAGAATAATACATCCATAAAAAATAGAGCTTTAATACATGTCTAAAATAATAAGAATTGGTACTCGCGATAGTGAATTAGCACTGTGGCAAGCCAAAATAGTTCAAAGTCAACTTGAAACCTTAGGTCATAAAACCCAGTTGGTTCCCGTAAAATCTACTGGCGATTTGGTTTTGGACAAACCTTTATATGAACTGGGAATCACAGGAATCTTTACTCGTACTTTAGACATTGCCATGCTAAATCATGATATTGATATTGCCGTACATTCTTTAAAAGATGTTCCAACGGTTTTACCACAAGGTATTGTTCAAGCAGCCGTTTTAAAACGTGGTAACGTCCATGACACGTTGATTTTTAAAGATAACGAAGAGTTTTTAAGTTCAAAGAAAGGTGTTGTTGCTACAGGAAGTTTGCGTAGACGTGCGCAATGGTTAAATAGGTTTCCAACCCATACGATTGTAGATTTACGAGGAAATGTAAACTCTCGTTTACAAAAGTTAGAAGACAATGATTGGAATGGTGCCATTTTCGCTGCCGCAGGCATTGGCAGAATTGGCTTAAGACCTGAAGACGCCATTAATTTAGAGTGGATGGTTCCTGCCCCTGCGCAAGGTGCCATTATGATTACAGCGTTACAAGATGATGAAGATACTAGAACGATTTGCAAAGAACTAAATCATGAAGAAACAGAGATTTGCACTACTATTGAACGTGAGTTTTTAAACAAATTAGAAGGTGGCTGCACAGCCCCTATTGGAGCTTTGGCTTATATTAAAAATGAAGAAGTCACTTTTAAGGGTGTTTTGTTAAGTACCGACGGTTCTAAAAGAATTGATGTTACCAGAGTTAAAAAATTAGGCGAACATCATGATATAGCTAATTTTTGTGCCGAATTTGTTATTGAACGTGGAGGCAAACGCTTAATGGATGTCATTAAAAATTCAAACAAAAAAACGACTGTCTATTCAACCAAAACGCTTACTGAAAGTCAGAAACTTTTATTTCATGAAAAAGTGGTTTTTGATAGTACCGACTTCATTAAAATAAGTTTAAACAGGATACATCCGCGATTTTTAAAAAATGAAATAAAAAACGTTGTTATAACCAGTAAAAATGCCGTAGAATCTTTAATAACAAATTATTCTGCCATCGAGTTACAATTTAAAAATATTTATTGTGTAGGCAGGAGAACGAAACAATTGGTTGAAAAAAAGATTGGTAAAGTTACCCATTCAGAAAATAGCGCAAAAAAATTAGCTCACTATTTAGTGGAATACATGGAAGGAAATGAAGTGACGTATTTTTGTAGTGATTTAAGATTGGATGATTTACCGACAATTTTAGAAGAAAACAATATAAAAGTAAATGAAGTAGAAGCCTATCAAACAAAGTTCGATGCTATAAAACTACCAGAATCTATTGAGGGTATTATGTTTTACAGTCCTTCAACAGTACAAAGTTATTTAGAAAAAAACAAAGCACATGGCATTGCTTTTTGTATTGGTGATACCACGGCAACCGAGGCAAAGAAACATTTTAAAGATGTTAGAGTTTCAAAAGTTCCAACCGTGGAAAGTGTTATTGAATTGGTTAATGAGCATTATATATAATAGTTGTTGGTTGTTAGTTTGAGGTTTTGAAGTAATCCATTCCAGAAACCAAAAACTAACAACCAACAACTAACAACAAAAAACATGATAAAAAACGATTTATTTTTAAGAGCGTTAAAAGGAGAAACTGTAGATAGACCCCCTGTGTGGATGATGCGTCAAGCAGGCCGTTATTTACCAGAATTTATAGCACTACGCGAGAAATACGATTTCTTCACACGTTGCCAAACTCCAGAAATTGCAAGTGAAATTACGGTACAACCAATCCGTCGTTATGGTATGGATGCCGCTATATTATTTAGTGATATTTTGGTGATTCCACAGGCCATGGATATTGAAGTACAAATGAAACCTAATTTTGGACCTTATTTGCCTAATCCAGTTCGCACATCTAAAGATGTTGACAATGTTATTGTTCCAGATGTAACCGTGGCATTAGACTATGTATACCAAGCCATAAAAGCTACCAAAGAATTGTTGAATGATGAAGTTCCTTTGATTGGTTTTGCGGGTTCACCCTGGACCATTTTATGTTATTGTGTGCAAGGTCAAGGCAGTAAAACCTTTGATAAAGCTAAAGAGTTTTGCTTTACAAATCCTGTCGCAGCTCATCTCTTACTTCAAAAAATTACAGATACAACAATTGCCTATTTAAAGGAAAAAGTGAAAGCAGGCGTTGATGCCGTTCAAGTATTTGATTCTTGGGGCGGTATGTTATCACCCGTCGATTATCAAGAATTTTCTTGGCAATATATCAATCAAATTATTGAAGCCTTAAAAGATGATGCTCCTGTTATTGCCTTTGGAAAAGGCTGTTGGTTTGCGCTTGGCGATATGTCAAAAAGCAATGCCTCTGCATTAGGTATCGATTGGACATGCTCTCCCAGAAATGCGCGGTATTTAACGGGCGGGAACATCACGCTGCAAGGTAATTTTGACCCAGCTCGTTTATTATCGCCTCCTTCTGAAATTAAAAAAATGGTGCATCAAATGATTAATGAGTTTGGTAAAGATAAATACATTGTAAATCTTGGTCATGGTATTTTGCCTAACATTCCCTTAGACCACGCCAAAGCATTTATTGATGCCGTGAAAGAATATAAAAGTTAAAACCAATACATGATACCTGAAAAAATCTTATCTCCATTTCAAAAATTTGTCAAGATAGAAAGCTTTAGCGGTATCTTATTAATGGCAGCGACCATTGTTGCTTTGGCTTGGGCTAATTCTCCTTTTTCTGAGAGCTATCAATCGCTTTGGCAATATAAAATAGGTTTCACGACCCAACATTTTGAGTTATATAAACCTTTAATTTTATGGGTTAATGATGGGTTGATGGCGATTTTCTTTTTTTTAATTGGACTAGAAATCAAAAGGGAATTTCTTATTGGCGAATTAAACTCTATTAAAAAAATAGCTTTTCCTCTGTTTGGTGCTTTAGGAGGTATGTTAGTGCCTGTAGGTATCTTTGTTATTTTAAATCAAAACCCCGAAACGTTCAAGGGCTGGGGCATTCCTATGGCTACCGATATTGCCTTCTCATTGGCTGTATTAAAACTCCTTGGCAATAAAGTTCCTTTAAGCTTAAAAGTTTTCTTAACGGCTTTCGCTATTGTTGATGATTTGGGGGCTGTTTTGGTTATTGCTTTGTTTTATAGTGGGAACATTAGCTTTGGGTTATTAATAACTGCCATTACGCTATTAGCTATTTTGTATCTTATATCTTATAAAGGATATTATTCTAAATTTATAATGATTTCTTTTGGAATTGTTATTTGGACCCTATTTTTAAAAGCCGGCATACATCCTACGCTTGCTGGTGTTTTATTGGCATTTTCTGTACCCATTAGTCAAAAAATCAAAACGCCTGAGTTTGTAGATAATTTAGTGGAAATTACAGAAAACATTAGAAAAGCTTCAATTTTAAAAAAACCCATTCTTTCAAAAGAACAAATTAACGAAATTGATAATTTGGAAGATTGGGCAAACAAGTACCAATCACCTCTTCAACACTTAGAACATAATCTTCATGATTGGGTTGCTTATTTCATCATACCTATTTTTGCATTGGCAAATGCCGGTGTTATTATTAATAGTGATATTCCGTTAGACTTTGCTTTAGTCATAAATATCATTATTTGTTTAATTATCGGGAAAAGCCTCGGTATTTCCAGTATTATATTTTTAGCTGAAAAAACAAAAATTATTGAAGTGCCCATAGATATTAGCCCAAGGCAAATTATAGGCGTGTCCTTTTTAGCTGGTATTGGATTTACTATGGCTATTTTTATTGCAAGTTTAGCTTTTATAGAGGATCCTATTTATTTAGACTCTGCAAAAATCGGCATTCTTATAGGCTCGTTAATATCGGCCATCATTGGTTATATTATTTTAAGTGTTACAACAACTAAAAAAATATAATGAAAGATACATTCTTTAAATACATCCATTCTCTACAAGATACCATTACTTCAACTTTAGAAAAAATAGATGGCAAAGCCACTTTTAAAGAAGATATATGGAAACGTCCAGAAGGCGGTGGTGGAAGAACCCGCGTGATTGAAAATGGCCATGTATTTGAAAAAGGTGGGGTTAACATTTCGGGGGTTCATGGAAAATTACCAAAATCCATGCAAACCTATTTTAATGTGGGTGATGTTGATTTTTTTGCTTGTGGAATCAGTTTAGTACTTCATCCAAAAAACCCCATGGTACCAACAGTCCATGCTAATTGGCGCTATTTTGAAATGTATGATGAAAATGGAGACATGATAGATAGCTGGTTTGGTGGTGGACAAGATTTAACACCTTACTATTTATTTGAAGAAGACGCCATTCATTTCCATCAAGTATGTAAAACGGCTTGTGACAAACATCATTCCGAATTTTATCCCGATTATAAAAAACGTTGCGACGAGTATTTTTATAATGCTCATAGACATGAAGGACGAGGCATTGGTGGCTTATTTTTCGATTATTGTAAAGCTACCAAAACTATGGGCATGGAAAACTGGTATAACTTTGTAACAGAGGTTGGCAATAGTTTTTTAGATGCTTATCTACCAATAGTTGAAAAACGAAAGGATTTGCCTTATACTGATGCGCAGCGTACTTGGCAAGAAATTCGACGGGGACGTTATGTGGAGTTTAATTTGGTTCATGATAAAGGTACCCTTTTCGGATTGAAAACCAACGGACGTATAGAAAGTATTTTAATGAGTTTACCGCCACACGTGCAATGGGTTTACGACCATCATCCAGAAAAAGGAAGCGACGAAGAAAAGCTTTTGAGCGTATTAAAAAATCCTAAAGATTGGGTGTAATGAATTGTTACTGCGGAAGTTTAAAATCATATAATAATTGCTGTGAAATAGCACATAAAAATTTAGCAGAGGTTGAAACTGCAGAACAATTAATGCGCTCAAGATATAGTGCATTTGTATTAGCTGATGGCGACTATTTAATGCAAAGCCACCATAGTTCAACACGACCAATTAAAGAAAAAAAAGAAATTGTTAAATGGTCTAAATCCGTTCGATGGTTAAAATTAGAAGTTTTAGAAACTTTTAAAGGAACCCAAAACGATACAGAAGGAACGGTAACATTTAACGCTTATTTTTATGAAAACGGAAAAGTAGAAATCATTCATGAAAAATCTGCTTTTGTAAAACAAAATAATCACTGGACTTACTTAGGATTAAGTAAATAAAAAATAAAACAATGTTCCCATTAAGAAGAAATAGAAGACTAAGAACAAACGAAGCTATTCGTTCTATGGTTCGCGAAACCCTCATCTCACCTAACGATTTTTTAGTGCCACTTTTTGTGGTGGAAGGCAAAAACGTTAAAGATGAAATTCCATCCATGCCCAATTACTTTCGTTATAGTTTAGATGTGTTAGAAAAAGAAGTTAAAGACCTTTGGCATTTAGGGCTTAAATCGGTTTTACTATTTGCTAAAGTACCAGACAGTTTAAAAGACAATAAAGGTACAGAGGCTATAAATCCTGATGGGCTCATGCAACGTGCGGTTAAAATAGTTAAAAATGCCTGTCCCGACATGTTAGTGATGACGGATGTAGCCTTAGACCCATACTCCGTTTACGGTCATGATGGTATTGTTGAAAACGGTATCATTCTTAACGACGCCTCCTCTGAAGTTTTGGCAAAAATGGCTTTAACACATGCACAAGCTGGTGCCGATTTTGTAGCACCAAGCGATATGAATGATGGTAGAATTATACAAATGCGTGAAGTTTTAGAAAATCATGGTTTTATTAATACCGGTATCATGAGTTATTCTGCAAAATATGCATCGGCATTTTACGGACCATTTCGTGACGCCTTAGATTCTGCTCCTGTTGACATGATTAACATTCCAAAAGATAAAAAAACCTATCAAATGGATTATGCCAATAGAATAGAAGCTATTAGAGAAACCAAAATGGATATTGATGAAGGTGCAGACATCGTGATGGTAAAACCAGGCTTATGCTATTTAGATATTGTTCGAGACATTAAAAATGCCGTTGATGTGCCTGTAGCTGTATATCAAGTTTCTGGTGAATATGCCATGGTAAAAGCAGCTGCCGAAAAAGGCTGGTTAGACCATGATGCCGTTATATTAGAACAGGTAACTGCCATAAAACGTGCTGGGGCAGATATTATTGCAAGTTATTTTGCTAAGGATATTGTGAAATTGATTTCGTAAATTAGCAATAAACATTTATAAATTCATGGGGTTATTAATATTTTACGGCTTAATTTCTATTTTCTTTTCTTTTCTATGTTCTATTTTGGAAGCTGTTTTTTTAAGTATTACCCCAACATTTCTAAAAATTAAAAAAAAAGAAGGCAAACTTTACGCCACTGAACTTGAAGCTTTAAGAAATGATGTAGACAGACCTCTAATTGCTATTCTAACACTTAACACCATTGCCCATACAGTGGGGGCTATTTTAGTAGGTAAACAGGCCGAAACCATATATGGGGATGGCGACAGTTATGGTGTTTTTATCGTTTCGGCTGTCATGACTTTCCTTATATTGACAGCCTCAGAAATCATTCCAAAAACAATTGGTGCCACTTACTGGAAACAACTGGCAAATTTCACTTCTAAAGCACTCAATATTCTAATTTTCCCCTTAAAATGGACGGGATTACTTTGGCTTATGCAACTTACCACAAAATTAATTGGAGGTAAAGGTCATGTTAGTGTTTTAAGTAGAGAAAGTTTTATGGTTATGACCGATATAGCACATGAAGAAGGCGTATTTCAAGATAACGAAATTAAAATAATCAAGAATTTACTAACGTTTAAAGAGGTGTTTGTAAAAGATATTATGACACCACGAACCGTTATGAAGGTAGAAAATGGAAATACAACCGTTGAAGATTTTTTCAATAAAAATTTAAACCTACGTTTTTCAAGAATTCCCATTTATTCAGACAATCCAGATAACATTGAGGGACTTGTTCTAAAAGATGATATCTTTAAAGAAATGGCTCTTGATAATGGCTTAAAAAAACTATCAGAATTAAAAAGAGATATTATCGTTGTGGATAGGAAATTACCCATCCCAAATCTTTTCGAAAAGTTAGTTGAATCACGCAATCATATGGCATTAGTGGTTGACGAATATGGAAGTGTCAGCGGATTGGTTACTATGGAAGATGTGATTGAAACACTTTTAGGTTTAGAAATTATGGATGAAAGCGACAGTGTATCAGATCTTCAACATTTAGCAAGAAGAAGCTGGGAATTACGTGCTAAAAAATTAGGAATTTACCATGAAGATAATTCTCAAAACTAATGGAAGAATGCATCATTAAAACACCTTTGGGTTATACTAAAATTATAGGTGATACAAATGGAGTTTCATCTGTAACCGTTCTTAATTCTGATGAAAAAATCACCGATATTATTCCGATACATCTTGAAGATTGTGCCTTTCAGTTGGAAGAATATTTTCAAGGCATCCGTAAAAATTTCGACCTTAAATTAAACCCTGAAGGCACCGAATTTCAAAAGAAAGTATGGGAACTGCTGGAACAAATTCCTTATGGAAAAACCGTTTCCTATTTAGACTTATCTAAACAAATTGGTGATATAAAAGCTATTCGCGCTGTTGCCAATGCCAATGCCAAAAACCCTTTATGGATTGTAGTTCCTTGCCACCGTGTTATTGGTAGTGACGGTAGCTTAACGGGTTATGCTGGTGGATTGCATCGCAAGCAATGGCTTTTAGAACATGAAAGTCCTTTTAAGCAACAATCTTTATTTTGACTTTCAATTTTTAAAATATTAAGAAGTTCATCATAAATTACTATATTTAATTCTACTAAATATTAGATATGAAATTCTTCAAAAAGTTCCTTAAATGGATTATCATCATCATTGGAACACTCATCCTTTTGTTATATATTTCTGGTTATGGCTATATTTTAAAAGGGGTTCGCGTCGTATATTTTACTGGGCACACTACAGCTTTTATTGATGATTATCCTTATTTTGAAAACGATACCATAAAAAAGGGAAATAACACGATTCCTTGGCCACTTCATAAAAACTACAATTCTGTGAAAGAAACAGAAAAGTTATTTAAAGTCAATAAAGATTGGGGAACGGTAGCCTATGTCATTATAAAAAATGATAGTGTTTGGTTTGAAAATTATTATGATGGTTTTAATGCCGAATCTAAAACTAACTCTTTTTCTATGGCAAAAAGCATTACCACGTCTATGTTGGGAAAAGCTATTATGGAAGGCTATATAAAAAGTCTAGATCAACCCATTAGTGATTTTTATCCAGAATATAACCATACAAAAACTACCGTAGGCGATTTAGCTTCTATGGCTTCTGGTTTAGATTGGGTAGAAGACTATACAGGTCCTTTTTCTATAACAGCAAGAGCCAATTATGATACTCATTTAGCTAAAACTATTTTAAATCAAAAAATTGTTAAAACACCAGGAAAATCATTTGAATACTTAAGTGGTAACACCCAATTATTGGGGATGATTATTCAAAAAGCAACCGGTAAAAAACTTGCAAATTATCTTTCAGAAAGTTTTTGGCAACCTTTGGGCATGACTGAAAATGCGCTTTGGGAATTAGATGATAAGGAAAACCGATTGGCTAAAGCATTTTGTTGTATTTCCAGTAACGCTAAAGATTTTGCACGTTTTGGAAAACTATACAAAGATTATGGAAAATGGAACGGAGAACAGTTATTGGATTCTGCCTTTGTTGTAAAATCAATAACTCCAAGATTTAAAGAAAGTCCACAATATGGCTATGGTTGGTGGATGAAGAATATGGGTAATAAGCACTTTTTTATGATGCGTGGCCATCTTGGTCAGTACGTTATAGTTGAACCTAACGATAATGTAATTATCGTACGTTTAGGACACAAAAAATCACCCGATGAAGGTGTTGGTCAATTTACTGATGATATTACAGTTTATATAGAAGAAGCTTATAAAATGATTGAAACTAAGTAATATGAAGCTATTTAATTTTAGTGAAATATATCAAAAAGCCGAATCAGCATTTTTACGTTTTCCTATAACCTTAACATGGGCTATTTTAGGAACGTTCTTTGTTATATACATTGTTGAATTTGATTTAGACTTCGATAATTACGTGCGAGAAACATCAACGCTATTCTTAGGAATTAGTTGGTTGATTGGAACACAATTTTTTATTGAACAACAAAAAGGATCCAAACCAAAAATGTGGTTATTTATTATAACTATTGCTTTACTATTAATTTTCTATTTTCACTTACCAAAAGAAGACAGCTTCAAAAACCCAATATATTATACACGTTTTTTACTGTATGTATTTGCTGGTCATTTATTTTTATTTGTGTCTCCTTTTTTAAATTCTTGGAATAAAAATGCATTCTGGAATTATTTAAAATCCATATTTATAGCTATTGGCAGGAGTTTATTGTTTTCAATAGTCTTATACTTAGGTCTAAGTCTTGCTCTTTTAGCTATTGAGTATTTATTTGTTTTTGAAATAAAGGGTGAACGGTATTTTCAAATATTTATATTCTGTTTAGGTATTGTAAATACTTGGACGTATTTATCAGATTTTCCTAAAAACATTCAAGAGCAAACAACTATAAATTACAATAAAGCATTAGAAGTTTTTGTAAAATATATTTTAATCCCCCTTGTTATACTTTATCTAATTATCCTGTATGCTTATAGTTTTAAAATTTTATTTACATGGAATCTTCCAAAAGGCTGGGTTTCATATCTTGTAATAGCTTTATCTCTACTTGGGTTTATTATACAAACTATGATTAACCCCATTCAAAAAACAATAAAATCTCCTGTAATAAATCGATTTCATCCATGGTTTTATTATCTATTAACACCTTTATTGCTATTGTTATTTATCGCTATTTTTAAGCGTATTGGAGATTATGGGTTTACAGAAAACAGATACTTTATTTTAATTCTTGCTTTGTGGATTACTGGAATGACAGGGTATTTACTGTTTAGCAAAAATAAGTATTTAAAAATTTTACCACTTACACTTACCATAGTAACACTATTAATTTCAATAGGGTTTTGGAGTGCTTTTAACATATCTAAAATTAGTCAACTTTCTGAATTTAAACAGGCATTTAGAACTGCCAAACTAAATAAAAATATAGCGACTAAAGAAGAGTATGAAACATTAGAATCTGTTTTACGTTATTTTTATAAAAGAGACAAACTCGATTTATTAGATTCTATTGTAGGCGTTAAATTAGATAGTGTTTATTTACGTAGAAACGGGAAATTTAAAAATAATTACTACTTAAATACTACTTACATTTTAGATAGTTTAAATATTATTAAACCTAAAGAAAATGATAATCTTGACAGCAAATACATGTCATTTGTTTTAGATAAAACCACTTTAAATACAGATTTAAACAACTATCAAAAATTATATTATATATCTTTTCAAAAGCAACCAAAGAACAGCATCGATAGTATTTATACTTTTGAAATAATTAACCACGAAACACAAGCGGTAATTAAAGAACATGATACTATTTTATTTGAATTAAACCTTAAATCTTTAATCGATAAAAATCCTTCCGATTATTATTATGAGTTACCCGAAGAAGATCTAATATTTAATTTTAAAAACGATAAGGTTTTAATGAAACTTATTATTGAATCGTTAAACATTAATATTGAAAAAGGAGATATAAACATTCAAAATTTAACCGCATTTGTACTAATTAAATAATGATATCAAAACTAAACCTTGAAAACATATTATTCCTAGATATTGAAACCGTTCCAGAAGTGCAACAATTCTCTGATTTAGATGAAACCAAGCAACATCTTTGGGACTTAAAATCGCAATATCAAAGAAAAGAAGATGAAAGTGCCGAAGATTTTTATGAACGTGCAGGCATTTGGGCAGAATTTGGCAAAATAGTTTGTATTTCGGTTGGTTATTTTAAACTTCAGGGTGATTTAAGAAAATTTAGAGTAACGTCTTTCTTTGGCAATGAAATTAAAATATTAAAAGATTTTAAAAACTTACTGATATCGCATTTCAGTGAAACAAAACATTTATTGTGCGCTCACAATGGTAAGGAATTTGACTTCCCATACATTGCCCGTCGTATGATCATTCATAATATAGAATTGCCACACAAACTGAATCTTTTTGGCAAAAAACCATGGGAAGTACCTTATCTGGACACTCTAGAATTGTGGAAGTTTGGTGATTACAAAAATTACACCTCTTTAAAGCTTTTAACTCATATTTTAGGCATTCCATCACCCAAAGATGATATTGATGGTAGCGAAGTGTACAGCGTATTTTATGAAGACAATGATATTGATAGAATTGTTACGTATTGCGAAAAAGATACAGTAGCGGTTGCCCAAATATTTTTGCGTTTGCGTGGTGACGATATATTAACCGACGATGATATTATTCATATTTAATGGAGAGAAAAAATATATTAACGGTTGAAAACCTGTCTATTTCCTTTGGCGAAAATGAAGTCATCCATCATATTTCCTACCATTTAAATCAAAACGAAATATTGGGTATTGTCGGGGAATCAGGATCCGGTAAATCGGTTTCTTCTCTGGCTATTTTAGGATTGCTCCCCAAGAAAATTAGCAAAATAACTTCTGGCAGTATTATTTATGACAACCAAAATTTAACAACACTTTCATCAAAAGCATTTCAATCCATTCGCGGAAAAAAAATAGCCATGATTTTTCAAGAACCCATGAGCTCTTTAAATCCGTCTACGACTTGCGGAAAACAGGTTCAAGAAATCTTATTACAGCATGAAAACCTATCTAAAAAGGAAGCCAAGCAACAAACCATATCGCTTTTTGAACAAGTAAAGTTACCAGACCCTTATCGTGTGTATGAGGCGTATCCACATGAAATTTCGGGTGGACAAAAACAACGGGTTATGATAGCCATGGCTATAGCTTGTAAACCAGATATTTTAATTGCCGATGAACCAACAACCGCTTTAGATGTTACGGTTCAAAGAAATATTATCGACTTATTAAAAGAGCTACAGGCTAAAACTAAAATGAGCATCATTTTTATTACGCATGATTTAGCACTTATTTCTGAAATTGCTAACCGCGTTTTAGTCATGTATAAAGGCGATATTGTTGAACAAAGCGACGTTTCCACCATTTTCAATCATCCTAAAAATAATTATACAAAAGCGCTTATTAATTCCAGACCTTCTCTAGATACGCGATTAAAAGTATTGCCAACCATCCAAGATTATTTAAACAACTCGGTATCCAAAGAGATAGTAACCGATGAAGACCGTAAAATAAATCATGAAAAATTATATAGTAACCCACCTTTATTAGAGGTTATAAATGTTGAAAAAGAATATATTTCAAAATCAGGATGGTTTACAAAATCAACCACTTTTAAAGCTGTAGACCAGGTTAGTTTTAAATTGTATGAAGGCGAAACTTTAGGGCTTGTTGGGGAGTCTGGTTGTGGAAAATCTACGTTAGGAAATGCCATTCTTCAATTAGACAAGGCTACTTCTGGAAAAATTTTATATAAAGGTGTTGATATTACAAAAATGTCTAAAGCCGACACTAGAAACCTTAGAAAAGACATTCAAATTATTTTTCAAGATCCTTATTCTTCATTAAATCCAAGAATTCCTGTGGGGGAAGCTATTATGGAACCTATGAAAGTGCATCGTCTTTACAATTCTGACAGTGAACGAAAAGACAAAACAATAGATATTTTAAATCGAGTTGGCTTGTCTGAAGATTATTTCAATCGCTACCCACACGAATTCTCAGGGGGTCAACGTCAACGAATTGGCATTGCTAGAACAATTGCCCTTCAACCAAAACTCATTGTTTGCGATGAGTCTGTTTCAGCTTTAGATATTTCGGTACAAGCACAAGTATTAAACTTGTTAAATGAATTAAAAGCTACTTTTGGGTTTACTTATATTTTTATTTCACACGACTTAGCTGTTGTAAAATATATGTCCGACCAATTATTGGTAATGAATCAAGGACACATTGAAGAATTAGATGATGCCGACATTATTTATAACAACCCAAAAAAAGAATACACCAAAAAACTTATTCATGCTATCCCTAAAGGATTATAGCATGAATATTTTTTTTGTGATGTAAAGTAGGCTTTTAACAAAACGCAAATTCTCTCTTAACGTTTCCTTGAATTTGCTGTCTTCATTTGTAGGTAGTTCTGGTAGATTTGCTGCGTAATTCATAATTGTTAAGTTTTAATAGATTTTGGGACATCTATGATTAATCTCTGGTTCGTTTGAGGATTGCTAATATGTAACAATTATTTTAAAAAACCTGTTTAAAAACAAAAAAAATCGATGAAATACATTTTAGATAAACATTTCATCGATTTAAGCTGGTTTTATTTAAATTTCAAAAGACAATTTCGGGAATATCCCCTTCAACTAATAATGTACCTTCAGTAGCCTTTTTTATATCATCAACAGACACTCCTGGAGCTTTTTCTAGAAGTTTAAACCCATTACTTGTGACCTCTAATACAGCAAGATTAGTGACTATCTTTTTTATGCAGCCAACACCAGTAAGTGGCAATGTGCATCGTTTTAATAATTTAGACTCTCCATTTTTATTGGTATGCATCATAGCAACGATGATATTTTCTGCACTAGCAACTAAATCCATGGCGCCCCCCATGCCTTTAACCATCTTGCCCGGTATTTTCCAATTGGCTATATCGCCGTTTTCAGCCACTTCCATGGCTCCTAAAATAGTCAGATGAACATGTTTACCTCTAATCATGGAAAAACTTAAAGCTGAATCAAAAAAACTGGCACCAGCCAATGTTGTTATGGTTTGTTTTCCTGCATTAATTACATCGGCATCTTCTTCGCCTTCGAAAGGAAATGGCCCCATACCTAATACCCCATTTTCACTTTGAAATTCAACCGCAATGCCTTCAGGAACATAATTAGCCACTAAAGTAGGGATACCTATACCTAAATTTACGTAGTAGCCATCTTTAAGCTCTTTTGCTAAACGTTTCGCTATTCCAATTTTATCTAACATTTTTTTTTAGTTATGATTGCCTAAAGTTATAAGTGTCTAAAGTGATGTTCGTTTTATTACGCCAATTTAAGGCACTTTAAATACTCATAACTTTAAACTTTTTGTCTGACAGTACGTTGTTCAATTCGTTTTTCATAATGTGTGCCTTGAAAAATACGCTGGACAAAAATTCCAGGAATATGAATTTGGTTGGGGTCTAATGTACCCGCAGGCACTAATTCTTCAACTTCTGCTACTGTAATTTTAGATGCACCACACATACAAGGATTAAAATTTCTTGAAGTTCCTTTAAAGATTAGATTACCTGCAACATCACCTTTCCAAGCTTTTACAAAGGAAAAATCTGATTTAAAGGCATGTTCTAAAACATACATTTTACCTTCAAATTCTCTAGTTTCTTTCCCTTCGGCTACTTCGGTGCCATACCCCGCTGGCGTATAAAATGCTGGGAAACCTCCCTGTGCCGCCTTGCATCGTTCTGCCAGAGTCCCTTGCGGAATCAATTCTACTTCTAATTCTCCAGAAAGCATTTGGCGTTCAAACTCATCATTTTCACCAACATAAGAAGAAATCATTTTTTTTATTTGTTTCTTTTGAAGCAACAAGCCTAGTCCAAAATCGTCTACACCGGCATTATTGGATATACAGGTTAAGTTTTTAACCCCTAGCCTGACTAACTCTGAAATAGCATTTTCTGGAATGCCAGAAAGACCAAATCCTCCCAGCATTAAAGTCATATGATCAGTGATACCAAAAAGTGCTTTTTGCACATTGGAAACTTCCTTATTTATCATTAACAATTATATTTTGTTCTTTAAAAATACAAAATGTCCACTAACAAATTTGACAAACCCATTAAAATGTTTAAAAGGGATACTCCATCTTACCATTGAAAAAGAAATAAATTTAAACATGCACAAATCAAAAAAGCCACTCAAAATGAATGGCTTATAATTTATAAAATTTTTAAATATGATAAATCCCTTAAAAACTTAAATCATCTGGCATTGTAGTGGTTCCATTAGAATTGACTTTTGTGGTATTAGAACAATCTACATTTATTGATAAATTAGCAGGGGCTTCAAACTCTTCTTTTGATACATTTAAATCTTTATCTGCATAACAGCTCTTCATATAAACGCCCCAAATAGGTAATGCCATAGCTGCCCCTTGACCATAGTCTATCGTCCTAAAATGTACAGATCTTTCTTCTCCTCCAACCCAAACACCCGTTACTAAATTCGGTACCATACCCATAAACCAACCATCACTTTGGTTTTGTGTAGTTCCTGTTTTACCTGCAATGGGATTTGTAAATCCATATGGATAACCTGTGATAACGTCCTTATAAAACTGATTTGGAGCACCTGTTCTTCTTAACCTGGCTCCAGAACCAGATTCAACAACACCTTCTAAAAGTTTAACAGTAACATAGGCGGTTTCATCACTTAATACATCTCTTGTTTCGGGCTTGAATTGATATAAAATAGTTCCATTTTTATCTTCAATACTAGTAACCATGACCGGTTTTGTATAAACGCCTTTATTAGCAAAGGCAGCATAAGCACCAACCATTTCATAAATACTTAATTCTGCAACACCCAGTGCTATGGACGGCACAGCAGGAATATCTGATTCTACTCCCAATTTTTTAACCATATCAATCACAGGTTGTGGCCCCACTTTGTCCATTAATCTAGCTGTAATGGTATTAACTGAGTTTGCCAAGGCATTTTTTAAAGTTCTGGTGCCTCCATAATCATTTTTTCCTCCTGAATTTTGTGGACACCAATCTTCCACATTGCCATATTTTCCTTTTTCAATACAAAAAGGGGTGTCAGGATAAACATCACATGGTGACACATGCAATTGATCTATGGCAGCAGAATAAACAAAAGGCTTAAATGTAGAACCTACTTGCCTTTTACCTTGTTTGACCATATCATATTGAAAGTGCCTGTAATTCATACCTCCAACCCAGGCTTTAACATGTCCTGTTTGAGGATCCATAGACATCATACCAGTACGCAAAAATGATTTGTAATAACGAATGGAATCTAAAGGCCTCATCATGGTATCAATTTCTGTGGCTTTACCATCTTTCCATGCAAAAATTGACATTTGTGTTGGTTTATTGAATGATTCTTGTATTTCTTTATCAGATTTATCTAAATCATATTTCATCTTTCTCCATCGTTCAGATTGCTTCATGGCACGTAAAAGCAAGGCGTCAATTTCTTCTTTCTTTAAATCTAAAAATGGCGCAGTGGGGTTCTTAGTAGGTGTGTTTTGTTTAAAAAATGCTTCTTGTAACTTAGACATATGTTGCTCAACTGCTGCTTCAGCATATTTTTGCATTCTGGAGTCTATGGTTGTATAGATTTTTAAGCCATCATTATACAAACTATATTTTGTACCATCTGGCTTTAGATTGTTTTTAATCCAATCTCTCATAAATGTATCCAAATAAGCTCTAAAATAGGTAGCCATACCATCTCTATGAGATTGGGGCGAATAATTTAAATCTAGTTCGGTTTTTTGAAGTGAATCTTTAACTCTTTCATTTATAAAATCATACTTCTCCATTTGTCTCAACACCACATCTCTTCTGTTTTTAACACCAACAGGATTTCGTCTTGGATCATAAAGTGATGAGTTTTTAAACATGCCTACCAACATAGCTGATTCCTTTAAATCCAATTCTTTAGGCTCTTTACCAAAATAAATACTGGCAGCACTTCTAATACCATCTGCATTATTTCCAAAATCGTAAATATTAAAATATTGTGCGATAATTTCTTCTTTGGTATATTGTCTCTCTAAACGTATAGCAATAATCCATTCTTTAACTTTTTGTAGCATCCTCTCGATGATGTTTTTTGATCCTTCTCCATGAAACAATTGCTTAGCTAATTGTTGGGAGATCGTACTTGCTCCACCGCCGCTACCTAATTTAACTACAGCTCGAAGAGTCCCAATAGCATCAATACCAGAATGACTATGAAAACGGGCATCTTCTGTTGCTATTAATGCATCCACTAAATTTTGTGGTAAATCTTCATAGCTTACAGGTGTTCTATTATCATTAAAATAAAATTTACCTAGTGTCTTTCCATCTGAAGAAATAATTTCAGTTGCCAAATTTGTTTTCGGATTTTCTAAAACTGTATGATCTGGCATTTCAGCAAATAAGCCTATCAATAAAAAAATTAAAACGATGAACAAGATACCTCCGGTAAATGTCCACCAAAACCAACGAATGTATTTTGAAAAATCTTGATTTTCTGTTGCTTTATTACTCTTTGCCATGTACTTAAGTTATATAATACCATCAATAATTCCTATTGAAACCGGAATCACTCGATGTGACATTTAATTATTATTTATTTTTTCTATTCTAAACCCAACATCTGTGATACCTTCTAAATCTACAACGCCGTTAACTTTTCCATTTTCCCTCATGGCATGTTGAATATTGACAGAATACATCCCTTCTTCTTTAAAAACAACCCCTTCTTTATACCAAAGTTTATTTTCTTTTACATCTGTTAAACCGGTTCCTAATAGTTTTCCCGTTGGGTCTGCCATTTTATATTCAAGAGTGTCTTTTATTGTTTTCCCGTGAGGAAATACCATTTCTACTATTAAAAACAAATTGTTGTATTTATACTCGTTTGTGTTCCTTAAATTAACAAACAAGTTATACCGGTTTATCGAATCTGGAGGGTTAATTTTAAAATTTATTATAGAATCTTTGTTCCATGCATTTGGAACCGATTTGTACTCGTCATAAACACGATTAGAGTCACAAGAGACACATATAAAAGAAAAAAATAAAACAGATAAAATAATATTACTTCTGAACATTTTTATTGCCTGGAGATTTAGGTTTTCTGTTATTCTTTTTTCTTTTATTATTCTTATTACCCTCTTGCGGTGCACTTTCTTGAAGAACGCCTTTTGGATTCCTTTTTCTTTTATTGTTTTTACGTTTGTTATTGGGTTTTGGACTATCAAAGCGTGTTAAACTATCTTGCCCTACAACGTTTTCAAATTCAGATTTAGTATCTTCCATAAGTTCTGAAGCATATTCTTCTAAACTTGCTACTGGTTGGTTTTTCTTATTTAAGGCTATAATTTCGTTCGCTTGAACGGTTGTTATCTTATGCCAATTCATCCACTCCCCTTCGTAAGCATACCACATATGCCCTTTAAAAATATCTGTTTTTTGGCAAACAGCCGTTCCCTTTTCTGTTTTAAGTTTAATTTCTGTTTTTGGAAATGCTTTTAGGGCATCAAGATAAGAATCTAGCTCATAATTTAAACAGCATTTTAATTTGCCGCATTGCCCTGCTAGTTTTTGTGGGTTTAATGACAGCTGCTGATATCTTGCCGCTGAAGTACTTACCGAGCGAAAATCTGTTAACCACGTAGAGCAACATAATTCACGACCACAAGACCCAATACCCCCTAGTCTGGATGCCTCTTGACGAAAACCAACTTGTTTCATTTCTATTCGTGTTCTAAATTCACGGGCAAAAACTTTAATAAGCTCCCGAAAATCAACACGTTCTTCTGCTGTATAATAAAAAGTGGCTTTACTGGCATCGCCTTGAAATTCAATATCAGAAATTTTCATTTCTAGCTTTAGGTCTATGGCAAACTGGCGTGCTTTTACCTTCATGGGTTCTTCTTTGTCACGTGCCTCAGACCAAATATCTATATCTTTTTGACTTGCTTTGCGGTAAATTTTAAGAATTTCTTCAGGAGTTTCTGAGATGTTTTTACGTTTCATTTGAATTCGGACTAATTCCCCTGTAAGAGTAACCATTCCAATATCATGACCAGAAGCGGCTTGTGTAGCCACCACATCCCCTATGCTTAGTGTTAAGTTTTCGGTGTTTTGATAGTATTCTTTTCTTCCATTTTTAAAGCGGACTTCAACCCAATTAAATGGTTTTTCTCCGTTAGGTAACGACATATTTGCCAACCAATCAAAAACGGTTAGCTTATTACAACTGTCTGTACCACAAGTACCATTATTTTTGCAGCCTTTTGGCTGTCCATCTTTAGTTGAGCAACTTGTGCAAGCCATATAGTATATATTGAATTCGTTAATAATTAAATTATTACGAATGAAGGTTCATAATTATTTTTTGGATTCCCGCATTTGCGAGAATAACCATCTGATTCGACTTTTGAAAGATAATTTCAAAAAACTTCTCGATGTAAAGATAAGATTATTATGCTTACTTTAAAACAGTAAAAATAGTAGCCTAATGTTTATAAAATATATTATCTCCTTTTTAAACAGATTTGACACTTATTATTTTTACAGGACATGCTTTTGACGCATGGTTACAATCTTCCAAAATATGCTCTTCGTTAGATTTTAAAGTGAAAAAACCTTTTTTATCTGTTGCATGAAGCAGTACAGATTTTCCGTCTTTTTTTGACATTTGGAATTGGTTGGGTGCCAACTCAACACAATAGTTACATCCAATACATTTATTACGTTGCAATGTGATGACTACCATTAAGCTTCGACTTTACTTTCAACCATTTTATACAATTTATCAGAAGGTCTAATTCTAAATCCTAATGGAATGGTAACTAAATCACCTTTGGTACCTTTACTCAGTTTTTGATCGTTAACCATCATTTCTTTTACCTTCACTTCTTTAACTCCTGTTGTTGCTCCCGTAATTAAAATAGTGTCTCCAATAGAAATATCGAACGCTTCAATTTTAAATTCACCTATTTGAGGCTTCGGAAAAAAATGTGTGCCTTTACCAATATACACTTTCTTTTGAGTAGCATGTGACCCAGAACCATTACTCCATTCACCTAGCTTCTGTCCTAAATAATACCCATTCCAAAACCCTCGATTATACACTTTTTCAAGTTCTTGCATCCAAGAAATCACCTGTACTTTTTCATAGGTTTTATTGGCTAAACTATCAATCGCTTCTCGGTAACACTTAATCACTTTTGCTACATATTCTGGAGCCCTGCCACGACCCTCTATTTTTAAAACTTTAATGCCTGCATCAGCCACCTGGTCTAAAATATCGATGGTACATAAATCTTTTGGAGACATTATGTATTCATTATCAATTTCCATTTCAAAGCCCGTTTCCTGTTCAATAACCGTATATTTTTTTCGGCAATTTTGCTTGCATGCCCCTCTATTTGCTGAAGAATTATACGCATGTAAACTCATATAACATTTTCCTGAAACTGCCATACACAAAGCACCATGACCAAAAATTTCAATCTCAATCAATTTTCCAGAAGGACCTTTGATTTGATCTTTTTCAATTTGTTCCGTAATCTTTTTTACCTGTCTTAAGCTTAGCTCTCTGCTTAAAACCATCGTATCTGCAAACAAGGCATAAAATTTAACTGTCTCAATATTGGTAATATTAATTTGAGTGGAAATATGCACTTCCATGCCTACCTCTCGAGCTGCCATAATAACCGCTTGATCCATGGCAATCACAGCAGTAATTCCAGCATCTTTAGCTTTGTTGATTAAGGTTTTTACAATGGATAAATCGTGATCATAGATAATGGTATTTAAAGTTAAATACGTTCTTACATTTTTCTCTTGACATCGTTTTGAAATTTCTGATAAATCCTCTAAAGTGAAATTTATAGAGGCTCTTGCACGCATATTTAATTGCTCAACGCCAAAATAAACAGAATCTGCTCCATTATCTAAAGCAGCTTGCAGAGATTCAAAATTTCCTGCGGGTGCCATTAATTCAATGTGTTGCATAACAGACTATTTATTAACTTTAAAATGATCAAAAATATTACGCAAATCTTTTTTATGTGGTAAATGATCTGCTCGTCCTTTTTTGAAAATATCGTTGCTATTGCCTTGTCCTTTTCTTAACTCTTTTTGCTCTTCGTAAGGCAATCTGTTTATTTCCATACAGGTTGTTGAACAGCAATTTTCCATTTCTTCTTTGCATTTAGGGCATTGTATAAATAGAAGATGACAGGCTTCATTAGCACAATTGGTATGCACATCAAAAGCCCCCCCACATTGATGACACTGTGCAATAACATCATCACTGATGCGCTCTGCCCTTCTATCATCAAACACAAAATTTTGACCTAAATACTTATTTTCAAGATTTTGGTCTTTTACTTGTCTGGCATATTCTATAATACCCCCTTCTAACTGATATACATTTTTAAAGCCTTTATGTTTAAAGTAAGCACTGGCCTTTTCGCAACGGATGCCTCCCGTGCAATACATTACCAAATTTTTGTCTTCTTTGAAGTCTTTTAAATCGGCTTCAATAATATCTAAAGATTCCCGAAACGTATCCACGTCAGGTGTTATGGCATTTTTAAAATGCCCGATTTCGCTTTCGTAATGATTACGCATATCGACCAAAATGGTTTTCTCGTCTTCAATAAGCTCATTAAATTTTTCAGCATTTACATGGACGCCTTTGTTAGTAACATCGAAGGTATCATCATTCAAACCGTCAGCAACAATTTTGTCACGAACTTTGACTTTAAGTTTTAAAAACGATTTATTGTGTTGTTCTACAGCAATATTTAAACGGATATCTTTAAGAAATTCTATGGTGTCTAAATGAGCTTTAAACTCATTAAATCTATCTGCCGGAAGTGACAATTGACCATTAATGCCTTCGTACGCCACATAAATTCTCCCCAAAACATCAAGGGCGTTCCAAGTAAGAAATAAATGATCTCTAAAAAGTTGTGGGTTGCCTATTTTGGCATACTGATAAAAAGAAAGTGTTAATCGATTTTTTCCTGTTTTATCGATTAATTCGGCTCTTTCTTTAGCACTTAATTTATTGTACAGTTGCATGCTATACGAATGTTTTTAAGGTTAAAAAAATATTTTAAGGTACAAAAGTACAATTTTTAAAAGCAGACCAAAAGTTATGGCACAAAAAAAGCACTTTGCCAAAACAAAGTGCTTTACAGACTAACTAACCATTTTTTTGATATTCTACTTTTTCATAAAGTTATTTTTGACTAAATTAGTCACTATCGAATTAACACTTACTGTTAAAATCACGGTAAAAGAAACACCTAAGCGTTAATTAATTTCAATTATGGAATCATTTCATAGCAAAAATTTCCCCACTTTAATTAGTAGATGCAAAATGTTCATAAAGGTTGCGTGATAAAATTGTAAGATGAAAAAACTTATACTATTTTAGCATCCATTACTTCAGAAAATAAAAATAAAATGAGCAACGAAAAAGAAGCAAAATTAAAAGCGCTTAAACTTACATTAGATAAATTAGATAAAGCATACGGAAAAGGAACGGTCATGAAAATGAGTGATTCTGCGGTAGTAGATGTTGAAGCCATTTCATCTGGTTCTCTAGGCTTAGATATTGCTTTAGGCGTTGGTGGATACCCTCGTGGTCGTGTTATTGAAATTTACGGACCAGAATCTTCTGGAAAAACAACATTGACATTGCATGCCATTGCTGAAGCCCAAAAAGCTGGCGGTATTGCTGCTTTTATTGATGCAGAACACGCCTTTGATAGGTTTTATGCACAAAAATTGGGTGTAGATATTGACAATTTAATTATTTCTCAACCAGATAACGGTGAACAAGCTTTAGAAATTGCCGATAATTTAATCCGCTCTGGTGCTATCGATATTGTGGTTATAGATTCTGTTGCTGCATTAACGCCAAAAAGTGAAATTGAAGGTGAAATGGGCGATTCTAAAATGGGATTACATGCACGTTTAATGTCTCAAGCCTTAAGAAAATTAACAGGTTCTATTAGCAAAACCAATTGTACGGTTATTTTTATTAACCAATTGCGTGAAAAAATTGGCGTGATGTTTGGAAATCCTGAAACCACAACGGGAGGTAATGCGCTTAAGTTTTATGCGTCTGTGAGATTGGATATTCGTCGCTCCACACAAATAAAAGAAACTGATGGTAATGTTACTGGAAATAAAACGCGAGTTAAGGTTGTAAAAAACAAAGTAGCACCTCCTTTTAAAACAGCTGAATTTGATATCATGTATGGC
This sequence comes from Confluentibacter sediminis, assembly GCF_003258355.1. Taxonomy (GTDB): domain Bacteria; phylum Bacteroidota; class Bacteroidia; order Flavobacteriales; family Flavobacteriaceae; genus Confluentibacter; species Confluentibacter sediminis. Next base: position 175,643 of record NZ_QKPO01000011.1, on the reverse strand, counting down.
GAAGGCATCTCTAAAGTTGGGGAAATACTGGATATTGCTGTAGACAATGAAATCATTAAAAAAAGTGGTTCTTGGTTTAGTTATGAAGACACTAAATTAGGACAAGGTAGAGATGCTGTAAAAGCACTTATAAAAGACAATCCAGAACTTATGGACGAACTTGAAGCCAAGGTTAGAAAAATAGCCAAGGCGGCATCTTCTTCAGAAGATTAAATTAATTTTTTAAATCCCGAAACTTCTCGGGATTTTTTTATTTCATAACGCAACCTTTTAACTTTTTATGCATCTAGCAATAAAAGCTATTATAAATTCCAAATCTTTTATTTGTTATGAAAAAATTTTTAATTCTTAGTTTTATATTAATTTTAATGGGGTCTTGTAGTTTAGACAATGATCGCGATGATTTCAATTTAGAAATATTGCCTATTGAAAGCGTTGATATCCCAGATTCATTTACCATTGGAGAAACATATCCCATTACGGTTAGTTATTTTAAACCCTCTACCTGTCATTCATTTAGAGAATTTTATTATGACAAAGAAAATAATATCCGTACAGTTGCTGTTATTGATTATAAATTTTTAAAAAGTGACTGTGAAGATTTAGAGAATGAATTGGTGGAAGCCTCTTTTAATTTTCATGTAACCAGCAATGGGAGTTATATTTTTAAATTTTGGCAAGGTGAAGATGCTGATGGTGTAGACCAATATTTAACCATAGAAGTACCCGTGACTGAATAAACTAACTTAAACATTAATTAATCTGAGTTTAATTTGAGTTTAAATCAACTCATAGAAAATTGTAAAATTAATGATACCAAAGCACAAGGAGACCTCTATAAACTCTATGCGAGTAAATTGTTCCCCATATGCTTGAAGTATTCGCGCAACTATGCCGAAGCGGAAGATAATTTGCAAGATGCTTTTTTAACTATTTTCAATAAAATTGATCAATATAAAAACAAAGGCTCTTTTGAAGGTTGGTTGAAACGAATTACGATTAACACCGCCTTACAACGTTATAGAAATGAAAAGGTTTTTGAGATTATAAATGATAATATAACGGAAGACGTTGAATTGGAAATAGACGAAGATAACATCTCCCTAAATTATCTTTTAAAGATTATCCAAGAATTACCAGACAGATATAGACTTGTTTTTAATTTGTATGTGCTGGATGGTTATTCTCATAATGAGATAGCTGAGATGCTAAAAATTAACATAGGAACTTCAAAATCGAATTTATCAAGAGCTAGACAGACTTTGAAGCAAACCATTGAAAATTATAGAACACAACAACATTTACAGTCATTATAGAATGAGTGATAATAAACATATAGACAGATTGTTTCAGGAAGCCTTCAAGGATTTTGAAGAAGCTCCTAACGACGCTGTTTGGAAACGTATTGAAGCCCAATTAAAAGAGAAAAAGAAACGTAGGGTTATCCCTATTTGGTGGCGTTATGCTGGCGTTGCTGCTCTATTGTTGTTATTGTTAACTATTGGCAATGGTTATTTTAATGATGATTTACCTACGGATAAATACCAACATCAAGTGGTAGACACTGATGAAAACACGGATTTGAATCAAATAGATAGTGTAAATACAACTGGAGATTATAACAATCCAAGCAATAATAACATCATAAGAAACACAGAAACCATTACCAGTAATAATACTTCTGAAACGGATTCAAATAAGTCGACTCATGATAACAGAATAATCAATAGAAATCAAAAAGTATTGAATCCATCAAATGTATCATCCGTGGCAGATAATGCATCAAAAAATGATGGCAAAACAACAGATGATTCTTCAAGTAGTAGATCCAATAAAAAATCAAGCAACAACAATAACTTGTCTAGAACAAAAAACAATGCAGAAAGCACCATTGAAATCGCAAACACTTCAGAAGAAAAGACAAATAAGCCATCTGAGACTAATACCGCTGAAGTAGACAAAACTAAAATTGACAATCTGTTTAAAACCAATAAAGAATCAAACATTGCTGATGCTGAAATAATTCAAACGGACAAAGCAAAAACAAACGAAAAAGAACAAAATAAGCTTACTATTGAAGAAGCCATAGAAATAGCCAAAAATAATGATGAAGAAGAAAAAGTGAATTTAAATAGGTGGAGTGTTACCCCAAACGCTGCGCCTGTTTTTTTCAACAGTTTGGGTAAAGGCTCTTCCATTGATCCTCAGTTTAATAATAATTCTAAGAGTTCTGAAACCAATATGAGTTATGGTATCAGTGCCAGTTACGCTATAAATAATAAGATAAGTATTCGTTCGGGAGTTAATAAAGTAAATTTAGGTTATAATACAAATGATGTGGTACTGGTTCAATCACTTAACGGTCGCTCAAGTATTAGTGTTTTAAAAAATGTAAAACCTGAAATAAATAATACCGCCAGTGATGTCACTGTTTTAAGCACTCAAAATTTTGCTAATAAAAGCTCTCTATCGTTCGCGACAACTACAGGTATAAGCACATCAATCAATCAATCATTAAGTTTTATTGAAATCCCATTAGAAATTAAATATCTGTTGTCTGATAAAAAATTAGGCGTAAATGTTATAGGTGGTTTTAGCTCATTCTTTTTAAGTGACAATGAATTGTCTTCAGATTTTGAAGGAAACAAAACACGTCTTGGAGAAGCAAGCAACATTAATAAAACCAGTTATAGTGCCAATTTTGGTTTTGGTTTAGACTATAAGGTTTCTAAAAAAATAAATTTGAATTTAGAGCCTATGTTTAAATATCAAATCAACACATTCAATGATACATCTGGTGATTTTAAACCTTATTTTATTGGGGTATATACCGGATTCGGAATTAAGTTTTAGGTTTTTGGTTAGATCTGGATATTGTTTTCTATCTCCCTATAGAAAACAATATCGAAAAAAAACTGCCTCTCCCCGGGGCAGTTTTTATTTTTTGAACAGTTGCCAATTGGCTTAAAATATATCTGGCACTTAAAGCATCTTAGGATATTTTAGCTGAATGTTTTTTTCTATTCAGCAAATCTTATAATTCCATTACTTTCAAACCAAAGTTGTTTGTATTTTATGGGAATTATCTCTTTTCCCTTATTGTCAATATATCCAACTTTTCCATTCATTTCTACATACGCTAAACCGTTTGTAAAAGGTAATGCTTCCTCATAAATAGCTGGAATTTTAATATTCCCTTTTTTATTAATAAATCCATATTTCCCATTTGCTTTAAATAAAGCTAATCTATTAGTGAAAAATGGATAGCCAGTTTTCTCCATGTTGAATTTTACTTTGATTCTATTCTTTGTATCAATACATCCATAAAAATCTCCTTTTTTGACGAAAGCTAATTGTTCCAAAAACGCATAAGCTTCATCATATTCAAATGATATTTTTGTTTCATTTTTTCTATTGATGAAACCCCATTTCCCATCTTTAAGTACCGGGATTAAATTTTCATTTATATTAAAGCCTACTTCATCATAAATAGCAGGGATTACTTCTTCCCCAGATTTATTTATAAAACCGAATTTTTTATCATTTTTTACAGCATAAAGTTCATCGTCATTAACAAAATATATTTCTTCATATTTAGGAATAATTATATTCTTTCCTTTGATATTCACAAGTCCTTTTAGTTTTTTTCCCTTTATTACTTCTTGGTAGATAATAATTGAATCTTTATCGAAGTAGTGGCTTTTTATGTCATAATTTAAATCTTTATTAAAAAGGATTTTTCCATCTGAATCTAATATGTGACTTCCTTTGTTTTCTATTTGACATTCAAAATGATTGAATCCAAAATTACTAACCATTGTATATTTAAAACTAGTCAATGAATCGCCTTTCCGATTGATTAATCCATATTTTCCATTCTTTGTAGCAATACCTGTATTCCCATAATAAAAGAAGACATCATCATAATTATCCAGTAAAACTTCATCTCCATTTTTATTAACGTAACCATAAATAGAGTCCTTGATAATGTTGGCATAATTATCGTAAAAATCAGAACCCATGTTATATTTTGGTTTAATAATTATTTCCCCTTTTTTATTCATATACCCAATTTTTGGATAATTTTCAGGTTGAATATCGTAGTATAATATTCTTAATAAGTTTTCAGATAAAGAATTACTTTCTGTTTTTTGAGGCACTCTCCCAAGAAAAGACATCGTATTAATGTCTGGTTTTATTTCATTTTGTGAAAAAGAAAAATTTGACGAGATAAGTATTATAATTAATAGTAATAATTTGTTTTTCATTTTAATTTATTTTTTTGTTGAGCTTACTTTGGTTTAAAATAACACACCCACTACTGCCTCCAGCAGAGATTATTCATATTCCTTGATATTTATTTTAAATCCGTTACTTATGGTCATATTTCATTCAAAGTTTCTATTTGTTTTATTTTCCAATTGTTATTTTCTTTAATGAATATAATAGCTCTTTCTGAACCACCTTTTACATCTTGAGATAATTGGTCTCGATATTTAACTGAATTCAATATTAATATTTTATTTTCATCAATTTGATAAGGCTTAGAGAATGTATAATTAAGTTCAGTTTTTTTAGAATGCATAATTTTTGAAGAATTTAATATACTTTCTGTTTTAGAAGATAATTCTAAACTATAATCCGTATTAATAAACTTATCCGAAAGCTTATCCGCTTCTGACTCTATAATTACCTTATTTTTTACTAAAGCCTGTTTAATTTCTAAGCTAGGTGTATAATCATTGATGATTTCATAAGTGATATAAAATTGATTAGTATCAATTTTTTTTAACTCATCAAAAATGAATTCATAAAAATGAATTTTAGGTTGAGTGTCAATTTTTGATTTTACTCTATCACTATCTGCCTTTTTACAAGAATAAAGGAGAGCAAAAACTATGATTAGATATTTCATTTTAGTTGTTTTTTAAAATAATTTCTGCGTTACTAATCCAAACGCTTTGTCCGTAAACATCATTTTCAAATAACAGACCTTCCTCCTGTGGATATTGCCATGCGTCACCATTATAATTATAGTCACCATAATGAACATACTCGTGCAAAATAGTTACGCCAATTAGAAATGCAAATGCATTCGCTAAATTTGAATTTGGTGTTGTATTTTCTAATTGATTTACTAAATCAATGTCTAAATATAAGCTATTTGGATCAGTGCTTTTTTTGAATTTACCATATGGAGAACCCAGTTGTTCTATTCTTATAGTTGGTCCATTTCCCCATTTTAGATGATCTTCAATTTCAGTGGTTGTTAGATTTGTGTATTTTTTAATTGCATTTATAATAGTGCTATTGCCGTTTATAGTTGGCAACTGATTTTTTAGATATTCTGTAAGTTTAGGATATTGAGTTGCATAATTACTATTTGGAGGATATTTTACAAAAGGAAAAGCAGTAACTAAAGTGTTGTCTACTCCAGAATCAACGATTTCATTACCAAATGCTTTAGCTTCAGGAGCAACATTTCCCTGAGCGTCTGCATTGGCAGTTAAATAATTGTCTATGCTCAATATTTGGTATAGGGTCGCTTCTGTATTTAACCATACAGATTCTGATGACCTTAAGCTTATGCCCAACCTGCCCAATATACTTACACTCAAATCCCCAACGTTAACGCCTATTTCTCCCTCTATTTCCGCACAGTCTATTTGTGATTTAGAGGTACTGGATTGTTTGTCCAAATGGTCATCCGGCTCCCATGCAATAAATGTCATAATCCTTGTTGAAGAACCGCCACCGCCAAAAAATGTGGTAACTGTAAGACTAATAAGGCTTCCTTGTGAATTATAGTAGCCGGTAATTGAGACTCCAGTTATTGAGGTAGATGATGAGATAGACACGTTGACCGCGTATTGTGAATAACCTTGGCTTGTTAATGCATTTACAGGAAATTGCTCATCCCTCACGGTATCTTGGTATGATGTGCTGCCGGCTGTGCCACCATAGGTATTAAAGTCAAGCCTATAACTTTCCCCATATTCATATGGTGCATAATCATAGGCATTGGGGTCTGTTTTTAATGGATGGTCATTAGGTATGTCATAAAAATCCCCATTACCGCCATTGCCCGTATTGTCAATTCCCGTTTCTTGTACACAGTCACTTGTTGTTGAACTGCTTTTGCTTAATATCCCACTGGAGTCCTTAAAAAACGCATTAAAGGACATTATGTACTGTTTTCCCTTAAAATAACGGAAGTCTTTATCGTTCATTAAAAATGCATCCAATGCATCATCGTCCACAACATATTTAATGACATAGGGCGACCTTAATTTCCCTTTCGCGTCCTCATTTACTATCAAATTGTAAAACTCGTTCAATGGGGCATGTTCTACCGTTATGCTAAAAGAATAGTTTGTAATGGACTCTTTGTTCTTGGCTTTTAAGATTCGCTTTATATCTATATAGGACTTTTTATAATTAATCCCTTTATTGGAAGATGTCTTGCTTAATGATGAAATGCCCGTGAAAGCGGTTATGGCATCTATCACTTCGGGCACATCCGATTCGGTAACATAGCCGACGGTTGTTCCCGTTCCGTGAACTTTTGCCTCTTCTCTTACCGTATTTTCAAGAATATCTTTGTTACAGCTAAAAAGCATTATGAACGCCACCAAAATGTAGGCGCCCCGTTTTGAATGGGTTTTTTGAATTAATTTCATGAGCATAAATTATGTGGGTTGGTTATTTAAATCTTTATGCTATTAATAATTTAGAGAGGGGATTGCTATACCGTAAACTTAAAAACAATATTTTATTTTCTTACACAAAAATTGTCTCAATTTATGTAATTCATCAAAAAAGCATAATTATGGTTGTGGGAAAACCGTAATGGGTGGCGTCTATAATAAATTTTAAAGACTAAAAATCTTTAATTGGTTTAAAATAATATGTCTAGCTTTATTATTTAACTCTTTCGTGTCTTTAATGTCCAATCCTTCCGTTGGTAAAAATTCATGGACTTTAACACGCATCCTGCCTGGGCTTCCACTAAAAAAAGAAAAAGGAAACCGTTGTTTGTTATCAGGAAACGTTAATGGTACGATGGGTATTTTATGATTAATGGCCAACCTAAAAGCACCATCTTTAAAGTCATCCAATTCTACATGTTCATCCGGCACACCGCCTTCAGGAAAAATACAAATGCTCAATCCGGATTTCAATCGCCGCTGTGCTCTTAAAAAAACAGCCTTTCTGCTTTTTTCAGACGTTCTATCGACTAAAATACAAGTACGCTTATAGAAAAAACCAAATAATGGGATTTTAGCTAATTCCGCTTTACCAACAAACACAAATGGATTTTTTATGACAACCAACATGAGCATAATGTCAGTCATAGATGTATGGTTAGCAATAAACATATAACTTTTATGTTTTTCCGGGGTCTGTTCGCTTTTAATAAGCCAGTGAAAGCCCATACCAATTAAAATAATTTTTGCCCAAATTCGAGCTATTCTAAAAAAGAATGGATACCAAGATTCTTTTAAAATAGAAATAAAAAGAATCGGAAAAGCAATGAATATGGGGCTCGCTACTAGTATATAAAACCAAATACGGTACAATAGCCAAAAGATATATTTAAAAATTTTCATGCAAATCAAAAATACACAATTGTATCGAGCTATTTTACTAAAACAATTACCTTTGCTTTTTAGTTTAATTAAAAGATTCCTGCTGAAGTTTATCTTGAGCAGAGCTGAAAAGGCAAGAAATATTATGGCAAGAATACTTACTGGCATACAAAGTACGGGCACACCGCATTTAGGAAACATTTTAGGCGCAATTTTACCAGCAATAGACATGGCGAACAATCCTGAAAATGATTCGTTTTTATTTATTGCCAATTTACATACTTTAACGCAGATTAAGGATGCCGAAATGTTAAGACAAAACACTTATTCGGTAGCTGCTACTTGGTTAGCTTTTGGATTGGACATTGAAAAAACCGTATTTTATAGACAGAGTGATATTCCACAAGTAACCGAATTATCTTGGTATTTAAGTTGCTTTTTTCCTTACCAGCGTTTAACACTGGCTCACGGTTTCAAAGATAAAGCCGATAGATTGGAAGATGTCAATTCTGGGTTGTTTTTCTATCCCATGCTTATGGCCGCCGATATTTTATTGTATGATGCTGAAATTATTCCCGTTGGTAAAGACCAATTGCAACATATTGAAATGACACGCGATGTGGCATCTCGTTTTCATGCAAAAATGGGAGATGTTTTTGTTCTTCCAGAAGGAAAAATTGAAGAAAACATCATGCTTATTCCTGGTACAGATGGTGAAAAAATGAGTAAAAGTAGAGATAATACCATCAATATTTTTTTAGATGATAAAAAACTACGCAAGAAAATCATGTCGATCGAAACCGATAGCACACCACTCGAAGAACCAAAAGATTGGAAAACCTGCAACTGTTTTGCTTTATATAAATTATTAGCGCATGATGAGCAAATAAAAACCATGAAAGCCAATTACGAAAATGGCAATTATGGTTATGGTCATGCCAAACAAGCTTTGTTTGAATTAATTGTTGAAAAATTTGCAGTGCAACGCGAACGTTATAATTACTACATGAATAACCTCAACGAGATTGATGCCGCATTAACTGTAGGTGCTGAAAAAGCGAAATTGGTTGCAGATAGTGTATTGAAAAGAGTTAGAGAAAAAGTAGGATATTAATTTTTTATTCCGCCTGCGCAGGAAATCGAAGATTCGACGAAGTCAATGACAATCCTAAACAACCTCAAACAATTTCCCTGGTAAAGGTCTGACAACCCCTTTAAGTTCCATGTTTAATAATAGGCTTGCAACTTTAAAAATAGGTATTTGACATTCTATAGCAATCACATCTAATTGTTGCTTATTGTTTTCTTTTAGGTAATTGTAAATCGACTTTTCACTATCGTCTAACTCAACAAACAATTGTTTTTGAACGGTTGGTTTTATGGCTTCTTCTAACTGCCAATTCAACATATAAGGCACATCAAATGGGTTAGTGAGCATGTGTGCTTTTTGATACTTTATTAAATTATTGCAACCAGAACTTTGTATATCTGTTGTTCTTCCCGGAACTGCAAACACATCCCTATTATAAGAATTAGCGATATCGGCAGTTACTAGGCTTCCTCCTTTTTCAGCAGATTCTATCACAATAGTAGCCTCGCTTAGCCCCGCAATAATTCTATTTCGCTTTAAAAAATTATTTTTATCAAAGGTATCGCTACTCCAAAAGTCGGTAAAAAATCCACCATTTCTTTCCATGGTTACCATGTACTTTTTATGAACTTTGGGATAAATTTGATTTAACCCATGAGCCAAACAGCCTATGGTTTGTAAATTGTGTTTAATAGCAGCTTTATGAGCTGTAATATCTGTACCGTAAGCGAATCCAGAAACAATAACTGGATTATAAATCGCTAGTTTTTCAACTAAATCTTCACAAAAAGCCATGCCACTAGTGGTAATTTTTCTTGAACCAACAATACTAATTATTCTCTGTTTTTTTAAATGAATTGCTCCCGCTTGAAATAACAAAATAGGCCCATCAATACAATGCTTTAGTTTTTCTGGATATTCTTCATCTTTAAAATAAGACACTTGAATGTTATTGTTGTTTATAAAATCAATCTCTTTTTCGGCTTCCTTTAAATGGTACGATTTAAATAATTCTCCTACAATAACACTTCCAATACCATCAATTTTAAGCAGATTTTGCTTTTTCTCCTTTAAAACAATTTCAGCAGAACCACAATGATGTATCAATCGTTTCGCTATGATATCACCAATATTCGGTACATGTTGTAACGCTAAATTGTAAAGCAAATCGGTTTCGGTCACTGTAAAGTTTTGAATTTGAACATAAATAAAAGAATTTTTATTCTGTTAATAAATACTTACGTCTAAATTTTATCTACAAGTATAATTTTTTAACTTTGTTTTATGCAATTAGAAACCTACATAAGCGATTTACTTTACAGATATGAATGTGTTACTGTTCCTGAATTTGGAGCTTTTTTAACACAGAGAGTAACAGCATTTATTGATGACTCCAATAACACTTTTTATGCCCCAAAAAAAGTGTTATCATTTAATGAACAAATTCAAAAAAACGATGGCTTGTTGGCTCATTATATTGCCGATGTAGAAAAAATTCCTTTTGAAGTTGCGATTCAAAAAATAGAAACTCGCGTAAAAAGTTTAAAAGATAGCTTAACACAAGGAAAGACTGTTACTTTTGATAATATTGGTGAGTTAAACTTTAATAATGAAGGAAAAATTCTGTTTCAACCATCTTATCGTTTAAACTACTTGACAGAAGCCTTTGGTCTATCTCAATTTGTCTCTCCTGCTATCACGAGAGACGAATACAAAACAGAGGTTGAAAACTTAGAAAAAGTTATTCCTATTACAATTACCCAAGAAAAACGTAAATCCAGACCTTATTTAAAATATGCTGCCGTTGCGTTAATTGCTTTGACTGTTGGTGGTTTTGCTGCCTCAAACTATTATGTTAATGACATTGAAACTTATAACGAAATAGCTCAAGAAAAAGCCGCTCAACAATTAGATACTAAAATTCAACAGGCTACTTTCACCTTAAATACGCTTCCGGCTATTACACTAAACGTTACCAAACAATCTGGAAATTACCATATTGTTGCTGGTGCTTTTAGAGTTGAAGAGAATTCAGATAAAAAAGTTGAACAACTAAAAGCTTTAGGATATAATGCTCGAAAAATTGGTGTTAACAAATATGGATTGCACGTGGTGGTTTATGCTAGTTATGAAGATAGACTAGAAGCACTTAATGCATTAAGAACCATTAAAAAAGAAAACAACCAAGATGCTTGGTTAGAAGTTAAAGAATTGGATTAGTTTTAGCTTAAATTTTATTTCTTAATATGTAACTTTGCTTTTTCAAAAATTATTGAATGCAAGCAAAAACTCCCGAACACTCAAAAACAACCCTTACCGATGTGGTTTTACCCGGTGAAACCAACGCCTTAAACAGCTTATTTGGTGGCGAATTGCTCGCTCGTATGGACAGAGCGGCCAGTATTTCCGCGAGTAGACATTGTCGGCATATAGTGGTTACAGCTTCGGTTAATCATGTTGCTTTTTCAAAACCTATCCCTCTTGGTAGTGTTGTAACTGTTGAAGCCAAAGTATCTCGCGCTTTTAAAACGTCTATGGAAGTTTATATTGATGTTTGGATTGAAGATAGGGAGTCTGGTGAGAAATCTAAAGCTAACGAGGGGATTTATACTTTTGTTGCTGTTGATGAAGCAGGAAGGCCTTTAAGTGTTCCAGAATTAATTCCAGAAACAGATTTAGAAAAAAAGCGTTTTGAAGCTGCCTTACGAAGAAAAGAATTGAGCCTGGTGTTGGCAGGCAAAATGAAGCCTCATGATGCTATTGCTTTAAAGGCATTGTTTTTGAATAGCTAATCTTAAATTAAAGTAGAAGAAAGATTCCTGTTTTTTTGCAGGAAATCGAAGATTCGGATGAAGGCTATGACAGAAACTACATTTTATAAATCCAAGAATTTGGATTTTCAGTTTTAGCCTCTTTAAAAACAATGAAGCTTAAAACGGTTTCTCCATCAATTGAGTTTGTAAAAACTTCGCCTATAGGCTGTTTTGTAGTCACCTTGTCCCCTTCTTTAACGTAAACTTTCGAAAGATTTTTATATGCAGTAAAGTAATTACCGTGGCGAATCATTACAAAAGGGTTGGCATTTTTAATAAAAACGATTCTATACACTTCTCCATTAAATACAGCCCTCGCTTTTGCGCCTTTTTCAGTCGCAATACGAACACCATTGCTTTGTATCATTACCGACTTGTCTATTGGGCTTGGTTGCGTTCCATAACCAAGGGTCACATAGCCTTTTTCAACCGGCCAGGGCAATTTGCCTTTATTAGAAACAAAACTTGCTGCTAGAACTTTTTCTTCAGCTGTTAATGCAAAGCTAGTGGAACTGGTTGCTGTTGTATTTCCTGCTTTTTTATTAGAACTTACTATAGCTGCTTTAATAATATTTTCTATTTCTCGATCAATTCTCTCTGCTTCGCGTTGTTTTTCTCTAATTTGAGCAGTAAATAAGTTGATGTTTTTCTTAATAGCGGTCATTAAATCTTGATGGTCTGATCGTTCTTTCTCTAAGGTTTTTTGAAGTTCTCTATTTTCAGCTATTAAATCTTGCTTGTTTTTCTTTTGGTTTAATAAATTCTTATTTACTTGTTGAAGTTCTTGTGTTTTAACCTTTATCGCTTCTCCTTGCTCCTTTTGATGGTTTGAATATTGTTTAATGTATTGTAACCGCTTGTATGCTTGCTTAAAATCGTCCGAAGACAATAAAAACATGATTCTACTTTGTTGATTTTTGCTTTTATATGATTTTACAATCATAGCGGCATAATCTTCTTTCAAGCCTTTTAATTCGTTACGAAGATTCGTGATTTTTTTTTGGTTATTATTAATATCCCGCGTTAATAAATTGGTTTGTTGATTGGTAACTTTTATCAAATTATTAATCACACTAATTTTATAATTAAAATCTTGAATAAGAGACAACTGCGACTTTTGCTTCGATTTGTTTTCGGCTTGTAACTGGCTTATTTTTTGAATTTCTCGTCGTAATTCTTGTCGGCGGGCCTCCAGTTCTGCTTGTTTATTATTTTGTGAAAAAACAAAAACACTACTCAATAAAGCGATAAGGAGTACAGGTAATTTTATTATGTTTTTATAGTGTATCATTTAAGTTTTATTTCATCGAAACCAGATGGAATAGAAAAGGGAAACCTTAAATCTTCGTTCAAAGATACAGATTTGAATTCGAGTTCTGCAATCATTTCTTTATTCGCTTCTACTGCGATAATTTTAATATTTTCTGGAAGCGACTGCTTGTGGACTTCTTGATAGGTTAAATAATCAATTTGCAAATGTCTGAACTTCTTAGGTTGAGAAATTTGTTGTGACTTCAATTTAAAATGTGATGGACTTAATATATAAAATATTTCAAAAAGCTGTGGTTGTTGTTTTGGTTGAAGCACGTACAATTCATCTATAACGGATAGATTATAAATTTCGTTCTTTAAACCAAACAAAGCTTCTCCAAGCAATAAGTTTTGAAGTTTTTTAAAGTCTAATTCTGTCCCTATTAAATCGCTTAAATATTTATAATTTCCATCAAAATAAGTGTTATCTAATTTATTGTAAAAACTTACTTTTTCGGGCGTTATCATGGCTCTAATGACTGAAAACGCAGAGTTTATCCAAATAACCTCATCCTTTTTCATTCTGAAAGTTACTGAATGGGTTTGTTCGTTATCATCTGAAGTATAGGAGATTTTAAGTTTCGCTTGTAAGGTTTTAAAATCTGGTGATTGCCTCTCATTTTCTTTTATAAGTTGCTTTGAAGATAAACTTAAATTGGCTTCTCCGGATGCTATTCTCTTGGTCGTTTTACAACTTGTAATAAAAACAAGAGTAAGTAATAAAATACCGAATATATGGGTACGTTTTTTCAAATGACTAGGATGTTTAATTTTGAGTTTCTAATTGTTTGGCTTTATCACTAAACGATTTTGCTTTCGCCGTATTGTTTAACAGTGTATAAGCTATACTTAATTGGCTATAAAAATCTGTTTCTAATTTGTGGTCATCTATAATCCACTCTAATCCAGATTCTAATACTTCAGCCGCTTTTTTAGGCTCTTTTAATTCATTTAAGGCCACACCACTTACTAAATAACAAATAGGTTGGGAAGGGAATTTTTCTATCGCTTTATTGCTTTTTTCATTGGCTTCTTTATACTGTTTCAAGTCCAAATGAAGCAGTAATACATTTTTCAAAATACTTAAATTATCTTGATCTAATTTTAAGGCTTCTTCAAAATATTTTAGAGCATTGGCTTTGTCGTTTTTCGCTAAATAATATTGACCGAGTTCTAAAAATGATTTTTCTGTATTTTGGTCGCCAATTAAGCTTGTTGCTTCTACTAAATCTGACTCGTATTCAGGATTGTTTTTTACAAAATCAACAAAATCGGCTAAAACTTTAAGTTTCGCTTCTGGTCTTATCTCGTTGCTTCTAACAACAATTTTCATAGACTCAATGGCTTTTTCAGTATCGTTTTGTTCTAAATAAAACTTATATAATGCCAAATGAACTATTTGAGAGTTTGGGTTTATTTTTAGTAATTCCTTCGCTGTTTCAAAAGCTTTATCCTGTTCATTATTTTCACTATATCTAAAAATAAGAGCAATATAATTAGACTCTTTATCTGGATTGTTATCAATACGTGCTTCTAAATTTTTTATTTGATCGTCTTTTCTGCCTGTAACCTCATAAATACGATTTCTCATCATATCTCGAGACATTGTTATACCAAATTCAGAATCTAATTCATCTAGAATTTTTAAAGCTTCATCAAATTCTTTGGTTTTAAAATATAAACCTGCTAAATCCTCTTTATAATCTGGATGATATTTTACTAATTGTTTTACTGTTTTAATGGCTTTATCATAATCATTTTGCTCTATATAAAATTGGTATAGTGCATCTAAATACCACTCGTTGCTTGGGTCTTTATCTACGGCTTCTTTTAAAGCGTCTTCAGCAGAGCCAAAATTTTTAAGCTTATTGTAGTTTTTACCTAATTCGTAATATACTACTGGAATCGATTTATCTAATGTTTTACATTTTAAGAGGGCGTCAATAGATCTCTCATAATTTTCAATTCCTTTTTGCTTGAGAGCTTCAAAAAAGTATTCTTGAAATTGATCATCTACATCTCCTAAATCGTCCGTTGGTTTTTTATTAAGATCTCCTTGGGAATAGTTATACACCGGAAACAATAATGCTCCGAAAACTAAAAAAATTATGTAGATGTTTTGTTTCATAAAATATGTGATATGCTTCACATTTGTTGACAGGACAAATATTATTCCAAAATAGAATAATCGCCAATACTAACACTTGTAAAATTACCATTGTATTGCACATGATTACCAATCATGGCACTGTCTAAATTAGCATTTTTAATAGTAGTGTATGTTTGTATTAAACTATTTTTAACAGTTGAATTTTCTACCAAACAACCTTCTCCTATAGACACATTAGGACCTATAGTCGTGTTTTTTAAAACAACATGGTCTCCGATAAAACAAGGTTCGATGATTTTTGAATTTTCGAGTTTAACCGATGCCGCTATTAATTGCTCTTCACCATCAGCTTTTAAAAAGCTTAACATTTTAGTGTTGGTTTCTAAAGTGATGGCTTTGTTGCCACAATCCATCCACTCATCTACGGTTCCTGTTTTAAATACTTTCCCTTCAGCCATCATACGCTTAATACCATCATTAATTTGATATTCGCCGCCGTTCATAACGTTTTCATTTAAAACGTCTTGTAGTTTATCTTTTAAAACGGCAACATCTTTAAAATAATATATGCCTATAACGGCTTGGTCGCTAATAAAGTTTTTAGGCTTTTCAACCAATTCGATTATTTCTTGTTTATCATTTAATTCAACAACGCCATAAGCTTCTGGATTATCCACTTGTTTTGTCCAAATCACACTATCTGCAGTTGGATCTAAATCAAATTCTGCCCTAATGAGCGTATCTGCATAAGCGATAACTGCAGGGCCTGATAATGATGGTTTGGCACACATAATAGCGTGCCCCGTACCTAATGGTTGATCTTGACGATAAATAGACGCTTTAGCACCTAAATCGAATGCTAATTTTTTTAAACTTTCAACAACATCTTCTCCAAACCAAGCAGGGTCGCCTAAAACAAAAGCAATTTCTTCAATAGGTTGTTTTAAAACTTTGGCAATATCTTTTACTAATCTGTGTACAATAGGTTGTCCAGCCACCGGAATTAATGGTTTAGGAACTGTAATACTATGCGGTCTCAAACGAGAACCACGTCCTGCCATAGGCACTATTATTTTCATACTTTAAAAGTTGATTCGTTTATTTGTTACGATGTTTATTTATTTTCCAAAATTCAAATTGTTTCCTTTATCAATCAAAAATCGTTAATAGGGATTCGTCAATCACTTAACTCCCGTACTCCCAAAGCCCCCTTCACCTCGAGAAGTTTCAGATAATTCTTTTACTTCAATCCATTCTGCGCGTTCATGTTTTGCAATCACTAATTGAGCAATACGCTCTCCGTTTTCTATGATAAAATCTTCATTAGATAAATTCACTAAAATAACCCCAATTTCGCCTCTGTAATCAGCATCAACAGTTCCTGGAGCATTTAAAACGGTAATTCCTTTTTTAGCTGCCAATCCGCTACGTGGTCGCACTTGTGCTTCAAAACCAATAGGCAACTCAATAAACAAACCTGTTTTTACAATGGTTCGTTCTAATGGTTTTAATATAATTGACTCTGTTAAATGGGCTCTTAAATCCATTCCAGCAGACGCAATGGTTTCGTAATTTGGTAAGGAATGATTGGATTTATTGATTATTTTTATTTGCATCTTATCGTTTTAATAATTTCTTTAATTCGTTTCTTTCGAAGAAAACACTTAGTCCCAAAAATAACAAAACTATAAAGGTATTAATATAATAATTGGTGTTTGTGTTTAGGCTGATAATAGATAATACAATTGATAATACTAGATACCCTAATATACTTTTAAGGTCGTAAGGAACACAATAATACTTTTGTCCAATTACATATGACAATATCATCATTACTCCATAGGCAGCTAAAGTCGCCCAAGCAGCAGCTATAAACCCTATTTTTTCAATCATTATCACATTAAAAATTATTGTGATAACAGCCCCAACAATTGATAAATACATACCATATATTGTTTTATCTGTTAATTTATACCAAATACCTAAATTGAAATAAATTCCCAAGCATAAATTAGCAATTAATACAATTGGCACTATGGTAATAGCTTGCCAATAACTTTCGTCTTTAACTAATGCTATTTTAAATATGTCTAAATACGATATAATAAAAACCAACATAAAACTCCCTACTATTACAAAATACTTCATGATTAAAGCATATGTTTCTTTGGCGTTTATCTCTTTAGAATGTGAAAAGAAAAAGGGCTCTGCACCCAATCTAAAGGCTTGAATAAAAATGGTCATGAACATAGCAATTTTATAACACCCACTATAAGCACCGTTTATGTCCTTACCAAGTAAATAAGGAAGTATCCACTTATCAAAATTTTCGTTAATAACATATGCCAATCCAGCCACCATTATTGGCCATCCATAGTTCAATAGTTGTTTTAAAACACCTATACTAAACTCTAATTTAGTTTTAAAGAAATACGGAATTAGCATTAAAAAAGTCACTATACTCGCTATTAAATTCGCTATAAAGATATATTGAACTAAATCTGATTTATCATAACCAGGAAAATCAATATTAAATTTTGGAATGGCCCAAAGGAAAAAATAATTAAGAATTACATAAATTATAATATTAGCGATTTTAATAGCAGCAAACTTAATCGGCCTACCCGTAGCTCTTAAATATGCAAAGGGAGCCACCACAATCGTGTCTAAGACTAATAATCCGACTAATATTTTAAAATATTTTGGCGAAATATTTAACCATAAGGAAAGTTGTTGGGTAAATGTTAAAACAAGTACTAAAAATATAAATGTGCTTATAATTAAGCTTATAAATGTGGTAGAAAAAACCTTTTCTTTTTCGTTTGATTTATTAAAAAACCTAAAAAAAGATGTTTCCATTCCATAGGTTAATAAAACATTGAAAAAAGCGGCATATACGTAAAAAGTGGTATTATCAGAATAGCTAGTCGTTTCTAAATTACCAGTATGTAGAGGAACTAATATAAAGTTCATTAGACGAGGTAAAACAGTCGCTAAACCATAAATAATGGTGTCTTTAAAAAACTTTTTTAATACGCTCAAGGCATTGCTTATTTATCTTGCTAAAAATACGTTTTTAGCCCATACAAAGCAAAGATAAGTTATTGAATGCAATTGATATTTAAGGATACAATTGTCTTTCTTTTTGAGTAACATGTTCTATTTTTAAATACTTTATAACATTATCTTCTTTATAACTTACAATGCATTCGTCATCCTCAGGCTTAATCGATGATGTTTCAGGAAGCTTTGGCACCTCATTTCCATATTCGGCATAAGGCTCATGACTCATAATAATATCTTGTTTTTTAATAATCAGTGTTTTAAATATGCCGATAAACATATTATTTTTATATTCAAGTTTTGTTTGTTTGCCTTGAAAGTAAACGCTATCCAACAAAATGTTTTTAGGGTTTGATTTCATGGTAATGAAAATATTTATATTAGAACCCAATTCTTGATAATAGATTTCTCCTATTTTAAACGGCAAGTTCTTTTGTAGCCTTTTAGAACTTGAACATTGATAAAAACTTGCCATAATGAACAGCATGAAAAGAAAAGTAATTATGTTTTTAAATGTTTTCATCTATAATGGAAATTAATAACAATTTCATTTCAAAAGTAATGCCAGAAAAAAAGCCTCACTTTTCAAGTGAGGCTTGGTATTTTTAAATGCTAAAACTAGTTTAACATGATTATTTAATTATTCAAAGCCTCTGCACCGCCAACAATCTCTAAGATTTCGTTAGTAATAGCTGCCTGACGTGCTTTATTATAAGTTAATTTAAGTTGATCTCTTAACTCAGTTGCATTATCTGTTGCTTTGTGCATAGCGGTCATACGAGCGCCATGTTCACTAGCAAAAGAATCTCTTATTCCCTTATAAAGTTGCGTTTTTAAAGATTTTGGTATTAATTGCTCAACGATTTCAATTTTTGATGGCTCAAAAATGTAATCTGCATTCACATTTACATCTCTTTTTATTGGAACGATTGGTAAAAATTGCTCGGTAATAACTTCTTGAGTTGCTGCATTTTTAAATTTATTATAAACAATCTCAATTTTATCAAACTCTCCTGCTACGAATTTATCCATTAACATTTGAGCAATATCAGCAACATTATCAAATGTTAAATCATCAAGAATATGACTTTTATTCGCGATAATCTTATTGGTTTTTTTAAAGGCATCATTGGCTTTTTTACCAATAGCCACATAAGAAACCTCTTGATTAGCATAGGTTTTAGTGGTTAACCTACTAACTTCTTTAATAATATTTGAATTAAAAGCACCTGCTAAACCTCTGTTGGAAGTAATGGCCACAATTAAAACTTTTTTTACCTCGCGTTGAGTAGAAAATTTACTTCCAGAATCTGCATCTAAAGTCGCACTTAAATTTTGTAAAAGTTCTGTTAGCTTATCTGCATAAGGACGCATTGCTGTAATAGCATCTTGTGCTTTTTTTAACTTTGCAGCCGATACCATTTTCATGGCACTGGTTATCTGCATCGTTGAAGATACCGATGATATTCTGTTACGTATTTCTTTTAAATTTGCCATAGTTCAAATTATGAATTATAAATTATGAATCATGAATTTTTAATAATTGAAACTAAAAGTTTAATTAGAACTTCACAATCCTCTCTAAGCTTTGGTGGCACTTGGTAAATATTTGTTTCTTCTATAACGTCCAACCAAAATGATGTCTCATCTGCTTCTTTAAGAGCAATTCCTAATTTATTTTTAAAATCTTTTGTACTTTACACCTCTTTGAGATTCTCTCACATTAGCACCAACACTAGTGCCTGATTTTAGTAGCTGATTTGCTATTTCAAAAAACCGCTTTTCTTTGAGTTCTTCAGCGTAAACAACTATATCACAAGCAAAATAAAAACTTTTATCTACTATAGCATTACCGCTTTTTTTAAAACTCATAATTCAGAATTCTAAATCCTTAATTCAGAATTAGCTTTTGTATTTTGCTGATAATTCTTTTGCTACAACTGTTAGGGTATCTGTAACTTCGTCGGTTAATTTACCCGCTTTTAAGTCCGCTAAAATATTGTTGTGTTTTGCTCTTAAGAATTCTAAATAATCTCTTTCAAATTCTTTTACTTTTTCAACAGGAACATCTCTTAGCAAGTTTTTAGAACCTGCATAAATAATTGCAATTTGATCTTCTACTGTAAATGGATCATTTTGAGCCTGTTTTAAAATCTCAACATTACGTTTCCCTTTGTTGATTACATTTAATGTAACTGCATCAAGGTCAGAACCAAATTTAGCAAATGCTTCTAACTCGCGATATTGTGCTTGATCTAATTTTAATGTACCAGCTACTTTTTTCATGGATTTAATCTGTGCATTACCTCCAACACGAGATACCGAAATACCTACGTTAATCGCTGGACGTACACCTGAATTGAATAAATCTCCATCTAAGAAAATCTGTCCATCCGTAATCGAAATTACGTTTGTTGGAATATATGCAGAAACGTCTCCTGCTTGTGTTTCAATGATTGGTAAAGCTGTTAATGAACCTCCTCCTTTAACAATAGATTTTAATGCATCTGGAAGGTCGTTCATATTTTTAGCAATATCATCATTGTTGATGATTTTTGCAGCACGTTCTAATAAACGAGAGTGTAAATAGAAAACGTCTCCAGGATATGCCTCACGCCCTGGTGGACGACGTAATAATAAAGACACCTCACGGTAAGCCACCGCTTGTTTTGATAAATCATCATAGATAATTAAAGCGGGACGCCCAGTGTCTCTAAAATATTCTCCAATAGATGCCCCAGAAAATGGTGCGTATACTTGCATCGCTGCAGGATCTGATGCATTAGCAGCTACAATAGTAGTATAAGCTAAAGCTCCTTTTTCTTCTAATGTTTTAGCAATTAAAGCTACGGTTGATGCTTTTTGACCAACAGCAACATATATACAAAATACAGGTTCACCTGCATCGTAAAATTCTTTTTGATTTAAGATGGTATCAATACAAACAGCTGTTTTACCTGTTTGACGGTCGCCAATAACCAACTCACGTTGACCACGACCAACAGGAATCATCGCATCAATAGATTTAATACCTGTTTGTAATGGCTCGGTAACTGGCTCACGGAAAATAACCCCTGGAGCTTTACGCTCTAGCGGCATCTCATAAGTTTTACCAGAAATAGGACCTTTACCATCAATTGGATTTCCTAATGTATCAACTACACGTCCAACGATACCTTCTCCAACTTTAATAGAAGCAATACGAGAGGTGCGTTTTACTATAGATCCTTCTTTAACACCTATTGAAGCTCCTAACAATACAATACCAACATTATCTTCTTCAAGATTTAGTACAATACCTTCTAAGCCGCCTTCAAATTCAACTAACTCTCCATATTGAGCATTAGCTAATCCGTAAGCACGTACAATACCATCACCTACGGTTAATACAGTTCCTACTTCATCTAATGAAGCACTTGCTTCAAAACCTGATAGTTGCTTTTTTAAGATTGCTGATATTTCAGCTGGTTTTACTTCTGCCATCTTTTATTTATTAGATATTAGACATTAGACTTAGATGTAAGACATCTTTCGTTTAACTCTTTATTTTAATTTAATATAAATTCTCTTTTTAATTTACTTAGTTGGTTTGCAATACTTGCATTATATTGAATATCTCCAATACGTAAAATGAATCCACCAATAATGCTTTCATCTATAACATTTTCTACTTCAATATCTTTACCAGTTAGCTCTTTAGCCTTTACTAATACTTTCTTTTTCAAATCATCTGTTAAAGGAACAGCGGTAGTTACTGTAGCTAATTCTATACCTTTAGATTCGTCAAATAACTGATTGTATCTTTCTGCAACATCACTAAAAATATCAATTCTGTTATTACTAATTAAAGTATCTATTAAATTTAATATTGCTTTATTAGAATTTTTGAAAACTTCTAATAAAACAGATTTTTTTACAGATGAACTTACCACAGGACTTTTAAGCACATCGCGTAAATCTTTACTTTGTGCAATAGTATTAGCTATAAGTTTCATCTCCGTATTTACAGCTTCTGCTGTTTTTTCATCTGAAGCTAAACTTAAAACTGCTTTTGCATAACGTATTGCTGCTCTTGATCCTGCCATAATTCTTAATTAAAGGTTGTTTCACCTAACATAGACTCAACCAATTTTAATTGCTTGTCTTTACTAGATAATTCTTCTCTCACAACTTTCTCTGCTATTTCAATAGATAAGTTGGCCACTTGATTTTTTAACTCGGCAATAGCTGCTTTCTTTTCGCTTTCAATAGCCGCCTGTGCTTGTTCTATTATTTTATTAGCTTGATTTTGAGCTTCCCCTTTAGCATCTTCAATCATTTTCGCTTTCAAATCTCTCGCTTCTTTAAGCATGGCTTCTCTTTCCATTCTAGCCTCTTGCAATAACTTTTGGTTATCCGCTTGCAGGTTTTGCATTTCTAATTTTGCCTTTTCAGCAGATTTCAATGCCTCATCTATTCCAGTTTCTCTTTTTTCAACGGCATCAAGAATAGGTTTCCAAGCAAATTTCCTTAAAAGCAACACCAATCCAACAAACAATACTAATTGCCAAAAAAACAATCCTATTGAAAACTCATTAATTAACTTTTCCATTTATATCTATGTTTTTAATAAATATTAAATTAAAAACAACTTTAACCAACCGTTAAAGTTGTTTTTTGCTTTTTACGCTGCAAATAAAGCAGCAAATCCAATACCTTCAATAAGTGCCGCTGCAATAAGCATAGCCGTTTGAATTTTTCCAGAAGCTTCTGGTTGACGTGCGATAGCATCCATTGCTGATCCACCAATTTTACCAATACCTAAACCAGCACCAATAACGATTAAACCTGCTCCTACAATAGTTGGAATTTCCATAATATATATATTAAAAAATTAAACACTCACTTTTAGTGGTCGGCATGATGTTCTTCAACCGCAGACCCAAAATACAATGCCGATAACATTGTGAAAATATATGCTTGTAAAGCAGCCACCAACAGCTCCAACAAAGATAAAGCAAATGCTAAACCAAATGACAATGAGCTACCTAGCCAGTTTTTAAAGATAAACATTAAACCAATAATACTCATTAAAACAATATGCCCTGCTGTAATATTTGCATACAAACGAATCAATAATGAGAACGGTTTAATTAATGTACCTAGTAATTCTATAGGTGCCAAAATAATCTTCATTGGCCATGGCACACCTGGCATCCAAAAAATATGCCCCCAATAGTTTTTATTGGCCGTGAATGTTGTTATAATATAAGTCAACAAAGCCAATGCTAGTGTTACAGCAATATTATTTGTGACGTTAACCCCAAGTGGTGTTAAACCTAGTAAGTTAATAATCCAAATAAAGAAAAATACCGTTAACAAAAAACTCATGTAACGCTTATAATGTTTCTTACCTATATTTGGAATCGCAATATCATCTCTTATGTAGAGTACAATTGGTTCTAAAAACCTTCCAACACCAACTGGAATTGCATTACCTCTTTTATACTTTTTGGCCATACTGGCAAACATAGCAAACATGAGGAAACCAATAATAAAAATGGTAAACACGTTTTTTGTAATAGAAAAATCTAAAGGTTTTTCATTGATTGGATGATGTTCTTCATTATAATCTATTGTTCCTGAAGCATCGGTTTTATAAATTTTACCGTGATACGATTTATAAAAATTTCCATCGACTTCGGCAACCGCCTCACCATGATGTAATTTAGAAGATGAAAATATTCTTAAACCACCATCCCATAAAATAACTGGTAATGGAAAACTAATGTGTTTAACTTCTCCTGATTCTGCTTCATAAGAAAACAGACTGAAGTCATAAGAATCCTTTAAATGGTGTTGAATGTATTCCTTTATTTCTGTTTTTTTATCAGGTTTTGCCTCAATGTGCTCTACCTCTTCCTGTCCATAGAAAAAAAAGGTTGACAAAAACAGTAATAATGTTATTGGTTTTAAAGATATTTTTCTTCGCATATTACTCTAACTAATAGTGGCTTAAAAATCGCTGCAAAGGTAGGTTTTTATGTCAAAAACAAAAATAATTTTATGTTTTATTTCAAGGCTAATATTTAACCCTTTTTTCTAGGGCATTATTCCATATTGTTCAACCATTTGCTAAGGCTTATGGTTTCTAGAAACAAGCCTATTATATAAGGTATAAAAAAAGCAGCAAATTCTAATCTAGAGATATCATTATCCAACTTATAAAAAGGATAAAAGAAGATGAAAAACACAGTAAATTTCAGAGCACTTCCCACCAAAAACAAAAAGCCCAGTTGGCTTTTATATTTTCTTTTTAATAAATAAAGCATCCCAAAAACAGCTATAATTAAAAATAAGTTTGCAATATATGAAGCAATTATTCTGTCGTTAAACAAAGGGTATGCTAAAACGTTTAAAACTGTTATGTGTATGATAAACGCACTTCCCAAAACAACAAATGCCTTTATTGTAAAGCTAAAAAAAGGGTTGTTCATTTAATATTTAATTCGATTGACTTGCTGAATGACCACATAAAGAGAAATGGCAACTCCTAAAAGGGTAGTAATAATGATGAATAATTTATCTCCATGATGAAATTTGGCATCTAACCATCTACCTAAAATAACAAATAAGTAAATAGTAATACCCATTTGAATTGCTATACCAGTAAGTACAGCCAGGTTTTTAAGCTGTTTTCCCGGTTTCTGGTTTTCTTTCTTCACTTTTATTCATTTCTTTAACTGAACCTTTCATAACACAGGTTACATTAAAGGTAGCTCCTGGCTCTACCGCCAATTTTCCAGCAACTACTTCACCTTCAATATGTGCCGATGCTTTTAATGTTAATGTACCCGAAAGCGCCAATTTACCTGAAAATTTACCTTCAAAATAAGCATCTGTACCTTGTAATGTTCCTTTAATAACACCCGATTTACCAACGACCACTTTTCCGTTTGTTTTTATATTTCCCTCTACAATACCATCTATTCTAAAATCGCCTTCACTATTAAAATCACCAATAATTTTAGTGCCTTGTGAGATAATGTTTTGATTGGATGTGTTTTCCACCATTTTTCTTTCTTTTTTGTTGTCAGAGAACATATTATATTGTTTATTTATTAGCCCTGTTTAAATACATATCTAAATTCTTATGAATTTGTATGGTTTGATAGTTTGCAGATGAGATTGCAAAGTATGGTTCTTTTATTTTTTTCTTATCTTCTTTAGTTAATAATTGATCAAAGGTTTTTGCTACTTGTTCATTTTTAAAACCATGAACAATCACAAAAGTGGTATCTTTATTATAAACATCTTTTGATGAACTTAACTTATAATATTTTATTTTACTTAATATGGTATCTAAAGTAGTTTTAAAGTTATTTATATGTTCTTTTTTTGAATTATCAAAGCTAAAAACCACTTTAAAATTATTTGCAACACTATCTGGTTGAAAATCTTTATTTACAATTTTAGGCAATACCTGCCCTTCTATATCTTGAGCCTGTTTGCCTTCGGCTGTGTTAGCATAGGTAATGGCCACATAATTTATAGCTTTAGCATACGCATCATAGCCATACAAACGCCCGGAAGCTGTCGCTTTTAATAGTTCGAGTTTGGGTACTATGGGTTCTCCATCAAAAATATTGATGTATTCTTCTGCTTTAGATATGACCTCATCATAATCTTGATTGTCAAGTTTCTCATAAAGGGCTTCATACAAACTTTCCGGACTATTTTCATCTTTGGCAGAAGCCAATTCTGGATTACTTAAAATGGTAGCATATCTAGATTCTGGATAATTTGAAATGATATCATTTTTTGCAATATTAGCTTCATCATTTTCGCCTAAAAGCTCGTAAATTTTATACAGGTTATATTTTGATGGCAATATCAATCGGTCTTCTGGATTACTTTTTAGTAAATTTTCAAATCTTCTTTTGGACAATTCGTATTCCTTGAATTTTTCTTTGTAAATCAATCCTAATTGATAATATGCATAATTACGTTCTCTAGAAATACTATCAATGTCTTTTTCTTCGGAAGGAATTTTAGACATATAAAATTGAGGATCGAATACCTCGTTTTCGGTAGCCGAAGCGATAACATCTTTAGCTACAACATCTGTATTTGAATTTGATACATTTTTAGTAGACCATCTCCAATCATCTTCTAAAGCTCTGTCTCCCCAAATTTTAATAAACTCGTTTTTGCCATAAGCAACTGTTGTTGGATTATAAAAATAAAAAGAGGCAGCTTGGGCCGGTGTGCTTCCCACTCTTGATGGAGCGTTATTACTACTATTAGTATTTAGAGTTATTAAACCGTTATTTCGTTCTAAAGCATCCTCGTTTTCTTTTTGCTTTTCTGATTGAATTTTAAGTTTTTCTACAAAAGTTTCAAAATAAACCAATCTATCTGCCTCTGGTAAATTAACAAGATTTAAAATACTATCATTGGTTTGGGCAATACTTTCATAATAAATAACATCTTCCAGATTATCTCTTTTTCGCTTAATGGTTCTATATTCTTTAGAGTCTTGAGCCAATTTGCCCATAGTGCTATCATAATATTCGCCGGCATCTCTGTAAAGTGATTTATCAAAATTCATGTCGCCAAGAATTTCATAATTACGAGCCATTAATATTTGATCTTCGGAATTTGTACGCAAAGATTTATTATAATAGGTTTTAGCTAAAACTTCAGCATTGGTTTTGCGATAAAACTCTGCTATTTGGTGATATATTTTATCAAGGAACGGTCTATTTTCTCTATTTTCTTCAAGTTTTGTGAGGAATTCCAATAACTCAACTTTATCGCCTTTCTCGTAATCGAAGTTTTTAATTTTTTCTATTTCAGCACTTATCAAATAAATGCGGGGGATTTTTCGGTTTAACTCTATCACCTTATCAAAAGCATAAACCGCACTATCTTTAAGACCTAAAGCATTGTATAACTGTCCTTGTATAAACCGATAGCGACCTCTCTCATCGCTTTTTTTAGTAGCATTGGCCGCAATTCCTAATTCTGTGATAGCGCTATCAACCGATTTTGTATTAATATAAGCCTGAGCTAAAATGGAAGTGGCGTCTGCTAAGTCCTGATTTTCTAAAACTTCTTGCTCTAATAGACGTTTTAGGTTTTTTATGGCAAGCTCATCATTTTCTAAACGGATGTTGGCTTTCTCTCTCCAAATTTTTGCTTGATTTATTTTATCACTTGCTGGATATTTGTAAAGGATATAATTGAAAGCTTCTAATGCTGGCACAAAACGCTGATCAAAATATCTAGCTTTTCCTAATAACAAATAAGCTTCATCAATTTGAGGGTTTTTCTCTTTGCCATCAATGTTCATTCCATGGGTTTGAACCGCTTTGACAGCCTTCTCTTCCGCTCTTCCAAAACTTTCGTTCTTAGATTGCCCAGGAAGCACAACGTCTTCAAAAACTTCCATGCGCTCTATGGGAAGAATGTCCCAATAATTATCAAAATAACTTTCGTTAAGACGGGTTCTGCCTTCTTCTAAAGCATTATAACCATTATAAAGCGTGTTGTATTCTGCTGTTACAGCATGAAAATTACGGCTAATAAATTTGTCTTTTTTTCTTGAACAACTTGTTACAACAAAAATAGAACAGCCGAGAATTAGTATCCCTTTAAAAAATGTTTTCAATCCCCTATTGTTAGTCATATAAATAACTACAAACTAGTGTTTATAGTATGTTTCTGGGTAAAAATAAACATCTTTTTTGATTAACTTCTAAAATTAAAGCACTTTTAGATAACTTGTTAACCAGCAAAATGTGCCTCTAATTCTTTTAACGTAGCTTCGTTTGTCTCCAAATCTTTTATTATGTGTCCTTTTTCAAGCACAACAATACGTTCGCAAACGTCTGTAACATGCATTAAATCGTGACTGGAAATTAAGACTGTGACCCCTTTTTTTTCTGCTAAATCCTTAATAATACCTTTAAGTCTTATTTGGGTTGTAGGATCTAAATTCGCAAAAGGCTCATCTAAAATAATAACGTCTGGATTTCCTATTAAGGCTGCTACTATCCCTACTTTCTTTTGGTTTCCCTTACTTAAATCACGCAAGTATTTTTTCTGATTTAAAATTTCACCATGGAAAAAATCCTCAAATTGAGATAACAAAGCATTAACATCGGCTTTATTTTGGTTACGAAGTTCACCAATAAAATAAAAATATTCTTCGGCAGTTAAATAGCCGATTAAAAAACTTTCGTCAATAAAGGCTGATGTAAAAGGCTTCCAATCTTCGCTTTCATTAACTTGAATATTATTTGTTTTTATAAAGCCTGTGGTTGGTTGTATTAAATCTAAAAGCAAACTAAAATAGGTGGTTTTACCTGCCCCGTTGTTGCCGACTAAACCAAAACTTTGGCCTTTAGGAATCTCTAAAGATTCAATATTTAAAACCAAACTATTATTATATTTTTTTGAAAGATTTGATGTTATTATCATATTGTAATTTTTTAATTTTTGGTAATTATTTTTTATTTGAAAAAATGAGTTTTAAACGTTTTTTAATTTCAAAAAATTAAAAATATTTTTACGCTTCAATTTCAAAAAAACAACTTTTTTTAAAAATTGATTTTTATTTTTTTTTGACACTAAAATTATTGCTATTTCTATAGTAAAAACAATAGTTTTAGCAGTTTTATAATTTTGAAATTAAACTAAAAAAAAATGGTTTTAAAAAAAACTAAAAATTTCATTTTTTAAGTCCTATTTTTTTATGCAAATAGCATATCATATTTTATGTTTTTAATTTTAAAAAAACATAAAATGATTAGAATTTATTTATGGTAAATACCTTAATTGTTTTTAATCATTTTGATTAAACGCACTAATCATTTTATACTTTGATTCTAAATATTTTCTTGTGATTAATCTCATTAGTTTTTGATGAAAAACAATACCAACTATTCCCATTATTGCCAATACTAAACATGCCAATTCAAAACCAACAAGAAAATAGAATAAAGCAAATATTCCCATAGGTAAAATTAGCAACGGAATGCCTATAAGCCACTGCACAGCACCAGTACCTTGATAATTAAAGGCCGCTTTCTGACTTAATTCTATTTTTTTTCTATTGTAAGAGCCTCCATATAGAATTACATGTGTATTAACGCCAATATTATAAATGGCTGCCACAAAATGTGCCAATAAAATTTTCCAACCAAAAAACACATATGGGATACCAAGCACAAATAGGATTACAACGCTTAATGCCATTAAAGTGAATTTAGATTGCAAGTATTGTTGATACTTAATATTCTGACTCATTAATAATTTATAATAAGCACTATCCCAAGCAGGTATAAATTGACCAAAGTTGATTAAAAAAATTCCCGTTGAAAAAACACCAATAAAAACAAAAAACCACGGTAAGTTTTGGTATGTTGGTTGCGGGTAAAAAAACAGGCCATATAACAACCCTATGGCAACCAAAAAAACAGAAGATTTAGTACGCTTATTACGCCAAATTAATTTCAAATCCAATTGCATGAATGGAGCAATATCTCCAAAATTCTTTGTCCATTCTAAATTTGATGTTTGTACTTCTTTTATCTTTTCTTTTAAACCACTATCTAAAAACAGCTTTTCTTTTAATAACTTAAAATTAAAGAGATATAGCCCTATTAGAATTAACACCGGAACTACAATAAAAATTGGAGTTTCATAAATGGCATTAAAACCTTTAGAAAACAGCTCGTTAAAAGCTATAATATTAAAATGATTAAGGGCAAACAAACCACCTGTTAAAGCTATAATAGGTAAAAATGAGAACTCTTTCTTTGACGAAAAACTTTCAATAATAAAATTTAAGAAATTAATTATTAATGTGATTAACACTAATGCTATCATCCAAATTAATACTGAAGTTGTGGGATAATCTTCAACAATAAGTGTAACACCAAAAGGAATAATTGCAAAAAGCGGTAAAAAGTTAAAAAACGATAGTGTAGATTTACCTAAAACATAATTAACAATTTTTGATTTTTTTATGGGCACTATTAAAAGTGGCTTTACCACCAATACTGGCAGTTTTTGAAAGAAAAACCTAAAAATCAAATCTACTAGAATCCAATAAAAAAGAAAATTATTTACAATTAATAATGGGTCTGCATTGGGAAATGCTTTTTTAAGTCCCGGATATAAAAAAACGCCCATGCTTAAAAAAATCGCCATAAAATAGAGTGCTAAAAATCCCATTAAAATTTTTATAGCAAGTCCTTTACCAAAACTTGCAGACCTTAAAAAGGATTTCCACTCTAAACTTAAAAAACGCTTTACCATAAGTCTATTTAGTTATATTTTTGTGCAATTCCTTGTAATTCCATGCCCCAAGATTGCCCAAGCATCATGCCTTTTTGGGTTAAACTTAATTGTTTTTCGGCAAGTTTTTTGCCTAAATCAGTGTTATAAAAAGCTACCAACTCTTTTATTTCGGCTTGAGTAAACTCTTCCATATACAAATCGGCTAATTTATCGTAAAGCCCATCTAAAGTGGCATTTGCATCTTTTTGGTAAGCCCCTTTATTCGCTTCAGAGACCATAGTACCAATTTGAGCAATAGCGTTATCAAAGGCAGCTCCAGAACCTGTTAGTTTAATAAACTCAATGGTTTCCTTTTTAAATTCTGAATTCTCCTGTGCTTGGGTTACAACAGTTGAAATTAAGAATAATACTAGCAATACTTTTTTCATGGTTTTAGGTTTTAAATGGTTAGTGATTTCGTTTATAAAATAGATTTCTCTTAATTAGTGAAAATTTTGAAGTAATTGTTACAATCAAAATTTAAATTTACAAATCTACTTCGCTATTTTTGCATAAAACATATTAAATGTCATCATTTCATAAACTCTCAGTAAAAAAAATTAACAAGGAAGCTAACAAAGCTATCAGCATTGTTTTTGATATTCCCGAAAATTTAAAATCGTCTTTTCTATTCAAAGCCGGCCAATATATTACTTTAAAAAAAGATATAAATGGCAACGAATTAAGACGCGATTATTCTATTTGCTCCTCACCAAAAAGCAATGAGCTTAAAGTAGCCGTGAAAGAAGTGAAGGATGGTACATTTTCTTCTTATGCCAATAATCAATTAAAAGTTGGAGATGTTTTAGATGTTGCTCCACCTAAAGGGCGTTTTGTGTTTGAGCCGAATGACAAAAAAACTAAAAACATTGCCGCTTTTGCTGCTGGTAGTGGTATTACACCTGTTTTAAGTATTATAAAATGTGCTTTGGAAGAAGAAATACATAGTAAAGTGATTCTTGTTTATGGTAATAAAACGACTGAAGACACCATGTTTTTAAATGAACTTTTAGAGCTTCAGCACCAATATAAAGATAGGTTTTCCATCCAATTTGTGTTTAGCCAACAAGAAGATGAAAACTCCATTTTTGGACGTATCGAAAAAAGCACTGTTAATTATGTTATGAAAAACAAACATCAACATGTTGATGTTGATGCTTTCTATTTATGTGGCCCAGAAGCTATGATTCATACCGTTAAAGATGTTTTAACCTCTAATGGTATTGATGAAAAAAGTATTCATTTCGAACTTTTTAAAGCCGCAAAACCTGTAGATATTGAAGATAACGTTACCGCATCAAATGAAAAAACAACCATCACTATTACTGTTGATGATGAAACGACCACTTTTGAAATGTCGCAAAAACACACGGTTCTAGAAGCTGCTTTAGATGAAGAGATTGATGCACCCTATTCATGCCAAGGAGGTATTTGCAGCAGTTGTTTAGCGCGTGTAAAAGAAGGACAAGTTACAATGAGACAAAATAACATTTTAACAGATAAAGAAGTTGCAAAAGGCCTCATTCTAACATGTCAAGCCCAACCTACTACACCAACTTTGGTTGTTGATTATGATGATGTTTAATTTAGAACGTTAGATGCTTAGAACGCTTCGCTTTTTAGATTTTTAGAGAACTGAAATAATCTTGTTTACAATCATTTTTGGTGAAATACTTCCCGCTGCATTTTCATAACCTTTCGGGTATGTGTTTCCGTAAATGGAGGTTGGAATTTTAGGGAATTGATTTTTATCTGCTAACAATACATGATCTTCGGGTTGGTTAAAGGGTGCGAACCCAGCAAATGGATGTGTAACGCCCCAAATAGTCACCACTTTTACACCCAACATAGCCGCCAAATGCGCATTTCCAGAATCCATGGAAAGCATGACATCTAGATTTGAAATAATATCTAATTCTTCATCAAGCGTCAACTTTCCTGAAATATTTATAACATTTTCAAATTCGTATTCAAAATGGTTTAAAATACTTGATTCTTTTTCTCCACCGCCAAACAAAATAATTTTATACGCTTTTGAAAGCGAATTAATCACTTGTTTCATTAAATCTAAAGGATACATTTTACTTTCGTGGGCTGCAAAAGGTGCTATTCCAATCCATTTTGTTGTTTTGTTTCCTAATATTTCTGAAACTTTCGAACTTAATTTTTTAGGCTTTGGAAATGAAGGATTCTTTAAATCTAAAGTAAATCCTAGTGTTTTAAAAACCTCTGCATAGCGCTCATGGGTTGTTTTTAATTGCTGAAATATTTCACCAGAAACCAATGCTTTTTTCTCTGCTCTGCCTTTATCTATTTGAACAACGGGTTTTCCGAAGAAAGAAAACTTTAATACATTGCTACGTAATACATTATGCAAATCGGCTACAGCATCAAATCCTATTGCTTTTAGTTCCTTTGAAAGTTTAAAAAGCCCTAAAATGCCTTTATGTTTCCCTTTAACCTCAGCAGGAAATATAGAGACGTTTGGCAACTCCCTAAAAAAAGGCATGAAAAAAGCGCGTGTTAAAATAGTGATTTTAAGTTGCGGATTTTGTTCTGTCAATGCACGTAAAACTGGCACCATCATGGCCACATCGCCCATAGCTGAAAGACGAATAACCAATATGTGCTTTGAATTGGACATTTGAATTTATAAAAGTGAAATTCCTGCCTTTGCAGAGATGCTAAATTATTTTTGCCCTCTTAATACAGGGTTTAGCTCATCATCATTGTACATTTTCATTTGCTTGTAAACTTTCATGTACTTTTCGCCATTTTCTATATCATACAGCAAGGTATCGATAGCTGTAGACAAATCTACACGTTGCTCTAACAATACCTCTAGTTTTACCTTACAAGCTGCTTTGTGTCCTTCAGAAGCATCTGTACGAGTGGCTTCTTCATTCATGTGATAGATTTTTAACGCTAAAATAGATAATCTATCGATGCCCCAGGCCGGACTTTCGGTATTGATTGTTGCGTTTGCTTTTGGGGTAACATGCTTGTATTTTTCTAAAAAATAACTATCAATGTACTCCACCATATCGGTTCTGTCTTGATTTGAAGCGTCAATTTTACGCTTTAATGTTAAAGCAGCTACTGGATCAATTTGCGGATCGCGAATGATATCTTCATAATGCCATTGAACCGTATCAATCCAACATTTTCTATATAATAAATGTTCTATTAAATCGCTTTTTGAATAGGCATTTTCAAACGGCTGCTCTACACTATTAATAACATGGTATTTTTCAATAACGTCTTGAAATATTTTATTCGCTGTACTAGTAAACATGATGTATTTATTTTAAAGTGCAAACCTACAAAATTTAAACCTAAATAATATCCTTTTCAATTTCTGTAGATCCACGGTTTCCGTTTTTATTTAAATTGATATGATACCCGTAAATATAAGTTTAAATAATTAAATTTATGATTCAAAAAATGAAAGATAGAAAACCATGCATATTCATAACCTGTCTCTACAAAACTCTGTATTAAATACTTTTTTATCTGAAATTAGAAATATTCATGTTCAAAAAGACAGCATGCGTTTTAGACGAAATATTGAGCGAATTGGTGAGGTTTTAGGTTATGAAATGAGTAAAGTTTTAAACTACAAGCCTTCAATTATTGAAACACCTTTGGGTAATTGTGACATTAGTTTAATCCATAATGACATTGTTCTGTGCTCTATTTTGAGAGCTGGGATTCCATTACATAATGGCTTGCTTAATTATTTTGATACTGCCGAGAATGCTTTTATTTCTGCTTACAGGCATCACAACCCTGACGGTTTTGAAATTATTGTGGAATATCTAGCCTGCCCCAACCTAGAAAACAAAACCCTTATTTTGGCAGATCCCATGCTAGCTACAGGACAATCTATGGTAGCAACTTTTGAAGCCTTAAAACCCTTTGGAAAACCAAAAGAGATTCATTTAATTAGTATTATTGGAGCTAAAGAAGGTGTTGAATATGTAACGAAACATTTTGACGATGCTACTTATTTATGGATTGCTGCTATTGACGACAAACTAAATGACAAAGGCTATATTATTCCTGGACTTGGTGATGCTGGCGATTTGGCTTTTGGTGAAAAACTACAGAAATAATATCACAAAAGGGGTTATAATTAATGTAAGCAAAAACAGTTCTCTAAACCATTTATCTTGAATGGTTTCTATATAATTAGTGATGATT
This sequence comes from Confluentibacter sediminis, assembly GCF_003258355.1. Lineage (GTDB taxonomy): Bacteria > Bacteroidota > Bacteroidia > Flavobacteriales > Flavobacteriaceae > Confluentibacter > Confluentibacter sediminis. The sequence goes on along the minus strand of NZ_QKPO01000011.1, from coordinate 141,137 downwards.
ATTGCTAGAGGCGCAAACATAAATAAAAACTCACTCCCATCTTTATTAGGAGCTAAAATAACGGCAATAAAGCCGACAACAATTGCTAGAAATACTATTTTAAATGCAGGTCTAAATGCTTTTTTCTTGCTTTTAATACTTCTTATATAAAATAAAGAAGACCAGACACCGAAAGATAATAACATGGTAATGGCTATTATAAACTGAGGTGTATTGTATTTGCTAAAATCATAACTAACTTCTGGCAAGCTTTTAAAAACACCTAAAAAATTATTATTATAAATTATTGAAATACTTATTGCTATGACAAAAACGGTTGCCATACCAAAAAAAGGAATGAGCCAGTGCTTGAATTTATTATCAGAATATAAAAGTAGCGCTGCAAATATTATAATAAAAAACAAAATAGCCCAAAAGTAAAATAGAGCTGCAATAGCTATCCATAAGGCAGAATCAAATATTTTTTTTTCTGGAGTAATCATGGAGCGTAAGCTTATGACTCTTCTAAAACTAAGTAATATAAAAAAGTTTGAAAAAATAATATTTGGATCTGCGGTGGTTTGGGGTATTACCAACAAAAACAAACTAAAAAGCAGAATTTCATAACTGTTTTTTTTTGTTAAACTATGCTTACTAACAATAAAATTAATCAATAACACAGAACCATAGCAAAACAAGAACAACGCTATTTGCTTAAAAATATAACCCGCATTTACTGGTTCAATTACTAACTTTAATTTAGCCGTTACAAAAGCTAGAAGCGTAATAAAAAAAACAATAATAAAATTTATTGGTTTAGATTTTTTAAAAATGCTTGTTATCATTAACCGTTTTTGTATTTTTGCTTTGTAAATATACTAACTATGAAAGATTTCTTTTACGCTATACAGGATTTATTTGTTAATGTGCTTTTTGCCCCATTCGATTTTTTACGACTTGATGTGAAAAACTGGTTTTTAGCAAACACAATATCTTGGATTTTCATGGCCATTGGCTTTATTGCTATGGTATACTGGATGTTGCAATTAAAAAAATATAACGACAACAACGAAGAAGATAAAAGCGTTTCTGCACACTCTTACTTATAAGTCGAAACCTATATCCTTACGATAATACATCTTATCAAAATGTAGTTTTTCTATATTTTGATAAGATTTTTTTATGGCTTCTTGGTATGTATTTCCATAGGACGTTATGGCCATAACACGACCTCCAGACGTCACCACTTTATCATCTTTTAACTGTGCTCCAGCATGAAAAGCTATAGAATCTTCAATATTATTGATTCCTGTAATTTCTTTGCCTTTTTCATAATATTCAGGATAACCACCAGATACTAACATAATGGTTGTTGCTGCACGCTCATCGATGTCAATATCAATTTTATCTAAAGTTCCGTTTGCCATAGCTTGTAGAATTTCAACAAAATCGCTTTTTAATCTTGGCAACACCACCTCGGTTTCTGGATCCCCCATACGCACGTTATATTCGATTACTTTCGGATCGTCTCCCGCCTTTATTAATCCTATAAATACAAAACCCACATACGGCAAATTATCTTTCTTAAAACCGCTTATGGTCGGTTTTACTATGCGCTCTTCAATTTTATTCAAAAAATCATCTGTTGCAAATGGTACTGGAGAGACGGCTCCCATACCTCCTGTATTTAATCCGGTATCCCCTTCACCAATTCGTTTATAATCTTTAGCTGTTGGTAATATTTTGTAGTTTTCACCATCAGTCAATACAAAACAACTTAATTCAATACCATCTAAAAATTCTTCAATCACGACTTTGGTACTGGCTTGTCCGAATTTAGAATCTACCAACATGCTTTTTAACTCAGCTTTGGCTTCATTTAAATCATTTAAAATAACCACCCCTTTTCCTGCTGCTAATCCATCTGCTTTTAAAACGTATGGTGGATTCAAGGTTTCTAAAAAGGCATACCCTTTTTCAACAGTCTCTTTAGTGAAACTTTCATAAGCTGCCGTTGGAATGTTATGTCTAAATAAAAACTCTTTAGCAAATTCTTTACTGCCTTCTAATTGTGCAGCAGCTTTTTGTGGACCAATAACAGCGATGTGTTTAATAGCATCGTCATTTAAAAAGAAGTCGTGAACGCCATGTACCAATGGATCCTCTGGTCCCACAACAACCATGTTAATTGCTTCATTTAAAACCAGTTCCTTTATGGCATCAAAATCGGTTACTCCAATATTTACATTAGTTGCAATGTCTGCTGTTCCAGAATTACCTGGTGCTACAAATAATTGTTTACATAATGGACTTTGAGCAATTTTCCAAGCGAACGTATGTTCCCTTCCGCCAGAACCGAGAATTAAAATATTCATGATGTGTGTTTCTTAGATGCCCATCTACATGGGAATGACAAATTAATGTTTTTAACACGCCGCATTAAAAGCGAGTTTTCAAGTGCAAAAATAAAATTAATGAGACGAATTCAAGAATATTTTTTATTTACTTTACAAAAATTACTTTCAGCTTGAATTCGGTTGATCTTTCTTTAAAATTTAGAAGATGATAAAATAGGGTCGGAAAAAATAACTAAGAATTCCTGAATTAATGAAAATGGTAAGGCTGAATGAGGATTTACTTGTTGAAATTCTTGATTAAAATAATACCGTTTTGCCCATTGGGGAAGAAAGTCGGAGGGTTATACATCTTTATATAATAAAGACATCTCTTTATTTGATATGATTTGGGTGAAGTTGGTGTGCTTTGTAAAAAAATAGCCAGATTAACGTTTTATTATATTACAAAACCGCTGTTGAAAACAGGGAAAAAATGAAGAAAGTCATTATTAAACAACTCCAATTGATACTTTTAAAATAAAAGATTATTGAATTATAGAAGAACTTTCAAATAAAAAAGTTAAAACAAAAAGCGGATAATTTAATGATTATTATCCGCCTTCGTTTTTTATAAACTATTTGGTTGTATAGTTAGTAAAATCTTTATGTTCACTTTTATAAAGTTCTTCTTCTGTTAAACTTTTAAAATAATCATAGGTAATTTTCATACCTTCTGCTCTATCCACTTTAGGCTCCCAACCTAACAGTTTTTTTGCCAGACTAATATCTGGTTGTCTTTGCATGGGGTCGTTTACTGGTAAATCTTTATAAATAACTTTTTGTTTAGTTCCCGTTAGTTTAATGATTTCTTCAGCAAAATCACTAATAGTGATTTCATTCGGGTTTCCAATATTTACTGGATATGCATAATCGCTTAATAACAGTCTATAAATACCTTCAACTTCGTCATCTACATAACAAAAAGAACGCGTTTGTGAACCATCTCCAAAAACAGTTAAATCTTCACCTCTTAAAGCTTGTCCCATAAACGCAGGAATAACACGTCCGTCGTTCAGTCTCATTCTTGGACCATAGGTATTAAAAATCCGAACGATGCGGGTCTCAACACCGTGGAATGTATGGTAGGCCATAGTTATAGATTCTTGAAAACGCTTCGCTTCATCGTATACGCCTCTAGGTCCAATGGTATTTACATTTCCATAATAATCTTCGGTTTGTGGATGTACTAAAGGGTCTCCATATATTTCAGAGGTTGAAGCGATTAATATTCTGGCCTTTTTTGCTTTGGCTAAACCTAAAAGATTATGAGTTCCCAAAGAGCCTACTTTTAATGTTTGAATAGGAATTTTTAAATAGTCTATTGGGCTCGCTGGTGATGCAAAATGTAAGATATAATCTAAATCCCCTTTTATTTCAACAAACTCCGTGACATCGTGATTAATAAACTCAAAATTTGGATTGTTTGATAAATGATCAATATTTTTTTTATCGCCTGTAATAAAGTTATCCATCCCTATGACATAATACCCTTCTTTAATGAAGCGATCACATAAATGTGAGCCTAAAAAGCCAGCGGCTCCTGTGATTAATACTTTTTTCATATCGTGTTGTGTTTGTTTATGTTTAAATTAATATGCTTTGTCTTCGCCTTTAAATATATTTACTGCTGTTTGAATAATAATATTTAAATCCATTAATAATGACCAGTTTTCTATATAAAAAATATCATATTTAGTTCTATTTATAATATCTTCTTTGGTTTCAATCTCTCCTCGATAGCCTTTTATTTGTGCTAATCCAGTTATTCCTGGTTTGACAAAATATCTAACCATGTATTTTGATATGGTTGTTCCATACATTTCATTTTGTTTCCATAAATGTGGCCGGGGACCGACAACAGACATGTGTCCAAATAATACATTAAAAAATTGAGGTAATTCATCTATGCTGGTTTTACGAATAAACCTACCTATTCTTGTTACTCTTGCATCATTTCTAGAAGCTGATTTTTCTGTTGTCGAATTAATGGCCATGGATCTAAATTTATAACATCCAAATCCTTTTTCTTTTATTCCAGGGCGGTCTTGTCTAAAAAATATTGGCCCTTTGCTTTCAATAACAATTAAGAGCCCTAAAATAGGTATAAGCCATGAAAGAATAAAAACGACTATAAATAAAGAAATTAGAATATCAAAAATTCTTTTAACCGCCTTATTTACTGGCTCTTGAATGGGAATTCTGCGAAGTGATAATATAGGGATATAATCATAATATTCATATTTAAGCTTTTTTGAATATATATCTTTATTATCAGGAATAAACTTTAGTTCCTTTAGATTATTGTCTGCAAAATCTATGATTCTGTTAATTTGTTTATTGGATAGTTCAGCAACAGAAGTATAAATTTCATCAATATCATTTTCAATAATAAACTTAAAGCATTTTTGCAAAGAAAAGTCCTCCTCTTCCAAGGTAAATTGTTTTTTAAACTTATACCCATAATCAAGCTTTTTATTAAATATATATATCAGTTGCCTTGTCTTTTCAGTGTTTCCAATAACGACCACATTTCTATAATTACCTAATTGTTTTGACCTATATTTATTTAATACAAAATATAATAGAAATTTTAGAAATGAAATAACAGCGAGAACGAATAAAAAATAATTTCCTAAAGCGAGCCTGCTAATGTAAGGCTGTTTAAAGAACCCTATAAATGCATACAGAATTAAGCCGTAAAATACAAACTGAACTAATATTAATGTAACAATTTGAAGAACTCGTGTATACCTTTGTACATCATAAAAATTATTTTTAAAAGAGATAATTATCCATAAAAAAGAAATATAAATACTAAACAAATAGGTGTCTGTAATAAACGTTTCAAATAAAAAAATAGAGCCATTTATAACCCCCAAATCTATTAAATAGGAAATTGGCTTAATATAATCTGAATTTCGTTCTTTTTTAATTGTATTCAATTTTGTCTATATTCCATTTATCATAAAGCTTTTTTCAACTTTTAATTAAAAGCTTCTCGTTTTGATTATTAAAGCAAATATCTGAAAAGTTAATGAAAAGTATTATTTTATTCCGCCAATTTTTATTTGCTAAATAAAACTAGTTAATGCTTTTGTTTCGCTAAAACACACTTTATTTATAAGCAATATAACATTATAAACAAGAACAAGCCATGCTGACACCACAATAAAGATTCTGTAAAAAACACCATAATTATAGGAATACAGAACATAATGAATAAAAAATTTAAGCACGTCTCCCTTTTATGGAATAGAATATCTTTGAAAGATAGATAAACGAAGGCAAAATGCTTGAAATTACTAGAGCAATTACGGTGGGGCAAAACCGTAAGATGCACTTTTTGTCTTCTGATAAGGTCAAACCGATAAAAACCGAGCAAGGACGGTATTCTTGCAAAAACTGTAAAAGGTCATTTTCGGTTCTTGTCGGCACTATTTTCGAGGAAACCAGACTTTCATTGCCTAAATGGTTTCAGATAATCACGCTAATGCTCAACGCAAAGAGCAGTATGTCCGCAAAGGAAACAGAGCGTAATATTGATGTGACTTATAAAACCGCCTATTACACTTGTATGAGGGTAAGGGTCGGTATTCTCATGCCCGAAACGAAACTGAACGGCATCATAGAAATAGACGAATCGTATTTTGGGGGCAAGGCACGTTCAAAACACAATATCCCCGATGACGAAGTAAGCTTGGCTACTAACTCCCTAAAAAGAGGACGTGGCACTAACAAAGTGTCGGTCGTGGGGATGGTACAAAGAAAAGGTAACGTAAAGACAAAGCTTATTGATAAGTTAACAAAACGTAATCTGTTATTCATGCTAAAAGCGAACGCAAAGAACGATAACTCGATACTTATGACCGATGGGTTTAAAAGTTATTCGGAACTCGAAACTTACATTGACAGACTTGTAATAAATCATTTAAAACAATATAGTAAAGGAATAGTGCATATCAATACCATTGAGGGTTTTTGGAGCGACGTAAAGAACGGAATTAGGGGAAGCTTTAAGTCCGTTTTAGCAAAAAGTACCTCCCATTATATTTAAGTGGAGTTTGAAGGGAAATGAACTTGAAAAGTTTCTAAAGAACGTACTATTCCAATAAAAAGAACTGGAGCATTGGAAAGCCCAAAGCCCACAACAAATAAAAACAATGGCATATGGAAGCTAATACGGAAACAGTAGAAAAACCAAAAAAGAAATCCCTTAAAAAATTTCATGCAGATTGGAAAGCGATACAAAAACAAATAACCGATTTTGGATTTGAACACCAAGACGTTATTTGGGGCATTGAGACACGTTTTTCAAATAGCGAAAAGGGGGATTTAGAATGGATATGGACATACAAAGGGACGGACAGCTCTAAATGAACTATACGAGTACGATATTTAACGATAGTATGTTTTAAGGTTATCGATACTCGTGTAATCAATCGTATCATTCCCATTATGTCTGTATTTTACCCTGATATAAAAAGAATGTTCAGGATTTTGGATTGATTTACACTCTAAATCTAATACTGTTATTGTATAAGAATCAGAAATATAAGTGAAAGATTTACCAATAATATCTTGGTGTTTTTGAAGTTCTGTTTCGCAAAAATTCTTATCCCTGAAGAAAGATTTAAAAGTTAAAGATTGACGATTACATTAAGTATATAAAAGGAATCGAAAACCAAATATAAACAAATAAAACAATCTATTCTATTAAAGGGATAAGTGCTAAAATTTATGCCCTTTAAGTATTGAAATCGTGTAAATATCTACTTCGAGGACTCTAAAGGGGAAAACACAAAAACTGTAATTAATATTGAGTAAAACATTATTCCATATTGTCTTTGAAAAATAGTTTCAGTAAAATTAAATAAGGTAATGATAATTAAAAAGTAACTCATAATCACTTTTTTGGAATTGATTGAATATTTAAATAAAGAAAATAAACTTGACATATATATAATTAAACCTAGAAGACCATTTGTTAACCAAATTTCTAAAAATTGATTATGAGTATTATATCCATCCAAAGAAAACTTGAATCCCTTTTGATAGTAACAGTAATCAAGATGTTTTTGATAATCTCCGATTGGAATAAAATATAAATAGTTGTTGATACGTATTTTTTCCAAAACACAATCCCATATAATAACCCGTGGATCTAAACCTAATGCTAATGTTTTAATTCTATCAAAAAATGGATCAAATATTACGAGCATTAACACCACTAAAAAGAACAAAATAATGGAAAAAAAAATAGTGTTTCTTATGCTAAATTTGGAAAAAAAAATTAACACTAAAGATAATATTAATGTTATTAAAGCCATTTTTGAAGACAAAAAAATAAAACTTAAAATCAAGACACAGTTTAAAAAGATAAAAATTGTTTTAAACTGTGTCTTGATTTTAGAATACAAAAAAATGGAAGAAACTAATGTGAATGTAATGTAGGTAGCTAAATATACATGCTGAGCCGGGTATATATAAAACAAATACTTTGAATCAAAAAAACTATTTTTTTCTAGATAAAAAACAAATCCTTTTACAAGTCCATAAAAATTAACCAAAGAAAAACCTATTAATAATGCCCAAAAGAAAGATATAATATCTTTCTTTTGTATATATTCAAATACTAAAATACCGACAAATGGAACCAGCAAGATAGGAAGCCTTTTAACCAGAATACTAGTTGCATTTTGAACATCATATGAAAAAAAAAGAGACACTAAGGTAAGCCAAAACGGAACAGATATAATTAAAAAAAGTTTAATATTTTTTTTAGAAAATTTTCTCTTTTCAAACAAAAATAAAGAAAGTATAACAGAAAAAAAAAGAGTTAAAGAACTAATAAAAAATGAAAATAAAACAGAACAAAGGCTAAGTGCTAGTAACCAAAATATAATTAAAGAAAGTTTTTTTTTATTTATCATTATCATTTAAATTCTAAACCTTAATTTAGCCGATTCAAATATATAAATTTTGTACCCAAATGAGTTTTAAATTATCTGAAAACACGAAAGTTTACATTGCTGGCTGTGGAGGCATGCTTGGAGAAGCTGTATATGAAGCATTTAAAGAAAAATGTATTGTAAAAGCAACAGACATAAATCTTACGGAGCATTGGCTGGAATATGCCGATGTCCGAAATTACACTGAAATAAAAGAATCTATCTTAGAATTTGAAGCTGATCTTATTATTAACTTAGCGGCACTTACTGACCTAGAATATTGTGAAAAAAATCAAGAAGAAACTTGGCTTACAAATGCTCTAGGACCTGAAAATATAGGCCTAATTGCTAATGAACTTGATATTCCTTTAGTATATATAAGTACAGCTGGAATAGTTGACGGTTTACAGGATGTTTATAATGATTTTGACCAGCCAAATCCCTTAAGTATTTACGCAAAAGCTAAATACCATGGAGAATTATTCACTCAATTTCACGTAAATAAGTTTTATGTTTTTAGAGCCGGATGGATGATGGGTGCTGGTCCTACAAAAGATAAAAAATTCATTAACAAAATATATAAACAAATTAAAAGTGGTAAAAAAGAACTTTTTGTAGTTGATGACAAACTTGGGACCCCAACTTACACTAAGAGTTTTGCTAAAGGCATCATGCATGTAGTACAATCTGGAATGTATGGTGTATATAATCAAGTTTGTAATGGAGATTGCAGTAGGTATGACGTTGCAAAAGAATTTATTGCCCTTTTAGGTTTAACAGAAACCATTAAAGTGACTAAAGTAAATTCGGATTATTTTAAAACTGAATACTTTGCTCCTAGACCATACTCTGAAAAACTTACGAACCTAAAACTGAATAGTAGGGGTCTTAATGTAATGCCTGATTGGAAGGAGGCTTTAGAAGATTATGCTAAGGTATATATTAAAGATTTTAATAATTGAAAATAGCGGTAATTGGCATAAGAGGACTACCTGCTAGTTACAGTGGTTTTGAAACTTGTGCAGAGCATACTACTAAACAATGGGTGAAAAATAAACATGAAGTTGTTGTATATTGTAGAAGTCATATTTACGAAAGCAAAATTCCTAAAACAACAGAAGGGGTTTACTTAAAATACCTACCTTCTCTTCCAATAAAATCCCTTGAAACATTATCTCATACGTTCTTATCGGTATTACATTTGTGTTTTATCGAGAAAAACATCAAAATTATACACCTATATAATTGTGGTAACGGCATTTTTATACCTATTCTAAAGCTCTTTGGGAAAAAAACTTTTATCTCTGTAGATGGTTTAGAATGGAAAAGAAAAAAATGGGGTTTTATAGCAAAAAGCATGTATAAATTTGGTGCTAAAGTAGCAGTAAAATTTTCAAATGAATTAATTGTTGATAATAAAGTTGTTCAGGATTTTTATTCTTACAAATTTAACAAAGAAACTTCTTTGATTGCCTATGGAGCAAAAATTATTGAAAAATCAAAAATGACTTCTGAAGAAGTTTTTAATAAGTTTGAATTAAAATCTAAAGAGTATTTTCTTTTTGTAGGCAGATTTGTTAAAGAAAAGGGAGTCTTAAATCTAATTAAGAGTTATTTAGAACTTAACACACATTACCCTTTAGTGATTATTGGAGACGATGTTGAAAATAATGAATATAGAGATTATATTTTTTCCACATATAATGCACACCCCAAAATAAAATTATTAGGTTATCGTTTTGGAGACGAATATGAAGCAATTTTATCGAATGCCTTAATGTATGTTTCAGCAAGTGAACTTGAAGGCACCTCTCCTTCTTTATTGGCTGCAATGGGAGCTAAAACCTGTACTTTGGTTAATGGAATAGAAGAAAATTTGACTACCTTGGGGGGTAGTGGTTCTGTTTTTGAAAAAAATGATTATAATGATCTCGTAAAAAAGTGGCAATATTATATAGACAACCCAACAATAATTGACAAAATGGCGTTAAAAGGATACAAATATGTTTTAGAAAATTATAGTTGGAGTAAAATCTCAAAAGATTATATTTCATTGTTTGAGAAAAATAATTATTCATAACATTTCAGTTCTTATGATTAAAAAAATCAAAAAACTACTTATTAGATTAACTAATCAAGTTGGGCATTTAAAAGTGGGTGTGGATTGCCCTTATGAATGGTAAGGAAATGAATACGCTGGTTTGTGTGTCTGCCCAAATGTATATTCATTTGGGATCGGTGAGGACATATCTTTTGACAAGGCTTTAATTGAAAAATTTAATTGCTAAGTATTTGGCTTTGAACCAACAACCAAGTCAATAAAGCTGGATTAGAAATCAAGTTTTACCTAGTAATTTTTCATTTAGCGATTATGGAATTGGTGTAATTATTGAGAATACATTGTTCTATCTTCCAGAAAATGAAACACATGTTTCCGGAAGTATCAAAAAACATAACAACGTTGCAGCTCAAAAGAGCATTAAGGTTCATATAAAATCATTTGATGATATTGTTAAAATTCTTGGACACCCAAGGGTAAATATTGTTAAAATGGATATTGAAGGAGCTGAATACGGCGTAATCGAAAGTATCCTAAAAGCAATGCAAAAATAGATCAGTCATTGATAGAGTTTCATGATAGATTCTTTAGTGATAAAAAAGGAAGCTCTCAGAAAGCTGTTTCAATGCTTAAGGAGAATGGATATGAGGTTTTTGCAGTATCGGAGTTTCCTTTATTAAAAAGCATTTAATTTCATGATATAATTAAAGAAATTAAGGGGCGAACAATTGTACAAAAAGTAACATTATGAAAGTATTTAGTTCAATTTTATTGTTTATCCTTTGCTTTGTCGCCTCCACGCAACTCATTGCAAAATATTGGTCTCCCTATCTTTATTTTGATGATATTTTGTTCTTAATAATTACAGGTATTTCCGTCCTAGATATAATCATTACAAATAAATATTCACGCACTTACTCTTACCTAGTAATTGCATTTATCATATTTATTTTTATTTCATTTTTATTTAACTTTTATAGCTTAAATGCTTTTCTTTCAAAAAGTTTTTTTTATGCAAAACCACTTCTAACTTTTGTCTTTGTGAGCTACTTGTCTAATAAGTATATGCTTTTCGAGCATAAGAAAAAACTTTATACCCTTTTTATTCTTATTTGCCTTTTTTCGCTATTAGAGTTTTATATAATACAATATGTGGATAGAGGTTATATACACTACTTTAGCTATTCACAAAGATATGGTTATTACCGAGCTTCGAGTGTTACCTACCATCCAATTTCCTTAGGATTGTTAGCATTTTTTGGAATTGTTATAGGTAGGGAAGTAATTGAAGATAAACGAAAATGGCCTTATTTAGTTTTTGTAGTTTCTCTTATCCTTACAGGAACAAGGTTTGTAATGCTATTAATGGCAGTTTACTTTATCTATAGATTTATAATAACAAAAAAAATAGTTCTGGGTCATTATAAGTTTCCTCTGAAACATATCTATACATGCTTGTATCCTTTTATATTTTTTACCTTATTCGGAATATCGACCTATGTCAACATTAAAGATTATCATTCGATTCGAAGTCTTTCTTTACGGTCTGGCGTTGAATTACTTCTTGAACCTAAAACAGTCGTCTTAGGAACAGGTCTTGGAAGTTTTGGAACTTCTGAATCGGTATTATACGAATCTGAAGTCTATGATAAAATTTACTTTCCTGAGCACTACAAAACCCTGTTAGTTTCAGGGAATAATAGTAAAGCAGGGACAGAGAATTTTTTCTTTATGGCATTGGTTGAATTTGGAATTTTCGGGCTACTCCTGTACTACTTCATTATACTTAGAATACCAAATAAACGATATTTAAGCTATTTTTTTACATTCTATGTCTTGTTGGTGGTTTCTATTACTTTTGTGTACCCATTAAACACTTTACCATTTATGTATTTGATAAATATATTTTTTCCATTTGGTCGCAAAAATAATAAGTCTATTAGCTCATAATCTTAGTTAAGATCTTATGATGGCCCATTATTTATTAGGTTTTGGAATGAAAATAAAATTCTGAAAATCTTGTTGAAACTTAGCTTCATCAAATTCATAAAAAATAGTGAGCTCATTAAATTGCCCCATTATATATCCCTCTTTTAAAATTAATTGAGCTACATCTGAATTGCTAGGGTTATTATTTTTCCACTTATCTCTTAATATCTCAATACCTAAGATAGGTTTGAATCTTTTTAAACCTTTCTTAAAACCTCTCATAACTTCTAGCTCATGTCCTTCAACATCTATTTTGATAAAATCTAAGGTTTTGATATTATTGGCTTCCAAAAAGCCGTCAATTGATTTAGACTTAACCTTAATTATAGTAAAATCTTCCTTATTCCTAATTTGAGAAGCAGTTTCTGCAATTGCCGCATTTGGAGGGCAACTAATTCCTTTTTGAATTAAAAATTCCACCTCTTCTCTTTCTCCACTTGACAGTGCAACATTATGAGCTATCACGTTTTTAAAAGATTTAGTCCTGTTTGTTAAGAAGTCAAATGTCTCTTTATTTGGTTCAAATGCATGTATAGTTCCTTGAGGCCCCGTTTTTTTTGAAATAGAAATTGCCCATCGACCAATATTTGCACCTATATCTAAAACCGTTGCCCCGCTATTTAAATACATTAACGTTTTAGAAATAAGTTCTTTTTCAAATCTTGAGTCTGTATCAAAAATACTTTTGTATAAATGATGTCCTTTTCTAGTGAATGAATGACCAAAAACTTTATTAAACAAATCGAAAATATCTCGCTTTATTTTATCTTTTTGCATATATCTTTAATTTTGGGGAGCTGTTTATCTTTATATTTTCACGGCTACATAAATGAACATAATTTCCTAACTCTTCCTTTTCCAGTCTAATTAAGAAACCATATCCGTGTTTTAATGTCTTGTCATCCAAAACAACTAATTCTGTTATATTTAATCTAAAATCTTGATTACTTGTTTTATGAGGTTCAAAATACAACTTTTCTGTACCAATTTTTGGATAACGATTCCAACTGATTTCATTTTCTTTCCATGCCTCTTCAATATTCTCAACAATCAACCTTGTATTACCAGAGTGCTCGGGTTTTTTCACCTTATATAAGCCAGACTTATCGTTAAAATAAAGTTGCAAAAAAGCACTGTCTATTTTTGTTCCTTTTGGAAATTTGTCTAAATTAAAATATAGTGCTGCTCTGTTTAAATAACGCTTTCCATTAATTGAATCGCAATAAATATTTAACTCCGTTTCACTTCCATAATTATTATTTGAATTAGGGATACTCAAGACAGCATCCATACCATTTATTTTGCTATCAAAAGCATAAACTATATTACCTTTTCTTTGACAAGACAAAAAAACAAAGATAAAAAATGCAATGGCTAATTTAATAAATTTTATCATCTCTCTTTTTAATTACTCTTGCAGGAACGCCAGCAACAACTGTATTTGGCTCCGTATTTTTAGTAACTACTGCCCCTGATGCTACAACAGTACCTGTTGCAACTATTACACCAGGCATTATTATTGCATTTGCACCTACCCAAACATTATCTTCAATTATAGTAGTAAAACGTATTTCACCTTGATTTTTTATAGGGATATCAAGTTTGTTGAAATTATGATTTTCTGATAGAACGGTTACTCTTGGTCCAAAAATTACATTATTCCCAATAGATATCTCTCCTCGTACTCCAATAAAGCAATAATGATTGATAGCAACATTATCACCAATTGTCAGTTTGTCTCCAATTGCTCTTAAAACTCCTGTACATTCAATAATTGCAAAATCACCTAACATAAAATTGTCGCCTATTTTAACACCATTAATACTTAATGCATTTATCAAGCTATATCTACCCATATTCAGATTTCTTCCACAAGAAACTTTCCCAGAGAAAAGTACTTTGGCGCCTTTTGCCGCAAAAACCAAACCTTTTGTACTAGTTTTAATTTTTACCTTAAAAAACCCTCTTAATATTTGCGTTGCCTTATCAAATAATATTCTGGTAGTTTGCCTTTTACTAAAACAGTAGGTGATAGAATAGTCCTCTTTCTTCAAACGAGATATTAATTTTCCTAGCATATCAAGTCTTTGTAAATCTCTGATATTTTTGCAAAATGGTCATCTTCATTATATTGCTTTTCAGCCTCGATTGCGATTTGCTGGTTGTCTAAATATTTATTTTCCAAGACGATTTTTTTTAATTCTTCATAAATCTTATCAGATTTAAAATCGACCAAATATCCATTCAAATCATCCACCATCTCTTGAAAACCGCTGTGATTTGATGCAATTACCGGCGTACCCAGCATTAAAGATTCTAAAACAGACATTGGAAAATTATCATACCAAATAGATGGATGAATAGTAAATTTGGCGTTGGCAACTAACTCTATCAATTCTGAACCATATTTTGGGCCCAAAACCTCAATATTATTGGAAGGTTTAATAACCATGTCTCCTTTTCCAACAACTTTTAATTTATAATTCATTTTATCAAATAAATCCACTATTTTTTCAAGTCCTTTTTCTTTCGATACTCTCCCAAAGTAAAGAACATATTCCTTGCGTAGGGCAATAGTTTTAAAATCTTGTTTAGGAACACAATAAGGCAACCTTACAATTTCCTTGTATAATTTTGGTTGTATAATTTTTTTAAAGAAAATACTAGGGCTTATAATAGCATCAAAATATTTTTTGTACGAATTTAAAATATTATGATGTAAATAAGATTCTGCCATTCCTACAACACTTTTTGAGAAAGATTGATCGAAACATTTATTAATCGGAGCTTTATAATACTTTCCATGTAAACATTTAATACATACTTCATTTTTATGAGGAATATATAATCTATGGTTTGGGCATGCTAATTGCGAATCATGTATTGTATAGACTATTTTAATATCTCTTTTTTTAATTTCAGATAAAATTGATGGAGTTAATTGAAAATTAAAATTGTGTATGTGAACAATATCTGGTTTAAACCCATCTAGAATGACAGCCAATCTTTTCTTGTTTTGTTTAGAATATAAAACGTTTATTGATTCTCTTAATTTGGATTTTAGATCTGTTGTTGTCTTAAAATCTATTCCTCTAGCAAAACAGTTATAAGTGTCGGGAACCTTATTGTTATCGTCCTCCATCCCCCAAAATTCAACCTCAATACCTTTTTTAATTAGAACAGTTGCCAAATTAAACATATACGTTTCGGCCCCTCCTACAATTTTCATATACTTATTTATCTGCAGTACCTTCATTATGTGTTCTTAATTTATGTATTCCAAATATTAATAAAAAAGTAATAATCTCAAAAGTGCTAAAAATTACTGCTGCAAAATAAAGACTTTTGGCTGTCAAGACAAAATATGTAAGTGCTTTTAAACAAAAAACCGCTCCAAAGGCTACCACTGTTTGTAATGTTTTATTATTGTAGTTATTGTGTAATAACTTTAGCTGATAAGCAGCATAGAACGGTAGAGCCAAACAAAGAATTGCCAAGATCATCGCGCCTGGTTTGTAATCAATAGGATAAATAACAGTATATAAATCTTTTAAATACATGACATAAATTGCGATCATAATTAGGTTAAGGGCTAAAAATATCAGAAAGTGCTTTAGTTTGACTCTATAAAATAGAGGTTTGAGATTAACCGTAATAAAAGCCATGAGAAATAACGTTGCTGCACTATAAAAGTTATATGCTGAGGAAAAATATGCTACTTGCTTAAAATCCAGATATTTTTCTAAAAAGAAAATATCCATTCTTCCAATACCAACTTGAAAAACTTGGTAGAGAAAGTAATACTTAGTTTTACCTAATAAAGGCACATAATCATTAAAAGGAGGAATAAATAATTTGAAATTTAATTTCCTTAGATTAATAACAAAGAATATGATGGTAAGCACTAGGCCTATTAAACTAAAACCAATACATATCCCCAACAATGATATTTCAATATCAAAAATATATAAAACAAGCATTAATATTAATCTGGCAATAGGTTCAGAACTTGCTAAAATTATATCATTTTTACTTTGTTCTAGTCCTCTAAAAATAATTTGTATAAATTTTACAAAACCTGTATTAAGAAAAAAAAACGTTACCAGAAAAGTAATCCAAAATGAATTGGAGGTCCCCACAAAAAACAATGGTACAATAAAAAGGACTACAAGGGATTGAAATAATCTGGAGTTTATGGATAAATCTAGTAATGAAGAATCTTTTTTTATTGCATTGTTAAAAGTAAACCAACTAACTCCTAAGTCTGCAAAAATTGTAAACCAACTTGCAATTGCTATAGAAAAACTATATATACCATAATCTTCAACAGAAATAATTCGAGTTAATAAGACAATTACTATGAAAGAAATAGCTTTAGCCCCCATTTCAAAAAATGGGACTAAGAATTTAGATATATTTAATTTTAATGCTCGTAACAAAACCCCTAGTGAATTCGTTCCTTAATAACAGAACCATATACTTCAAAATATTTTGGAGCCAAAGTGTTCCAATTAAATTCATATACCCTACTCTTTAGGTTAAATCTCATTTTTTCATATTCGACTTTGTTTGAAATCAAGAAATCAATTTTTTCAATCCATTTAGACAAATCTAACTGTTCCATAACATATGAATCCCGACCACTTCTTAAAATACTATTTGCACCAGCATTATATAATGAAATCACAGGCAATCCGAATGACATACATTCTATATAAACCATACCATAAATCTCTACTGTACTAGGCATTAAAAACAATTTTGAAACATTATATAAGTAGCCGAGTTCTTTCTGTTCAAGTTGCGGAATATATATAATATCTTTCGATATTTCGGCGATCCTTTTCTTTACTAATTCTTCATATTTTCCTTTGCCTACTATCACAAATTGGACATCACTATTGTTAGAATAATGGGCTGCTAAATCCAATATAAAAAATGGATTTTTATCATCGATAAGTCTACCTACAAAAAGTATAATATCTTTAGTTGTATCAATACTATTCAAGCTATCAGGTCTTTTTTGATTCAAATTAGAATGGAGTTTATTACTATCAAAACCTACAGGAATAACAAAGGTGTTTTTAAAACGTTTTTTTACTATATAGTCTTCGGCAAATTTTGTCTTGCAAATAACAGCAGAAGTACATTTTCTTAAAATTGGCAAAAACAAAATGTCATAAACTCTTTGAATTAATTTATGTCTAGTCTCATTATACTCTTGATACATCCCCTGCCATAAAACCATTGGAACATTATTTAACTTACACCAAACTCCAACAATTACTGATTGTATAGAACTATCTTCAGAAACTTGAATAACAGTATAGTTATTCGATTTTAAAAATTTAAATAAATTGATAAAAACACCTTGCTGTGCTATCAACTGTCTGACTCTCAAGTAGACTATTTTTACTTTATTATTATATCTTATTTGTTCCTCTATATTTTTATTATTAGCATAGTAAACATCAACCTCAAAGCCTAAATCTACTAGTTCTTGAGCTAATCCTAACTCTTGTAAGTTATAATGATTAACTGAAAGGTATTTAGTCGAATTTCTTATTATGCCTAATTTAAATGTTTCTCCTTCCATATACTTTTATAATTATCAGTTATTTGACACAATAAATTAAGTATCGATTGTTTGTTTTAATATGTCTTTTAGGCTATCCCTCCAATGTGGCACTTCTTTAAGATATTTAACCTTTATTTTGTCCTTACTTAAAATACTATTTTTTGGTCGAGAAGCAGGAGTTGGATATTGGTTGGATGTTATTGGGATTAATTTTATATCATTTTCACATATAGCAAATATCTCCTTAGCAAAATCATACCAACTTATATTGCCTTCGTTACTATAGTGATAAATTCCATTTTCCTTTTCATTAGAATTTAGAATAAATATTAAAAATTCCGCTAAATCATTTGCATTGGTTGGTGAGCCAATCTGGTCGTTTACTACTTTTATTTCATTTCTTTCCTTTCCTAACTTAAGCATGGTTTTTACGAAATTATTTCCATGCCTTGAATAAACCCATGATGTTCGAATAATAAAAAAACGTTCTAAAATTTCCTGAACATATTCCTCTCCTTTGAGCTTTGAAGTGCCATAAACATTAATTGGGTTTGGTTGGTCAGTTTCTAAATATGGTATGTGTTTTTTTCCATCAAAAACAAAATCCGTTGATATATGAATAAGAGTGGCACTATAGTCTTTACATATAGTTGCTAAAAGCCTAACTCCCTCTGCATTCACCAAAAATGCTTTTTCTTTTTCGCTCTCTGCTCTATCTACAGCTGTATATGCAGCACAATTAATTAAATAATCAATTTTATGATTTTTAAAAGCATCAAGAATAGAGTTTTCGTTTGTTATATCTAGCTCCGTGGAAGATTTAAAAATCCATTTAATACCAGTTGTGTTTATTGAAATGTCCTGTAAACACTTACCTAATTGACCATTAGAGCCAGTAACTAATACTGATATCATACTTTAGCGGTTTCTAATTTTGGTAACAGTAAATCTTTTTCAGAAATTATAAACTCATCATCATTTAATTTCCAATTTATATTTAATGATTCATCATTATAAATTACACCGCCTTCTGCTTCTTTATTATAAAAATTATCACATTTATATGAAAAAATAGCTGTGTCGCTTAAAACAATAAAACCATGAGCAAATCCTCGTGGTATAAATAATTGTCTTTTGTTTTCTTCTGATAATTCAACAGAAACATGTTTTCCAAAAGTTAAAGAATCTTTTCTAAGATCAACGGCAACGTCTAATACCTTCCCTTTAATAACTCTTACTAGTTTTGCTTGCGCATGTTCTCCAAGTTGATAATGCAAGCCTCTAAGGACTCCTTTAGAAGAAAATGATTCATTGTCTTGAATAAAATTTACGCTTTTATCAATTAATTTATTGAAAGTATTTTGATTGAAACTTTCAAAAAAATAACCTCTACTATCTTCAAAAACCTTAGGCTCAAGTATAAAACAGCCTTTTAATTTAGTTTCTTTTGCAATCATTATTTTTTATTAATCAAGCCTAGCAAATTTTTACCATAGCCACTTTTCAATAATGGTTTTGCTAAATTTTTAAATTCTTCTTCATTTATATAGCCCATTTCAAACGCAGCTGCTTCAATCGCTCCAATTTTTAAACCTTGGCGTTCTTCTATAACTTCTACAAATTGAGATGCTTGCATTAAGGACTGAAATGTACCAGTATCTAACCAAGCTGTTCCTCTATCTAATATGCTAACATTCAGTTTGCCTTGTCTTAAATATTCTCTATTAACATCTGTAATTTCAAGTTCTCCTCTATGGCTAGGTTTTATATTTTTTGCAATTTCAACAACAGAATTATCGTAAAAATAAATACCTGGCACAGCATAGTTTGATTTAGGATACTCGGGTTTTTCTTCAATAGAAATAGCTTGTCCATCACTATTAAATTCGACCACGCCGTAACGTTCTGGATCATGCACTCTGTAGGCATAAACAATACCTCCGTTTGGATTATTATTTGCTTGCAATAGTTTTGCTAAACCAGTTCCATAAAATATATTATCTCCTAATATCAATGCCACTTTATCTTTTCCAATAAAATCTTCACCTATAATAAAAGCTTCGGCTAGGCCGTTAGGTGCATCTTGAACCGCATATTCAAACTTACATCCATATTTTTTTCCATCACCTAATAAATCTTGAAATAACGGTAAATCTTTAGGGGTCGAAATGATTAAAACCTCATGGATTCCTGCGTACATCAAGGTAGATAATGGGTAATAAATCATTGGTTTATCATAAATAGGCATCAATTGTTTACTTACAGATAATGTTAATGGGTGTAATCGAGTTCCTGAGCCTCCTGCTAATATGATTCCTTTCATTGTTTAAGGGTTACAAAGTTATATGGTTATGGGGTTATAAAGTTATAATTAATTTAAACTTTTTATGAGGTTTGAAAGCATATTTCTAATAAAATAAATGCGTGTGTTTACTTCTTCAACCTCTTTAATATATCCCAGCCTATAGGAAATTTCTATTTGTGTTTCAACTTCTGAAAGTGACCCTAAAGCAATGTATAAAAATCTAGAATATTCTTTTCCTCCTTTTCTACCTGCTCCTTCTGCAATGTTAGATGGGATTGAAACAGAAGCTTTGCGTAATTGAGACGTCAATCCATAAGCTTCTTTTGATGGAAAATCTTCTGTTATAACATAAATCAGAACAACAAAATCCATAGATTCTTGCCAAACTTTTAAATCTTTATGGGATTTAATTTTATCCATTGCTTAAATTCACTAATCTGTCGTCTCTTATAACCTTTTAACTTTATAACCTCTTAGCCTTTCAACTATACTGCTTTTCATAATAAGATTGATATTCCCCGCTAGTCACACTATGTAACCAATTCTCATTATTTAAATACCAATCAATCGTTTTGTTTAACCCTTCTTCAAAAGTAACTGAAGGCTGCCATCCTAATTCCTTATTAATTTTAGATGCATCTATAGCATATCTTAAATCATGTCCAGGGCGGTCTTTTACATAGGTTATTAGTTTTTCTGAACTGCCTTTTGGCCTGCTTAATTTTTCATCCATTTGTTCGCATAATAACTTAACCAAATCAATGTTTTTCCATTCATTAAAGCCTCCTATATTATAGGTTTCTTTGTTTTTTCCTTTATGAAAAACCAAATCGATAGCAACTGCATGATCATTTACATATAACCAATCTCTTGTATAATTTCCATCCCCATAAACTGGTAATGGCTTGTTGTTTATAATATTATTAATAAACAATGGGATTAGCTTTTCCGGGAACTGGTTCTGACCATAATTATTGGAACAATTTGAAATGACATAAGGCATGTCATACGTTTCACCATATGCCCTAACAAAATGGTCTGAACTGGCCTTGGAAGCGGAATAAGGCGAATTTGGGTCGTATGAAGTCGTTTCGGTAAACAATCCTGTTTGCCCCAAACTGCCGTAAACCTCATCTGTGCTAATATGATAAAAGAGTTTGTTTTGAAAATTATCTTTCCATAAATTTTTAAAGGCATTTAAAAGAATCATGGTTCCAATAACATTGGTTTTAACAAATGCTAAAGGGTCTTTTATGGAGCGATCTACATGTGACTCGGCAGCTAAATGAATCACAGAATCAAACTTATGTTTTTCAAACAACTTATTTATAAAGGTCTCATCAGTAATATCTCCTTTAACAAACGTGTAATTGGGTTGCTCTTCTATATCTTTTAAGTTCTCTAAATTACCCGCATAGGTTAAAGCGTCTAAATTAAAAATGTGGTAATTTGGATAGGCTTCAACAAATAATCTTACTACATGTGATCCTATAAACCCAGCTCCTCCTGTTATTAAAATAGTCATATTTTAGTTCTTTTTGTAATTTTTAAGATAGGTATTTAAAGATAATAGTAAGAAAATAAATAATGCTAAAATTAACATAATAGATGGTACAAGAAACTTATAACTTTTAAAAATACCTTTTTGTTTTACTCCTTTATTGGGAAAATCGGAGATAACATTTAAAATACTGGATTTATTAGCACGTTCCTCATTAAGCTCTACTAAACTAGTTTTTAATTCTTCCATTTTATTTATTAATGCCAGCTCTTTATTGTCTTTGCTACCATTCTCGCCTAGATTAATAGAGGTGCCTTGCATAGGGCGAGCCGCCTCTTTTTCCATAACTCTTTTATAGAGTGATTGTAATGAGTCTATCTCTACAATTTGCTTATTATAAAGTTTTTCTTGTAATTTTATATTATCCCCATTGGTCTCTTTCTGAAGTTTAAAATAATTATTATTTGAAATGGAATTAATAATGACGGGTTGAATTTTTTTTGCTATACTATTATTTGTCGCTATAACAGATACCGTATGAAATCGGGCATCCAAAGAGTTAAAATTTTTAAGATATGCTTCCATGTCAATAGCTTTTTGGGTAGTGGTATCTAGACTACGCACAAACTCATCAAAAAGCTGTACTTTTTGGTTTTCATCGGAATACGATTCTACTTTGAATTCCTTTATGGTGGAAGCCTCTTTTTTAGAAATAGATAATGCATCTGCTAAAGCAGTGGAATCTTCGGCTCGAGCCAATTCATTATAAAAATTGATATTATTATACAACTGCTGTACACTATGGAAATTTGGCTCAACGACCATAGTAGAAATATATTTAGGCTCTTTTATAAAATCCAAATAGATTCCTATAGCTAACCCAATACCTCCAACAACCACTAATTTTATAAAGTTTTTTTGAAGAAAAAGTAAAAAAAGTATAATAACCCCAAATATCCCTTTAAAGATACTTCCTATAAATTTGAAAAAACGGTCAAAGGCATTGCCTATCAATTTAAA
Source organism: Confluentibacter sediminis (assembly GCF_003258355.1). Classification (GTDB taxonomy): domain Bacteria; phylum Bacteroidota; class Bacteroidia; order Flavobacteriales; family Flavobacteriaceae; genus Confluentibacter; species Confluentibacter sediminis. The sequence continues at coordinate 118,362 of NZ_QKPO01000011.1, read as the reverse complement.
TAATTGTCCCAAATCTACTTCTTCAGATTGTTGTGGTTGAGGCGATTCTTTACTCATAATTCTACAATTGTTAGTTAAATAGTTGTTCTAATATTTTTCTTGTTATTAAATAGGTCGGTCTTACACCTGATGTTCCCAAGCCACCCGACGCTAAAGTACTTCCCGTTTCTAAAGGATTATCACTGGCATAGTAAGCATATCTTACTTTTACCTCTGGACTGATACTGCCTCTAACTTTTGATGCCGCTTGGATGGCTTTTTGGTAATGGGCCCCTTCCATTTCTAATCCGATAACATTCCATGTGGAATTATGAAAGAACTTTAAAATGTCTTTATTTTGAAGCGATGTGCCTAAAACGGTAATCATGGATCCTTCATACACATGGACACCTTGATTTTCTAAATCTTCTTTTTTTAATTCATTTTTAAATGGATAATTATCGGCTGTGCCTTCAAAAATATGTGCCGATGGAATCATAATATCGCCTTTACCTCCCTCTAAAATACCTGCTTTTCCCATAATAGACACAGACTTAACATCTAAATGAATTTTATTGCCTTTTATTTTATAAGGTTTTAAAAGTTCATCAATTGTTTCATAAGCTTGCTCTCCAAAAGCATAATCCATCACTAAAATAATAGGCTTTTCCGATTTTAAAAGCACTTTATCTGCTTTAATATCAATCTTATCAAAATCTATTCTATTGGTATCAAAAATTTGAACATCTATATTAGTTCCTGAGGTATCTGCAATAAAAGTCATTCCGTTTTTTAAAGCTTCTTTTGTGACCTTATTTCGTAAGTCTTCATTTTCCTTCTTACTAAGTTGCTCATACACTTCAAAAACATCTTTTTTTGGAAATACTGTTTTTAGACCTTCGGGTGCAAATAGTGTATTCATAACACTATGCATATTGGCACTTATTATATGAATGGGTCGTTCTAATAATCCATTCTTGTAAAGTGTCTCCTTTATGGAATCTGCCCAAATATCTCCATGAATATGATGCCCAATGCGTTCTCTTAATACCGGACTAAATGTTATGGTTCGTTTGTTGTTATCAAGTTGCTCCTCTATCGCCAATTTACCTAGCCAATAAACAATGTGCAATAACCTTTCCGGTTGGGTTGGTGTCGCAAAATCATTGTAAACGGATATCAATTCGTTAAATGTTCGTCCTAAAATATTAGCGGTATGTGTAATGGCAACTTCTCTTTCTGCTTGGGTCAACTTCTTTTTTGATAAAACCGCTTTTTCTAGCTTTATCCAATCTCTAGTAGTCGTGCCTTCTTCATGAATTAGAACTTTATTACTTATTTTATGAGACTCCACAAAAAGAAAAGTAAGATGTGTCAAAATATCATAGATTTCTGAACGTCCTCTGGTAATCTCGATATTCATTTGTTCATCATCTATGCGATAACAATTTCTTCTTCTTTTTTCTGGGATAATGGGTTTAAAATGTGAGCTAGAATAGCCTTCATCACTTGTTAGATTAATAAAAGTACATTCTTCAATACCTTGTGGCAACCTATCTATTACATAAAGCAACCCTGCTAATTCTGCTTTTTCTTCACCTATAGAACCATAAATTTCTGGTCTTAAAAGCAATAAAGACTGTCTTAAGGTGTCTCCTGAAATGCCCATAGGTTTATAAAACCCACGGTTAAATAAATGGCGCATAGTTATATACATTCTTTCGATTGCATTCGAGCTTTCTTGCGCCCTTGTTCTTTCGTGATGTTTTTTGTTTTTCATAACTATTTTTAGCCCTACAAAGGTAATACTAATTATACAAACTTGATAGAGGAAAAGCCTCAACAATTTTCCTGTCGTTAGATAAGCGAGGGATTTTATTCTGACCACCAAGCTTCCCTATAGATTTCATATAATTTTGAAACCCATCTTTTTTCACCTTGGTTATTTTAAGAGGCTGTAATACATTACCTTGTATCAAATCAAAATAATAACTATTTTGTTTTTGAAGAGATTCGTCAATTTTTTTAGCCAATATCAAAAGGTTTTCTGGTTCGTTTTCAAATTCAATAAACCATTCGTGATAAGGCAAGCCGCTATCAGGATTTATTTGAGGTGCCACAGTAAACTCTGAAACTCTAATATCTGTATTAAGTGTAGCTTCTTGCATGGCCTCTTCTACTTCCTTCCCAATAACATGTTCTCCAAAAGCTGAAATAAAGTGCTTGATTCTACCTGATACAATTATTCTATAGGGCGTGGTTGATGTAAACTCAATCGTATCGCCTATGTTATAAGCCCAAAGTCCTGCATTTGAGGAAATAATCATAACATAATTGATTCCAATCTCAACGTCTTTTATGGTGATTCGTTTTGGGTGTTCATTAAAAAACTCGTCAGCTTTTACAAACTCGTAAAAAATACCTGAGTTTAATTGAAGTAACATGCCTTTTTCATTCTGTTTGTCTTGGTAGGCAAAAAATCCTTCGCTAGCAGGATACAATTCTATACTGTCTACTTTTCTACCAATAAGATTTTCGAATTTGGCTCTATAAGGTTCATAATTAACACCTCCAAAAATAAATAAGTTGAAGTTTTTAAAAACTTCGCCCACTTTTTTTCCTGTTTTTTTCTGAATCTTCTCAAAATACATTTGCACCCAAGACGGAATTCCAGAAATAACGGTCATGTTTTCTGGAAGTGTTTCTTCAACAATCGCATCCACCTTAGTTTCCCAATCTTCAATACAATTGGTTTCCCAAGAAGGCATGCGATTTTTTTGCAGATATTTCGGAACATAATGTGCTACAATACCCGAAAGGCGACCAATCTGAATGCCATTTTGGGTTTTCATAACAGGGCTTCCTTGTAAGAAAATCATTTTTCCATCTACAAATTTGCTATTTCCAGTTTCATTAATATATAACAAAATAGCATTTCTAGCTGATTCAACATGGTAAGGCATACTTTCCTTGGTAATGGGAATATATTTTGAACCTGATGTGGTTCCTGAAGTTTTGGCAAAATACAATGGTTTTCCTTTCCAAAGTATATGCTCCTCTCCCTCAACCACCTTCTCTACATAAGGCTTTAATAATTCATAATCCCTAATAGGAACTCGACTCACAAAATCATCATGCGATTTTATGTTTTCAAAATCATGATCCTTTCCAAATTGGGTGTTTTTAGCTTGATAAATTAAATTTTTAAAAATATTTTCTTGAGTTCCAATGGGGTTGTTTGCCCATTTTTGAACCCTGTTATAAACACGTTTTGCAAACGGTTTTGCTAAAGCAGATTTTATTGATAGCATTATTTAAAATCTATAAAGTTAGTTGGATTTATAGGATACCCATTGTTCCAAAGTTCGAAATGTAAATGGGGTCCTGTGGTGAAATCTCCTGTGTTTCCAGATGTAGCAATTACTTCTCCTGCTTTAACCAAATCGCCTTGCGATTTAGTTAATGATGCATTATGTTTATATACAGACAACAGCCCTTGGCTATGCTCTAAAATAATAACATATCCTGTTTCTGCTGTCCACTCTGCAAAAATAACAGAGCCATCTGCCGTGGCTTTAATGGGCGTGTTTTTAGCAACCACCAAATCTACCGCATAATGCTTTTCCTTTAAATTATAAGGCTCGCTTATTGTCCCATTTACCGGTGGAAATAAAACGAAATTTGTTCCTGATTTAGCAGATTCAAATAAATTATATTTATCTTCTTTATCCACTTTTTCACGTAAAACAGAATCTTCTTGAATGGGTCTTAAATCTACATCATTAACCTCTAATTTTACGGCTTGAATAATGGAGTCTTTATTAAAATCTACTTTACTAACATCGCCTTGCAACACTTTCTTAATAGACGCATAATACTTATCGTTCATGGCTATAACTTGTTGTAATGAATCTGCTTGAAAGGTTAGCTCGGTCGCTTGCTTTTTTAATGCCGTAGAAGAATACCCGGGTATGTATTCGCGCAAAGGTGTAAAAGCTATTAAGAGAAGGGTTGCCAAAACCAATAAGATAGCCGACAAAGAAACCAAAACAAAAACATTTAGCCTTGTAAGTTTTATTGATATACGTTCTTCAAACGTATCTTCATTAAGAACTACTAAACGATATTTATCTAGTAGTTTCCTCTTTAATTTTTTTGGCTTTTTTTTTCTTTCATCCATGTTAAAAACAAAATTAAATAAAATTATATCAAAGCTTAGCCTTTCTTTTTGCTAAAGTTATGTTAGAAACGATATAATTAAAGTTAAATTATTAACTTTGTTCTTTAAATATATTCATTATGAACTTATATATGTTACCATTGGTTATCGGTGCTCCGCAAATTATTTTAATTGTGGTGGTGGTTTTGTTATTATTTGGGGGTAAAAAAATCCCTGAATTAATGAGAGGTCTTGGAAGTGGCATTAAAGAATTTAAAGATGCCAGTAAAGGTGACGATGAAAAAAGTGAGGATAAGAAAAAATAGTATTTAATTTTTTAATACAAAAAACCCAACATACTTCGTGTTGGGTTTTTTGATTAAACATATTACTGAATTTTAATCGAACGTATTATTGCTTCTAGTTCAAACATAAAATCTCGTTTTTCTACAGAAGGTGCAAAAGCAAAACCTTCTGCAATAACCCATCTTTTGTTTGTTTTATCTTCTATCGCATAATTGATAAAAGGACCCGCCATAACCGCATTTTCTACATCCCACATGCCTTTTGTTTCCAAGGTTGGTTTATTATCTAAAATAGTTTCTGTATTAAATGGCGTATAAGCGTTTTCTGTAGTCATATAAGATCCTTCAACGGGACCTTCTATATATTTTTTAGCTATAGAGTCTCTTATTTTGATTATTTGATTTATGATGCTATCGTTTCTTTGAATAGCACTATAAGGTAATTCGTAAAGCATAATATTCAAACTACCCGTATCAGTATCTCTTCTTATCCAAAAAAATTCATTCTCGTTTTTTGCAATTCTATATGCCGTAGTAAAATCTATATTTAATTTCAATTGATCTTGGATAGATTTCGTGTTGAATAATACTTTTCTAATTTGTTGTTGCTTATGAAATATTTCAATGTTTTTAAACGTGCTAATTATTTTAGGCGCATTTTCATTAAGTTGGTCTATAATATCTTGCTTGTTTTTTCCTGAAATAGTAATCACTCGCTGAGGTTTTGCATACACATTATTATCAAAAGAAATGGATGATTCTTTATCCATTTTTATTATTAGAACAGTCCTATTCTTTGTTACAAAACCAGAAAATACTTGTGTTGGTATTTGATTGATATTAAATAAAGGTTCGTCTTGTGGTAATCCATAAACAGGTGCTGCTAATATATTTCTAATGGCTCCTCCAATGGCACCACTCCATAAATCGTTGTCAATAACAACAAATACATCGTTTATTTTTCCTGTGGAATCTAAAAGCATTTTTTCATTGGAAGACTTACCGTCTTTGCAAGACAAAGCGAGTAACAATATACCTGTAACTAAAAGAAATTTTTGCATAATAAATATAAGGTTAGAAGGAATTATCCTTTAGATATTTTAAGTTTCATTCCTGGTTTTAATTTACTACCACTAATATCGTTCCATTCTTTGATATTTTGAACAGAAACTCCAGGAAATTTTTGAGAGATACTCCAAAGAGAGTCTCCGCTTTTTACTATATATGTTATCATGTCACTAGAAATATGGCTTTTTAGTGATGTATTTGCTACCGTTGTTGAAGATGTTGCAGTGGTGGTTGGAGCCACATAATTACTAGGATAAATGGTTAATCGTTGGCCTATTTTTAGTTCATTACTTCTTAAACCATTCCATTGCTTTATTTGGCTCACTCTGACACCAAATTTCCTTGACAATCTACCCAAATAATCTCCTGACCTAACCACATAGGTTGTTTTATCTTTTGCTTCAAAAAACTGAGGCAATGGTTTTTCCCTCTTGTCAAATTCAGCTTTAGCATAGGCATATATAGCATCCTCATTACTTACAAAGTTACCAATAACATCTCTTGGTAAACGAAGCGTATAATCTTCACCCTTAACATAAGGAATGATATCAAGTTTATAAGAAGGGTTTAAAAACTGTAATTCTTCAATATCGACATCGGTTACTTCAGAGACCTGATCGAGCGTAATCATTTGTCTTACTCTAATGGTATCTGTTTCGATATAAGCAAATTCTGGCTTAAGCTTTTTAAAACCATGCTGTTCTGCATATTCAAAAATGTACATATTGGCCAAAAATGCGGGTAAATAACCAGCCGTTTCACGTGGTAAATTATGTCTTATGTTCCAATAATTCTGATATCCACCTGAACGACGAATGGCCTTTGTTACATTGCCTGGACCTGAATTATAGGCAGCTAAAGCCAAATCCCAATCCCCAAATATTTCATATAATTTTGATAAATATTTTGATGCTGCTTCCGTTGATTTAATGGGATCACTTCTTTCGTCTACATAACTGCTTACATCAAGTCCATACAGCTTACCCGTGCTATACATAAACTGCCACAGACCAGTTGCTCCAACTCTTGATTTTGCCCTTGGTTTCAAAGCCGATTCTACAACTGCCAAATATTTAATTTCTAAAGGGATATTGTGGTTATCTAATTCACGCTCAAACATCGGGAAATAATAAGCGCTCAAGGTAATAAGTCTTTGTAAAGTCTCTCGTCTGTTTTTTAAATACGACTTTATTACACTTTCTAAAGCTGGATTATACTCTACATTAAATGGAGTTCTCGCATCGAGTTCTTTTAATCTGGCTTTAAGAGTATCTGTTGGAAGCTCTGGATAGTCTACATTTTCAAATGTAAGTTCTGTAACAGATTCATAAATACTATCAAAAAGTGTATTACTATATAAATCTTCTAACCACTTCTTATCCAACGAAGCGGCATGTTCATTGTCAAAAACAGCTTTGAATATGGTAGAATCTTGAACGGATTTTATATCATTCACAATTTTATTTGTACTATCAACCAATGTATAATTAGAGGTTTGTTCACTAATAGGAATGGGTTTTTGGATTTGTGAGTTACAAATCCAAAACATGAACAAAAAAATTGTTGAAAAAAATTTAGCCATATATATCGTATCTTTAAGTTGATGAACGCTAAATATGGCTAAAATCGTATTTTTTAAGTTAATTTAAAAACTTAATTTAAATTATTCGATGATTGCAGCTATTCCGGGTAATACTTTTCCCTCTAAACTTTCTAACATAGCACCTCCACCTGTACTTACATAGCTTACTTTGTCTTCAAAACCGAATTGTTTAACAGCCGCTACAGAATCTCCTCCCCCTACTAATGAGAATGCGCCGTTTTTAGTCGCCTCTGCAATAGAGTTTCCTAAAGCTATGGTTCCTTTGGCAAAACTTTCCATTTCAAAAACACCTAATGGTCCGTTCCATAATATTGTTTTACATTTCATCACCACATCATGAAATTGTTTTACAGATTTTGGACCAGCATCTACACCTTCCCATCCGTCTGGAATCTTATCTATATCTACAATTTGTGTATTAGCATCATTGCTAAAAGCATCTGCAGCAACAACATCAACAGGAATATGAACTTGCACATTTTTAGCTTTGGCTTGTTTTAATATATCTAAGGCCAAATCCATTTTATCATCTTCACAAATGGAGTTACCAATTTTTCCGCCTTGTGCCTTAATAAACGTGAAAGACATGCCTCCTCCAATTATTAAGTGATCGACTTTATCTAAAATGTTTTCAATAATAGTAATTTTAGAAGATACTTTTGCTCCTCCCAGCACCGCTAAAACTGGCTTTTCACCTGTTTTCATGACTTTGTCTATACTTTCTATTTCTTGAGCCAATAAATCTCCAAAACATTTATTGTTTGGGAAAAAATCGGCAATGATGGTTGTAGAAGCATGAGCTCTATGCGCTGTACCAAAAGCATCATTCACATAAATGTCTCCTAGTTTCGCTAATTTTTCTGAAAAAGCTCTATCACCAGCCTCTTCTTCTTTATGGAAACGTAAATTTTCTAATAACAAAACTTGTCCTGGTTGTAAATCTGAGGCAGCCTTTTCTGCTTTTTCTCCTATGCATTCATCAACAAACTTGACTTCTACACCTAAAATATCTTCAACGTCTTGAACAATATGACGTAAAGAAAACTCATCTTGAACCCCTTTTGGTCTTCCTAAATGGGACATTAAAATACAGCTTCCACCATCTTCTAAAATCTTTATTATAGTTGGTTTCGCAGATACTATTCTAGTAGCGTCTGTCACTTCAAATTTTTCATTTAAAGGCACATTAAAATCCACACGTATTAATGCTTTTTTATTTTTGAAATTAAAATCGTTTAGCGTTTTCATAAAAGCTTTTATTTGTTTTTAAAGGTTATATAGAATCGCTTTTTTACCACTACATTAAAAATAATATAGTTAGCTGCGATTTCATTTTTATAATTTAACGAATTAGATTCACAAATGTAATTAATTAAACACAGCTAAAAAATGAGTTTTTAAACGAAAACGATTGAGCCTAAAAAGAATTATAAAAAAACGATATTTCTATTTGATATATTAGATTTTATTCCATTTGACTAAGGCGACCTACAAACCATCTATACATTCCCATTTCATTCTATTAATAGCAAAAAATTATGTAGGTTTGCGCTATGCTTTTTGAAGATATTTTAGGCCAAGAACACATAAAAAACCATTTAACACAAAGTGTTGACAATGGAAGAATCCCTCACGCTCAATTATTTGTGGGAAATGAAGGTTGTGGAACACTACCGATGGCTATTGCGTATGCTCAGTATATTTTATGCCATACTAAAAATGATATTGATAAAACGGATTGTATTTCAAAATTTACTAATGTTTCACATCCAGACTTACACTTTGCGTTTCCTGTAACAACAAGTGATAAAGCTAAAAGTCACCCAGTATCCAGTCATTATTTAGAAGAATGGCGCCAATTAATAAAAGAACAGCCTTATGGTAATTTGTTTGATTGGTATAATTTATTAGGCGTAGATAACAAGCAAGGCCAAATTGGGGTAGACGAAGCTCAGGATATCGTAAAATCATTATCATTAAAAGCCTATGAGGGCGGTTATAAAGTGATGATTATTTGGATGGCAGAAAAAATGAATACTGCTTGTGCCAACAAACTCCTAAAACTTATTGAAGAACCACCCAGTAAAACGGTTTTTATTCTCATTACAGAAGATGAAGAACAAATTATAAATACTATAAAATCGCGTTGTCAAGTATTACATTTTCCGCCTTTAGCTGAACAAGTCATTAAAGAAGCATTAATTAAAAATTACAGTTTAGATGTATCAGTAGCGACAAAAATTGCGCACCAATCTAATGGGAATTACAATAAAGCCTGCGATTTAGTTTATCAAGATTCTGAAGATTTACAGTTTGAAGAATGGTTTATATTTTGGATTAGAAGTGCGTTTAAAGCAAAAGGAAATAAAACAGCTATCCATGATTTAATTTCTTGGAGTGATGATATTTCAAAAACCGGAAGGGAAACCCAAAAACAGTTTTTAAACTATTGCCTAGATTTTTTTAGACAAGCCCTATTATTGAATTATAAAGCTGAAGATTTAATTTACTTAGAGCCTAAAACCGAATCCTTTAAACTGGAAAAATTTGCACCTTTTGTACACGGCAATAACATTTTAGAAATTAGTGATGAATTACAAGATGCTATTTATCATATTGAGCGTAATGGTAATTCGAAAATCATACTAACAGATTTGTCCATTAAACTTACACGACTTTTACATAAAAAATCTGAATAAAATTATTGAATGGTATAAGTGGCACTTACAACCTCTGTAGCTCTAAAATTCCCTAAAGGATAATTTTCCGCATTCGTTGTATTAATACAATTCCTTTTTATTTTAGCTGGGGTTGATGAAAATGGGTTCCCACCATTATCTTATTGTTCAATTAACTGTCGAATGTAATTGTATAACTAACATATGAAATCACCAAGGTATAAACACCCTTTTTGGCGGTTAAAGAGAAAAAACCGTACTCATTTGTTATTACCCCACTTGGTGTTCCTTTTAAATAAACACTAGCTCCAAATAAGGTCTCTCCATTTTTTTTATCTTTTAATGTGCCCCTAATACTATAGGATTCTTGAGCAATGGTGTGCAGACTAAAGAGCAAACTTAAGGCTATTAAAATATGCTTCATTTTTTGATTTGTTCGTTTTTTAATTGATCTATGCTTTTATTAAGACAACACTAAAACTAAAAGGTTGCACCTATAGAGGATTTAAATGCAAAATAAATTCTAATAATTGTGTAAAAACAAGAAATAGTAAAGTTTGGAGCGAAATTTATGGTCTTTGGAGTGAAAAAAGCGAATCATCAACATTTTTACCAGCATATTAAGCCTTTTGCATGCGCTTTTTTATTGAATCTAGGTACGATTTAGAAACAGGTATATGTACTTCCTTTAATTTATTCATAATTAAAAAAGTCTTTCCTTCTTTTTTAATCAGAGTTTTTACATGTAGCAAATTTACAATAAAAGACCTATGACATTGTTCCACGGGGAACCCTTTAAAAGTTTCTATAATAGTTTTTAAGCGAGCACGTACCAAGTGCTTTTTTATTGCATTAGTCTCTAAATAGTAAATCAAAACATATTGATTGCTCGATTCTGCAAACAGAAAATTGTTAAGACGGAGTTCCAAATCCAAATTTTCATTTTCATTATAAATTAAAAGAGGGGTTTCTCTATGCGGATTTGAAAATTTGTAACTATTTTGAAACCTGTGTATTTCATTTTCAAGAGCCTGTATTTCATGATTTAAGTCTTTTATTAATGAATAAATTATTGTTCCAAAAAACGGAAAAAGCAACACAATTAACGCTCTAAAATAGTTTTTTAGTTGAAATAAAATATTCAATTCATTTTCAAAATCGTTTCCTAGATCAGGAATAAAAAAAGAAAACAGAAAATAGGTTAAAGTAATTACTAAGGTTTCAAATAGCAGAAAAAAAACATATTTACCATTAGAAATGTTGTAAAATTTAAAAATAGGTCTTAAAACAAACTGGGAAAAACTTAAACCTAAAAAGGCGGTTAAAAAAATGGTTAAAAAAAATAAAAATATGTTTTCGTTGGAATTAATAGGATTTGCTATCTCTTCTGAAAGACTATAAGGCTGAAATAAAAAAAGAAAAAGCAAAACAAAAACCGATGACCCTATTATGTATATCCATTTACTTTTTAAACTATCTAAATAAAAAAAGGGCTGATTTAAAAATACTTGAAACTTCATTGGTTTGCGATATTCAATCTTACAAAAACTATATAAAATAACTTTTCTTACAAAATATTATTGCACAAAAAAACCAGCTTAAATTAGCTGGTTTTTATATTATTTCATTGAATTGAATGTTACTTTTTTGCTTCACTATTTAAAGCCTCTAAAATCGTTTTTGTTAAATCATTTTCTTCTGTACCATATAATACGGTTGCTGCAGCATCACTTGTCCCTAAAATGTAAGTGTATCCGTTTTTCTTACCATAATCTTTAACAAATTTCTTTACAGCGACAATTAAAGTATCGATTTCAGTTTGAAACTCTTGTTGAAATTGTTGCGCTTCAACTTGTTTTTGCTGATCGTTTATTTGCTTTTGTTGACCAAGTTGTTGATACTTTTCTTGAGCTTTAGCCTGTCCCATTTTATTGGCTTCAGTTTGAAATTTTTGAACTTCAACCTGAAACGCATTATCAATGCTGTCAAATCTTTTTCTAAAATTTTGTTCTTTTATTTGAAACTTCGCTTCAAGATCTTTCTTTTTTTGATAATCGTTAATTAATGTGCCATTATCCACAAATCCAATTTTAGCTTGTTTTTGACAAGAAGTGAAAGCTACCACTAATACAACGATATAAAATATATTTTTCATTTTTGTTTGGTTTTTTATGATCCGGACAAATGTAAGAAAGTAAACTAAATTTAAAACAGAATTTAGATTGATTTTAATATATCACTAAAAATTATTGATTACCGAGAATTCTATAAGTAATTGCTATTAAAAAAGAATGATTTTCAGCCCATTTAACGCATTAATAAAATTAGGCTAGGTGTTTCTACATTTCTCGCCCTAAAAAGCATCAAAAGCCCTTAAATTTATTTTTTTGTGTTTTTAACGATATAGATTAAGGAAGAAGTCTCTTTTGTTTTTATAGATTTTAAATTTGAAAGAAATCCGATCCAAAATCCTCTAAAAAAATTCATTTTTCCAAATTTATATTTCTCTGAAAGCAGACTTACATAAAACGCATCAAAACACATTGGTTTCACTTTAACAACGTCCATTGAAACGTTTGAAAATAATTTAGAAATAGATTGTTTATTAAAATGCCAAAGATGTCTTGGCACATCATAAGCCGCCCAATACGCTTTATAAAATTTAGCATCATAACTTTTATAATTAGGAACCGCAATTATTAAGGTTCCGTTAGGCTTTAGAAGTTTTTTAAAAAGCGGTATTTGCTCTTCAAGATTTGGTAAATGTTCCAAAACATGCCAAAGTGTAATGACATCAAAACTAGACGGATTAAATTCCAAAAGTTTATCTACATTAAAAACAGAATGCCCGGTTTTTGCGTTGGCTATGCTCCTCGCCTGCTCATTAGGTTCAACACCAAAAACATCCCAATTATTATTTTTTGCTATTTGTAAAAAATCACCCGTTCCGCAACCAATATCTAACAACTTCTTTTCTGAAGAAAAAGAATTAATAAGTTTTAATTTTTTGTTTAAAGAAAAACGTCTTACTAAATGATATATGTTCTCGAAAAGATTTCTCTTGGAATTAGTATGCGAAATATAGTCTTCGCTTTTGTAGTAATCTGGCAATTTTTCTGAAGAAGGTTGAGGATATGTTTCTAAAAAACCGAATTCTGTGTTTTCAATCAAATCAAATTTCTCTCCAGAAACTGTATAATCTGTTGTCGTTATATATAATTTTTGTTTGCTCATTAACGTGATTCAGAATTCAAAAAACACTCTTTTTTTGTTGTTCCACGTGGAACAACAAAATCATCTCCCCATATAGACCAGCAAAACAGAAATATCATTTGGAGACACTCCGCTAATTCTGGAAGCTTGCGAAACTGTTACTGGTTTAATCTTTTTTAGTTTTTCTCTCGCCTCAAAACTCATCGATTTAATTTGGGAATAGTCAAAATTATCAGGGATTTTTACATATTCTAATCTGGTTAGTTTATCTGCGTTATTCTTTTCTTTAGAAATATATCCTGAATATTTAACTTGTATTTCCGCCTGCTCAATAACCTCATCATCCAAATTGTTTTCTTCTATATATTCTTCAACCACCTGAAGCTTCCGCATATCATCTATAGTAACATTTGGTCTTGAAAATATTTTAAAAATCTTATCTGATTGCTTAATCAAGGATGATTCTTTAGACTCCAAAATAGGATTTACATCTTCTGGCTTAACACTTGTAGCCGCAAAAAACTCAACAAATTTTTCAGCATCATTATGTTTTTGTTCCATTCTCCGCAATCGCTTTTCACTCGCTAAACCAATTTCAAAACCTTTTGGGGTTAGCCTTAAATCAGCATTATCTTGACGCAATAACGTTCTGTATTCAGCCCTAGACGTAAACATTCTATATGGCTCTTCTGTGCCTTTGGTAATTAAATCATCTATCAAAACACCTATATACGCTTCGTCTCGTTTTAAAATAAAAGAATCCTTTTCTTGAACCTTCAAGCTAGCGTTTATACCCGCCATTAAACCTTGCGAAGCAGCTTCCTCATACCCTGTAGTTCCATTAATCTGACCTGCAAAATAAAGCCCTTCAATAAGCTTGGTCTCTAAAGTGTGTTTTAGTTGTGTTGGTGGAAAATAATCGTATTCAATCGCATAACCGGGTCTAAAGAATTTCACTTGCTCAAAACCAACAACCGAACGTAATGCTTTAAACTGAACGTCTTCTGGAAGTGATGTTGAAAAGCCGTTTACATAAACTTCAACGGTGTTCCATCCTTCTGGTTCTACGAACAATTGATGCCTATCTTTGTCCGCAAAGCGATTGATCTTATCTTCAATAGACGGACAATACCGCGGTCCCAAACTTTTAATTCTACCATTAAACATAGGCGATCTATCAAAACCTTCTCGAAGCAAATCATGAACCAACTCACTAGTATAAGTCATGTGACAAGACCTTTGTTTTTTTAAAGGCTTAGTAATATCTAAATATGAGAATTTCTCCGGCTTATCATCTCCTGGCTGCTCTACCATCTTAGAATAATCCAACGATCTTCCATCAACTCTTGGAGGTGTTCCCGTCTTCATTCTGCCTGAATCAAATCCTAAACCAACCAATTGTTCTGTGATTCCAGTAGCCGCTTTTTCACCTGCTCTTCCCCCACCAAAACTTTTATCTCCAATATGGATCAATCCATTTAAAAAAGTACCATTCGTTAAGACCACAGATTTAGACTTAATCTCAATTCCAAGAGATGTTTTCACGCCCGCCACTTTACCATTCTTAATTAAAAGACCAGCAACCATTTCCTGATAAAAATCAAGATTCGGCGTGCGCTCTAAAAGCAAACGCCAATCCTCAGCAAAACGCATTCTATCGCTTTGAACCCTCGGGCTCCACATAGCAGGTCCTTTAGACTTGTTAAGCATCTTAAACTGTATAGCGGATGTATCTGAAACGATCCCACTATAGCCTCCAAGCGCATCAATCTCTCTTACAATTTGACCTTTAGCAATACCTCCCATAGCGGGATTGCATGACATTTGCGCGATGTTTTGCAAATTCATGGTAACAAGCAATGTCTTACTCCCCATATTAGCAGCAGCAGCAGCAGCCTCGCTGCCAGCATGGCCAGCACCTACAACAATAACATCATACACCTCGTTAAACATAAATCTAAAAATTAAATGAAACGTTCCACGTGGAACAATAAACTATTTTGATTTTAAAAGTTTGCAAATATACATGGATTTGCTGAATATTAAACAAGTAGCTTTAGATAGTGATTCTCCTTGTCCCTCATTAAAGCTTCATCTTTATCTGTCTTGTCTTTATATCCACAATAGTGCAAAACCCCATGCGCCATAACCCTATGAAGTTCATCGTTAAAAGACACATTAAAATCCTTAGCGTTATCTGCAACTCTTTCAACAGAAATAAAAATATCGCCCTGTATAATTTTTCCGATGGAATAATCAAAGCTAATAATGTCCGTTAACGTATCGTGATCTAAAAACTCAACATTAAGCTTAAAGAGGTAATCGTCGTTACAAAAGATATAATTGATTTCTTCTTCCTTAAACCCTTCTGAAGTTATGATACTAGAAATCCAATTCGCTAATTGTTCTTCGTTATCCAATAAAAACTCGGTTTCATAATTAAATTGAATCATTCTCTTTCTTAAAATATTCTTGAACTTTAGTTTTATAAATCTGCCACAAAGGTAAGGCTTGCTTATTTAATATTTCTGTTGTTTTAAAATATTGCTTGGCTGTTGGAATTTGATTATTCAAATTAGTATCAAATTGCTTTTTGTTAGTTTCAGATTCTCTCTTATTATCTTCTCCCTGCTGGAAAGTGGCATTATCTAGTTTTAATAATTGATGCTGGAGTTCCATCATTTTTTGAAGCGTTTGATTGGTAAACCCTTTATTGATCAAATCCAATTCAACATCTTCCATTTGCTTTAAAAGCTTTTGACCAGAGCCGCCCATACCTTGCTTTTGTAATTGTTTCTCCAAAGATTCACGCAATTCTTGTTGCCGTTGATAAATCTCAAACAACTCACCTTCTAATTCATTATTCAACCCCTCTCCTTCTCCACCAGATTTATTTCCTTGTTTGTTTTTGTTGTGTTCTTTTCCCTGTTGCCCTTGATCTCCTTTACCTTCTCCATCCTGTTTTCCTTCTCCTTCTTTAGATTTGCCAGATTCACCCTTTTTCATACCTTCTTCCATCATTTTATTGAGTTCTTCTTGACTCATAATAATATCTGGTAATTGCATATCGCCCTGCCCCTGGCCTTGGGACATGTTTATGTTTTCTTGCATGTTGTCTAACATGTCACTTAAAAAATCCGCTAAATTATTTGCAGCTGTAATAGAGAATTGCTGATTGGAAACCCCTTGATATACCCTGCCTTCAGCAAACTGACTGATGGCTTTGTCTATATTGAAATAAACATCGGTGATTTCTTTATTCACCGTTTCAGAAAGTTTTGGTTGGCGAAGTGATAAGGCAAACAAACTATCATCAATATGTTCAAAACTTTCCCTAAGGTTGCTTTGTTTTCTTAAGTAAGAGGCGTATTTGTTATGATTGACCTCAATAGATC
This sequence comes from Confluentibacter sediminis, assembly GCF_003258355.1. Lineage (GTDB taxonomy): Bacteria > Bacteroidota > Bacteroidia > Flavobacteriales > Flavobacteriaceae > Confluentibacter > Confluentibacter sediminis. Next base: position 101,962 of record NZ_QKPO01000011.1, on the reverse strand, counting down.
TAAACTGATCCATTAAAGCTTCTTCATCTATAGAAAACACGACTAAATTATCTAATATTTGTCTAAGCATATCGACATCTTCTTGGAGCTGTTCACCTCCACCAGCCTGCATGGATGCTTGCATTTTCTCGCTCAATAGCTTCATTTTTTGCGCTGCCTTTTTTTGGCTTTGCTGCGCATTTTTCAAACTATTACTGTTGTCTTTATTTGGTTGTGATTTTTGTTCGTCAGAAGCTTGTTCTTTATCTTTCTTTCCTAACTCATTGGCAGCCTTTTGCTGTTCATTTTTAATATCGTTTTCTTGAGATTTATCTTGTGGAATATCAATAGGCTTTTTTAAATTTTGAGATTCCTTTTTTAAATCCTCAATCTCTTTCTTAAATTCATCAAACTGTTTATTAAGCTTTTCTTGGTTTTCTTTAGTATTTTTTTCTTCGGATTCTATAGATAACTTTTCTTGGTCAATCGCCATTTTAAGCAAATCGTCTTTAAGCTTATCTAGCTTTTTCTCTACATAAAACCTTTTGGTTAATTCTAGCAACTGTTCTAAGCTTCGTTTCTTATTCTTATTTTGTTTTGCAAGTTCATCCAGCTTTTGGACTAATTGTTCATTACTTATTTTATCTTGAAGTTTTTCAAGTTGCTCAAGAAGCTTCTCATCTTTCTTAAGCTGCTCTTCGTTTTCTTTTAATCGTTCTTTTAAATCTTCTTTAAAAGCATCTTGCTCTTTATTTTCCTTTTGGAACTCATCCAGATTATCTTTTAATTTTTTGTTGAAATTTTTCATCATCTCATCCTGTTGCTTTTGCCTTTGCAGAAATGATTCTAATTTCTTTTTATCATTAAAATTTAAGGTCGATTTTTCTTTCTGATTTAGTTTTAAATCTTCAAGTTCTTTATCCCGTTCATCAAACTTTTTCAGAGATTTATTCAAATCCTTAATAGTTTCGCTTTGTTCATTAAGTTTCTTTTGCTCCTCTTCTTCTTTGGTACGTTTTCTATATGAAAAGACGGTACTTTTAGAGCTTTTAAACTTATTAAAAGCATCATTGTCAAATACTTGAAAATATAATTCATATGGAATTCCTTCAGAAATATTCAAATTATTAGGAAAAGCTGTTATAAATTCTGAAATATTAGATGCAGAAAAAAATATCGTTTCGTATTGCTTTTTGGTGTCATCGTGGGAGGGATAATACACTAATTGCAATTTAGAAAATCCATAATCGTCACTAACCTGCCCATAGAAATACAGCGTTTGCAAATCTAGGGTATCCGTTTCCATTTTAATATCAATTTCAGGATATTCATCTTTTACAACATCAATCCTAAAAGCTAAATTCTCGTAGTTCATAAGGTTTTTGTTGCTTGTACTAAGTGTATAGTCAAAATTACTGTAAATGGTTTTAAAGGCCTTAAAAACACTTTTCTCGTTAGTTTTAAAAGCCATTGTATCTTTAGAAAACAATGAAACCTGTTCGGTAGATTTTGTTTTAAGTTGCCAAGTAACTTTGGTTCCTTCTGGGACTATAGCATTTCCAGTACCTTTTAAAACTTCAGAACTTTTTTTAATGTATTTTGGATAGTCTAAAACCATATCAAAACCTAATAATGTTGGCACCTCAACAACAGTAATCGTATAAGGCTTTGATGTCACGCCATTAGCGGTCAATTCAAATTCTATGGATTCTTTAAGCTTAGGAAAAACATATTCAAAATCTCCAACACCTTGTTGCTGCAAAAAATATGTTTCACCATTATAAATAATTTGAGCATTTTCTGGAATAAGGTTTCCTAAAGTTTTAACAGATAATGTAAAATCTGAATTTTCAATGGCATTTAAATCGTTGTTAACTACAAAAAATTGAAATGGTGCTGGCGGTTCATAAGCTGTTTTATAATGAACCACACGATCAAAACTATCACTAAACCAATAAATCTTACCAAACAAAAAAGTTATTAAAAGTATAAAAACAGGGATAGCCGCATATTTTAGATATGGAATATTCTTTTTAAAATTAACGGCCATTTTAAATGGAATTGGCGACAACTCTAAAGACTTCTGTTCAATACTGGCTAACAACAATTCAGATGGCGATGTTTCATTTTTTAACTGAAGTATGTTTAACAATTTGTCTTTAACCTCAGAAAAATGTTCTCCAATAATTTTTGAAGCGTCTACATAATTAATCCCTTTTTGAAGTTTAAATAATTTAGCTAGTGGCAAAACAATAAATTTGACCAACAAGACAAGTTCTACAAGAATAAACAGCCAAAACAAAATCAATCTTGCGGTAGTGCTAAGCCAAAGGATGTATTCAATAAATAACGTAAATAAAAAATACAATAAGCCAATGGCAAAAAACAAAATAGCTCCTTTAAGCAATTCATTAGTATAATAACGCTTAATAAATGCCTCCAGCTTATCTTGAATAATATTGAACTGATTCATTCTTTATATTATGCTTTAATTATAACTTACTAAACTACAATTTTTTTGGTACACCCTTAATAATTATGTGTTAATTGTATCTTTGCATTCAAATTTACAAAATATGACCAAAAACGTTCGTGTGCGTTTTGCACCAAGTCCAACGGGACCACTTCATATTGGAGGTGTACGCACTGCTTTATTCAATTATTTATTTGCAAAAAAACATCAGGGCACTTTTATTCTTAGAATTGAAGATACCGATCAAAACCGTTATGTGGAAGGAGCCGAACAATATATAATTGATTCATTAAACTGGTGCGGCATTCCATTTGACGAAGGTCCAGGGAAAAACGAAAAATTTGGTCCCTACAGGCAAAGTGAACGTAAACATTTGTATAAAAAATATGCAGAACAATTAATTGCTTCTGGCAATGCTTATTATGCTTTTGATACTGCCGATGTTCTTGATTTTCACAGAAAAGACCATGAAGAAAAAGGTAAAACCTTTATTTATAATTGGCATAATCGTTTAAAATTAAGTAATTCCTTATCACTAAGCGCCTCTGAGACCAAAGCTAAATTAGATGCTGGTGAAGATTATGTCATTCGTTTTAAATCGCCTCAAGATGAGATTTTATATTTAAAAGATATCATTCGTGGCGACATCCAAATTGATACCAATATTTTAGATGATAAAGTGCTGTTTAAAAGTGATGGCATGCCAACCTATCATTTAGCAAATATTGTTGATGACCATTTAATGGAAATCTCCCATGTTATTCGTGGGGAAGAATGGTTGCCATCCTTAGCATTACATTATCAATTATATAAAGCATTTGGTTGGCAAGCTCCAGAATTTGCTCATTTACCCTTAATTCTAAAACCTACTGGTAGTGGGAAATTAAGCAAGCGTGATGGTGATAAATTAGGCTTTCCGGTGTTTCCTTTACAATGGGAAGACCCAAAAACGCATGATATTTCCAGAGGCTATAAAGAAGACGGTTATTTTCCTGAAGCTATGATAAACTTCTTAGCTTTTTTAGGTTGGAACCCAGGAACAGAGCAAGAGATTTTCAGTCTAGATGCATTGATTTCTGTTTTCGATTTAGAACGCGTTAATAAATCTGGAGCACGGTTTGATCCTGAAAAAATCAAATGGTTTAACCACCATTATATGCAAAAGCAAAATGATTTAGATCTTGCCGAAACCTTTATGTCTGAATATAATCAATTAACAGATATTGATGTCCATTATGTAGCTCTTGTAGTGGGTCTTGTAAAAGAACGCGCAACGTTTATTAGTGATCTGTGGGACTTGAGCTTTTACTTTTTTCAAGCGCCAAAAGCTTATGATGAAAAAGCCATGCAAAAAGCATTTAACGGAGAAACTCCAGAACTAATGATTGAATTGGTTACTATAATACAAAGAGTAAGTGATTTTACAGTGGCAAATCTCCAAACGGATATTAAAGCTTGGATAACTAATAAAAATATTGGTTTTGGAAAAGTAATGATGCCTTTACGACTAGCTTTGGTAGGCTCCTTACAAGGACCAGATCTTTTTGAAATTATGTTCATGATAGGCAAAATTGAAACTGTAGAGAGAATTGAAAGGGCAATAGGAGTCTTGTAATCAATGTACCAATTAGTATAGTTGGTCTTTCAAAAATTCCAATACTATTCTAGTTAAGGGGCTTTTCTTTTGGCAAAACTTATTGTAACAAAACATATTGTTATAGCTACTAATAGTAAAGGGTATTAATAATACATTTTGTATTAAATGCTCAAAATATAAGATAATTTTTGTATCTTAATTTCCTAACTATTATTAATAATATAGACATGTCTGAATTTATTTTTCTTCCGTTTATTTTCTTTGGATTGATTATTCTAATCTCTTCATTTTTTACGGTTAAACAGCAATCTGCTGCTATTATTGAACGCTTTGGCAAGTTCCAAAGTATCCGCCAATCTGGTTTACATTTGAAAATTCCTTTAGTTGATAGAATTGCTGGCAGGCTTAGTTTAAAAATTACACAACTCGATGTTATTGTTGAAACCAAAACTAAAGATGATGTGTTTGTTAAATTAAAAGTCTCTGTTCAATTTAAAGTTATAAAAGATAAAGTTGAGGACGCTTTTTACAAACTAGATTATCCCCACGATCAAATTACAAGTTATGTATTTGATGTGGTGCGTGCTGAAGTACCAAAAATGATTTTAGATGATGTGTTCTTGAAAAAAGATGATATTGCGATAGCAGTAAAATCGGAATTAAATGATGCCATGCTAGATTATGGTTATGACATTATCAAAACATTAGTTACCGATATTGACCCAGATGCCCAAGTAAAAGAAGCGATGAATAGAATTAATGCGGCAGACAGAGAAAAAACAGCTGCCCAATATGAAGGTGATGCGGCACGTATTTTAATCGTGGAAAAGGCAAAAGCTGAAGCTGAAAGCAAACGTTTACAAGGACAAGGTATAGCCGATCAACGCCGTGAAATTGCCCGTGGTTTAGAGGAGTCTGTACAGGTTTTAAATAAAGTGGGTATTAACTCGCAAGAAGCCTCTGCTTTAATTGTGGTAACACAACATTATGATACGCTTCAATCTATAGGTCAACATACTAATAGCAATTTAATTTTATTACCAAATTCACCGCAAGCAGGCAGTAATATGTTAAATGATATGCTTGCAAGTTTTACTGCAAGTAATCAAATTGGTGAAGCCATGAAAGAAGCGAAAGAAAAAAAGAAAGAAGAATAATTACTTTTTTCAGGAAATTTTTATAAAAAACCCTCATAATTATGAGGGTTTTTTATGCTCTTCTTCATAATTATCAATTAAAGAATTCAGACTATTTAAATAATCCTCTAAATCTTTTTTATGTATTTTCGAATCATGATTGTTTTTAGGTAATGTTATTCTGGTTTCATCTAAATACTTCTGAAGTTCAGGATAGTCCTCTTCAATTTCTCTTACTCGATCACTTATTTTAGTCAATAATTTTTGTGTTATTTCATCCATATTAAAAAATGTTTAATCATAAATTTACATTAAATCGGAGACTTATCAAAAATAATGATACTAAAAGCTTGTTAAACTTCGTCTTTAAAAGGATGTCTCACCTCCCACTTTTGGGTTGGATCCATAAACTTAAAAAGTTGCTTTAAGATACTGTTTAAAAAATCATTGCTGTGTTTTACATAAACTTCCATAGGTTTAGGAATGGCACCCACAGAGCTCTTTATTTCCATAGCCGTTCTGGCAAATACTACTGTTTGAAACTTATTTTCAATAGCAAATTTCACCATATCGTACAACATGTTTAAATACAATTGATTTGGGTATTGATGTATCTCATCATAACCTAAAAAATAAGTTTCTAATTCATTTCTGTTTAAAATTAAGGTATAAAAACCAATTAACTCTTCATTTAAATAAAAACCAAAAAGCTTAAAGTTTTCTTTTAATTCTAGTTTTAGATTATAGAAATGGTTGTCTGGTAGAAAAAACGTATTAAACTTGGCATTGTTTGATACATTTAAATATAGTGTATGAAGTCTTTGTGATTGGCTTTTTATCCCTTCTAAATCCAGTTCGATGGGCTTAATGGTATCTAATTTATTCTTAGCCCTTTTATACCTGTCTCTGTACTTTTTATTAAAACTCTTAATATAATCGTTATTTGAAACCCAATTTGCCCTTATAGACATCATCATATTCGGTTGAACAGATACTTTGCTGAATTTATTTTTTTCAAATAGAGCATGCTCATTAAGAATCACATCCTCTTCAAAATAATCCTTAAACATAATGGCTCTTATCTTTTTTTGTTGATTTTCTTTAATTTGTTTTCTTAAATCATCTAAAGCTAAAAAAATCAAGTTCAAACATTCCTGTAGAGGCATTCTATCAGAATTAAAAAAAACACCATGTTGCCCAGTATGTGTTAGATTTCCAACAACTAATATGTTCCCCTTTACCACTTTGGAAATAATATTTTGGAAAAAGTCTTTTAAACAGGATACCTTAGTTAATCTAAACATATCTTTTAAGTACAACTGAACGCGTTGAATAATTGCGACACCTGCTAATTCATTGTCATTAAAAATCCCAACATAAAACAATTGAATGTTATTTGGTGAGGCATTTTCCAAAGCTTTCAAATATGCCGTTTGTAGCAATATATCATGTTTCACAACACGATCCCAAACCATGGGAAGCTCTTTATAAGAATAATAAATGCGATATGTTTTCAATAGAAAAAGAAAAAGACTGAAGTTATAATACCTCAGTCTTTGTTTATGTTAAATAATTACAAAATATTATTTCCAGCCACAAATAATGCCCCCCATGAGTCCTAAAGTAATCATCCAGTATCCTACATTTATAAAAATGTATTTAGCACTTTTATGTTCAAATACGGCATTGGTTCCTAATATTGGTAATATAATAAAAATACCCGCTAAAACACCATGAAACACACCATGTTTAAACGTTCTAAAGGCATCTCCATAAACATCTAGAAACGCATCATAGGCAGGTAATACCCCTAATTCGCCTTGGGCCAAACTATAAACGCCCATTTGATGTACAACAATGGCTGGCATAGCAGATGCCAATATGAAAGCAAACACTATGGCCAGTCCAAATATTTTAAACATATTCCCTGTTTTTAATTTTTCTTCGGTTAAACCAGCTGCATGCATCCAGACAGTTCCAAAAACTTTTGGGTTATACCAAATAAAACCGACAACTAATGGCATTAGTGCGGCCACTATAATTGCCATGGGGTTAATAAAATCCATAATAGTTAGTTATTAAGTAGGCTATAAATATAATAAATTAAAAAATATAACTTACTGTTTTTTAATAGTATATAAATAAAATTTACACTAATTGTGCTTCCTTTTTTAATAAGTCATTTTCATCTACCAAAGCCTTTTCTATAAATTCATTAATCTCAGAATTTGTTTGTAAACCACCTTTAAGTAATACATCTAAAGCAATGGTTACGGCAATTCGTGTTCCTACTTTTTTAGCTGCCGTATTGAACAATGGTTGTAACTCTTCATAACTAATATTTTTAGCTAGTTCTTGAATGTCGGCTTTTGCTTTTTGTTGTTTTTCTTCCGGTAAATTTGTGTATTTTTTACCTAATTGCTGTATAACATCAATCGCTTTTCTTTGGGATTGAGATGAATTATTTTGCGGTTTATTTTGATTTACTTTTTCAACAGGTTTTTGCTTTTCCCAAGAATCTCTCAATCCAACTGTTTTATTAAATATCAATTGTTCTTCAGTGGAATCTTTATCGACACTAAAATATCCAATACGTTGAAACTGAAACCGCTCTCCTACTCTAGCGTCTTTTAAACTTGGCTCAACAAATGCATCAATCAACTTTAATGAATTAGGATTTAAAAATTCCATAAAGTCTTTATCTGGATGGCTATCGGGTGCTTCGTCCATAAACAATCTATCATATTCTCTAACTTTAGCCTTTATAGCATGTTTAATAGATACCCAATGCAGTGTGCCTTTTACTTTTTTGGAAGTGTCTTCCGAATAGGTGCAATGAATTTCAGTAATATTACCTTTTGCATCTTTTGTAACGCTTTCAGCTTTTATAATGTAGGCGTTTTTAAGTCGTACCTCTCCCCCTAGCTTTAATCTAAAAAAATTGTTTGCAGCTTCTTCTTTAAAATCGTCCTTTTCAATATATAATGCTCTAGAAAATGGTACTTTTCTGTATCCTGCAGAATCATCTTCTTGATTATTTTCTGCTTCTAACCATTCTTCTTTATCTTCTGGATAATTAGTAATAATCAGTTTTACTGGGTCTAAAACTGCCATCACTCTGGGTGCTGTTTTGTTTAAATCTTCACGGATACAAAACTCTAACAATGATACTTCAATAACATTATCCCTTTTGGCAACACCTACGGTTTCTACAAACTTTCTTAAAGAGTTTGGGGTATAGCCTCTACGGCGTAATCCAGATATGGTTGGCATACGGGGATCGTCCCAACCTGTTACAATATTATCTTCTACCAACTTGAGCAACTTACGTTTACTCATAATGGTATAACTTAAATTTAAACGGGCAAACTCACGTTGTTTTGGCTTAAGCTTCTTCTCATCAATAATTTGTTCTAAAAACCAATTATAAAGCTCTCGGTGGGCTTTAAATTCTAACGAGCATAGGGAATGTGATATTTGCTCAATATAATCGCTTTCACCATGTGTCCAATCGTACATCGGGTAAATACACCAATCATCTCCTGTTCTATGGTGATGCTTTTTTAAGATACGATACATAATAGGATCGCGCATCAACATATTCGGGTGTTGCATGTCAATTTTTGCGCGTAAAATATGGGCGCCCTCTTCAAACTCACCCTTTTTCATACGTTCAAACAAATCAAGATTTTCTGCTACGCTTCTATTCCTATAAGGCCCATCAACCCCTGGCTGCGTTGGCGTTCCTTTCTGTTCTGCCATAGCTTCACTCGATTGCGAATCGACATAAGCCTTTCCTTGTTTAATAAACATAACAGCCCAATCGTAAAGCTGTTGGAAATAATCTGATGAAAATAATTCTTTATCCCAAGAATACCCTAGCCAAGAAACATCCTCTTTTATGGCATCTACATATTCTTGTTCTTCTTTAGCAGGATTTGTATCATCAAAACGAAGATTTACTGGTGCATTATATTTTTCGCCTAGGCCAAAACTTATCCCAATAGCCTTTGTATGGCCTATATGTAAATAACCGTTTGGCTCAGGTGGAAACCTAAAACGCAGCTTGCTTTTTGGCAACCCGTTTGCTAAATCGTTTTCTATAATTTGCTCTAAAAAATTAAGTGATTTTTTATCTTCAGACATAAATCTTTATAGTGGTTATTTTCTAATTAAAAGAAACTAATCGTATTAAACAAAAAAATATCATGCAAAATTAGGTAATTTTGGTGAGTAAAAAATAGTTATATGGGAATAATAAAAGTTGAAAATATTCGTGTTTTTGCTCACCACGGTTGCTTAAAAGAAGAAACCAAAATAGGCAGTGATTATCGTGTGGATTTAAAAGTTGAAGCCAACTTACAAACTTCTGCAAAAACGGATAAACTTATTGATACGGTTGATTATGTGCTATTAAACCGAATTATTAAAGAAGAAATGAACAAGCCGTCTTATTTACTTGAAACGGTTTGCAGGCGTATATTGGACAGAATTTTTATTGAAGATAGATTGGTTAAAAAAGCAACTGTTTGGGTTAGTAAATTAAATCCTCCTATTGGCGGTGATGTAGAATGTGTGACAATAAAAATGACAGATAAGCGTAAAAAATAATTTTTAGTCTTAAATAGTCTTAATTTTTTTTACATTTGCACCTCAATAAGGGTGTCGTGGCCGAGTGGCTAGGCTCAGCTCTGCAAAAGCTGCTACAGCGGTTCGAATCCGCTCGACACCTCAAAAAGCTTTCAGTTATTCTGGAAGCTTTTTTATTTTAAATCAATCTATTGATATTTTATAGCTTAGTTTGATTTCTCTCATAACGAATGTGGTATGTATGCTTCCAAAGTTTTTAATAGAACCTAGACTATTTAACACGAAGTCTTGATACTGCCTCATATCATTTACCATAACTTTTAATAAAAATTGTAATCTCCAGAGGTATTATAACATTCGGTTACTTCACTTAGCGATTTAATCCTTCAAATGATCTTCTTTATACAATCAAGTATTGGATATGTCATTTAATGTAGGTTGTATTCCAAAGAGATACCATCAAATTAAAGAAACAGAAAACAAATTAGATCTGTATTTTTAGATGGCACGTGGCATTCAAAAAATGGCTTTGATGTGACCATTTAGAAACCATTTCAGAAACTATCTTATTAAAATTAGAAGTAAAAAAATTGCCATACATAACAACGGATTCCTTTACCATCTGACAATGGTCTTGTGTTAGAAATGACCAACCAAGATCTACCATCTGTAAACAAATTGTTTTAGCTATACGAAACGAGGTAATCGATTTAGAAAATGCTGGCTTAAAAATTATACAGATAGATGAACCACTAGAAGGCTTACCACTTAGAAAAGAACAACGGAAAGATTATTTAGACTGAGCTTAGAATCATTTAAAATTTCTTCGTGCGGTGTTCCAGATAGCAGTCAAATTCATACACATATGTGTTATTCTGAATTTAACGATATTATTGAAAGTGTTACCGCTTTAGATGCCGACATTATAACGATTGAAACGTCTCGTTCAGAAATGGAATTATTAAATGCTTTTGTTGATTTTCAATATCCCAATGAAATTGGTCCTGACATATATGATACTCATTCACTAAGAGTTCCTTCTAGGGAGGAAATGGCATTTTTATTAACAAAGGCAAGTAATTTACTTCCTATTTAACATATTTGGGTTAATCCTTATTATGATATAAAACAAGGGGTTGGCCAGAAACAAAAATAGCATTAATCCATTTGGTCCATACTGCTAAAAAACTAAGAGCCTCTTTGAAAGTTTATATTTATAGTTAAAATACCAGACTAACACATGAATTAGTCTGGTATTTGCTTTTAAAATTCATTATCTTCTTGAATTAATTCTCTCAATCCTCTCCTTTAACATTTCTTTTTCCTTAGGAAAAAATCCTTGAGCCAAAAGCAATAGACCAAAACCTAAAATAACCAACGCTATTATTTTTTTTGTTTTAAAAATAAGCCTAGGGGTCAATCTATTTTTCAATTTTTTAGCAATGGTAATTTTAATTAAATCAACTAAAAAATAAACAATTAAAATAGTGCTTAAAAACACCACGACGCCATCTTTAGAGTGGGTTATAGTATTGGCTATTACAATAAAAGCTACCCAGCCTAATAGAACCCCAATATTTATAAAATTGAGTAAAAACCCTTTTAAAAATAGTTTTCCATATTTTTTTTGAATGTCTACCTTATGATATTCTTTAACAATATCTCTAAACGATTTAGATGTTTTTATGAATGAAATAACACCATAAACAAATAATAGAACCCCTCCAAAAATTAAAAAATTTGGATCGTCTTTAATTTTTTCAAGTAGTTTACTGGTACTAAAAAATGCTACCAAAATAAAAATCACATCCGCCAGCATAACGCCACAATCAAAAATTAAGGCACTTTTAAATCCTTTGGTTGCACTTGTTTCTAGAAGAACGAAAAAAACAGGCCCAATAGTAAACGCCAAGATGATACCAAAAGGAACCGCTGATAAAATATCATTAAACATATCTACGAGAGGGTTTATTGCAAAGAAAAGAAAAAAGGCGTGCTAAACCAAAAACACGCCTTTTAAACTCAAACTAAATAAATTACTAAACTAATTTTTACTTTTATTTTTGAAAATGTACCTATTCATTTTTTGCTTCCATTACAAAACCAGATTCTAAAACCGTTTGAGAACTACCGCCAACAAACACTTTAAACTCTCCCGGTTCTAATACAAATTCTCCCGCATTGTCAAAAAATCCTAATGCATCTTTTGTAAGATTGAAATGGATTGTTTTTTCTTGATTGGGTTTTAATTCTACTATTTCAAATCCTTTTAGTTCTTTAACAGGTCTTGTAACATTTGCTAACACATCTCTTATATAGAGTTGTACAACTTCTTTTCCTGTAACTTTTCCAGTGTTCTTTAAAGTAAAAGTAACGTCAACATTTTCTTCTGAAACTTTATTTACAATCAGGTTACTATACATAAAGGAGGTGTAGCTTAAACCATAGCCAAACGGATACAATGGGGTATTGCTTTCATCTGTAAAATGCGACCAAAACACCTCATTTGGTGCGGGTAATACGGGTCTACCCGTATTTTTATAATTGTAATAAATTGGTATTTGACCCACGCTTCTAGGAAATGTCATTGGTAATTTTCCGCTAGGATTATAATCGCCATATAAAACTTGAGCTATAGCATGACCGCTTTGAGTGCCTAATTGCCAAGCTTCAACAATAGCAGGAACGTGTGCATCTGCCCATGTAATTGTTAAAGGCCGCCCATTATTTAATACTAAAACAATGTTTTTATTGACTTTATATATAGCTTCTAAAAGGTCTTGTTGCACGCCAGGTAAACCTAAGTCTGCACGACTACGAGCTTCTCCAGTATGGAAACCGTGTTCACCTAATACCATTACAACAACATCGGCATTTTTTGCTGTTTGAATGGCCTCTGTAAAACCGCTTTTATCTGTTGTATTAATTTGTAATTCTATAGCAAATTCGGTCTTACCAAGGGTTAAATCAGCTCCTTTTGAATACGTAATTGTGTTTCCTGAATACTTTTGAAGTCCTTCTAAAACCGATACGGCAGTACTGTCCTTTGCTGCAATTCTCCAACTTCCTAAAGGACTGTTTTTATCTGAAGCTAACGCACCAATTAAAGCTATTCTTTGACCTTCTTTTTTAAGCGGCAAAAGGTTGTTTTCGTTTTTAAGAAGCACAATGGATTTCTTAGCCATATCTAACACAGCTTCTTGTATTTCCTGACTCCCCGTGACTTCTTTTTCAATGGCTTCGTTGCAATATTTATAGGGATCATCAAATAACCCCAGCTCAAATTTCACTTTTAAAATACGTTTTACTGCATCATCTATTAAAGATTCTTTTACCTTGCCTTCTCTTACTAAATTAGCCAATTCATCTACGTAAGCATACGATTCCATATCCATATCTGAACCTGCAATAATCGATAATTCGGCCGCCTGCTTTTTATCTTTTGCATAACCATGAGCAATCATTTCATTCATAGATCCCCAATCTGAAACTACAAAACCATCATAATTCCATTTGTCTTTTAAAATATCGCGTTGCAAATAAGAGTTTCCTGTTGCAGGAATACCATTTAACTCATTAAACGAATTCATAAAAGTTTTAACTCCAGCTTCAGCTGCTGCTTTAAATGGGGGGAAAACAATATTATTAAGCGTTGATGTTCCCACATCTACGGTATTGTAATCTCTACCCGCTTCTGCAAAACCATATCCTGCCCAATGTTTAGCGCATGCAGCAATGGTTTCCGGTGATGATAAATCGTCTCCTTGAAAGCCTTTAACGCGTGCCGTTGCAATTTTAGATCCCAAATACGGGTCTTCTCCAGCACCTTCCATAACGCGACCCCAACGTGCATCTCTAGAGATATCTACCATGGGTGCAAAGGTCCAGTTAATTCCTGCTGCTGCTGCCTCTTTTGCAGCTACTTGAGCCGATTTTTTTATGGCCTCTAAGTCCCAGCTGGCCGCTTCCGCTAATGGTATAGGGCTTAATGTTTCGTATCCATGGATAACATCAAAACCTATAATTAACGGAATACCTAACCTTGTTTCCTCAACCGCTATTTTTTGAACTGCTCTGACTTCTTTTACACCTCTAACATTAAGCATAGAGCCCACGTATCCTTTTTTTAAATGTTCATATTTCTTTGCCGCATCGCCATCGGAAGGTTTTGGGCCCGTAACATCCCAAAAGCCATTGTATTGATTCATTTGACCTATTTTCTCTTCTAAGGTCATTTTAGAAAGTAATTCGGCTACTTTGGAATCTATTGAATTTGTTGTGTTTTTACCTAAATTATTCTGTGAATTTTCTTTGCAAGACACATTAATAATTAATAAAATAATAAGTAAAAAATATAGGTTCTTTTTCTTCATGTTATTGATATACTTTTATGTAATCTATCTCCATAACAGACTCTGTAAAATTTGGATCTATAGAAAACCAGCTGCCTCCCATGGCAACATTTAATATTAAAAATTGTGGGGCATTGTAAGGCCATGTATTACTGTTTCTAACAGTAGGGTTATAACTATATTTTAAATTTCCATCTATAATAAAGTTTAATTCGCTCTCTGTCCACTCTAAACTATATACATGAAATTCTGAATCATAATCGTTTATTGTCGTTTCTCCAACTTTAGTGTTTGGACACCCTCCTGAACATGACGGCGTGTGTGTAGCACTAGATATAACCGATGGATTATACCCCCAATGCTCCATAATATCTATTTCTCCACATTTTGGCCAACCAACGGCATCAATATTAGCTCCTAACATCCAGATGGCTGGCCATGTACCAGATCCGCTTGGGAGCTTTGCTCTAACGTCTACTCGTCCATAGGTAAAATCGAATTTTCCTTTAGTTAACAGTCTAGCGGATGTGTATTCAGACCCCTCATAGTTTTCCTTTTTAGCTATTATTTTTAACACCCCGTTTTCAACTTTTACATTATCCGATCTGTTGGTATAATATTCTTTCTCTCCATTTCCCCACCCACAATTGTTTGGACAACCGTTTCCTAAATCGTAACCCCATTTTGAAGCATCTGGTGCTCCATCAGTATTGAATTCATCAGACCAAATTAATTGTGGATCACTTTCGGCAACAAAAACAGCTACTTTTTTAAAATCGCTGGTACTATGCCCTGTACTGGAATAGGCAAATACAGTGATAACATAGTCATTCAGCCCTTCGGTTGAGCATGTATAATTAAATTCACCATTCGTACTTGTTATTTCTGAATCACTACCTACTTTAAAACCATAAGAAACAGCATCTACCGCTGTAGCTTTACAGGTGATATTACCAGAACCATCTCCATTTGGATGAGTGCTGTTTGCACCTGAAATATTTATTGTTAACGATAAGTTTTTTGGAATTATGTCTTGTGGTTGTTCAATGATTTCAGGATCATTGCCTCCTCCAGAACATGATAGGAGGAACACAAATACAATATGGAACATATATAGCATCTTTTTTAACATTTTTCTTTTTAATTTTTATTTTGAAATAGGGAGTATGATGTGCGTACCCCCTATTTATATCTTTTTATTCTATTCGGGGATTAACCTAAACCACCAATCAAATTCACCATTGCCATCGGTAGTACGAAGAATCATTTCGTCTGCAGAACGACTAAATATTTGATAACTATGGTTCCCTCCAATATAATACCCAATAAATCCGATACCTGTTAAACTTAAAGTTTCAACACCTCCTGGAGCCGTTAAAGACCATTGGGCAGTATACGAACCAAATGTATATTGTTCTATATCCGCACCATTTGCAGTACCTCCTGATCCACCTAATTCATTTATTAGTGGATCGCGTCCAAATACAAAACCGTCTGCGCCTACATCATGTGTAAATGTTCCATCTACGTTAAACGTATATCTATCATCATACATTCCAGAATTCGCCTTATCTCCTGGTGCTGCTCCATAATATTCAAATTCTGTGGCACCACCTACTGGACCTAAGCCAAAATGTTTGTTTACGTCAGAAGCAATTTTCCAAGTTCTTGAACTATCAGAAGTAAGCATAGTGAGTAAATCTGCTGGTGCTTCATATAATGCCAATACTTCCACTTCAATCGTTTTACTGGATGACGCGCCCCCTGTTCCAAAAGCAACCACAGTAACTGCATAGGTATTGGTACCAAGAGTTGTAAATGTGTGTGATGCACTGCCAGATTTTTGAAGCTTTGTTTGACCTTGAACTACAAATTGGTAAGCTGTAGCATTATCTGCTTTAGCCGATAATTTAATTTCACCACTTCCCAATCCTGGTGCAGGAGATTCTGTATCGTTATCAATATAAGTAACGGTTACTTCTATGTTTGAAGGCGCGACGATATCGCCAATGGACAGATTGTCTTCTTGACAGCTTGTAAATGATAAAACTGCTATTAATAAGACACGTACTATATTAATTGTTTTTTTCATCGTTATAAATTTTAATTATGGAAATAAAAATTATCGATATATACTTTAGCTCCAGAAGATTCAAATATTAACTGTGTGACAGCTGAAACATCTGTGGTATAATTTGCTAAAGGAATATCGACGCTTACCCAGGTTCCTTTCGTAATACTTGATACATATTCAATATCTTCTTTAAGCGGATCTCCATCGCCTTTTGTTGTATTGACTAATTTTAAACCTAATGTGGTGGCATCTGGCGTGAAATAATCAAAATGAGCATATTTGAACCCTGCTAAATTGGTTGGATTGTTATAATCGGTCACAATACCCGTATAATTCAATGACTCATAAAGCCATACATTATTTCCTCCAATTTGAATGGTTGCCAACGTGGTGGATTGTCCCCAATTAGGATTCACTTCATTTAAAGCAACACTTGTATAAGTATCACTAAAAATGGAAACCACTCCACTTTGGTTTATAGTTGGAGACGTTGCTGCAACTGTTGGTGCCGTACCATCACCATTCGTATAAAAATATAAGTTATCGATATATACTTTTGCTGAAGAAGATTCAAAAATTATTTGTGTTATTGCTGAGATATCTGTGGTATAAACAGATAAGGGAATATCAACGCTTACCCAGGTTCCTAAAGTCACACTAGAAACATATTCTATATCTTCTTTAAGCGGATCACCATCGTTTTTTGTTGTGTTAACCAATTTTAAACCAACGGTTGTAGCGTCTGGGGTGAAGTAATCAAAATGAACAAAAGTCATCCCTGATAAATCAGTTGGATTACTATAGTCTGTTACAATGCCAGAATAGTTTAAATCTTCATAAAGCCATGTACTATTTCCTTGAACATTCACGCTTGTTAATGTTGTGGATTGTCCCCAATCTGGATTCAATTCGCTCAAAGTAACATTGGTATAAGCATTACTGAATATAGAAACCACATTCCCTTCTGGGGCTGTTGGTGAAGGAGCAGCAACAACGGGTTCTGTTGGAATAGACGATGGTTTATAAAAATAAATATTATCTAAAAATACCGTTCCTAATTCGCCATCAGGTAATGTGGCACCCACAAACTTAAATTGGAAAATATCTGCCATAGATAGTCCTTGATCTGTAAAATCACTTAAAGGAATATCAAAACTTACCCATTGGTCTGCTATAAGATTTTTTGTAACCGCTTTTTCTCCTGTGGCCACACTTATAGGGAAAATATCTAAAGCAGCTAAATCTGCTGTCCAAACATCTATATGCAAATATTCCATAGAAGAAGCATCTACTGTGCTTCCAAAATCAATACCTTCATAATTTAAGTTACTGTATTGAATAATATTATCGCCATTTACATCAATTTCTGCATATAAAGTAGATTGTCCCCAATTAGGATAAAAATTTACACCAGATATACTTGTGTAAGCATCACTGTATATTGAAATAACATTTGACATATCTCTTCTAGGAGGTGTTGCAGCTTTTACGATAGGCTGTAAAATTGCTGTAACTTCAAATTCTTGAGTGTATTCCGTAGTTTCTATCGCACCGCCCATAGCCACTACTCTAATAGTATAAGTTCCTGCTTCTTCATAGGTGTAACTTACCGCTTCACCAATGTTGCCAATAACAGGGTCATCATGACCTGGTTCCCCAAAATAGACTTCAAAAGACATGGCATAATCTGCCGTTGCAGTAACATTTACCTGTTTAGACAGGGCAGCATCATTTTCAATGTCCACGACTAAATTTTCTGGTGCTTTAAATGACACTACAATATCTTTTGTAACCTCACTTTTTAATCCAGTAATCCCAATGGCTTCTATTTTAACAGTATAAGAGCCTTCGGCATACACGTGTTCCGCACTTAATCCTTGCTTTACTTTAATAGTTTCTGAATTATCCCCAAGTATTATATTATAAGAAACAGCACCCTCTGCGCTTGGTGTTATGGTTACTGAACCCGAATTATCTTGAGTGATTTGAAACAATGCTGAAACGTTTGATGGCGCTACCACATTATCTACAAAGCTTAAATCGTTATCGTCTTGCGTACAATTAATAAAGACGATTAAAACAATGCTTAAGCTAACTATATATTTTAATGTTTTCATATTTTAGTTTTTTAATTTTCGTATCCAGGGTTTTGCTTCCAAGTATTTCCTGATAATTCAATTTCTTGAATAGGAATAGGGAAAAGTTCATTTTTACCAGCTTGGAATCCAGGAATTGTTCCTGCAGCTCTTCCTGTTCTTACTAAATCGAAGAAACGATGTCCTTCACCAACTAATTCTACACGACGTTCTTTGTAAATATCGTTAGTAAGGTTAGCTCCCGTTGTTGTCACATTTCCTAAAGTCGCTCTATTACGTACCCTGTTTAAATAATTTTGAGCTCTAGAATCACTAATACCGCCTCTATTTAAAGCTTCAGCAGCCATTAATAATACATCAGCAAATCGTATAGCTCTCGTATTGTTGGGATTTGTAAGAGCAGCATCTGGACGGTTAGCATCTCCTAATCTTGCTATATATTTTCGATTGAAATAACCTGTTTGCTCATATCCTGCATCTTCATTATAACTAGCTGTTGGATTAGCTTCAATCCATTTTTTAATATCCAATATGGAATAATCCAATCTGATGTCACCATCCTCAAAGGCATCAACCACATCTTGAGTGGGTACGTTAAAACTATATCCAAAATCGAAGACGGGACCCACATATCCTCTTGGTCCATTAAAACCAACAGCGTAATTGCCTTCAAGACATTGAAAACAATCGTAAGAACCTCCATCAACATCTGAATATTGAATTTCAAAAACTGATTCTATATTGTTCTCATAGTCGTTCTCCCACATTAATGGAGCTGTTGCTGAGGGCAATAAATCGTAAGGCCCTTTGTCTATTAAATTTTCTAAAACAACAGCGGCTTCATTAAACTTGTCTTGATACAAATAGGCTTTACCTAACAAGGCTTCAGCAGCCCCTTTTGTAATTCTTCCGGTTTGACTTTGTATATAAGGCAAATTGTCTATAGCAAACTTTAAATCGTTTTCTATTTGTTCGTAAACCTGTGCTTTGGGGGTTCTTTCTAAATCAAACTGATCTCCAAACTGAATACGTTTATCCACCACTAAAGGCACATCGCCAAACCATTTCACTAGTTCAAAATAATAGAAGGCTCTTAAAAATCTTGTTTGAGCAATGACACTGGTTTTGTTTGGAAAATCTATTTTATCTTGAAACTCCATGATGTAATTGGTACGATTAACACCAGTATACATCCATGTCCAAATATTTCTTAATTGGGCATTTACCGGGGTATGAATCATATCATCAATTTCTTGAATTCCAGGGCTATCGGTAGCACTTTCGCCACCTGCCAATGTATTGTCTGAAGCTATTTCTGCAATTTGAAATTGCTGTGCTGTTGCCTGTAAATAATCGTATGCAGCAATTAAGGCCTTTTGGTAATCTTCTTCAGTATTGAAAAAATCACCTGAATTCTTATTTGGTGAATTCACATCAATAAAATCATCAGCACAAGAAAACATGGCTAAAAAAGCTATCAGAAGTAGAATATATATAGTTTTTAAATTTTTCATATCTCTCAATTAAAATTTTAAGTTAATTCCTAATAAAAATGTTTTAGCACTAGGATAAAACCCTTGGTCTATACCTCCTCCAAGAGGGGCACCGCTTGATGCGGTAGGATCGAAACCTTTATATTTTGTGAGTGTTAATAAATTACTTGCAGAAATATAAAGACGTAGTTTACTTATTTTAGAATCTTGAAACGCATTTTCTGAAAACGTGTAACCTAATTGCACATTTTGTAAACGAACAAAAGAGCCATCTTCTACATAAAAATCTGAAAACAATCCGTTTGGCGTTGCTCCGTTTGAAACTCTTGGAAAAGAATTAGTGGTACCTTCTCCTGTCCAACGACCTAAATAAGAATTGGTTCTGTTGGTAAGTTGTTGACCACGTTCATAATTGCGAACAATGTCGTTCCCTAATGATGCGAATGCATAAGCGGCAAAATCGAAATTTTTATAATCTAAAGAGATGTTTAATCCCATGGTAGCGTCTGGTAATGGTTTACCAATCTCTACCCTATCCGCTTCTGTAATTTCACCATCATTATTTTGGTCTACATATTTTATATCTCCTGGTTCGGGAGCAATATTCCCAATAGCGGAAGAATTAATTTCTGCTTGATTTTGAAAAATACCAGCAGTTTTATAACCGTAAAAATAGCCCATTGGAAAACCCGCTTCCATCCTTGATGGTTCTGGTTGGCTTATTCCAAAGCTTCCGCCAACAAGAATACCTGTATTCGTATTTACAGACAAAACTTCATTTTTAATATACGTCACATTATAATTGACACTAAACTTTAAGTCGTCAGTAAAATTATTTGAATAACCTATAGCGAATTCCACGCCTTTATTCTCTACACTACCCCCATTTACAAAAGGTGCTCCACCAGTACCTAATAATCCTGATACTTCAGGAGCCACCAATAAATCATCTGTTGTCTTTTTGAAATAATCAGCGGTTATGTTTATTTTATTATTTAAAAATCGTAGGTCTAAGCCGATGTCTAGAGTTTTTTGTCTTTCCCATTTAATTTCTGGGTTTGCAATGCCACCACTCGCGGCACCAATAAGTTCTTGGTCATTAAAAATATAGGTTCCTTCTCCATTTAATAGTGATACATATCTATAACCTCCTATTCTGTCGTTACCAAGAATTCCATAAGAAGCTCTTATTTTTAATAGGTTTAAAAAACTACTTTCTTTAAGAAAATCTTCATCAGAAACTACCCATCCAATTGAACCAGAAGGAAAATAACCAAATTTATTTTTAGGACCAAACGCTGTAGAACCATCACGCCTAACTACTGCAGATAATAAGTACTTTCCTTTATAATCATATTGAATTCTGGCAAAATAAGACAACAATCTAGAGTCAAAAGTCGCATTTATGCCAGGATTCCCATTGTTTTTTAAGTTAATATTTTCAATCTCTGATGCTTGCTCTAAATTAGCATTTACAATACTATTCCCAATAATATTGAATCCTGTGGCACCAGTATATTCGCCTGTTGTTTTTAATACAGATGTACCTAAAAGAATATTGATATTGTGTATATCATCAAATTTATTATCATATTTAATAAAAGCATCAAATGTGTAGTCCC
This sequence comes from Confluentibacter sediminis, assembly GCF_003258355.1. Taxonomy (GTDB): domain Bacteria; phylum Bacteroidota; class Bacteroidia; order Flavobacteriales; family Flavobacteriaceae; genus Confluentibacter; species Confluentibacter sediminis. Next base: position 80,550 of record NZ_QKPO01000011.1, on the reverse strand, counting down.
TAAAATAATTTAAGCCTTCAAAAACACTGCTTTTTAAAACATTGCTATTCTTCCCGCTACCAAAATTAGCTATCGGATTAAATACGTTCGATCTTACCTCTGAATAGTTGAATTGAATATTAGATTGGACTGTAAAATGATTTAGAAAGTTATATGATAATCCCGCATTTCCACTTAATTTCATAACTTTTCCTCTATCAAAAGTATCATCAATTTGAGCTAATGGATTAATAACTTCTCCACCTAAACCTTCGGCTAAAGTATAGCTACCATCTTCATTATAAACCGAGAATGTCGGTGCCATGTTAATAGCATTAAAAAGAACAGATGAATTTGAATTTTCTGGCAGGTTTCTTTTATTCGTTCTCATTAAGGTAAGACCAGAGGTGAATTTAAAATGCTCTAAAAAATCTAAATTATAACTTGCATTATTGGTGAAACGGGTAAAGTTAGATTTGTTTCCGCCTACAATACCATCTTGAGTTAAAAATGAACCACTATAAGAATATGATGATTTTTTACCTCCACCTCTAAACATGATATTATGATTTTGGATTGGAGCATTTTCGAATACCTCATCTTGCCAGTCAGTGCCAACACCCAAACTTGATAAATTAGAAAAAGGAGGTGTGTTGCCACCAGCAGCATATGCTTCGTTAACAATAGCCGCATATTCTGTAGCATTTAAAACAGGTATTTTTCTTGTTGTCGTTTGAAAACCTCCGTAAGCATTATATTCTACGGTAATAGGCATTTCTTTGCGGCCTGTTTTAGTCGTAATAAGAATAACCCCATTGGCCGCTCTTACACCATAAATACCAGCAGTAGCATCTTTAAGAATGTTCATGCTTTCAATATCATTGGGGTTTAGAACACTTAAATCTTCAATGACATTACCATCTACCAAAATTAACGGTCTGCTATCAACATTAGTAGAAACACCTCTAATGCTGATGGTTGAACCTCCACCGGGCGTACCAGATTGTGAGGTAATATTAACACCAGCCACTTGACCTTGAAGTGCCTGCTCAATACGTGTTGGCTTTAAAGCCTCAATCGTTTCTGAACCAATGACACTAACCGCTCCTGTAATTTCTTTTTTGGTTTGTGTGCCATATCCAATAACTACAACTTCATTAAGACTAGCAACATCTTCTTGAAGTATTATGGTTAATTTTGAATTGTTAGTGACAACCACTTCGTGTGTTATATAACCTATATAACTGAATGTTAAAGTTGACCCTATTTTTACATCTGATAGCGTAAAATTACCATCGAAATCCGATATGGTTCCTTTACTGGAGCTCTTTACTATAATGTTTACTCCTGGAATAGATACTCCATTGGCATCCAAAGTTGTTCCGCTTATATTCACATTTTGTGCACTTGAATATGCCACAAAAAATAAAGCAAGAAGCTTAAAAAGATAATATCTCATATAAATTTAGTTTTAGTTATAGTAAAGTTAATTTGATTGATTGACGTTTTGTAATTTTAAACCGCAACAAAAAACATACAAACCAAAAAAACAGCTTGTTTCTTAACAAAACGTTAATAATATTAATGGTTTTTGAGAAAAATGTATTTAAAAAGCCTGTTGCTTTAAATAGTTAAAATTTGTGAATGTTGTGGTTTTGTATAGGTAAAAAGTAAGCTTGTAGTGTAGCTATATATTTAAAATATAATCTGTTAAGCTAGCATCATGCTCTAAATTCATTTTTTTTCTAAGTCTATAGCGCTTAACCTCAACACTTCTTGCCGATATATTTAATAAGGGAGCAATTTCTTTTGAAGATAAATTTAGTCGTAAATATGCACAAAGTCGTAGGTCATTAGATGTTAATGAAGGATGAAATGCTTTTATCTTTTTAAGGAAGTCTTTGTCGGCATTATTAAATGCTTCTTCAAAAGCATGCCAATCATCGGTATTATTTAAATTTTTATCAATTATCTTAATAACTTGCCTTAAGTTTTTATCTTCTTTAGCTCTTAGCAACTCATTTTTAATGTGGTTTAAAAATTCATTCTTTTTAATTAAACTCATCGTAGAGATACCTAGTTCTCTATTTTTATTTTCAATATCTTGTCTTAACTTTTCGTTGTTAAAACTCATTAATTGTTGCTTGTTTTCTAATTCTTTTAGTTCTAATTCACGCTGCGTTTTTTGAAGCAATTTTTCACGTTGTTTTCTGTAATACCTTTTGTAAATATTATGCATTAATATAGAAAAAAACAATATAAATAGAAGATAGCTACCGATAGCCATATCAGAAATATACCAAGGCCGTTCTATTTGGAATGTAAACATTTCTGTGTTTGAAGAAAATTGACTTCCTAGCCTAGCTCTAACAAAAAAGGTATAATCTCCAGAAGGTAAGTTTTCAAATAATGTGGATGAATTGGTAGACCATTCGCTCCATTCATTATAAAAACCACTTAGTTTATATTGGTATTCTGCTACTACATATTTCCTATACTCCGGAATACTAAAACTAAACTCTATATTGTTTTGATTATTTTTAAAATTACCTTTTTCTAACTTATTTATTAAATTGAATTTATAACCCTGTTTGTAAGTACCTAAAGAAATTGAGTTTATGCTGATTTTAAATGATGTTGATATGCTTTTATCTAAATCAATTAAAATATAACCTTGGGTTGTGCCGTATAAATACGTGTTGTCTTTGATATGTGTAATACTTTCAAAACCAGATACATCATTTCTTAATGAACTAGGTAATGACACCTGATTAATCTTTGGAATATTACTTAATTTACTAGGAGAAAGATACGATAGATTATACTTAGAAAAACTCCACAACTTATTGGTTTTAGTGGTATTAACTAGCTTTCCTGTTGTGTAATGTTCTTTGGTAAATAGTTGACTGTAAATAGCGTCTTTTTCAAATTTTTGTTTGATGACATTGTATTTAAAAACACCCTCATTGTACGTATATAGAATATCATTATTATATTTTATTAGGCTAGATTTAGACCCTTTAGAAACTGACGTATCTTTAATAACACGAGTTGTTTTTTGTAAGTTATCGTCTAGTTTAACTTTAAATACACCTTTATACTCGTGACTTACTAAAACCTCACTATCATTAAGTATTTCAAAATATCTACTGGATATATCGAATCCATCAATCTTATTTCTCAATTTCCAAGTGCCATCTATATGTTCTATAATGTTTAAACCATTATAGTTTCCTTGAAGCAATATATTTTTTCTGCCTTTAAACTTTTTAATTCCCCACGTCCCTAAAACATCTAAAATCAATGTCGCTTCTGTACCTTTAATAAGAAATGTTCCAGAATTATGACCACAAAACAAGTCGTCATCAATTTGGGTTAAGCTCCATACAGCACCTTGAGTACCTTCAATAAACGTGAAATTATTGTTGGTGTTTATTTTTTTATAAAATAAGCCTTGGTTGGTTCCTAAATATATATAGTCATTTGTAGTTATGGATGCATTTACAGAACCAATATTCCCTTTTTGATCTTTATAAACAGAAAAAGGTGATTGAATATTAATACAGTTAATCCCATTTTCTAAACCCAACCAAATATTGTTCTCTACGTCTTCAAAAACAGAGAGGACCGTGTTATTGCTTAATCCGTTTATTTGATCTATTTGGTAGCTTATATCGCCTTGAGGCGTAAGGTGTATAATCCCGTTTGAAACCGTTCCTATCAAAAAACTTTTATCTTGTAATTGTTTGCTACTATATGTTCTTACTTTTGATAGAGTTTCGTTTGCAGAAATATTCCATTTTTCGAGTTTATTATTTTTAAATTTATAAAAACCTATATCTTCTGTTTGAAATAAAATAGCATCATTATGATAAAAAATATTAGCCAATAAATTATCCTTTAAAACAGCATGATTTGTAACCATTTTAGGCTTACCGTTTTCAATTTCATATACACCATCTTTTACCTTTTGGAAAAAAATACTTTGATGAACCTTAAACATCTTATAAATAGTTGTTTCAGATCCAATGATGGAATATGTCTCATTGATTTTATTATAAACATAAATTCTGTTTAATGACTGAAATAAAATAAAATCATCAATATCTATTATGCCCCAAATTTCTTCATCATCTAGAAAAGGAATGTTCAATTTTTGTGATAGTGAATTATATTTTAATACACCATAGATATTAGGTTTCCAATAACCAAATTCTCTATAACTTCCTGTGTAAATAAGATTCTCAATAACTTTTACCGATCGAATGGTGGTTTGATTTAATGAGGTATAAAGACTCCATTTAGCCCCATTAAATTCTAAAAGCCCTTTATTGTTCGCCACATAGATATACTTATCCTGAGATTGCGATATAGACCAATTTTGGTTTTCAGCACCATAATCGGTTGGGTTGTAAACCTGTATGGGTGGCCGTTCTTGTGCTTGTAAGTAAAAGCAAAGAAAACCAATAAATAAAAAGGAAAATGGTTTAGTTGGCATGAAAACAAAATAATATTTGTTACATCACTAAGTTAATAAAAATAAGTCGTTAAAATTGTTTTGCTTTTTATTTGTGTTCTTTACTATAAATAAAAAAACCTATGAAATAATTCACAGGTTTTATATGATTAAAAATATTGGTCTCTTTAGTCCATTCGCTTTACTCGACCACCAAATACCTTACTTTCATTAACGGTTTCTGGTTTACCATAAATAAACACATCGCCTCCTGCCCTAATTTTAATATTTACTACTTTTGAAGCATTGATTGCTGCCTCCCCTGCTGCATTGATAGATACATCTGAATTTTCAGATAAAAGTTTTTCACCTTTAAAAACACCTCCTGTTAGTAAAGAAATATTTTCTTTTTTTGCAGTTCCAATTACCTCAACAATACCACCAGTAACGGCTTTAACATTCACATAATTGACATCCACACTCACATTAATGGCACCGCCTTCTTGCGCTTTTAAATCTATTTCAAATTGCTTTATGTCATCTTTGGAATAAATTCTAACCCCTTCGTTGGCATCAATGACATCTAGAGTTGTATAGTAAAGTTTAACTTTTGTGTTTTCGCCATCAAAAATTCTAGAAAATTCCATCTTAATTTTAAGAGTACCGTTTTTATTGTTTATAAGTACGCTATTTGCATTGTCTCCAGTAATAATAACTTTGTTGCTGTCAGACTTTATTAATTCAACTTCAATTAAGTCATATACTTTAAGTTCTTTAAAGTCTCCTACATTTTTTTCTATAGAATTTTGAGAAAAAACTAGTGTTGTAAATGAGAAAACAAGGATTGTTAATAGGTGTTTCATTGTTATTTTATGTTTTGTTTTTATTAGATAACGTAAAGTTATCTATAATTATTCCCTTTTAAAAGCAGTAATAACAGCTGTGCCCGTAGCAGACACCGTAACATAATTACTAGATGTTATCTGAATATCAACTTTTATACCAATAATGGCATTGGCGTTCAATTTTTTAGCATGATCTGTTAATTGTTTAAAAGCTTGTTCTTTTACGTCAGAAATACTTTCTTCAATGGCTTTATAATATTTTTCCATGTTAAAAGTCATTTTCATTTTCTGAATATTTACAGAAACTCCCGAAACAATGCCTTTATATTCAATAATTCGATGCCCTTCAATAGAATTTGTTGTAGTTAAAATCATGATTCAAATTTTTAATGATTAGTATAATTATTGAAAGGTTCGTTACTACTATTCATTATTTTTCCCTATCAAATTAAAATCAAGGTGTTTTTTAACTAAATCGGTGTTTTTAACTTTTACAATAACTTCATCTCCTAGCTGATACATCTCTTTTGAATTTCTGCCAACTAATGCATATTGATCCTTGTCGAAAGCATAGTGATCATCTTTCATGTCGCGAATACTTACCATACCTTCACATTTATTGGCTATGATTTCTACATAAATGCCCCAATCTGTTACTCCTGAAATAACACCAACAAAATTTTCATCCTTATGGTCCTGCATAAATTTAATCTGCATATACTTAATGGAATCCCTTTCTGCTTTTGTTGCTAGATTTTCCATATTACTGGAATGCTGACATTTTTCTTCATAAATATCTTCGTTTACAGATTTTCCACCATCTAAATAATGTTGCAATAACCGATGTGCCATGACATCTGGATATCTACGAATAGGCGAAGTAAAATGACTATAATAATCAAATGCTAAACCATAATGTCCAATATTGTGTGTAGTATATTCAGCTTTACTCATACTTCTTATAGTAAGCGTATCTACTAAATTTTGTTCTTTTTTTCCAACTACATCTTGCAATAGATAATTAAGGGACGCTGTGGTAGTTTTTCGGTCTTTAAAGTTAAGTTTATACCCAAATTTAGAAACAATACCTTGTAAATTAGCTAGTTTACTCTCATCTGGTTCGTCATGTACACGATAGACAAACGTTTTTTTAACGGATTGTTTACCAACAAATTCAGCTACTTTTTTATTAGCTAATAACATGAATTCTTCAATGAGTTTGTTAGCATCTTTACTCGATTTAAAAAATACACCTATTGGATTGGCATTTTCATCTAAATTAAATTTTACTTCTACTTTATCAAAAGAAATAGCCCCATTACTCATCCGTTTGCTACGCATAATTTTAGCAAGTGCATCCATTTTTAAAATGGCATCTGCAATATCTTGTGTTGTTTTATATTCTTTTCCAGTTAAAGAAACATCTTGTGGAATTGTATTCGATTTAGATTCAATAATAGCTTGGGCTTCTTCATAAGCAAAACGAGCATCGCTATATGTTACTGTTCTACCAAACCATTGGTTCTTTATTTCTGTTTTATCATTAATTTGAAATACCGCAGAAAATGTTAATTTTTCTTCATGAGGACGTAATGAGCAAGCATTATTAGATAAAATTTCAGGTAACATTGGTACCACCCTATCAACTAAATAAACAGAGGTTCCACGCTCATAAGCTTCTGCATCTAAAATAGTACCTTCTTGTACATAATGTGATACATCTGCAATATGAATACCTATTTCATATAAACCATTTTCTAAAACTTTAAAAGATAAAGCATCATCAAAATCTTTTGCATCTTTTGGATCTATGGTAAAAGTTAAATCTTTACGCATATCTCTACGATTTGCTATGTCTTCTTCTTTTATAGACGTATCTATTTTATTAGCAAAATCTTCTACTTCATGTGGAAATTCATAAGGTAAACCATATTCAGCAAGAATGGAATGAATTTCAGTATTGTGATCACCTGGTTTACCTAGAACTTGAATCACTTTTCCATTAGGTGAATCGGCTTTTTCTGGCCAATCTTCAAGTTTTACTAGTACTTTATCTCCATCTTCTGCCTTTAATGTTTTATTGATTGGGATAAAAATATCTTTATACATTTTATTACTATCTGCAATCACAAATGCATAATTATTATGAAGCTGGATAACGCCTACATACTCACTTTTCTCCCTTCTGAGAATTTGAGTAATTTCACCTTCCATTTTTCCTTGTTTACGTCGTTTGTAAACATAAAATTCTACTTGATCTCCATTTAAGGCTTTATTTATATTATTTGATGCTATAAATATATCTTCGTCAAAATCATCCGATATAATATAACCATTTCCTTTAGCGGCTAAATCTAAAATACCTGTATGATATTCAGCTGTAAAAATAGCTTTGTATTTACCACGTTCTACCTCTTCAATCTCTTTCTTTCCGTGTAAGTCGTGGAGTTTCTTTATAATTTGATTTCTACTACTTGCATCATTAACACCTAGTTTTGCAGCAATTTGTTTATAATTAAAGGTTTGGTTTCTTTCTTTTTTTAAAATACTTAAAATAGTATTTGTAAGATTGGAAATATTATTATTTGATTTCCTTTTTTTCTTTTTTGTCATGTAATGTTTGTAATCATTTTCTATTTCCTAAGATACTGGAAATTCTGTTATTAAATAGCTCTATTTTAGGAGAAGATTTGCTATTTATTTTTTACAAAGCTACGGTTTAATTTTTAAATCATATTTTTTTAATGTTACGATTAGTTAAAATCGACTTATCCACATTATATATTATATAAATATTTTCTTTTAAAAATTTAAAAAAATAAATGGTGGTTATTATAGTGTGTTAATATGTAGCATAACTTTTTTGTTTTTTATTTTGATTACAATTATTTTACATTCTATTAATAGTTAATTAACATATTATATTATTTTAAATACTTCATATTTAAAGGTTTTATATTTTATATGAACAGTTGTTAACAACTAAATTAAAGAAACTTTTACTAATAACTTTTTTATAAAAGCTGTTTATATCAGACTTATGGATGTCTTATAAAATTTCTAAAAAAAGTGAATTAAATTTTAGGTAATAACCTAGCTGTTTTTGATTGGAAAAATAATTGAATAAACAATATTTTAGTTTTATAAAATTATAAACACTTATTAACAAGTAATGAGTATATAATTGACAGTTGTCATTATTCTTATTTCAAGATAACAATCATTTTAAAAGCTTAATAAATATTTATTCTTGTTATTTCATACCTTTGTTATATAAAAAAAATATAGAAATTATGATAATTTCAATTGGAAATGATCACGCAGGAACCGATTATAAATTCGCTATTAAAGACTACTTAGAATCTAAAGGATATACTGTTATAAATCATGGAACTGATGCTAATAGCAGTGTAGATTATGCAGATTTTGTACATCCGGTAGCAGAAGATGTTGAAAACAAAAAAGCTACTTATGGTATTTTAATTTGCGGGAGTGCTAATGGAGTAGCTATAACAGCTAACAAACATCAAAAAATTCGCGCTGGTTTGGCTTGGAACAAAGAAATTGTTCAACTTATCCGGGCACATAACAATGCTAATATTTTATGTATTCCAGCTCGTTTTACAGCGATTCATCAAGCTATAGAAATGGTAGAAACGTTTTTAAATACAGAATTTGAAGGCGGGCGTCACCAAACACGAATAGATAAAATCCCTTTATCTTGCTAAATGGGTCATTCACATACGCATATACACTCTCATAAAAGCGGAAAGGATAAAAATCTTTTCATTTCTATTTTATTAAACATAGTAATAACTGCTGCACAAATTGTAGGTGGTTTATTATCAGGTAGTTTAGCCTTATTAAGTGATGCGTTGCATAACTTTAGTGATGTTTTATCTTTAGTAGTAAGTTATGGGGCTTCAAAACTATCAAAGAGAAAAGCCTCACCGGAAAAAACATTTGGTTATAAACGTGCTGAAATTTTAGCCGCTTTTGTTAATGCTTCTACATTGGTTATTGTAGCTGTTTTATTAATAATTGAAGCTGTAAAACGTTTTAAAAATCCTGAAGAAATAGAATCTGGATTGGTTATTTGGTTGTCTTTCATAGCCATTATTGCCAATGGTATCAGTGTTTTACTTTTAAAAGCAGATTCCAATAATAACATTAATATTAAATCTGCTTATTTACACTTATTAACAGATATGTTTGCTAGTGTTGCTGTTTTAATTGGCGGTTTATTAATTAAATTTTATGAAGTATATTGGGTAGATAGTGTTTTAACTTTTTTAATTGCTATATATTTAATTTGGGTGGGGGTAGATTTATTAAAAACATCAACTAAAATTTTAATGCTTTTTACTCCAGATCATATTCATATGGAAGATGTTGTTGAAGCCGTAAACAGTATTCCAAAAGTTAATAAACTGCACCACGTCCATATCTGGGGATTGAATGATGATGAATTCCATTTAGAGGCTCATTTAGATTTTACTGAAGATATCACCGTTTCTGAATTTGATATTATTTTAGAAAAAATAGAAACAGTATTACATGATAATTTTAAAATAAACCATGTTACCATCCAACCAGAGTTTAATAAACAAGATCCTAAAGAAATAATCATTCAAGATTAGTAATATTCATTGGCAATTTAACTGCTAAGCCCTAATAATTGTATTGAAAATGATTTAAATTAGCTGTTTTATGCTGCATATCATTATTAAAAGTTTTGATGACTTATCTACCCAAGAATTGTATGATATTTTACAATTACGCAGTGCCGTTTTTGTGGTTGAGCAAAACTGTGTATACCAAGATTTAGACGGAAAGGATCAAATGGCCATTCATGTTTTAGGAATAAAAAATAATAAAATTATTGCTTATACCCGTATTTTTAAACCAGGTGATTATTTTGAAGAAGCCAGTATAGGCCGAGTCGTTGTTTCAAGAAACGAGCGTCAGTATAAACACGGATATGATATAATGAATGCTTCTATTGAAGCTATTGAAAAGGAATTTAAAGAGCATACTATAAAAATTTCAGCTCAAGCGTATTTAAAAATATTTTATAAGAACCTTGGTTTTAAAGAAATAGGCGAGGAGTATCTGGAAGATGGTATTCCTCATATTGCCATGATAAAAGAATCGTCATCTTTTTAAAGTAAAATGTCCTTTTAAAATGCCCCCAGAATTTAAAGTAATCGCATACCAATAATCATCATTTTCCAATAAACGCCCTCTATACATACCGTTCCAACCTTCAGAATGGGATGCAAAGGATTTTAATAATTTTCCGTAGCGATCAAAAACACGAATATCTTTAATAGCATTTGTAAAATCTTGAACATTCCAAACGTCGTGATTGCCGTCATTGTTAGGGGTAAAATACTTAGGTATGTAATAGTCTTCATCAGTAATTAAAACATAAAAATGACTTTCATTACTAGCACACAGCGATTCATTATAAATATAAATAGTTTGAGAAGAAGTAATACGATCTCCAGAAAAAAGAGGCATTCCGTTGGCTTCAGATTCGGTATAGTAATTTCCGTAAGTAATAGCAGGTAATGTATAAGAAGAATTTGTAACAACGTTAGCTAATGTATCGACATTTACAAAATTACTGCAATCGTTTTGCGAGGATACATAATTTGAAAAATTGGTTGGATTCCATCCAGTGTGGTTCTCTGTAGGACTATCTACTACTACACAATTTAAGTTAAGATTGAAACCAAAATTTACATCGGCATTAAGATTATTTCCATTTTTAAGATTTAATTTACATAAGTTATTGTTACTACAATCTATGGTTAATAAACCTGGATTATTGGAAATATCGAGTTCTGATAGTTGATTGAAACTACAATTTAAAGTATTCAAGTTAGTATTATACCTTAAATCTAGTGTTGATAACTGATTATTTTCACAAGTAAAAATTGATAAATCAGGGCTTTTCGTAAGATTTATGTTTGGTATTAAATTATTACCACATTCTAATCTAATTAAAGAGGTGTTTTTTGTAACATCTATAACAGATATTGTATTGTTTTTAAATACCAATACAGTTAAATTAATATTTGTTGTAACATCTAAATTGCTTAAAAAATTGTTATTACACACCAAAGAAATTAATTGGGTGTTTTGTGAAACATCTAAATGGATAAGTTGATTAGAAAAGCACCATAAGATTTTTAAAGAACTTAAAGCTGATACATCGATGCTTGTTAATAGATTCCCTGAACAATCAAGTTGTGTTAAGGACGTAAAATCTTCTATGCCAGTTAAATCTGAAATATTAGCATTTGGAATATCTAAGTTTGTGATACCGCTAATGTTTGCAGTAGGGACAAAATCATTTAAAGGTCCAGAATCATAACCTAAATCAATTAAAGCTTGTTCAAAATTATCATCTGGAACAAAGGTGTCTTGAGAGGCACTAACAAAGCATGTTAGCGTAGTTAACGTGAGAGTTATAAGAGTTTTTATGTTCAAGCAAACTTATTTAACACTTAACGATGTATCTATATAGTTTATGAGTATTTCCACGCGTCTATCTAACTCTGGTTCTCCGCCTAAAGGGAATTTTCTACGCATGCCAACATATTTCATTCTTTTTTTATTCACACCTTTTTTTGCAAAATAGTCGTAAACAAACTTTGCCCTAGCTTCTGATAGGTTTTGTTTCTTGGTTTTTCTATCCACGGCATCTCTACTATATTGGGTACAGCATACATGACCTTGAATGGTAAAATAAATATCTTCTCTTTCAACTAAAGATTTAGCGATATTGTCTAAAACTTTTTTAGATTCTGGCATTAAAATAGTGTAACCTGTTTTGAATAAAAGGTTTTCAAAAAGAATTTTATCACCCACTTTTATATCGCCTTTAATAAGCTCTGCGGCATCTTTCTTTTTCTCTTCAATAATTTTGGGTTCTTCTTCAACCACAGGCACTTTTTCTTTGACAATAATTTCAACCTTTCTATTAAGTCCTCTTATTTTTACAACGTCTTTTTCTTCGACTATTTTTAATAAAATTTCTCCTTTTCCATCCACGTTTGAAATTAAAGACTCGCTGATTTCGTTATTGGCAAAAACCGCTTTAATAGCATTGGCCCGTTGTTGGGATAATTTTAAATTATAAGCAGGCGCTCCCACATCGTCACAAAAACCATATATGGAAATGGACTCTATATTAAAGTCAGAAAGACTAGAAATAAAAAGGAGCAGGCGGCTTTCTTCAGTCGTTGGAATATCATATTTATCGGTCTCAAAATAAACTTCTTGTTTAAGCTCTTTTTGAGAGAAAACAAACAAACAGTTAAATAACGATAATATAAAAAAAATATGCCTATTCATTACTGGGAGTAGTATATCTTTATAAAGATAGTGTTTTTTATAAATCTACCTTAAATAATTTAAGTAAGTCGTTGAATTACTAAGAATTTCGTTGGCTTTTTTTATTTCTGGGTCGTGTATTTTGTAGTATTCATACAATCCTTCTCTATAGGCATACCGCTTAACAATTTCTTCTGTTAATAAGCCAAGTAAGTAGTCTTTATTTTTGTCTATTGCATTATTTTTAGATAGTTTTAAATTCGAAATAAGCGTGTTATAATCTGAATTAATATCATCATCTAAACTTTCTTTTTTGGCTTCATCAAACGCTTTAAAAAGAGCTTTTTCGGTGTTTGTTTCAAACGAAAAATGATTGGTTTTTAAATAGTTTTTAAAGTTCGAAAAATCTGCTGAAGTCAGCTTAAACGAGTTAATATCATCTATGTTATGACTGTAATAATAATTTGTTGCATAATCAAAAATCATATTGTCATTTACAAGCGCATTTGTAATGGTCGAATTTTTAATCACATTTAAACTTTCGTCGGGTAAAATACCACCACCATCAAATACTTTTCTACCATTTTTTGTTTTAAACTCGTTATAATTTTCTTGTTTAACACGAACGGCTTCACCTTTCTCATCTCTATGCCAATAATCTAAAGCCTGAATACATCTACCAGAAGGCGTGTAATATCTAGAAATAGTAATTTTTACCTGTGTCCCATAAGTCAATTCCTTTGGGCGTTGCACCAAACCTTTTCCAAAACTTCTAGAACCCACAATAACAGCTCTATCTAAATCTTGTAATGAACCAGCAACTATTTCGCTTGCCGAAGCACTGCCGCCATCAATTAGAACGATTAAAGGCATATCGGTATCGATAGGATCTTTTTGTGTATAGTAGGTTTTATTATATTTTTCTACTTTAGATTTTGTGGTTACTACTAATTGCCCTTTTGGAACAAATAAATTTACAATGTTAATCGCTTCATTAAGCAAGCCGCCTGGGTTTCCTCTTAAATCCAATATAATGCGTTGTGCACCTTGAGCTTTTAAGTCTCTTAGTGCATAATTGGTTTCTGAAGAGGCTTTTTGGTTAAACTGACTCAATACTATATAGCCTGTCTTAGCATCAATCATAGAAAAATGGGGCACGGCTTTAAGTTCAACTTCGGCTCTTTTTATACTGGTGGTTAAGGTTTTTCCTTGACGTACATAGGTAACCTCTACAGATGTGTCTGGAGCACCTTTAAGTAAATCTCCGGAATCTTCTTTATAATCCGACACCAATGCATTGCCAACTTTAATAATTTCATCACCGGCCTTTAAACCAGCTTTATCTGCTGGGTAATCTTTATAAGGTTCTATAATTACTAATTTATCTTTTAGGGTTTTTACTTTAGCACCAATACCTGTATAGTCTCCTGTATTGTTGATTCTGGCAGCTTCTACATCTTGTTCGTTCATAAAATTTGTGTAGGGGTCTAAATCTGCCAACATACTTTTAATGGCTTTATCCATTAAATCACCAGGGTTGGTTTCATCAACATAATTCATGTTAAGTTCCTTAAACAGCGTAGTAAAAATTTCTATTTGTTTGGCTATTTCAAAAAAGTCGTTTTTAAAAGCCGTGGTTGTTAAAAACAAGCCACAAGCCAAAACGGGAATTATGATTCTTTTTTTTAGTAATTGCTTCATCATACGTTATATTTTATTGTGAAACTTTGCTTAAAAATTTTTCAAACAACAAGTTCATTTTAGATTCTATTTCGGGTAATGTTGTTTTTTCTTTGCCAATGTACAAAATCATGAACGCGTATGGTGTTGTTAAGTTGTTAAAATAAACACATTTGTTTAATCGATAAGATTCTCTTAATAAGCGTTTTATTCTATTTCTATCTACCGCTTTTTTAAAATGACGCTTGCTAACAGAAACCCCCGTTTTAATTAAAACATCATCATCAAACAAGGCATTTTTATAAACCAAGCGCAATGGATATGCAGAAACCGATTGTCCTTCAGAAAACAAGAGTTCTATCAGTTTTTTGCTTTTAAGCTTATCTTTTTTACTAAACGTGAATTTCAAGACATTTATTTTAAACCAGCCAAAGGTAAGAAAATAAAAAACCACATATTAATATGTGGTTTTTGTTAATAACATTTACAATATGCTACGCTGTTATTAGTTGAATTTTTCAACTCCTTTAACATTCATTTTTATAGACTGCACGGTTGATGTTGGTCCTGTAATAAATAAAGTTTTTTCATTTTTACCAGCGAAAACATTATTTGTGGCACCACCACCGGTATCAATATTAAGAACTTCATTTCCATATTTATCAAAAGCGGTAACTCCAAAGCCATTGCTTATGTATATATCTCCTAGCTCATCCATAGACATCCCATCGCCTCCCATATCAATGAATTTTTGGATATTTTTAAGTTCTCCATTAGGTTTAATGTCAAAAACCCATGTGCCACCCATGTTGTCTCCAGCCCATTTGTTTACGTATAATTTTTTTCCATCAGGTGTTCCAACAACACCATTTGGCCAAGAATCTGCATCCCAACCCTCCATAGTGGTTACTCTTTTTAAAGTATGACTTCCAGGAGCTAAGTAATAAACATGTCCTCCTTTACCCGTTTCGGCCTGCTCAGAATGTGTAGGAGGCCAACCTTGATTTCGTGGATCTGATGCATCCCAATAGTTTCTTGGGAATATGGGGTCGGTAATATACATACCTCCAGTTTTAGGATTTATCCAAACATCATTCGGGCCATTTAAAAGTTTACCTTCATAGTTATCAACAAGTACTTCATGTGTACCATCTGGAAAAATTTTCCACACTTCACCATACATGTCTGCACAGGCAATAATATTTCCATCTCTATCGAAAGCCATACCATTCGATCGGCCTGTTCCTTCTAAAAACAAAGATATGTTTCCGCTCTGTGCGTCCCATCTAAAAATTTTGTCATTGGGTTGGTCTGTAAAAAAAACATTTCCCCATTTGTCTACAGCTGGGCCTTCTACAAAACTAAAGCCTGTTTGAATCTCTTCGAGATCACC
Organism: Confluentibacter sediminis; assembly: GCF_003258355.1. Lineage (GTDB taxonomy): Bacteria > Bacteroidota > Bacteroidia > Flavobacteriales > Flavobacteriaceae > Confluentibacter > Confluentibacter sediminis. The sequence goes on along the minus strand of NZ_QKPO01000011.1, from coordinate 64,853 downwards.
TTTAGGCAATGGCGTGGTGGGTTTGTCTGGTTTGCCTTCAGTAGGATTAGTACATGAATAAAAAAACAAGGAGAACAGTACTCCTGTCAATAAAAACACCTTTTTTTTCATAATAATTAAGTTTAGTGGTTATAAAAATGTGAATTAGTTTAGTTTATTATTAAAAAATTAATAATACATCAAATATAAAATTATTATTTTAAAAATGACAGAAATTACCAATTATTAGTTTTTAAATGTTTAATAATCAGTAAGTAAATAGTATTTACAAACCTTTTAGTCGTTTAAGCTCTTTTTTGAGAAGCGAAGGATTTTTAAACAAAAAATCCCTTTTACATTTTGTGAAAGGGATTTAAAATAACGTGGGTTAATTATGAAACGGTTGTTTATATTTTAAATGCTGTTGCCAAATTATCTAAGCTTTTTGGCCATCAATAGCCTTTTACATAGTTTCTCCAGTGATGTTGTTCTTTGAAACCTAACACCTCGCGTATTTTACGATTTGAAAACAAGGCTTCATGTTCGCCCAATTCACGAGATATTGGTACATCTGGAAAAAACTGTTCCGCTAATTCTTTGCTAGGGATAATGGCACCATTATGATCGTTTCCAGCATTGAAAACCTGAAAACCCAGATTATCTTTTTGCAAACACAAATCAACTATCTGCCCTAAGTCACGGGCGTCAATATAGCAGAACGCATTCCTTCTGCGTACTTCAGGATGTTTGAAAAAATGTGGAAACAATGTTTCATATTCGTGAGGCTCAATAACGTTCCCAATACGAAGGGCATAGATATCAAAACTTGAGCGACGTTGGAAACTACGTGCTGTTTTTTCATTCACCACCTTTGATAAACCATAGCTATCCATAGGATCTACATCATAATCTTCCTCCAATGGTAATACATGCGGGTTGGTGATGCCATCGGAAAAACAAATACCATAGGTCGTTTCCGAAGACGCTATGATAATCTTTTTAATGCCGAGCTTCACAGCTGCTTCAATGACGTTGTAGGTGCCTATGGTGTTTACCCGAAACGTTTCGTTATCAGGTTTTATTAAGATTCTGGGTACGGCAGCAAAATGGACTACCGCATCAAATTTTGGTATGCCATTTCCTGGTTCCAATTCATCTAAACCAGCGTAAGAACTCATGGCATTGAATACTTGTCCAGAATCTGTAATATCAACTATCAGATTATCCACTTTTGGATTATTCAAAGGCGTGAGATCTACATTCATCACACGGTGTCCTTGGTCTAGTAGATAAGATATGGCGTGCTTACCTGCTTTTCCAGACCCACCCGTAAAAAAAATCCGTTTTTTGGTCATGTGGTGTTTTATATTAAGCATCAAAGTTACTAAAATAAAAAATCAAGGTCAGAGGTGGTTTTTTGAATCTCGTTTAACTATGCAGATATTAAATCGTTTTAATGTTTTATATCAGGGGCTAAACGAATTTATCATTTTTTTGTTATAACTTCAACAAGTTATAAAGCATAAAAAACCCCATTTTATTTTTAAAATGAGGTTTAAATTTTTAGATACAGTTTCAACGCGAAGCAAAAACCAATCGAAACAATGTTTATTTCTTATTATTCTCTCTATTAATATCTGCCATACCTTGTTTTGGGTCTATTTCAACAGATTTTACTTGTTTACTTGTTTCAAAAGTATAGGTTGGATATGCCCAAGCCCAATCTGGTTTTAAGGTGGCTGTGGTTGGTTTCTCTCCACGCATCATTTGTAAAGGAATATAAATATCTTCGGTAGAACCGTCAGCGTAAGTTATGGTAGCATCTATCGGCATGGGCATTAAGCCAATACGCTCTAAAGTAACTTGGTTGCCCTCAATAGATTTTACACCATAATCAATGGTGTTGGTGGTTTGCGCAAAATCTGTTAAATACCAATCCAATTCTAATCCAGACACTTTTTCGGCTACACGAATAAAATCGTTAGGTTTTGGGTGTTTAAATGACCACTCGTTAAAATAGGTTTTAATGGTTTGTTTTAAAGCATCTTCACCCATAACATAGCCCAACTGCGATAAAAACACTAAGCCTTTATAATAAGCCGAAATGCTATAAGATCGATTATAATTAAACCTATCGGCTTGTGTGGTAAGTGGTTGTTCTTTGCCAGAAACGGCCAAAGAAGCATATACAGCATAATAACTCTCCAGGGCTTTATTGAAATCTTTGTTTAAAATGTAGCTTTCTGCCATTACTCCAAAATATTGTGCAAAACCTTCGTCCATCCAATAGTCTTTGGTTTCGTTGGTTGCCAATAAAAATTGAAACCAGGTATGCGCCATTTCATGGGAAACAGTACCAAAGATACCGTCTAAAGTGCCTTCGCCTAAAACAAGGGTACACATGGCGTATTCCATGCCGCCATCACCTCCTTGAATAATAGAGTATTGTTTATATGGGTATTTGCCAATATGCTCACTAAAAAATTGCATTAATTGAACCGCTCTAGGTTGTAGGTTTTTCCAATTATCCAGTTTATTTTGCGGCATGGTACCTTTATAAAAGAAGTTAAGCAGGGGGCCATTTGGAACTTGAACACTGTCATGAATGTAATCTGGGTCTGCCGCCCATGTAAAGTCGTGAACGTTTGGCGCTATAAAATGCCATGTAAGTTTTTCTGTTTTAGGGATGTTTAGTTTGCCTGTTTCATAACCATGACCAATCTCGTTGGGGTTTTGTAAATAGCCAGTACCACCCACGGTGTAGTTTTTATCTATGGATATTTTTACATCAAAATTGCCCCAAACGCCATAAAACTCACGACCAATATAAGGGTCGGTATGCCAACCATCTACATCATATTCCGCCAATTTTGGGTACCATTGCGACATAGACAAGGCAACACCTTCTGAATTGTTTCTACCTGAACGTCGAATTTGAAGGGGTAATTGAGCATTAAAATCCATATCAAAGGAGACACTTTGGCCAGGCAATATGGGTTTCTCTAAATTAACTTCTAAAATGGTGCCCACGGTTTTGTATGTGATGTCGGTTCCATTTTGTTTTAAAGAATGAACGTTGATATAACCAATTTCGTTAGGATTTAATTTGCTAATTCGGTCACCCACTCTACGGTCTGGATCTGGAATGGTTCTAGAACGCACATCCATTTCGCTGCCTGGTTGAAAGGCGTTTAAGTATAAATGGTAAAACACCCGATGTAATACATCGGGTGAGTTATTAGTATAAATTAATTGTTGTGTTCCTTTATATTGATAGGTTTTTACATCCATATCAATCACCATTTTATAATCTACATGCTGCTGCCAATAATAAGACTTTACAGGAGCAGAGTTATTTGAGGAAGTTTGTGAAACCCCTTTACATGAGATAAATAAGAAGGTTAAACCTAAAGTATATAAAAATAATCTCTTCATTAAAATAGCTGTTTTATAGTTTTGAAGCCATAATCAGCGCATTATAGGCATTAACCATTTTACCAGATTTTGACAGGTCTCCAAAAGGTTTTACATTGCCTTTATCACCACCAACAACCACGTTGGTTTTAATTGCTAAGCCAGAATCCATAAGGATTTTTTTAACTTGAGCAGCCGATAATTTTGGATAATACGAACGAATTAATGCAGCTACACCAGCAACAGCAGGTGCTGCCATAGAAGTACCTCCTTTAGTGTCGTACTCGTTTTCTGGAGTGGTTGAATATATTTTTGCTCCAGGAGCAAATACATCAGCGTTAATTTTTCCATAGTTTGAAAAACTAGCTACCATGTTAGCGCCATATTTTGGTTCTAAAGCACCTACAGTAATAAAAGTTTCTGAGACTTCAGGGCCATTATTAACTTGATCGTTAGGATAAACAGCTTTTTTATCTAGATCTTCCCCTTCATTTCCCGCAGCTTTTACAACCAATACATCATGTTTTGATGCATAAGCTAAAGCATCTCTTACCCAATCACTATGAGGAGAGTAATATTTTCCAAAACTTCCGTTAATTACTTTTGCGCCATTATCAACAGCATATCTAATAGCTAAAGCGATATCTTTATCATATTCGTCTCCGTTTGGAACGGTACGTACAGACATGATTTTTACATTATTGGCTACACCATTTACGCCTTTACCATTGTTGCGTTCTGCTGCAATGATACCTGCAACATGCGTTCCATGACTTTCATCTTTTTTACTTGGTTTCACATTACCATTTCCATAGTATTTAGTAGACATATCGTCTGGATTATCACCATTTAAACGGCCTTTAAATGTTAGATTTAAATTATAGTTTAAGCGATCATTAAATTGCTCGATGCCTTCATTTAATTGTTTTCTAAAATCAGAAACACTGTCCATATCTAAGCTATACACATATTTTAAAAGCGCAACAGATTGTTTAAGTTTTTCATCCTCATCTTTAATGTTATTAACATCTTCTTGCGTGTAGTCTTTTTTGTTTAAATGTTTTGAAACAATTTCGTCGGCTGCATTTAATTGTTGTAAAAATTGTTCGTAATTGGTTTTAAGGCCTGTATATTTTTCATATTCTTCATCATATTCTGCTTTAGCTCTGGCATAATCAGGATTACTGGTGTCTTTACTGGCTAGAATACGCACAAATTCCAATTGCTCATTATAGGCATCGCCTAAAAAATTCCAACCGTGTACATCATCTACATAACCATTTTTATCATCATCAATACCATTGTTTGGAATTTCTTTTTTGTTGGTCCAAATCACATCGCTTAAGTCTTCATGGTCAATATCGATACCCGTGTCAATTACAGCAACGATAACGGTTTCACCCTTGTTGTTTTTAATAATTTCAGAGTAAGCTTTATCGACACTCATCCCTGGAATGGTGTCTTTTACTAAATCTAAATGGCCCCATGTGTGTTTTTCTTTTTGTGTTAATTCAGAAACTTTTATTGGAGAAGAATCAATATTCTCAATTGGGGTTGATATTATTGGCGCAGTACTTCCACAGCCAGAAATTAGTACCGCTAAAACAGCCGATACAGTTAATGATTTAAATGTGTTCATGTTATTATATTTGAATTAGTCTATTTTTTAAAGGAATATGTCTTTTGCAGAAAATACGTTTTTTAATCTAACCCCTTTTTCGGTATGTTGTACAGTAATAATTTCATTGTGGGCATCGTGTTCTAAAAATAAAAAATAATTATTTTCTGCCGCGATGTTAAGAAACTTTTCTTTTTCAGTTAAGGTTAATAAAGGTCGTGTATCATAACCCATAACAAAGGGTAATGGCAAATGCCCTGCGGTGGGCAATAAATCTGCCATAAAAGCAATGGTTTTATCTTTATATGTAAGGATCGGAATCATTTGTTTATCGGTGTGCCCATTAGCAAAAAAAACATCAAAACCCATTTCAGAGTTTTTGAGCAAATCCTCTTCGGGAAGCGTTATAAATTTTAATTGTCCACTGTCTTCAATAGGAAGAATATTTTCTTTTAAAAACGATGCTTTTTCTCGTTTATTGGGTTGTATTGCCCATTCCCAATGATTTTTATTAGTCCAAAAATGGGCGTTTTTAAAGGCAGGTTCATAACCTGTTCGATTTTTATTCCAATTTATAGCACCACCGCAATGGTCAAAATGTAAGTGGGTTAAAAACACATCCGTTATATCGTCGCGCTGAAATCCGTATGATTTCAGTGAACTATCTAGAGAATCATTTCCCCATAAATAATAATAACCAAAAAATTTATCAGATTGCTTATTGCCCATGCCCGTATCGATTAATATAAGCTTATCGCCATCTTCAATAAGTAAACACCTTGCAGTAAGGTCTATCATATTATTGGCATCTGCAGGATTGGTTTTTTGCCAAATGGATTTAGGAACAACGCCAAACATAGCGCCACCATCTAACTTAAAATTTCCAGCATTTATTGGGTATAAATTCATAGAAATGTAAAATTAATAAAACAATTGATAATGCTTAGAAATGTTAAGAATATATTATGAAATAAGATGCTTTTTTAATTGAATTAACGGAAAATATATTCTTAGCTCTTAAATTTTTTTAATATTAAGGGATTGCTACTTTTTCAACTTAAATATAAAAGATATTATTTAAAAAACGATAAATCGCCTCTTTTGCTTAAATTAGTCTTTTTTAAGAATTAATATATTATATGGTAGAGTTAGCAGGAATTGTTATTATAGGAATATTGGCGCAGTGGGTAGCATGGAAATTTAAAATACCGGCCATTTTACCTTTAATTCTTATAGGGTTGTTAGTAGGCCCTGTTGCTTCTGAGTTTATTACAGAAGATGGCTCAAAATGGATTCAACCTATCTGGAACGGAAAAGAAGGTCTTTTTCCAGGGGAAAGTTTATTTTATTTTGTATCGCTTGCTATTAGTATTATTTTATTTGAAGGCGGATTAACATTACGTATAGGTGAAATTAAAAACGTAGGACCTATTATTAGTAAATTAATCACCATAGGGTCTTTAGTCACGTTTTTTGGTGCGGCCATTTCAGCTCATTATGTATTTTATTTAAGCTGGGAGATATCTTATTTATTTTCGGCTTTAATAATAGTAACCGGCCCAACAGTCATTACACCTATTTTAAGAAATATACCTCTAAAAAAAGATGTCTCGGCAGTATTAAAATGGGAAGGCATATTAATTGACCCCATAGGTGCTTTGGTTGCAGTATTGGTTTTTGAATTTATTAGTGTGGAAGCAGGAGGTGCTTTTACAAAAATGGCGTTAATAGAATTCGGAAAAATTGTTTTATTTGGTTCAACATTTGGCTTTACTTTTGCCCACACCCTCAATTTTTTAATAAACAAAAAATGGGTGCCTCATTATTTATTAAACGTATTTGCTTTAGCTTCTGTTTTAGGTGTTTTCGTTTTGTCGGATGTATTTGCCCATGAATCTGGTTTATTGGCCGTAGTTGTTATGGGAATGGTGTTAGGGAACTCTAAATCTCCTTATTTAAAAGAGCTGCTGTATTTTAAAGAGTCCTTAAGCGTCCTATTAATTTCTATTTTATTCATTTTGCTTGCGGCCAATATTAATATTGAAGATTTATTATTAATATATAATTGGAATGCCGTTATACTATTTGCATTGGTTGTTTTTATAATACGCCCATTAGGAGTGTTTCTAAGCACTTATGGGTCTACCTTAAAGTTTAATGAAAAACTATTTATTAGTTGGGTAGGCCCTAGAGGAATCGTGGCGGCTGGTATTGCCTCTTTATTTGGTTTAACTCTTGCTAAAAAAGGTATTGTAGATGCTCAATATATTACACCTTTGGTATTTATGATTGTTTTAGGAACGGTTTTATTAAATGCCACTACAGCAAGGCCTTTTGCTAAATTAATAGGCGTATTTCTTAAAAGATCTGAAGGGATATTAATTATTGGAGCTTCTCAAATATCTCGTTTAATTGGTCATTATCTTGAGAATAATGGCAGGCATGTGGTGCTCATTGATAGCAATCAAAACAATATAAAATTAGCCCGCGAATTAGGGCTTGAAGCTATTAATGTCGATATTTATTCGGAAACATTGGACGATAATATAGAACTTAACGATGTTGGGTTTTTAATGGCATTGACAGCAAGTTCAGATATAAATAAATATGCGATTGAAAAATTTAAGGAACAATTTGGAGAAAACGGTGCTTTCAGACTAGTTACTATAGATGAAATGACAAATCCAGAAAACAGTCCTAAAGAAGGCTTGTTTTCTGTTAACGATGATTTTATTAAACTATCTGAAGTCTCTCGTAAATATCCAAAGATACACGAGATTGAAATTAACAGCAAAGCTCATTTTGATGAATTGATAGCAATAACCCAAAAAGATGATGATATTATTCCTTTACTTGTTAAAGACAAAAAAGGTGTACTGGAAATTATATCATCTAACAATAAAGCTATGGAAAATATTGAAAAAGGCTATAAGCTTGTGTATTTAGGTAAGCGTATGTCATAAAAAAGCATCCATTCTTTGGATGCCTTTTTAATATTTTTTTAATAAGGTCTAATAGCCTGTTATAATAATTTCTCTAAAGTTTTTATCAACGATAATAGAGGTTTCTCCATCAATTATAATGTTTTCACATAAAAACCCTTCTTTATCCATTTGAACCTTGGAAATTTTAAAAGGCAAACCATGGAGTTCTAATTTAAATGTTTGATAAGGGGCATCAAATTTTCCTGATTTATATTGTTGAATAATAAGTTCTTTTTCTTTTCCAATTAAATTAAAATCTCTTAAACTATATCTACCTTTAATATAATCATAACCATCATGGGCATCTTCAAATAGTTGCGAAGATTCCTTACCTGGTTTATAATACACATCAAATTTTAATTCGTCAATAACTTTTTCGCCAACATATTGCTGCACCGGATATTTAGGTATCATAGAACCCTCTTTAATAAAGATGGGCATGCTATCTAAATCGGCATCCACCCAGAGTTCTTGCCCGCCTTCAACTAATTCATCGGTCCACATATTATACCAATTTCCTCTAGGGAAATACATACGTCTTCCTCTAGAATTTGGAGCATTAACGGGGCAAGCAAGTATTTTTTCACCAAAAATGAACTCGTCATTTCTATGATGTGTATGTCTATCTTCTTGGTCAAACAACACTAAGGACTTTAAAATGGGTACGCCTTCACTAACATATCTCCAAAAAGACGTATATAAATAAGGTAATAATTGATATCTTAATTCAATAAATTTCCTAACAATATCTGTGATGTTTTTACCAAATGCCCAAGGCTCTTGGTCTCCATGATCTCCAGAAGAGTGTGTTCTACAAAACGGATGGAAAATCCCTAGCTGTATCCAACGAGCGTATAATTCCCCATTGGGTTGTTCTGCAAAACCACCGATGTCTGAACCAACAAATGAAAAACCAGACATACACATCCGTTGTGCTTGCACGTTAGCAATTGTAAGATGTTCCCATGAAGCGACATTATCGCCTGTCCATGTCGAGGTATAACGTTGTGTCCCAGAATAAGCCGATCTAGTTATTACAAAAGGGCGTTTAGGATAAGAGAATTTTTTAAGGCCTTGATAGGTAGCACGAGCCATTTGCATCCCATAAATGTTGTGCGCTTTTCTATGGCTACAATGGTTGCCTTCATAATCATGTCTCACATCATCTGGAAATGATTTTCCGGGCACGTCCATAACGGCAGGTTCGTTCATGTCGTTCCAAACACCTTTTACGCCAATATCTTCAACAAGTTCTTTAAACAAATCAGACCACCATTCGCGTACTTCGGGATTTGTAAAATCTGGAAAATAACATTCTCCTGGCCAAACTTTACCTTTCATATAAGGCCCATCGGCACGTTTGCAGAAATAATCTTTTTCTAAACCTTCTTTAAAAATGGAGTAATCTTTGTCTATTTTAATGCCAGGATCAATAATAACAATGGTTTTAAAACCTTGGTCCGCCAACTCTTTAACCATTCTTTTTGGGTCGGGAAAATATTCTTTACTCCAAGTAAAACATCTAAAGCCTTCCATATAATCAATGTCCAGATATATGGCATCACAAGGAATTTGTAATTCCCTAAACGTATTGGTGATTTCTTTTACTTTAGATTCTGGATAATAACTCCATTTGCATTGGTGATATCCTAATGTCCAAAGGGCTGGCATTTCATGGGGCTTACCAGTTAAATCGGTATAATTTGCTACCACATCGGACATGGATGGGCCATAAATGAAATAATAATTCATTTCGCCACCATGAGCCCAAAAACTGGTAATGTTCCTTCTTTCTTGACAAAAATCGAATTGTGATTTAAAGCTGTTATCAAAAAAAATCCCATAGGATTTGTCATGATGTAACGCGGTATAAAAAGGGATGGCTTTGTATATAGGGTCTGTATATTTACCAAACGCATACGAATCTGTTACCCAGTTTTCAAAACGTTTGCCTTTCAGGTTGTTGTCGGTAGGTTTATCACCCAAACCATAATAACTTTCACCTTCTTGAGCTGTTTTAGACATTTTAACGATGTTACCACCAAAGTGGTAGCTTTCTTCCCAATGAAACCCTAATTCGTCTTCACATAAAAGGGTTTTATCTTTAGCGTCATAAATAAAACTCCTTAAATCTGTTTTTGAAATGTTACAGATGAGTTTAGAGGTTGTAATAATATAAAAAGCGTCATCTTCTGTGACTTCAAGAAAATTATAGCCTCTGCTGGCATATTTGGTTATGGCATATGAGAAATCTTTTTCAAAAACAGATGTTGTTGTAAAACGGAATCTTAATACACTATCTCTAACGATTGTAACTTGCAATGCCACACCGTTTTCTGAAGTAAAAGTTAAGGTGTCTCGATTTTTTATGTAAGATGTTATTTTGGTAGGAAATAGGTTCCCTTTATATTCTAATTCAGTGTTTAATATCATATATAAAATATATTAATTAATTATCGAAATTAATAAATTTAATAGGCTTTTGTTGTCAATATTTATTAAAAATACCGCTGATAATTTGTGTCTTGCATAAATTATCAGCAGTATAATTATATAAATCTCAAATGTTTTAAGCTTTTATAACGAAAGCAACAAAGCCCAACGGAGGTAATGTTATTGGTGCTGAGTAATTTTTGCCATTCCATGGCTCTTTTTTTATTGTAATTCTCTTTTTATTTGAAATACCACTGCCTCCAAACTCAGCGGCATCGCTATTAAATATTTCTTCCAGTTTGCCTTTTTTAGGAAGACCTAGTCTATAATTTTCATGAACGGTAGGCGTTAAGTTGCACGACACTACAATATCATTTTCTGGATTATTTCCTTTTCGTATGTAGCTTATAACACAATTTTGGTGGTCATCATAACTAATCCATTCAAAACCATCATGGCTGAATTGTTTTTCAAATAAGCCAGGATGCGATTTGTAAAAAGCGTTTAAGGCTTTATAATAATTTTGAAATTGTTTATGTGGAATAAAATCCAATAAATTCCAGTCTAAACTGCCTTGAAAATCCCATTCGTTATATTGTCCGAATTCTGTTCCCATAAATACCAGTTTGGTTCCTGGATGTGTGAACATGTACCCAAAAAGCAGTCTAAGATTTGCGAAACGTTGCCATTCGTCGCCAGGCATTCGTCCTAAAATAGAGTTTTTGCCATATACCACCTCGTCATGAGATAGCGGAAGCATAAAATTTTCTGTAAAGGCGTAGGCTAAACTAAAAGTGATATCGTTTTGGTGGTATTGCCTGTAAATCGGGTCTTTTGAAAAATAATCAAGGGTATCGTGCATCCAACCCATCATCCATTTCATGCCGAAACCTAAGCCACCTAAAAATACAGGTTTTGAAACGCCTGTAAAAGCTGTGGATTCTTCGGCAATGGTTTGCACATCGGGGAACGATTTATAAACTTCTTCATTTAGTTCTTTAAGAAATGCGATAGCTTCTAAATTTTCCCTTCCTCCAAAAATATTTGGCTCCCATTCGCCTTCTTCACGAGAATAGTCTAAAAACAACATAGAAGCAACGGCATCTACACGTAAAGCATCTGTATGGTATTGTTCTAACCAAAAAATAGCGTTACTGATTAAAAATGATTTTACCTCGTTTCTACCATAATTAAAAATTAAACTTTTCCAATCTTGATGATAGCCCTTTCTTTTATCGGGATGCTCATATAAGCAAGATCCATCAAAGAAACCTAACCCATGCGCATCTTCAGGAAAATGAGAAGGTACCCAATCTAAAATAATACCAATATCGTTTTGATGTAGCTTGTCTACCAAATATTTAAATTCTTCTGGATAACCAAAGCGTGAGGATGGTGCAAAATAGCCCGTTACTTGGTAACCCCATGAGGGGTCGTAGGGAAATTCCATAATGGGCATGAGCTCTACGTGTGTAAAATTCATGTCTTTTACATAGTTTACCAAATCGTCGGCTAACTCAAAATAAGATAAAAAGCGATCTTCTTCTACTTGTTTTTTCCAGGAGCCTAAATGGACTTCATAAACCGAGTAAGGAGCATTTAACGCATTGTGTTTTTTACGTTTTTTCATCCAATCGGTATCCTTCCATTTATAAGAGTCTTCCCAAATAATCGATGCTGTTTTAGGTGGATGCTCGCAACGTCTGGCGTAAGGGTCGGCCTTTTCTGTTTTTATACCGTTATTGTGACTTTCAATTTTATACTTATATAAATTGCCTTTTCCCACAAGAGGGATAAAACCCTCCCATATACCACTAGCATCCCAACGTACATTTAATTGGTGTTCACCTTCTGTCCAAAAGTTAAAGTCACCAATCACGGAAACGTGTTTAGCACTAGGTGCCCAAACAGCAAAATAAGTACCTTCAATACCATCAACTGTGACAATATGCGAACCAAATTTCTCAAAAAGCCTATAGTGTTTACCTGCTTTAAAAAGGTTAATGTCGAAGTCTGTAAATAGACTATAAACTTTTACTTGTGCCATATATTAAATTACAAATCCGTTAGGTATCGTTGCTCCGTTTTTAATGACTACAATGCCATCTCTAACCACATAGTTGTCTGTTTCTGTGTTTTCTAAATGAGGGCCGCCATTAATAGTTACATCATCACCAATACGGCAGTTCTTATCGAGAATAGCATTTTTAATAAAACATCTTTCCCCAATCCCCATTAATATTTTTATTTGTTTTTCTTGTATTTCAAGTAATGTTTCATAATAATCGCTACCCATCATATAGGTTCTTATGACTGTAGAATCAACGCCTATTCTAGATCTAATGCCTATTACAGATTGTTCTATTTTTGCAGCACTAATGATGCATCCTTCAGCTATTACGGTCCTATCTAATCTTGTGCCTGCCATTTTGGTAGTTGGTAACATTCTAGCATGCGTGTAAATGCGCCTGTTTTTGTCGTATAAGTCGAACTTTGGAATACTATCTGTTAGGCCAAGATTAGCTTCAAAAAAGGAATCAATATTACCAATGTCTGTCCAATAGCCCTCGTATTGGTAACTTAATGTTTTATGTTTTTGAATAGATTGAGGTATAATTTCTTTACCAAAATCAATTGTCGACGTATCGTTCATTAACTCAATCAAAAGGTCTCTATTAAATATATAAATACCCATAGAAGCTAGATAATTACGACCTTCGCGTTTCATCTCATCACTAACTTCTGAAGTCCAATCGGGTAATAAGCTAGCGTCTGGTTTTTCAATAAAAGAAGTTATTACACTTTCATCATTGGATTTTAATATACCAAAAGAAGTTGCGTCTTTTGCATTAACAGGTATCGTTGCAATTGAGATTTTAGCCTGACTTTTCTCATGAGCTTCAATCATTTTATCATAGTCCATTTGGTATAATTGATCACCAGAAAGGATTAAAGCATATTCAAAATCATGTCTTAAGAAATGATGCATACTTTGTCTTACTGCATCAGCTGTTCCTTGAAACCAACCTTTATTTCCAGGGGTTTGTTCTGCAGCAAGTACATCAACAAAAGCACTACTAAAAAAACTAAAATGATACGTATCCTTTATATGGCGGTTTAAAGAAGCCGAGTTAAACTGTGTTAAAACAAACATACGTTTAATATCAGCATTAATACAGTTAGATATAGGAATATCTACCAATCTATATTTTCCAGCGATAGGAACCGCTGGTTTAGATCTTTCCTGTGTTAATGGGTGAAGTCTGGAACCTTGACCGCCGCCTAATATGATGGCTAAAACCTTATTGTTTATCATATCTAATTAGTTTATGGAGTTGTATAAATTTATATATTCTTTTGCTGAAACATCCCAAGAATGGTCTATTTCCATGATTTTGGTTCTTATTTTTTTATATTTAGATGGTTCTTTATATAGTGCAATTGCCCGATCTATAGCATGGATTATTTCTGAAACGGAAACATCTTCATGACAGATACCAAATCCGTTTGTTTCTGAAATATCTATCACCGTATCTTTTAAACCACCAATGCTTCTCACAATAGGAATGGTTCCATATCTTAAAGCATACATTTGGTTTAAACCACAGGGTTCAACACGAGATGGCATTAGTAAAAAATCGGCACCAGCATAGATAATATGCGACAGCTTTTCATCATATCCAATAAAGGCATTATAGGTTCCAATATAATCATTTTTTAGGGCGTCTAATTGGTTTTCTACAAACTTATTTCCAGAGCCTAATAATAATATGGTGGCATTGTTTTTTTCAAGTGCTAGTTTGAATGTCTCGGGAAACAAATCAGAGCCTTTTTCTTCAACCAGCCTTCCAATAAATGCAAATAGCGGTTTTTCAAAATCTAAGTTAAAGGTATCACACAAGTATTTTTTATTAGCGGAAGCCCCAGATGCTACCGTTTTAATATTATAGTTTTCAATAATATAGGTGTCGGTTTCAGGATTCCATACATTCCAATCAATTCCATTTAAGATACCGACACATTTTGCACTTTCACTACTTAATAAACTTTCTAAACCATTGGCCGCCATTTTTAATTCATTCATATAGCTTGGAGACACAGTGGTTACTTTCCAGGCACATTTTATAGCTGCTGCCAATGGGTTAATTTCACTTCCCCAATCTAATAAGCCAACATGGTCAAAATTAAACGGAGGGATTAGCCCAACTTTTATATGGGAAAACCAACCTTGATATTGTGCATTATGTATCGTTAAAATATTTGGTATTTTTCTAAATACCTCATATTTATAGCTTTCTTGGAGCATAAAAGGAATAAGCCCCGTATGGTGATCGTGGCAATGGATAATATCTGGAACTGTTTCCCAAGATAACATCCAATCTAAAGTGGCAATTTGAAATGCCAAAAACCGTTCGGTATCATTATGTGAATATACATACTCTTTATAAAGTAGTTCGGGAACATCTACAAAAAAAACATCAAAATCCAGTGTTTTTTCTTTTAGAGTTAAAATTCTGAACACATGAGACGTGTCGCCTAAATTTAAGGTTGCTTCATAAATGGCAGAAAACAGATTTTCTTTGGTGAATGTATTATCATAAAAAGGCATGATAACTTGTGAGGACACTTTAGAACTGTTTTGATATTTTGGTAATGCGCCAACAACATCAGCAAGACCTCCAACTTTTGCTATGGGGTAGCATTCTGCGCTTACGTGAATAATCTTCATTTGTAGCTTTAGGTTAGTTTATAAACATACAAAATTATTATACATTTTTTAAGCTAAACTTTATTTTTAAAGAAAATATTGTAGAATTAAGTTTAATCAAAATTTTCAATAATAATATCACATTAAAAGTGAAAAGCATTAAGAAATCTTAATCATTTCGATGTTTAAATATTTTTTCATTCAAGACTTATAATATTATCTAGTGAAGATTTGATACTATTAAAGTATCAATGCCATTTTTAAAAGATTAAATCCAGAAGGCTTTTTAATAAAAAACGATTTAAATCCTAAAGAATTGGTTTTAGCTATTGAATCCATAATTGAAGACAAGCCTTATTATAGTAAATCGGTCATTGAATTAATGCGTAAGCTCACCGCAAATGATTTTTTAATAGATACTATTGATAGAAAATTACTATACGAGTTGTCCAAAGGCACAAAAATGAGTCAGTTACCCCATATTATACCTTCATCTATTTCTGCATTAGAAAAAAGAAAACGTGTGCTGAAAGAAATTTTTAATTTATCCGATAAAGAGGATCGGGATCTTATTAGAATTGCAGAGGAAAAAGGTTTTATTTAACTATTCAATATTTTAACAACATAATTACGCGATTGCCTTACTTATTTTGAGGAAAAACCTTTGATGTTATAACTGTGGACCATTTATATTTAACCGCTATTAATAATCGGGAGTATAAGACTCTCAAATATATTGCTTATCAACTAATGATGAGGGAGATTTCAAAAAGCGGCATGGATTATAAGTATCATGCCGCTTCATTATTTTTTAATCATTCAATTTTAAAACAGCCATAAATGCTTGTTGGGGAATTTCCACATTTCCTACTTGTCTCATACGTTTTTTACCTTTTTTCTGTTTTTCAAGAAGTTTACGTTTACGCGAAATATCACCACCATAACATTTTGCCGTAACATCTTTACGCAAGGCTTTTATGGTTTCTCTAGAGATAATTTTGGCTCCCACCGCCGCTTGAATAGGAATGTCGAATTGTTGGCGGGGAATTAATTCTTTTAGTTTCTCACACATTTTTTTACCAATATTTTGGGCATTATCAGCATGAATCAATGCAGAAAGCGCATCAACTGGTTGTGCATTGAGTAAAATATCCAATCGCACTAACTTAGAAACCTTCATTCCAATTGGGTGATAATCAAAAGATGCATAGCCTTTGGAAACGGTTTTTAATCTATCATAAAAATCAAAAACAATTTCTGCTAAAGGCATTTCAAAGGTTAATTCAACCCGCTCTGGTGTTAAATAGGTTTGACCCGCAACAATGCCTCTTTTTTCAATGCAAAGCGACATAACGTTACCTACAAAATCAGATTTAGTGATGATGGTTGCTTTAATATAGGGTTCCTCAACACGATTTACAGTAGAAGGATCAGGTAAATCGGAAGGGTTATTTACAATAAAAGGTTTATCAGGATTTTTATTAGTGTAAGCGTTATAAGATACGTTGGGAACGGTTGTAATTACCGTCATGTCAAACTCACGTTCTAAACGTTCTTGGATGATTTCCATATGTAGCATGCCTAAGAATCCACAACGGAAACCAAAGCCTAAAGCCGCAGAACTTTCTGGAATAAATACCAACGATGCATCGTTTAGTTGCAGTTTTTCCATAGAACTGCGTAATTCTTCATAATCCTCGGTGTCAACGGGATAAATACCCGCAAAAACCATGGGCTTTACATCTTCAAAACCTTCAACAATATTTTTTGTAGGGTTGTCAAAATCGGTAATGGTATCACCAACTTTTACTTCTTTTGCCGTTTTAATACCTGTAATTAAATACCCAACATCGCCTGTTTTAACACTTTGTTTAGCGACTTGGGTTAGTTTTAAGGTACCAACTTCGTCGGCATAATATTCATTATCTGTAGCAACAAATTTAATTTTTTGGCCTTTTTTAATTTCACCATGAAATACCCTAAAATAGGTTTCAATGCCTCTAAAGGTGTTATAAACAGAATCGAAAATCAGCGCTTGAAGCGGTGCATTCGGGTCGCCTTTTGGGGCGGGAATACGTTCTATAATGGCTGCTAAAATATTATCGACTCCAAAACCCGTTTTCCCACTGGCGTGAATCACATCTTCGGGTTTACAGCCTAATAAATCTACAATATCATCGGTTACTTCTTCAGGGTTGGCACTAGGTAAATCTACTTTATTAAGAATAGGAATAATTTCCAAATCATTTTCTAAAGCTAAATATAAATTAGAAATAGTTTGTGCCTGAATACTTTGTGCAGCATCCACAATCAACAAAGCACCTTCACAAGCGGCAATAGAGCGGGATACTTCATAAGAGAAATCCACATGGCCAGGTGTGTCGATAAGGTTTAAAATATATTGTTCACCTTTATAAGTATAGTCCATTTGAATGGCGTGCGATTTGATGGTAATACCACGTTCGCGCTCCAAATCCATATTGTCAAGCAATTGGTTTTGCTTTTCTCTTTCTGTTACAGAGCCGGTAAAATCCAATAAACGGTCTGCAAGCGTACTTTTTCCGTGATCTATATGTGCAATGATGCAAAAATTTCTAATGTTCTTCATAAAGTAATCTATACCTAGATTTAATTTGCAAATATAGAAGTTTTAAATGAGGTTTATAGTGATTTTAATTTATTGGAATGGAAGGTAAATATTATTAATTACATCATCATGCTTCCACATATTCCAAAACTTATTATTGCATAGGCAACAGCTAAAATAAAAAAAACTTTAGCTGCTTTTTTATTATTTTTCAAAAGTAAAAATCCAATGATTGCCAATAAAATTGCCGGTCCTAGCATAATGGCTAATATCAAATAGATAATACCATCATAATTTCCTTCTAAAAATATCATTTCTAATTTTTTAAATATTAGTTAATAAGACACCACAAACACCTAATCCTATTAAAACATATACAACGGCAGCGATGAATAGCTTTTTAGAAGTGCTTTTATTTTTATTTCTTAATGCAATTCCAGTTATTATTAAAATAAGAGGGACTCCAAAGGCTAGAAAAAGCATTAACAAGATAAGCCACCCCAAATCATTTACCTCAATTAATAAAGTATTCATATAACTTCGTTTCTAAGTTCTTTTAATCTAGCTTTTTTGTCATCCCTATAAAACAAATTCATAGTTTCAAAAGGGATGATTTTATAATCTTTATCTACAATATGGACACACGATTTTTTAATGGCGCGCACATCAAAATTATAAGCATCAATGAATTGCATGATAATAATTCTGAATAAATTGTCGTAACCCAAATTAGGTGCATCAATATTTGGTAAACAACACATGATGGATTTTAGATTTTCTTCGGCAACTTCAACAGAGTTTCCTGTACTAAAAAGTTCTATCATTTTGCCATGCAGCATCTCATCTTGCTCATAGACAATAGTGTTTTTACTATTATCCAATAAATCATTTGGATTGATATATCTAGTTAAAGGAAATACCTCACCACCTAATTTTAAAGCATAACCCATCACCAAGGCATCTGGATTGCAAGGAACGGGCAGTAAATCATCTGGATTAAAAATCTGAGTTTGCTCCAGTATTTTTCTACGGACTTCTGTAAGCGTCATTCTATCGGTTTCCGGATTAAAATGTTCTAATCGTCCAGCAATTTGTGTCGGTTGAAACGTCACACCTCGCACACATTTTTGCTTTAATGCAAAATCTATAATTTTACCAATTTCATGATCATTCAAACCTTTTTGGAGTGTGACGACTAAGGTTGTTGAAAGATTTAAGGCATTAAGATGCTCAAGGGCTTTCATTCGAATATCGCTTAAATCAGCACCACGAAGCTCTCGTAACACACGATCTTCAAACGAGTCAAATTGTAAATAAATTTCAAAGTCTGGAGCGTAGGTTTTAAGCTTTTCCGCAAAAGCGGCATCTTTGGCAATTTTAATACCGTTGGTATTCAGCATTAAATGCCTTATAGGAAGTGTTTTTGCATAATCTAAAATTTCAAAAAACTGTGGATGTATGGTGGGTTCGCCACCAGAAATTTGAACCACATCAGGCTCTTTTTCATTTTTAACAATAGTGTCCAGCATTTTTTTAATTTCATCGAGGGTTCGATGTCTGCCATAAGTTGGCGATGAACCCGCATAACAAGTGGGACAGGTTAAGTTGCATCTATCGGTAACTTCTACAATACTTAAACAAGAATGTTGCTCGTGGTCTGGGCACAAACCGCAATCGTACGGGCAGCCATAATGCGTTTGGGTATTAAAGGTGTAAGGCGTTTCGCTTGGTTTATTGTAGTTGCGAATATTTTTGTAATATTCAATATCGTCTGCAATTAACACTTTACTATGTCCATGTTCGTTGCAGCGTTTAAGCATATAAACCTTGCCGTCTTCAAACACTATTTTAGCATCCACACGCTTTAAGCATTCTGGGCATAGGCTTAAAGTAAAATCGTAATAAGTATATTTTCTAACCGGCATTTTTAAGTTTTTGAAAGATAAATTTATAATAATATAGCCAACAAATAACACATAATAATTGAATACTGCTTAAGCCAAATACATAAAACACATTAGGCTTCAAGAATTCAATGAAAAACCTGAATGTGAAATAGGATAACATGAACCATTTAAAAAGTTCACCATGATTTAACGAAGCATTTTTTTGAATGTATTTGAATGTAAAAAACAATATAATTAAAAAAAACAACTCATACAATGCTGTAGGATGTCTTAAAACACCATCGCCCAGATCCATGCCAAAAAAGGAAGTTGTTTCCTTGCCATAAGTAAATTCATTTATACCCGAAAGAAAACAACCAATTCTACCAATAAAAATGCCTAAGATAATAGGGAAGACAAACAAATCACCTGAAGATTGGGTTTCACCAATAATTTTCTTTGAAATCTCAACCCCAAGTAGTCCACCAAATAAACCACCCATTATGGTTTTGGTGTTTAGTAATTGAATAATATTTCCTTTGAAAATGTTTACAATTGGGTTTTCTAAAAACCCAACCAATCTAGAACCAATTAATGCTCCTAAAGCGGCACCTAAAATAATGGACAATCTGTTTAAAGATGAAATAGTATCTATTTTTCCTTTTCTTAAATAGAGATAATATCTATAACCAATAAAAAAAGCTAAATATTCCAACACCAAGTGAATATTAACCGAATAACCAAAAACAGTAGTTTCAAATGGAATATTCAAAAAGCCATAGATTAGAGTTTGATATGATGAAGATACACATTTAGTTAAAAAGATGTAATTTTGCCCTAAAATTAATTGCTTGGTAAAAATACATAACATAGAACTTCCTGATTTTCCGTTGCTTTTAGCACCTATGGAAGATGTGAGCGATCCGCCATTTCGCGCCTTGTGCAAAGAGCAAGGTGCCGATGTCGTTTATACAGAGTTTGTTTCTAGTGAAGGTTTAATTCGTAATGCTGCCAAAAGCGTTATGAAGCTAGATATTTATGAAAGGGAACGCCCAGTTGGAATTCAAATATTTGGGGCCAATTTGGAAAGCATGCTTCAAACCATTGATATTGTTGAAAAATCGAACCCAGATATCATAGATATTAATTTTGGTTGTCCGGTTAAAAAAGTGGTGAGTAAAGGCGCTGGTGCTGGGATTTTAAAAGATGTCTGCTTAATGGAGCAATTGACTGCTGAAATGGTAAAACGGACCAATATTCCTATTACCGTAAAAACACGTTTGGGTTGGGATCATGATTCCATTAGGATAGTTGAGGTTGCCGAACGCTTGCAAGATGTAGGCTGCAAAGCCATTGCCATTCATGGACGTACCAGAGCACAAATGTACAAAGGTAATGCCGATTGGAGGCCGATTGCTGAGGTAAAGAATAACCCCAGAATGCACATTCCTGTATTTGGAAATGGCGATGTAGATTCCCCCGAAAAAGCTATGGAAATGCGTGATAGTTATGGACTTGATGGTGCCATGATAGGTCGTGCCAGTATAGGCAATCCATGGTTTTTTAAACAAGTAAAGCACTTTTTTAAAACGGGAGAACATTTAGTGCCTATTTCTATTGAAGAACGTGTTGAAGCCGCTCGTAGGCATTTGCAAATGGCGATCGATTGGAAAGGAGAAACATTAGGTGTTTTTGAAACCCGTCGGCATTATACAAACTACTTTAAAAACATTCCTCACTTCAAGGAATTAAGAACCAAAATGGTAACTAGCGACCAATCCCAAGATGTATTTGACGCATTTGATGAAGTTTTAGAGCAGTTTTCAGATTTTCAGTTTACAGAGTAAATATCTAATTAATAGTTTTCTACTAAAGCTTTCGTGATTCTTACCGATGCTATTTTAGACGCTATGATGCCTAATACTGAAATCGTAATAAACACCACAAATAAGTTGATGGCTTTAATTGTTATGGGGTAAGGAAGACTTGGCGTGATATATACTTTCAGGAAATCTGGTCCGTAAAGTTGATTAACGGTTAATAATAAGCCTATTAAAATACCAATAATACCTCCAATAACACTCATTAAACTGCCTTGGAAAAAGAAAATTCGTCGGATATCTGCTAGGGTAGCACCCATATTGAAAAGCGTGCTTAAAGTTTTCTTTTTATCTAAAATCATCATGATAATAGAACCAATTACATTAAATAGAGCAATGATTAAAACCAAGGTAAATATTAAGTAAACAGCTAAATTTTCGGTGTTTAGCATTTTATAAAGCTTGTCATTTAATTGCTCTCTTGTTTTCATAACAACTTTATCACCTAAAGCCGATTGTATGTTTGCGATGGCATCCGTTCTATCAGCACCATCTTTCAGTTTAAATTCTATGGCCGATATTTGATTTGGTTTATAACTAAGTAGGTATTCAACTAAACTAATCGGGGCATATACATAGGTATCATTCATAGTTTCATTAATGTCAAAAATTCCAACATTAATAGCGTTAATAGAACTATAGGCGTTTTTTATAGACGTTATTTGACCTTTTCCAGGCTTAGGAACATAAATATTTACAGACTTTGCATAATCTAAAACCCCAAGAGATAAGTTGCTTGAAATGCCCCAGCCTACCACAATTTGATTGCTGTCTTGTTCAAACCATTCGCCTTGTACAACAACAGAATCGATGGCATTAACACGCTGAAAATTTTCATCAACACCTTTAATGGTTGCTAAATAGTTTTTTTCATCAAAGGCCACTATTACACGCTCTTCAATAATTTTAGAGTAAGAAGCAATGGCATTTATATCATTTAGTTTTGAAACCTCTTCGTCTGTCAATATAAACGATTTACCTGAAGCCGTTTCAGCTTTTAAATCGGGGTCTACAATGGTTGAAAACTGAAGCGTAAAATCTTTTAAACCAGCAAAACCAGAGAGAACGATAAATAAAGAAGCAGCACCTAAAATAACCCC
Organism: Confluentibacter sediminis; assembly: GCF_003258355.1. Taxonomy (GTDB): domain Bacteria; phylum Bacteroidota; class Bacteroidia; order Flavobacteriales; family Flavobacteriaceae; genus Confluentibacter; species Confluentibacter sediminis. The sequence continues at coordinate 42,264 of NZ_QKPO01000011.1, read as the reverse complement.
AACAGCCGCGATAATGGTTATAAAATTAATAGCATTGTTACTGCTTTTAGAGTGCAGATACCGTTTTGCTATGTATAAGGAGACATTCAATTAAGATTTTTTTCTTTTTTCTAAAATAGTAGGATCTTTAATAGGGTTTTCCTGGCCTTTTAAAGACTTTTCAATTTGGTCAATATATTCTAAAGAGTCATCTATAAAGAATTCTAAATTAGGCATACGTCGTAATTGATGTTTTGTGCGTTGTGCTAACTCGTGTCTAATTAATGGTGTGTTCGATTTTATGCCAACAAGTAATTCTTTAGCTTTATCATTAGGAAAAATACTTAAATATACTTTAGCAACCGATAAATCTACCGTTACTTTTACTTTAGATACAGATATTAATATGCCTTGCATACCACCTTGTGTGGCTGCACTTTGCAATACATCAACCAAATCGCGCTGTAATACAGATCCTATTTTTTTTTGTCTTTGACTTTCCTCTATGTCGCTCATTTTTATTACCTATTTATAGGTTTATAGGGCAAAAATACAGCATATTTAAAGATAAGCTTACTTTTAGCAACAAAATTTGTATCTTCCTTTAAATGAATTTGAAATGAAAAATATAGAACATATAGGAATTGCGGTAAGAAATCTAGAAGACGCTAATGAATTATATGCCAAACTATTTGGAAAACCCCATTATAAAACAGAAGAGGTAGAAAGTGAAGGGGTAAAAACATCTTTTTTTAAAGTAGGAAACCATAAAATAGAACTCTTACAAGCGATAAAACAGAACAGCCCCATTACTAAATTTATTGAAAATAGAGGAGAAGGGGTGCACCATATCGCTTTTGAAGTTGAAAATATTAGTGCAGAAATAAAACGATTAAAATCTGTGGGCTTTATCGTTTTAAATGACATACCTAGAAAAGGAGCTGATAATAAGCTAGTTGTTTTTTTACACCCTAAAAGTACCAGTGGCGTATTGATAGAGCTTTGCCAAGAAATTATTTAAACAAATTATTTTCTTGTAGAGTTATAAAAATAGTATTAAATTCGCAGCCAATTTCGGTCCTATAGCTCAGTTGGTTAGAGCACCTGACTCATAATCAGGTGGTCCCTGGTTCGAGCCCAGGTGGGACCACTAATAAAATCAAGGCTTCACAGAGTTTTTGCTCTTTGAGGCTTTTTTATTTGCAAACAATTTGCAAACACACCTATATTTTAACATTTTTTAACAAAATTTCGTGTTTTTTGTTTGATTTTACGTTTGATTATTCTTTTTTAAATAAAACATCAATTTATCATTTGTAATCGTCATAGTCTCCTAAAATATCATCCTTTTTTGAGATTATTGGATCAAGCCAGTCTGCTTTAGCATTTGCCCATTCAATCCAGTTTTCTATTGCTTTGTCTAATGTATTAGTTTTTATGGCATATTCTTTTTTTGCATTAACAAAAGCCCTTAGATTAACGGCTTTTCTATATCGCTTGGTATTTTCATAAAAATGATTAAATTTCTCGATTTCATTTTCTCTTAATTGCTTTATATCATCTTCTATTTTTTGTTGGCGTTCTTGTTCTTTTCTTCTTATTTCTCGTTTAATTTCATCTGCTTTTTCTTTGATTGCCTGTTCTTCAAAATATTTTAAAATATCTGGAATTTTAGCCTCTAATTTTATGTTCTTAGAATCGTGCCATTCCATACGAGGATAATCATCCCTTTTAAGGACTAATTCTCCAATAGGAACTAATTTTGTTTCATTCCAACCACTATTATTTTTTACTACAACTCTTTTGTTTTTCTCTCGCAAATATATTGGTGAATCTATTCCTTGAATTGAAATAACTGTTCCATAGTAATTTTTAAACCAAATTTTAAAACCACGTTCCTTTGCCAATTTTATAAATATATCCATAAAAATTAAGGCTCTTGTAACAAGCTTTGGTGTTACGGTAATATTTAAGACTCCTTTAGAGGTTGTGACCATGCCCTTGGCTCTGTGCCAATGAGATATTTCTTTGCCGGATAAATCTTTTTTAGCTATTGCGACCAGTTCATCTGGTTTTAAAAGTTTTTCAGGCACTTTCAGCGCAATTTTATTTATTGCTTTTTTGACAACATCTAATTTAATGGCTATATTAAAATCTCCTTGTAATAATGATTTTTCAGTATTTTTTCCGTGTTTAAGTTTTGACCAATACCCAATGCTAGGTGTGGGAATATCAAAATCAACACATAATTTTTTCAAATATGCTGAATTCACATTTAATTGCTTTGATAAAGTAATCATTGGTGCAGACCAAACAAGATCATAAAGCTGTTTGCGAGTTATCTCCTTGTATTCCATTAGTTTTTAAATAAAGATTTGTGATAATTATTAAAATTCATAAAAGTTCTTAGAAATTTAATAATATTCAGTTTTCTGGATGAGGTGAAAACTGTTTGTTTTCACCGCTAAGCTCAAATCATGTTAGTTTAACATTAAAATTATTGATTATAATTCTTGCACAAGTATAATAAAAAAATTAAATTCGTGTTTTGCGAATCGCGAAATAAAAATTAAGAAGATGAAGAAGCATAATGGAATGCGCCCTCACGATATTGTTATCTTATTAAAAATAGTGGCAAAGGGTGATCAGGATTGGTTGATGAAAGATATAGCCAACGAGCTTTTTATTAGTAATAGCGAAGTAAGCGAATCTTTAAATCGCAGTGTATTGGCAGGTCTTATTGCCAGTGATAAAAAGCGGGTCATGAAGCAAGCTTTGGCTGAGTTTATAACTTCAGGATTAAAATATGTATATCCACAAAAACCAAGTGGAATGGTAAGAGGTGTTGCAACAGCACATAGTGCGCCACCACTTTCTGAAATCATACAAAGTGATGAAGTATATGTATGGCCATATGCAGAAGGAAATGTGAGAGGGTTTTCTATTGAACCTTTGCATCCAAACGTTCCTAAAGCAGCATTAAATGATTATGTTTTGCATGAACTATTGGCCTTAGTAGATGCTATACGTTTAGGAAATGTTAGAGAACAAAAGCTAGCAACAGTTGAACTTGAAAAGCATTTCAATTGAAAAACACACTAATAAATAGAATTATCATTCAGAGAGTCGCTCAAGCCTTGGGAGAGCTCAACAATGAGGTTATATATGTTGGAGGGGCAACCGTAAGCTTGTACATCAATGACCCTGCTGCAGATGATGTAAGACCCACAAAAGATATTGATATCAGTATTAAAATTGTGTCTATAACACATTTAGAAGAAATTAGAGAGGAGTTAGTATCAAAAGGGTTTAAACAATCAGCAGACTTAGGTGTAATTTGCAGATTCAAACTAGATGATATTTTGGTTGATGTAATGGGGACTACGCCAGTGGGTTGGGCTCCAGCAAATCCATGGTTTGAATTAGGCTTTGAACATAAAGAACAAATTCAAATTGAAGACTATACTATTCATATCATGCCATTGCCTTACTTTTTAGCTAGTAAATTTGTCGCGCATTCAGAACGTGGAGGAAATGATCCTAGAATGAGTCATGATTTTGAAGATGTTATTTATATTTTAGATAATCGCACAGATTGGCATGAAATAGTTAGTAGTTCCGATAATAAAGTAAAAACGTATTTACTAGAACAATTTCAAAATATTTTAGAATCAAAAAGAATGCAAGAAGCCATTTTGGGAAATCTCTATTACGAAACGCAAGAAGCGAGGTATAAAATGATAATCGAAAAAATTCAATCACTATTTTTTACCGAATAGGCATTCATTTTTTTAAAAGTTGTTATATTTACTTTCAATTCTTCCCTAAGAGAATTTTTTAACAATTATCAATTCGCCTTTATTTATAAGGTTAGTTGTTGATACTCTGAATCAGTATATGGAAGCTAACCAAAATCCGGAACAGAAAGCACGTGATTTAATTGATTCAATGCTTGTAGAAGCGGGGTGGATAATTCAGTCTAAAAAAGAAATTTATTTAAATGCCAATTTAGGAATTGCAATTAAAGAATACCAGACTGAAGTTGGTCCAGTTGATTATGCGCTCTTTGTAGAAGGTAAACCTGTTGGCGTAATAGAAGCCAAAAGAGAAGAAGAAGGTCACAGATTAACAACTGTAGAAGAGCAATCAGGCGATTATGCAAAAGCAAAATTAAAATATCTTGATAATGATCCTTTACCTTATGTTTATGAAAGTACAGGAACGCTAACACGTTTTACAAATTACAGAGATACTAAACCAAGAGGGCGATGCGTATTTTCTTTTCACAGACCAGAAACATTTTCTGATTGGTTAAAAAAAGATGAATCGCTTCGTAACAGACTTCAAAATATACCTGAACTTATTGAAGATGGTTTAAGACCTGCGCAAATTAGGGCCATTAAAAACCTTGAAACTTCCTTTAAGAATAATAGACCCAAAGCTTTAATACAAATGGCTACTGGAGCGGGAAAAACATTTACGGCCGCAACCTTTGTGTATAGATTGCTCAAACATGCAGATGCAAAACGGATTCTATTCTTGGTTGACACAAAAAATTTAGGCGAACAAGCTGAACAAGAATTTATGAAGTATCAGCCTAAAGATGACAATAGAAAGTTTACTGAATTATATAATGTGCAGCGTTTAAGCTCTAGTTTTATTGCCTCAGATAGTCAAGTTTGTATTTCTACAATACAGCGTTTATACTCTATTTTAAAAGATGAAGAATTAGACGAAACAGCTGAACTAGAAAACCCAAATGAGTCGACTTGGATGGAAAACCAAGTAAAAAAGAAAGAAGCTGCTCCAGTAGTTTATAATGAAAGAAACCCTATTGAGCAATTTGACTTTATTGTTATTGATGAATGTCACCGTTCTATTTATAACCTTTGGAGACAAGTTTTAGAGTATTACGATGCTTTTTTAATTGGTTTGACTGCAACACCAGACAAGCGTACTTTTGGTTTCTTTAATGAAAATGTGGTTAGTGAATATACGTATGAAGAGTCTGTAGCAGATGGTGTAAACGTTCCTTATGATGTATATACAATTGAAACAGAAATCTCTAAAGCTGGAGCAGAAATTAAAGCCAAAGAGTTTGTAGATAAACGAGAAAAATTGACACGTAAAACCCGTTGGGAACAATTAGATGAAGACGTCAATTATACTGCAAATAAGTTAGATAAAGATGTTGTTAATCCAAGTCAGATTAGAAACATAATTAAAGCTTATAAAAAGGCGTTGCGAACTGAAATATATCCAAATCGTTTTGATGCTAATGGAGATTATGAAGTACCTAAAACATTAGTTTTCGCAAAAACAGATAGTCATGCAGATGATATCATAAAAATCATAAGAGAAGAGTTTGATGAAGGTAACGACTTCTGTAAAAAGGTCACCTATAAAATTGAAGAAGACCCCAAATCGGTATTAAACCGTTTCCGTAATTCATATCATCCACGTATTGCAGTAACTGTAGATATGATTGCCACAGGAACAGACGTAAAACCTTTGGAAGTATTATTGTTCATGCGCGATGTAAAAAGCATCAATTACTTTGAGCAAATGAAAGGGAGAGGTACAAGAACCATTAATAAAGATGATTTACAATTAGTATCGCGTACAGCAAAAACCAAAACACATTTTGTCATTGTGGATGCAGTTGGTGCTATCAAATCTAAAAAAACAGATAGCCGACCTTTAGAACGGAAGAAAACGGTTCCTATGAAAGATTTATTAGGAGCTATTACAGTTGGTGTTGCAGATGAAGATTTATTCTTATCTCTTGCCAACCGATTAATACGTTTAGAAAAGCAAATTACAGAAAGCGAAAAGACAAAAGTATTAGAATATGCGAATGGTAAAAACCTAAAGCAAATTACTAAAGAGCTTTTAGACGCCTACAATCCAGACACCATAGAGCAAAAAGCTTTAGTATTAAAAGAAGAACAACATATACCAAGTTTAAATAAAGCTATTGAGATTGTACAAGCCAATTTAATTAAAATGGCAACTTCCACGTTTAACGGAACATTAAATGATTATTTAGAAAATGTTCGTAAAGTACATGAGCAAATTATTGATGCAGTAAATATTGATACGGTTACCAAATCGGAATGGGACACTTCTTCAATGGAAAAGGCAGAAGTGATTGTAAACGATTTTAGTTCGTATCTCCAAGCCAATAAAGACGAAATAAAAGCATTAAGCATATACTACAATCAACCTTATAAAAGGAAAGAAGTAACCTTTAAAATGATTAAAGAAGTTTTAGAAAAGTTACGCTTTGACAAACCAGTAATGGCTCCGGATTATGTTTGGGATGCCTATAGTACTTTAGATAATACCAAAAGCAATAAACCAGAAAATGAGTTAACTGTTTTGGTTTCCTTAATTCGGCGTGCCTGCGGTATTGACAAAACAATACAACCCTTTGACAAAACAATTGATGAGAATTTTAAAACCTGGATTTTTAAACAGAATGCAGGACAACATAACCGATTTACAACAGAACAAATGCAATGGTTACGCATGATAAAAGACCACATAGTTAATAGTTTCCATATAGATATGGATGACCTAGATTATACACCTTTTGATGCGCAAGGTGGACGAGGCAAAATGTATCAGCTTTTTGAGAATGAAATGGATGTGATTATAAACGAATTAAATGAAATATTAGTTGCTTAAATAATTTAATATGAAAATAAAAAGATTAACTATTCATCAGATTGAGAAAAATCAAGGTGTTCTTGAAGCTCATTTAACGACTTCTGATGGTCTAATTTCAGTTGATGAGGAAGTCATTTTTTTATCTGAAAGATTAAATGATACATTTCGAAAAGACGAAAAAGTAATAAGAACGGAATTTTTAGAAGATGAGGATTTGTTTCAAAAATCCCTAAAGGATTTTGCGTCTAAAAAAAATGACAAATCTTTTTACGAGTTTTCGAAATCTTCAATTTTACGTGTAAAGAAGCTTTTGCAATCATCTAATTTTGCCACTGGTGGCTATTTTGTGTTTATTAATTATGAGTATAGAAAATCAGAATACGTTGGGGTATTTATTGTTAGAGATAGTGAAGAAGTAATTTTTAATAAAAAAGGTCAAAATACATTTGTTGTTAATAAGACTACGGTAATTAATACAGATAAACTTGCAATGGCTGTGAGGGTTGATATTGGGCGTTTGAGTAATAAAGAAGATAGATATCTTCAATTTACACACAAGCTGGCGAGTACATCTAATTATTTTTCTGATTGGATTGAAGCTAATTTATTAGACAGGAGTGCTGATGACACAAAAGCATTAATAAAATTGATAGATGATTTAACTGAGTTCCCAATTGATCCAGAAACAGGTGTTGAATTTGATAGTGAAATGTTTAGGGAAAAAGTATTTAATTATATAAATTCTTCTGGAAGAGTAGTAAGATTACGTGAATTAGGCAAGACATTTTGGGACAACTCTGATTTCTTAACTACTTACATAGATGAACATGGTATAAACATGAATCATGAATTTCAAGCTGTAAATGTAATCTTAAGTCGTTTAAAAAAATACGAAATTAAATCCGGTAAAATTAAGTTAACTTTTTCTAGAGCTGACATTGAAAGTGGTAGAGTTGATATAGGTAACAATAATCAAATTATTATTACTAATGAAACATTAAGAGCTAAGTTTGATGAATTAAATGATTGAGAATTTAGATATATACAGAGCTACTTTTCATAATCATTCTGAAATCATAGAATACGATTCTGAAAGCACAAAGGAAATTCGATTTCCAAATCTTCAAGAATATGAAGACTTGTTAAATCAAAACAAAATTGAATTTACTCAAAAAGCAGGTAAATATTGTATTGAGAAACAAAGTCTACCTTTTTCTTTTTTTATTAATGAAGTTGAGTTTAAAAAGGAGGCGCGCCATAAGCATTTTCAAAAAAATTGTGTTATACATAATTTTCAAAAGGATTCTTTTCTTTTTTATGATAAAAGCAATGGGTTAACTTATTTAAATGGGACTGATATCACTGAAAATTATTTATTTAGTAATGCTTTACTTTTTTTTGAGGCCAAGGATTTTTTTGAAAAAAATGCAGAATACTTCCAAGGTAAATTTGAATTCACAGATTTTTATTCTTTAGCATCACGTAAAATAATCTTTTCATCATTATCTCAAAAAAGAAGAATTACATTAACTTTTCCCAAAACAGGAATTCCAGAATTAGATTTCACTACTAATTATTCTGATGCTTACAAAGAATTTATAGAATTGTTTAATGAGAACAAACATTATCCTTCTTTTTTAAAAAACTCAATGATATCAAATTTGCTTCAGGAGCATGATGATTTATTTGTGGGTTTTTTTAAAAGATTAGATAAAATAAATCTTGATGCAAAACTCAATTTTAATGTGTATTTACATGAACTATCTTTAGATAAAATTAAAACAGAGTATAAAGAATATAAAAAAAAATATTATGGAAGTCAAAATGATATTCTTAATAAAATATCATCACAAGTTTTAGCCCTTCCTATTTCAGTTGCTGGTTCTGCTTTTGCATTTTATAAATTAAAAGATTCACCTCCAGCAATTATTCTAATATGTTTAGCTCTTTTAGCCTTTGTTAGTTATGTAAGTTATATTGTATCTATTTATTGGAGCGATATCAAAACAATGAAAAATCTAATGGATTATGACTTTTCAATATTAGAAGAACAAGATTTTTTTAAAGAAAACAAATCTGAATTAAAACACTTTGAAGACATAAATAGTGATTTAAAACAAAGAGTCAATAAATTGAAAATAAGTTTAAAGTTTATAAATTCACTTGTATGGATTCTAAATATATGTTTAATAATTTATGGTATTAATATCATTGGAAATTTTAACTCTACACAGTTGCTTTTTATCTTATTATTTGGCTTGATTATTTTTGCGATAGTTACACAATTTTTCATTTTTAAAGACCCTAAAGATTAATATTATTTTCCTCAAAATATGAACGACAACAAACTTTGGAATTATATACTAATAGCATTTGCAATAGCTGGCTTTCTTTGGGCCAATGATGAAAAAACAAAACGCTTGGTATTAGAAGAAAAACTACAACAAAAGGAAGATGATTATTTACATCTTTTATCAGGTTATTTGGAAACAAAAAAGGACATTCCAGATAGTATCAAAAATCAATTAATTCATTTGCGTGAAGAATATGTTGGTATAAATGATGCTGTAGCAAATAAATTAAAAGTGGTTATTGAATTGATAGAAGAAAATAAATCTGAAATAGCTATTGAAAAACTTGCATTAATAATTGAAAATATTCTCAAAGAGAGATATATAGAGGAAGGAAATGTTAAAGACAAAATATCGTGTCCAACATTTTATAAACTGCTAGAAAAAGCCAAAGAATTAAATTGGATAGATAAATATCAATTTAATTTTTCATTATTTATTAAAGATAAACGTAATGAAGAAGCTCATGAATTGGAAGCGCGATTTACACCAAACGATACCTTTATCGCGTTTCTTTGTGGTATTCAAATTATTTATAATTTAAAGGGAATTAAAAGAAAGACTGCTTAAGTAAAATGAGGGAAGATTGGGTTGAGTGCAAGTTCGAAGATTTGTTGGATTATGAACAACCAACAAAATACCTTGTGAAAAGTACAAAATATGGTGAAAGATATGAAACTCCTGTTTTAACAGCAGGTAAATCATTTATTAAGGGTTACACCAATGAAACGGATGGGATTTTTAATAATCTTCCAGCTATTATTTTTGATGATTTCACAACTGCATCACAATGGGTAAACTTTAAATTTAAAGTTAAATCTTCAGCAATGAAGATTTTAGTTCCAACAAATAAACTTGTAAATATGGCTTTTGCTTTTTATTGTATGCAAGTCAATCAAGTAAGAAGTGATACCCACAAACGATATTGGATTTCTGTCGTTTCACAAAAAAAGATAAATCTACCATCTTTACTAGAACAAAAAGCCATAGTCTCAAAAATAGAGCAATTATTTAGTGAGTTAGATAATGGTATTGCTAATTTAAAAACAGCACAAAAGCAACTTAAAGTGTATAGGCAATCTATTCTTCAAAAGGCTTTTGAGGGTGAATATGATGTTGTGAAAATTATTGATGTTGCAGATGTGAAAACTGGTTCAACACCAAAACGAGGTCATAGAGATTATTGGGAAAATGGGACGACTCCTTGGATTACAAGTGGAGCACTAAATAAATTATTTGTAAATGAAGCATTTGAGCTGATTACAGAAACAGCGCTAAAGGAAACTAATTGTAAAATAATAAAAAAAGGCTCTCTTTTAGTGGCGATGTATGGAGAAGGTAAGACAAGAGGAAAATGTTCTGAACTTAATATTGATGCAGCAACTAATCAGGCAATAGCTACTATTACTCTAAAAGAAGAGTTTGAATATTCTAAGCCATTCTTAAAATTGTTTTTACTTAAAAACTATGAAGATATTCGTTTATTATCTAGTGGAGGAGTACAACCTAATCTGAATTTGACAATAGTTAAAAACACAAAATTACCTTTTCCTTCTAAAGATGAACAACACCAAATCGTACGAGAAATAAAAAGTAGATTATCTGTTTGCGACAATGTAGAACAAACTATAAAAGAAAGTTTAGATAAGGCAGATGCCTTACGCCAAAGCATCCTTAAAAAAGCTTTTGAGGGCAAACTATTGACCCAGAAAGAAATAGAGGCTTGTAAACAAGCACCAGATTATGAACCTGCTAGCATGTTGTTGGAGAAGATTAAAAAAAGATAAAGAAGTAGAGGTGTATGTTTGATTTAGTTAAAAGAGAAGATATTTTAAAAGCTATTCAATTCTTTGATGAAAATGATAAATTGAAAAAGGATTGGACAACCTACTCTTTAATGCATAATAAAAGTTTTTATTCAGCTAGAGATATTGCAACAAAGGCTTTAAGCTTTGTATACAAAGATTTTGAATATTTATATGATATTAGAGATGCCGTTAAGTTATTTGAAAAATATAATTTTAGAATTGAGCGTAAAAATGATATTTGGAAATTAGGTTGTAACTGGGGAAGTGGTGAACCAAGTTTTTATGAATTACTAAAAACAGAAAAAGTAGTAATTGGATTTACTGATAAAGGTTATTATGAGGAAAACGATTTAATTCTTATTACTGAGGGTTTTACTGTAAGGGCAATTGGCCAGATAAAAAAAGGCAAACCTAAACCATTAAATGGTTCACTTCTAGAAAAATTCAAAAACTATAATGTTTACGGTGGTCAAAAAGTGTTTTACTCTAAGATTGAATTTTATGAGTTAAGCCCATCAAACATATTTTATTATGAATTACAACAAGGAATAATAAAAGTTCGCAGTTTTCCAATTCTAACAAAAGCAGATAATTTATGGAATAATCGTAAAAATTCAATTAACGATATATATTTTAAAAGACTTCCTGTGGTTAATAGTAATTTAGACTACAGTATTAAATATCCAGTTATTGTTTTCTACAAAAATACTTGGGATGATTATGGTTACGAGACTATTTTCAATTTATCCCTTTTTTTTAGTCCAAATTCTAAAATTGAATTGGGAGATCTGAAAATTGGAAATAATAAAGATGACAACACTAAAATTCCTGAGCAATTCAAAAAATTGAGTGCAAATTATTTTTCTTTAGGTATTACTACAAATTATTATGAAAAATTAGTAGAACTATTTCCTAACATCTTCTTGAATATACTAAACAATTTAAACGATGTAGCTAAGGACAAGAATTTATTAAATAAATATCTTGAATTGGATATTTTTCAAAAATCATTCTTAAGAAGTTCAGAAGCAGATTATATTCTGAATAATTTTGAAGATATTATTAAATCACAAACTAAAGAATGGAATTACGAATTTAATTTTAAATGTAGAATTGGTAATGCATTAAAAGATCATGACGTAAAATTTGTATTCGAAAATTTCACATCTAATTATTATAGATTTTATTGTATTGTAGGAAAAAATGCGACAGGAAAAACTAGATACTTGTCACAATTTGTAAATAAATTAATAGATAATTCTGAAGTTGGAATATTTGAACCAAAGAGACCTTACTTTACAAAAGTAATTGCTGCCTCATTTAGTTTTTTTGATAAATTTAAGTTTCCCACGAAGCAAGATACAAACTATGAGTTTATTGGAATAAAAGACACAAAAGGTTCAATAAGTGAAGAGATTAATTCATCCAAGATATGGAAATCATATAAAAGAATTGCGAATGATCATATTAAAAGTGAGTTATGGTTTAAATGCATTGAAAGTTCATTAGAAACCGAATATTTAAATTTCTCTCTAAACGAATTGAAAAATGTTAGTTATCGCAAAAAGTTCATTGAACAAACAGAAAATATATTTAGTTCAGGACAAAATATTATATTTCAATTTATTACCAGACTAATAGAAACAATTGAAGAGAATTCTATTATCATATTTGATGAACCTGAAACACATTTACATCCAAATATTACTGGAAGATTAATTCGTACAATTCATGTTATTCTAAATACATATAAGTCATTTTGTATACTTGCAACTCATTCACCAATAGTTGTTCAAGAAATCCCATCCAAGTATATTCGAATATTTGACAGACAAGAGAATATACCTTTAATTTACTCTCCAATTATTGAATGTTTTGGTGAAAATTTATCTGAAATAAGTAATACTATTTTTAAAGTTGATGAAGAAAAAGAATTGTACAAAACTCAATTAGATGAATTAATAAGTCAAGGTAAATCTTTTGATGAAATAAATAATTTTTTTGAGCATGGATTGAGTTTAAATGCTCGCATATATTTACTTTCTAAATTTAATCAAAACTTATGATAAAATGTAATTATGTGGGAGTAAATGAATTTGAGACTTTTGAAACCATAGTTGAAGAAAAATATAATCCCGGAAAAACAATATTAACAAATATTAAGTCTCGTGTCGAAACTTCGTATAATCAATATTTAACTCGATTTGATGAATTAGAAGCTAAATTGTCATCAGAGTTTACAGAAAAGGAAGTTGAAGAAAAAAATCACCTTCAAGGATGTTATTCAAGTCTAACAAAAACGGGAATTGCTTTAAAGGCTTCTATATTTGAGAATCAACCAGATACTTTAAAGGCGTTCTGCCCATTTTGTTTACTGGATAAGCCTCGTACTTTGGATCATTATGTTGGCCAAAATGAATTTCCAGAGTATTCATTTTTAGCTAAAAATTTAATTCCGTGTTGTTATGATTGTAATCAAGTAAAAAATGATAAATGGAGACGAAACAACAGAAGAAGATTTATTCATTTTTATTATGATAATTTTTTCGATTATCAATTTTTATTTGCAGAATTAACTATTGCTCAAGAAACGCCAATGATAAATTTACTACTACAAAAACCTATTGAAATCAATGAAAGAGATTTTCAAATAATCCAATGGCACTTTGAAGATTTGAAACTTTTGAACCAATATAATGGAAGATGTAACACGTTGCTTTCTACAGAAATAAAAATTTTAAAACAATCAAGAGTTAATGGAATGTCTGAACAACAAATAGAGAATCAACTTTTAACAAGTGAAAAAAATTATGCAGATGACTTTGGAATTAACTATTGGAAATCTGTCATGTTTAATTGTATGTCTCAAAATGTACATTCAATTTTATCTCTTTAACTTTAGGACAATATATTTTTAAAAGGAATTATGACAGAATCAACTATAATATCAAAAGTATGGAATTTCGCTAATGTGTTACGAGATGATGGCGTAGGTTATGGTGATTATTTAGAACAAATTACCTTTCTATTATTTCTGAAAATGGCAGATGAGTATGCCAAACCACCACATAATAGAGTTACCAATATTCCAGACGAATATAATTGGGATAGTTTAGTGTCTAAACGTGGTGCAGACTTAGAGTTTCATTATACACAACTATTACGTGAATTAGGGACTGCGACAGGTACTTTGGGGCAAATATTTACAAAAGCTCAAAACAAAATACAAGACCCTTCAAAACTCTTAAAAATCATAGACATGATAGACAAAGAGAAATGGACAACAATGGGAGCGGATTTAAAAGGCACTATTTATGAAGGTCTTTTGGAGAAAAATGCAGAAGACACCAAAAGTGGAGCTGGTCAATATTTTACACCACGTGCTTTAATACAAGCTATGGTGGCGTGTATTAAACCAAAACCAAAGAAAACCATTATTGATCCAGCATGTGGTACGGGAGGTTTCTTTTTAGCGTCTTACGATTATATTAAAGAACACAATAATTTAGATAAAGAAGAAAAAGCATTTTTAAAAAACAGCACCTTTTTTGGAAACGAGATTGTAGCTTCCACACGCAGGATGTGTTTAATGAATATGTTTCTACATAACATTGGCGAAATTGATGGGGAGTCTTTCATTTCCGCTGCGGATGCTTTGATTTCAGATGATGGTAAACGTTACGATTATGTATTGGCAAACCCACCTTTTGGTAAAAAGAGCAGTATGACAATTACTAATGAAGAGGGTTTGCAGGAAAAACAAGATTTAAGTTATAACCGACAGGACTTTTGGGCAACCACATCTAACAAACAGCTTAACTTTTTACAGCACATAAAAACCTTGATGAAAATTAATGGGCAAGCAGCTGTAGTGTTACCAGATAATATTTTATTTGAAGGAGGTGCTGGCGAAAGTGTTAGAAAGGAATTATTAAAGACCGCGAATCTGCATACCATTCTACGTTTGCCAACAGGTATTTTTTACGCCAATGGTGTCAAAGCCAATATTTTGTTTTTTGATAACAAACCTGCCTCTAAGCATCCGTGGACGAAAGACATTTGGTTTTATGATTACAGAACCAATATTCACCATACACTTAAAAAGAAACCATTACAGTTAGAGGATTTAATGGAGTTTATCGATTTATACAACACAGAGAATATTGATAAACGTAAAGAAACTTGGAGTGAAGACAACCCAGAAGGAAGATGGAGAAAATATACTTATGATGAGATTATTGCAAGAGATAAAATCAACTTAGATATCTTTTGGCTTAAAGATAAAAGCTTGACTGATTTAGACAATCTTCCAGATCCAGACATTCTGGCTAATGAAATTATAGAGAATATTGAAGCTAGTTTAGATAGTTTTAGAGAGATTATGAATACATTAAATAGTTGATGTTAAAATATTATAGGGATCAGAAATTATTATATAATGTTCATTTGGACTAAAGAAAATAGCCTATATTCTAAATCCCCACTTCCAGCACATATCTTCTCCTTCGTTCCGAAAGTTGCACTCACACAAAAATAAGAGCTTACAGTTCCGCGCAATATTAGTTATGGCATTTTAGAACACTTTAATTTGTGAAAATCTAAAATGCCAAAACCAATATTTTAAGCCACCGCTCAGTTTTGGTTTCAATTGCAATTTAGAAATGGCATCTTAAATTATTTCAATTAGCTGGTGACTTTTCCAAAGAAAGATATAAAATTTGGTTCTCAACAGATTGCATAATCAGGCTCATGCTTCGCCCTTTTATAAATCTTTATGAGTTCCAAATTTTAAGTTATATCAGTTTGGAAAAGGTAACAGCGATGGCGCTATGGGAAGTAAATGAAATTGAAAGGATCCTATTATGCCTTTTTTTAAGAACCTTTTTTGTTTAATTATATTTTCTACTGGTATATTAAAGAGAAAAGGAAAACGCTCAAGATATAATAAGTAAATGATTTAATGTTTTATGAAACGGATAATGAATCCTTTTAAACTAGTTTACGTGGTTTATTGTTTGCCTTTTCAGAGAGAAGCTCCTCTATCCTATTCAAGCAATGCATTTGGTCATGTGGTAATAGGTCTATAATTATTTCCAAAACTTTTGTTACGCTGGATATCTGGGTTTTGTTTTCATGCTTCGGAGATATAAAACTACCATTCCCGTCCAATGCGAAATAGCACACTTCTAACAGAGCTGAAATAGAGCTTGTGATATCTTCTTGATCTAATACTTCAAAACGGATTGTTTTCCTTGTTCTGGTCCCATATGCTTCTGTTTGCATACTAGAACAGCGATCCATAAATTTTTTTATTGTTTTTAATTTGTTTTTTTTGTTTTTCATGAGCTTTAAATTTTTTGGGTTATCATGATTCAACGGTTTCACAATGAAGTTCCTTAAGATATTCCATGCGCTTGTCTCCTAATGATTTTGCCTCTTCATAAAACAGTTCACATCGGTTATAGGCTTTGTCTGCATCCCTGTCTGAGAATTCATTTTGGGCTTTAAAACGTATGATATGGTGAGCATTACACAACATATATTTTATTCGGTGTAGGCCATAGGTCTCATTTGGAAATATGGTCTGCGGCAATTGGGTAAAGTGATTGCACAGATGCAACATATAGGGCAATGAATAGTGTTGTGGCTTGAATTCCCAGAACACATACAAAAGACCTAAACATATTTGTTCTAGGGCATAGTGCATGGTCGATAACCTTGAAATAGTATCTTCTTTGTGTTCTATGCTATCTAAAATGGATAGAAGATATTCTGCACGGTTCATCCTATTCCTCCAGATTTCCTCTATCTCCAAATAAACGCTTTCATGAGTAAAATTTCTGCAGTTTTTAAACTCTATTAAAACTTTGTTTTCTTTGTAAAGGCATGGTGTTTTGTTTATGATCTGATTCAAAAAATTGTCTCCATAATCTAGTCTCTTCTTTACTTTTGATAGGGTATACATAATGGCATAGACCTTACAACGCTGTTGCATCTTATTGCAAATGTCATCCATAAAACCCGCTAAGCCTTTAGATGGAAATTTATGGCAAATGATGAGTAGTGTATAGGTTACAACTTTTTGTGTGGTTGCATTTGATGGAGGTAAATAAACATCCTGTTTCCGTTTTTCCGTATTGACGCTAATGACATAAATAGAGTGTAATGGTAATAAGTCTTTTAATAAACCTATCACTTCTTTCTCTAAGGGGTGTTTTTTATTAATTTTTGTTCTCATGAGTTACTATTATGTTGATTGAATTTACTTTGAAGCATAGTTGAAATCAAATATAAACAAAGGTTATGATATATCATAACCTTTGTTACTGTTTTTTTATAGAAATTGAACTTTATATGAGCATAGAAGAAAAAAAATTTCTTAAAAAAATTGGAGCAAACGTGGCCAAACAAAGAAAAGCGAAAGGATTTAGTCAATTAGATCTGTGTTCCATAATTAAAATGGAGAAATCTAACTTATCTAGTATAGAAAATGGGAGACAGAACGTAACTTCTCTTACCTTGTTAAAAATTTCTAAAGCTATTGGAGTGGAAGTAAATTCATTCTTTGAATAATTATGCATAGAGTAAAAAATAGCGTTTAATTTCAACGTTAATTGCAAAATCATAAAATATAATCCCAAAACTGGCTTTTTGATAACATTTCAGGTTTTCATTTCATAACATAAACCCATAACTTTAAAAAGGAATAATTTAGATTAGGGCAACTGACTTTTATGTTAGTTTGTTTGAAAATTTATGTCCTTTAGGGACGGAAATTTGTAAAGCAAGAGGGTAACGCGCTAAAGCGTCGTTACAATAAATTTTTATTCATATATATCTGATTATCAAGCAAATAAATAAATTGTAATAATATTATAAAAAGGGCATTTACAGTAAATAGTGCCGAAAGCCTTATAAACAGGTGATTTTTTACAGTAAAATGATTGACGACTATAGAAAATATAAGTTTTCTGCTATCAGCATCAAAAAGGAAATAGCTTCAAGATTCAGGAGATTTTCCAAAGAGATTTCTAAATCCAATACCGAAGCTTTGGAATCCATGCTTAACTTTTTTGAGATGAATGACCTGTCTCCTGAAGATAATTTAGGTGTTAAAAGTGAACGAACGAATAAGCGCATTAATGCAGTCATAGCCATTTTAAAGAACATTGAGAAACATCAAACCAAGCCCACTACGGTTATGTTGCAAAGTTTGTTTGAAGAAACCATAAAGGTTGAAAAGGAAGAAGAAACTGAAATTCTTGATTTTGGTACACCTAAATTGATAACTGAAAACGAAGAATTGGTTTATTACAAACAGAAATATGATCAGATTAACGAACAACATTTCTGTTTGCGAAATGAAATAACAGGTTTTTTGAATAAGGTTAAAATAGAGAAACGAGCTTTTGGAAAAAACTATTTATTACTAAATCTGAGTATAAAAGATTTTGAAAAATTTAGAAAAAAGAATGATGTTTAACTTTTCAAGAAAGCACAAAACATCACAAGAAATATTACAATTAACATGGCCAAAATTGGAACAAGCTCTGGCCAACTTGTGTACCGATGTCGTACCAAAATAGAGACAAGCAGTGGACAAGCACTGGTACGTATAATAAAACATATACAAACTATATAAAACTATAAAAACAAAACAAAAAAAATATTATTTTAAAAATCAATTTCAATTTTTACAAAAAAACTCAAAAAGTGTTATACACTAAATCGATGCAAATTTTATTAGGAGCAAATATTCAAAACAAAAGTGAGGTTGACCAAAATCGGGACTACTATGTGGGCTTTGTTTAGTTAAAAGAACATGGATTTTTGTAATCTGATTTTTTAGCTGTTACTGGTAGTTCAAATTGTTTATTTACAATGAAAGACTTAATCTTTCATTGTACCGGTCTAAAATTTCATTTGGAAGTGATTTAAGATAAATTTGAGTTGTATTCAATTTACTGTGACCTAGCATTGCAGAAATTGCTTGCAAAGGGATATCTTGAAGCATGGCGTTAGTGGCAAAGCTATGTCGAGAAACGTAAGAGGAGAGGCTTTGATCAATGTTGCATAAAACAGCTATTTTTTTAAGTTTATCATTATACATTGCTCTTAACCTTATAACATCTTGATATTGCTGTTCTGGTTTTTCTCTTTTAATAATTGGCAATATAAAATCTTGTTTTAATTTATCTTTTTTATAAAACTTTAGAATTTCATAAAGTTTATCTGATATTTTAATATCGTAATTTTTTAAGGTTTTTTTTCTCTGGTATACCACTCTGCCATTCTTTATATCAGCTACTTTTAAAAATGCCATGTCCATAAAAGGCATACCATAGAGCATATAAGATATTAAAAAGTAATTCCTTGTATGGAATAATTCATGTTCTATTGGGAGTTGTAAATCCAATATTTTTTTAATGTAAGTAATGTCTAATGCTCTTTTTTTGGTAGGAGTAGTTCTGATTTTATATTCTGTAAAGGGGTATGCTTCCTTATCAATGCAACCATCTTTAATGCCTTTATTGTAAATGGCTCTTATTGTTCTTAAATAAAAAGCTAAACCATTTAAATTATTATCCTCTTTTGACAAATGGAATTTTTCGAACTTCATTAAGAAGTCATAGTTAACTTCATTGAATTTTATATCTTTTTTATTCGCAAAGGTTTTCATGATCTTTAACGTAAATTCATAAGTGCGAGCAGTCCCGAAACGACGAACAGATATCAATTCTTCTACTAAATGGTTGCCATATTCCAAAAAGGAGCTGTAATTTACTTTTCTTGTCACGTGTTGCTTTACTTGATTAATAGATAGGTATTGCAATTCTCCTTTATCATAAAGTTTATTGATCACTTCATTTATTCTAGCTTTTTCCTTAAGAAGTATGGTGTTTAAAAAGCGAACAGATTCCACTTCTTTGTAATTTGACTTAATTTCTTTTTTCTTTTCATCCCAATAAGTAGTTAGAATAGAGTATCCAGTAGATATCGAGGTGGTTTTTCTATTGTGAGTAATACGAAAAATGATGGGATATTTGCCATCTTTCTTCATTCTTCTTTGGTCTAACATTAAGGTTATCAGTGTATTCATAACTCTAAGTTAGTAAAAAAATTTGCAAACAATTTGCAAACATTTCTTTGATATCAAGTGATACCAATTGATATTAAAAATTATTAAAATATTGAAAATCAATATGTTAAAATTTTTGTTGTATTGATTTTTCTCTGTTTTTGCCTGCTCATAATCAGGTGGTCCCTGGTTCGAGCCCAGGTGGGACCACGTTAAACGATTGTTAAGCCTTGCATATTTGCAAGGCTTTTTTATTAAATGATATATATGTGACTCATTATTAAATATTTATATGTAAATTTATTTGATTGCAATAAAAGTAATTAAGAACATAAATACATATTTTATGATTAATTTAAAACTAAATATTTGGTTTTGAAACATATATTAAGGAATTTTGAAAAAACTAAGAAAGGCCAATTAAAATAACTTAATATTTAAACAAATGGACATGATAACAGATAATTATGTAGGATTCAGTACAAGTGCCAAAGGAAATTCGTCTTTTCAGGCATTTTCTCCTTTAAACAATCAAAATATACCAGGTGACTTTACCAGAGCTACAGCAGAAGAATTTGAAACTGCGTTAACCTTAGCTCAAAAAGCCTTCCCCGTTTATAGTGCATTACCAGTGGAAGATCGCGCTAAATTTTTAGATGCTATTGCAGATGAAATCATGAATTTAGGGGACACATTATTAGAACGTTGTGTTCTGGAATCGGGATTACCATTAGGAAGAATCACTGGAGAACGCGGAAGAACTTGCGGCCAATTAAAATTATTTGCTCAAGTGTTACGAGAAGGTTCTTGGGTAGATGCTAGAATAGATAAAGCGCAACCAGACCGTCAACCTATTCCAAAATCAGATATTAGAAGAATGTTGGTGCCCATTGGTCCCGTAGCTGTGTATGGAGCGAGCAACTTCCCTTTAGCATTTTCTACTGCAGGTGGAGATACGGCTTCGGCATTGGCTTCAGGTTGCCCCGTTATTGTAAAATCACATTCATCCCACCCAGGTACCAATGCTTTGGTAACGACCGCTATAATAACTGCCGCTAAAAAAACAGGTATGCCAGACGGTGTATTTTCATCTTTATATTTAGATCATGAGCATGCTATTAAATTAGTAGAACACCCAGCTATAAAAGCGGTTGGTTTTACGGGTTCTCAATCTATTGGAATGACTTTATTTAATGCAGCTGTTAATAGACCAGAACCAATTCCTGTATATGCCGAAATGAGTTCCATAAATCCAGTAGTATTAATGGAGAACATTTTGAAAAGTAAAAAAGACACGATTGCTACCGCATTAACAGGGTCTGTCAACTTAGGTGTTGGTCAGTTTTGTACGAATCCAGGTTTGATTTTGTTGGAAGACAATGAAACAAGTAAAAACTTTTTAAGTGCTTTTGCCGAAGAATTTAAAAAATCGGTGCCTGCTACCATGTTGAATAAAAGCATTCACAAAGCATGTATAAGCGGTGTGAAAGAACTTTTTGAAAAAGACAATGTATCACTTGTTGCAACAGCAGATCTATCAGCCAATCAAGAAAAGACAGAAGCGCAACCAGTAGCTTTTAGTATAAGTGCAGACGATTTTATGAAGGATAAATCACTATCTGAAGAAGTTTTTGGGCCTGTTACTTTGTTTGTGCTTTGTAAAGGTATTTCCCAAATAGTAGAAGTTTTAGAATCTTTACAAGGCCAATTAACAGCTACAATTCATGCAGAAAAAGAAGATGAAAGAAATCTTCAGCCTATTGTAAATGTCATTAGCCAAAAAGCAGGTAGACTAATTTATGGAGGTTACCCAACAGGTGTTGAGGTGTGCCATTCTATGGTTCATGGCGGTCCATTCCCTGCAACATCTAACGCTAATTCTACATCGGTGGGCACAGCAGCTATTTTACGTTTTGTAAGACCTTTGGCGTATCAAGATTTTCCTGAAGCGTTTTTACCAGAAGCCTTGAAAAATAGCAATCCGTTAGGAATTATGAGATTAGTTGATGGTGTTTTAACTAGAGATAAAATCTAAAGTTCTTTTAAAAAAAACTGAATATAAAAAGCTTAATGAAAGTAATTCATTAAGCTTTTTAATTTTTTAAAAACCCTTGATACCATTTTCCCGAAGATTTTACAATACGCTCTTGTGTTTTAAAATCGGTATAAACCAATCCAAATCTGGGATGATAGCCTTCCGCCCATTCAAAATTATCAGTAAAAGTCCAAACAAAATAGCCTTCTACATTGAGTCCATCATTTTTGGCTTTATAAACTTGCCGGAGATGAGATTGTAAATAGTTGAGTCGTTCGGTATCATGTATCTGTCCACTACTTACCATATCTGGAAAAGCAGCACCGTTTTCGGTTATGATTATTTTTTTTACACCTTTATAGGCATTGAATTGTTTAATCATATGGTAAATGCTAGGGGGGTAGACTTCCCAATCCATTAAAGTCGTTTTTACATGGCGTTTGGAGGCTTTCACTATTTTGGCCTGTAAATAAGGCACAAAATAACTGTGTGTAACCATTTCTCGGGTATAATTTTGTACGCCAATAAAATCATAATCGAATATCATGTTTTTTACATCTTCAGGCTGTATATAACGTTCAATACGGTTAAGAACAGGAACATATTCTGTTGGATACCCCAAACCTAAAGATGGTTCAATAAAAAGCCTATTCAATAAGGCATCTGCTTTTTTTGCAGCCAAAACATCTCTAGGAGTATTTCTATAAGGTGTTATTTGAGAGCATGAAAACGTGGTGCCAATAAAAGCGTTATCTACCAAAGCTCGTAATATGCTGCCTCCTGAAGCTTGACATAACACCGCATGATGAATGGCTGGCAAAAAGTTTTTCAAGCCTCTGTTTCCTGGGGCATGAACGCCAAGAAAATAACCAGCACCTGTAAAAACCATAGGTTCGTTTAATACCATCCAGTTTTTTACGCGGTCGCCAAAATGTGTGGCACAGACGTTTACATAATTTTCGAACCAAGAGACTATAGCTCTATTTGTCCATCCTCCTTTATTTTGTAAGACTTGTGGCAAATCCCAATGATATAATGTTACCCAGGGTGTAATCCCACATTCTAAGCAAAAATCAATCACGCGATTGTAATAATCGATTCCCGTAGTGCTTACGTCTCCAGTTCCATTTGGAATAATACGCGACCACGATAATGAAAACCTGAAATGTTTAATATTCATGGATTTCATCAATAAAATATCTGCTTCAAACTTGTTATAGAAATCGCAAGCTATTTGTCCGTGATGATTATTAAATATATTGCCTTTTTTTGAAGTGAAATGATCCCAAATAGAAGCGCCTTTATCATGAATATTATGAGCACCTTCAATTTGATAAGCAGCAGTTGAAACGCCAAAAACAAAGTCTTTTCCAAAATCTTGAGATTGTAAATTAAAATTATTTTGGGGATGGTTTAAATCCATATAGGTTGTTTCGTGAAAGTTCTTGATACAATTTGTCAACGACAAATCACTTGAACTGACATTATTTTATAGGTTTTCTTTTAATAGTTGATCTATAATTTGTTCAGTAATATCTGGATAGTTCACCTCAATAATGGTGTCAGATGCTATCCAATCAACAATGGTTTTAAGATATTTTTTTTTTAAAGTTTTTATGACGGGAACGCCCATTTCTTTTAAAGCGGCTGCATTGCATTGTTGTTCATATTGTCCCTTCATGGGTATTACCAATAATTTCTTTTTCATAAATAGAGCTTCTGCAGGGGTTTCAAAACCGGCTCCACATAAAATGCCTTTACTTGTTGCCATACTGCTTACAAAAGCGTCGTTTGTAATAGGCCGTATAGTGATATTTTTATTAACAACTGTTTTTTTATTGTGTTTAGAGAACACTTCCCAAGTTACATTTTTAATCTTAGATAGTATATTCAGTATTTTTTCATCATCGTAAGAAGGTAAATATACGGTGTAATGTTCCCCATTTCTACAATTTGTTTGTCTTATATCTTGCCTAATTACGGGCGTAAATATGTTGTCTTGATAGGCTTTAAAATGAAAGCCATATTGCTTGGATGTCGGGGCATATTTTTTAAGAATAAGTTTACCTACAGGATCTTTTTTCTTAGGTTTTGGTGCATTAGGAGATAGAACAGCCGATTGATGACTTAAACTAACACAAGGTATTTTTTTCAACTTGCAAGCCCATGCTGATACGGGTTCAAAATCGTTGATAACCAAATCGTAATTTTCAACAGGTAGATTGCTTATTTCTTTGTGCAAACGCATGGTTTTGGCTTTAAAATAAGTTTTCCAAATATCAACTCCACCTTTTTTTCCAAAGATAAAACTAAGTCCTTTTAAGTGATATTTAATTTCGAAAGGCAAATTAATATCGGCTTGTGTGCCGCTTACCAGAATGTCCAACTCAATACCTTTTTTTTGTAGAATAGGAATAATATCGCGCGCTCTACTTAAATGTCCGTTGCCAGTGCCTTGAATGGCGTAAAGTATTTTCATTGCGTTTTTTATGGTAAAATATCTGTTTTAGGTTGTTTTATATCTGTTTGAAACTCTTTCATTAAATTTTGAAAAAGCACATTGGTTTCAAGCACTTCTTCTTCCTCGGTTTCAATATCTGTTTCGTCTTCAACCAAAATGTTATCTCTAAAATGATACAGGTGCCACGTATTATTATAGTATTCTAGGGCGGTTAAATTTTCGACCCAATCTCCAGAATTCAAATAGGTTACAGAACCATTTTCATTTTCAATTTTCTTGATTTCTGGTTGATGGATATGCCCGCAAACTACATAATCGTAATTGTTTTCTATGGCAATATCAGCAGCAATTTTTTCAAAATTATTAATGAATTTCACAGCAGATTTCACACTATTTTTTATTTTTTTGGACATTGAAATGGGGCCTTTTCCAAATTTTGAAGCAAAAAAGTTGATAGCACTATTCAGCAGAATTAAAAAATCGTAACCTACAGCTCCTAATTTTGCTATGTATTTAGAATGTTGCATGGTAACATCGAATACGTCGCCATGAAATATCCATGCTTTTTTGTTATCAATTTCCAAAAGCACTTTATTAGAAATACTGAACTTACCCATTTGAAACCCCACAAATTTGCGCAGCATTTCATCATGGTTGCCCGTAATATAATCTACCGTAACGCCCTTAGATATTAGCGAAGTAATGTACTTGACGATTTTCATGTGAGACTTTGGCCAGTAGCGTTTGCTAAATTGCCAAATGTCTATAATGTCGCCATTTAAAATGACACGTTCTGGTTTAATGGACTTTAGATATTTTAATAATTCTTTGGCATGGCAGCCATAGGTACCTAAATGCACATCGGAAATGACAACAATATCAACAGCTCTTTTTTTCATGTGTTGTAATGTAGATTTGGTTGTTATATGTTTTAAATTTTAGAGGAAGAAGGTCGCTACTTAAATAAGTAGTTATAACATTTACTACCAAGGTAGAAAGATGATTTATACCAATCATCATTTGCTTAAAAATTGTATTTCGCAAATAGTCGTTTATAAAACAACAAAGGTGATACCTATATTTAAAATTTAGGTTAACAGATTGTTATTAAGGGGTTAAGGTTGTGGTTTGGAAAAAGTGAGCTATTGAGTAGTCATTTAATGGTTTTATGAATATGTATTGGCAGATTTTATAATGTTTACACTTTTTAGTTGGTTATTTAAACAAAATATTAAAGCTGTGTTATTTAACTATTTTTTATTTCTGTTTTTAATCACGTATTTATAGGTGAAATATATTTTTTTATCTGTCAAATCCCAACTTGATATTTCTTTTTCTATCAGTTCATTGTGTTTTTTTGAAATATCCCGAAGCGCATTACCAACAGATTTTCTTAAATATTCGCTATCATTACCTTTATGTTTGCTAATCAAGTTGATAGCAACTTCCGGATTATCTTTGAAATATGGACGACCTGTCCAAATTCGTAATCCTTCTGTAACAGCTCGACACACATTTGCATGTCTATCGTTTAGCCAATCGGTTATTGTAGGCAATGATTTTTCATATTCATTGTCTTTACAATATTGGTCAAATGCTTTTGCTAATATTTCCTGAACTTGCCAACTGGTGTCTTTACTAACTTCTGTTCTCAATATATGTAAAGCTTCCAAATCTTTAGAGGCGATAAATCCTAAAATGAAAACGGCTAAACTTCTTATTTGATATTTTTCATGTTTTAACAACTCACAAGATAAAATCTTGGCACTATCGGCGGTTTCAGATTTAAAAATTTTAAGTGCTTCTGTTTCTATCGGTTTAAATCCATTTTCTATTCTTGATAGACTTTCAATTATATCTTTCATTCTCAAGCAAAGTTTTGCTTACTTTATAGTATCGTGATTATATCATATTATAATTTATATCTAGCATTCAACGAAGTTAATTCAAGCCTTAAAATCAGGTAAAAGAAAAGCTTAGTTGAAGCGTCAATTTATTATGATAGCAATCCTTCAATAGACAGGTAACGTTCGCCTGTATCATAATTCATGGTCAGAACGATTGCTTCCTTGTTAATGTTTTCTAGTTGTTTTCTAACCGCCGCCAATGATGCACCGGTAGAAATACCGACTAAAATACCTTCTGTTTTTGCTATATTTTTAACTTCTGAAAACGCTTCTTCTTTGGTTATTTTAATAACGCCATCTAATATTTTGGTGTTTAATACTTCAGGAATAAAACCTGCACCAATGCCTTGTAATGGATGTGGTCCTGGGTCTCCTCCAGAAATCACAGGAGAGTCATTTGGTTCTACAGCAATGACTTTTAAGTTGGAAAATTTCTCTTTTAAAATGTCTGCCATGCCTGTGATGTGCCCGCCAGTACCAACGCCTGTAATTAAATAATCGATACCATCTGGAAAGTCTTTAATAACTTCTAAAGCCGTTGTTTTACGGTGTATGTCTGGGTTGGATGGGTTTGTAAATTGGGAAGGCATCCAGGCATTTTTAGCATTGGTAACCAATTCGGTGGCTTTGGCTATAGCACCTTTCATACCTAATTCTTTTGGGGTTAATACCAGATTGGCCCCATAGGCCGCCATTAAGGTTCTTCTTTCAACCGACATAGATTCTGGCATGACAAGAGTTAACTTGTAATTTTTTACCGCAGCAACCATGGCTAAACCAATGCCTGTATTTCCAGAAGTAGGCTCAATAATTTCTGTTTCAGGTGTTAAAAGATGCTTTCTTTCAGCATCTTCAATCATGGATAAAGCAATCCTATCTTTAATGCTTCCTCCTGGATTGGCTTTTTCAAGTTTCATCCACACATTGGCATTTGGAAATAACTTAGCTAATCGTATTACTGGTGTATTACCAATGTTTTCTAATATGTTATTGAATTTCATAATATTTAAATGGTCTTATTGTTGGATAGACTAAATTAGTTGAAAAGTGCAACACGATCAAGTGTTTTATATGAATAAAAGTTATTTAACCATCAGCTTATGTAATGCTTCAGCAAATTGCTCCCCAAAATCAATAAATCCAGCACTATCATAATGCCATTTATCTGAGTATTTATAATATTTTGTAGTTCTAACAATCCCAGCATTGCCATCGGTTTTGGCAAATTTTTCTTGGGCATATTGTACCAAATCGCCATAATCCCAAACTTTGCCATCGGCATCATTAAACGAATCGGAAATTTTACCGATAACTACTGGTAAATCGTCTGTTAGAAAGCTGGCACGCATTAAGTCCATCAAACGTTTTAAGTTACTATAGTAGCGCAGAGCAATTTCTTCGGTTTTATCGCCATCTGATTCGCCTTGCATCCACAAAATGCCCGAAGGAACCAAGACGTCTTCTTTACCATCCTTATTAATATCTTTTACACTAAAAGCATTTTTAATGGTTTTTAAAAAATGATCGTATTGGTTAATGCCACCTTTTCCGTTAAAATCCGCTTCCCATGACCCAAAAGAACTGGCCGCCAAACTGTCGATGCTAGAACCATTTCTGGAGTATTTAATAATGGCAATTTTATCATTGGGATATAATTCCTGCATGCGTTTGGCAAATGATAATTCAATACCAAACCTGTCGGAAAACGTGTTTGTTTTTCCATCTGTTTGAAAACCGATGCCATGACCTGGTTTTAATACATCCCAATATCCCAAACCGCCAGAAGTATCGCCATCTACAGCCGAATTTCCATGGAAAATATAAATATCTTTAAACTCTTTGTTCAGTGTTTTTGGTAACTCTTTATTATAACCGAAACCTTCCATATTAGATTGTCCGCCCAAATAAAAAACCCGGATAGTGTCTTTTGCTTTTTGCCCAAAAATAGCAATTGGTAAAATGAATAGAAATGTTAATAATGCATGTTTCATGGTATTTGGTTTAGTGGTGAATGTGTGATTTCTTAAAAACGTTTAAATGTTTTATTCAATCATGGAACTAATTTACCTGTTTTTCTTTCAAACTCGAGACCTTTACTCTTGATTTTTTATTAAACTCAAAAAATAATTTAACATCGGGTTTATATTGTTCTTATCCCAAACAGCAGATAACACGGTACGTTGTGAAATTTTATTCAACTCAATAAATTTTATGGCATCATTATTTGCCGTTTGCAGTGATTTAGGTACAATAGACACTCCAAATTTATGTTCTACCAATTTATAAATGGAATCGGCGTGAATGGTATTGTGCGACACCAAAGGACTAAAGCCACTATCATCAAAAATCTCCATGACTTTTTCGTAATAAGAGGCACTGTATTCGGGATCAAATAAAATGAATGGCTCGTCTTTTAATTGAGATATATTCTTAAAATTGGAACGGTTTATAGCATGATCTTTAGGCAATACTAAACAAAAGGTTTCTTTTAAAAGCGGATATATTTCTAAGCCTCTTGGTACACGTTCTAATCTCACAAAACCCATATCAATATCTTGAGACAATAAGCCTTCTATTTGTTTTTGGTTGTCCATTTCCTTTAAACTAAATAAAACACTGGGATGATTTTTTGTAAATTTCAGCAATAATTCTGGTATAATATGTTGCATGGCCGAACCAACATAACCAAAACTCAATTGTCCATCTTTGCCTGCTTGTAATAATTTAGCGTGATTTAAAACAGCCTCTAAACTTTTAAGATTATTCGATAATTCCTGCTTTAAATATAAACCAGCATTGGTTAATAGCACTTGTCGGTTATGGCGATCAAATAAGGTGATGCCTAAATGGTCTTCCATATCTTTTATTTGTCGGCTCAATCCGGGCTGAGAGATAAAAAGTTTTTCAGCGGCTTTTCTAAAGTGCAAGGTGTCTGCCACCGCTAAGAAATAACGGATATGTCTAAATTCTATTTGATAACTCATGGTTATTGATGCTTGCTTAATAAGGTCTTATTAAGCATCAAATTTATTAATAAATTTGAATTTAAATTTATTATAAATTAAAGATATGTTTGTATACGGAACCGACCGACTAGACGTAGGTAAAGTTATGGCTATAGCAAAGGGCAGCTTAAAAGCATCGTTGTCTAACTATACCGTTTCCAAGATAAATGAATGCAGGGATAAGGTGGAAAAAATGGCAAATGATACTAAGGCTGTGTATGGCATCAATACCGGTTTTGGTCCTTTATGTGATGTGAAGATTACACCAAAAGAGACTAGCTTACTGCAAAAAAATTTATTAATAACCCATGCTGTTGGTGTGGGTAATCCTATTGATAAAGAATTATCAAAAATTATGATGATTTGTAAAGTACATGCTTTAAGTCGAGGCTTTTCGGGCATTCGTTTAAAGGTCATAGAACGTATCATTTACTTTATAGAACATGATTTGTTGCCCGTAGTACCTGAACAAGGATCGGTTGGCGCATCGGGTGATTTGGCACCATTATCGCATCTCTTTTTACCATTAATTGGGGAAGGCGATTTTTGGGTTGGTGACACAATTTTTCCAGCGAAAGAAGTCTTAGAACGACACCATTTAGAGCCAATTGAATTATTAGCCAAAGAAGGTTTAGCCCTTATAAATGGAACACAGTTTATATTAGCGCATACCATTATTGGCTTAAGCAAAATGAAATATCTACTTGATTTAGCCGATCTTGCCGGAGCCATGAGTCTGGAAGGATATCAAGGTAGCGAATCGCCATTTAAAGAGTTGTTGCATAGTATTCGTCCTTTTAAGGGTAATATGGAAGTTGCCGAACGCATGCGTATGTTGTTTAAAGATTCTAATAATATTAAATCGCATGAAAACTGTGAACGTGTTCAAGATCCGTATTCCATGCGTTGCATCCCTCAAGTGCATGGTGCTTCTAGAAATGCATATTATCATCTAAATGAATTGGCAGACATTGAAATGAATTCTGTAACAGATAATCCTATTGTGTTAAGTGAAACGGAAGCGATTTCAGGTGGAAATTTTCACGGACAACCACTCGCTATGGCATTAGATTATTGTTCGATTGCTGCTTCAGAATTAGGTAATATTTCCGATAGAAGATGCTATTTACTAATGGAAGGTAAATACGGGTTACCAAGATTGTTAACGGCAAGTGGCGGATTGAATTCAGGATTTATGATTCCGCAATACACCACAGCTGCATTAGTGACAGAAAATAAATCGTTGTGTTTTCCGCCTTCGGCAGATAGTATTCCCACCTCTTTAGGGCAAGAAGATCATGTGTCCATGGGAAGTATATCGGGACGTAAATTCAATCAAATATTAGGAAATATTGAAAAAATATTAGCGATCGAACTCATGTATGCGGCACAAGCTATGGAGTTTAGAAGACCAAATACGTTTTCTGAAATTATAGAAAAAAACTTCAGTATTATAAGATGTAAAGTAGCTAAATTGGAAGAAGACCGCATGCTTAAAGATGACATTAACGCACTCATTACTATGGTTAAAAACCAGGCTTTTATAGTAAAATAATTAAAAAAATAGTTATGACGTTTCAAGAACTTATACTTCAAGGTATTCCAGCAGAATTACCACCAAAACATCACTATCCGTTAGATATTAATAGAGCACCTAAGCGTAAAGATATTTTATCAAAAGAAGAAAAGCAGTTGGCTGTTAGAAATGCGTTAAGGTATTTTCCTAAAAACTGGCATCAGGAATTAGCATCAGAATTTGCTCAAGAATTGCAAGATTTCGGTAGAATTTATATGTATCGTTTCAAGCCAGCGTATAATATATATGCCAGACCCATTTCAGAATATCCAGCAGAAAGTTCACAAGCGGCAGCCATCATGCTCATGATTCAGAATAATCTGGATCCTGCAGTGGCACAGCATCCAGAAGAATTAATAACCTACGGTGGTAACGGAGCCGTATTTCAAAATTGGGTGCAATACTTACTTACCATGCAGTATTTGGCGACCATGACGGAAGAGCAAACCTTGCATATGTATTCAGGGCATCCAATGGGATTATTTCCATCTTCAAAAAATGCGCCACGTGTTATTGTTACCAATGGTATGATGATTCCCAATTATTCTAAACCAGATGATTGGGAAAAATTTAATGCCCTTGGCGTGACGCAATATGGTCAAATGACAGCAGGTTCTTTTATGTATATTGGTCCACAAGGGATTGTACATGGAACGACCATTACTGTCATGAATGCGTTTAGAAAAGTCTTGAATAAGGAAGATACGGCAGCGGGTAAAATATTTTTAACCGCCGGTTTGGGTGGTATGAGTGGTGCACAACCAAAAGCTGGAAATATAGCAGGTTGTATTACTATTTGTGCAGAGGTAAATAAAAAAGCCGCTACCAAACGTTACAATCAGGGTTGGGTAGATGTGCTTATGGAAACGATGGACGATTTGGTGGTTCGTGTAAAACAAGCACAAAAAGATAAGGAGGTTGTATCGATAGCGTTTATTGGAAATGTGGTTGATGTATGGGAGCGTTTTGATGAAGAAGGTATTTTTATTCATATAGGTTCAGATCAAACCTCATTGCATATTCCGTGGACAGGGGGTTATTATCCTGTTGGTTTATCTTATGAAGCATCAAATCAATTAATCAGGGAAAATCCGACTTATTTTAAAGAAAAAGTGCAAGCATCGTTACGCAGACATGCAGCTGCTATAAATAAACATGCAGCAAAAGGCACCTATTTTTTTGATTATGGAAATGCTTTTTTAC
Organism: Confluentibacter sediminis; assembly: GCF_003258355.1. GTDB lineage: Bacteria > Bacteroidota > Bacteroidia > Flavobacteriales > Flavobacteriaceae > Confluentibacter > Confluentibacter sediminis. The sequence continues at coordinate 10,188 of NZ_QKPO01000011.1, read as the reverse complement.
TGGAAGCATCTCGTGCCGGCGCAGATGTGATGGCTGAAAATAATATAGACTTTAAATACCCTTCGTATGTTCAAGATATTTTGGGTCCTATGTGTTTCGATTATGGTTTTGGACCATTTCGTTGGGTTTGCACCTCTGGAAAACCAGAAGATTTAGAGAAAACCGATGAGATAGCCATGAAAGTCTTGCAGTCTATTATGAAAGAAGCTCCAGAAGAAATTCAGTTACAAATGCAAGACAACATCACTTGGATTAAAAATGCAAAAAACAATAAGTTGGTAGTTGGCTCGCAAGCTCGTATCTTGTATGCTGATGCTGAAGGGCGATTAAAAATAGCGGAAGCTTTTAATAATGCGATTTCTGAAGGACTTATTGGCCCTGTTGTTTTAGGACGTGATCATCATGATGTAAGTGGAACAGATTCTCCCTATAGAGAAACTTCTAATATTTATGATGGTAGTAAATTTACAGCAGATATGGCTATTCATAACGTTATTGGTGATAGCTTTAGAGGCGCCACTTGGGTTTCCATTCATAATGGCGGCGGCGTAGGTTGGGGAGAAGTGATGAATGGCGGATTTGGGATGTTGCTTGATGGCACGAAAGAAGCCGAAGTCAGATTAAAAAGCATGTTGTTTTTTGATGTGAATAATGGTATAGCCAGAAGAAGTTGGGCTAGAAATGAAGAAGCTTTATTCGCTATTAAAAGAGAAATGGACAGAACACCAAATTTAAAGATAACAATTGCTAACGTAGTAGACAATCAACTTATTGAAAATTTATTTTAATGCGTATTTTATTTAAAAATATTAAGGAATTACTTCAGGTAAGAAATAAGACAGTTTCGTTTGTTTCTGGTAAAGACATGGATGAATTGCCAACCATAAAAAAAGCTTATTTGTTGGTGGTAGATGGTCTCATCTCAGATTTCGGAACGATGAAGCATTGTCCAAGTATTGAAGTAGATAAGGTTATAGATGCCACAGGAAAAATGCTATTACCAACCTGGTGCGATTCCCATACACACTTGGTGTATGCGGGTCACAGAGAACATGAGTTTGTAGATAAAATAAAAGGCTTGTCTTATCAAGACATTGCTAATAAAGGTGGAGGCATTTTAAATTCTGCTAAAAAACTTTTAGAAACGTCTGAAGACCAATTATACCAACAAAGCAAAATACGTTTAGAAGAAGTGATCGCTTCAGGAACTGGTGCCATAGAAATTAAATCGGGTTACGGGTTAACCGTAGAATCAGAATTAAAAATACTAAGTGTTATCAAACGCTTAAAAAAAAATTATACCATTCCGATTAAAGCCACGTTTTTAGGCGCACATGCCATTCCTAATAACCACAAAAACAATAAAGAGGGCTATGTAAAGCTTATTATTAATGAGATGATGCCTTTAGTTGCCGAAGCTTCTTTGGCAGAATATGTGGATGTATTTTGTGAAGCAGGTTATTTTTCTGTTGAAGATACCGAGGTTATTTTAGAGGCAGGAAAAAAGTATGGATTAATACCTAAAATCCATGTCAATCAATTTAGCTCTTTCGGAGGTGTTCAAGCTGGTGTGAAATATAATGCGCTTTCTGTTGACCATTTAGAAACCATGCGGGATGAAGATATCGAGGTGCTTAAAAACTCTAAAACGATGCCTGTGGCTTTACCAGGATGTTCTTATTTTTTGAGTATTCCGTATACACCAGCTCGTAAAATGATTGATGCAGGATTACCTTTAGCCTTGGCAACCGATTATAATCCAGGGTCTTCACCTTCTGGAAACATGAATTTTGTGGTCTCTACGGCGTGTATAAAAATGAAAATGACCCCAGAAGAAGCTATAAATGCAGCAACCATAAATGGTGCCTATGCCATGGGTTTAGAAAAAGAAGTTGGTTCTATTACCGTTGGTAAAAAAGCGAATTTAATTTTAACCAAGACCATAAGTTCCTATAGTTTTATTCCGTATGCGTTTGGTGCTTCTCAGATAGAAAGCGTGTTTTTAAATGGAATAGAAATAATCTAAATAGTAAAGATTTTGAAAGTAGATTTATATCATCAAATGAATGTTACCTACCAATCTGGACAAAAAACACATTGGTCTGGACGCGCTTCTCATCCAGATTTAGGAATTTTATATTGGCACCAAAAAATAGCGTTGTTTCATATTAATGAGTTGAATGAAGATAACAAAATAGATATCGCATTATTAGGTTATGTGTGTGATGAAGGCGTTAAAAGAAACCAAGGTAGGATAGGCGCAGCGCAAGGTCCTAAAGTGTTAAGAGAACGACTTGGCAAACTTGCTGTGCATGATAATAAACATATCGCAGATATTGGTGATGTTATTTGTGTTGAAAATGATATGGAATCCTGTCAGGGAGCCTTATCCAAAACGGTAAGTCAATTACTATCACAAAACATATTTCCTATCGTTATTGGAGGTGGACATGATATGGCTTACGGTCATTTTATGGGGATTTGGGATGCCGTAAAAAACACCTCTAAAAAAAGAATTGGAATTATAAATTTTGATGCTCATTTTGATTTACGTCCTATTGAAACCCTGCCTAATTCGGGAACACCCTTTAATCAAATTATTTCTGAATTAGAAAATGTAAATGAAACTGTTGATTATTTTGCTATTGGCATTCAGCAGCCATCGAATACTAACCAATTATTCAACATCGCGGAAAGCAAGCATGTAAATTATATGGTTAATTATGATTGTGATGAATCTATTGAAAGTATAAAAAAATTACAAGACCGATTAAAACCATTCATTGAAAAAAATGATCACATATATATTACCATCGACTTAGATGGATTTTCATCAGCATATACGCCAGGTGTTAGCGCACCATCTCCTTTAGGATTTTCACCTTTCTTTTTGTTTAAACTACTGCCCTTTTTGTTTGAAACCAACAAAGTAATAGCTTGTGATATTGCAGAACTAAACCCAACATTTGATATTGATAATCGCACGTCTAGTTTAGCCGCTATACTGGTAGATTTTATTGTGAGATTAAAATAAAAAAGACTTCTAAAATTTTAATAAAGACTCTGGCTGGCTATTTATAGAAATTCATTTGTTCTAAATATATCCAAGCCTCCTGTGGCACCATAGGTTTCACATTAATGCCTTTTTTTATGGCACTGCGAATGTAGGTAGAAGACAATTCCATGATGGGCGCATTAATTTGGTGTATCTTTTTATGATTATCAAATTGGGTTTCTATAGGTCCTTCGGATATTCTTGGGTACACATAAATATGATGATTTTCTAAAATAACCTCATAGTTTTTCCATTTGTGAAAGCTCTTTAAATTATCTTCTCCCATGATCAAGCAAAAATCATGTTGCGGATATTTTTCCTGTAAATAAGCCAACGTATTGATGGTATAATTAGGTTGAGGTAAGTTGAACTCAATATCGCAAGGTTTTAGTTTTGGATACTCTTTTGTTGCCAGATATACCATTTCCAAACGTTGGTAATTATCTAATAAGGTATCCTTTTTTTTGAATGGATTATGCGGTGTTACCACAAACCAAACTTGATCTAAATCACTTTGTTCAGCCAAGTAATTACCAATAACCAAGTGGCCAATATTTATGGGATTAAAAGAACCAAAATATAAACCAACCTTCATAATGTCGTTAAGAATTTATAAAATTATCCACTAAGTTTTCTGCTTTTTTTAAGGCATTTTCTAAAACATCGTTTTCAATAATAACATCAAATAAAGGAGCTGTAGCGAGTTCGGCAGAAGCCTTAGCAACACGCATGTTTATTTTGTCGGCACTTTCGGTGCTACGCTTTTTTAAGCGTATTTTGAGTTCGTCGATACTTGGCGGCTTTACAAAAATAGCTAACGTTTGTTCTGGAAATTTTCTTTTAATGCGTAACCCACCAGATACATCAATATCAAAAATAACATGTTTTCCATGAGACCAAATACGTTCCACCTCTGTTTTTAAAGTGCCATAAAAATTATCACGATAGACTTCTTCCCACTCCAAAAAAGCTTCACTTTTAATTTTCGATTTGAATTCTTCTGTAGATAGAAAATAATAATCTTTTCCATCAACTTCTTCACCACGTTTTTCCCTAGATGTTGCCGAAATAGAGAACTCTAAATTTAAGTCCTTTTGACCTAATAAATGCCTCACAATGGTTGTTTTTCCTGAGCCAGAGGGCGCTGAAAAAACAATTAGTTTGCCTTGTTTTATGTTTTTAATTTCTTCTATTGCCACGAATGCACAAATATTTTTTATTGATTAATGATACTGAATACGGCGACTTATTTAAAGCACATTTAACAATTGTTCTTTTATTTTCTCTAGTTCATCTTTCATTTGAACCACCAGTTGTTGCATAGGTGCATAATTACTTTTAGAGCCAATGGTATTTATTTCTCGCCCCATTTCTTGGCTAATAAACCCTAATTTTTTCCCATTAGAATCCACAGAATTTATAGATTCTAGAAAATAATTTAAATGGTTTTTTAAACGGACTTTTTCTTCGGTAATATCAAACTTTTCAATGTAGTAAACCAATTCTTGTTCAAATCGGTTTTCGTCGTACTTCTCTTTTAGTTCTTCAACGCCTTTAAGCAAACGCTCCCTTACCCCTTCAATACGTTCTGGATCCATAGCAATAACTTTCTCTAATAAATCACTAATTATAGTTACGCGATTATTAAAGTCTTGCTCAAGCACTTTGCCTTCGTTAAGTCTGTAGTCCTTTATCAAATCTATGGCTTTTGTTATTTCTGTTTGAATAGCTTTCCATTCGTCTTCGTCAATTTCTTCACGAACGGTATTTAAAGCGTCCGGGAAACGAACGGCCATTTTTAGAAGTTCCATCTCGTCACCATCAACCACTTTTTTCAATTGTTCGATATATTGTTTTACTACAGGCGTATTTATTTGAGTAGAGGTATCTTCCGCAGTTAATTCAATAAAAATGGAGAAATCTATTTTACCACGTTCTAGTTTGTCGGCTAGAACTTTTCTAATATCTAGTTCTTTTTCTCTATATATAGAGGGCATTCTGGTATTTAAATCTAGACTTTTGCTGTTTAATGATTTTAACTCGATAGTTATTTTTTTTGTTGGTAACTGCAAAACAGATTTTCCGTAACCCGTCATTGAATATATCATATACGCATGTATTAAGTTACACAAAGGTAATTAAAACCTTAAGTTTATTACATATTTAGCGCAGACTTCTATTGGTTTTTGCCAACAGCATCCAATCCACATTGTAAAAATTGTTCATAATCCTCTTCGTTAGGTGTGTAACCTACGGGAGAATTCAATACATGTTTACCATCGGGACTTAAAAGCACATAGTAAGGTTGCGAGTTTGATTGAAAGAATTGCGTTTGAAAATTAGCCCATTTGTGACCATAATTCTCTAATTTTCTGGTACCGCCATTGATGCGGTTTACAAGAATTTGCTGGTCTTCTGGAAGTTCTTTTTTATCATCAACATACAACGAAATCAACACATAATCATTTCTTAGATAGTTGTCGATTTTCTTTTTTGGCCATACATGTTCTTCCATTTTTCTACAGTTCACACAAGCGTATCCTGTAAAATCTAGCATAATGGGTTTATTCACTTTTTTGGCATAAGCAATACCTTCTTTTAAATCTTTAAAGCAATTCAAATTATTTGGACATTCATTAGGGAGAAAAAAGCTATACCCAACAGGAGGTGCTAAACCACTCAAAACAGTTAGAGGGGTATAGGTATTAGTGTCTTTATTCACTCTAAAACCGGAAGCTAAGTATACTACAAATGAAGTCACTAGCACACCTGAAGCAACTCTTAAAAAAGATAATTTTTTTAAAGGGGAATCGTGAGGAAATCTGAGTTTACCAAAAGCATAAAGAGCTAATCCAGCAAAAATAATAATCCATAATCCTAAAAACAGTTCAATTTTTAAGACGCCCCAATGTTGCACTAAATCAGCATTCGATAAAAATTTGAATGCTAAAGCCAATTCTAAAAACCCTAAAATCACTTTAGTTGTATTTAACCAACCACCAGATTTTGGCAAGGCATTCATCATATTTGGGAACATCGCAAACAAGGCAAACGGTAATCCTAAAGCCAATCCGAAACCACCCATGCCAGCAGTTAATTGCCACGCACCACCATCAGCGGTTAATGAACCAGCTAACAGTGACCCCAGAATGGGGCCGGTACAAGAGAAAGACACCAATGCTAAAGTCAATGCCATAAAAAAGATCCCCAATATACCACCAACACTTTCACCTTTAGTTGTTTTGTTGGTCCAACTTGCAGGAAGTGTCAATTCATAATATCCAAAGAATGAAAACGCAAAGAACACAAAAACCAAGAAGAAAATAATGTTTAGGGTAACATTAGTCGAGATTTCATTTAATATATCTGGATTTATAGAATCTAATAGATGAAACGGAATACTCAATATTAAATATACAGCCAGAATAAAGAAACCATATAAAATAGCCTTAGAAATGCCAGCGCTTTTATTGCTACCACTTCTTTTAGTGAAAAAGCTAACGGTTAACGGAATCATAGGGAATACGCAAGGTGTTAAGAGTGCTAAGAGACCGCCTAGAAAACCAAGTCCAAAAATACTCCAAAGCGATTTTTCACCTGCTGAATCTGTTGGCGTTATACCCCCATCATTATCACAGTTTTGATTGGATTTATCAAGATTAATTTCTGTTAATCCATACAGAAATTGGTTTGTAGATTCATTGTCAACATTACCGACATTAGTAGTTTCTGCTAAACTGTCTTCGTTTAATTCAAAAGTAAAATCCTCATCAATTTGCAAACAAGCTTCTTTACAAACCTGTCCTGTTATATTCAGACTTACTGCTGAAACATCGTTGTTTTTTAAATTAATTCGTTGTTTTAAAACAGCTTTATGCTCAAAAAAAGTCTCGTATACTTCAAAAATCTCGTTGTATTTTTTTATAGTGTCACTTTCTACGGCTTTTCCTATAAGCTCAAAATCATCTCCTTCTTTTTTCGATATTTCGATGGGCAAAGAGCCACCCTCGTCTGTATACTGGGAATATAAATGCCAGTTGTTTTCAATGTCTGCAGAAATTATTAAGTTGTATTCTGTGTCAGATATTTTTTCTACAGAAGTTGACCATTTTACAGGGTCTAAAATTTGAGAAAATCCATTAAGGGTAAAAATGAAAATTAATAATACGATAAATTGCTTCATTATATTGGAAAATTTTATTCAAATTAAAGCCTTGTTTTGTTAAACCAAAAGCATTTAACATGCTTGTAATATTTAATTTTTCGTTATTTTTTTAATCACCTAAATTATAAATTGAAAATTGTTTAAAAGCAATAAAAGTTACATTAGCAAAACAAGGCAATAATAATATTTTGAATTAAAAAAGATGTAATCATTTTTTTAGTGTCTTTACAATTCATATAAATGATTACTTTTGCATGTATAATATTTTAAACTCTGTTTAAAAATGAAAAATATTTTAGTTCCAATAGGTACCTCTGAAAACTCATTGAGTCATTTACAATATGCTATAGATTTTGCTAAAAATTTTGGCGCAAAATTATTTATTGTACAAACATACAATGTGTATACAAAGGCAGGAACTATGGTGAATGTTGACGCTATATTAGCCCGTGAAAGTAAGGTGTATTTAGATGATTTAGTGTCTAAAATTGATACAAAGGGAGTTGATTATATCGTAAAAAGTTTAAAAGGAGATTTAATTGATACCTTAGAATTAGTTAGTAAGGCTGCCGATATTGATTTAATATTAATTGAGCCGAGAACGAATTCAATTAAGGAAGAAGTGTTTTTAGGAAAAACCTCTGGAAAAATTATTAAACGTACCCAAATTCCAGCACTTATTGTTCCAGAGTCTAGCGTTTTTAAACCAGTTAATACTATTTTAATGGCTGTAAAGTCTGCTATTATTAAAAAGGAAGGTGTGTTAGAGCCTTTAAAATATGTGAAAGAACACTTTAAAGCCACAGTTGATTTGTTGTTAGTAAAAACACATTATTATAATGAAGGCGATTTCGATGTAAATGATGATTTAAAATCTTTAATATCTAATACTATTTATTCAGAAAATGCGACTACTTTTCAAGGTGTTTTAGAACATTATAGAGAACATAATCCGGATATGTTATGTGTTGTGAGAAGAAAACGTGGGTTTTTTAGCAAATTATGGGAAAATAACGAAATACTTAAAAAGGATTTTAGCAGTAATATTCCTGTTTTAGTTTTAAGTGAATTAAAATAATTAATGGGGATGTAGCTCAGTTGGCTAGAGCGCTTGGCTGGCAGAAAAAAACGTAGGATTCTTTAATCTCTCGTATCCCTTTAATATCAATACTTTCCAGAGGTTGTTAAAATCAAAAGTTGATGGTGGTGGAGTGTTGTGGTGGGTTTTTTAACTCAGTTCTTTGTTATGCACCGTATTTGTCTATATATTCTTTTATTAATAAGTCATCGAAATCAGTTCTTTCTAATTTTTTATAAATAGCAATTGATTTTTTCAACCTTTTAATTCCTACTTTAATATTTCCAATTTTACAATTAACCATTCCAGTTCGTCTATAGTAATAAGCTATTTGTGGCAAAACATCATTTTCATATTTAACAAATAAAAAAAATAATCTATCAATAACTATTTTCTTCTCTTTTTTTAGGAAATATAAATCATTAACACATAGGTTACATAATGTTATGATTTCGGACAATAAATCGCCATTTTCTCTCTTCGATGTAATTGCATCTTCAAAATATTTTTGCGATTGAGAAAATGATTTTAATTCCATATAACATAATCCGATATTATTGAATAATCGACCTTTGAATGATTTTATTTGAATTTCATCCTTAAAAGCCAATTTCCATTCTTCTTCATTAGTTAACAACTCTAAATCTAAAAATGTTTTTAATGCATCTTTTGGTGAACTTCTTTTCTTTTCTAAAAATATAAGACCTTTTAAATTTAAGGACATTATATATTCAAATTTAGAATAACCACTAAGGTTATATAATTTAATAGCTTGGTTCGCATAATATGATGCTGAAGAAAATGATGAACCAATGGCTCTTTGTGCTGCACATAAACAATTTAATAAATATTGTTGTTGTGATACAGAAACTATTTTATTTTTAAATTTAGAGCATATCTCTATAACAGATTCATAAGCACCAATTGAATTATAGACAGCTATCAAAAATTTCAATTGGTCGATAGTTGCATAATTAAATGATTTTATAATCTGTTTTTTATTAATTGAGATTTTCCTTTTGGAAATTACATCTTCTAAGTTATGTTTTAAATTAAAAAGTGACTTTAAATCTTTATCAAAACGAATTAAATCTCCCTCAAATAAGATTATTTTTTTATTAATATTGGATATATTTTGAAGTTCCCATTCATTTTTAATATCATAAATCATCCAATAGATATTTTTAAAACTTGATTCATTAATTAATTCGATTACATCTTTATCATTACCAGAGTAACCAATTACTAATAGACTTTTGTTCAGGCTTTTTTCTTTAAATTCTCTATAATGCTTTAAACTAATACCTTTAGCTATAGTTCTAAGAGTTACTGATAGGCTTGACTTATCCTCTAAACTCCCGTGAATATGAATAACATCATCTTTAGAGTTACAAAATATATCTACTAAAAGGTCAAAGTTTGTAGTGTAAAAATTAAAATAATTAGAGTTTATGAATTCTGAGAGAGTTTTATGCAGGCTGTTTGGATTTGCATATTTTAAAATATCGAAAAATGATAAGAAGTCATTGCCAAAATTTTGAATAATTAATTCAAAAACATTTTCAGGGGTAAGTTTTTGGAAACTTTTTTTTTGTTTTAACTTTGTTCTATATCGTTTTAGATTTGAATCTTTCAATACAGAATTTATACCTGAATCTAAAAGTTCCTTTCCTAATGGTAAATTACTTCCAAGTATTGATGAAATTGCCGCGCCAGATAGAATTGAGCCATTTTTTAACTCATTATTTTCAAAAAGTCTTTCAAAAACATATTTATAACTCTTAATTTTGTATTTATTCAGCATTGTTTGTTATATGGTGCAGAACGGGAGTTTGCGCACAAACCCCATTTATTTCTATAAATCTATAGATTTTCTACAAATTAATGACA
>NZ_QKPO01000106.1 GCF_003258355.1 Confluentibacter sediminis | reverse complement strand
GGGGATGCCGCGTGCGCGGGACATCACGATCTGCACGGCCGCCACCAGCATTACCGCCATCAGGGCGAACACCATCCATACGCTGTTCGACCGGATCACGTAGCCGATGATGAAGCCCATGGCGCACAGCTGCACCAATGCGCGGCACGACGACCACATCAGGGTCTTGCCGATGCCCATGTGCATCAGTTCGCTGATGATGGCCGCCACGGCCACCATGCCCAGCGCGATGAGCAGACCCCAGATATCGATGTTGTAGGAATTGCCCAGATCGCCGCTCATGCCTGCGTCTCCTCATTTTCATCGGCGCCGTCAGGCACCGCGTTCG
>NZ_QKPO01000105.1 GCF_003258355.1 Confluentibacter sediminis | reverse complement strand
TGCCGGAATGGCTCGGCGTCCGCAACCGTCCGTCCGCCTCGGCCGCCCACCGGTACACCATCGATCGGCATATGGTGGAGGTCACGTCGCGTCTGGGTCGTGAGACACCGTCCGGTGGACGGTACGATGACGATCATTTCAAGGCGTTGCTGTTGGCCGGTATTACCCATGACATCGGCAAGCGCGCGTCCGTGGCCGATCACGCCGCCGAGGGTGCCCGCCATGTGCCGGTGATTCTCAAGCGTATGGGCTACGCGCCGGACATCGTCGACTGGGCCACCGTGCTGGTGCGTGAGCATTTGACCCTATCCGAATTTGCCACGGGTAAG
>NZ_QKPO01000104.1 GCF_003258355.1 Confluentibacter sediminis | reverse complement strand
CCGGTAGTCCGTCGATGGCGTTGAGCAGATGGTGAAGTTGGTGACCTGCGGCGTCAGACCAGTGGCGGCGGCTGGGGGAGCTCGCGCAGAATGCACCTTGGCTGATTTCGACCGCACCTACGGCGTTGGCCGGATCGGCAGGATCTTCAAGGGCGATGGTGATTGGTTCGTCCGTATGCACTAGCAAATCACCCCCGGCGTCGATGACGTATTGAATGGGTTGAGGGTGGCCCGCGCCATCGCCCAACATCCCCGCAAGCAAATCCACCAAATACCCCTTACCGCACGCACCAAAATCGAGCGCGACTGGGCTGTGGGCGATAAGTGTG
>NZ_QKPO01000103.1 GCF_003258355.1 Confluentibacter sediminis | reverse complement strand
GTAAACATCCATAGCGCGACTTAGCGCATAGCTTTCAACGTCCACTACTTTTGCGGTTAAATTCGCAGCACTTAACGCACCGACTCTGGCTTCAACGCTTTCGGTTCTAGCGGCAGAGAGCAGTACATTTATTTTGCTCGGGTCAGCACTATTTATAGAGAGCTTTTCAAAATCAAGACTCACTTCATCTAGTGGGTAAGGAATTAAGCTGTCGGCTTCAATTTCAATCTGCGACTCTAATTCAGCGTCGCTTAAGGAAACATCCATAAAAATAACTTTGGTAATCACGGTTTGCCCAGAGACGGCAACAGACGCGAATTTTAGCGACTTT
>NZ_QKPO01000102.1 GCF_003258355.1 Confluentibacter sediminis | reverse complement strand
CACCTTCCGGTACGGCTACCTTGTTACGACTTAGTCCCAATCACGAGCCTCACCTTAGACGGCTCCATCCCACAAGGGGTTAGGCCACCGGCTTCGGGTGCTGCCCACTTTCATGACTTGACGGGCGGTGTGTACAAGGCCCGGGAACGCATTCACCGCGACGTTGCTGATTCGCGATTACTAGCGACTCCGCCTTCACGCAGTCGAGTTGCAGACTGCGATCCGAACTGAGACCGGTTTTCAGGGATCCGCTCCGCGTCGCCGCGTCGCATCCCGTTGTACCGGCCATTGTAGCATGCGTGAAGCCCTGGACGTAAGGGGCATGATGATCT
>NZ_QKPO01000100.1 GCF_003258355.1 Confluentibacter sediminis | reverse complement strand
TGACCGCGTCTGCGTTGCGCTTCACTGGCATTGAGGAAAAGAAATCGCGTCTTTGATCGGCGTTTGCAAGTCGGTATGATAGCAAGTCATATCCTTGGGATGCGAGCACGGAATATACGCCTTCGGCTAGTTGTGAACTGAACCAGCCAGCCAGTGAGTTACCTACGGTAAGTGCTATACGATTTGTCTTTCCTGTTCGCAGCATGGAGGCTGTTTTCGATGCTGAAAACCCCAACTTTGCACATGCATCAAATACCTTTTGCCTAGTAGTTTCCGATATGCGGTCACGTCCGTTGATTGCATGAGATACGGTCGCCGCAGAGACTCCAGCCTCC
>NZ_QKPO01000099.1 GCF_003258355.1 Confluentibacter sediminis | reverse complement strand
GGGTGACTGGCCCACCTACAGCAGCAATTCCGACAAATACTATGTGATTCTTGCCGGTGAGGGCTTCGACTCGACGGATGAGGCTTGGAATTGGTGCAAAGCCAACAATTACGGTCCGAACGACTGCATGTCTATAGATTTGCAGTAACAAGTGGAATGTGAATGTCGCTACGTTGCTGGGTCTCCTGAGTTACAAGACGTACAATCGGGAGCATGGCCAAGGACGACGACAGAACCAACAAGCCTGAAGAGGCCGGCAAGTGGGGTACAGCCGGAAAATCCTCAGGAAAGAACAACAAGAACGGCAAGGGAAAGGAATACAAAACCGATCGACGGAT
>NZ_QKPO01000098.1 GCF_003258355.1 Confluentibacter sediminis | reverse complement strand
GCCGACGGGGCCATATAGGGGCAATGTAGGGGGCATAAGAAGTCTGAAAATGCGATACGAACAACGTTGCTACGGCTGTCAGTGATGCGGCTTACTTCGGACAAGCCGTTGAGATGCAAGGGGATGCAAAGGATTGCAAAGTATGGCAACATGATAAGTCGCAGCGTCGGCGATATTTGGCAGAGCTTTCAAATAGGGGGGTATGAATGCATAAAGAGGGAATATGTTACCTCGATAAAAGAGGCGCTATTGCTGTTTTCGTGGATGTCGGTTCGTCGTCGAGCCGTTGGTTTCGTAGGCGTGAGGGGCGTTCCCGCGTATTCTGTTTTCCGACCAAAGAAATGAAT
>NZ_QKPO01000097.1 GCF_003258355.1 Confluentibacter sediminis | reverse complement strand
TGTCTTTGGCCGCGACCGTGGGCGTACCGGGGAACTCGGGTTCCGGCTGCTGTTCGGCAAGGGCGATGCCGTTGAGATAGGTCTGGGCAGTGAAGGTGACGTTTACCGTACGAGCCGACTCCGCAGCAGGCAAGGCGATAACTGTGTTGTCGCTGCTCACTTCACCGGCATCCGCGGTAATAGTGGTGGTGCCGCCGGACAACGCAAGGGTGATGGTGGCTGTATTGGTGTGGGCTGGCACCGGGATGCTGATGATGGTTCCGGCGTTGATCTGGGTGTCATTGGCGCGCGGCGCAAACTTGGCACCGTTTGCAGTGGCATCGATGGTCAGCCCGTCGAACGTCTGGG
>NZ_QKPO01000010.1 GCF_003258355.1 Confluentibacter sediminis | reverse complement strand
CAATTAAAATCTATAACTTTATGGTAACTTTAGAAAATTAAACAGTTCTATTCTTGGGAAGCTTACAAGGCTAAATATATGTTAAAAAAATTTACAGAAAAAAATCCACTAAATTTGTTAACTAATAAAAATAATACAACAAAACCTTATCTTGGATTTTAGTTTAAGTAGCCTATTTGAATTTTTAATTAACGTTAATAATGTTTAAGCCGCCCCTAAAGTTAGTTGCTTAGATTGAATCGGGGTTATATTTAAAGAAGGCTTCTTAGGAAAGAAACAGTAGGCTACCAAGGCAGCAATTATGTTAACCAAAAAACCTTTGACAGATCGATATCTAGTATGCTCTATTTTACAAATGTTCTTAAGTTCGTCGTTTACGGATTCAACCAAAGCCCTCTTCCTTAACAGGATAGCTTCCACATCAGAGAGGTTCTGCTTTTTCATGTTATTCCTGACTTTAGTGACAAGCTGAATGCCATCTTGAAATAAAAGCTCAGAAAGGGCCTGTGATATATAGCCTTTATCTCCGAACAATTTACCAAAGGCTTCTTTTGTCATGGACGTCATAAGCTCAATGTTCCTGTCATCCACATTACCCTTGGTAAGGTAAAAGGATAAAAGCTCTCCTTTGTCATTAATGATCATATGGAGCTTGAAGGCGAAGAACCAGCCCATTGTGGATTTTCCTTTTTCTGCTACATTCTTGAATACCCTGTTCTGTTTCTCTCTTTTGATATGACATACCCTGAGAAGGGTAGAATCAATATAATTGATCCCTCTTGATTTGCCCAGACCCCTATATTTTAAATACAACATTAAAGGCAGCAGCACTCTTTCTTGGCGTGCCGTAAAACGTTCATAACTCACTAGATCAGGGAACAGGTCATTTAAATGCTTGCAAACATATTGCAGGCAAAAATGTTTGAAGTTTGCAAACTGTCCAAAATGGAAAAGCAGATAAATGCTCATCATCTCAGAATCTGATAATTTGCCCTTTCTATTTCGCCTTTTAACCTTGGTGTCCACTAATCTTGGATGGTTTGCCATGTTTTGAGTAAATTCTTGCTGAAAAATCATCCAATTTTACAAAGAATTCTGTAACTTTATCTCTAAGCATTTGAGTGTTTTTCATACTATTAATATACTAAATATCAGTCATTAATACAAATTAAAAACACTCTTTTTCTTATCCATTATTCACGTTATTTAAGTTTTATAAAATAAAAGCTACCCCATAAATGACAAAACCAAATGTCGTTAAAATGTCAGAACTAAACCGCTATCAAACTTTTGATGATTTTCTAAATTTGATAAAAATTATTAATATGAATTCAATAGGAACTAAAATCTTAGAAATCAGAAAATCTAAAGGACTCACTCAAGAAGAATTAGTTGAACTTTCAAAAGTTAACTTAAGAACCATTCAAAGAATTGAAAAATAATGAAAATGAGCCAAGAGGCACAACATTAAATTTAATTTGTTACTGTGATGTTCTTGAAATAAATAGTGATTATTTTACCAATAAAAGAGAACCAAGCAAAGGCAAATTTATTGGTTCCTTAATAATTAACGGCATATTTCTAATTCTCTTAAATTTACTTTTGATGGCAATCATCGGGTTCTTGATTTTAGACTCGAACGCAAATATTAATAGCCGAATTGGAGCTTTCTTGTTAAGTTTTTTCATTCCTTTCTTTATTGTACTACTTTCAGAAAAATGAATGCATTTGAAAGAATGTTTAAATTCGGAACTGGTTATTTGACTTATATTATCCTGCTAATTATAGTTCAAAGGTTTGAAGAAGGGTTTCGTCTTGGATTGAGAACTGGTTTATATCTTTGTTTAATAATTTCAGTTGGAGTTTTATACTATGGAAAGATATTATTGAAATTAATAAAATAAATCCCTGCATTTGCAGAAATAGTTATTCCTTAAACCAACTTGAATATTTAATATAGTTGTTTGCTATTCTATCAATCTCACCAGAGATAAGCTCTTTGCTAATGTCTTTAACCTTTTTTGCAGGAACACCTGCATAAATACTGCCTGCTTCTACCCTTGTATTTTTTGTAACCACGGCTCCTGCTGCTATAATACTATTACTTTCAACAACACAATCGTCCATAATAATACTTCCCATACCAACAAGTACATTATCGTGAATGGTGCAACCGTGTACAATGGCATTATGACCAATAGATACGTTATTTCCAATAGTTGTTGGCGAGGTTTTATAAGTTGCATGAATAACAGCACCGTCTTGAACATTTACTTTGTTACCCATTTTAATAAAGTGTACATCACCACGAATGACGGCGTTAAACCAAACGCTGCATTGGGTTCCCATAACCACATCGCCTACAATCGTGGCATTTTCGGCTACAAAACAATCCTCTGGTATTTGAGGAGATTTTCCGTTTACTGGTTTTATTATTGGCATATTGAACTGATTATTTATTATAATTTATTGTTTATTGTCTATTTTAAATATTATGAATAGATATTAAAGATTCCTATATTGTGCCTCATGGTAAACTATTACTTAAAATAATCCAACAACTCTGATTTTTTAGAGGCAGAAACCATGATTTCCTTTCCATTACTAAGCACCACACTTCCTCCTTTTCCTTTTAAATATTTAACCACCTCGCTAACGTTGATTAAATAGGATTTATGGACACGTGCAAAATTACCACCATTTAAAGCATCTTCAAAATATTTAAGTGTTTTGCTTACTAATTTCTTTTTATTGTTGCTTAAATAAATTTCTGTGTAATTATCGTCTGCCTTACAATATAAAATATCGGACGTATTAATAACTTCAAAACCATCTTGTACCGGAATCGTAATCTTACCATTTACAGTATTTGCTTTGGGAATTAACACTTGATTTTGAAGGGCATTCTCTTTGGTTTTAATTTCGGAAACATAGTTAACGGCTTTAATAAGCTCATCAATGGATATTGGTTTCATCAAATAATAAGAAGCATGTGCGTTCAAGGCTTCCATGGCATAATGATTATAAGCTGTAACAAACACGGTTTCAAAATTAATGTCTTCAAGTTTGTCCAATAAATCGAACGCATTGCCATAAGGCATTTCAACATCAAGAAACACCAAATCCAAATTATTGTCATTTATTAAAATAAGTGCTTCATCAATATTGGAAGCTTCTCCCAGAATGCTAACGTTTGGACAGTATTTTTTTAGATAATTTTTTAGAATATCCCTACTGGTTTCTTCATCTTCTACGATGATGGCGTTTAATTTCATGCATTTAAATCTTTACCAAAGATAATCAAACTGATTTCCGTTACAGTTCAGTATGTAAACCCGTAAAAAATTAATTTTTCAGGTTTTCATACCTACTTTATTTTATTGGATCAATAAAGAATCTTCCAATTGAAATCATTAATTAATTCATTTGCAGCATCAATTAAAGTCTGTGATACTACATAATTATTATTCAAGGTATATAATTGTCCGTTAAAAATATTATTCGTTTTCACATTTGTCAACAATTGAGAATAGAAGGCTTCCATATTAGCAATATCGTTAATTTGATTGTTCGTCATGAAAATGGAAGACAGCAAGGGACTATTTGAAATGTCAATAAATTCTATAAAATTATTACTAATGCCCATAAATTCTATTTTAGAATTGAAAGATAAATCTAAATTAGTTAATTGATTATCAGTTAATTCTAAAAATATTAATTCTTTATTTGCCGATAAATCTAAATTTGTTAGCTCATTTTGCCCCAGTGATAAATCTCTTAATTTTAAGTTATAAGTCAAATCTATGCTGGATAAATTATCATTAGATAACCCTAAATTTTCTAATTCTGGATAAATTGACATATCCATATTATCAAGATTTAATTGTTTCATATAATTCAATTTCAATTTTTTGAGTTTTGTATGTAATCCTATATCTAAGCTGACAAGTTGTGGATTATTTGACAAATCTATATTCTCTAACTGCAGATTATTCGATAAGTCCATAACGGTTAACTCGTTATGATATAAATGTAAAAGTTTTAGTTGTGGATTATTAGATAAGTTTATACTACCTAATTTATTATTACCTAATAATAATTCTTTTAATAAAATGTTAGAGGATAAATCAATACTTGTTAACTTATTATCGGAACTTATTAAACTTAAATATTCTAAGGATTTATTAGAAGATACATCTAAGGAAGTCAATTGACTAGAAATTAATAAAATTCTTTCTAAAGATTCTAACTTTGACAAATCGATATCTACTAAACCTTTATTATTAATTACCACTGATTTAAGAGCATTAACATTACCCTTTATAGTCACCATATATATACCTTTCTCAGAATAGTTGTGTATTAAATCTGAAACAGGTATGTAAAAATCTTCATTTTCATCACCCCAATCAATTATATACTCATACTGGTCTGTGTAAGTATCAACATTCATAACTATACTGGTTAATTCATCTGTTTGATCAATAATAAATGTAAATTCGCCAACAGTAGCAAAATCCAAATCTGTGTATCCAAAATCCTCTAGGTTCATATTAAAGGAACTTAATACTTCAACATTTATTTCATTATTTGACGACGAACCAACTACTAGTGAAAAAGGCAAAGCATTTGTTACACTAGAGGTCAATAAAGATCCTTCTTTAGGACTAAGAAAAATAGCATTATCTAAAGCATCTAATACTATAAATTCCGTGATAGTATAAGTTCCAAAATCTAAGGAAATTGGACTACTTACATAACCATTATCTATTGCACTAATAGTTAATTTTTTTCGGTTATAAAGAATATTATTAGATGCATCTTTTATTGTAACAATTACTGTAACTGCATCATCCATTTCTTTTTGATATGCTACTTTGCTTGTTTTTTTATTTTCTAAAACATTTTTGTTTGTAACTTCTCCTACTTGAAACAAAAATGATACATCTTTTTTCTCTATTGGTTCTACTGTTGATGAAATATCCTCCTTTCCACACGAAATTAAAATAGAAAAAATTAAAAATGTGAAAATGTAATTTAGACGTTTTTTCATAATTAGTTTGTGCTTAATGTCATGCAATATACACAAAAATAATAAGTATGATTTTTTAAC
Source organism: Confluentibacter sediminis (assembly GCF_003258355.1). GTDB lineage: Bacteria > Bacteroidota > Bacteroidia > Flavobacteriales > Flavobacteriaceae > Confluentibacter > Confluentibacter sediminis. The sequence goes on along the minus strand of NZ_QKPO01000010.1, from coordinate 223,393 downwards.
TATTTAAGTAGTATTAATCTACATTGAGGTAGTTATAATTTGTGAAAAAGATTAATCTTTTTTAAGCGTTACAACAACTTTGGTCCCCGTATCTTCATCATCTTGAAAATCATCAATAAACACATCTACTTTATCTTTATACATGGTATTTAAAATAGACACGCGTTTTTTAATGTTACCCATACCTTTGGAATGTTGTTTTTGCTGATTTTTAGTTTTTAATGCTTTCGATTTTTCTCTACCTATACCGTTGTCTACAATGGTTATGGTAATTTCATCCTTTTGGGTTTGTATTATTGAAATAGATAAATGTCCTTTACTTTTTTTATAACGCAACCCGTGCCAAACAGCATTTTCAATATAAGGCTGTAATAACATGGGCGGAATTACAAAATCTTCAATATTTATGTTTTCATCTATATAAACCGTATAATCAAACTTGTCTTGAAACCTAAAATGCTCCAACTTAGTATATAATTCCAACAGCTCAATTTCTTTTTTCAAGGGAATAAAATCTTCTTCACTATTCTCTAAAACGGCTCGCATCAACAAGGAAAAATCTGAAAGATATTTATTGGCAGTACGCTCATCATTGGAGGCTATGAAACTATTCACCGAATTTAATGCGTTAAAAATAAAATGGGGATTCATTTGACTTCTCAGTGTTTTTAAAGCTAACAAATTATTTGCTAACCGTTGTTGCTTGATATATTTAAACATTAAAAAAGCCGTTAGCAACAACAACAAAACGCCACCAATAAGAGAATAAATAATGAGTTGCTGCCGTTTTGTTTGTTCGGTAGTTAATTGGTATTTACTTTCAGAAAGTTCCCTGTCACTTTCCAAACTTACAATCCTATTTTGCTTTGCTATCAATTCTTTGCTAAAACGGGCTGCTTGCGAAATTTCCTGTTCTTTTTTTACATACACCTTATCCACCAAATCCACATACTCCTGATAGATGCTCAATGCTTTTTTATAATCACCAGCATCTCTGTAAACATCAGAAAGTCTTCTGGTAGCATCTTTTTGCACAATAAGATCTTCTTTTTTATCAGCCTCTACAATACTTTTTTCTAAGTAGGGAATAGCATTTACATAATCTCCTTGTAACGCATAAGCACTCCCAATTTTATAGTTTTGTTTTTGTGGTGTTAAAGCATTTTCGTTACCTAAACCTGTTTCCTTTTCTTTACCTACTTTTTCAATGTCTTTTAAGGCTTCTTTTCTTAGTTGAATTTCACCGGAATAGTTACTAATAGCATTCTGAAAATCAGCCACTTTCACTTTCTCTTCTGCCGCTCTTAGTTTATTTTCAGTATTAGCTAATTTTAATGATCTATTGAAATAATCTTTTGCAACTTCGCTATTTCCACTAGCATTATAGGCTTCACCTATTTTGGAATTTAGATCGGTGGTTTTTGCCGAAATTTTATTGGTTTCTGCAACTTTTAATCCTTCTTTATAAAAACTAATGGATGCTTTATAATTTTTGGTGAGTAAATTAACATCACCCAAACCTTCATTAAGAGAAACAAGTTGCCAATTTGAAAGATCCTTTTTTGAAATACTAGTATATGTTTGAATACTTTCTTGATAATTTTTATTGAGCTGAAAAGCCTTTGCTAGTTTCAATTTAGTTTCATTCGATGGAATATTCTGAAGACTTATTCGATAATTGGCAACCGCCAAATCATATTGTTTCCAATATATATAGATGTCACCAATAACATCATAAACTTCAGCATTTTCTTTTGCAGAACTGCTCTTTGCTAAAGCATCGGTAATAAATTGTAAACTCTTTTTCGCATCTTTTTTCAAATAGGTTTCCGCTGAATCTAGAAGTGATTTAAATAGCTCTTTGTTTTGCGATTTTGAATTCGCAATTGATTTAGATTTAGAACCTTCTATGTCGTTTGATTCAACCAAAACCATAATACGTTCATTATCTTGAATCGTGTAATAAACAGTTTCAAAATCTTGATGCTTAATAATAAGTTCATCTCCTTTTTTGGCTTCAATTTTAAACTCTCCAAAAATATCTGTAGTGGTATAAGAGCCTCCATTAACTTCAATGTTAACGTTTTTAATGGGGTTTCGACTATCTTTTTCTAAAACAGAGCCTCTTACTGTAAATTTTTCAGTATTATTTTGTGCCTGCAAAAAAGCACCAAAGCAAAGTATAAAAAAAACACTTAAGTATTTAACAAATAGTTTCATATGTAAATACGTATTGATTTTTTATTTGGCATATATTATTCGCATATGTTAATTAGTGCTTGGTGTCCATTTTCGGACATGCTTATTTCATATACAACTTAAAAACAGATAAACTTACGCACTTTACTTGGTATAATAAAATGCTGTTTTTATAATTTACTCCCATTTACAACATGGAACCATATATTCACTCATTAATAAGGATCATTCACGAACCAAACCTTTTGTTTTACTCATTGTTCTTTTTTTAAGAAAAAAGTTGTTCTTAGATTTACTTCATAAAAAAAAACCATATTATGAAAATTACAAGAACACTTTTATTCGTATCCATTTTAACATCATCTATTTCATTTTCCCAAAACGGAGAAAAAAATTTTATTGACCAACCTTATATCGAGGTTACTGGGAGCATGGAAACCGAAGTCATTCCTAATGAAATCTATTTAAATATTACGCTTAACGAAAATGACAAAAAGGGAAAAATAAGTATTGAAGACCAAGAGAACCAAATGATTTCTGTATTGAAATCGCTTGGCATTGATTTAGAAAACAACTTCTCTATTTTAGATTTTAATGGTTATTACCAAAGAAAATTTTTTTCCGAAAATCAAGTTACCAAAATCAAACATTATGAACTAATTGTAAATGACGGAAAAACACTAGGAATGGTTTATGAAGCCTTAGACCGAATTGACATCTCTAACATTTCAATTACAAAAACAGATCATTCTGATATTGAAAACATTAAAAGAGACACTAAGTTAAAAGCTTTAAAAATTGCCAAAGAAAAAGCTGTAGGTTATGCCAAAGCTATTGACCAAGGTTTAGGAAAAGCATTATTTATTCAAGAATTAAATAATGATATAGTGACACCATTTTATAAAAATAACACCTATATGCTTAATGAAGTAGTAACAGCTAGCCAAGGAATAGAAAAAGACAAGATCCAAGATTTGAATCTAAAATCAATTACTGTAAAAGCTACTGTATTGACTAGATTTGCCCTAAATTGAATAAAACAAAACCCCGAAATATCGGGGTTTTGTCTATGTTTTCTTTACATATTTGGTAATAATCACAATTTGCTGTCCATCAACTTTGCCTTCAATATAATCAGCATTTTCATGATCTAACCGTATATTTCTAACAGCCGTCCCTTGCTTGGCAACCATACTAGACCCTTTCACTTTTAAATCTTTTACCAAAACCACAGAATCTCCCGCTTCTAAAATAACACCATTTACATCTCGATGAATAATTTTTTCACTATCGTCCAACCCTTCATTTGTAACTTTAGCAAAAGCTAATGTGTCATCATCCAAATACATCATATCTAACAAATCTTGAGGCCAACCTTCTTTTTTTAAACGAGACAAAAGTCTCCAAGCAACTACTTGTACTGCTCTATATTCACTCCACATACTGTCATTTAAACAACGCCAGTGATTTGCATCTGTTATGTCTGGATTCTCTATTTGATCTATACATGTACTACAAGCCAATAAACTACCATCAACACCACCAGCCGAAGTCGGAGGTACTTCATAAATTTTTAAACCTTCAGTAGCCGCACATAGCTCACATTTATTTCCACTTCTATCTTGTAATTCTTTTATTAAACTCATGGTTTTGTTTTATTTTGCAATATTACAGTTAAAGGATTGTTTCTACAAATTTAGAACGTCTTGTTATTAGGTTAAATTTATAAAATGCCTACCAACTCGTTTATTATAAAGTATCTCTTAGCTTTTTAGGCATACTTTTAACAACCATATCATAAGAGTGATCTATTAGCTCAAAAATGAGTTTTTGGGATAATTCGCCTTTATGAATTTTTACAGTATTCCAATGCTTTTTATTCATATGAAATCCAGGTTCTATGCTTTCATATGCTGCTCTGAGTTCTTCAGAATAATCAGGATCTGCTTTTAAGTTTATAGATGCGTTACCAGATTCCCAACTTTTTAATGACACCAATAAAAACATTTTTCCTAAAACTTTAAAGACCAATGTATCTTCATCAAAAGGAAAATCTTCGGTTACACCTTTTTTATTTAAACAATATTGATAAAGTTGTTCTATATTCATTTTTTAAAGTTTTATTTGAGAATGCGCTCCATTCCTTTTTCGGGGTGCTTCAATTCTGTAAACCCAAATTGTTTATAAAGCCCATGAGCATCCAAGGTTTTTAACATCCAAACTTTACAAGATTTAAGTTTGGGCTCTTCATTGATAGCTTTCATTAATTGTTTTGAATAACCGTTCCCTTGATATTCTGGTAAAATAAACACATCCATTATATAAGCGAAAACGGTATAATCGCTTAACACACGAGCAAAACCAATTTGTTTGTCTTCAAGATAAACCCCAAAACACAAAGAATGTTCAATGGTTTTTTTAATCTCATCAATCGTTCTTCCTTTGGCCCAATAAGAAGTCGTTAAAAACTGATGAATTATATCAATTTGCAGCTTGCTTTTTTCTGTAGAAATTTCTATCATGAGTTTCCAATTTTCCCTAAATGTGTATCATGAAATGATGAATTATATTTTAAACCATATCCGAAAATTCTATCTAGTGATGCATGAGAAAATAAAATTATCCCAATAAGTTGAATTAATTCATTTTCAACATAAATTCCAAATAAATAGACAAAAACAGCGATCCCTTTATGATGCAGTAGATTGTAAGTTAATGCGCCTATTTTGGGATTGACAACATAACCTGTCATGCCAATATCTGGTGTTAAAATTAAAACAAAAAACCACCACCAACTAAATTGCAATGTTGTAAAAAAATAAACACCTAAAATAAACATAGCCAATTCTTCAATCTTTAAATTAGTTTTCATATCGTTATTTTAATCAATTAAATAGACTTAAACTTTAAACAATTCAGAAGCAATGCCATCTACCAAAAACTTTCCTTTTTGAGTAACTTTTAAAACATCTTCTTCCATAATTAATAACCCTTCATCAATAAATTTTTGAGATGATTTTTTTAAATGCTTTAAATAATCTTTTCCAAAATCACTTTCAATTTTATCAAAAGAGATACCCCAAATGGTTCTTAAACCAGTCATAATATATTCGTTATACTTATTTTCAGTGGAAAGTATTTCAGTTTCTTTGGGCAATACCCCATAAGACATGGAATTAATATAAATGGAATTGTTTCTCACATTCCAACTTCGTTCATTGCCATTAAACGAATGCGCTGAAGGACCAATACCTAAATAGGGTTTTCCATGCCAATAGCTGGTGTTGTGCTTTGAAAAATAATCTGGTTTACCAAAATTGGAAATTTCATAATGTACAAAACCTTGCTCTGCTGTTTTTTTAATTAAATGATTGAAGTGTTGAAGCGTCAGATCTTCATCGATTGGTGGATAGTTTCCTTTTTTTATAAAACTATCTAAAGCCGTATTTGTTTCAACTGTTAAGGCATAACTTGAAATGTGATTAACACCAAAACTAAAAGCCATTTCCAAATTCTCATTCCATTTATCTAAACTCATATTTGGAATTCCATAAATCAGGTCAATGGTAATGTTGTCAAAATATTTAGTGGCTTCTTTTAAACAATTTTTAGCCTCATCGGCATTGTGAGCACGATTCATGCTTTTTAAATCTTCTGCAAAGAACGACTGAATCCCAATACTAAGTCTATTTATTTTACTTTTTGAAAGCTGTATGATTACATCTTCAGATAAATCGTCTGGATTGGCTTCCAAGGTTATTTCTGGGGTTTTAATAACCTTATAGTTTTTATAAATAGCATCAAGAACGGCTTGTAATTCGTAGTTTTTCAATAAACTTGGTGTGCCGCCACCAAAATAAATAGTTTCAATAAATCGTCCTTGAAGTTCGGCTTTTCTGAGTTCCAACTCTTTTATTAGAGCATCCACAAGTTCTTCCTTTTTCTTTAAGGATGTAGAAAAATAAAAATCGCAATAAAAACATGCTTGCTTGCAAAATGGGATATGAATGTAGATTCCTGCGATGACTTATGATTTAATATTAAAAAACGGAATTATAAACTATTTGGGATAAATTCCTTTTTAGGGGTTTTCATCGCATTTGTTATTAACGTTTCAAACATATCGTCTATTTTTCGGTTATTGTATTTAAAAACTGCTTCCGCAACATATTTTGGCAAGTGTTTTAAACTTACTTGATGGTGCTGTCCTATTATCTGCCTGCGTATTATAGCCCAAAAACTTTCGATTGAGTTTGTATTTATTCCTTTGTATGAATATAGTTTTTGGTGGTCGATTTTAACGTGTTCAATTATGGTGTCCATTTTTGAATAACCCTTGTATTCATCGGAAATCAAAACGGAATCGTCAACGTCAACATATTTTTGAACCATTGCTTTTAATTCCTTAGCGGTTACATTTTGGGTTACTTGCGCCACAACATCTCCGTTTCTTTCAACTATTCCTATGACTGGAATCTTGGAAGTACCACGACCTCGTTTAGGATTCAATGCAGATTTTGCAGGGTTGCCCTTGCCTCGTTTGAACGTTACGCCCACTTCTTTAAGTTCACTTATCCTTTCGTCAAGTTTTGGGATTGATGTCTTTTTAAAAGGTTTGTCGGTTTGTCCGTCGTTGAACTTTCGGGGTTTTCCACCAACATACATTTCATCCATTTCCACTATATCGTCAAGTTTAATAGTGTCGTTTTCAATACTCATTAAATCCCTCATTTTGTGGTACATCTTTAATGCTGTTGGATAGCTTATGCTTAGGTTTCTTTGAAGCTGTAAGGCTGATAGTCCTTTTTTGGCATCACAAACTATTGAAAATGCGAACATCCATTTTTTTAGCTCCATGTTCGTACTGTGCAATGCCGTATCTACCGTTACGGATGTCGATTTTCCACATTCATAACATTTGAAACGCAAATCCTTTCCACGCTTTGAAAGTCTTGGGGAATTACAATAGGCGCAAAGTGGTTTTTCGCCCCAACGGTTCATCTCGAAATACTTGACGGCATCAAGTTCGGTCGGGAACTTCTCGGAAATTTCAATTATGTTCATTTATTCTTTTTTTTAACCTTCGTAATTCAGTTTTTTATAAAAAGATGATGACGTTTCTTTGCCATAATTTCCGCATTTCCAAGTCTCAAACATTGAATTATATTCAATTATTATTTTTTCTTTTGATTTAGCTTCTTCATGGAAAAGACGTTTTTCGTTTTCGTTAAATTCTGAATAGGTTGGTATCTTTAATTTTTTTTCTGTTTCCAAAAGCCTATCGTTGAGTTTTTTTATTTCGGAATTATAAAAGTTTATGATTGAAATCGTTTCGTAATCCCTAAATTCTTTTAATGCTATTATTTTGTTTTTCAAATCCCATGTTTTGAATATTGAAAAAATTGAATAGCCAACAAGTAATGCTACTGTTATTTCCATTTTCGTTATTTTTGTATTAAAAACAAACTCTTTGATTATACCGTAATAAAAAATTACGGTTGGAATTATTATAATTAATATATTTCCTATAAGCGAGTTTGTTGTATTGTTTAAAATTTTTGTTGTTAAAGTTTTCATATCTTGGCGTTATTAGTTTGACGCTAAGATAGTTAAATTGGGTGTTATCCCAAATAGTTTATAATTCCGTTAAAAAAATTCAACTAGTATGAGCAAAAAAGCACTTCTTAAAGGAGCAAACAACGCTACAAAAAAACAAATCAACCAATTTTTTTAGGATTCTGCTTTACAAACGCATCCCAACCAGTATAGCTTTTGCCACTCTCCACTTTGCCTTCATTATAAAAATGGCAAACAGCAGCCGCTAAACCATCCGTAGCATCCAAGTTTTTAGGAAGAGCTCTAAGTCCTAATAAACTTTGAAGCATTTTTGCGACTTGTTCTTTACTGGCATTTCCATTACCTGTAATGGCCATTTTAATTTTTTTTGGGGAGTATTCTGTAATAGGAATTTGCCTGGATAAACCAGCTGCCATAGCAACACCTTGCGCCCTACCTAGCTTTAACATACTTTGTACATTTTTTCCAAAGAAAGGAGCCTCTATAGCAATTTCGTCTGGGTGATGTGTTTCAATCAGTTCTATAGTGCGCTCAAAAATAAGTTTTAGTTTTAAATAATGGTCATCATACTTTTTTAAATCCAACTCATTAAGTTGAATGAACTGCATGGATTTCCCTGTGACTTTTATGAGTCCGAAACCCATGATGGTTGTGCCAGGGTCTATCCCTAATATAATTCTTTCGTTAGCCATTAATTACAAAAACAGTTGTTGCTAAGTGATACTGAGACACCAATTGAGACATACATTAAATCACCATTAAAAGAAAACCCATCTATATTAGGATTGTAAATATCCTTATTTGAAAGTGATAATGCATAAGACATATCGGCATAAACTGAAAATGATTCTGAAATTCCATAATGTAATTCCATTCCTGCCAAAACATTTAAAAATGTATATTTATTTTCTGAAAAATTGCCTAAAGGTTTTGTAAAACTTATTCCTGGTCCTGCATGGACGACCGTTCTAAATCTCTCTGGAATAAAAGGAAATATATCTGTAAAATCATAAGCTAATTGGGCATTAATTCGAGTGTAATTCAATTTAAATTCGAACGAATCTTCACCATTCACAGATCTATTATATCCTAAATCTAATTTAGCCCCTAAATTTTTAGCATATATATGCTGTAACCCTATGTTTAAAGACGGGAAATTAATGTATTTACTATAATAACCGTCGTTTTTTCCATCATCAATTGGATTATTAATTCCAAGTGCTAATTGAAGCTGCCATGTACCGATTTCAGATTGCGAATAAGTTATTGATGAAACTAAACTCATCATTATAAATAATACTATTTGAGATTTCAAATTTGAAGCCATACCATAATATTGGTTAATTTGTATGCATTAAGGTTACACAATCAATAAGTAGTCTAGCAAAGCTAAACAATTCTTTTTTGTGCTTATATAATAATGTGGATAATGGATAAAAAACTTCATTTTTTAATCAAAAGTATATTTTTAAAGGTACCATGTTGAGTTTTTTTAAATATCTTTTTTAGAGTTTATGTCGCCATTGTAAATTTTCAAGGATATACTTGAAAGTGAAGACCTTTTAGTTTACATTAATTATAATTGGTAATGTAAACTCGGTTGTTACCTGTTGTCCTCGTTTAAGCGCAGGAAATATTTTTGGCAAAGAATCTAAGCTTTCAGTAAGCAGTTGCTTTATTTTTGGTATTTCATTATTGGTTAATGAATCTATTTTAGTGTCCAAAAGAATCAAAGTACCCGTACGGGTTACTTTAAAATTCAAATTAATGGTGTCATGAATATCTTGTGTTACTATAATGGCATCTTTCTGTAAATAACTGGTAATAAAATTGGTTAATGTTTGCTCAAAACATGATTTTTTTTCTTGTTTTGTAGATGTTGAATCACACACAGAAAATGTTGGATATTCATCTACATCCTTCCAATTGAATGTTTGTAATTCTTCCTTCAAAATAGTTTCAGAAGACACTTTTTTTACATTAAAATACTCGCATGAATTGAGCATCAATAATAAAAGAAAAATACAAATTTGTTTCATGGATCAAAACTGATGCCGAAAAGTACGATTTTTTTTAGATTTTAATCCTTTTCCTCCCCTGCCTTAATAAATTTTTCATTTTTTAATTCACTAATTCTGTTGGCAATATATGGACTATAGCTATCATCTGAAGGAAATCTTTTTTTAAAATCTTCATAAGCCTGTATTTTGGAATCTATGTCGGCATAATACCTATCTTTAGTTAAAACCAACATAAATTCAGCATTGATATTTTCAGGATTTTCTTTTATAGCTTTTTTTAAAACGGCTATGGCTTCATCATGCTTTTTTTGACTATTTAAAACAACTGCCAATTTAGAATATTCTTCATCCAAAGGATTATCCAGCAATTCTAAAGCTTGCTTCATATAATTTTCCGCATTAATAAAATCATTATTTTCATAATAATACTTGCCTATCAAAAACATTGATTCGGCGTCATCAGGATTAATTTCTAAAGCTAATTTCCTTTGCTCAATGGCTTTTTCAAATTCATACAACTTATAATAACAAGAACTGAGTTGTACATGAACAAAATGTGAAGATTCACCTAGTTCAACTAGCTTTTCAAACCAAATAGCTGCATATTTATAATTTTGTTTCAAATAATAATTTTGAGCTTTTAAGCTTATGAGTTCTAAATTATTTTCATAGGTCTTTAAACCAATGTCTGCATAATCTTCTGCCAATTGATTTTTTCCTTTTTGAAGATAATATTTAGCAATCTTATATATGGATTTTTGATGTGTGGAATCTAATTCGAAAGTAGAACGATAACTGTCAATAGCTGAAGAATCATTTAATTTTTCTAAGACAATACCTAATTGGTAATGGTAATTTGGATTTTTAGTATCTGCAGCTACCAAATCTTTAAAAACAACCGAAGCTTCTTTATATTTTTTTGTTTGCGAAAGTAATATGGCATATTCAAATTTTATTAAAACATCATTAGGGTTGGCATCAATATATGCTTCATAATTTTTTAATGCTTCATCATAATTTCCAATGGCAACATAACATTTTGCGATTTTGTTGTAAACTTCTTTTGGCATATTATATAGTTTATATTGCTCAATAGCTTTTGAGTAGTTTCCTGATGCATATAAATTATCTGCTAAGTTTAAAACCGAAGTTTGAGCTTCGGTTTTAAAAAACATAAGTATTGATAAAAAAATTAAAATCGATTTTGTCATTTACTTATAATCAATTACTATTACTTCTTTTCTAATTCAGGTTCATCGTCTTGTACTGCAAACATAATCGGTAAAGCATATGGAACCATCACTTTCTTTCCTCTTTGCTCGCCAGGAATCATTTTTGGCAAGGTTTTAATAACACGAATCGTTTCAGCTTCTAAAGCTGGGTGGGATGCTCTTGCCTTAATATCTACAATATGGCCTTCTGTGTCAATTTTAAAAAGAACCGTAATACGCTGCCTTCCTGTTAATCCTAAATCTTCAGCCACTTTTGTATTGAAATTTTTACCAACGTGTTCAGAAATACGGTCTGAAGTACATTTCTTTTTCTCATCATTGGATAATAAATCTTCACATCCTCCGAATACTGGTACTTTTTCCACTACGGCATAAGGAACTTCTGTCGAATCCGAGTAATCTTTATCAGAATCAATTTGTTTGGTTTGGAAAGAAGTTACGGTTTCAGTTTCATTATTGTCAGCAACCATAAACACGATTGGTAAAGCATATGGCACAACAACTTTTTTCCCTTTTTGTTTACCAGGTATCATTTTAGGCAAGGTATTTATAACACGATTGGCTTCTGTTTCTAAAGCAGGATGAGGTGCTCTTGACTGTACGTCTTTAATATTTCCCTCTGTATCAATTTTAAAAAGAACCGTAATACGCTGCCTTCCTGTCAATCCTAAATCTTCAGCCACTTTTGTATTGAAATTTTTATTTACAAATTCTGTTATTTTATTAGATGTACACTTCTTTTTATCTTCGTTTGAAGCTAAATCTTCACAGCTTGGGAACACGGGCACTTGGTTCACCTTAGCAAAACTGACTTCCATATCCATGTCTCCAAAGACAACAGCTTTTGAATCATCAATATTATTTGTTTTACTTACATCATTTGACCCAAAAAGCCAACTATTTTTTTTGCCATCGATATTATTAACATGTAATTGTGTAAAATAGTCCCCTGTATCTAGCAATTTCTTCTTGTCATTAAATTTTTCTTTCTCTTTAGTTGTCAAATTATCTACATCAACAACAAATAATCTTAAAATGCCTTCTTTAATATCTTTCTCTAGTAGTTTCTTTGCTTCATTAGGATTTTTATTTTCTAAATATTCTTTATAAATTTTTTCTTTTAACCCTTCATCATAGAATGTTTGAAATGAGTATTCTGTGGCTATAATTTTTTCTCCACTAGGTTTATTCTGCGCATCACTAGATGTATAAACCAACATCCCAATAACCATGGGAATGAGCAAAGCATACTTAAGCAAATGAATTTGTTTTGATTTTGATTTTTGTAACATAACGATTCGTTTTTTGATTAATGATTGTTTATAAAATGGATTGATGAATGATATATTTTGAGTCTGAAAAACTTGGGATAACAAGTTTTGATAATATTGTGTTTTGTCTTGATGTTTTACAACTTCTTGGTCAGCAATAAACTCATGAAGCGTCATGATTCTATTTTGATACATATATACTAAAGGGTTAAACCAAAAGAGAATACGCATCACTTCAAAAAACAATAAATCTAGCGTGTGTTTTTGTTTAACATGAACCATCTCATGTTTTAAAATAGCTTCTTTATCGTTGTCGTTTAAACCGTCTCCTAAAAATATATAATTGAAAAAAGAAAATGCCGAATTACTATTTAATAGGTTTACAATAAGCAAATGACCTAACTTCATTTTGGGATTTTTATATAACAATATTAACACTTTCACTAATTTAAAAAGAAGTAAGATGGTAGCTAAAATCATACCCACATAAAATAAGTTTTCCCAAGTCCAAAATGTTTTAGATTTTATGACTATAGTCTCTAATTGTATTGGATTTTGGTTTGATACTTTTGCATTACCAATTATAACCTCTGGGAGATTTATAATATATTGTTGTGGAATGACATTTTTAAAGACTTCTAATCTTATAAATGGAATAAAAACAGACAGTAATGCAGTGGAAAGCAAATAGATTCTGTTCCAATTAAAAAAGGTTTCTTTTTTTAAAAATGCATCATAAATCATTAAAAACACCAATTGAAATGCAGCAACTTGTATAATGTATGGTACCATGACTATTCTTTTTTATTAATCTCCTTTAAAACAGATTCTAACTCTTTTAAACTGATATCATTTTTCTTCACAAAAAAAGACACCATGCTTTTAAAAGACCCTTCAAAATAATTATCAACCAATTTATTTATAGATTGATTACTATAATCTTGTTGCTGAATTAAAGGGAAATACACATGCCCCTTACCTTCTTTTTCATAACCTACAAAACCCTTGTTTTCTAGAATTCTAACTATGGTTGATACAGTGTTATATGCAGGCTTTGGCTCTGGAAATTTTTCAACTATTAATTTCACATGGGCTTTTTTAAGTTGCCAAAGTATTTGCATAATATCTTCTTCTGCTTTTGTTAACTGTTTCATCTGTATATTTTTATCGTTCTATTTCTAATAAAAACAACATTCATTGTTAATATTAATTTCAATTAAATATTCGTTAATGAATGTATCATTTTTAAATGTATTTTTATAACTAATTATTTAGTTGAATAAAACAAATATAACTAAAAAATTAGTTTAAACTAAATTTTTAGTTTAAAAATTGATATTAATAGTTTTTTGTAATTACATTGAAAATTTGATATGGATATTATTTTAATCATTATTGCGGCCTTATGTATGATTTTAGGTCTTCTTGGTAGCTTTTTACCCATCTTACCAGGTCCATTTAGTAGTTGGGTTGGGCTACTACTATTATATTTAACTAAAGCCATACCAATGTACATAACTTTAATTGTTATTACGTTTATTATTGCTGTAGCAATTTCGGTTCTAGACTATATCATTCCATCTATGGGTACTAAACGATTTGGAGGCACAAAAGCTGGTATTATAGGTACTTCAATAGGATTGGTTGTTGGTTTGTTCGCCCCCATTCCTGGAGGTATTATTATCGGTCCATTTATTGGGGCATTCATTGGTGAGCTAATAAATAAAAGTAATTCTAAAACTGCTTTAAAAGCTGCCTTTGGCAGTCTTATTGGGTTTTTAGCTTCTACGATAATAAAATTTATAATAGCAGTTATTTATTTGGGATTATTTATTTCAGTTTTATGGGATTATAGACAAGTAATTTTCGCGTCTTAAAAAAGAAGAAGTCCCATGGGTCTCTCACCTCCACGGGACTTATGTAAATTGCTATTATCAACATAAAATATTGAGGGATCAATTAATTTGAAGTGTTGACCTCACAAAGATAATTAATACTTTTCTCTAATAGCTGCGGAAAAACCGCAATCTAATTACGGTTAAAATAGAATTATCAAGTATAATCTAGGATTTAAGTGATTATAAAATTTTCATCTTAAAAAACTTTAACATTCTATAAGAGGAAATATATTACTTTTTCTAAACAAAACCTCTTTTTCTAGCTTCTTCGAGTAGTGTTTCGTCTTCTCCATCTTCAACTAAAAACAAATCTTTAAGCTGTTTTTTCCGTTTTTCAACCGCACTTAAAGAAATATCTAAATGAGCTGCCAAATTTTTAGTTTTAACGCCTTGTGACAATAAGTGAAGTATTTTTCTGTTTTTTTCATCAATAATAATATCGGTAGTAATAGATTTTCGAATATGGCTATTTACTGTACCACTATAAAATGGCGGATTGTTAAGTACCGCTTGAAATGCACTTGCCAACTCGCTAGATGTCAAATCACTTTTTATTAAAAATCCCTCTGGATCTATAGTTTTTATAATGTTATGAATCCTAAAGGACTCATTAAACATCGTTAAAATAATAATTTTAGCTTTTGGCAAAATATTGCGGGCATATCCTGCCAAATCTTCCCCTGATTGCATGGAGCCGTCTTTAGATGCTGGCAAACTAATGTCGACAAATAATACATCATAAGGCAAAGCTTTTTCAAGAGATTTGTCCATAAAGTGTATAGCCTCATCACAATTATTGGCAATATCTATATACAATTCTTGATTAGACTTTTTAGTAAATTGCAATGTATTTTGATACCCTTCAATAATCATAGGGTGGTCATCAATCATCAATATTCTAATTTTTTCTGACATAATTTAATGGTAGGTTAAATGGGGATATTAATTTTAATGGTTGTTCCGTTACTTTTTTCTGAGTTAATATTTAATGTGGCGTTAATTTCCTTAATTCTTGAATTTATATTTTTAAGACCTATTCCTGATTTTGTTTTATTAACATCAAACCCAGAACCATCATCTTTTATAGATAAGCAAATTACATTATTTTTTAATTTAAAGCTAATTTTTACCGTGTTGGCATTTGCATGTTTATATATGTTATGTAACGTCTCTTGTATGATTCTATATATGTGTATTTTACTTTTATTGGGTATTTCATCCCAATTAATAGATCCATCATGGTTTATTTTATACTTTAGTTTGTAAACACCCGTTTGAGTCTCCACCAAAGTATTGATAATATCCACAAACCCGGAACCCGAAACAAAATCAGTATTCAAATCATGAGATACTTTTCTAATATCTTGTTCAATTGTTTTAAGCTCATTAATATATTGACTCCTTGTATTTATAGCATCTACAGTGGTTCCCATATTTAGACTATCTAGACTTAATCTTGTACCAAATAAACGGCCTAATACACCATCATGTAATTCTTGAGAAATACGTTTTTTCTCTAATGTTCTAGCTTCTTCAACACTTTCATTTTGATTTAACATGAGGTTATATATTTCTTCGTTGGCTTCTTGTTGCTTTTGAATAAACTTTAACTCTTTGTTTTTGTTTCTTTGGTGAATAACTATGTATATTAAAAATGAGCTTATGATTAACACAATGGACGTTATTAATAACCACATGCGTTCTCTTGATATTTTGATGTTTTCCTTTTCAATTTTATCAGTTTCATACTGTATCCTAGTAAACTTATTTCTAGTAGCTCTTTCCTTTTTTATTAGACTATCGTTAAGTTTTATGTACTCATTATAATATTTTACAGCAATGCTATCATCTTCTACCTCGGCCAAAACGGAATATGATTCTAATAAATCATCTGTATAATTTGGATAAGAAATATCTTTTGCTCTATAGGCGTAATACTTTGCCGAATCTTTTTGATTTTTGAATTTATAATATTTAGCTAAGTGCTGATTAATGACGATGGTTTTATAGCTATCTTGAATACTATCACAAATTTTTAATGCTTTAAGGAACAAACCTGGAAGTTGCTCATAATTTTTAGACAAAAACCTAGTGTGCGCATAATTATCAAGTACAACTGCATAAAAACCAGGTCTTTCAGCTATCAATTTTTTATTCTCAAAAATCTCATTGTAATATTTAATTGCTAAATCGTAGTTCTTAGAACTTTTATAAACATTGGCTAAATTATTTATTTGATTATCAATTAATACGTCATTATTACCTTTCAATTGTTTTTTTAATTGTATAGCTTTTAAATTATACTTTATAGACTCATCAAATTGGGAAAGCTCTTTGAATATAATACCCAAGTTATTATAAAAATAGGACTTGTATCTTACAACCTCATCTGATTCATCTAACTGATCAAGCAAAGAGATTCCTGTTATTGAAGTTATTTCACTACCAGCATAATCCTTATCATTTCTTTGAAGTAAAGCAATATCCAGAAGCACTAAAGCTGTAGCATAGTTATCCTTAAGGTTTGTATATAATTTTTCAGCTTTGTTATTATAATAATAAGCACTATCTATAGATATATCATAATAGTAATAACCTAAATTCTTGTTTATATCTGCTAGTGATAAAGAATCATTTATTCCTATGGCTATCTTTAGTGCTTTATGATTATCCTTCAATAATAAAGCATTGTTGTAATCTATATTTAATTTTAAATTTTTTTTATTGTCAAAATAAATTTTGGATAACTCTAAATAACTTTTTAGCTTTAGGGAATCTAAATCATATTGTTCCGAAAGTTTTTTTGCTTGTTTTGCATTTTTTAATCTCAATTTAATATCCAATGTATTCTTATTTGAATTTATCAAATGAAATTTAATACTGTCAATAATGGATTTGGTATCTTCTTGAGCAAAAGAAACACACGAAAAAAAAATCGCTAAAACAAAAATTTTAAGATTCAATGCAATTACATATAAGGTATCTCAAATGTATCTATAATTTTTCTTTTTTTAAAGAGAAAGCCTTTATCTTAAGATAAAGGCTTTAATTATGTTTAGTAAAGTTATATTATCTTTCCGTAACATCACCATCTCCACCAATAACAACATTTGGAGTTGGATCGCCTAATAAATCATCTTCATTTAAATCTTGTTTTGTGCATGAAGATAACGTTGCGAAAAGCACTGCTACTAATAAGGTAAATTTTAGGGATTTCATATTAATTCAATTTTAAGGTTACACAGTTATTCTCTATTTATTTTAAAAAAACTTACAAGGATTTTGAAACCAAAATCTTTGTTGAGGGAAAAAATGGATAATTAACTTAAAATCGAATGCACAAAAAATGCAAAGATTTTTTAAAATTTAATTTTTGAGGGAAGTGACAGTTACGTCAAAAACGGATTAATATCTTAGGAACTGAGAGAGATTACTAGAACATTCGCTAAGATGCTGTAAATGTATGTCAAAACAGTAGGTAGGATACAAAAAAATCGATTAAATAGATATTTTAAACGATGAAACGTATTTTTGATGTCAAGTTATTAACTTTTGGGTGTTAATAACTAATTTTGAAATTACAATGTTGACCCACTCTTAATTAAACTTGTTTTTATAATTCGAGTAGAAACATCATTCTCAGACATATTTTTATTTTGTAATCGTCTAATCAACAATTGAGCCGCATTGGCACCTATATCTTTAGCATGCTGCCTAATACTTGTTAATCGTGGTATAGAATGGTTAGAAATATATTTACTTGAAAATCCTATTACAGAAATATCCTTCGGAACATGCAAGCCAAAACCAATGGCTGTATTAATGCTTATAACACCCGATGCGCTATCGGCTGCAATCACACCATCGATTTTGTTGTTCTCAAAAAATAGTTTAATCTTTAATTGTGAGTCTTCCATTTTAGAGATTTTTAAAGCTACAGGAAGTTGATTACTACTCTCTAATATAGCCTTATTATAACCTCGCTCTCTTAATTTGCCAACACTTAAGTCATCAATACCACTTATAAAAGCAACATTTTTTCTTCCCTCAAGCAACAGGCTTTTAGTTGCATTATAAGTAGCGTCAAAATCATCAACTATTACTTTATCACATAAAACATCATGTGCAACACGGTCAAACATCACAATTGGCAATCCTTGACCAATGGTTTTTTTAAAATGTGCTATTTCATTTTTAACTTGTGTTTCTTGTGCCACACATAAAATAAAACCATCTACACTGCCATTAGCGAGCAGTTGTAAACCATCTTTTTCTTTCTCTAAAGATTCGTTCGATATACATGTTATAATGTTATATCCATATTGTGCCGCTTCTCTTTCAATACCAAACAAGACTTTAGCTAAAAAATGATTAAGAATATCTGGTATAATAACCCCTATTGTTTTTGTTTTATTCTGTTTTAAACTTAAGGCCACTTTATTAGGTTTGTAGTTATATAAGTCAGCAAGTTCCTTAACGCGCTTAATAGTTTCTTCACCTATTTCCTCACTATTATTAAGTGCTTTTGAAACGGTGGAAATAGAAACATTTAATTCTTTGGCTAATTGTTTAAGAGTGACCATATAATATACTATAATAAAGTGTTGCAATTTACAAAATTACTAATACCAAATATATTACTAATAAAGAAGTTAAATTATCTTGTAAGTCAAAAATAAAATGGCGTATACATTACATATACGCCAAGTGCCATTAACTCCTAAAATCTTAAAACCAGAATTTTAAGAAGCAAATATGGTAGTATTTCAAATAATTATATGTAACATTTATTACATTAACAAAAAAAACTCTCAATAAGAGAAATCTCATTTTATAGAAATAAATGATATTATGCTTTTTAAATTAATTGTAGAATTAAATTTATTAGTTTTATTGCGCCATAACTTTAAACAAGAAAAAATGATTAAGCTAAAATTAATAACATTAATTACAACAACGCTGTTTATTAATTGTTTTTCTCAATCTGAAAGAAAAGAATCAATAATAGCTCCTAATGCAAAATTAGAATTAATTAAATCTGATTTTAAATTTGATTTTACAGAAGGCCCTTCTGTCGACAAAAAAGGTCGTGTTTATTTTACAGATCAACCTCAAAACAAAATTTATATTTGGGATGAAAAAAAAGGAGTAAGTTTATATTCAGATGATGCCAAAAGAGCCAATGGATTGTCATTTAACACTAAAGGAGAGTTATATGCTTGTGCTGAAGAAACCAACCAAATAGGTTATTTTGATAAAAATAAAAAATTCCATGTCATTTTTGAAGATTTTGATGGAAAGCATCTCAATGGCCCCAACGATTTATGGATTGCTCCTAACGGAGGAATCTATTTTACAGATCCTTATTGGCAAAGACCTTTCTGGACAAAAGACCATAAAGAAATTCAAGATACCAGAGGTGTTTACTATATAAACCCCAAAGGCTTAACTACTAGATTTTTAAATGATTACAAAACACCAAATGGCATCATAGGAACCCCGAATGGAAAAACACTGTATGTAGCTGATATGGGAGCAAGGGAAACCTTTAAATATGATATTCAAGCAGATGGTTCTTTAACTAACAAAACATCATTTGTAAAATACGGAAGCGACGGTATGACTATCGATAACCAAGGTAATATTTATTTAACAACTGCAAATAAAGTTTTAATTTTTAACCTACAAGGAGACCTTATTGAAGAAATTATAATTCCAGAAGCCCCAACCAATGTTTGTTTTGGAGGTAAAAAAGGTAATATACTTTTTATTACAGCTAGAACTACCAATTATATATTAAAAATGAATGTGAAAGGGGTAGACAAGGCATAACCAAAAAGTTTATAATTTTTATTTAAATAGTTCGTTTATAAAACAAAAAAGCCATGCAAAAATGTTTACTTATTGCACTCATAGTTCCCTTACTATCTTTTGGTCAAGTAAATAAATTATTAAGGCAAGGTTTAAAATCCACAAATTTTAATGAGCAAATTGAACTATTTACTCAAGTTATTCAGTTAGAACCTCAAAATTTAGATGCTTATTTTTATAGAGGACTTGCAAAATACAACTTAGGAGATTATAATGGAGCCATTTTAGATTATACAAAAGTAATATTCTACAAACCAGATGCCGACACCTATTACAATCGAGGAAATTCTAAGTTTGCTTTACAAGATTATTTAGGAGCAAAAGAAGATTACATAAAATCATTGGAACTCGACAAACAACTCACAAATGCACTTTATAATTTAGGATTGTCAAAAGCCTATTTAGGCGAATTTAAGGAAGCTATTTTAGATTTCAATAAAATCACAAATGAATTCCCTAACGATTTTAAATCCTACGAACAAAAAGCCATGGCTTACATGGAGCTCAAAAATTACGAAGAAGCCTTTAAAAACTATGGATATGTTATTCTTCTAAACCCAAATAGTAGTGCTTTTTATAATCGGGGTTTGGCTCTTTTAAGCATAAATTACTATAAAGAAGCAAAAAACGATTTTTATAAAGCCATACAACTAGATAAAAACAATTTACCTTGTTATTTTTATATAGGTGTTACCCATCTTTTTTTAGGAGAGTTTGTTCCTGCTGTTACAGCTTTTACTGAATCCATTAAATCGGATGCTTTAGATTTTGATGCTTATTTAGGTATGGCAATGACCCAGTTTAAGGCTAACAATAAAGTAGAAGCTAAAGTAAATTTTCAAAAAGCAAAAAGTATTATTAATCCAAATGCTTTGAATGATGGTAGCATTGAAGTATTCAAAGACACCTATTGGTACAAAAACCAATTTTTTTACTTGAATGGCATCTATAAAGAATTAAATGCTTTATAAAAGATTACGCTTTATATTTTAAAGGCAAATACACGAGTTTTTTGGTTTCATAAAAATCTTCAGAAAAATAATCACTTAAACTATAAATTTCAATAGTCTTGTAGTCTTTTAACTCGTCTTCTAAATCACCGCCTTTTAGATACAAAATGCCGTTCTTAATAGTGTGTTTTTGCTCTTTGGCTATTTTTCCTTTAGTCCAATGTACAAAAGTTGGCATAGCCGCTACAGCTCTGCTAATTATAAAATCATAAGTATCATTAATTTCTTCAACCCTGCTATTGGTCGTTTTTACATTTTTTAAACCCAATCCCTCAACAACCTCATCAACAACCCTTATTTTTTTTGCAATGCTATCGACTAGATGAAATGAGGATTCTGGAAAAAGGATAGCCAACGGAATACCCGGAAAACCACCTCCTGTACCAACATCCAGAATCTTGCTTCCTTTATTAAATTCAATAAACTTTGCAATTGCTAAAGAATGTAAAACATGGCGTAAATAAAGTTCATCAATATCCTTTCTTGAAACCACATTAATTTTTAAATTCCAATCTTTGTAAAGCTCTTCCAATAGAGCGAATTTTATAATTTGGTCTTCTGTAAGGTTTGGGAAATATTTTAAAATAAGCTCCATTAATGTGAAATTTTTAACAAAAATATACTTTTTATATACATAATTTTACTAAAAAACGTTATAACTTAAACGGCATTATGTCTATCTTTGCACGGTTTTAGTTTTCACATATAAACTAAGCATTAATTTAATAGTATGAACAAACAAACACTTTCATTTTCAAGAGTAGATTCTGCAAATTTTTTTAGAACACTAAATAAACGTGTTAATGAGTATTTTAAAGATAACAACATTAAGCGTACCGGAAATTGGACAATTTGGTTAAAAACCATAGTCATGTTTGCTTTGTTTTTAACGCCTTATTTCTTACTACTAACATTAAATATACCTGGCTGGGCGCAACTATTGCTTACTATTGTTATGGGTATTGGCATGGCTGGCGTGGGGATGAATGTGATGCATGATGGTAATCATGGATCTTTTTCAAATAAAGAATGGATAAACCGTTTAATGGGAAGTAGTATTTATATTCTTGCTGGCAATACTTATAACTGGAAAGTCCAACACAACGTTTTGCACCACACATACACAAATATTCATGGACATGACGAAGATTTAGATGCCGGACGAATTTTACGTTTTACTGAACATTCTGAATGGAAATGGCATCATAGATTCCAACATTATTATTCTGTTTTACTTTATGGATTGTTAACCATAAACTGGGCCATTACTACAGATTTTTTACAAATGAAACGTTATATGAAACGTAAATTGTCTTATGGAAAATTTCCTAACCCAACGTGGAATTGGAGTAAATTAGTTATTTCAAAGGTGATATATATTAGTATTTGGATTGTGATTCCTATGCTGATTTTAAGCATTTTTTGGTGGAAAATACTTATTGGATTCTTTATTATGCATTATACGGCTGGTTTAATTTTAAGTGTGGTGTTTCAATTAGCACATGTTATGGAAGATGCTGAAATGCCTTTACCAGAAGCAGATGGCATCATGAAAAATACTTGGGCTGTACACCAACTTAAAACGACAATTAACTTCAGTACAAAAAACAAATTGGTTAATTGGTTTACAGGAGGTTTAAACCATCAAGTAGAACATCATATTTTTCCACACATTAGTCATGTTCACTATACTAAAATATCTAAAATAGTTAAGGAAACCGCTAAAGAATTCGACTTACCTTATAACGAATATCAAACAACACGCAAAGCCATTATCGCTCATTTTAAACATTTGAGAGATATGGGTACTAAACCAGCTTTACAAGTATAAAATAACCACTTTTATTAATTTATTAAATGCAATTACTATCCGATAGAATTTTAAACATGGCTACGTCTGCAACTTTAGCAATGGCCGCTAAAGCGAGAGAGCTAAGAACTGAAGGGAAAGACATCATTGGCTTAAGCCTTGGTGAACCAGATTTTCACATTCCAGAATTCATTAAAGATGCTGCCATTCAAGCTATTAATGAAAATTATAATTCTTACTCGCCGGTTGATGGTTATGTAGAATTAAAACAAGCCATAATTACTAAGTTTAAACGTGATAACAATTTAACTTATACACCTAATCAAATTGTAGTTTCTACAGGTGCAAAGCAATCTCTTGCCAACATTGCAGCTGTATTAACCAATAAAGGTGATGAAGTTATTATGCCTTGTCCATATTGGGTTAGTTATGCCGATCTAATAAAATTAAACGATGGTATTCCTGTTGAAGTCCCAACAACTATTGCTACAGATTTTAAAATGACTCCAGCGCAATTGGAGGCTGCCATTACACCAAAAACTAAAATGATTTGGTTTAGTTCACCATGTAATCCAAGTGGATCTATCTATAGCAAAGCCGAATTAAGAGCTTTGGCAGATGTCCTTGTTAAATATCCTAATATTTATGTAGTATCTGATGAGATTTACGAACATATAAATTATGTAGGCAAACATGCAAGCATGGCCGAATTTGAAGATATGTACGACCGTACCATTACTGTAAACGGTGTATCTAAAGCATTTGCTATGACCGGATGGCGTATTGGATATATTGGTGCCCCAGAAAAAATAGCTCGCGCTTGTAACAAAATGCAAGGGCAAATTACAAGTGGCGCCAACTGTATT
This sequence comes from Confluentibacter sediminis, assembly GCF_003258355.1. Taxonomy (GTDB): domain Bacteria; phylum Bacteroidota; class Bacteroidia; order Flavobacteriales; family Flavobacteriaceae; genus Confluentibacter; species Confluentibacter sediminis. Next base: position 199,638 of record NZ_QKPO01000010.1, on the reverse strand, counting down.
GCACAACGTGCGACTATCACGGCGTTAAACGAACCACCATCAAGAGTTCAATACATGATTGATGAGTTTAAAGTGCGTCGCGATTTAATACTTAGCTTACTTAACGACATTGAAGGTTTTAAAACGAATGTTCCAGAAGGAGCTTTCTATGTGTTCCCAAATATTTCTTATTTCTTTGGAAAAACAATAAAAGGCATAACTATAAATAATGCCTCTGATTTTTCCATGTTTTTATTGGAAAAAGCTTTGGTTGCAACAGTTGATGGTGAATCCTTTGGAAATCCAGATTGTATAAGAATCTCTTATGCTGCTTCACAAGAACAAATTATTGAAGCTATTAAAAGAATAAAAGAGGCTGTTAGTTAAAATAGCTAACATGCCATATAAATTTCAAAAGCTGCTAAAGTTAATTAGCAGCTTTTTTTATGTGAAAAAAATAAGGAATAATAATGTCAAGGAAATTGTTATTATAAATAATATAACTCGCTTTATTCTATTTTGTTTATTCTCAAATTGAATTTTTTGTTTTAATATTTTTAATTGTTCTGGAGTTGCTTTTGGAAATTTTCTAATTTCAACAAATAACTTCCTTCAAATCCTTTTCTTTCTTTTCGCTTTGCTAATTGACCTCTATTTAGTTTTAATGAATTATTGGCAGCTGCTATTGAACCTTCTCCTCCCATAATTTCTAGGTTTTAAATTGAACAAATAAGTAACAGATTGATTTTATTTATATGTATAAGAAAAACTATCTTTTACTATAATCACAATCAATATTAAAAAGCAGCGCTATAAATGATAAGTAGTCTGTTTTACAGAAACGTTACAAGGAGAGGTTTAAAATTAACTGAAAAATTATGTAAGTAATAATTCCAGACAGTAATATTTTAAGATTTAATATCTATCTATAGTGTTAATAAAACTAACTGAAGTTATTAATATCCCTAAACCCATAAGCAAGTATGAATTCATAAGATTCTGATCTTCAATTTCTAATGAAAATATTAATGAAGCATTCGAAGGAATTAAGGAAATCCCATAAACAAATAATGCAACACCCAATACCAATAGAGTAAATTTTATAGTTTTGTCCATAATTTTTGTTTTATAATTTAATAGTTGATACAACTTTAAACAAAGGTAAGGTCGAATCACACCTAATCTATTATATAATTCTTACAAAATGTTATAGGATTTAATGAAATTATTGAGAATATATCCTCGCAATTATTAATTTTTCAGAATTTTTTCACCTATTCCTCCAAAAAAATGGCGTGAATAAAATAAGAACAGTAAACAGTTCTAAACGACCAATAAGCATAAGGAAAGAAGCCCACCATTGTGCCAAAGGAGGTAGTGCCGAATAGTTATTTACAGGTCCAAAATTGCCTAGTGCTGGACCAATATTCCCTAAACTAGATGCCGATAATCCTACCGAAGATTGAAAGTCTATTTGAAACATAGAAAACACTAAAGCTCCAACGATAAAAGACAACATATAAAGAATAAAGAATGCCAAAATATTAAAAACAATAAATCTGTTAATAGCCTTTTTATTATATCTAACAGGCACTATGGCATTGGGATGAAGTGTACGTTTAAATTCTAAAAAGCCATTTTTAATAAGAATTAAATGCCTTACGACTTTTACCCCACCCGCTGTACTTCCAGCTGAACCACCCAAAAACATTAGTCCGAAAAAGAAAACCACTAAAAAAGGAGTCCACAAAGTATAATCTGCGGAAATAAATCCTGTAGTGGTAATAACTGTTAATACTTGAAATAATGCATGCCTAAAAGCACTTTCACCTTCACCCCAAACCATTGGATGGCTTATTGAAGATATGGACATATTTGATTTAAAATAAATAATGAGTGCCGCTATTATGGTAAAAACAACTACAAACTTAAAATACAGCTTAAATTCTTCATCATTGATTATTTTTTGAACCTTTCCTTTAAAAGCAAAGTAACTGAGGACAAAGTTTGACCCAGCTAAGAACATAAATAAAATAATAATATACTGAATAATTGGTTGATCATTCCAATATGCTACACTGGCATTCTTTGTTGAAAATCCTCCTGTCGACAAAGTCGCCATAGAATGATTGATAGCATCAAAAAAGGACATGCCTGCTAGATTAAGAAACAATGTTTCCGTAATAGTATAGCCAAAATAAATTAACCATAGGCGCTTAGCTGTATCAGTAATTCTAGGGTGCAATTTATCCCCACTAGGTCCAGGGGCTTCAGCCGCAAAAAGTTGCATGCCTCCAATTCCTAACAATGGCAAAATAGCTATGGCTAATACAATAATACCCATACCACCTATCCAATGCGTAGTGCTACGCCAAAACAAAACCCCTTTAGGTATTATTTCGATATCATTTAAAATAGAAGCTCCAGTCGTAGTGTAACCAGACATGGTTTCAAAAAAAGCATTTGTGAAATTTGGGATGCTGTCCGTTAACACATACGGCAACGTTCCAAATAATGACATAATAATCCATCCAAACGTAACAACTATGTAGCCTTCCCGTTTATTAATTTCTTTTTTATGGGTTCTAGTTAAAAGCATTATTACCAAACCAACAACCGAAGTTAAAAGGCCAGCAAGACATATTGGAAGTGTTACTCCATCCTTATAAATAAAGCTCACTATTCCAGATAACAGCATAAAACCACCATTAAACACTAATAGCAATCCTAAAAAATGAAAAATGATTTTAAAGTTTAGTTTCAATATGCAATGGTTGTTTACAACTTATTAAAGAAATAATTTTTCAACACGTTTTATAGATTGGAGTATGCAACAGACAACAACGCGATCGCCTTCCTGAATTTTAAAATTACCAAGTGCTATCATTCCAACACCATTTCTAATAACCCCTCCAATAATAGCTGAACGGGGAAAATCGATTGATTTAATTAATTTATTACAAACTGCTGAGGATGCCTTTACTTCAAATTCTAATAATTCTGCATTTAAGTTGTTAAGTTTGGTCATAGCCACAACCTCTCCTTTTCGTATGTATCTAAAAATATTATTGGCAGCTAATAATTTTTTATTAATTAATGTATCAATTCCAATAGAATGAGATAGTTCAAAATAGTCCATATTTTCAACCAGCGCAATGGTTTTCTTAACACCTTTAGACTTAGCAACCAAACAAGACATGATGTTGGTTTCTGAATTCGTACCCACAGCTACAAAAGCATCCATCTCGCTAATATTCTCCTCATCTAATAAGTCAACATTTCGCCCATCACTGTTAATCACCAAAACTTTCGTTAATTGTTCCGCAAGATCAAAGGCTCTGTCCCTATTTTCTTCAATGAGCTTGACATTAAAATCTTTTTCACTTAAATATCTAGCCGTTTTAAATCCTATTAAGCTACCTCCTAAAATCATAACATTTTTAATAGCTCTATTCACTTTACCTGTGAGTCTACAAAGTTCGTCTCCGCCACCTTCTGAAGTTATAAAAACCACCGTATCGCCACGTTTAAACTTCGTATCGCCTCGAGGTATGATAGTGAATTGAGTTCCGAATCGCTGAATAGCAATAGGCACAAAATGTATTTCTGGAAAAATTTCGGCAGCTTCTTTTACGGTTTTGCCAACAAAGGAAGCAGACCTAGAGAGTGTTAATCCCGCCATGGTAAGCGCTCCATTTTCAAACTCATAATTTTCATTGAAAGAGGATTGTTTTAACGATAATTCAATTTCTGAAGCCGCTAGAGCCTCAGGTGAAATAAGCTCGTCAATGCCAAACTTCGTAAACCCAACTTCATCCTTATGGTTTATAAACTCAGTATTAGAAATTCTGGCAATCGTTTTTTTAGACCCTAATTGTTTTGCCAAAACACAAACCGTAATATTTGTTGTTTCACTTGAAGTTACGGCTATAAATAAATCGGAGTTAGCGACACGCGCCTCTTTTAGAACAGCTATAGACGTTGCATCACCTTTTATAACTCTAATATCTAAATGATTATCTGCATATGCCAAACTTGTTTTGTTCGTGTCTATTAAAGTAATCTCTTGAGATTCATAAGACAACAATTTAGCTAAATGAAACCCAACTTCACCTGCACCAGCAATAATTATTTTCATTTGTTAATTCATAATAAGAAAAACAAATATAGCATAAATTAAATATTACCATTTCACAATTATTTATAACAATGTTATTTAGCACTTTTTTTAAAGAATTATTCTCTTAATTATGGTAATTTTATATTTATGTATTGAATAACCTCAATAATGCTATTTTGACTTTAATAGACATTTAAAAGCTGAAATAAATTATGTAGGTTTGCCAAAAAATAATACTTTGTCAAAGATAAAACCATACAAAAATAGCGATTTAGGCAAAAAAGAACAGGTCACAAAAATGTTTGATACCATTTCTGAAGATTATGATGGTTTAAACCGGGTCATTTCTTTTGGAATAGATATAAAATGGCGAAAAAAAGTAGTCCAAATAGTAAAAGAGACCAATCCTGAGACCATTTTAGATATTGCCACAGGAACAGGTGATTTAGCGATAGCTCTTTCAAAAACGAATGCCACCAAAATTATTGGATTGGACATTAGTAATGGCATGTTAGAAATTGGAAAAGAAAAAATAAAAAAACAGGGGTTAGATAACAAAATAGACATGGTGTTGGGCGATTCTGAAAACATGCCTTTTGAAGACAATACCTTTGATGCTATTACAGTTGGCTTTGGTGTTAGAAACTTTGAAACACTGGAAAATGGCTTAAAAGAAATACACCGCGTTTTAAAACCTGGAGGTTGCTTTGTTATTTTAGAAACATCTATACCTACAAAAACGCCTTACAAACAAGGCTATAATTTTTACACAAAAAACATATTACCTGTTATTGGACGTATGTTTTCAAAAGATAAAAGTGCTTACAAATACTTAAGCGATTCGGCTTCTGTTTTTCCTTATGGTGAAGTTTTAAACAATATTTTACGCAAAAGTGGGTTTATTAGTGTTAAAGATTTACCCCAAACATTTGGTGTAGCTACCATTTACGTGTCATCAAAATAATTTTATGAAGCACCTTTTTATATTATTGTCATTTTTATTTGTAATACAAACTTCCAATGCTCAATTATTCAGAAAAGAAAAAGTGAGTTATGATGCCAATCAAGGCAGAGGTTCTACCGATAATAATTTATTAAGATGGGGGTATTTTTTAGGACTTAATAGCTACGATTTTAATTTTGATTACAATGAAGATTTAAGAGACATTTACGTTAAAAAAAGCACTGGTTTTAATGTAGGTCTCATAGGAAACCTAAGAATCAATGATTATATTGATTTGCGTATAGAACCCGGTTTATTCATTACTACACGAGAGTTATATTACAGTCAAACCTATTTTTCGGGTAGCACAACTAGCTCAGATTTAACACGTGAAGTAAAATCTACATACATACATTTACCTCTATTAGTCAAATTTTCCACAAAACGCATAAACAACTTTAAGCCTTTTGTTGTTGGTGGGTTTTCAACAGCACTGAACCTTTCTAGCAATGAAAACAATCCAAATGACAATAGTAACAGGCAATTTAGAACGACCAAAAACACGTTGTTTTATGAGTTAGGTTTTGGCATCGATTTTTATCTATATAACTTTAAATTCACACCTTCCATTAGAGGTGCTTTTAGCATTAATGATGAGCTGGTACCAGACAAAGACCCAAACAGCCCGTGGACAAGCAATATTAACAGTATGAAAACCAGAGCGGTCTTTATAAACTTCACTTTTCAATAGACTTTGGCTAATAAGTCGTGAGTTGGTAAGTCGAGTAGCTACTAAACAACAAAATTTCTCCTAAATTCACTAAGTAAAATAGCGGTAGCAGTTGCTACGTTTAAACTTTCGGTAGCTTGAATTTTACCAAATCTAGGAATCGCCAATTTTTCTTTAACAAGAGATTCTATTTCTTTTGAAATACCATTGGCTTCATTTCCTAAAACCAAAACACCTTTTTTTGGTAAACTCACATTATACACATTCTCACCATCCATAAAAGTTCCAAAAACAGGAATATCAACTTCTTTTAAAAACATAGGTAAATCAATATAATTAATATTGACTCTGGTTATAGACCCCATAGTAGATTGAATGACTTTAGGATTAAAGCAATCTACAGTTTCATTACTACAAACTAAATCTTTAACACCAAACCAATCGCATAACCTAATAATAGTTCCTAAATTCCCAGGGTCTCTTACATCATCTAAAACCACTATTAATTCATTTGTGTCAATAGGTTCTGATGTCGGTATTTTAAAAACGGCTAATGCTCTATTTGGTGTTGTTAAGAAGCTAATACGTTTTAAATCTGCTTCGGAAATTAAAATTTCATCTTTGACATCAATATTGAAGCTTTCGATCGTATAAAGTGTATGAAGCAACAAATTGGAATTCAACAACTCTTTAATGGTTTTAATGCCTTCAACAACAAAAAGACCGTACAACAATCTATACTTTTTTTGCTTTAAACTCGTTATTAACTTTATTTGATTTTTAGATAATGATTGCATCAAAAAACAATTGATTTATTTTAATTTATAAAGAAAATGAAAAAATACTAAAACAAAGCTTTACACTTTCTTTATTTAATATTTTCTAAGCAGAAATAACCCTATTTATAAAATATTGAATACTCCAAAATGCTAATTAAAAAAAATAGAAACAAACAGATGAAATATTAGTATTTTTGAATTCGTATTGAAAAATAGTTTATATCCCTTTAAATTGGTTTCACCACTAAATTGTACAACTTAATTAATTGAAATTTCATTTGAAAAATCAACTCTCAAAAATAGTATTATTTATTATTGCTACACACATAACCTCATGTGATAGTACAAAAAGAGTTGCTGAAAATGATTATTTACTCACCAATAATACGGTTTATGTAAATGGTGAAAAAGACAATAGCGAGACCATAAACAATCTTATTTATCAAGAACCAAATCAAAAAATTTTAGGATTCCCTTTACGCCTTCAATTTTATAATTTGGCACGACCCCACATAGATTCTATTATTAATACTGGTCTTGATAAAAACCCTAAACACAGACAGCACTTAGAAAATCTTTTATCTAAAAAACAATTAGATAAGTATATACAATCCCGAATTGGATTTAATAACTGGATAAAAAAAACAGGAGAAGCCCCTGTAATAGTTGATGAAGAAAAGGCTAAAAGATCGGTAAAGCGGCTTCAGGATTATCATACAAATAATGGATGGTTTGATGTTAATGCCACTTATGATATTCAAAAAGAAGAGAATAAACGCGCTCAGATTGAATATAGAGTAGAAACCGGCAAAGCATTTATTATTGATTCTATTTCCGAACAAATATCAACACCAATAATAGATACGCTTTACAACAAATCCATTAAAAAAAATGCTTTCATAAAACAAAACGAACAATATAAAACTACAAATTTTGAATTGGAGCGTAACAGAATTTCTAGTGAATTACGTAATATGGGTTTATATCATTTCAACCAAGATTACATCACTATGGAAATTGATACCATAGGCACCAATAAAAAAGTAAATGTTGTTTTGCAAATTCAAGATAGAGCTATTAGAACTCCAGATTCCATACGACGAGAACCCTTTAAAGTTTATACTATTAGTGATGTAAAGATAATTACAGATTATACTTTTGAAAATAATGGCAAACCATTTCAAGACTCCATCTCATACAATAGCTTTAAACTCTACAGTTACGGAAAAATGCGTTACCGCCCAAAAGCACTCACAGATGCCATGTTTATTTCTCCAGGCGAGACTTTTAGTGATTTAGCTAGAACACGAACTTATAGATATTTGAATGAATTGAAAACCTTTAAGTATCCAAATATTGAATACACAGAGAATTTGGATAATACGCTAAGCACTGTAGTTAGTTTAACACCCTTAAAAAAATTCAGTTTAGGTTTTAGCACTGAAGTGTCTCAAAGTAATATCCAATCAATAGGTTTTTCGTTAAATCCTAGCTTATTAATTAGAAATATCTTTAGAGGTGCCGAAACCTTTGAAATATCTGCCATTGGATCCATAGGTGCTTCAAAAGGCGCTTCAAATGATAATAATGTTAATGATCCTTTTTTTGATATTATAGAATATGGTGTCGATTTAAAATTAACCATTCCTAGATTTTTCACTCCTTTTTATACAGAAAGCATTGTTCCAAAATACATGTCACCAAGTACGCGAATTAGCTTATCTACGACCAGCCAGACCAATATAGGCTTAGACAAACAAACATTTAATGGTATTTTAAGTTATAATTGGAGACCATCTGCAAAAGTAACAAACAGGTTAGATGCCTTTAATATACAATATGTCAGGAATTTAAACACTAATAGATATTTTGAGGTTTATAAAAATTCATTTAATTCATTAAACCAAATTGCAAGAGAGGTCAATTATATTAATGCTGATAGTTCTTTAGTCATCCCCAATGAAACAGATGCTTTTATAGCTTATACCTTGGATAATCCAACACCTGGCAACATCTCATCCAATCAATTAAAAACAGTAAATAGTATTAATGAACGTAAAAACAGATTAACAGAAAACAACTTAATTATTTCATCAATTTTTAGTTTGACTAATGATGAACGAACTAATTTATATGATGATGATTTTTCGATTTTTAGGTTAAAATTAGAATTAGCTGGGAATCTTCTTTCTACGGCTTCCAACCTTATAGGACTCAAAAAAAATGATAATAATCGTTATGAGATTTTCAACGTAGCTTATTCTCAATTTGTAAAAACAGAACTAGACTACGTAAAACATTGGAACTTAGGCAAAAAAAATATTCTTGCTATGAGAACTTTTTTCGGCATAGCTATTCCTTATGGAAATTCCGATAATATTCCATTTTCTAAAAGTTTTTTTGCAGGAGGGCCTAACGATAATCGCGCTTGGACAGCTTATAATTTAGGTCCCGGAAGTTCCCAAACTTTAAACGAATTTAATGAAGCGAATTTAAAATTCTCATTCAGTGTTGAACAACGTTTTAACTTATTCCAAAACTTAAATGGTGCGGTGTTTGTCGATGCTGGCAATATTTGGAATGTTTTAGACAATGTCACCACAGAGGGGGCTACTTTTAAAAATTTTAGCTCGTTAAAAGATATTGCGGTTGGCTCTGGTCTGGGTTTACGTTATGATTTTAGCTTTTTTGTATTTCGTTTTGATGTTGGTTTTAAAACCTACGACCCTTCTTACCCAATTAACAATAGATGGTTTAATGATTATAATTTCAGAAATGCAGTTTATAACATTGGTATAAACTACCCTTTTTAGTCTATTTACTAAATACTTACACTACAACGTTTTCGACTCTTTTAGTGTTTTAGGATGGCAAAATCAGGACTATTTATTTAAAAATTGATTACTTTTGACTTAAATTTATTAATATAAAAATATAAACATGGGACATAACATAAAACCAGGAGTTGCTACAGGCAGCGAAGTTCAAGCTATTTTTAAGCATGCCAAAGAAAATGGTTATGCTTTACCAGCTGTAAACGTAATTGGTTCAGATACTATAAATGGTGTATTAGAAACTGCCAAAGCATTAAACGCACCTGTTATCATACAATTTTCAAATGGTGGAGCGCAATTTAATGCCGGTAAATCATTAAATAATGATGGTCAAAAAGCAGCAATTGCTGGTGCTATCGCAGGAGCAAAACATGTTCATATATTATCTGAAGCTTATGGTGTACCTGTTATTCTTCATACGGATCATTGTGCTAAAAAATTATTGCCTTGGGTAGATGGAATGTTAGATGCTAGTGAAAAACATTTCGCTGAAACAGGCAAGCCACTTTTCAGTTCTCACATGATTGATTTATCTGAAGAACCTATTGAAGAAAATATAGAAATATGCAAAAAGTATTTGGCTAGAATGAGCAAAATGGGCATGACTTTAGAAATTGAACTTGGTGTTACAGGTGGTGAAGAAGATGGTGTTGATAATAGTGATGTTGATGATTCTAAACTTTACACACAACCAGAAGAAGTAGCTTATGCTTACGAAGAATTAAGTAAAGTAAGCAGCCAATTTACAATTGCGGCAGCTTTTGGTAACGTTCATGGTGTTTACAAACCTGGAAATGTAAAATTAACACCAAAAATTTTAAAAAATTCTCAAGAATATATTTCTAAAAAATATGGTGTTGAACATAACCACATAGATTTTGTATTCCATGGTGGTTCTGGTTCAACTGTTGAAGAAATTCGTGAAGGCATTAGCTACGGTGTTATTAAAATGAACATTGATACAGATATGCAATATGCATTTATGAGCGGTATTCGTGATTATATGAGTAGTAAAAAAGATTACTTACAAGGACAGATTGGAAACCCTGAGGGTCCAGATTCTCCAAATAAAAAATACTACGACCCACGCGTTTGGTTACGTGCTGGTGAGGTTACATTTGTAGAGCGCTTAAAACAAGCCTTTGCAGATCTTAATAACGTTAATACACTATAAAATAGATTTATTATAAACGAAAAAATCCTGTAATGACGCAGGATTTTTTCGTTTATATAATCCTATAAATTAACTATATAAAAAAATCAATTAATAAAAAAAGATTGCTCTCATTACTAAATTAAAATAAAGCCTTAATTTTGTAGTCAGGCTTTTGCTTTAACATGTTATTTTACACCTAGAGTTTATTAAAATAATTTATCAATAAGCCTAACGAAAATACCGATATATAAGGTTTTTTTAAATCTAAAATCGTAAATCTAAAATTATCAATCACTATGTCTTGGTTTAAAAGGAAAACAAAAGGTATAACTACAACAACCGAAGAAAAAAAGGACACCCCTAAAGGTCTTTGGTACAAATCTCCAACAGGTAAAATTGTGGATGCGGAAGAACTAGAAAGAAATTTCTATGTAAGTCCAGAAGATGGTTATCATGTTCGTATTGGAAGTCATGAATATTTTGAAATACTTTTTGATAATGATTTCAAAGAATTGGATGCTAATTTAGAATCTAAAGATCCCCTAAAATTTGTAGACACCAAAAAATATCCTGAAAGACTAAAGGCTGCTCAAGAAAAAACACATTTAAAAGATGCTGTTCGCTCTGCTGTTGGCAAATCCAAAGGAAAAGATTTAGTCATAGCTTGTATGGATTTTGCCTTTATTGGTGGTTCTATGGGAAGTGTTGTTGGTGAAAAAATTGCTCGAGCTGCAGATTATTCTTTAAAAAATAACATTCCATTATTAGTCATTTCAAAATCTGGTGGTGCCCGTATGATGGAAGCCGCTTTGTCATTAATGCAATTAGCAAAAACATCCGTAAAGTTAGCTCAATTAGCCGATGCTGGCATTCCTTATATTTCATTATGTACAGACCCAACTACTGGAGGCACTACAGCATCTTTCGCTATGCTTGGCGATATTAATATTGCCGAACCTGGAGCCTTAATAGGTTTTGCGGGTCCTAGAATTGTAAGAGATACTACAGGTAAAGAATTACCTGAAGGGTTTCAAACATCTGAATTTTTATTAGAGCATGGCTTTTTAGATTTTATCACTCCTAGAAAAGAGCTTAAAGATAAAGTAAATCAATACTTAGATTTAATTTTAAATCAGCCTTTAAGAGCTTAAGGACAAAAACATAACTTATTGACCTGATTGATTTTCAACCAATCAGGTCTTTTTGTTTAAAAGATTTGCAAATCATTAAAAATTACTATATTTGCCGCTCGAAAGATAGACTTTCGTGTACATAAAAATTATTTACAACAATATTAGCATGTATTTAGATCAAAAAGAAAAAGAAGCCATCTTTACTAAACACGGTAAAAACAGTAAAGACACAGGTTCAGCAGAAGGACAAATTGCGTTATTTACGCTTAGAATCAACCACTTAACAGAACACTTAAAAAAGAATCGTAAAGATTATAATACAGAGCGTTCATTGGTTAAACTAGTAGGAAAGCGTCGTGCTTTATTAGATTACTTAACTAAGAAAGATATCTTAAGATATCGTGCCATAGTAAAAGAATTAGGATTAAGAAAATAATAAAAAGAGGCTTTTCAGCCTCTTTTTTGTTTTGAATATAACTCCGCGAAGAGTATAAAAGCGCATTGAAGAAGCTTATTATAGTTTTTCATTGGTCACAAACAACAACTACACACAACAACACAATGACCATTGTTTAATTAGAATTAAAAAATTTATGATTCCAAAAGTTTTTAAAGAGGTCATTGACCTTGGTGATGGACGTACAATTTCCATCGAAACCGGAAAATTAGCAAAACAGGCTCATGGTTCTGTTGTTGTTCAGTCAGGAAAATGTATGTTGTTATGTACAGTTGTTTCAAATTATAGTGCCAGTCCTGGTATTGACTTTTTACCATTAACAGTAGACTACCGCGAAAAATTTGCTGCTGCCGGTCGTTACCCAGGCGGTTTCTTTAAAAGAGAAGCAAGACCAAGTGATGGTGAGGTATTAACCATGCGTTTAGTAGACCGTGTGTTACGCCCATTATTCCCAAAAGATTATCATGCAGAAACACAATTGATGATTCAATTAATGTCTCATGATGAAAATGTAATGCCAGACGCTATGGCTGGTTTAGCTGCTTCGGCTGCTATTCAGTTATCTGATATTCCTTTTGAAACACCTATTTCTGAAGTAAGAGTTGGTCGTATAGACGGTCAGTTTATCATCAATCCAACCTATGCCCAATTAGAACAATCTGATATCGATATGGTCATTGGAGCGTCAGCCGATTCAGTAATGATGGTTGAAGGTGAGATGAAAGAGATTTCAGAAGAAGAAATGGTTGAAGCTATTAAATTTGCACATGATGCTATTAAAGTACAATGTGCTGCTCAAATAAAATTGGCTGAGGCTTTCGGTAAAAAAGAAACTCGCGAGTACGAACCTGAACCTGAAGATGAAGCGTTAGCTAAGAAAGTACACGATTTAGCTTATGATAAAGTATATGCTGTTGCAAAAAAGGCCTCAGCAAAACATGAACGTGGGGCTGCTTTTGATGCTATAAAAGAAGAAATCAAAGCAACATTTACAGAAGAAGAATTACTAGAAGTTGGCGGTTTAGTGTCAAAATATTTCTATAAAGCTGAGAAAAAAGCAGTTAGAGATTTAACCTTAAATGAAGGGTTACGATTAGACGGTCGTAAAACTACAGACATCAGACCGATTTGGTGTGAGGTTGATTATTTACCATCTACACATGGTTCCTCTATATTTACTCGTGGAGAAACTCAAGCCTTGGCAACCGTTACTTTAGGAACTTCTAGAGAAGCAAATCAAATAGACATGCCATCGTTTGAAGGCGAAGAGCGTTTCTATTTACATTATAATTTCCCTCCTTTTTCAACTGGTGAAGCCCGCCCATTAAGAGGTACCTCTCGTCGTGAAGTTGGACACGGAAACTTAGCGCAACGTGCTTTAAAAGGTATGGTGCCCTCAGATTACTCATATACAGTAAGAGTAGTTTCAGAAGTATTAGAAAGTAACGGATCATCGTCTATGGCAACAGTTTGTGCTGGTACTATGGCACTTATGGATGCTGGTGTACCTATTAAAAAACCAGTTTCTGGTATTGCTATGGGTTTAATTACCGATACGGAAACAGGAAAGTATGCTGTATTGTCTGATATTTTAGGTGATGAAGATCATTTAGGTGATATGGACTTTAAAGTAACTGGTACGGCTGATGGTATTACGGCTTGCCAAATGGATATTAAAGTAAAAGGTCTTTCCTATGAAATTTTGGTAAATGCTTTAAAACAAGCACAAGCAGGACGTTTACATATTTTAGGAAAACTGGTAGAAACCATTGCGCAACCAAATGCAGATGTGAAACCACATGCTCCTAAAATGATAACCAGAATTATTCCTAATGCCTTTATTGGTGCATTAATTGGACCTGGTGGAAAAGTAATTCAAGAGCTACAAAAAGCTACTAAAACAACTATTGTTATTAATGAAGATCCAATTACTGAAGAAGGTATTGTTGAAATTTTAGGAACAAATCAAGAAGGTATTGATGCTGTTTTGGCGAAAATTGACTCATTAATGTTTAAGCCAGAAGTTGGTGGTACTTACGAAGTGAAAGTAATAAAAATGCTAGATTTTGGAGCGGTTGTTGAATACACACAAGCCCCTGGAAATGAGGTTTTATTACACGTAAGCGAATTAGCTTGGGAACGCACTGAAAATGTTACCGACGTAGTAAATATGGGTGACGTTTTTAATGTGAAATATTTTGGTGTAGATCCAAAAACACGCAAAGAAAAAGTATCTCGTAAAGCATTGTTAGAAAAGCCAGAAGGGTATGTAGCAAGACCACCAAGAGAAAATAACGACCGTGGTGGACGTGATAACAGAGGCGGCAATCGTGATAATCGCGGACGCGATAATCGTCGTGATGACAGAAGACCAAGAGAAGACAGAAAAGAAGATTAAGTTCTCTTTATTCTTATAATATAAAAGCTGCCAAATTTATTTTGGCAGCTTTTTTTATGAAGAAACATCAAAGTTTTAGCCTTTAGTTTTTAATCTTTCTTGTCAAACTTCCGTATCTTTGTACCAATAAAACTCCTAATGAAAATGAACAAAAAAGTCATCCTTATGATTCTTGATGGCTGGGGAAAGTCACCAGACCCAAAAGTATCAGCCATAGACAATGCCAATACACCTTTTATAGATTCTTTATATACAAAATACCCTAACGCATCTTTACGAACCGACGGTTTACATGTGGGCTTACCAGAAGGACAAATGGGAAATAGCGAAGTGGGTCATATGAACCTGGGTGCTGGGCGTATTGTGTATCAAGATTTAGTAAAAGTTAATTTAGCTGTTCAAAACAAAACATTAAATACTGAAAAAGTAGTGGTTGACGCTTTTCAATATGCTAAAGACCATAATAAAAGTGTTCACTTTCTTGGTTTATTAAGTGATGGAGGTGTGCATTCGCACTTTTCACATTTATATGGCTTGGTTGATGCTGCTAATGACTTTGGTTTGAAAAAAACCTTTGTTCATGCTTTTACAGATGGTCGTGATGTGGATCCGAAATCTGGTGCTGGTTTTATTTCAAATTTAGAAAATCATTTAATTAATACTCCAACAAAACTAGCCACCGTTACAGGGCGCTATTATGCCATGGATAGAGATAAACGTTGGGAACGTGTAAAATTAGCCTATGATGCCATAGTAAATAGTGTTGGTGAGAAATCATCTAATGTTGTGGCTTCTGTTGAAAAGAATTATGAAGATGATATTACCGATGAATTTATAAAACCAATCATTGCTGTTGATGCTAACAATAATCCTATTGCTTCCGTAAAAGAGGATGATGTGATTATTTTCTTCAACTTTAGGACGGATAGAGGTCGTGAACTTACTGAAGCTTTGTCACAACAAGATTTCCACGAACAAAACATGCATAAACTTAATTTGTATTATGTAACGCTTACCAATTATAACGATGCTTATAAAAACGTGAAGGTTATTTTTAATAAAGACAATCTAACTGAAACGCTTGGTGAAGTGTTGTCAAAAAATAATAAAAAACAGATTAGAATTGCTGAAACGGAAAAATATCCACACGTAACATTTTTCTTTTCGGGTGGACAAGAAAATCCGTTTGAAGGCGAAACCAGAATTTTAAGGAATTCACCAAAAGTTGCTACCTACGATTTAAAACCGGAGATGAGCGCTTTTGAATTAAAAGATGCTTTAGTTCCAGAACTTGAAAAAGGTGATGTTGATTTTGTATGTTTAAACTTTGCTAATGGGGATATGGTTGGTCATACGGGTGTGATGGCAGCCGCTATTAAAGCTTGTGAAGCAGTAGATGCGTGCGTGAAAGACGTTGTAACCACAGCCTTAGATAATGGCTATACGACCATACTGATTGCAGACCATGGTAATTGTGAAACCATGATTAATCCTGATGGTTCGCCCAACACAGCACATACCACAAATCCAGTACCTATTATTTTAATTGATAACGATTTAAAACATATTCAAGATGGTGTTTTAGGTGATATCGCTCCTACTATTTTAAAATTAATGGGTATTGAACAACCAAAAGCAATGACAAGACATTCCTTAGTTTAACATAGAAAAATTTTTTTTTAATAAATCAAACCCCAGATTGATGAATTTTAATGATGCTCTTATCATTGCTGTTGATTTTGATGGAACTATCGTTGAAGATGCCTATCCTAAAATTGGTAAGCCCATCCTTTTTGCTTTTGAAACCTTAAAAAAACTTCAGGAAGAAGGACACCGTCTTATTTTATGGACGTATAGAAGTGGAGACAAACTTGACGAAGCTGTTAAATTTTGCGAAGAACATGGTATCCATTTCTATGCCGTGAACAAGAGTTTTCCTGAAGAAGAATTTGATGGCGCAGTTAGTCGAAAAATCCATGCCGATTTATTTATTGATGATAGAAATGTGGGAGGCTTTATGGGCTGGGGTGAAATTTATCAATTACTTGTAAACTCAGACGCGAGTCCTATTCCAATAGAAAAGAAAAAAAGTTTTTTTGATTTTTTAAAATAATTTTCCTCATAACTAAAAATTTCACCTCCATACTATTCATCATTTATAACATTTTTATTTTAAGTATCTTTGCCATTATTTTTTAAAAGATGATTGTAGTAAAAACAAGAGAAGAGATTGAATTAATGCGTGAAAGTGCATTAATTGTTTCCAAAACATTAGGAATGCTGGCTAAAGAAGTTAAACCTGGAGTCACCACAAAACAATTAGATACACTAGCTGAAGATTTTATTAGAGCGCAAGGTGCCTTACCAGGCTTTTTAGGGTTGTATGACTGCCCTTCTACCCTTTTAACCAGTGTGAATGAAGCCGTAGTTCATGGTTTACCTACAGATATTCCCTTAAAAGAAGGCGATATCGTTTCTATAGACTGCGGTGCTTTAAAAAATGGATTTTATGGCGACCATGCCTATACTTTTGAAATAGGTGATGTGGCTCCAGAAACAAAAAAACTCATTCAAGTCACCAAGGAATCATTATATGTTGGTATCAGAGAATTCAAAACAAACAATCGAGTGGGCGATGTTGGTTTTGCTATTCAGCAGTACTGTGAAAATCATGGCTATGGCGTGGTTAGAGAATTAGTTGGCCATGGTTTAGGGAAAAAAATGCATGAAGATCCAGAAATGCCAAACTACGGAAAACGTGGGAGAGGTAAAAAATTTATTGAAGGCATGGTGGTTGCCATCGAGCCAATGATAAATATGGGTACACATCGTATAAAACAACTTAAAGACGGTTGGACCATCGTAACTCTAGACGGTAAACCAAGTGTACATTTTGAACATGATGTTGCCATTATTGATGGTAACCCGGAAATACTTTCCACCTTTGCCTATGTGCATGAAGCATTAGGCATAACTTCTAATGAAGAAGACGAATTTAGACAAAAAACTTTAGTTCTTTAAAAATCCATATGACCCCAATAAAATTTATTGAAAACGAACTTGAACCTTTAAGAGCTCAACTTAACAATCATAAATTATATAGTGCATTAGAATCTATAGACGATATTAAAATTTTTATGCAACAGCACGTTTTTGCTGTATGGGATTTTATGTCGCTTTTAAAATCACTTCAAAATCATTTAACGACAACAACGATCCCATGGACTCCTGTTACTAATCCTGAAACTTCGAGATTTATTAATGAAATCGTTTTAGGTGAAGAGAGTGATATCAATGAGTTAGGTGAACCAAAAAGTCACTACGACATGTATTTAGACGCCATGAATCAAATAGGTGCTAGTACAACTCAAATTAAAGATTTTGTGAATTTTATAAAAGAAGGGAATTCTGTAAATGATGCTGCTATGCATGTGAATTTGAATAATGAAACATTCAAATTTATCCAATTCACTTTTAATGTTATAGACACTAATAAACCACATGTTATTGCGTCTGCATTTACTTTTGGAAGAGAAGATGTTATTCCAGATATGTTCTTTCAAATAATAAATCAATCTAAAACAAAAGATAATTCATATAGTAAATTAACCTATTATTTGAAGAGACATATAGAACTGGATGGTGATGAACATGGTCCTTTATCATTAAAAATGATAGAAGCATTATGCGGGAATGACGACCTTAAATGGGCTGAAACTTTGCAAACAGCCAAACAAGCATTAGCTCACAGATTAGCTCTTTGGGATGCAATTTATAAATTAATAAATTCAGCAAAAAAAGTTGAAGCTTAAAATTCTTGAAAAAACTTTTCAAAATAGTTCTAAATACCATACCTCGACCTTTCTTAATAAGGCTTAGTTATATTATTAGACCCATTTTGGCGTTTTTTTTAAAAGGAAATACATTTACCGACCCCATTGATGGCAAACATTTTAAAACCTTTCTTCCTTATGGCTATGGTAACCAACGCAATAATGTACTATCGCCTTCAACTTTAAGTTTAGAAAGGCATAGGCTATTGTGGCTATATTTAAAAAATGAAACCGATTTTTTTACTGCCAATAAAAAAGTATTGCACTTTGCTCCAGAACAGGCTTTTTACAAACGTTTTAAAGGCATGAAAAACCTGGATTATACAACAACCGATTTAAATTCGCCATTGGCAGACGTAAAGGCAGACATTTGTAACCTTCCATTTAAAGATAATGCGTTTGATATTATTTTTTGTAATCATGTATTAGAACATATTCCTAATGATACCAAAGCCATGCAAGAATTATATCGTATTTTAAAAGTTGGTGGCATGGGCATTTTTCAGATTCCGCAAGACTTAAAACGTGAAACTACTTTTGAGGACAATACCATCATCAACAAAAAAGAACGCGCTAAAATTTTTGGACAGTATGACCATGTGCGTGTATACGGCCTAGATTATTTCGACAAATTAAGAACCATTGGTTTTAAAGTGGAAGCCGTTGAATATACAGCTAAACTTTCAGAAGAAGACATTATAAAATACTGCTTAGCCAAAGGTGAAATTATTCCTGTTTGCTATAAATAAAAACATTAAATAGCATTAAGTTTAGTATCTTGAAAAGATATTTAAAATATAATCGGATTAATTCCGATAAAAATTTTGGGTTCTTTTCCAGTCACATTAAAACGAATACATGCTTAATCAATTAAAATTCATAATTACTAAAACATATCATTTAAAAGATAAAATTGCATTTTATCCTAGTATCATAGCTTTATCGGGAATCGTATTTTCTTATGTCATGTTCTATTTAGAGAAAAATGGCATTAGTAAATATTTATTGGAGGTCGCTCCAGAAATAGTTGTAAATAATACAGAAACTTCAAGAACACTTTTAACCACTTTTATAGCAGGACTCATTTCAATAATGGTATTCAGTTTTTCTATGGTTATGATTTTATTGAACCAAGCCTCTAACAATTTTTCTCCGCGTCTATTACCGGGGTTAATTTCAAACAAAAGGCATCAAATCATTTTAGGCATTTATATTGGAACTATTATCTATTGCATCATCATATTAGTATCTATCGAAGAAAACAGCAATAAATATCAATTACCAGGTTTCTCTGTATTAACTGCTATATTTTTAATGCTAAATTGCTTGGCAGCCTTCATTTATTTTATTCATTCCATATCTCAACAAATACAGATTAGTCATATTATGCATGAGATTTTCAAGATTTCCAAAAAGCGCCTCATAGCACTTATTGAGAAAGAAAACGATGCTAAAATTGAATTTCCCAATACTTCTTCATTTAAAACATACCATACTCCAAAAACGGGTTATGTTACAAATATGGCTCTACATAATATAGCCGAAATAGCTAAGAAGCATGAAAGTAAAATTGCAACTGAAATTATTAAAGGTATGTTTGTTTTAGAGGGAGAAGCCGTTTTTAAGTCTGAAAAAGAACTGGATGAAGAGACGGTAGACCAAATAATGAGTCAATTTAGCTTTACAGATAATGAATTAGTAGAAGACAATTATGTACTGGCTTTTAAACAGCTTACCGAAATAATTGTAAAAGCCATGTCTCCAGGAATAAATGATCCTGGAACAGCCTTGAATGCTATTGATTATTTATCACAACTTTTTTCTATTAGACTAGATAAAAAAGATTTGAGTTACACATTTATAGATGAAGAACCTTGGGTATATATAAAAACCATAAATTTTGAAACATTACTTTATCAAGTCATGGTAGCTATTAGAACCTATTGCAAACAAGATGTTATAGTGGTTCAAAAATTAATTCAATTGTTGTTTTTATTGAAAAAGAAATCGAAAAAAGAAAATTACACAAAAGCTATCGAAGAAGAAATTAATTATTTGAAAACAGATATTAATTTAGCTATTAAGAATGAAAAGGATTTAGAATTTCTCAATAAACTTATCGGAAAAAATGATTGATTTTCTAGCTTTAATTAGGAAATCCATTCAAAGCTAAGGTTTCAAATTCCTTTTTGTCGTTTTCAAAAATTAAAAACACTTTTAATTCTGGATGGCTTTTTAAAAATGCTTTTATTTTTTGTATTCCCATCGCATCAAAAGCGGTAGCATAGCCATCGGCTGTTTTACAATCTTTAGCAATAACAGAAATGCTCAATAAATTTGTTTTACTAGGATAACCCGTTTTAGCATCGATGATATGTGCATAACGATTACCATTGTCATCCACTTTAAATTTTCTATAGGTTCCAGACGTTGCCATACATTCATTATGCAATGGAATAGCTTTCATAATGGATTGGGTTTGGTCAAAATGGGGCATCTCCACGCCCACTTTCCAATCCGATTTTTTTTCAACATTAATCCCTCTGGTTCTGATCTCACCACCAATTTCTACCAAATAATTATCAATATGCTTACTTTCTAAAAACTCACCAATAACATCTACGCCATAGCCTTTGGCAATCGCATTAAAATCAATAAAAGTGCCTTGGGGCTTTGTTATTTTATGGCCAACTAACTTGACTTTATTTAAACCAACTGAAAGCATTAAGCTATCAATTTTTAAACTATCCAGATTGATTATTTTTCCTTCGGGACCAAAATCCCATGCATTTACAACAGCTCCAATAGTGGGGTCAAAAACACCTTCAGTTTCTTTATAAATATCTTGCGAAGCTTTAAAAACCCTTATAAAATGTTCATCTACTAAAACATCTTCATTTCTATTTAACTTTGAAATATCTGAATTCTCTAGATAAGTGGACATGGATTTATTAATGATATAGAACAAACTATCAAACTCCTTTTCAAAGTTAATTTCAGAATTATATGTAATATGATATGATGTGCCAAAAACAGCACCTGAAAGCTTGGTATTAATCGATTTATTTTCACAAGAAAAACAACCCACTAAAATTAATAAAGTTAAAATTCTGTTCATATACTATTAAGATTATGTTTACGAGATTCCTGTTTTTGCAGGAATGGCAAGTTAATTCAAATTAGTTTCTAAAACCTGAATACCATTGTATTCTATTAGGTATTCTTCGTTCAAATAAATGGGAAGGTCTTCTCCTTTTGGATTGCCAATACCAACCCCCGCATATAATACCTTAGCATCTTGCTCTCTAGCATGTTTTTTAAAAGATTCCATCCAAATCACATCATAATTATTGGGGTTTTCTGGTAATATAACAGCTCTTACTATTACGAAATAATACTGTTTTTTTTTATCCATGCAAACAAACTGCGGATGCTTTTTAAGCTTACTATTAATAGCAATAAAATCAAACCCTCTTGATTCTAATTCCTTACCAACATGATTCATGGCTAAATTGTGTAGTTCTTGCTTTGTAAGTGGTTTGCTCATAGTGCAAAAGTAAAATAAATGTTCTGATTGATGATGACATTTATAATGCATTTCGATATAACAATAAAAACAAACTTTTAACACCTTAAGTTATTATGAAAGCATGTCATTTTATTTACACGTTAAGTCTATTTCTAGTTTTTTCTTCTTGTGGACAAAAACAAAATACGGACGCTTCAGAGATTGGTTATGATTTTGAAAATTATCAAGAAGATATCGACAGCCTTTATACTGAAAATATTAATACACAAAAAATGAATATTAAAATAAAAGGTTACCAAATAATAAACAAACAGTTTGGAATTCCTGTTGGCACCATGCACATTCCTGATTCATGGGAGATAGTTGAAAAAGACAAAGTTCTATTTGAATCACTTGACCGTGTTAAGGTTTTTATCGAATCCTTCAAGTCTTACTACTTTTCTAACGACCAGCAAGTAAACTATTTGTATTCTCAACAAAACAACATTGAGATAAAACCAGTTAAAAGTTTGGACAGGCTATTAAAAGAAGATATAATACCCGTAGTTCAATCTCAAGGTCTTAAATGGGTTAATCAATTTTCTTTACCAGAACTGGCTCAATTTGACAAACGTTTTGACAGCTACCTTTATAAATCTATTCCAGAAAACAAACAATTCCAATGTGTTGTTGCTGAATTTTTAGACAAAAATGGTATTAAATCTATGTGCATAGTACGTTATTACACCTGTTATTATTCTGATGCTGGCGGTGTGGGCTGGGGCTATACTTTAAATGTTATGGAAGCCCCAAAGACCGTTTATGAAAAAGCCAAAAAAGATTATATAAACGCTTTAGTAAACTTTCAAATAAATCCGCAATGGGTTCAGGCCAATAACCAGTATTATGCCCAACTCACTCAACAAAGCACAGCAGCACACCAAAAACGCATGGCTGCCATTAAATCGTATGGGCAAACCATATCAAACAATGGAAACACATATAGTTCCATATTAGATAGTAACCATGAAAGCTGGTTGCGAAGAAACGGGATGAACGATGCTGGACATTCTAATACCATTAATGGGGGCGTTTGGGAAAGAACCACCGTCACAAACCCCAACACGGGCCAAGGCTATCAAGTTGAAGGCAATAATAACTACTACTGGGTCAACAATAATGGGGAATATATAGGCACCGACAATTCTCTTTACGACCCTAGATTAGATAACAATGTGAACACCCAAGATTGGTCTCAATATGATATTGAAAATTAAAAATTTAAAAACTGATGACATGTCAATATCAAATCGATATAGAATAAAACTTTATAATCAATAAAATATGAAATCAACAAAACTCTTCTTTTTAATTTTAATCGCATCAAGTATTATTTCTTGTAGTTCAAATGATGATAATGCCGCAAATTTAGCGGGTGCCACTTCTATACAAGGATGCCTAAATGTAGTTGGACCTACTGCTGTATATTGGGACGCCGCCAACGGCATTCCTACACCATTTAAAAATATTCCAATGGTGGCAAATCCTCAAGGGACTTTTAACCATCCAGATGTTTTTACAAACATACGATTTACAGTACCCCAAGGGTATACAGCAACACCTTTATCTGTACAAAATTTAGCGTTTGGTGTAGACTTAAGGAGATCTAACAATGATGTACAAAATAAAGTATTATGGCGATATTATCCATTGGTTTCCTTTGCGACATCAAATATTGATCAAATAAGAGCTTTTGCAATCAATGATTTTTTAGTAAATGAGTATGGTTTCAATGGTACTCCAACTGTGGATTGTTCGACTCCAAATCAAACGGCAGACTTTGGAGGAATCACTAGAACTGTAAGCAACAGAGCTATTAGGTTTGGAAATACCAGAGCTATTATTTCTATTGCTGTTGTGCCAACACCTCTTGGAAGCTCTGCTTCAATTTCAATCTCAGCTGGACCTATTAATGAATACGATGATTTGGTAATGAATGTATTTTTCCCAATTACATTTGAATTACTACTCCCTGACCGAGAAACACTTTCTGATAGAGATGGCGACGGAGTTCCAGATATATATGATAGAGAACCCGATAATCCTAATGTTCAATAAAGTAAAGTCATGAAACATCTTGTTATTTTCATTTTACTCCTTTTAAGCATTCTAAGTTCTTGTTCAAAAAAGGACACTAATGATGAGCCATCTAGTTCATGTCCAGAAACCAATACATCTCTGCCCCTAATTCTTGGTGAGTGGCAATTTACAGGAACCATCATTAATGGTGAATTATTGATTGAAGATTGCGATTTACTAACAACTGCAACTATAGACAAACATCAATTTAAATGGATAAATTATGGTGGAACCAACTGTTCTGAAATTACACATTACGATACTTGCTATGCTATTGAGGGTAATAAGGTGATTTATATAAACGAAGAAGATGGTAACGGCGAACCTTTTTACCAAGAAATAGAAACTTTAAATGAGACCGAACTTGTTTTAAAAAGACAAACCAATACTGATGTCGTAACTGAAAATTTTAAAAGAATAAACTGATTATAAAAATTAATAAAAATGAAAAACATAATTAACATGCAAATCAAGCATAAACTGCTTTTGTTATTATTATTTAATTACTTAATATTTTCATGCAGTAGCAACAACAGTCCAAATGAAGAACCAACTACATCTGGCACAAATGTATATGCCGTGGGTTATGAGATCAATGGCAATATCCATGACGCAAAACTATGGACAAATGGGAAAGCAAGCGTACTACAAAATAAAAATCTACCCGGAGATGCGAATGCCGTGTATGTTAGCGGAAACGATGTCTATGTTGCTGGGGAAGAACTTTCGGGGAGCAACTATGTTGCCAAAGTATGGAAAAATGGTACTGGTACAAATTTAACCGATGGCTCACAAAACGCAAACGCAAATTCTGTATTCGTTTCTGGCAACGATGTTTATGTGGGTGGTTACGAGATGTCCAATATAGGAAAGGCTGCAACTATTTGGAAAAATGGTGTAAAAACAAACATCTCAAATGGTATACAATCTCATATTTCATCCATAACTGTTTCAGGAAGCGATGTTTATGCCGTTGGCTGGCAAACACCAGTTTCTCAATACTTGGCAACTATCTGGAAAAACGGCATAGCCACCAAGCTTACCGATGGCACAAAATATGCCATAGCAAACTCCATTTATATATTTGGGAATGATGCATATGTTGCCGGAGTTGAAGAAAACAACTTAGAAAAAAAAGTTGCCAAAATATGGAAAAACGGTGTAGCAACAAATCTTTCAGACGGCACTAAAAATGCTGAAGCATTTTCTGTATTTGTAGTTGGCAGCGATGTTTATGCCTGTGGCTTTGAAAATAATGAACCAGGTCAACCCATTGCTATATTATGGAAAAACGGAATTGCTACAGCCCTATCAAACACTTCTTCCTCTGCATTGGCGCATGCCATTTTTGTAATGGGTGATGATGTATATGTTGTTGGTGAAGAAACTATAAACAATGTAAAAGTTGCAAAACTTTGGAAAAATGGCGTAGAATCAAATTTGTCTGATGGCAAAAATTATGCCTCTGCAAATTCGGTTTTCGTGAAATCAAACCAAGATTAAAACATACACAAAAGCTAATGGTCGAATTATTAATCATTTAATAGCTAAGTATTGTACTGAAGGCAAATAATTTATATATTTCCTCTTGTTATTTTTTTATGGGGGAAATAAATAAATCAAAACATCAGTCGCAATTAATTAGCGCAATAAAAAACAACGATTCAGTTGTATTGAAATCGCTATACACATCAAATTACAATAAAATTGAATTGTTGGTTTTAAGAAATAGCGGGACAAAGGAAGATGCTAAAGATATTTATCAAGATGCTTTTATAGCTGTTTGGAATAATATTAAGAATAACACTTTTATCCCCGTGAACGAAAGAGCCGTTCAAGGATATTTATACACGATTGCAAAAAATAAATGGATGGATATTTTAAAGTCTTCCCGGTTTAAAAAAACACAATATGGCTTTAGCAACCCATCTTTAGTTGACAAAAGTGACTATGTTGAAGACGTAACCGATAAAAACCTAGAAAACGAAAAACTAGTTTCTACCATGGAAGCCTTTAAAATCTTAGGACAACCTTGTAAAGAACTATTAACAATATTCTATTTTGAAAAAAAATCGTTGCGTGATATCGCTATTCAATTACAAATTGATGAAGCTTCTGCGAGAAACAAAAAATATCGTTGCATGGAAAAATTGCGAAACATGGTTATAGCCCCTAAATAATTAGAAATTGAAAGAAAAAAGCAACATATCACAAGAATTACTAGAAACTATAGAATGTTACTATAACAATTCTATGGACCGTGATGACCGTATTATTTTTGAAAAAAAACTTCAAGATAGCCCTGAATTTAAAGAACAGGTTGAAGATATAAAAACCATGCTTTTAGGCATTGAAACCCAAGCATTAAAAGAACAGCTAGATGATTTTCATAAAGAAATACCACTTGAGAAAAATAAAATTCGCTTTTTACAACCCCTAAAAATAGCTGTAGCAGCCGCTATAATTATTGCTTTTGGATGTTTTTGGTTTTTTAGTGGTTCATCAAACCAAAAACTATACGCAAAATATTTCACCCCTGACCCTGGTTTACCAACAACCATGAGCAATAGTGATGACTTTGAATTTTACGATGCTATGGTAAACTACAAACATGGTGATTACGATAAGGCCATACAAAAATGGCAAGTGTTATACCAAAAACAAGCAACCAACGATACTATAAATTACTTTTTGGGTCTTGCCTATATGAGCCATGACAAAATAGAAGCAGCTAAGCCTTTTTTACAAAAAGTAACAGAAACCAAAAAGCCCTTTCCCTTTTTAAGTGAAGCCTATTATTATTTAGGATTGGCCTATTTAAAAGAAGGGCAAATAGAATTAGCAAAAGAAAACCTTGGTTTAAGTAATACAGAGCAAAGCCAAAAGTTGTTAAATGAATTAAAAAATTAATACTTTGATAAAATGCTCAGATCCCAGTTGTTTTACAATTGTATTATTAGCATCCTTTTATTTTGCTCCCTAAAAACAACTGCCCAAACAGAAAAACAATTCTCCATAGATGCCATTAATAATCTAATAGCAAAAGATTCTACTAGCAAAGCTTTAGGTGCTATTAACACAGCCATCAATCAATTAAAAAAGAATAAAAATTTTGATAGCTTACCCTTCTACATATATCCTTTAGGAAAAACATTCATTCTTAAGAATGATCTAGAAAAGGCGAAAACTACTAGTAGAGATTTGCTGACTTTTGTTGAAAATTCTAATCCCATTTCTAAAACTCGTTATCTTGCCAATATAGAATACTCAAAACTATGTTTAGATTTAGGCAATCTCCCAGAAGCTCTAAAACATGCCTCATTAGCAAAAACACTTGCCTACAAATTAAATGATGAAACCTTAAAATTAGAAAGTGAGTATTATATAGCCGATTATGGTATGAAAATGGGACAAATTGACGTCCTGGATAACCATATAAGAAAAGCCAAAAACATATTAAAAAACAACCCAAAAACCTCATTTAAAATATCGGCTAGAGTATATAACCTGCTGGGCTCTTTAATGTATTATCATTCTAAACAAGACAGTGCTGTTTACTATTTTGAAAAAGCCTTGAAAAATATTCCTTCTTTAGATGATAATGCTGAAAACAAAATGTACCTACCTGCCATACTAAAAGGCAATTTGGCTTTAATAAAAGTAAATCAGGCAAAGCTTCAAGAAGCTAAAACGCTTTTAGAAGCCTCTATAAAATTCAACAAAGCATTTCTAGATAAAGAAAAAAACCATCCATTAACAGCTCGTGTGAAACGAAATTTCCTAATAGGATATTCCACCTTAAATGGGATTTACTTCGATTTAGGAGACTTTAAAAAATCGGATGTTATTACAAATATGGCCCTAGATTATGCCTCCAAAAACTTTCCTGAAAATACACAAGAATATTTCATAGCAGCTCTAGGTGTTGCGCAGGTTAAGGCCGAAAAAAAAGAATTTGACAACGCACTTTTTTACTTAGACAAAGCGAAAAAAAGTTTAGAAGGTATTGAGGGAGAAAACTATCAGCTAAACGCTTTTTTATTTGACAATTATGCTAATGTTTACTATAACCTGAACAAACAAAAAGAAGCTATTAGCTATTGGGAAAAAAGTCATGAAAACTATAAAAAATCTAATCCAAATGCTTTCGATGTTAACAGCCTTTATTCTGATATGAATTTGGCCATCGCTTATTCTAAAGCTGATGAAGCAAATAAAGCCATTAGTACCATTGAAGCCCCTTATGAATATTTTTCAAAAACTGAAGGAGAGAAAAGCTTCCTAACAAAAGCTATCATGCTCACTTACTCCAACGTTTTTCTAAACTTAAAACGGTATGAAGAAAGCCTTGAGTGGAGCAATAAATGTTTAAATCTTTATTTTGAAAATGATACTATAAATGGGCTAAATAAAATTTACTTTGATGATAATAAAGCCGATATATATATTGTAAACGCCAAAGCCAAATACTACAATCAAAAAACAAAAGATAGTACTTTTTTAAAAAGCCTGCTACCTAACATCAATAAAGCCATACGTGCCATTGAACAGAGAAAAACGTCTTTATCTTCTGTAAAAGACATCAACACACTTATTGAAAACAACAATCAAATTTTTGAATTTGCAAAAAAAATAAACCTAGAACTCTACAATAAAACCAAAAACCCTAGTTATCTCGAAAAAACAATTAGCCTTCACGAGTCTGCACTTTATAACAGAATTAGAGCTCGCCTAAATTCAAAACCCATTTCTTTTTCAAACATCCCAACGGAAATAACCAATAGAGAAAACCAGTTAAAAAATGCGTTAAACGAAGAAGATAATATTGAATTGATCATAGCAAACAACAAAGCTTGGAATACCTTTTTAGACACACTAAAAAACAATTATCCTAAGTATTACAAAATGCGTTATGCTACCATTGAGCAGCCTTTAAAAAACATGTACAATAAAATACCCAGCAAAACTTCTGTTGTAAGATATTTATATATAGACGATGGTTTGTATGCTTTTATTAGTTCAAAAAGTAAAAAAAACATATATAAACTAGACTCTAAAAATATTTTAAATTATATCAACCAATTAGGAGATAACCGTTTGGGTTTAGAGGATACTTCATTAGGACTCTATCAATTATACACAAATCTTTGGAAACCTTTTGAAAGTGAAATAGCTACGGAAAATGTTATTATCATTCCAGATAGAGAATTATTCAATTTAAGTTTTGAAAGCTTAACACCAAAAAAAATAAAATCATTTAAAGAGCTTGCCACAAATAGCCTTCTTGCAAAATATAATATAGCATACAACTACAGTTTATTTCTAATAGATAACAATAAGAATAACATCCATTTTAAAAGCGATTTCATTGCTTTTGCACCAGAGTTTAACGACAAAATGAAAAAAGATTATAAGATTGCTTTTACAGACTCGCTTTCCGTTGATAAAACCTATCTCAATCTTTTGCCACAACCATTTAGCGTAGATTTGGCAAAAAAATATTCAAAACTTTTTAATGGTTCATCATTTATCAATGAAAAAGCCTCAAAACAAATTTTTGAAAAAGAGGCCAAAGAACATAAAATTATACATATTGGTACACATGCTGAATCTAATAATATTACTCCAGAATTATCACGCCTAATTTTCGCAAAAGACAGTTCAACCAAAGATAATTCACTATATACTTTTGAAATATATAATGAAAACCTAAACTCTAACTTGGCTATTTTAACAGCCTGTGAAACGGGGAAACCAACCTATCAAGCAGGAGAAGGCATGATATCTCTAGCCCATGCATTTAATTATGCTGGCAGCGAAAGTATTTTAACAAGCTTATGGAAAATTGATGAAAAATCGAGTGCAAAACTTATAGAGCTGTTTTATGAGAACATTAAAAAAGGATTACCCAAGGACAAAGCGCTGAAAGAGGCCAAATTACAATATATCTTAGAAGCACAAGACAGAACTGTGTCACCACAATATTGGGCTGGCTTAGTGCTTATTGGAAATACAAATCCTATTGTATTCACAGATTCTTCTTACACTTTAACATATATCATAATCTCTGGAATAATACTGATTCTTGTTTTGATTTATGTATTCAAAATTAAAAATATCAAATTTTGAAAAATTACATATCTAACAAAATTGGTTCGACTTACTTAATAATGTTAAAAATGTTTAACTTTAAAATCGTTAAATAACTTAATAAGTACATGCCAAAACATCCTGCTTCCAAAAAAATAAGCCTTTTCTTAGGACCTCTTTTATTTATTCTTTTTCAATGTTTACCTTTTGAAATGCTTTCTGAAAAAGCAGATACTGTCATTTCCATTGGGATATGGATGGTTATTTGGTGGATTACAGAGGCGGTTTCTATTTCTGTAACATCTTTGTTGCCCTTATTACTATTTCCATTATTTAAAGTTATGAATATGGATGCGGTTGGTGCTAATTATGGTAGCCCAATTGTCTTCTTGTTTTTTGGAGGTTTTGTACTTGCTTTAGCCATCGAAAAAGTGAATTTACATAGACGCATCGCCTTAACCATTATAAAAAAAACGGGAACAACACCAAATAAAGTCATTCTTGGTTTTATGATGGCTACTGGATTTATGAGCATGTGGATTAGTAATACAGCTTGCACGGTCGTTATGTTGCCCATAGCCCTTTCGGTCATATCATTATTAACGAATGATTCTGATGGACTTACAAAGCAGGATCAAAATTTTGCGCTTAGCGTTATGTTAGGCATTGCATTTTCTGCAAATGCAGGTGGTATTGCAACCGTCATTGGAACGCCACCAAATTCTGTATTAATAGGTTTATTGGAAAATCAATACCACATTGAAGTATCCTTCTTTAAATGGATGCTAGTAGGCTTACCTGTTTCAATCATCCTAATTACTATTATTTATGTTGTCATGGTAAAATGGATGTTTCCAAATAAAGGTCTTGTTTTTAATGCATCAAAAGATGTTATTAATAAAGAGTTACTAAAACTGGGAAACACATCGCCCAAAGAAAAACAAGTACTTGTTATCTTTAGTATTATGGTTTTTTTATGGATTTTTAGGGTTCCTATTAATTCTTTGATTCCAGGATTGGGACTTTCTGACACCATGATAAGTATATTTGGTGCCCTAGCATTATTCACGATCCCATTCAACTTAAAAAAAGGAGATTTTATTTTACATTGGAACGATACACAAAAACTATCTTGGGGCATTTTAATATTATTTGGAGGTGGTTTGGCTTTGGCAAATGGGATGTCTGAAAGTGGCATCATAGAAATAATTGCTGTATCAATTTCTAAAAGCCATATCAGTATACTGTTAATGGCTGCACTACTTATAACATTAATGTTATTCATGACCGAATTGATGAGTAATGTCGCTTTAACTGCTGTATTAGCCCCAGTAATAGCAGGTATAGCTATTGGTTTAAATATGCCGTTGCTTTATTTATTAATCCCTGTAACCATTGCCAGCAGTTGTGCTTTTATGCTGCCCATGGCAACACCACCCAATGCCATCGTTTTTGCTAGTGGTTATATAAAAGTGAGTCAAATGGCAAGCGTAGGGTTGGTTCTTAATTTAATTTCGGTTCTATTATTAGTATTAGTGTTTAAATTCTTAGTGCCATTGGTGTTCTAATAAATTATAGTTTTTGGATTAATCATTTTTTTTTTCTAATTTAGAAAATACAAACTTCCAAATTATGAAAACTCCAGTCCGTTTAGAACAAGCCATCCAAAAACTATATGTAGCATTTCATAATAATACATTACACCCTGAATGCTGTAAACAATGTGCTGTAGGCAATATTTTAGATAATAGAGAAGATTGGAAGCATCTTACAGACAGTCATGGTTCCATAGAGTTAAATTATATTGGTAAAGTTCATGAAGTTCTTGGCCGTAAATTTAATGGTTATTCCCCTTTAGAATTACTAAAAATTGAAGCTATATTTTTAGAAGCTTGTGGGTATAGATTGCCACTTCATCACAAAAATAAAAATCCTGAAAACCCAACAGATAAGGACGTTTTATTTAATGGCTTATGCGCTGTCGTAACTTTTCTTTGTGGGATAGACAATGTGCCGAATGTTATGGATTATTCTAAATTATTTGAATATGAAAATGATAAGCCAAAACATAAACTAGGAATTTTAATTTAAGTTAACACCTTATAAAAAGTAAAAACCCAGCTTAATAATTAAGTTGGGTTTTTATTCTTTATAGGTTTAGAGATTATCCTCCAAAATCGTCAAATCTGATGTGCTCATCTGGGATTCCAAAATCTTCTCCCATTTTTTGAACTGCTTTGTTCATTAATGGTGGTCCACAGAAATACAATTCAATATCTTCTGGTGCTTCGTGTTTACTTAGATAATTATCAATCACACAATTGTGGATAAATCCAACAAAACCATCTCCAGGCGAATTAATATCTTCTTTTACTTTCCAGTTATCTTCAGGTAAAGGTTCAGAAAGTGCTAAGTAGAATTTAAAATTAGGAAAATCTTTTTCCAATGCTCTAAAATGTTCTAAATAAAATAACTCACGTTTAGAACGTCCACCATACCAATAGGTTACTTTTCTATTTGTTTTTAAGGTTTTGAATAAGTGATATAAGTGAGAACGCATAGGAGCCATACCAGCACCACCACCAACATACAACATTTCAGAATCAGAATCATTGATAAAGAACTCCCCGTAAGGCCCAGAAATAACTACTTTATCGCCTTTTTTCTGATTGAAAATATATGAGGATGCTATTCCTGGATTGACATCCATCCAGCCATTCTTATTTCTATCCCATGGTGGTGTAGCAATACGAACGTTTAACATAATTTCACGTCCTTCTGCTGGATAAGACGCCATAGAATAGGCTCTTTCAACAGTTTCGTTATTTTTCATAACCAAGGACCATAGACCAAATTTATCCCACTCCGCTTGAAATTTATCAGGAGTTTCATGCTCTTCAGGATGTGCTGTAATATCTATATCAGAATACTTTACTTCACATTGTGGAATTTCAATTTGAATATACCCACCTGCTTTGTAGCCCATATCTTCTGGAATTTCAACTACAAATTCCTTAATAAAAGATGCTACATTATAATTACGCACCACGGTTGCTTCCCATTTTTTAATACCAAACACCTCTTCTGGAATGGTAATATTCATATCCTGTTTTACTTTAACCTGACATGCTAAACGAGCACCGTGTTGTAATTCTTTACGGGTGAAATGAGGTGTTTCTGTTGGAAGTGCTTCACCGCCTCCTGAATTCACATGGCATTCACATTGAATACAGGTTCCACCACCACCACAAGCTGATGGCAAAAATATTTTTTGATTGCCTAACGTTGAAAGCAATGAACCTCCAGAACTTACTTCAATCTCTCTCTCTCCATTAATGGTGATTTTTACGGGTCCTGATGGAGACAATTTTTGTTTAACGACTAATAATAAGGTTACTAATAATATAGTAATTATCAAAAATACAGTTACCGTCGCTATAACTGTTCCTAATGTGCCTACTGCTAAAATCGTCATATTACTTAATTATTTCAGTGTTATTAGCTAACTGCTTTTTTACTTTGTCTTTATTAGCTGGTTCTTCAACCTTTACTGTTTTGGTTTCTTTCTTTGCATCATCTCCTCCAGTTAACATACCTCCAAAACTCATAAACCCAATAGCCATTAACCCTGTAATGATAAATGTAATACCAAGACCTCTTAAAGCTGGTGGTACATTAGAATATCTGATTTTTTCCCGGATAGCTGCAATAGCTAGAATAGCCAAAAACCAACCAATACCTGAAGAAACTCCATACACTGTAGCAAGTCCTAATGTAGGTATTTCACGCGATTGCATGAATAAAGAACCACCTAAAATAGCACAGTTAACAGCTATAAGCGGTAAAAAAATTCCTAGTGAATTATATAATGATGGTGAAAATTTTTCAACTACGATTTCTACCAATTGTACCATGGTCGCAATGGTTGCAATAAACATGATGAATGATAAAAAACTTAAATCATAATCGGCATAATCTTGACCCAACCAAACTAAGGCTCCTGGTTGTAAAAGATAATGATCTAATAACCAGTTTAACGGCACCGTAATAAGCATTACAAAAATAACGGCAGCTCCTAAACCTACTGCTGTAGCTACTTTTTTAGATACGGCTAAGAAAGAACACATCCCTAAGAACGTGGCAAAAACCATGTTATCTATAAATATTGATTTGAAAAATAATTCGATATATTCCATAATTTTTTAATATTAAGTGTTTAGTCACTCTTACTGCGACTGTCAACTGAATTACTAATTAATGATCTTCAATTAAAGCTTTATTTCTACTACGTTGGATCCAAATAATAATTCCTAAAACAATTAATGCCATGGGCGACAATAACATAAATCCATTATTCTCGTATCCAATGGCATAAAGTCCTGTTTTTTCAATAGGATCTCCTAAAACTTTGAAACCCAATAAAGTTCCTGAGCCTAAAAGTTCTCTAAAAAACCCAACTATTATAAGTATTAAACCATATCCAGCACCGTTACCAATTCCATCTAAAAAAGAACGCCATGGCCCATTTGCTAATGCAAACGCCTCAAAACGCCCCATAATAATACAGTTTGTAATAATCAACCCCACAAAAACCGATAATGTTTTACTTAATTCATAAGAAAACGCTTTTAAAACCAAATCTACTACAATAACCAAGGCTGCAACCACAACTAATTGGACAATAATCCTAATTTTAGAAGGAATGATGTTTCTCATTAATGAGATGATTAAATTCCCAATAGCTACAACAGCTGTTACAGAAATTGCCATTACAATAGATGCTTTCAACTGAGCTGTAATCGCTAACGCTGAACAAATACCAAGTACTTGAATCGTAATTGGATTATTATCTGTTAGTGGATCTAATATTAATTTGCCGTCTTTTTTTGATAAAAGTCCCATAAATTAATTGTTTTTTAAATTTTTAAAATAAGATTCGTATAGCTTTAAATCACTTTTTAGCATGGCTGTTACACCATTGCCTGTAATCGTTGCACCAGCTATAGCATCAACCTCATTATCCGTTTTGTCTTCATTTTTAGGATCTGCATTGCCTTTTGCCACCGTAATTCCTTTAAAATCTCCTGATCCATCTAACAAATGTTCACCTGTAAAATCATCCATAAAGAAACGTTCTTTGATATTAGCACCAAGTCCCGGTGTTTCTCCTTTATGATCAAAATAAACACCTTGCACAACCATATTTTCATCTAAGGCAACATAGCCCCAAATAGCATCCCAAAGTCCTTTACCATAAACAGGGATAACATAAAATGTTTTTCCATCTTTTTCCCCTATAAATAATGGTAATTTTCTAACACCACCAGCTCTAGCTTTTGCTTGTTCCTTTTTAACATCAATCAAATAAGCTTCATGATCTTCTGTGACTTTATCACCTTCTATTACTATTTGATTTTTAATATATTTTTCAAATTCTGAAGCTACTTTATCCGTAGATATGAAAACAGCACTACCTTCTACATTTTGGTTAACTCCCATAGCATACAAAATATTTTGCTGCTTCTCTAAACGTTTATTTTCATCAATCTTTGGTTTTAGTGATTGGGCGGCGTATGCTAACACTGCTCCCACCACAAATACCATAATGATGGCAAAAATAATAGTATATGAATTTTTATCTGTTCTATTTTCCATCGTTATGCAACTTTAGCTTTTAAACGTTTCATTCTTTTCTTAACATTACCTTGTATCACGTAATGATCGATTGTAGGCGCAAATACATTCATCAATAAAATGGCTAACATAACTCCTTCAGGGTAAGCTGGGTTAAAAACTCTAATAAGTATGGAAACAAATCCTATTAAAAATCCGTAAATCCACTTTCCTTTATTGGTTTGTGATGCCGTAACAGGGTCGGTAGCCATAAACACCGTTCCAAAAGCAAAGCCTCCAATAATTAAATGTTCCCAAAATGGTGTACTCATTAAACCATAGAATTTACTGCCTTCTACTATAATACCAGCATCCACAATTTGATTGAAAATTAAACCCATGGCTATGGCTCCTAATACAGATGATAGCATAATCCTCCAACTACCTATTTTAGTGAATATTAAGAATAAACCTCCTAAAATAATAAGTAATGTTGATGTTTCTCCTACGGATCCTGGTATAAAACCTAAAAACATATCTGCTACAGAATGTGTCATTTCTTTACCTTGAGCCAAGCTCCCTAAAATAGTTTCACCAGAAATAGCATCTAAATTAGCCCCTGCAGCAATATCTTTAGTTCTTTGAACAGCACCCTCAACCCAAACTTTATCCCCACTCATCCAAGTAGGATACGCAAAGAATAAAAAGGCTCTAATAGTTAATGCTGGATTTAAAATATTCATTCCTGTACCACCAAAAACTTCCTTTCCAATAATAACACCAAACACAACAGCTACTGCAAGCATCCATAAAGGAATATCTATAGGTACAATAAGAGGCACTAACATTCCTGTTACCAAATAGCCTTCTTCTACTTCATGCTTTTTAATAATGGCGAATATGAATTCAATTCCTAAACCAACACCATAAGACACGATAATTAATGGAATGATTTTCCAGAAACCAATCATAAAATTATCTAAAGTCCAGAATTCTGAACTAAAAAAACCAGAAGTTACTGCTTGAACATCTCCAACTTGTAAATTATGTTGGTATCCTGCATTGAACATTCCAAATATTAAACACGGTATCATAGCCATGATAACCGTATTCATGGTACGCTTTAAGTCATCAGCGGCCTTAATATGGGTACCATTATGTGTGGTATCGTTTGGCGTATATAAAAAAGTATGTAATGCGTTAAACGCTGGCGCCATTTTAGTGCCTTTATACTTTTCTTTTAAATTATTTAAATTACTTTTTAAACCCATTATCCTATCTCTTTAAGCATTAAGTCTAAGCCTTTTCTTATAATATCTTGATGTGGTTGTTTAGACACACAAACAAATTCTGTTAATGCAAAATCTTCAGGAGCTACTTCATACATTCCTAAAGCTTCCATTTCATCCAAATCTTTATACATACATGACTTTAAGATTTGCATGGGGTAAATATCCAAAGGAAATACTTCTTCATAATTACCTGTAGTAACAAAAGCTCGGTGTTCACCATTTGTATTGGTATCCAATTCGTATTCTTTCTTAGGATTTAACCAAGAAAACGTTAAGGCTCTTGATGTTGAAATTTTATTAAAAACTGGCTTATTCCAACCAAACAATTCATAATCATCACCTTCAGGAATGACAGTAATCACATTGCTGTAATAATCTAAATAACCATCTGGTTTTATTTGTTTTCCACTTAATATATTGCCAGAAATAATTCTTACATGCGCATCTTGCGAAATGCCTTTATCATAAATAATGGTAGCCACTTCGCAACCAAGTTTGGCCACAAAATATCTCGGTTTTTCTATAGAAGAACCCACTAAAGCGACAATACGCTCTGCATTAAATTTACCTGTTAAAAGCAATTCGCCAATAATAACTAAATCTTGAGCCGCAATTGTCCAAACCACTTCCCCTTTATTAACTGGGTCAATTTTATTGATTAATGTACCAACATTTCCTGATGGGTGAGGTCCAGAAACTTTATGTATGGTTATACCTTTTAAACCTGCTAACGGCGAGTTCGAAGATTTACCAACAGATACATGCACTTGACCTTCGGTAAGTTTCCCTAAGGCAGTCACCGCTGCTTGCAATTCTGCCTCTTTACCTTGTAGGGTAAAATCTAAGTCAGCTGCTAATGGCGCCGATGCATATCCGGAAATGAATATGGCTTTTGGTGATTTGTCAGGATTTGCAATCACATCATAAGGCCGTTGCTTAATAAATGCCCAACATCCAGACGCCAACAAATGCGCTTTAATAGCATCTGCACTTGCAGCTTCTGGGTTCATTACACCATTATCTTTATAAGTTTGTGTTTTATCTGCTTGAATTTTTATAGATAAAATTTTTCGTTTTTCACCACGATCAATTTCTATAATTTCACCAGAAACTGGGGAAACAAACTTTACGCTTTCATTAGATTTATCATAAAAAACAGGGTCTCCCGCATTTACTTTCGATCCAACTTTAGAAATTAACTTAGGTATTAGTCCGTGGAAATCTTCAGGCCTTAAAGTATAAAAGTTGCTTAAAATAGCCTTTTCGGAGGTTTTCTCAGCTGCACCTTTAAGTTTAATGTCTAGACCTTTTTTAATGAGAATGTCTTTTGACATATTTTTTTTATTGAAATTGTTGTCTAAAAATCGGGGCAAATTTACGAATTAAAAATACAGTTTTCATAATAAATTAACAGATTTTTATTCGGGCTGGAATATGTTTATTTTTGGGCATAAAATTTGTTTATATTTACAAAAAAACCGCTTTTAAAATGTTGTCTAAGTATCTTACGCTTATCTTCTTTATATCTATATCTCACATGGTTTTTGGTCAAGTTAACGAGATAAACCCACCTGATTACATAAAAACTATAGCTTTTAGAGGAAACACCAATCAAAGCCAATTGCCTGTTTTAAAACTCGGTGAACATCTTGTTTTAGAGTTTGATGCTTTAAATGGCTATGAAGACAATTATTATTATAAAATACAACATTATAATTATGATTGGACACCTTCTATTTTAGTAAAATCCGAATACATGGATGGTTTTGACAATCAAAGAATTAGAGACTATGAAAATTCATTTAACACCTACCAAATTTATTCCCATTACACACTCACGATTCCTAATGAACAAACCAAACGTTTAAAAATATCTGGAAACTACATGATTCAAGTTTTTAACAATAGTGACGAACTGGTTTTTTCAAGAAAATTTATGATATATGAAGATACCACCGATGTGGGTGTTAGCATCAAACGTTCCAGAAGTATTGAGTTTATTGAAACCAAACAACGTGTGGATATTGTTATTACTTCAAACACATCACAACTTACCAACCCTAAAGAAAATGTACATGTAGTTATTGTACAAAATAATAATTTAAACACAGCTATTTCAAACTTAAAACCCTTATATACCATTGGTAATCAATTGATTTATAAATATGATAATGAAACTAGTTTTTGGGGCGGTAATGAATATTTATATTTTGAAAATAAAGATGTAAGAGCTGCCAACACCGGCATACAATATATTGATTTAAAGGAATTGTATCACAATTACTTATATACTAATTTCTCAAGAGCAAAAAAACCATATACTTATAATCCAGATATTAACGGCAATTATTTAATTAATAATATTGATGCAGACAATTCAAACATTGAAGCCGACTATGTTTGGGTGCATTTTTCGTTATTACCAGATGATTCGTTTAAAAATAAAACCATATATGTATATGGTAATTATAACAATTACACCTTAGATGAAAGCAATAAAA
Organism: Confluentibacter sediminis; assembly: GCF_003258355.1. Taxonomy (GTDB): domain Bacteria; phylum Bacteroidota; class Bacteroidia; order Flavobacteriales; family Flavobacteriaceae; genus Confluentibacter; species Confluentibacter sediminis. The sequence goes on along the minus strand of NZ_QKPO01000010.1, from coordinate 160,133 downwards.
TGGTATATGACGAAGGAGACCATCTATACAAAATCGATATGCTGTTAAAACAAGGTTTTTATAATTACAAATATGTTGCCGTAAACAATAATAATACATTAGATGAAGGTGCCGTTAGCGGAAATTTTTATCAAACGGAAAACAACTATAAAGTTCTTGTTTATTACAGAGATTTAGGTGCGAGATATGACAAAATTATTGGTTTGGGCGAAGGTAGTTCAGTAAATATATCGAACTAATCAACCTAATTTTACTGTAATTCAACTTAAACATGTTTAAAAATGATGCTAACATATTAATATTTATTAATTTAGCAACATAAAACACATTGTACATCATTAGTTAATATGGTTCAACAAGTAACAAAAGGCATTAAAATTTCGGTGGAAACAACCTTCGAAGGATCATTTTATAAAAATTATAAAATACAATATGCTTTTGGCTACACCGTCACTATTGAAAACCAAAGTAAAGACTCTGTTCAACTTAATGCTCGCCATTGGGAAATTCTTGATGCTTTAAATAAAGTTGAAATTGTTTCTGGTGAAGGTGTTATAGGCAAAAAACCGGTTTTGAAGCCTGGCGAATCACATACTTATACTTCTGGCTGTTTATTAACATCTCCTTTTGGTGCCATGTCTGGACATTATAGTATGATTAACTTTACTACTGCCAAAAATTTTAAAGTTAATATCCCTTCATTTAAGTTAAGTGCACCTTTTGCAATTAATTAAAATACTCTCTGGTTCTCTCCAATTCTATCAAACCTAAAAACGGTTTCATTCTGCTTGACATGAAAAAATTTGCAATTTGAATACTGTACAAATTCAAAAGGTTTATGGTAATTAAATAAATTATTATCCACCACATATTCAGCATCCACATCAATATGCCCATGAGGGGAAAGACGTCTAAATCTGTAATGAAAGTCATTCGTGGTTTTATGAAGTTCAAACCAAGCACCAGCCGCAATTCCTGACAGCCACTGTGCTTTTTCATGTAAATCATCAATGGGTTTTGGCATGAGTGTTCCAATAAAGTTGGGTTGATGATTTTCTAACTTATCTAAAAAACAACGTATATTTTCACTTTTTTGAGAACCTGTATATTTAGAAATGACTCCAGTTTCCGAAACTTCAAAAACATGATTATCTGTATTAGCCAATAATACATTGCCAACAGTACTCGGTGTAAACCAATTCGCTTTTTTAAGTTTTTTTTTAATCTTATTATCAGTTACCGAAGCCATTAATGTATCGGTTACAAATCGTGCGCAATTGCAAGCCTCTTTTATAAAGGCAGCATATCTGATAAAATGTTTTTCTTGCATTGTTGTGATATGGGCTCTCGCTTTTTTATAATCTATTACGTTACAAACAGACGCCACTAATTTCCCATCACCATGTGTTAATTCAGGATGCGTTCCTAGAAATTCTAACATTTCGTTTAAGTTCTCTATTCTTCCTTCTTTGATTTTAGCTTTTAAAGGAAAATCCAATTCGTTATCAGTATCTTTTCCTCTAACTCTTCCATGGGGTTCGGGTGTTATATATCTTCCAAAATCATGATATTCCAAAACACCAGTTTCTTTATTAATTAAGACTAAAGCAGCATGACCCGCTCTTAAATAATTCTTTTTCCCAACACCGAAAAATCTTAGAAAAGGCGAAAACCATTCTTTGGAAACCATAACAATGGTCTCTGGATATGCCAGTGTTAAAATAATGCCGGTATTAGTCATTTACAGTGTCCCAAAGATAAAGATTGTTTCTGTAACCATCTTATTTTGAATATTTTCGTAATGCATTTTAAGAATATCTACTGTCTTATCAACTTGTGTGATACTAGTGGTTTTCACAAAACCTCGATTCATAACTACACCATAATCCTCATTTCCTGCACCGGCCGTTTTATGAAATAGCAAAAGTGACTCAGCGTTTAATTTATAGTCACTTTTAAAATATTGAAACCATTGTAAACGTTCATGCCGCATAGCCTCAGAATATAATGTTGATGAGGACCAAATTTTAGGTTCTAAAGGCAATTCTTTAAAATGCTTTTGTTCACCATCCCACACCAATTCAAAAAAACGAAGTAGGTTGTTCCAATCGGCGATAACCATTGTAAATGGTTCAATATTCTCAAGACTATAATTTTCAATTGTACTTTCTATAGCGTCAGAAATTAAAAAATCTTTTGCCACAATGCCTCTACTTAATCTATAACTCGACTGTCTTTCATGACAAACAAAAGCACCATTCAACACACAAACCAATCTATTTTTTTCGCTAACGCCAATCCAGGTCCCTCCAGACATGTTATCTTTGGGATATAATAATTTAACGTCTTCCTCAAAATAAAAGTCTGGCGACAAAGATGTTCTATTTGGCGCTTCATCCCTATTGGATGTTAAAACAAAATCATTTGTGCCTTTCGGAATAATAGTAACTGTACACATAAAGTAACTAGTCTGGAAATACTTAGGCAACTTACAAAAAATAAATAAGTTTTAACTAGGTTTTAGGAAGCTCAAGCTGAAAAATCGTTAGATAATTCGTAAATTTGCAACTCATTTACTGAAAATTCAATAACAAAAAATCAAATATCATGGGAAAAGGCTTTTTTAATGTGCCAATCGCTTACAACGAACCGGTAAAAACGTATGCTCCTGGCACTCCAGAGCGCGATACTGTTCTGAAAGCATATAAAGATATGTTTAATAGCAAAATCGATGTGCCACTATACATCAACGGGAAACATATAAGTACTGGAAAAACCAAAACCATGTCACCTCCACATGACCATAAACATAGTGTAGGAAGTTATCATCTTGCTGAAAAATCACATGTTGAAGAAGCTATTTCAACAGCTTTAGAAGCAAGAAAAACATGGTCGAAAATGCCTTGGGAACAACGGGCTGCCATTTTTTTAAAAGCGGCGGAACTGATCGCTGGTCCCTATAGAGCCAAGATAAATGCTGCTACTATGATAGCACAGTCTAAAACCATTCACCAAGCAGAAATAGATGCCGCTTGCGAATTGATTGATTTCTTAAGATACAATGTACAATTTATGGCAGACATTTATTCGGAGCAGCCAGAAAGTACCAACGACAATTGGAATCGATTGGAATATCGCCCGCTTGAAGGTTTCACCTATGCGGTAACGCCTTTTAATTTTACAGCTATTGCGGGTAATTTACCGTCTTGTATGGCTTTAATGGGGAATGTGGTTGTTTGGAAACCTAGTGATAGTCAAATTTATTCAGCTAAAGTAATCATGGACGTTTTTGAAGAAGCAGGGGTACCTCCAGGAGTTATTAACGTTGTTTTTGGGGATCCTGTTATGATAACCAATACGGTATTATCAAGTCCAGATTTTTCTGGTTTACATTTCACTGGATCTACATTTGTTTTTAAAGAACTTTGGAAACAAATAGGAAATAACATCCATAATTATAAAACATACCCAAGAATTGTTGGTGAAACAGGGGGGAAAGATTTTATTTTAGCTCACAAAACTGCTGATGTAAAACAAGTAACTACGGCTATTGTTAGAGGTGCTTTTGAATTTCAAGGACAAAAATGTAGCGCAGCCTCTCGAGCCTATATCCCTAAAAGCTTATGGCCAGAAGTAAAGAAACTTGTCATTGAGGATGTAAAATCTTTTAAAATGGGTTCCCCAGATGATATGAGCAATTTTATTACCGCGGTTATTCATGAAGGTTCTTTTGACAAACTAGCTAAATATATTGACCAAGCGAAAAAGGATGATGATGCAGACATTATAGTTGGTGGCAATTATGATAAAAGTAAAGGTTATTTTATTGAACCAACCGTTATTGTGACTACCAATCCAAACTACGAAACCATGCATACTGAACTTTTTGGGCCGGTCATTACCATTTACGTCTATGAAGACGAAGCGTTTTCAGATACTTTAAAATTAGTTGATGAAACTAGTGAATATGCCCTAACAGGAGCCATACTAGCAACAGACAGGTATGCTATTACCGAGGCAACAACTGCTTTACAAAACAGTGCAGGTAATTTTTATATCAATGATAAACCAACAGGAGCTGTAGTGGGGCAACAACCATTTGGTGGTGCTCGTGCTTCTGGAACTAATGATAAAGCTGGTAGTGCCCAAAACTTATTACGTTGGGTTTCTACCAGATTGATTAAAGAAACATTTGTAACCCCTACAGATTATAGATATCCGTTTTTAGGAGAATAAAATTAAAGGGAAGTTCAATTTGAACTTCCCTTTAAACTATTTACTTTTAAATTTAAGACTTTCCTAAAATCCTGAACATCCCTGTTCCACACGTAGGGCATTTGCCTTTCATTGCTTTTCTACCATTTTTCATGGTTACTTCTTCAGCAGCCTTGATTTCTTTTTTGTCTTTACATTTTACACAATATCCTTCCATAATGCACTTAATATTTTATAATTAATTAACTTAAACTTTTAAATATAGGTTTTATTTTGGATGAGAGCAAATAAAAGTTAAAAACATAATTATTTCTTAAGAAATTTAGCTTCTTGACCCCCGAAAACAAAAAAGCATCCCAATCTTCTAAAAGAAAAAAGGAAAGCTTTCCATTGGCATGTGCCGAATTTAATTCAGCATCTCAACCACTTTTTGATAAACACGAGGTGCTTATCAAACAACACAACTTCTTTAAAGTGCCAAAAAAAGCCCTAATCTCTTAGAGCTTTTAGCAATTTGGCGGTCTGGACGGGACTCGAACCTTTTTATTTTATTTTACACTATTTATACATAAAGACTAATAAAATTAAGCCATGCCGCATTAAAACCTTTATTATAAAGCATTTCAAGAATCACCAAAAATCAAATGAATTAAAAAGAAATAAAAATTAATCGTACAAGTACCGTACAAATATATTAAATTTGTATTGCTCAAAATCTAATCCGTATGGCAACAGTTAATTTTTTATACCGTTCAACAAAACAAAAAGCCCCTTTAACTCTAAGGCTATTATACAGACATAAGAATAAAGATTATGTATTTAGCACTAAAATTAAATATGAAGTTGAACAGGAATATTGGAAAAAGCATTATAAGAATACTAAGGATGCAGAAATAAAAAACAAACAAATTGAAGTTAACACCGAATTACAGAAAATAGAAAACTTCGTTTTAGATGCTTTTAAAGAAACCAATGTAAATGATATTTCAAAGTACTGGTTAAATGAACAGGTACATATATATTACAACCCTCCTACTGAAAACAAGCTAAGTGAATATGTTACTGATGTTGTACAGCAAATTATTGATGAAGCACATATTAGAGGAAACGCCAAAGGCGGAATTGGATTAGGTGAATGTAGAATTAACGCATATAAGAGGCTAAAACAACTAATTATTGAATTTCAAGGAAAGAAGAAATTAAAAATTAAAGACCTCAACAACAACAAATTTGACGAAATAAAAAACTGGCTACTAAAAGACAAAAAATACTCATCAACTTATTCAGCCAAAAAACTATCTGATTTTAATGGTGTATGTAAGTATGCAAGGTCTAAGGGAGTTGAAGTTTCAATAGAGTTAGACAGTATAAAGACTAAACAAGTATCTGCTTATGATGATGACATGGACGTTATCACATTAACGGAAGATGAAATTGAAAAGATAGAGAATGCTGATTTAAATTCGGAAGCTTTAGTAAATGCTCGTAAGTGGTTAATTCTTGCGTGCTTTACTGGACAAAGAGGGAAATCATTAACAACAAGGATTAAAAAAGAGAATTTCCATATATACGGAAAAGATTTAATCATTAAGATAATTCAAAAAAAGGGCAACAAACCAATCATAATACCAGTATTACCTAAAGTAAGGAAAATTTACGAAGAAGGGCTACCTTACGAAGTATCAATTCAAAAACTTAACAAACATTTCAAAGAAATAGGAAGAATTGCTAAATTAGATGAAATGGTAATGGGACGAATTCAAGAGAAAGGACGTAGAGGAGTGAAAAAATTAAGACCAAAACATACATACATAAGCACCCACATAGGCAGAAGAACATTTGCGTCCATCCATTACGGAAAAATGCCTACACCAATAATAATGAGAGTAACAGGACACAGCAAAGAATCAACATTCTTAGGCTATATAAACCAAACAGATGACAGCCACATTGCTACATTTCTTGATTATTACAAAACAAAAGAGCTAAAAGCACAAAAGAAATCACAGCTAACCATTGTAAAAGAAGCCCAATAAATTATGATACCAAAAGAATTTAAAAATACTAAACAACTAAAAGAAGAATATAACAATCACATGGCTCAATTTGAGTATCAAGAAATCCCAGAAGAATTTGCTCATTTGCCACCGATTGAAATACAACAAAAAGAATTTGAACAATCCCAAGAATATAAAATGCAGGTACTAATTGAAAAAACATTTAGTAAGGAATATAAGAAACTAACAGATGATTTAACATACTTTTTAGGATGCCCCTATAGTATTTACGCATCAACTTATGAAACTCGCTTAAAATCGTTCAAAGACAACTACATGGATGCCGAAGAACATAACTTCATTATCGATGAGTTAAATTTAATTAGCAGTTATCAATTTCCAGAGTTTATTGAAACTGGCTTAAAAAAGAGTATAAAATATTCTTTAGAAAAAACAAACAATTACCTTAAAGAAAAGTTACAATCTTTGGGATATAAAATTGAAAACACAATAACCAAAGAGGGCAAAATCAATAGTATTGCGGTGAAAAATGCTTCTGTTATTAAATTAGACACAGAGCCAATAATTGATTTAAGTGATAGTAAAGCTAAAGATAAAATTAGATTTCTTGGTTTAATAGGCTTTTTTGATTTCATAAAAGAAAAAGAACCATATCTTAATATAAATCAAATAGCTTCATTGCTTAGTGCTATTACAAGTATTAAACAACAGACAATTCAGCCATACATTAACCCGATACTAAGTAAAGAAGTATCACAAAATAATAATCCTTTTAATGACAAACCAAAGGTTAACATAGCAAGAAAACAACTTATCAATATAGGTCTAACAAATATTAAAACCTTTTAGGTAATTTTTAGATAGTACTTTTTAAGTTACAGATTTTAAACTTTTTTTAAAAAAATAAAAGCCCAAAGCGTTAATGTTTATGGGCTTTTTCTATTTACCGCTCCAAAATATTTCAAAATATTCCACAAGAAATAAAACCTAAAAATCATCTATCGGGTCTTTGCATGAAAATAATTTTAAATCCAATTTTTATGAATGAAAGCACTCAAAATGTAATTACTCAATTACACCAATTAAAAGCCCAACAAATTCTTAGCCCTTTAGCAGAATTAAAAAAGGAAGTCGAAAGTTTAAAGCAATTATTATTAGCTAAACAACCCATCGAATTTATGTCACGCAAAGAGCTTGCCGAATTATTAGACACCAATTCTCAAACTATTAGTAACTGGACTCGTGAAGGTAAACTAAAAATGTATGGTATTGGAGCTAGACGATACTATAAACGTAACGAAGTAGAACAAGCCCTAATAGAATTAAACTAATAAGACTATGAAAACGGTAATAATCCAAAAAGGAATTTTAAACGATTTAAAGCCTTTAATTGACAAATACAACAAAATACACATGCCTAAGTTAAAGATTGATGTAGCAGTCTTTTTTATTGGTTTAATTAATGAATTAAATAGCCATTATAGGGATGATGAAATGGAAAATAACAATCATTTTATACCATTATATTCTAACATTCTAAAAAACTATCATTCGGGTTACAATAGGTACTTCGTATTTTTAGTTTGCGCAGGTCTTCTTGATAAAGATAACTATGGGGCAGATATAGCTAAAAGCAATTCATACAAAATAACTGATACATATATAAATGATGAGTTAGTGTCTTATCCAATTACATACAATAAACTAATTGAAAAGTTTAACGAAAAAGGGTTAGATAAATATCAACAAGAGAAAATTAAGGATTGCATTAAAAAGAGACCTCAACTTATGACAATTTTTAATGATAGCTTAACTATTGATGCTAACGCAGCATACAATGAAGTAAAACATTTAAAAGATGTTGAACCAAAAAAACACAATAATGCAATAGTATTGATTAAAGAGTTTAATAATCAAGAGTGGAAAGCAAGTATTAAGCCTTACACGGACAATAGGCTACACACCAATCTTACAAGGTCTCCCAAGGTGCTTAGAAAGCATATCTTAGTGAACAATGAAAACATTGCAGGTTGTGATATTAAAACCTCACAACCCTATTTCTTTTGTGTTGTTTTAAAAGCAATAATAAGGAAAGATAAAGAACTGTTAGAAAAGGTTAAAGCTACCAAAGTATTAAACGGCAATGCTATTGAGCAGTTATTTAATTTAGAAATTGATAAAAATGAAGTCATAGATTTTGTCCTTTCTGTAGTTGACGAGAAAACCGATTTTTACAATTATTTTCAAACCAAGCTAGATATAAAAATTGACGAAAACGGACAACCTTTTAGAATTGTATCTAATTTTAAAAGTAAGGACAAAGGGAAGAGAAAAAGAAAGCCTAATGAGGATTTTGAATCACATACAAAGAAATTCTACCCAACAAAAAGAGATTTAGCAAAAGAAGTCGTTATGGAGATATTCTACAGCAGTCCAATGTCAAAAATGTCAGAAGCTGTAATCTTTAGAGAAAAATACCCTAGCATCCATAAAATCATTAAATGTATAAATGACAATGGTATCAAATTTTCTCAACTACTTACTTCTATTGAAGCATATATCTTGTTGGATGTTGTAGCAAAGCAGATTAATGACAAACACCCTAAAATGCCTTTAGGAAGCATACATGATTGTCTTGTTACAACTAGAAAACAACAAGGCTTTTTACATGAAGAAATGCTACGACTTATAGAACAAGCAACAACATTGAAAGTTAAGATAGATAAAGAACAATGGAATAATTAAACAACAATTCTTTACCCTAATGATGCAGGTTTTTATAATACAAATAAAAAAGCTGCTAGATATTGATTTTCAGTATTTAGCAGCTTTTAATTGTTTCAAAAAATCAATAATTAATTAAACCAATATCAAAACCTAAATTAGCTAACCTAAATGTCATCGCTTGTTCGCTAACACCAAATGTTTTCGCTAAATGAGATACTGGATTTTTTATTTTTTTTGGAGTTTTATTGATTTCTTCTATAATAAACTTTCTCGGCATCAATAAAGAAGCAGCAAAACTATTTGCTTCTCTTTCTCTTTGGATTTCACCAGTTGAAGATTCAAGGTTTCGATACATGATTTTATCGTTCTTTGAAATAAATAGTGGTGTGTCTTTGTGCAGAACGAAATGCCCGAATTCATGAGCTATTGTGAATTTTTGTCTAAGAGGGGCTTCATTGTTATTGTATCTAATATAAGCTCCTTTTTGCTTGATAACAAATAAGCCTGAAACATCTACATCTAAATTTTCTGGTTTTACATCAACACCACAAGATTTACAGATTTTCTTTACATCGATTTTCTTTGCGGATGTAATATTGAGTTCTTTAAGAATACCTTCGGTAATACTTTCAATTCTTCTATTTATCATGGCTAAATATTTTTGATTACTTCGTCAATGCTCTTAATCGCATTCTTGTTGAGATTATTGCTATTTAAGTATTCAGAATAATTTGATATTTCTGAAGTTGCAAATTGTACTATTTCTTCATAGGAAGGAAGTAAATCTTTTATTTCCAATTTCAATAATTGACAGATGGCATATAGTACATGAAGTGGTATTTGATGACGACCAACTTCCATATTGGAGATTGAAGACCTACTAAGTTCAATGTTTTTTGATATTTGTTTTAAATCTTCTGACAGTTTAAGTTGACTAATTTTTAAATATTGGCGTCTTGACTTGATTTTCTCACCAATAACTTTATAAAGAGAATCCTTATAATCAATCATTGAAAAACGATGGTTTTAATTCATACAAATATAAAAAATGTTTATGAAACTAACAAATGTATTTTATAGTGGTAGTGTAACAAAATATAATATTTTGATTTTAAAATAAAAATGTTTATGTTTGTGTCATTATTTAATTTAATATGATAGATATATAAACATAATAAAATTTTAAAAGATGACAAAATGGGCTGATTATTTAATTTCTCATGTAAAAAAGGACTCGAATCAAAGGGTAGTACATGTTTTGCTTCACGAAGATAAAGGAGAAACAGTTAGTATGGGTGTTATAAAGACTAAAGATGAGGTGATAACACTCCTTAAAAAAGGAAAAACTGTCAATACAATCTTATGGGGCTATCCAAATTGGCTTAATGGTGCTTCTGTGGATTTTATAAAATATCAAAATGGGGAATATTTAAGAACTGATAGAAATATAACTGAAAAAGATAATTTGGACAACTTAATATCTCTCTATGTATAAAAGCCTAAAATCCGTTCAATCCTTTCCGATGAATGAAAGGGGCATTAATAAACAAAATAATAATTTATGAAAAATATTACTTTAAAAAGTGATAAAGTGAGTTTATGCCATAAAAACAATTGCATACATGCAACTGGACTAAATGCTAAAATAATAGCCTTTGGTGCATTTGCAATGCTTGTTCTTATCGGTATATCTGCATTATCTAAAAATTCTTAAATAACTGGGGCTTAAAGCCCCTATTTTTTTCAATTGATTGATAGCAAAAAATGAGTGAAATAATAATTGCGTTGTTGAAAAAACTCTTGACAAAAGGAGTAACTGTATTATGGGAAAATAAAAACAGCTTATCTCTATACTTAAAAACTTTGTTTTGGAAGTATCGCAACAAAGACATTAGATTTTCTATCAGTTATCTGTTTAGGATTAAGATTCCTGAATCAAATAATTATTTACTTGTTCCAAATAGGCGAATAAGTAATCAATTACAACCAGTAGGCGGAGTCTATAAAAGGTATGGTGATGACAAACTCTTTGAAAAATGGGGCTACATACCTGACAATAAGAAAAACGGTCTTGATGTTGACAAAGATAGCGATGGAGACTTGAGGTTTAGAGTTAAAGGCAAAAACTGTATTAAAGTTATAAAATGGTTTGAAGAAGCGAAAGAAAGAGAGGTAAGCGCAGAAAGAGAATTCTATGAGGAACTAGTCAATACAAATATTCTTCCTTTAGATTTATTTCATCACATAAAATATAAGCATCTTAAACGATTTTCTAAACATTTAAAATGGAGCAATCATCATAGTTGTTATGAAATACTTATTTACGACATATTTGAACTTATTCCAAGTCCAGAACAAATTAAATCGCTTAAAAATCTTAGTAATAAAGATAACAACTTAAAAAAGGGGTTTGCTATTGTTAGTTGTGATGATATTGAGCAATTAAGATTAATGAAAAATGATAAACAAATTGCCCGTATAGGTGAACATACAAAATTAATTATAAACAAAACGTTTTAATAATGATAGACATATTTAGAAACTATAAGCTTCAACGAGAGGAGCTATTAGCAAGAATAGCACAAGAACTGCAATTAGACAAGACAAGATTAGAACGAATGGAACAAGCTTATAACGCAGTTTCTGAAGTTTTAAAAAAAGATGACACTTTCTTCAAAGACTTTGACATAGAAATATATGCTCAAGGGTCTAAAAGAATAGGAGCATCAATCAAACCTATAAATGGCGATGATTTTGATTTAGATACTGTTTTACATATTTATGATGTATATGTAAATCACTCACCAGAAAAAGTATATAATGAACTCGTTCGTGTTATTGAGAACGATGCATATTATAAAACAATATGTGAAAGAAAGAGTAGATGCGTACGCTTAAATTACAAAGGTGATTTCCACATGGATATTTTGCCTGCATGTATGCCTGATTACTTTGATAAGGAGAAGATTGCAATTCCTGAAAAGAAACTTTTAAATTGGTCTTCAGGGAATCCTAAAGGTTTTGCAAATTGGTTTTTAAGCATAGCAAACTCAGTTAAGCAATCTTTATTAAAGATGTATTCAGAAGCTCTATTTGAGGCAAAAGTAGAAACAGAGCCATTACCAGAAGAACTTTACAACAAAACTCCTTTGCAAAGGGCTGTACAACTTATTAAAAGATGTAGAGACATTTATTATCAAGATAAGGACTTTCCTGTCTCAAGCATTGTACTTACAACATTAATTGCTAAGTTTTATAATGGTGAAGATTCAATTTATGATACTATTGATAATACAGTTTTTAAAATTAAAAGCAGTTATTTAAATTCAATAACAACACATCAAAGATTTAAAGTTTTTAACCCTGTTAACCCAGAAGAAGATTTTACAGATTCTTGGACAAATAAACATTATGATAGCTTTTATAGTTTTATAAACAACTTCTATACAAAATGGCAAGAACTAAAAGAGTCTTTTGAAATAAGTGGAAAAGAATATATTGAATTATTTGGCGAAGGTGTTTATAAAAAATCATTGTCTGAACAAATTATGATGTTTTCAAAAAACACTGATGACATAGTAACTAAAACAAGTGGAATTATTCTTCAAGGAAATGCACTAACAAATTCCAAAGGAAATATTAACACTAGAGAAGGAATAAAAAATGAACCTTATCACGACTTTGGAGAATAAAAGAATTAATGATAATAAAGCTAATTGCTATACCTTCCTTAATGTAGAAAAGTATCTTGTTGAGAATTACTTCGATTGGATAAAACTTGAAATATCACATAATAAAAAATACCTAGTTGGGAAAGGTTCAATTTTAATTGGTGTAAAAACTTATAGAATAGAAATTTTATATTCTCCCCATTTAGAAAATAGGTATGACAGAATATATATAAAAGATAAATCTATTAGTCATAATCATGCTATACATCTTTATGGTGATTTGAGCTTATGCCTTTATCATCCAATTATTGATAAACCAATATATGGGTCTATACCTTTGTATAAAATAGTTCCAAGAATCACTGAATGGATTATAAATTACGAGCAATGGAAAAAATACGGAATTTGGCTAGGGAAAGAGATAAAACATTCTTTTTAAAAGAACTTTTAATCTGTAACTATACTCAGGCTTATAACTAATTGAAATATTTAATCCCAATAAAAAAATCTCTTTCTAAACAAATCAATTATATAGATTTTTGGGTCTTCATGTTTTTGCATTTCATTTATATCTATGTTAATATTGAGTCTACTATCAAACATTTGCTTTATTATTGATAAAGAGCCTGATTGAAAAAATAATTGTAAATGACCATAGGTTATGCCAGTGAGAAGAAACTCTAGGTCTTTCATGAAAAACTTTTCTACAATATCAATTTTAGCAATTTCATGCACAGCTTTGTACGGGTCTTTTAATTTTAAAATTCTATCATACAAAGAGGTATAATAACTTATTATTTCGTGTGGGTATATTTCATACTTAGAACCAATAAACGAACGAAAAGGAGCAGTCTTTGTTAAGTCAATTAATTGACTAATATAATTTCCAAAACAACTTACATTGAATAAGTGTAAGTTGTTCTTTAGTTTACTGTTAATAGGTGTCAATATTTCAGTTAATTCCTGCCAAGAAATTATATCATCATTACTTAGAACAAGTTTCTTTTTATCACTACTACCATGAGCCTCAATATGTAGTATAATTTTATCATTTGAATTTACACTTTCATAAATAGTGTTAACAGCATTTAAAAAATCTTCTTTATTTGTGACTTTTTTAAATTCAAGTTGAATTTTTGCATTATAATAATCGTTATAGGGTTTAATCGAATCTTTAAAGATTTCTTCCCCTGTTTGGGGTTCATTAATTGGTATACTTTCAATTAGAAATATTTTATTTAAAGCATATTTATTAATCATCTTTACAAGTAGTTTAAATTCTATTTAATCTTTCAATGGCTTTGTAGTATGTAAAGTCAAATTCCATAGAATTTTCACCGTTTTTAATATATTCTTCAACAAATTCTGTAAACTCATCTAAAAACAAAGAAGGATTGTCCGATTTTTTTGTTAATTCTGGTGATTTGAGGAAAATCAAAAAATCTTGATAAGACCCAAATATAGATTTACTTAATCCATCTAATACTACCTTGTTGTTTTTTTCATGTCTAAAAGATGATTGAGGTTGAATAAAAATAATTAATGTGTCATCCAAATGTTTTGTGATAAAACCCTTAAAGATAGACTTAGCTTCTTCAAGGTAACCTTGGTTTTTAGTCCAATATGTACCATTAGTACTTTCCCAATTAGATACATAGCAATTATATAAAAGATGCCAAAAATTAGCATCAATTTTATCAATCGATTCTGTATGCTTTTTTAAATAATATGTTAAATAATTTCTAACAGTTTCCTTTTCAATAATTTTGGAATTGTGTTCAATTCTATCATCAATATAATAGCAAAAAAGTGATTCGTATTCATAGGGAGTTTCGGCAGAATCTAAAATTGATTTAAGAAAATCGCTTAATTTTTTTTCATCATTATTATAAAACTTCTCAAGAATAGCATAGTTATCACTATTTAAGTTTGTCCATAATATATCATAGTCAAAGCCAAATTTATTCCTTTTTCCATAAATATCATTACTTTCAAAATTTGCCATATAAAACATAGCTTTAATATATTTCTCATATTCGCTTTTGTCTTGAAGTTCATAAACTTTGGTATCACTTAAATAATATTTGGCATTATCTAATTTACCATTGTTAAACCAATCTGTCATTTTTATTTTAATATCCTCAATATTCAATGACATTACATTATTAAATTCAACAATGGATAACTCATTTAAGCTTAATTCATCTTTAAAATACTTGTAATAATTTATTTCATAGGATATGGATAAGTTGTTTTTTGCGGAACTTAGTGTTGAAAATAAGCCATTAAGCAATGATGCTATGCTTTTTAGGTCATCATTATTGTATGAAAAATTGTTTTCTATATAATCTTGAATTTTTGAATTTTCAAAGAGATTGTCAAATGAACTATTTTTTGTTTTGTCTTTAGGCTTTAAAATGTATTTTGGGTTTTTGTAGCTAGAGAAATTGTAATCTTCCTTTGTGATAAAATCGTCTCTATGGCTGAATAGGAGTGCATAAACATTGTAAAACTTATATTTTATAAGTTTTAATATGAAATAATCTCTTAACAAAACCTCATTTTTGATTTCATCATAATCAACAATAAAAGAATTGATAAACCTTTTAACGTCTCTGAAATTTTTTAAAACTCTAGTTGATTTTTTAATTTCTCCTAAAGGAGAATATCTGCTAATATCTTTTTTCAGCAATTCATTTATGTCATCTTTCTTGTCTTCAAAACGTTTTAATAGTTCTTTAGATAAATATGTGTTTATCTGAATACTAGTTACAGGTAATAATTCTAACTCTTTTAGGAATATTTTTTCAGAGAACTTTTGAGGTTTAGGTATTTTGTGTTTTTTTAATGATTCAACTAGATATTCTCTATCATAAGCAACAACATAGGTAAATGTATCAAAACCACCCGTATTTCTAATTAGTTTCAATATTTCAAATATTTCATTGGCTTGTAATCTGTCAAAATCATCAATAAAAATAATTACTCTTTTGTTAAGGTTTTTTAGCAATTCGTTTAAGTACTTAAATTCATCAGTCAGGTTTTTTTCAAAAAGAAGATTAGTGCTTTTTAATAATGATTCAGTAATACTATTATTATGAAGATTCAATACTGAGTTGCCATATTTCTTTATGCTTTTAGAAATGTCAACACTATATTGTTTCAATTCTGATTCAAGAGTATTAAAATAGTCTTGAACAATTGAATCTAACGATATATTTAACCATGGATTGAAATCAATTATTATATTTTTATTATGTTGGTCATCTTTAAAATTTTCCTTTATTAAATTTAAAAAAGAAGTTTTTCCACTTCCCCAAGCACCCACAATTCCGATTGCGATAGATTCTTCTGATTTTAATTCTTGGATTTCTTTGTAAATTCTTTTTGCTTTAGATTTTCTTCCTAATGCATCATCAATACTACTTGAAATACTGGTATCTAAAAGAAGCCTACTTGAGTTTTTTGTAGGTTTGGTGTTCGGTTTTGAATATTGTATGATTTTTAAAATTATTGGGGCTAAAAAGAGCAAAAAAGGTATATCAAAATACTTTAACCAATTTATTGTAGAAAAGGAAAGAAATAACTCTATTTTGGAAATTCTGAAATAGAGATATATAGTTAAAATTATTATACAAAAAATGACTTGTGAAAGCTTTACATAATAGCCTTTTTTTATTTTCTTAAATGTTGAATGCAATATGCTAGCTAAAACAATCAAAAAGATTATGTCAGCTAATATACTACTCTTTGCATTACTTAAAATTGGAGAAATCACAAGCTTATTGTAATACTCAAAAACAAAATCAGAGAATAAAGTAAAAACACTTGTAAAGAAAAGTATGTATTTTAAATCATCAAAAACTTTTTTGAGTTTATCGTTTAGTTTGGTTGGGTTTTCATTGCTTGCCATAAATCAAATATATTTAAGAAAGATTACTTAAACTACTAAAATACCATCTCTTATCTATGTAATAATTTTTTTACTCAACAATACAAAGAATTAAA
This sequence comes from Confluentibacter sediminis, assembly GCF_003258355.1. Taxonomy (GTDB): domain Bacteria; phylum Bacteroidota; class Bacteroidia; order Flavobacteriales; family Flavobacteriaceae; genus Confluentibacter; species Confluentibacter sediminis. The sequence goes on along the minus strand of NZ_QKPO01000010.1, from coordinate 143,494 downwards.
TAAAAAAATAAATATTTTTACAACTCAATTTTTCAAAATTATATTTAGCGTGAATAAATTTATTACAGGTAAGGATTTAGAGGATTCAATTTATAACATCATTTGGTATGCTGAACGCACATTATTAATTGTTTCACCCTTTATTAAACTGGATGATTACTTCAAAAAGCTGTTTGACCATCATCAAAACAATCCAAATATTGAACTAATTATAGTTTTTGGTAAAAACGAAAAAGAAATAAAGAGAAGTATGAGTAAATCAGATTTCGATTACTTTAAAAAATTTCTCAATATTAGTATAATTTATGTTCCTAATCTTCATGCTAAATACTATGGCAATGAAAGTATGGGAGTAATTACTTCTATAAACCTTTATGATTATTCCTTTATAAACAATATTGAGTTTGGTGTCTATTCGGAACAAAGCATACTAAATAGATTTTCTAAATCAGCAGATAATGAAGCTTGGAATAAATGCTTATGTATTGCAGAAGAAAATGAAGTTGTTTTTATCAAAAGACCTATGTATGAGAAAAAGAAACTCATTATAAATTTAGGCAAGAACTTCATAAAGTCAGAAGTTTTATTGGATAATACCGAAAAATTTTATGGGTATTCAAAGAAAAATACAGAGACAACTAAACGACTGAACGACTTTCCTGATGAGCTAGAATTTGGAGCAGTTAAAACAGAAAGACCAGATAGAGAAGAAATACCCGAATTTGGTTATTGTATTAGAACAGGAGTAGAAATACCATTTAATACCAAACAACCAATGTCAAAGTCAGCTTGGAAAATTTGGAATGAATATGGAAATTCTGATTTTTCAGAAAATTATTGCCATAAAACAGGCGAGAAGTCTCATGGTAAAACTTCAATGAATAATCCCATATTAAAGTCATTATAATTTAATATCAAAAACATCTTTTAAAGGTATTTCTAATGCGATAGCTATTTCAGAGATAGTTACAACATTTGGAGTAACTACTGCTTTTTCAATTTTATACAAATATTGCCTGTCTTTACCTATTAATTGAGCCAATTGAGTTTGAGTTAATCCTTTTGATTTTCTTAAATAACGAACCCTTTCTCCAATTTTTATTGGAATAGATATCTTTAATTCATTAATCTGTTTTTCAGATAATTCAATCATATTGTAAAAATCCAATATGATTAATACTTACTTGTAACCTTAAATAACTACATTTTTAATTATATTTGAATCTATGTTAACTCAAATCAAGTATAATGTTCAACAAACCTCTTTCTTTTAATGGTCGTATTGGTAAAGTAGAATATTTAATTAGCTTCTTAATTTTTTGGATATTGGCTATTGGATTAACTGTTTTAGCTAACCAAGAAAACTCAAATATCTTATCACTTATTAAACTTATAATATCGTATTTTTTCATAGCCCAAGGAGCAAAAAGATGCCACGATATTGGTCGTAGCGGATGGTTTCAATTAATCCCTTTTTATTTTATCTGGATGCTTTTAGCCAAAGGAAAACAGCCTATACAAATATGACAAATAAACATTTTAACATCATTGCCAATGTCATTATGATTGTATTAATATTTTACATGATTTTTATTGAAAAATCTTGGCAAACATTTTTGATAATCGGTTGTTTTTGTATTACTCAAATTACCAAGGATAAAAATATTTTATGAGACTACTAATAATAATTTTGTTTATTACAACACAAATAAACTATGCTCAATCTAATGAAGTGCTAAAAAAGAATATTGAGAATGATTCAACAACCGCAATATTTTATTATGATAAGGGTGTTGAAAAAATTGAATCCGAAGATTATAATGGAGCATTACTAGACTTTGATGAAGCTATTAAGTTTAACCCTAAGTGTGCTGATTGCTATCATAACAAAGCTTATGTTAAAGACCAATTAGAAGACTTTATAGGAGCAATTGAAGATTATACCATAGCCATTATGCTTAACCCAAATGATGATACTGTATACAACAATAGAGCGATTTTGAAATCTTTATTTGAAGCCTATGAAGGAGCATTACATGACCTTGATAGAGCTATTAATATTAACCCTAATGATGCTGAATATTATAATAATAGAGGAGTTGTTAAACAAGACATGGGGAATATTAAAGGTGCAATTGAAGATTATACTAAGGCTATCGGGCTTAATTCTAATAATGGATTGGCTTATCATAACAGAGGATTGTGTAAGCAAAAATTAAAAGATTTTGATGCAGCTTGCATTGATGCTGAAAAAGCAAAACAACTTGGTTATGATGCGGAAGAACTTATTGAGGCTGTTTGTAATTAAAGTCCGTATCTAGTTAACCAAAAAATTTATAAAAAAATTTTTTCAGTTCGGGGCAAATTAGGGTCTATCCATAAATACGCCCTCTTGTTGTCAAGGGAAAAATCAACTTCTTTTGATAGGTGGCATTCGTTGTTTTTATAATCCAAACTGAATTTTTGAAATTTTCCTATCTCAAAGCCTCTTAATGCTACCTACGGACACTATTTATACTTATATAGTATTTATGCCTATGAAATATTTTTAAGTAATCTGTAAAGTAATAAAGTACCTAGCTTTGCTTCATTTGCCATGCCTTTTGTCAGAGGTTATTTTATTAATTAAAGACCATAAGATAAATGTCATAACAAACTGACCGTACATAAACCGTACAAAAACAAAAAAGCATCCCAATCTTCTATAAAGAAAAAAGGAAAGCTTTCCATCGGTTCAACTACGTAAACCACCCCATTTTACTGGGACAACACAACTTCTTAAAAGTGCCAAAAAAAGCCCTAATCTCTTAGAGCTTTTTAGCAATTTTAGCGGTCTGGACGGGACTCGAACCCGCGACCTTCGCCGTGACAGGGCGACATTCTAACCAACTGAACTACCAGACCGTTGCTTTATTGCGGTTGCAAATATACATGCCTTTTTTTATATCACAAATGTTTTTTTATGTTTTTTAATTTTATTTTAACTCAAACGAATTTTTGACGCTCTATCAGGTATGTTGTTAGGATCGTATTAAAATCTTTATTGATGTCGGCTTCCACATAATTTATTTTGTACTGTCCACATTTTAAACGCAATGCATTAAAATAATCACGAACCGCTGTGGCATAATTTTCTTTAATGGTATCGGCATATACATTAATATACTCACCTGTTTCAACATCTACAAAACGTCTGGGCGTATTATCAAAATTAAAAGCATATTCTTTTTCTTTATCAAATACATGAAATAAAATAACTTCGTGCTTATTATATTTTAAATGCCGAAGTGCTTCAAAAAGCTTAGTATCTTCTTCAGTGGTTTGAAACATATCTGTAAACAAAAAAACCATGGACCGTTTATGAATATTTTCAGCTATTTCATGAAGATACTTATAAGTGGCAGTTTGTTTATTCACAGGTTTTGAAACTACTGTATGACTCAGCTGATTTAATAGCATCTGATGATGGCGTTCGCTTCCTTTTTCTGGCGCATAAAAATCATAGGCATCACTATAAATACTTAAACCAATGGCATCTCGTTGCTTTTTAAATAAATACATTAAAGATGCCGAGGCTAATGCTGAAAAGGCAATTTTGTTTAAATGTTGTATCGAGACATTTGATATTTCCGGATAATGCATCGAGCTACTATTATCAATAATGATGTGGCAACGTAAATTGGTTTCATCATCATACCGCTTGGTGTAAAGCTTATCTGTTTTGGCATATAATTTCCAATCTATATGGCGCGTGCTTTCTCCTTGGTTATAGATTTTATGCTCTGCAAATTCTGCCGAAAACCCATGAAACGGACTTTTATGCATGCCTGAAATAAATCCTTCCACCACTTGTTTGGCAAGTAATTCTAAGTTTTTAAATCCTTCAGCTTTATTAAGTTCGTGTTGTAAGTTCATAATCCCCAGCTAACCTCCCAAAAAGGAAGGAACTATTCTAATCGTAAATCCAAATTCGTAAATCGCAAATTACAATACTTTATCTACGATACCATAAGCAACTGATTCTTCGGCCCCCATCCAATGGTCTCTATTAAAATCTTTCATTATTTTATCAAAAGATTGACCACAGTTATCAGCCAATATATTAGCACTCAATTCTTTTGTGATTATAATTTCTTTCGCTGTAATCTCAATATCACTAGCCTGACCTCGTGCACCTCCACTAGGTTGGTGTATCATCACTCGTGCATGCGGTTGAATAAAACGTTTTCCTTTTGTGCCAGCTGATAATAAAATGGAACCCATAGAGGCTGCAAATCCGGTACAAATCGTAGAAACATCACTATTTAATGATTTAATACAATCATAAATTGAAAAACCTGAGGTTACATAACCTCCAGGACTATTGATGTACAAATGAATGTCTTTTGTTTCTAAAGTATCTAAATACATCAATCTGTCAATCACGTGCTTTGCCGACTTATCATCTACTTGACCCCAAAGGAATACTTTACGTTCTTCTAATAACTTACTATCTATAGCGTCTTGAACTTTTACTTTATTACTCATATTTATTAATTTTTAACTAAAATAAAAAAAAGGTTTGCCATAACGACAAACCTTTTTATTTTTCTTTTTCATTTATATTACAATAGCGAGTCAATAGCTTCTGTATAAGCTGTTTTAGGTGCAACACCTACTTGACGACCAACAACTTCTCCATTTTGAAAAACCAAAACTGTTGGAATGTTACGTACACCATATTTTGCAGCAAACTCTTGGTTTGCATCTACATCTACTTTTCCAACAACGGCTTTGCCTTCATACTCTTCACTAATTTGCTCAATGATTGGCCCAACCATTCTACATGGCCCACACCAAGCTGCCCAAAAATCTACCATTACAGGTTTACTACTTTTCAACACAGTTTCCTCAAACGTTGCATCTGTTATTTCTAATGCCATAATATTTATATTTTACGTGTTTAACTTTATTATTAAATATATTTTACGTGTTTAACTTTATTATTAAAACACAAATTTAGTCAAAAAAATCTCTAAAGCTTACAAGCTAACAATTTGTTTTCCTTATAACCTTATTGTTTAGGGTTATACTGATTGGGTACACCCTTTTTATAAAAATGTCAGACCGTGCACTATATCTTTTTGTTTTTGTAAAAAACAAAAATGGTACCGTTCCCACCCTTTGTGCAAAAAACTATTTATCAACCTTCGAATTTACTTTTTTCTTTTCAATTGTTCTTTTCTCTTCTTTCTTAATATAATCTTTAATTTCATCACAATCTTCATCAGTAAGGACTCCAATCTGATTATTTCCAAATTCAATGTTTTCAATAAAAATTTCAGTTCCTTTCCCAACTCTATCTTTTAATCTTCTATCATAAAGCTGAGGATGTTTATTTATTTCATTATTTGTTCCCTTAAAATTAGAACTAGTAATAACATTATTAATGGTTACAGAATGAAAGCTTGAGGCTCTAAAATCACAACCTCCAAATAAATCTAACTTGGAAAAATCTATATTCTCTAAATGCGAGCATAAGAATTTTCCTGAAGTAAATGAACATTCTTCAATTGAGATTTTGTTGATATATGATGCTGAAAAATCAACCTGATAAAAAGTGTTATTGTCAAAGTTTACATTTTCTATTTCACATTCTAAAAAAGATGTACTTGAAATGTTACAAGATTTCATCGAAGAATCTTTTATAACACCAAAATGAAAAATTACACTACGTAAATCAGAATTAGATAAGTCAGAATCAAAAATCCTGGAAGTTCTAAATATTGACCCTGAAAGATTTGCATGAGTTAGATTAACTTTTTTTAAACTAGGCAAATAACAAAATACTAAATTAGCTTTATTTAAATTACATTCATCGAAATTAATTCCTAATAAATTTGTGTGTCCTAAATTCGCATTTAAATTGCTATAAATATCCTGATTAAAATCTCTCTTAAACAAATAGTTTATAATTGTTTGTATTGCCGTATGGTTAATGTCATCTGCAGTTTTGTTGTAAATGTCTGCATTCGATCTGATATAACTACAAAGAATATTAAATACGATTTCTGCATAATCCTTTTTATTTTCTTTTGCTATCTGATGTAATTCGGCAATACCCCCAAGAATAATTGGCTCTTTTTCACTACCTAGATGTTCAATTGCATTTTTGAATCTTTCATCAATTTGTGATTTTCTCGATAACTCAAGTTGCTTTGTTTGATTTTCAATAGATTCACCTTGTTTCTCCACTCCTCTTTCCATTGCCCTAGCTCTTCTAAGGGAAACATATAAACCATAAATAACAGCTAAAGCACCCAAAATACTAAGAATTATTTTAAATAATTCTCCTTTAGAATTCTTGTCATCAGGAAAAAGATAAATTGAAAAGAATTCAAAATTACTTTTCAAAAATTGGCAATAATAAAAATCATAAATTATTAACGCAATAAATAAAAATACAAGAAATGAATATTTTAAAGATTTTTTCATCTAATTCAATTTAAAAGGCACATCTTGATTCTCTAATTCCTTAAGCAATTCTTGGGATATTTTTACTTTTTGCCTTCTACTTGGCATACTCAATTTTATTTTTTCAACATTATCATAAACCACAAAATTAAGCATGTGATTCCCAGGATGCATATGCATTAACTCTTTTAATTGAGATATTTTTTCTTGTTTCAAATCTTCAATATTTACTTGTATAGACAACTTTTTAGCATAATTTTCCATAACATCATGCAATAATTGGAAACTGTTAAACTGTAAACGGGGCTCACTCATTTTACCAGTTTCTTTATTTGCCCAACCTTCACGTATTAAGGTTTTTACAAACACAAAATTATTTTTCATTAAAAAATGTCTGAATTTTAGATATTCTTCACCAAAAATTCGAAACTCAAAACTATCCGTATAATCTTCTACCGTAAAAGATGCCCAACCCTTGCCTTGTTTGCTTACGCGATGCTGTACATCGGTCACTACACCTCCAAAAACCAATTCTCTATTTACATATGCATTTAAATCCTTAAATAAGGCTAAACTGGCATTGCAAAATGTCGTCATTTCAATTTTAAAATCGTCCAGTGGATGTCCCGAAATGTATATCCCAACGACTTCTTTTTCTCGCGCTAATTTTTCCATAGTACCCCATTCTTCACAAGGAGGCACTTGCGGTTCGGCTATTTGCACGTCACTAGCATCACCAAACAAACTTACTTGAGCAGAGTTTTCATTTTCTTGGTGTTTATTACCATAACGAATGGCTTTTTCTAAAAAAGTAATACCATCGCCATCATCATGAAAATATTGTGCGCGATGCGTGGTTTTAAACCCATCAAAACCACCAGCTAATGCTAAGTTTTCAAAAGCTTTTTTGTTAGCCGCCCGTAAATCGATACGTTTTGCGAAATCGAAAATGGATTTATAATGCCCTTCTTTTTTTCTATTCTCAACAATGGTTACTACAGCTCCATGACCAACCCCTTTTATGGCGCCCATTCCAAAACGCACGGCATTATCTTTATTTACAGAAAATTTGTAATAAGATTCATTTACATCTGGCCCCAATACATTTAATTTCATGCGTTTACATTCTTCCATAAAGAATGTAACCTGCTTGATATCGTTCATATTATTGGACAACACTGCAGCCATATATTCTGCCGGGTAATGTGCTTTTAAATAAGCTGTTTGGTATGCAATCCATGCATAGCAAGTGGAGTGCGATTTATTAAAAGCATAACTCGCAAAGGCTTCCCAATCTTTCCAAACTTTTTCTAAGACTTTAGCATCATGTCCATTGGCACTTGCTTGTTCAACAAATTTTGGTTTCATTTTATCGAGTACCGCAATTTGCTTTTTCCCCATAGCTTTACGCAACACATCGGCTTCACCTTTGGTAAATCCAGCTAATTTTTGAGACAGCAACATCACCTGCTCTTGATATACCGTAATACCATAAGTTTCTTTAAGGTATTCTTCCATGGCTGGTAAATCATACTGAATCTCCTCATCCCCATGTTTTCTTCGGACGAAACTCGGTATGTATTCCATGGGCCCTGGGCGATACAAGGCATTCATGGCAATTAAATCTTCAAAAACAGTAGGTTTTAAATCTTTTAGATGTTTTTGCATACCAGGTGACTCATACTGAAAAACCCCTACGGTTTCACCTCGTTGGAATAACTCATATGTTTTTTCGTCGTCAAGTGGAAACGTGTCTGGGTCTAATAGGATATCGTGCTTAGCTTTTACAATTTTAACGGTATCTTTTATTAAGGTGAGTGTTTTTAACCCCAAGAAGTCCATTTTTAATAACCCAGCTTCTTCAACGACCGAGTTATCAAATTGAGTGACATATAAATCGGAATCTTTTGCCGTAGCAACGGGAACGAATTTGGTAATATCATCTGGCGTAATGATAACTCCACACGCGTGAATCCCTGTATTTCTAAGAGAGCCTTCAAGAATTCTAGCCAAATTAACCGTTTCGGCTTCTAGATTGTCGCCCTCCGAAATATTGAGCAATTGATTGACTTTTTCTAAATCTTCCGCTCTAAACTTACTGCTTAATTCCTTTTCCGTCAAACCGAATATTTTATCCAATTTGGACATGGTTGGAATTAATTTGGCAATCCTATCGGCATCAAACAACGGCAAATCTAACACCCGAGCGGTATCACGAATAGACGATTTAGCCGCCATAGTACCATAGGTAATAATTTGTGCTACCTGATTACTGCCATATTTATTGATAACATAGTCCATAACGCGCCCTCTACCTTCGTCATCAAAATCGATATCGATATCGGGCATACTAATACGGTCTGGGTTAAGGAAACGCTCAAAAAGCAAGTTGTATTTAAGAGGATCTATATTGGTAATCCAAAGACAATAAGCGACTACCGAACCTGCTGCCGAACCACGCCCTGGTCCAACGGATACATTCATTTTTCTAGCTTCGCGAATGAAATCTTCCACAATTAAAAAGTAACCCGGATAGCCTGTCTTTTCAATAACACTTAGCTCAAAATCAATACGCTCTTTAACTTCATCTGAAAAATTTTCTCCATAGCGTTTTTTGGCACCTTGAAAGCTAATATGCCGTAAATAGGCATTTTCCCCTCTTTTCCCTCCATCTTTTAAATCTTCTTCATTTTTAAAAGCTTCAGGAATATTAAAAGCTGGCAATAAAACTTCTCGCGCCAAGTCGTAAGCTTCAACCTTGTTTACAATCTCTTGAATATTAGAAATGGCCTCAGGAACATCTTTAAATAAGGCTTTCATGTCATCTGAAGACTTAAAATAATAATCCTGATTTGGCAATCCATAACGATACCCACGACCTCTACCTATAGGTGTCGCTTGCTTTTCTCCATCTTTTACACATAACAAAATATCATGGGCATTGGCATCTTCCTTTTTTCCATAATAGGTATTATTTGTAGCAACTAACTTGATATCATGCTTTTTTGAAAACTCAATTAACACGGAGTTGACACGATTTTCATCTTCTTGTTTATGTCGCATAACCTCAATATACAAGTCGTCACCAAACTGTTCTTTCCACCAAATCAAGGCTTCTTCGGCTTGATTTTCCCCAACATTTAAAATCTTGCTAGGGACTTCACCATATAAATTTCCGGTTAAAACAATCAGGTCTTCTTTATAGGTCTCAATAAGTTTTTTATCAATTCTTGGTAAATAATAAAATCCATCCACAAAGGCATGGGAAGATAGTTTTGCTAAATTATGATAGCCTTTTTTATTTTTGGCCAAAAACACAATTTGATATCCATTGTCTTTTCTGGTTTTATCGGTATGATCTTCACAAACAAAAAACTCACAACCCAAAATGGGTTTAATTTCTTTAGCTTTTGGCGTATCCCCTTTTTCTATAGCAGCTTCATTTTTTGCTTTTACAGATCTATTATGGTTAGTAACTGCTTTTACAAAATGAAACGCCCCCATCATATTAGCATGATCGGTTAAGGCAACAGCAGGCATGTTGTGTTCGGCAGCGGCAGCAACCAAATCTGTAACACTCATGGTCGATTGTAATACCGAAAATTGGGAATGGTTATGAAGGTGTACAAAATCAACGTCTTCTAAATCTGAAATATTTTGTTTAATTTCCTCCGAAGAAATCTGATTGACCTCTACTTTTTTAAGGCGCTCCCGTATTTTTGCACTTTCCTGCTTTAAGTTGATATGCTTTAAGCCAATAAGCTGAATCGGTTTAGGATTTGCTTCATTAAAATTTTGAAAATAATCTGGCTGAACATCTAATTGCTCTTTGGTATATTCCCCCAAACGAACCAATTCAAAAAAGCAACGCGTAGTTGCCTCTACATCGGCAGTCGCATTATGTGCTTCTGCAAAAGGCACATTAAATAAATATTCATGTAATTCTGTAAGTGTTGGCAATTTAAACTTACCATAACGACCTCCCGGAATTTGACATAATTCGGCGGTATGTTCTGTACACGTATCCAAAACAGGTAATTCTTGTAAAGGGTTTTCAATATGACCTCTTACAAATTCAGCGCCCATAATATTTAAGTCGAACTTCACATTTTGTCCAACTACAAATTTGGTTTTACTTAAAGCTTGATTAAATTTTTCTAAAACTTCATTTAAAGGTATGCCTTGTTCTTGAGCTAACTCCGTAGAAATACCATGAATTTTTTCTGCATCATACGGTATATTAAAACCATCGGGTTGCACCAAATAGTCCTGACTCTCAATACAATTACCCATAGCATCATGTAACTGCCATGCAATTTGAATACAGCGTGGCCAATTATCGGTATCGGTTATGGGTGCATCCCATCGTTTTGGTAAACCAGTAGTTTCGGTATCGAAAATTAAGTACATTCAGTAAGTTTATTTGTTGATTCGTTTAGAGCAAAACGAAGTGTATAAAATTACAGATAATTTCCCCTTCTTTAAAATGAAGTTTTGAAGAGTTTTGAACAAAAGGCAAATTTCAAACAGATTAAATGAAATTCATTTTAAAAGGTTATTTTTGAAACCATGGAACAAAACATCATGAAAATTAAACTTTTAGCTTTAGGTCTTGTCATATCCTTTTTAAACTGTCAAGCACAAAACATTCCCCTATATATAGGCACCTATACTGACGGTTACAGCGAAGGCATTTACAAATTACAATTTAACCCAAAAACGGGAGAACTTACTGATTTGCAATTAGCAGCAGCTACTCAAAGCCCATCATTTATAGCATATTCACCAAATAAAAAATACATATACGCTGTAAATGAAAGTCTTGACGGTTCTGTTTCTTCTTATAAAATTCAAGAAAATGGACTGTTGAAATTTTTAAATAAAGTAAATAGTCATGGCAACGGTCCTTGCCATATTTCATTAAACAAACAAGGTAACAAAGCGGTTGTATCAAATTATGGTGGTGGCACAGCATCTATATATAGCATTTCAAGAGATGGGAAACTCAATGAAGCATCACAAATTTTTGATTACAACACTGTAGACAGAAAATCTCACGCACATTCCGGTCAATTCTTTAGAGAGGAATTGTTTATTGCCGATTTGGGCATGAACGCCTTATACCGATACAAATTAAAAAATGATACCTACGAACTAACTGCTCCTTCCATTATTAAAATGTCTGGAAATCCAGGACCTAGACATTTTGCCATCACAAAAACTGGACAATTCATATATATCATCAATGAATATGGTAACTCTATAACCTCGGTTAAAAGAACAGAAAGTGGTTTTGAACAGATTGATTATGATTCTACTTTAGATGAAACCTATAAAGGTAAAAATTCTTGTGCAGATATTCATTTATCTAAAAATGAACTTTACATATATGGCTCTAATAGAGGTGAAAATTCCATTGTTGTTTTTAAACGAAATAAATTTGATGGCACTATTGAAAAAATCCAAACCATGCCAGTTCATGGAGATTGGCCAAGAAACTTTACACTAGATCCAACAGGGAAATTTTTACTGGTAGCCAACCAAAAAAGTCACAATATAAATGTTTTCAGTATTGATTTGCCCACAGGAAAACTGACTTTTTTAAATGAAGTCAAAGTGCCTTCTCCTGTTTGCTTATTATTTTAGGTAGCTATATAAAAAACGCAACCAAAAATGGTTGCGCTGATATTAACTAAATTCTACTATACTAATTACGACACGAGTTCTTCATGAACTTTTTCTGTATTAATTGCTGCCTGAATAGCAGATTTGTGCTTCAATAAAAGCGAGTCAATTGTTGGAGGCAAAGTTCTATCTTTTAAAATCTCTTTATACTCTTCCAAGCTTGCCTCTTCTCCTCTAATAGCTTCTTCTAAAATAGCCTGTTCATTATTGGAACTAAACAAGGATTTTAAGCTCATCCAATTTCTGTGGACTGTTCCTTTAAAACTTCCCGAGTCTTCTGGCAATTCACCATAACGTAAAATCTCTGTTCTTAACTCTTTAGCAAACTCACTTCTTTCATTGGCTCTGCGTTTAAAAAACATTTTTAATCTATCGTTTTCAACATTATCAATAGCATTTAAATAGCCTTTTTCAGCATCATAATTTTTAATTAACAATTCGTTTAACTTGTTCGAAATTTCTTCTGTGTACTTCATAATATTCATTTTCATTTTAAATTTCATGTGTTTGTTTTCATTGTTTTCAAAAGTCATATATAACCTTTGAGTATTAAACTAATTATTAAACACAAATAAATAATTTGCTTAATCATGTGGTGTCAATAAATCCTTTAGAAGTCTATTGTTTTCACATCACTCTTAATATAAGATAAAAAAGCCTTCAAGTCAAGCGATTTAACAGTGTTTATGATAATTTAAGAGTATTTAACATTATACAATTACTAGTATTTTAAAGACATTAAAATGTTGATAATTAAAAAAATATAGTATCTTTGCACCCTTATTAATAACCGAGGTCGAGAACCTCAAATAATTAATTATTATGCCAGTAAAAATTAGATTACAAAGACATGGTAAAAAAGGGAAACCTTTTTACTGGATCGTAGCAGCAGATGCACGTTCAAAAAGAGATGGTAAATACCTTGAAAAATTAGGTACTTACAATCCAAACACAAACCCAGCTAGTATAGATTTAAATGTTGATGGTGCCGTAACTTGGTTACAAAACGGTGCGCAGCCAACAGATACAGCTAAAGCCATTTTATCTTATAAAGGTGCTTTACTTAAAAATCATTTAGCCGGTGGTGTTAAAAAAGGAGCTTTAACTGAAGAGCAAGCTGAAGCTAAATTTACTGCTTGGTTAGATGAAAAAGCAGGTAAAGTTGGAGCAAAAACTGATGGTTTGGCTAAAGCACAAGCTGAGGCAAAAGCAAAAGCTTTAGAAGCTGAAAAAGCTGCTAATGAAGCTCGTATTGCTGCTGCAGTTGTTGCAGAAGAAGTAGCTGAAGAAGTTGAAACAGCTGCAGAAGAGGTGGTTGAAGAAACAGCTGAAGCTGCTACTGAAGAAGCTCCAGAAGCTAAAGAAGAATAAAAAAACAGTAATTTTTTATACTTTTAAACTCCGATAATTCATATCGGAGTTTTTTGTGCAAAATAGTTTTGTACATTCCCTTGTTGAAGGGGATCTTACGATTTAAAAATATTAAGATTTCCGTCTTCACGGAAATAAAAAAAACAACGACTCTCAATGAAAAAAGAAGATTGCTTTTATCTAGGAAAAATTGTTAGAAAATATAGTTTTAATGGCGAGCTGCTTATTAAACTAGATACAGACGAACCCGAACTTTACGAAAACCTAGACGCTATGTTTATTGATGTTCGAGGTAACTTTATCCCATTTTTTATTGAAAGTTCTCAACTCCATAAATCAGATTTATTACGTGTACAATTTGAGGATGTTACAAACGAGGCCGATGCCGATGCTTTAATAAAAAGCGAGGTGTATTTACCTTTAGAATTTTTACCAAAGTTAGAAGGTAATAAATTTTACTTCCATGAAGTTATTGGTTTTACTATTGAAGATAAAAACTACGGGGAAGTTGGTAAAATTGTTTCTATAAACGATACTACAGCCCAAGCACTTTTTGAAGTCGAACATGATGATAAACAAATTTTAATTCCTATGAATGATGAGTTTATTGTTAAGGTTGACAGAAAAAACAAAACCATTATCGTAGATACTCCTGAAGGGTTAATTGATTTATATTTGTAATTTGAAGCCCTTTAAATTTAAAGAATTCGAAGTAAACCAAGACAAATGTGCCATGAAGATTGGTACAGATGCGGTATTACTTGGTGCTTGGACATGTTTAGAAAACAATCCTTTTTCCATTTTAGATATTGGTGCCGGCACTGGTGTTTTATCCTTAATGTTAGCCCAAAGAAGTCAGGCCGAAATTATCGATGCCATTGAAATTGATGATGATGCTTACGAGCAGTGTGTAGATAATTTTGAGCAATCCCATTGGGGAAACCGATTGTTTTGCTACCATGCTTCTTTAGAAGAATTTGTAGAGGAGATTGAAGACACCTACGATCTTATTATATGTAATCCGCCCTTTTATAGCGAAGATTACAAAACAGAAAATACCCAACGTGATTTGGCGCGTTTTCAAGATGCCATGCCTTTTGAACATTTGTTGCAAAGCGTCTCTAAACTCCTTTCAGAAAACGGTGTTTTTTCGGTCATTATTCCTAATAGAGAAGAGGCTTTGTTTATAATGCTTGCTTCAAAATTCAATCTATTTCCAAATAGACTATTGCATGTTAAAGGCCATCCAAATTCTGAAATTAAACGAAGCTTAATAGAGTTTTCTTTCCGCAAAAGCGATATAAAAATAAACGAACTTGTTATTGAAACCGAAAGACATCAATACACACCAGACTATATCTCTCTTACCAAACATTTCTATTTAAAAATGTAATCAAATCAATATAGATTAATTAAATTTGAGAGACTCATATTAACGATTCCTTAAAAGAACAGGTGGTTTGTTAATTATTTTCTTTTTAAAAAAATGCCTTATTTAATCCTTATGAAATCAGATTTATTTGAAGCACCAGATTATTACCATGTAGATGATTTGCTTACTGACGAACATAAATTGGTGAGAAGTGCCGCCAGAGAATGGGTAAAACGTGAGGTCTCCCCCATTATTGAAGACTATGCTCATAAAGCTGAATTTCCAACGCAACTAATTAAAGGTTTGGCAAACATTGGGGCTTTTGGACCTTATATACCTATTGAATATGGAGGAGCCGGTTTAGATCAAATTTCTTATGGTTTGATCATGCAAGAGATAGAACGTGGCGATTCCGGTGTACGTTCCACAGCTTCTGTACAGTCCTCTTTAGTGATGTATCCCATTTGGAAATATGGGAATGAAGCACAGCGTGAAAAATATTTACCAAAATTGGCCAACGGTGAATGGATGGGTTGTTTTGGTTTAACCGAGCCTGACCATGGAAGTAACCCAGGAAACATGGTTACCAATTTTAAAGATAAAGGAGACCATTATCTATTAAATGGGGCAAAAATGTGGATTAGCAATGCGCCTTTTGCACAAGTTGCTGTTGTTTGGGCCAAAGATGAAAATGATAGAATACATGGATTGTTGGTGGAACGTGGCATGGAAGGATTTAGCACACCTGAAACACATAATAAATGGTCGTTAAGAGCAAGTGCAACCGGAGAACTTATTTTTGATAATGTAAAAATTCCAAAAGAAAATTTATTGCCTAATAAATCTGGCTTAGGAGCTCCTCTCGGTTGTTTAGACTCTGCCCGTTATGGGATTGCTTGGGGAGCCATTGGCGCCGCCATGGACTGCTATGATACGGCCCTTCGATATAGCAAAGAGCGCATGCAATTTGGAAAACCTATTGGACAATTTCAATTACAACAAAAAAAATTAGCTGAAATGATAACCGAAATCACCAAAGCCCAATTGCTTACTTGGCGATTAGGTGTTTTACGCAATGAAGATAAAGCTACCTCAGCACAAATCTCTATGGCAAAACGCAATAATGTAGATATGGCTATTAAAATTGCACGCGAAGCTAGGCAAATATTGGGCGCTATGGGTATTACTGGCGAGTATAGCATCATGCGCCACTCCATGAATTTGGAAAGCGTTATTACCTATGAAGGCACACACGATATTCATTTATTAATTACGGGGTTAGATATTACAGGCTTAAATGCTTTTAAATAATTAGCGTATTTAAAACTTCAATTATTATTCTATATCTTTCTTTACATTTGCCATAATGCTTTCATCCAAAAAAAGACTAGACCGCGCCTATAAGAATGCTAAAGTCATCAACTTTGATGATACTAGTAAGTTTATTCTATTTAGTGATTGCCATCGTGGTGACAATAGTTTTGCTGATGATTTTGCCAACAACAAAAATATTTATTTTCACGCCTTAAAGCATTATTATACCGAAGGCTTTCAATATTGTGAAATTGGCGATGGCGATGAACTTTGGGAAAATCTTTTTTTTAAATCTGTTTTTGAAGCGCACAAAAATGTGTATATGCTTTTGCAGTTATTCTACAAAGAAAACAGACTGTACAATATATGGGGCAATCATGATATGGTTTATAGAGACCCTAATTATGTAAAAAAATATTTATATACTTTTTTTGATGAAAAAACGGGTGAAGATGTGGCATTGTTTCCGGGTATAGAATTCCATGAAGGCATTATATTAAAACATAGTAAAACCAATCAAGAAGTATTTTTAACACATGGACATCAAGCAGATTCGTGGAATTATTTATTTTGGAAATGGAGCCGATTTATGGTAAGGGTTTTATGGAAACCCTTAAATGTTATGGGTATTGCTGATCCGACAAGCCCTGCAAAAAACTATACAGAACTCATTAAAATAGAACGCCGCACGAAAAAATGGATTATTGAAAACAATAATTTAATAACCATTACTGGACATACACACAGACCACGATTTCCTGAACCTGGAGATATCGCTTATTTTAATGATGGTAGTTGTGTACACCCTAGATGCATCACTGGTATAGAAATTGAAAAAGGGGAAATATCACTTATAAAATGGGAAATAGATACCAATGACGATGGCGTCCTTCAAATTGTTAGGTCCGTATTGGAAGGTTCTAGAAAATTATTGGACTATAAAACTAATTAACTCTAGGTTGCATTTGTCACCAATCTAATAATTTCAAATCATTCTCAAAATCAGATTCCCTATTTCATAGATAAAAACTTCTAACTCTCTGGTGCTAATTCAACCACCAACCCCTCCATATCGGGTGTCATTTGTATTTGGCAACCTAATCTGCTATTCTCTTTTACATTAAAAGCCTCTGATAGCATTGCTTCTTCATCATCACTCATTTCAGGTAATTCTGTGTCACTTAAAACATAACATTGACAAGAAGCACACATAGCCATACCTCCACAAACTCCAATGGTACCCTCTGGAGCTAATTCGTAAGACCTGACTACTTCCATAAGATTCATTGCCATATCTGTTGGAGCCACTACGTTGTGTTCAACACCGTCTCTGTCTTTAATTTTAATATGTATATCCTGTTCCATTTCGCTGATATTTATAATGGCAAAACCAGTATATCATTTTAATGATGAATACTTGTTTTTATTGAATTTTAAAATATTTTTCTGAATTGATAATTTGGCAAGAAAAACGGATTAAACTTGAATATTTATAACCTGCTCAATTTGTGGCGCATATTTTTTAATTGTCATTTCCACACCTGATTTCAAGGTCATCTGATTGACACTACATCCTACACAGGCACCTTGTAATTGTACTTTTACCAGCTTATCATCTTCAATAGATAAAAGCGAAATATCTCCACCATCACTCTGTAAAAACGGACGAATTTCGTCCAATGCTTTTTCTACATTAATTTTAAGCTCTTCTGTAGTCATATACTATTTTTTTACTGCTGAACATCCAGCCATTGTTGTAATTTTTATTGCCTCAGTTGGTGGTAAATCATCATGACGCCTTACCACTTCCTGTACCACATTTTGAGTTAACTTTTCAAAAGCGCTCTCCAAAGGGGTAGCGGTTTGTAATGCTGCTGGCCTACCAACGTCTCCTGCCTCACGGATACTCTGCACTAAAGGTATCTCTCCTAAGAATGGTACGTTTAAGTCTTCAGCTAAATTTTTAGCACCTTCTTTTCCAAAGATATAGTATTTATTATCAGGAAGTTCTTCAGGAGTAAAATAAGCCATATTTTCAATGATTCCCAAAACAGGTACATTAATACTTTCTTGCTGAAACATGGCAACACCTTTTTTAGCATCAGCCAACGCAACATTTTGAGGAGTACTTACAACCACAGCCCCTGTTATCGGAAGTGATTGCATGATGCTTAAGTGAATATCTCCAGTTCCCGGTGGCAAATCAATCAGCATAAAATCTAATTCCCCCCAATGTGCATCAAAAATCATTTGGTTTAAAGCCTTAGCTGCCATAGGGCCACGCCAAACAACGGCTTGGTTAGGTTGGGTAAAGAATCCTATAGACAAAACTTTAACTCCATAATTTTCGACCGGCTTCATTTTAGATTTACCATCAACATTAACAGCTAAAGGTCTTGCTGACTCTACATCAAACATAATTGGTATCGATGGTCCATAAATATCGGCATCTAAAACACCTACTTTAAAACCCATTTTTGCTAAGGTCACTGCTAAATTAGCCGTGACAGTAGATTTACCAACACCACCTTTTCCAGAAGCCACTGCCACAATATTTTGGATACCTGGAATAGGATTTCCTTTTATAACATTCACTTTGGGTTTTTCAGGCGCATCTACTTTTACATTCACAGTAATTTTGGCTTTTTCATACACCAAATCATGAATAGCTTTTAAAATATCAACTTCTGTACGCTTTTTAGCTTGTAAACTTGGGTTTTTAATTGTGATATCTACAATAACCTCATCTCCAAAAGTGACAACATTTTTTACAGCACCACTTTCAACCATGTTTTGACCCTCGCCTACAACAGTAATTGATTCTAATGCTTTTAATATATCTTGTTTATGTAACTTCATTTCTTTTATTAAGAATCATTCTAATATGCAAATATACTGCTTAATGTTTAGAATTTATAACGGTTTAATTGAAATGATTTATGTGATGATTAAGTTTTGTTATGAATATCGAAAATATATAATTATTTGTAAAAGTTTAAAAAATCAGGAAATAATTATAATTCTTTCACGGGATCCCAAAACACCTTATCAAAATCTTGTATTTGATTATCCATTATCTGAATACCTTCACTTTCCAAAAGCTGTTGCATGAGATTAGTGCCATCAAAATGATGTTTCCCTGTTAGCAATCCTTTTCTATTGACAACTCTATGCGCTGGCACATTTTTTTCTACAGAACCATTCATGGCATAACCGACCATGCGTGCACTTCTAGAAGCTCCAAGATAATTAGCTATGGCACCATAACTGGTTACTCTACCATAAGGAATCAAGAGAGCTACTTGATAAACTTTCTCAAAAAAATTAAGAGTTTCTTGTTGCATAAACTACATTTCTTTAATAATGTTTATCAACGTGATGATTGAAATGACACCTGTAACGCCACCAATAATATAATTCATATTTTTTTGAGACGTAAAGGATCTCCCTTTTATTTTATCAAAAAAGAAAATATACATATAAAGCATAACGAATGTTCCCATAACAGCTCCAGAGACATAACTTAGAATACTGATTTTGTCAAACTCCAACCAACCAAAAGACGCTAAAGTAATGGTTGTATAGGCTTGATAAGGAATAGGAAGTACATTAATAGCAGAAAGCAACATCCCTTGAAAAAACCGACTGTGTTTACTCCTTATTTTTAATTCTACGGATGGTTTTGTTGATTTTTTTGCTATAAATAAAAAATAGATAGTGATGAGAATAAAAATGATGAATGCCACTCTTTGAAGCACTTCAACAACTTCTAAATGATTGCTCATGTATCTAGCGAAAATTGCCGCAATAAATGTTTGTACAAATACAATAACACAAGTGCCTACCGAGAACATAATACCTCTGGCATACCCTTCTCTTAAACTAATATTTGCAGCAGTCATATTCAACAAGCCAGGAGGAACAACACCTATTAATGCAGCTAAAAAACCTAGAAAAAAGACAATGGTTATACTCACTAACTATTTAATTTTAAATCGAATATACGTAATTGGTTTGTTTTTTTCCAAATATTGAGATTCGTAAAAAGTTTGAATACTTGTCACCTCATCGGGGCTACCTTCTTGTTTGTAGATATTATGGTTGGCATAAAGCACTTCATGTCCTTCACCATGCAATAAACCTAAAGTGTAACCATGCATAAATTCACTATCGGTTTTTAAATTGACTATACCATCTGGCTTCAGAATTTTTTTATAACGATTTAAAAACTCAGAATTAGTCATTCTATGTTTTGTACGCTTGTATTTTATTTGTGGATCCGGAAAAGTAATCCAAATCTCATCCACTTCATTGTTGCCAAAAGCATACTCTATCAATTCTATTTGTGTCCGCAAAAAAGCAACATTAGGAATTTTTTCTTCCACTGCTGTTTTTGCTCCACGCCAAAACCGAGCACCTTTAATGTCTATACCAATAAAGTTTTTGTTAGGATATCTTTTTGCTAAAGCTATGGAATACTCTCCTTTACCACAGCCTAATTCTAAAATCAGAGGATGGTCATTTTTAAAAAAAGTGGTATTCCAATGACTCTTTAATCCAAATTCCTCATTAATAAGTTCATCTCTGTTTGGTTGAAACACATTCGAGAATGTTTCGTTTTCCTTGAATCTTCTAAGTTTATTTTTACTTCCCAATCTATTAAATTCTTATTTTTTGGTAAAATTAAGGAAATATGTAAGAGTATAATATTACCATCTTTGAATTTAGTAGAATTTAGCTAAAGTTCAACCGGATGAAAATGAATTCATTATTTTATACATCCAGTTCCACTACCATGATGGAAAGGATTTGAAGCGTTAAATTTTACATATTATAATGGTTATTTAGCCTTTTCGAGCGTGAATGAAAATTCACTACCAACCCCATACTCGCTTTCTACATAAATTTTCTCGTCGTGTGCCTCTATGATATGCTTGACTATAGATAACCCCAAGCCTGAGCCACCTTCTTTACGTGAACCACTTTTATCTACCCTATAAAAACGTTCGAACAAACGTGGTAAATGCACTTTTTCAATACCTTCTCCATTATCGGTAACACGAACTATGACTTTATTTTTAATGAGATTTTCAACACTAATTTCTGTCGTTCCTTTTTCCCTTCCGTATTTTACAGAATTTATTATAAGATTTGCCAATACCTGCTGGATACGCTCTTTATCAGCTCTTACCATTATTGGATTAGGATAATCAATATCAAAAGTGAGCGTGATTTTCTTTTTGGCAGCTCTCATTTCCATCATGGCAAATACGTTTTTTGCCAATTCTATAATATCAAAATGCTCTACATTCAATCTTAAATCGCCAACTTCCAATTTGGTAATCATATCCAAATCGGTAACGATATAACTTAGCCTTTCCACAGCTTCACTGGCGCGCTGCAAATATTTTTCTCTAATATTTTTATCATTCATCGCCCCATCGAGCAAAGTTAAAATATAACCTTGAATGGTAAAGAGAGGTGTTTTTAATTCGTGCGACACGTTGCCTAAAAATTCTTTTCTATATTGTTCTCTAACCTTAAGGGTTTCTATTTCTAATTTTTTATCGCGGGCAAACTTGTCTATTTCTTGGGTTAATGTAGCCATATCTGTATTGATAGGACCTCTAGCAAAATTGGTGGATTCAAGAAGTGTCAAATCATCATATATTTTTTTAACACGCTTATATATAAATTTTTCAACCCTGAACTGAATGACAATAAATGAAAACATATAGCAACTTATCGCAAAAGCAATGATAATGTGCCATTTGGGTTCAAAATAATAATATAAAAAAACACTCATTAAGAGCGTTATAAATAAAGTTATGTAAAACGATGTTCTTATCGCAAACCTGTATGTTTTTTTAAGTTTTACCTGCATTAATTAATCTACAAACTTATAGCCAACTCCTTTAATGGTTTTAAAACAATCATCTCCAATTTTTTCACGTAATTTTCTAATATGCACGTCAATCGTTCTACCTCCCACAACTACTTCATTTCCCCAAACTTTATCGAGAATTTCATCGCGTTTGAACACTTTTCCTGGTTTAGAGGCTAGTAAAGATAATAATTCAAACTCTTTTCTTGGCAAAATTATCTCTTTTCCTTTTAAAACTATTTTATATTCATCTCTATTGATAACTAAGTTTCCGATTTTTACCGTGTCTTTAACCTCTTCGTCTTTAAATCGTCTTAGTAACGCCTTCACTTTGCTTACCAACACTTTTGGTTTGATTGGTTTTGTAATATAATCGTCTGCTCCAGCATCAAAACCAGCCAGTTGAGAATAATCTTCCCCTCTTGCTGTTAAAAAAGTAATAACAACATCTTTTAGATTCGGATCCTTCCTAATTATTTCACAGGCTTCAATACCATCCATTTCCGGCATCATCACATCAAGAATAACCAATTGAGGAAGTTCTTTTTTAGCCTTTTTTACAGCTTCTACGCCATTTTCAGCAGTAATGACTTGATATCCTTCATTAGACAAATTATAACTTACAATTTCTAATATATCTGGCTCGTCATCTACCAAAAGTATTTTAATATCTCTTTTATTCATTTATAGAAAATAAGTTTAAAGCTTATTGCAATTGTAAAGATAAAACTAATAACATAAATTTATTAATATTCTTAAATAAATAACAATATGGTAACTCACAACTTACACAACAATAACTTTCGATGAATTCTTTAAATCTTTAACATTTTTTTGGTATATCTTTTGTGGTAATTTATTACTTTTACAATAGATAGACAACTATGAAAAAAAACTACGTTTTAACTACATTACTTTTTTTAGCTTTTTTGATAACCCAACAAGGGTTTTCTCAGAGCAGTTTTAGTAATGCCCCTACCCAACAAAACATAGAAGGGTTATCTATTTATCCGAATCCAGTTACAGAAGGTAGAACCTATATAAACATTACCACAAAGAAAAATTTTTCTAAAAATATTGAAATATATAATGTTTTAGGCAAACAAGTGTATTCAACTGTTTTAACTGGGAAAGAGCTAAATATTTCTTCTCTTAATACCGGAGTTTATATTTTAAAGATTACTGAAAACAATATTAGCGAAACAAGAAAACTGGTTATTAAATAAGTAACAAAACATATTATTTTAAGAGCGTTGCAAGTAGCAACGCTTTTTTATTTTATATACTTTTGTTTTATTCAATAGGTATGATAGACTTTAATTCCATTTTTAACATAACCAATCAACAGGAATTCGATGACTTTGCTTTAAAGGTTTTCAAATTTCAGTTTGACAACAATAAAGTGTATCGTTCTTTTTGCGATTTACTTTATATACACCCTAGCGATGTAAAAAACATACAACAAATACCATTTTTGCCTATTCAGTTTTTTAAAACCCATAATATCGTTAGTAATACGAATGCTATTGAAACAACGTTTACAAGTTCCGGAACAACTGGAAGTATTACAAGTAAACATCCTGTCACCGATTTAGACATATATAGAAGCAGTTTTATAAAAGGTTTTGAATCGTTTTATGGTTCCATTAAAGATTATACCATTCTGGCTTTACTCCCCTCATATTTAGAGCGTGAAGGCTCCTCATTAATTTATATGGTTGAAGCTATGATTTTGCTATCCGGTTACAAGGAAAGTGGTTTTTATCTCAATAATATTTCAGAATTAAAAAACACCTTAATAGACTTAGAGTCCAAAGGCAGAAAAGTGCTTCTTATTGGTGTTTCTTTTGCCTTATTAGATTTAGTAGAAACCTTTCATTTTCAATTAAAAAACACCATAATTATGGAAACTGGAGGTATGAAAGGTCGTAGGAAAGAATTAATTAGAAAAGAGTTGCACGATACATTAAAGCAAGGTTTTGGTGTTGAAACCATCCATAGCGAATATGGCATGACCGAATTGTTAAGTCAGGCTTACTCTAAAGGACATGGTCTTTTTAATTGCCCAAGTTGGATGCGGATTTTAACCAGAGATACTGAAGATGCATTAAGTATACATCCTGCGGAAAAAACCGGAGGCATCAACATTATTGATTTAGCCAATATAAACTCTTGCTCTTTCATTGCTACTCAAGATTTAGGAAAAGTTTATAAAAATGGTTCTTTTGAAGTGATTGGCCGCTTTGATAATTCCGATATTCGCGGTTGCAACCTTATGGTTATTTAAGTACCAATGTAAGTTATCTGATGTATTTCGGACTTGCAGCAAAAATTAATACCATGAGATGTTCAATCGGTTTATTCTTTCTAGTTACTGCATCTACTTTTTCACAATCTATAGACTAGAACACAAAAAAAGGTTTTGTAGCAGAAGGTTATGATGTGGTTGCTTATTTTGAAAACAAAGCCATAGAAGGCGACAAGAAATTCACCTCCAAACATGATGGGGTAAACGATAAATTTGCTTCTAAAGAAAACATGATATTATTCAATAAAAATGCGAAAAAACACATCCCTCTGTATGGTGGTTATGGTGCTTATGCTACAGGCACAAAAAATGATAAAGCATCTATAAATAACGATAAACTTTACTTGTTTTATAATGTCCAGGGAACAAATATGTGAGAATTGCAGCAAAAAGAAAATCCTAAAATGCTAAAGGAAAAAGCGGAGAAAAATTAGGAGAAACTAAAATCTAAAAAATAAATTAATTTTCGTGTAAGTTTTATAAAAAATAATCGTCCAAATTAATGCTATGAAAAAGAAAGATTTTCATAAATTTATAGTTTAGTTGGTTAGTTTGAAAAGCCTGATTTAAAATCAGGCTTTTTTTATTTTAAACAATTCTTAAAACAAAATAATTTTTCTTACCACGTTGAAGCAATATAAACTTATTGTTTATCAAATCTTTTGAAGTGATGATATACTCTTCATCTACTTTTTCTTTATTTACAGAAATTGAATTTTCTTTTAAGGCTCTTCTGGCTTCACCATTAGACTTTAAAAACCCACCTTTTTCAGACAAAGCTGCAATGATACTCAATCCGTTTTCAGTATCTACTTTTGAAATTTCCGTTTGAGGCACACCATCAAATACATCTAAAAAGGTTTGCTCATTAAGTTGCTTCAAATCATGGCTTGTAGAATTTCCGAACAGAATCTCACTAGCTTTTATAGCATTTTCCAAATCATCTTTAGAATGCACCATGGTGGTGATTTCTTCAGCTAAACGCTTCTGTAACACTCTTAAATGTGGTGCTCCTTTGTGTTCTTCAACCAAACTATTAATTTCTGATTCAGTTAGAAACGTAAATATTTTAATGTATTTTTCAGCATCTTCATCACTAGAATTTACCCAATATTGATAAAATTTATAGGGTGATGTTCTGTTAGCATCTAACCAAACATTGCCACCCTCAGACTTCCCAAATTTAGAACCATCAGATTTTGTAATTAATGGACATGTAATGGCAAAACCTTTCCCGCCAGAAACTCTTCTTATTAATTCTGTTCCAGTCGTTATATTTCCCCACTGGTCACTGCCCCCCATTTGAATGGAACAATCTTTTTCTTTATATAGATGAAGAAAATCGTACCCTTGAACCAACTGATAAGTAAACTCTGTGAAACTCAAGCCTTCTGAAGCATCAGATGAAACTCTGTTTTTAACAGAATCTTTAGCCATCATATAATTTACAGTAATATGCTTCCCTATATCGCGAATAAATTCTAGGAATGAAAAATTTTTCATCCAATCGTAATTATTCACTAACGCCGCTGCATTTTCTGCATCACTTTCAAAATCCAAAAAATGGGATAATTGTTTTTTAATAGATTCTTGATTGTGTCTTAACGTTTTTTCATCCAGCAAATTACGTTCGTTAGATTTACCTGATGGGTCGCCAATCATACCTGTTGCACCACCAACTAAAGCTACTGGTCTATGTCCACAACGCTGATAATGTGCCAACAACATAATAGGCACTAAATTCCCTATGTGTAAAGAATCAGCTGTAGGATCAAAACCAACATAAGCGCTTCGCATGCCTTCCATTAAATGTTCTTCTGCTCCTGGCATAACAGTATGTATCATGCCTCTCCATGTTAATTCTTCAACAAAATTCTTCATCATTAATTTTAATTTTTAGTAAATCAGGGCAAAGATAAAAATCAATGCACAATTACTTCAGAATTATGAATAATTCTTTAATTTAGTTGCATGATTTTAGTAACAGGAGGTACAGGTTTAGTTGGTTCACATTTACTTTACAAGCTTGCAAGTAGCCATGAAAAAATTAAAGCCATCTATAGGGATGGCAATTCATTAAAACAGGTCCAAAATGTTTTTTCTACGTATACAGACAACTATAAACCTCTTTTTGAAGCGATTGAGTGGATTCAGGCTGACATTTTAAATATTCCATCATTGACCGAAGCTTTCAAGGATGTGTCTTATGTATATCACTGTGCTGCTTTGGTATCTTTTGAGCCCAACAAATATCATTTATTAAGAAAAGTCAATATTGAAGGCACTGCCAATATTGTGAATTTTTGCATTTCAAATGAGATTAAGAAACTTTGTTATGTGAGTTCTGTTGCAACATTAGGACAAGCTATTAATAAAGAAGCCATTACTGAAGAAACTATTTGGAATCCAGAAACGGATAATAATGTATACGCCATTACAAAATACGGTGCTGAGATGGAAGTTTGGCGAGCTTCCCAAGAAGGATTAGATGTCGTGATTGTTAATCCAAGCGTTATCTTAGGTGCAGGTATGTGGGACAACGGAAGTGGGAGTTTATTTAAAAAAGCCCATACAGGTTTAAAATATTACACTAGCGGAACCATTTCTTTGGTTTCTGTAGAAGATGTGGTGTGTTGTATGATAGCTCTGTTAAAAAGTGATATTGTAAACGAACGTTTTATACTAGTTTCAGAAAATTGGACTTTAAAAAAGTTTTTACAGACCATGGCAAGATCTGTTAACAAAACACCTCCTAAAAAATTAGCTACTGCTTGGCTTTTAGAAATTATTTGGAGATTGGATTGGTTAAAACACATTGTAACGGGCAAGCCTAGAGAATTAACAAAAAAATTAAGCCAATCTTTATCTACAGAAACGTTTTATAGCAACAATAAAATAAAAACAGCTTTGAATTTTGAATTTGAATCTGTTGAAAAAACAATTACTCAAGTTGGGAATCTATTTTTGAAAGAGGTTTAACCAATTCCTTTTTTAAATTGGTTTTTGTGCTAATATTTTTAATTGAATCTTTATTTACCACCAATTTTAAAGAATCTTTTATTCTTTGTTCCTTTAATTCTGTCTGCTCCAATGCTTCATAAAAAGCACTAAGAGCTTCTAAGCTATCTTTTACTTTTTTATAAATATCATCATACTCTTCAAGATGGAATGCATAATAATTATTACTTAAGGCAAATTGAGTGCTATCTATATGATATTTTTTATAAATATAATTTTCTGATTTAATATTAGCACTGTCAAGAACTTTTATATCATTTGGTGCAGTAACAGATACTATTAGCTTTAAATCAATTAAAATATTAACCATATCTGCCTTAGAAATTAAATTTTTAGGTTTTTCCGGTTCCTTAAATTTATAGCAAGACACTACACACAATAAAACAAAAATATATGGAAAAAATTTCTTTAACATTATCTATTAAAAGTTAATCGCTTAGCTGCTTTTATATCAATAATTTTAGAATTATTATAAACCAAAGTTCCATTTACAAAAGTTTGGGTAATTCTAGATTTAAATGTAGTTCCTTCAAACGGAGACCAGCCACATTTGTACAATATATTCTCTTTTTTAACCGTCCACGGATTGTTTAAGTCTACAACGACCAAATCCGCAAAATACCCTTCCTTAATAAACCCTCTATTCTCAATTTGAAATAATATGGCGGGATTATGGCACATTTTCTCCACTACTTTTTCAATAGAAATCTTTCCTTTATGGTACATTTCTAACATAGCAGGAAGTGCGTGCTGAACTAATGGGCCACCCGAGGGTGCTTTAGTATAAACGTTTTTCTTTTCATCTATAGTATGTGGCGCATGGTCGGTGGCAATCACATCAATTCTATCATCTAAAAGGGCCTCCCATAATGCTTCTCTATCCTCTTCACTTTTAACCGCTGGATTCCACTTTATTAAAGTTCCCTTTTTATCGTAATCTTTATCGGTAAACCATAGATGATGAATACAAACTTCAGCTGTAATGTTCTTATCCTTTAATGGCAATTTATTACTAAATAAATCGGTTTCAATACCTGTTGATAGATGAAAAACATGCAATCTTGCTCCCGTTTTTTTTGCCAATTCAATAGCTTTTGAAGAAGACAAATAACAAGCCTCTGCACTTCTTATCTCTGGATGGTATTTTATAGGTATATCATCCCCAAACTTATCTTTATAAATGTCAAGATTTGTTTTTATAGTGGCTTCATCTTCACAATGTACAGCTATTAACAACTTGGTTTTAGAAAATATATTTTCTAAAACTTCGGGATTGTCAACTAACATATTTCCTGTAGATGAGCCTAAAAACAATTTTAATGCCGCTACTTGTTTAGGGTCTACTTTTAAAATTTCATCTAAATTATCATTAGTGCCACCAAACATAAATGAGTAGTTTGCTGATGATGTTTTAGAAGCGATCTCAAATTTTTTCTCTAGTTCTTCTATAGTCGTTGTTTGCGGATTGGTATTTGGCATTTCTATAAAAGAGGTGATACCGCCAGCAATAGCTGCTTTAGACTCTGTTTCTATAGTCGCTTTTTGTGTTAAGCCAGGTTCTCTAAAATGTACTTGGTCATCGATCACCCCTGGCAGTACATATTTGCCTTCAGCATCAAAAACAATAACGTCTGCAGATTTCGCACTTATAGAGTCGTTAATTTCCTTTATATAATCTCCTTCAATTAAAATATCGCCTTTTAATATTGTTCCTTCATTAACAATATGGGCATTTTTTATGAGTATGGTTTTCATCTTCATGGCCTTAATACTTCCTTAAAATACTTCTAAATTTCATAGACATAACTCCAAATATCGCTTCAGAAATAATGCCTTTGCTTAGTTTGGATTCCCCTTTAGTTCTATCTGTAAATATAACTGGAACTTCAGTAATTTTAAATTTTTTAAGGTAGGTTTTAAATTTCATTTCTATTTGAAACGCATAACCAATAAACTTAATTTTATTCAAATCTAAAGCGTTCAAAGTCTCTCTTTTGTAACATACGAAACCAGCTGTTGTGTCATTAATTTTCATACCAGTAATAATCCTCACGTATTTAGATGCCAAATAAGACATGAGGACTCTTCCCATAGGCCAGTTAACGACATTCACTCCCGTTACATATCTAGAACCTATAGACATATCCGCGCCATCTAACGAGCAAGCATCATATAGTTTTATTAAATCTTTAGGATCATGGGAGAAATCGGCGTCCATTTCAAAAATATACTTATAAGTTCTGGCTAGACACCATTTGAATCCGTAGATATAAGCGGTACCCAAACCTTGCTTCTCCTTTCTAGAAATCAAAAACAGTTTGCCTTGAAACTCATTTTGGAGTTCTTTAACCTTCATCCCTGTTAAATCTGGAGAATTGTCATCAATTATAAGCAGATGAATATCTTTTGATTGCGAGAAGACGGCTCTAATAATAGCCTCAATATTCTCAATTTCATTATAAGTTGGTATGATGACAATGGCGTCCTGCATATGGTAATGTAAATAAAACCTACTTTTTTGGCAAATGTACATTATTTATAAGACTCTTTTTTTTAAATATTCCTTAATAATTACATACAATGTGTGAATATTTATAATAATTTTATGGCATGCTTCGAGATGCCACTTCATACGAATTGTTTACCATTTTAATGGTTATTGGCCTTGTTTTTATTGCCATTGCCAAGTTAGTTTCTCCAAAACGTTTTGATGACTTTATAATTGTTTTAGGAAATTCTAAATACCTAAAAATATATTTAAAAGAGCAAAAATTTTTTGACAAATTTGATGCCTTGCTTTTTATAAATTTAGTTATTTCAGCGTCCATTTTTGGATTTTTAATTTATGCTTTTACTATTAAAAACACAGAACCATCAATCAATTTAATGTTTAAATTGGCTGTAGGTATTGGTGTTTTTATATTAATTAAAGTGCTATTTGAACGTTTAATAGGAAGCCTATTTGAAATTGACAAATTAATAGATGACTATCTTTTTCAAAAAATAACCTATAAAAATTACTTAGGTATTTTATTGTTACCCATAAATGCGCTTTTGTTATTCAGTATTAGCCCTAGTTTAAAAATTCTGTATATCATCATTATTTTAATGTTAATTGTTAATATAATTGGCGCGATTACAACAATTAAAGCCCATCAAAGTTTACTAAAAAGAAACTTCTTTTATTTTATTTTGTATCTTTGCACACTTGAAATCGCACCTTATATCATTTTATACAAAGTATTTAATGCCTAAAAACTACTCACGCCCATGAAAGTGAAAACCATTTTGGTATCTCAACCAGAACCGAAAATAGAGAATTCGCCATATTTTGATCTTCAGGAAAAACAAAAAGTTAAAATAGATTTTAGACCTTTTATTCATGTTGAAGGTGTTTCTGCTAAAGATGTAAGACAGCAAAAAGTAGATTTAAATAACTATACAGCTATTATCTTAACTAGCAGAAATGCTGTTGATCATTTTTTTAGAGTTGCTGAAGAAATGCGTTTTAAAATTCCTGATACTTTAAAATACTTCTGCCAGTCTGAAGCAGTTGCTTTTTATTTACAGAAATATGTAGTGTATAGAAAGCGTAAAATATATGTTGGGAAAAGTTCTTTTTCTGAATTGTCGCCTTTAATCAAAAAATATAAGGACGAGAAATTTTTATTACCAAATACAGATAAGGTAAAACCAGAAGTTCCAGACACCTTGAATGCTTTAGGGGTTAATTGGAAGCAAGCTATTTTTTATAAAACCGTTATTAGTGACCTCACAGATTTAGCAGATGTTTACTATGATGTTTTGGTGTTTTTTAGCCCTTCGGGAATAGATTCGTTATTTCATAATTTTCCAGATTTTAAACAAAACGAAACACGCATTGCGGCCTTTGGTCCTACAACTATCAAAGCTGTGGAAGATAAAGGGTTACGAATTGATATTCCAGCACCTACGCCAGACACCCCATCTATGACAATGGCTTTGGAAAAATATATTGAAAAAGTAAATAAAGCCAATAAATAATACTAGTATTATTTATCCTAATAAAAAAGAGCGATTTCTCAAAATAGAAATCGCTCTTTTTACTTTTTTAAAAGGCATAACGTTGTGGGCCTCCACGTCTAATTTCTTCACTACAATGTGATTCAAATTTTTTAAAGTTTTCTCTAAAAGCATTCGTTAATTTAAAAGCCATTGTATAATAAGCCTCATCATTGTTCCATGTTGCTCTTGGACTTAAAACGCTTGCAGGTACGCCAGGACATTCTCTGGGCTGCGCGACTCCAAATACAGAATGTATATGATAGTTATCATAAGAATATAGTCCTAAATCGCCATTTAATACGGCATGAATCATAGCACGGGTATATTTTAACTTCATACGTGTTCCAACACCATAAGGCCCTCCTGTCCAACCTGTATTAACCAACCAAACGTTAACTCCTAAGGCTATCATTTTTTTACTTAACATATCAGCATATTTAGCAGGATGTAATGGCATAAAAGGGGCTCCAAAACATGCTGAAAAAGAAGGTTGTGGTTCTACAATACCAGCTTCTGTACCTGCAACTTTAGCTGTATAGCCAGATATAAAATGATAGGCTGCTTGGCTAGGTGTTAATTTTGAAATAGGAGGCAACACACCAAACGCATCTGCCGTTAAAAAGAAAATGTTTCTTACATTTTTACCAATAGATGGTTTTTGAATATTTTCAATAAAATCAATGGGATAGCTTACTCGTGTATTTTCTGTAATAGAAGTATCTGAAAAATCTACATACTTATTAGCATCTAATATCACATTTTCAAGAATAGCTCCTTTTTTAATGGCATCATATATTTCAGGCTCATGCTCTCTAGAAAGATTGATCACTTTAGCATAGCAGCCTCCTTCAAAATTAAAAACCTTATTATCTGATGTCCATCCATGTTCATCATCACCAATTAAGCTTCTATTGGAATCTGTAGATAAGGTAGTTTTCCCTGTTCCCGAGAGTCCAAAGAAAATAGCAGTGTCGCCCTCTTTACCTACATTAGCACTACAATGCATGGGTAGTGTTTCTTTAAAAACTGGGAGTATAAAATTTAATGCTGAAAAAATACCTTTTTTAATCTCCCCTGTATAGCCCGTACCCCCAATTAAGGCTATTTTTCTTGTAAAATCCAAAATAGCAAAATTATGTTGTCTTGTACCATCTTCTTCAGGATTAGCCATAAAACCTGGAGCATTAATCACTGTCCATTCTGGTTCAAAAGCTTCAAGTTCTTTGTCTGTCGGTCTTAAAAACATATTATATGCAAATTGATTACTCCAAGCATATTCGTTTATAACTCTGATACTTAATTGATAATCCTTGTCTGCACATGCAAAACAATCTCTAACAAAAAGATTTTTGTTTGATAAATAGCTAGAAACCTTCTTGTAAAGTTTTTCAAATTTATCTGAATCAAAGGGAATATTTACCGAACCCCACCAAACTCTATCTTTTGTAAGATTATCTTTTACAATAAACCTATCTTGAGGGGAGCGCCCTGTAAATTCACCTGTATTAACAGCCAATGCACCAGAAGAAGCTTCAACACCTTGCCCCGAAGCTATTGCTATGTCATGAAGTTTTTCTGGTGATAATTGATAGTTTACATGTGCATTTTTGATTCCATGGTTTTCCAACGAAATCGTTTTCGTAAATTGGTTGTAGTTTGCCATAATATTTCATTAATTGAATTATTATGCAAAATTAAATGATTCCATTATAGATTTCGGTATAAAAAATGAAATTATTCATTTTTTTTTATCAAATCCACAAATAAAATTCCCCAAGCAATTATAAAACACAATCCACCAAGTGGTGTAATAAATCCAATACTTTTAAAATTGAAGGCTGTTAAGGTATTTGTTGCCAAACCATAAATAGATCCTGAAAAGAAGATAACACCCATAACAATCAAATAATAAATAATATTTTTTGTTTTATCTGACACAAGAGACGTTGTGCCTATAAACAGTAAAAAAAGTGCATGATACATTTGATATCTTACCCCAGTTTCAAAAGTTTGCTGCATTTCTGGGGAGATCAATTCCTTTAAAGCATGTGCTCCAAAGGCACCCAAAATAATACTCATAATTCCTAAAATAGATGCTGTAATTAATATTCTCTTGTTCATATTATAATGTTTAGACCGTATAATGTTGTGACCGAATACAAAGTTAATTAATAAGGTAATAATAGATTGAATAACATGGTTTCAATTTAAAATCATATGTTTAAATTTATGTTTTAAATTATAACAAAACTTTAAATGAAACCTAAAATTACAAACATTGTTATTGATGGAATTGATAAAAAAATATTACGTTCACTTATGCAAGATGCTAGAACACCTGTTCTTGAAATTGCAAGATTAGTTGGAATTTCTGGTGCTGCCATTCATCAACGTTTAAAGAAATTAGAAAAATCCGGCTTGATATCTGGTTCTCAATGCATTATTGATTATAAAGTTTTAGGCTATACTACTTTGGCTTTTGTTGGTGTTTACTTAGACAAAACCATGAGTCATTTAGATGCTGTAAAACTTCTAAAAAGAATTCCTGAAGTTTTAGAATGCCACTTTACTTCTGGCAATTGGAGTTTATTTATAAAAGTAATAAGTAAGAACAATGCACATTTAATGCATATTTTAAATGAAGATGTTTTAACCATTTCTGGGGTTTTAAGAACGGAAACCTTTGTGTCTTTAGACCAACAGATCGATAGACAATTGCAGATATAAAAAATCCCAAACAGAAAATTGTTTGGGATTTTTTATATCTATGCTTACTGTCTTTTCAGAAATTCATTACATCTTCATTAACCAAGAACGCACATCAACTTCTTTCTTGATAATATCGCGTAAATCTTCAATTTTAACACGTTGTTGCTCCATAGAATCTCTATGACGAATAGTCACTGTATTGTCTTCTAAAGTGTCATGATCGACGGTAATACAAAATGGCGTTCCGTTAGCATCTTGCCTTCTGTAACGTCTTCCTACGGCATCTTTTTCATCATAATCCACATTAAAATCCCATTTCAAATCGTCTATAATTTGTTTGGCGATTTCTGGCAAACCATCCTTTTTAACCAATGGCAACACTGCGGCCTTAATAGGTGCTAAAACTGCAGGTAATTTTAAAACCGTGCGTATTGTATTATTCTCTAATTCCTCCTCCACCAATGAATTGGAAAATACCGCTAAAAACATACGATCTAAACCAATCGACGTTTCTAAAACATAAGGCGTATAGCTGGCATTATCTTCATGGTCAAAATACTGTAATTTTTTTCCAGAATATTTTTCATGTTGGGATAAATCAAAATCCGTTCTTGAATGAATACCCTCTAATTCTTTAAATCCGAATGGGAATTTAAATTCAATATCAGTAGCGGCATCTGCATAATGAGCTAGTTTTTCGTGATCGTGAAAACGATAATTTTCTGTTCCCATCCCTAACGATAAATGCCATTTCATTCTAGTTTCTTTCCAGTGTTCAAACCATTCCTTTTGAGTACCTGGTTTAATAAAAAACTGCATTTCCATTTGTTCAAACTCGCGCATTCTAAATATAAATTGTCTAGCGACAATTTCATTTCTAAACGCTTTTCCAGTTTGTGCAATACCAAAAGGAATTTTTAATCGGCTTGTTTTTTGCACATTTAAAAAGTTCACAAAAATACCTTGAGCAGTTTCTGGACGTAAATATAAATCCATCGCATTTTCTGCAGATGCTCCTAGTTTTGTGCCGAACATTAAATTGAATTGTTTAACCTCGGTCCAATTTCTAGAACCGGTTAAAGGGTCTGCAATTTCTAACTCTTCTATTAAGGCTTTTACATCTGCCAAATCTTCATTTTCTAAAGATTTAGCCATTCGTGAAAGTGTTGTATTTATTTTTTCCTGGTATTCAACCACACGCTGATTGGTTGCTAAAAATTGGCTTTTATCAAAAGTATCTCCAAAACGTTTTTCTGCCTTTTCAACTTCCTTATCTATTTTAGCTTCAATTTTTGCGCAATAGTCTTCAATCAACACATCGGCTCTATAACGCTTTTTAGAATCCTTATTATCTATTAATGGATCATTAAAGGCATCCACATGTCCAGAAGCTTTCCAAGTGGTTGGGTGCATAAAAATAGCGGCATCGATGCCTACAATATTATCGTGCATTTGCACCATGGCTTTCCACCAATAATCGCGTATATTTTTCTTTAATTCCGCTCCATTTTGGGCATAGTCGTAAACGGCACTTAACCCATCGTATATCTCACTGCTTTGAAACACATATCCGTATTCCTTTGCATGAGATATTACCTTTTTAAATTTATCCTCTTGATTTACCATGCTGCAAAAATAAAAAAGCGATTCAAACAAATGGAAGTCTTTGTTAAAAATTATGTTCTTAATTCATTTATTTTTTGACTAAGTTTACTGAAGCTCAATTCTATTCATTAGTCATGCTGAAATCTTTAGTCAATTTATTTTTTCCGAAAGTATGCTATGCTTGTCTTAATTATTTACATGATAATGAAGATACTATTTGCACAAGTTGCCGGCACAATTTACCCATAACGAATTTTCATTTTAATAATGATGATAGTGTCACCAAAATATTTTACGGCAGGGTTAAGGTTGCCTATGGTACAGCTTTATTTCGATTTGAAAAGAAAAGTCTTGTGCAACAGCTTATTCATGGATTAAAATATAAAGGTTATGAGCAAATTAGTCCATTTTTAGGAGATTGGTTGGGTGGCGAATTAAAAACTATAAAGAATTACGAAGATATAGACATCGTGATACCCGTTCCTCTTCATAAAAAGAAATTAAAAAATAGGGGCTATAATCAAGTAGCTGGTTTTGGCAAACAAATTGCAGAGTGCTTACATGCAGATTATCGAGATGATGTTCTTTTAAAAATAACCGATACCACATCACAGACTACCAAAAATCAATTTACAAGATGGAATAAAACCGATGAATTATTTACTATTAAAAACACCTTTTTAATTGAAAACAAACATATTCTTTTGGTAGATGATATTGTAACAACTGGAGCCACTTTAGAAGCCTGCATTACTACTTTAAACCATGCAAAAAATATTAAAGTAAGTGTTGCTTGTATGGCAATCGCTTGATTTATTTTAAAAAAAACCTCGAATATGTTCTAAGCATATTCGAGGTCTTTTATAGGTTTTAGATTTAAACTTAAGATTTTACTCTACTAAGTTTTGTTTCCCCCATGTCTGTTTTAGTTGAAATTTCGTCATCACTAAGAAGTTCCCCTGTAACATTTATTACCATATCACCATTGAAAGAAAGTGTATAAGAAAACTTTTTTCCATCAATTTTTCCATTCTCTATTGGTGTATCACCAAATTCTGTTTTTAAAGCACCTGTAAGCTTATCGCCTTCAGCTTTAAAAGTATAATTTAATTCAAATACGCCGTTTGGAGATTCTGCTGTTCCTTTCCAGTCTCCAGTAATCTTACTTTGCGCAAATGTGGAAAAACATCCCGCAAGAAATAATAAAATAAAAAATTTTTTTGTCATAATTTAGTTTTGTTTAATTGGAATTTGAAATTTATAAAATAAATTCGAATTTTGGTAAAAAATTAAACCTCAAATAAATAATTATTCTTTGAGGTTTAAAAAATCCTTGATTTACTCTACTCTGGTAAGTTTCATCTCACCTCTTTGAGTCTTGATTACAATTTCATTGTCACTTACTAATTCACCATGGTTTTCTATGGTCATGTCTCCAAAAGACATGGTATAAGAGAACTTTTTACCATCAACTTTTCCGTCTTCAATTTTATTCTCACCTCTTGGTGTTACCCAAGTTCCAGTAAGTTTATCACCTTCGACTTTAAAAGTGTAATTTAATTCTATGGTACCATTTTGTCCTTCACGAGTACCTTTCCATTTGCCATCAATTTTGCTTTGAGCAAAAGTGGCCATACTTCCCACAAAGAATAGTAGGATGAAAATTTTTTTTGTCATAATTGTTTTAGTTTAATTGTTGGTAAAATGAATTTTTAATAATGTATAACTTTTCAATCTTTTATTAGACTCCATTCATACGAAATGGTTTAATTGTATAAAATTTAGACTGTTAACATCTAGATTTCAAAAAATCATATAATAAGTGAACGATATAATTAATATGGTATAGCAATCTAGTTATTATATTTTATTTGTTATTTTTATATGTTTTTTAAACTATAATCCAGACTCACTCGTGTTATTAATATATTGCTACAATAAGCTCCATGTTTCTAAAAATTTATTAAAAATCTTATTTCTGTTATTAATAATTACTTCATGTGGTAAAAAAGAAACAACCATGGCCGAGTTAATTAAAAAAACTGGAGAAGAACAATTCTTTGCACATAAAAATTTTTATGCAGCATCAGCTAGAGCCGCTTATTTTGATAGTATTTCTAAAGTAGTTCCTGAGAATCAAAAAGATGGTTTTAATTTAAAAAAAGCAGAGTCTCTTTTATATGCCGGAAAAACAAAAGAAGCCATTAAGGTTTTAGAAACCCTTTTGGAAAAAAGTAATCATGGCTTGTTAAGATACACTTTAGATTCAGAAGAAGAATCAAAAATAGCGCCTTTGCTAGCTCTGTCATATATGCGAATGGGAGAACAAGAAAACTGTATACATCATCATGATGCTTCAGCTTCATGCATTGTTCCCATTGCCCCCAATGGGTACCATCATATGCAAGATGGTTCGAGAAAAGCGATTGCTTTATATGAAAAGATATTAAGTGAAAACTCACACGATTTGGTAAGTCGTTGGCTGTTAAATATCGCCTATATGACATTGGGTGAATATCCTTCTGGTGTTCGTAAAGAATGGTTAATTCCTGAAAGTGCATTTCAATCAGAATATCCATTAAAAAAATTCGATGATATAGCTCCCAAATTAGGCTTGAACGTTAATGAATTATCTGGAGGAGGTATTGTTGATGATTTTAACAATGATAATCTGCTAGATGTCATGGTTTCTAGTTGGTTTCCTAATCAGCATTTAAGATATTTTGTAAATAATGGGGATGGCAGTTTTACTGAAAAATCTGAAACAGCTGGTATCATGGAAACTGGTGGTGGATTAAATATGATACAGGCCGATTATAATAATGATGGTTTTTTAGATGTATTTATTTTAAGAGGTGCTTGGATGGGTGCGATGGGAGAGCATCCCAACTCCCTTTTGCGGAATAATGGAGATAACACCTTTACAGATGTAACTATTGAAGCTGGGTTGCTTTCCTTTAATCCTACACAAACTGCAACATGGGCAGATTTTAATAACGATGGATGGATAGACTTATTTATTGGAAATGAATCAGAAAAAGAAAGTATACATCCCTGTGAATTGTACATAAATAATGGGGATGGGACTTTTTCTAACAAGGCTTTGGACGCAGGTGTTTCTGTTAGTGATGCTCAACAATTCTACTATGTAAAAGGGGTAACAAGTGGAGATTTTAATAATGATGGATGGATGGACATATATGTATCAACACTTCATGCTACGGATAAGAACCTATTATTTTTAAATAACGGTATCGACAAAACTGGAAATCTTACTTTTAGTGAAGTTGGTGAAAGTGTAGGATTGGGAGAAAAAATTTCTAGCTTTCCTACATGGTTTTTTGATTATAATAATGATGGATTGTTAGATATTTTTGTGGCTGGATATGATAGAAATGGCTTCTTTCCAATTGCATCTGATATTGTCCATGAATATTTAAAAGAACCATATAATGCAGAAAACATGCGTTTATACAAAAACAATGGTGGTACTTTTACTGATGTATCTGCTGAAGTCGGGCTTAATCGAATTGGATATGCTATGGGTGCTAATTTTGGTGATTTGGACAATGATGGTTATGTAGATATATTTCTTAGTACTGGCGAAGTTAGTTTTCAATCGACTATTCCAAATAAAGTTTTTAGAAATAATTTAGGAGACACTTTTCAAGATGTGACTACTACTGGAGGATTTGGAAACATACAAAAAGGTCATGCCGTGTCTTTTTCTGACATTGATAATGATGGCGATCAAGATATACATGTTGTTATGGGTGGTGCTATGGAGGGTGACGTATTTTTCAATTCAGTTTATAAAAACCCTTATCAAGATGATAATAAATGGGTGTCGATTAGGTTAGAAGGCACAAAAGCAAATCGATCGGCCATTGGTAGTAAACTAGAAGTAACTATTCTAGAAAATG
Organism: Confluentibacter sediminis; assembly: GCF_003258355.1. Lineage (GTDB taxonomy): Bacteria > Bacteroidota > Bacteroidia > Flavobacteriales > Flavobacteriaceae > Confluentibacter > Confluentibacter sediminis. The sequence continues at coordinate 103,808 of NZ_QKPO01000010.1, read as the reverse complement.
GGAAACAACGAAACATCTATCATACAATAAGTTCTGGAGGCAGTTTTGGTTGCTCCACCTTAAGAGCCGAAATTGGTTTAGGCAAAGCTTCAGAAATAACCCAATTAAAAATCACTTGGGCTGGTAGTGGCGCTCAACAAGTATTTAAAAACATTCATTTAAATTCCTTTTATAAAATTCTGGAAGGCAATCCGCAACCACAAGTAGTAGATATAAAACCTTTGAATATTTAAAAAATTTATTAATGTTTACAACGTTATATAAATCAAACTTAACCCTTACGTTATATCTTTAAAATTATGTAGGTTTGTGCAAACGTTTCTTTTGGCAATGAATAAGACCCTTTCGAATTTTATTTTAATAATTTTTATAAGCTCACTTTTTATTAATTGTGCTAATCGTGGCACGCCACAAGGAGGTCCTAAAGATCTTGACCCACCTCAGATTACAAATGCTGAGCCAGAAAATTATTCTATACATTTTAATGGGAAAGAAATTAAAATTTATTTTAATGAATATATTAAAATAAAGGATTTACAGAAGCAACTTATTATTTCGCCTCCCATGAATACACAACCAGAAATAACGCCTTTGGGAAGCGCCAGTAAATACATTACCATTAAAATTTACGACACGCTACAACCCAATACTACATATGCATTCAATTTTGGAAATAGTATAACCGATAATAACGAAGGTAATCCGTATCCATATTATAAATATGTGTTTTCTACGGGCGATTATATAGATTCACTTTCAGTTAAAGGGAGCATCTTAGATGCCGAAAAACAAGCTCCAGATACGTTTGTATCTGTGATGTTATATGAAGTAGATTCTACATTTACCGACTCCATTATTTACAAAAAACCGCCTAAATATATTACCAATACTTTAGATAGCACAACTACTTTTTCAATAGACAATGTAAAGGAAGGCAAATACATGCTAGTTGCCTTAAAAGATGAAAATAACGATAATAAATTTCAGCAAAAAACGGATAAAATAGCGTTCCACAAAAGTTTTATTAACGTCCCAACAGATTCGCTATACACCTTAAAACTTTTTAAAGAAGAAACCAATTTTAATGCAACCAGACCACAATTGGTTTCGGGTGAAAAAATTGCTTTTGGCTATGAAGGCAGTTATCAAGACATGCAAATTACTTTAAAATCTGATGTCCCGGATGGTTTCTCTTCTAGAATAACAAAAGATATTAAAACCGATACGCTTTATTATTGGTATCAACCAAAATTAGAGATGGACTCTTTGGTTTTTAATGTTTCTAAACAAAGTTTTGACAAAGACTTTGTTGTGAGATTAAAAAATAACAAAAGAGATACTTTAGTGATTAATGCAGACCCTAAAGGAAATATTGGATATGATCAGGACTTTAAAATTTCTGGAACAACCCCCTTTAAATCGTTTGACATCTCTAAAATAGCTATTATAGATAAAGATTCTACCGAAGTTGTTTTTACTTCAACATTTGATACGATTACAAACTCTCTGGCCTTAAATTTTAAAAAAACCGAAGATAATAATTATAATATAAGCATATTACCAGAAACTTTTACAGATCTTTTTGGAGATTCAAATGACTCGTTAAATTACAAATTAAATACGCCTAAAAAAAATGCTTTTGGCAATGTAAGAATACGGTTAACAAATGCCACTTATCCTATTATTGTGCAATTAACTAACGAAAAAGGGGAGGTTAAATATGAACAGTATTCTACAAAACAAGATGTTTTAGATTTTTTAAATGTAGCACCGGGCAATTATCTTGTTAAAATAACTTTTGATAAAAATGGCAACGGTCAATATGATTCCGGAAATTTTCTTAAAAAAATTCAACCCGAGGAGTCCATTTATTTCAATTTAAACAAAGGAGATGCCATTAAAGCAGATTGGGATTACGAAGACGCTTTCGATTTGATTAAAAGGTAAATTCATCTCTATCGTCCAAAAACCGTAATTTATTTCTATAGAAATTAATATGATTCCTTTCTAAAGTCACAATCTCTGTATGTTCTTTATTGGGCTTTATTGGCGTAATATTATTTCCTAATACATCGTAAACAGCAGAATGCCCACAATGCTCATTATGGTCTTTATCTTCTCCAACTCTATTTACACCAATACAATAACTCATATTTTCGATAGCACGGGCTTTTAATAATGTATCCCAAGCCATGACTCTAGGTTTTGGCCAATTGGCAACATACATCAAAACATCATAATTTTCAGTATTTCTAGCCCAAACAGGAAAACGTAAATCGTAACAAATTAACGGACAGATTTTCCAACCTTTATAATCGATAATAACTTTTTCTATACCAGAAGCAAATACTTTATCCTCACCTCCCAAAGTAAACGTATGCCGTTTATCATAATGTGTGATGGCACCTGAGGGTTCAACAAAAAGCAGTCGGTTATAAAATTTGTTGTCTTCTTTAATAATTAAACTTCCCACAATAGCCGCATGGGTTTCTAAAGCTGTTTTCTGCATCCACATAACGGTTTTACCATCCATGGGTTCTGCCCATTGTACAGCATTCATTGAAAAACCTGTTGAGAACATTTCAGGAAGTATAATAATATCTATCCGGTCACTAATGGCTTCAATTTTCTCAGAGAAATTTTTTCGATTTTGTTTTGGATCTTCCCAAATCAAATCAGACTGAATTATGGCTATGGTAAGTTTATCTTGCATACTCTAAAAATACTTAATTTAAACCTCATCACATGCAAATTATTAATGGTTTTTTAAAGATGCTCAATAATCGTTTTTAAGCCTAAAACATCAAACAATATTCATTTTTTTCAATAAAAATGATGCATTCATGTTTTTACAAACGCCTTCTTTCAGCTTATAGTCAAAATAAAGTTCATCATTAATAATTTCGGCATCAAAATAATAGTTCTTAACTTCATCTAGCTCTTTTTCAATTTCACATAAGCTTAAATCATGTGTTGCAATAATTCCTGTAGCGTTTGAAGCCACTAATTTCTCGACAAACTTGCGTGAACCAATGGCTTTATCGGTGCTGTTCGTCCCTTTCAAAATCTCATCTAAAACGATGAAATAAGGTTCTTTTTGAATAGCATCTACAATGTATTTTAAACGTGTTAATTCTGAAAAGAAATAAGAACTATCATCTGTTAAAGAATCTGTAGTTCGCATACTTGTAATTAATTTTACAGGCGAATAACGACTTGTTTTTGCACAAACGGGCAAACCAACATTTGCCATAACAATGTGTAAAGATATGGTACGTAAAAAGGTGCTTTTTCCAGCCATATTAGCTCCTGTTACAATAAAAAACTGCTCGTTTTTAATAGTGACGTCACTATCCACTCGCTTCTCTTTTTTAAGTAATGGATGCCCCAATCTTTCAGCTTGAATCACTATCCCATCATTTACGATCTCTGGAAACACAAAATCCGGGTGATTAAAAGTAAAGTTTCCCAAAGAATTATAAGCATCGAAAAAAGAAACGACTTCAAACCAATCGGTTACTTTATCGGCATGTAGTTTTATCCATTCTTCTATGCGATAACTGTTTTTGATATCAGACAGGAAAAGGCCATTCCCAAAAATGGCTGAAATTAAATTATTTCTATTATCTAAAGCGTCTAAAGATTTTGAAAGTTCAGAAAAAATACCAGATGCTTTTTTACCTTCTTGCTGAATTTGTTGTTGCTTTTGTTGTAGTAATTGAGAAGAAAACGATTCATTTTCTATCAAATCTAAAAGTAAAGCATATTGTCTAAAAGTATATTTTAATTTATCTGTGTTTGATGAGAGTAAATTTATTTTTTTCACATAAATGCTTGAAAGACCTAACCCTAAAAGCAACCAATAGCCAATAATGGCTTGATTTACTATGATATTAAAAAATATCAATCCGAAAATAAATATCGAAACGATAGAAAAAGCTTTTGGCAACCAATTCATGATTTTTGGTAAAAATGATTGATGGTTTTTCAACCACTTTATAGTTTGTGTCGCTGGTGTTTCAACCAATACAAAACTAGATTTAGCAGCATAAAATTGTCGCCATTCGGGTTTAGAACTTAATTCTTTTATGGCTTCCTGTCTTGAAAGAATATCATCTGTATTATTTGCTTTTAAAGCATCTGCTAATTCTTGAGTGCCTTCTTTAATCGTAGTTCTATTGATGAACTGAAAAAACGAAGCACGTCCAAATAAATCGATATCCAAACTATAAAAGTGATTGGGGTCTTGAAAGGCTAAGCCATCATTCCTATCGTGGAAATTACCGGAAGCAATGCTAATTTCTGCCTCGTTTATTTTCACCAAGGCTTCATTAAAAAGTCTTTCGGCTTTAGCATCATTGTATTTAGACAACAAATAAAGAAAGATAGTAATGCCTATAACTGCTATAAAAACAGCAATTTGCCACGTACTAAATGTGACATATATGCCAACAACTGTTATTACAAAAGCCAAAAGCCTGTAAATACTTAAAGTTGTCATTTTTTTATAAAACTTCTGTGCGCTTGCTTTATAGATTTCTAAATGCTTTTGGTAGTATTCTAAAGGATTCTTCATTTTTTTGTTTTCATAATGACTGAAATAAAAAAGCCCCGAAAAATTCAGGGCTTTGTAATATTCTAATAGTTTTAATCTCTTCCTCCTGCAAACACCCTAAATCCCCAATATACGAGATTCGCTAAAGCACCAATGGCAGCAACCAAATACGTTCTAGCCGCCCATTTAAGTGCATCTTCAGAACCTGCATATTCTTCTTGAGATACCATGTTTTTATTTTTTAACCAAGCTAACGCACGGTTACTTGCATCGTATTCTACTGGCAACGTGATAAAGCTAAATACCGTTGCGAAAGCCATCATGACCAAACCGGCAACAGCTACATAATATCCTAATCCCATACCAGCAGCAGCTCCTAACATCAAGCCACCAAAAACGACCCATTGCGACATCCCAGAGGTGACACTCACAATAGGAACTAAAGCAGAACGCATTTTTAACCATTCGTAAGCTTTAGCATGTTGCACGGCATGGCCACATTCGTGAGCCGCTACTGCCGCAGCCGCTGCATTACGTTGATGGTAAACCGATTCACTTAAGTTAACCGTTTTGTTTTTTGGGTTGTAATGATCCGTTAATTGCCCTGGCGTTGAAATAACCTCCACATCGTAAATACCGTTATCAGACAGCATTTTTTCAGCAATTTCTTTACCACTCATACCATTACGCAATTGCACTTTCGAATATTTTTCGAACTTACGCTTTAACGTACTGCTCACTAACCAGCTAACAAGTGCGATGGCACCAAGTAATATATAATATACTAACATGTTTTTTCTAAATTAAAATTTCGAAATAAATATAGCAATAATAACGCCAAATTCACAATATGAAATTTTGTCAGATAAAAAATATTAGGATACCGAAAATTCTAAATTGAATGCTTCTGCTATTTCTTTATAAACTATTTTTCCTTTTACGATATTTAATCCTTTATTTAAAGGCTCACTGTTTTCGCAGGCTTGTTCCCAGCCTTCATTAGCTAATTTAATAACATAAGGCAAGGTCACATTTGTTAATGCTACAGTAGAGGTGTAAGGAACAGCCCCTGGCATATTCGCTACACAATAATGCACTACATCATCAACAATATACGTTGGTTGTTCATGTGTGGTTGCTTTAGTGGTTTCAAAACAGCCGCCTTGGTCTACCGCTACATCTACAATCACCGTACCTGGACGCATGTCTTTAAGCATGTCTTTGGTAATTAATTTGGGAGCTTTAGCACCTTTGATTAATACCCCACCGATAATTAAATCGGCATCCTTAATATGTTTTCTAATATTATATTCGCTTGAAAATTCGGTCACTACATTAGGTGGCATGATATCGCACACATAACGTAATTGTTTCATATTTACATCTAACACCGTTACATTAGCACCTAAACCAGCTGCCATTTTAGCCGCTTGTATACCAACAACACCCGCTCCTAAAACCAATACTTTTCCAGGGGCAACACCAGGCACGCCTCCCAATAAAACACCGCGTCCTTTTATAGGTTTTTCAAGATATTTCGCCCCTTGTTGAATAGACATTCTACCTGCCACTTCAGACATTGGTATTAATAATGGTAAAGTACCATTAGTATCTTCCACGGTTTCATAAGCAATACAAATAGCATTACTTTCTATCATGGCGTGTGTTAAGGTTTCACTAGAAGCAAAATGGAAATAAGTAAACACCACTTGATTGGGTTTAATTAAATCATACTCCATTTCAATAGGCTCTTTCACCTTTACAATCATGTCCGCTACATCATAAACTTCTTCAATAGTGTCAAGAATTGTGGCACCTGCATCTAGATAGTCTTTATCAAAAAAACCACTGCCAAAACCAGCATTTTTTTGCACATAAACTGAATGATTTCTTTTTGTAAGTTCAAATACACCAGAAGGCGTCATGCCTACTCTGTTTTCATTATTTTTAATTTCTATGGGAACACCAATTTTCATTTGTTAAATTTTATTTGTTTTTAAATGATTCGGATACAGTTTGCCAACAACCCTCCTGATAAGTGTCAAGATTTGTTATAGCGAATTTCATAATTATTAAATATTTAAAATAGTCACTTGTGGTGCAAAATTAAAATATTGAATTGAAAATAATGAAATATATAATGGATTTTATGGATTTTTTTTGACGAAAAGTTAAAATCACTAAAAAAACAATAAAGCCATTTGTTTTTTAGATGTTTTTGGTGTATTTTATTTTGAAATAAATAAGAAAAAATGCTGAAACCAATGTAATGGCATTTGCCATAATCATAGACGGACTTTCTTTATAAAAACCGTACACCAACCAAATAAAAACTCCCGTAAAAAACATCAAGAGCATAGGTAGTGATAAAGCGGAAACGTCTTTGGTTTTCCATGTTTTATACACTTGGGGCAAAAAGGCTGCTGTGGTTAAAAATGCCGCTACAAAACCAATGATTTCTATAAAATTCATATATAATTTATAAGGTGGATTCCTGCTTTACTCCTTTAGTATTATTTAACAATATTGTGTTCGTGAATCTTCGATTTTGCAGGAATGACAAAATTTATACGATCGTTGCAAACACTTAGTACGAAGCCATCTACCTATTCGAAAATTCACCATTCCTATTAAACAGATGGCTTCGTGCCTCGCCATGAGGTTAGCCTACAATATTCACTATTTTCCCTGGGACTATAATCACTTTTTTAGGGGTACGTCCTTGTAATTGCTCTTGGGTTTTTTCGTTTGCCATCACCGCTTCTTCAATTTGTTGCGCATTAAAATCCATGGGCAATTCTAAGGTGAAACGCATTTTTCCATTGAAAGAAATCGGGTAATTTTTACTGCTTTCTACCAAATGACTGGCATCAAATTTTGGAAATGGTGCCGTTGAAATGGATTCGTTATGTCCTAATTGATACCATAATTCTTCTGCAATATGTGGTGCATACGGTGACAATAAAATCAATAACGGTTCTAGAATTTCTTTTGAAGTACATTTTTGAGCCGTCAATTCATTAACGGCAATCATAAAGGTTGATACCGAGGTATTGAATGAAAAATTCTCGATGTCTTCCTGTACTTTTTTTATGGTTTTGTGAAGCGTTTTTAAATTATCTCTTGTTGGTTCATCATCGTTTACATTTAAGCCATCATCACCAACATAAAGTTTCCAAAGTTTTTTAAGGAATCCATGAACTCCTGTAATACCAGCCGTATTCCAGGGTTTGTATTGCTCTAAAGGCCCTAAAAACATTTCGTAAAGACGTAAACTGTCGGCTCCATATTCTTCACAAATTTGGTCTGGGTTGACGACGTTGTATTTGGACTTGGACATTTTTTCGACTTCGCGACCGACTTTGTAAATTCCTTCTTTCGAATCAAATCCCACATTTTTAAAATCAGAATGCCAACTTTTAAACGAATCAATATTTAATTCATCAGAAGAATTAACATATTCTACTGGCACATGAGTTGATGCAATAGGTGTAATTAAAATTAGTTCATCATTATCTAATCTCTTTAGCAATTCTGAATCTATATCATAGCGAACAATATTTTCCAAAAATTCATCTTTACCAGTAGACAATACTTGATAGTATAATTCCTTAGGTATTATAATTCGCTTTCTGTCAATAATAACATTACTTCCATCCTTTTCAATCAAAGAGTAAAAAGTATAATATACAAAAGCACTCGTCCCCAAAATCATCCCTTGGTTAATCAGTTTTTTAGCAAACTCATCAACAGGCACTAAACCTTTATCAAACAAGAATTTTTGCCAAAAACGAGCATATAATAAATGACCTGTAGCATGCTCGCTGCCTCCGATGTATAAATCGACATCTTTCCAATAGTTAAGGGCATCTTGACTTGCGAATTCCTCGGTATTATGCACATCCATATAGCGGTTAAAATACCAAGAACTTCCTGCCCAACCTGGCATGGTGTTCAATTCTAAAGGAAAGACATTTATATTATCAATCAATTCATTAGAGACAACTTCCGCCTTGAGGCGGTTCCAAGCCCAAACGGTGGCATTTCCCAACGGTGGCTCACCGGTTTCGGTTGGTAAATATTTTTCAACTTCCGGCAAACGAATTGGTAAATGTTTGGCATCAATCATATGCGGCATCCCATCTACATAATACACAGGGAATGGTTCGCCCCAATAACGCTGACGACTAAATACGGCATCACGCAAACGATAATTGGTTTTACCTTGTCCTTGACCCAATTTTTCTAATTCTGAAATAACTTTTTTAGTCGCTTCTTTATATGATAATCCATTTAAGAAATCGGAATTTGCAATAATGGTGTTGTCTTTATCGGCAAAGGCTCCTTCAGAAATATCAGCACCCTCAAAAATATTAGGAATTGGGATATTAAAGTGTTTTGCAAAATCGTAATCACGTTGGTCACCACATGGCACAGACATCACGGCACCTGTTCCGTAACCCGCTAATACATAATCGCCAATCCACACGGGGATGGGTTCTTTGGTAAACGGATGTTCTACATACGCGCCTGTAAAAGCACCTGTAATGGTTTTTACATCAGCCATGCGATCGCGCTCACTACGTTTGGCGGTCGCTTCTATATAATTTTCAACCTCAGCTTTTTGTTCTGGAGTTGTTATTTGAGAAACAAGTTCGTGTTCTGGAGCTAGCGTCATAAAACTGACTCCGAAAATAGTATCGGGACGTGTTGTGAAAACCGATATAGTTGTTGGTTGTTGGTTATTGGTTGTTGGTTCTTCAACTTTGAACTTTGAACTTTGAACTTTGAACTTAACAGATGCTCCAACCGATTTTCCAATCCAATTACGTTGGGTTTCTTTTAAAGATTCTGTCCAGTCTATTTTATCCAATCCTTGAAGTAAGCGTTCGGCGTAAGCTGAAATTCGCATGCTCCATTGGGTCATTTTTTTTCGGATAACCGGATGGCCACCACGTTCGGACACGCCATTGACTATTTCGTCATTCGCCAACACGGTTCCCAGTGCAGGACACCAGTTTACTTCGGTTTCGGCTAAATAGGTTAATCTGTATTGTAATAATAGTTGTTGTTGTTTTACCGAATCAAAAGCATTCCATTCTTCGGCGGAAAAGGGTTCAATAGCATCATCACAAACAGCATTGACTTTTGAGTTTCCTTCGGTTTCAAAAATGTTGATTAATTCCGAAATATCTTCTGCTTTATCGGCATCCTTATTATACCAAGAATTGAATAATTGAATGAAAATCCATTGCGTCCATTTGTAATAATTGGGGTCGGATGTACGAACTTCACGAGACCAATCAAATGAAAACCCGATCTGATCTAATTGGCGACGGTAGGTTTTAATATTTTCTTCAGTCGTCAATGCAGGATGTTGCCCTGTTTGAATAGCATATTGTTCAGCTGGCAAACCAAAACTATCATACCCTTGTGGATGCAACACATTAAACCCTTGATGACGTTTATAACGCGCATAAATATCGGACGCAATGTAACCTAAAGGATGCCCAACATGTAACCCTGCGCCACTTGGGTAAGGGAACATATCTAACACATAATATTTGGGTTTATCGCTATTATTTTCTGCTTTAAACGTTTGGTTTTCGGCCCAATATTTTTGCCACTTGGCTTCTATCTCGTTGAAATTGTAATTCATTCTCATTCTAAATATTAACGCCATTGCGAATAAAGGGAAGCAATCTGCTAATTCCATAAGATTACCACGTCGCTTCTCTCCTCGTAATGACGATTTTAAAAATGCAAATTTACGTTTTAAATAGAAAACAGTAAAGGTTTGCCTATAATTAATCAAAGTCATTTTTAACGGAATTAATAACTTAGATTAATATGCCTTTAAAATGCAATTCGTAGTTTTGCAACTTAAACAATTCTTCCTTTTGATAAACAATACAACCAAAGCCCATTTAGCTTTATTAGGAGCCAATACTATTTATGGTGCCAACTATATTATAGCTAAAGGTATTATGCCCGAAAAAATAAATCCGACTGCCATGGTAATGATTCGTTTGGGTGTTTGTTCACTTTTATTCTGGATCATTAAATTCTTATTTGTAAAAGAACGTATAGACCCTAAGGATTTCTTAAGACTTGCTGCCTGTGGTTTATTTGGTGGTGCAGCCAATCAATTATTGTTTTTTCATGGTATTAGTTTAACATCACCTATTGATGCTTCTATTATTATGACTATTACGCCCGTTGTTGTTTTGGTTTTTAGTTTACTTATTTTGAAAGAAGCTATTACAAAAAATAAATTATTAGGTATTACTATAGGTGGTATTGGTGCCATCACACTTATCTTATATGGGAATACGGCTACTGGAACCAGTTCTTTCTCAGGAAATTTGTTAGTGTTTTTAAATGCTTCCTGTTATGGTCTTTACCTAGTGCTGGCAAAAACGTTAATGAAAAAATATCAAGCTATTACCGTAATCAGTTGGGTATTTTTATTTGGTTTAATTTTGGTGTTTCCGTTTGGAATTAATGATTTACTTACCACTAATTTTGAAGCCTTCACTTTAAATACCTACTTTGTTGTTGGTTTTATTGTTTTGTTCACCACCTTTTTAGCCTATCTATTTAATGTGTATGCACTTAATTATGTTTCGCCATCCATAAACAGTAGCTATATTTATTTACAACCCGCTGTTAGTTTTATTATGGTTAGCATTTTTGCTTATACATTAATGGACGACACCTATTCTAAAGATATTAATTTGATTAAAATATTAAGTTGTTTATTAGTGGTTGTAGGAGTTTATATGGTTAGCAGACCACAAAAAACAACTGGTTAATAAACAGACAATAAAAAGCATATCTTAAAGTTTAAAGTTTGAGATAAAAATGATAATGGAAATTTATATGGTAACGCCTGTTTTCTTTAAATAAGATTCCCACTTTTGCGAAAAAGACAATTTTATTTGGAATTAAAAGACTTGTGTCTTTTAAAGTTTCTTTTCATTTTCTTTATTATTTTTACAACTTCAACAGCACCATACTATGAGTTCATCATTTGAAAAAGACCAAAGACGCCGACTTATTTCCTCTTACTTTTCAGTAGTGTTAAGTATCGCTTTGGTGCTTTTTTTATTGGGATTATTAGGATTATTGCTTCTTAATGCCAAAAAAGTATCAGACCATTTTAAGGAACAAGTCGTGCTTACCATTTATTTGAAAGAATCGGCTAAAGATGTTGAAATTAAACAACTTGAGAAAAGTTTGGCTTTGGCAGATTATGTAAAAAGCACAGAGTATGTTTCGAAAGAACAAGCAGCCGAACTTATGAAAGCTGAAAATGGTGAAGATTTCATGGATTTTGTGGGTTATAATCCACTGCAAAATTCCATTGATGTGCATTTAAAAGCTGATTTTGTAACCTCAGAACAACTTGAAAAAATTTCTGAAGAAGCCAGTTCTAAAAACTTTGTAGACGAAGTCGCTTACGATAACGATTTGGTTAATTTAATGAACGATAATGTAAAAAAAATAAGTTTTTGGGTATTGGTTATTAGTGGAATTTTCACTCTAATTGCAGTGTTGCTTATCAATAGCTCTATAAGATTGGCCGTCTATTCTAAACGATTCACCATAAAAACGATGCAAATGGTTGGGGCAACCAAACAATTTATTAGACGTCCTTTTGTTTGGAAAAGTGTCCGTTTAGGAATTATTGGAGCGGTAGTTGCTTTAATTGGCATGGCGATTGTTCTATATTATTTGAATAAAACATTCAGTGAATTACAACTACTTAGCAATCCTCTATTAATTACACTTTTATTTGTTGGTGTGTTTGCTTTAGGAATCATCATCACTTGGATAAGCACACATATAGCAACGCAACGCTTTTTAAATTTAAAGACAGACGACCTTTATTATTAGTTGTTGGTTGATAAAATTCGCAAATTCCATTTTCATTAACACAATAGTTTTAAATAAATCTGTTAATTTGCATATAGTTTTTAAATATTATGGGAGAAAAAAAACGTAAAGAAGACTCTAAAAGCGAATTTGTATTTAGCAAAAAAAATTACAAATTCATGTTTATAGGCTTAGCCTGCATCGCTTTAGGTTTTATATTAATGTCTGGTGGTGGCAGCGACGACCCTAATGTTTTTAATCCAGATATTTTTAGTTGGAGACGTATCCGTCTAGCCCCCACATTAATCTTAATTGGTTTTGGCATTCAAGTGTACGCTATTTTGTTGAATCCAGATAAAGAATAATGGATACATTACAAGCGGTTATTTTAGCAATTGTTGAAGGCTTAACGGAATTTTTACCCGTTTCTTCAACAGGACATATGATTGTTTTATCATCATTTTTTGGTATTGCACACGAAGATTTTACAAAACTCTTTACCATAGTAATTCAATTAGGAACCATTATGTCTGTAATTGTTCTTTATTTTAAACGATTTTTCCAAAGTCTAGATTTTTATTTCAAACTATTTGTGGCTTTTATTCCTGCTGTTATTTTGGGATTATTATTTAGTGATGCTATTGATAGCTTATTAGAAAATCCTATAACCGTAGCTGCTTCACTAATTATTGGAGGGTTTTTATTACTAAAAGTGGATGATTGGTTTGGTGATGAAGAAGGCACAGAAATTTCATATTTAACGGCTTTAAAAATTGGTTTTTTTCAATGTTTAGCCATGATTCCTGGTGTATCAAGAAGTGGTGCCAGTATCGTCGGTGGAATGACACAAAAACTATCTAGAAAAGTGGCTGCCGAATTTTCATTTTTCTTGGCCATACCCACCATGTTTGGTGCCACAGCTAAGAAAAGTTACGATTACTATAAAGACGGTTTTGAATTAACAAACGACCAAGTAAACTTATTAATTATCGGTAATATAGTTGGTTTTATTGTGGCTTTAGTTGCTATTAAAACGTTCATTAATTACTTAAGTAAACATGGCTTTAAAATGTTTGGTTATTATAGAATTATTGCAGGTGCAGCCATCTTAATAATTCATTTCTTTATCCAAAAATTAACTATTATTTAATGACTGTTGAAGACTATCAATCTGGTCAAGTTTTACTCATAGATAAACCACTTCATTGGACCTCTTTTCAGGTCGTCAATAAACTACGCTGGGAATTAAAGCAAGCCTTTAAATTAAAAAACCTTAAAGTTGGACATGCTGGCACCTTAGATCCTCTAGCTACTGGACTTTTAATTATTTGTACTGGTAAAATGACCAAGCAAATTGACACGTTTCAAGCACAAATAAAAGAATATACAGGTACGTTTGTTTTGGGCAGCACAACCCCTTCATTCGATTTAGAAACTGAGGTTAACGAAACCTTTCCTACAGCACATATAACTTCAAATTTAATTGAAGAAACTACACAACGATTTATTGGAGACATCGAACAATATCCACCTGTTTTTTCAGCCATAAAAAAAGACGGTAAACGCTTATATGAATTTGCCAGGGCTGGTGAAGATGTAGAGATTAAACCAAGAACAATTACCATTCAAGACTTTGAAATCACTAAAATTGACAATCTTAATATTGACTTTAGAGTGGTTTGTAGCAAAGGTACTTACATACGCTCACTAGCGAATGATTTTGGCAAAGCTTTACAGTCTGGAGCGCACTTATCCGCATTAAGACGTACAAAAATTGGAGACTTTAATGTTCGTAACGCCACCACTCTTGAAGGCTTTATTAAAACGCTTAACAACTAATTTGTTTAATTTTACGTATATTTCGTAAACGTTACTATCGATTTGAACCTAACAAATCAACATAAAGCCCTACTTATTACCTTTTTCTTATCTGGAACTGTGGTACTTTCTATATTCAATTTCCACTTGAAAAAACATGATGAATTAGCTTCAGAAAGTTACTATGAGATGGAACCTGAAAAAGAATTAACCGAGGAAGAGGTTAAAATTCTTGAAACTTTAGCAAAGCTAAATAATGCCAAAGCTGAAACCAATAGTGCTTTTAACGAAACGGCCGAAAACAAACAATTTGCCCAAGCCTACAAACCTATTGCTCCTCCTGAAGATTATGAATATCCGAAACCTAGTGAGAATAATGACGATGGCGATAGTGATAATTCGAACGCAACAGGAGAACAAAAACCGCTTCAACCAGCTATTAACAAAGAAGAATTATCGTCATTCAGCAAAGTAAAAGATTTATTAAAAAAGCAACAAGCCGAAAGTGTTAATACTAAAAGCACTATTAGTTTTTCATTGGTTAATAGAACAAAAGTATACATTCCTATTCCTGTTTATTTATGCGAAGTGGATGGGAAAATAGTTATAAACATTACCGTAAATGCTGAAGGAAATGTTACCGATGCCTATTTAAATAACTCTTCTACATCAAACAATGAATGTTTAATTGGACATGCCTTAGAATATGCCAAAAACTCACAATTTAGTGCCGACCCATCTAAGAAAACGCAAATAGGATCCATTACTTTTTATTTTATTGGCAAAGATTAGGTTCTAGCCTACAAAGCATTTCCACAATATCTTCCATGACATTTAAACCTTTATTAGTATTGTACCAATGCTGTAAATCTTCTTTAAATTCCGATGTTATGGTTCCGTATTTAGCCTTAAACCTATTAACATAGGCCGTGGCTTCACTTGGTCTGGGGCCATAGGTCTCCAATACACCTCCAGATATTTTTTCAATGACTATCATTTTGGGAATAGACCTAGCTCCGGCTGTTAAAAAAGCATCCATCAATTCAGGATTTTCATCACGAAGTACTACTCTTAAATCAATATGATTGTTTAATTCTGCCAACTTATTAAGAACTGGTAAAACATGAGCGGCATCGCCACACCAACTTTCTGCAATAACTAACCAAGTCACTTTTTCTTTAAATGATTTTACTTTCTTTCCAATATTTTGTGGGACTTTAATAGTTTTATCCCATCGCCTCATTCTGCTATTGTTAAGTATGGTATAGTTGACTAACTCTTCCGTTTTAGAATCTCCAGTTGTAGATTTTTTTTCTGCCATTTCTATTACCAAATTTCTATATTCTTGGTAGGACATACTATTTTGCAAACCATTTTTAATAATTGAATCCATTGTATTAGTCATTTAATAAAAAACAAAATTAGTATCTTGCCCCAGTTTTAAAGATGACTTTTATCATACTTTTATTTTAAATATTCAAGAACTTATTATGGCTAAAAAACACAAATGCGGTTGGTGCCTTGGTGATCCCCTTTATGAAACATATCATGATAATGAATGGGGAGTCCCCGTTTATGATGATGAAACTATATTTGAGTTTTTAATTTTAGAAACCTTTCAAGCGGGTTTGAGCTGGATAACCATTTTACGTAAACGTGAAAATTTCAAAGTTGCTTTCGATTATTTTGATTATAAAAAAATAGCCCAATACAATCAAGCTAAAATTGATAATTTAATACTGGATCCGGGTATTATTAGAAATAAATTAAAAATTAATGCTACCGTTACCAATGCCCAAGCTTTTATGAAAGTTCAAGAAGAATTTGGAAGTTTTAGCAAGTACATTTGGGGATTTGTTGACGGCAAACCCATAAAAAACAATCTTAAAAATTATAAAGAAGCAAAACCCACAACAGCCATTAGCGATGCCTTAAGCAAAGACTTAAAAAAGCGCGGATTTAAATTTGTAGGCTCTACCGTTATGTATGCCCATATGCAAGCGACCGGTATGGTTAACGACCATGAAATGAGTTGTTTTAGGTATCATGAAGTTTAATTAATTTAAAAGAAACTGGCCCCCTTGAATCAATAAACAGATTAAAACTATTAATAATAAATAAAAAGTTTTAATGAAGTTCCTTTTTAAAAGTTGCTTTGCTAGTACCGTACTATTTGAATTTTAGTTTATTAAATTTTTTATACAATTGTATATAGCTGAAAATCATTAATCTTTAAAATGAATTTAATTTATTTTCAATTAATCCAATTCTTTTATTCCAGACCCTTCTTAAAAAATAAATTTGAATACCAATGCTGAATAAAAGCAGGCCTGCAAACAACAAAATTTTATGAAGTTCCCATACTATATTTGAGACTAAAAAACCCAACAATATAGTAACTGCTAATACTCTAGAGAGTATGGAAAGCGTACTGAATTTTTTAATTTTTGTCAAATATTTTTGTAGTGATTCTTTTATATTCTCTCCGAAAATTGGATTTTTCACCAGTATATATCCTAAAATATTGTGGATTAACAACAATAAAATAGAAACGATTAAAAGTCCATTCCATACAATGGATTTCAATTGCCCATCAAAAAAATCATAGTACACAACCAGTAAAATTGTCCAAACAATACTTTCAAAAATTAATTGCTTTTTAATGCTTCTTAAGACAGGATGGTTTCCAGATTGTTTCATTTTTTTTAAACATTCGGTGGTTCTTACATTATCTGTCTCCCCTTTTTTATAATCTGATTTTAAATCTTCTAAATCCATAATTATATATTTATTAATGTTTTTATTTTGTTTTTAATTCGGTTTAAGCGCACACTCACATTATTTTTTGTAATTCCTGTGATATCCGCTATTTCAGTTAAATCATAATCGTCTAGATATAATGATATAATAGCTTTTTCAGCATCATCTAATTGCCTTACAGCCCAAAAAAGTTTTTCTTTTCTAACATCATCTTGTTTTATTTCAGATTGAATATCAGGAAGTTCTTTTACATGAGATATGGGTACTTTTGTTTTTCTAAAACTTGCCATGGCAGTATTCAAAGCAATTTTGTACATCCACGTTGTTATTTTAGATTTACCTTCAAATTTTGGATAAGATTTCCATAATTGATAGGTTATTTCTTGAAATAAATCTTCTTTATCCTCTCTATTATCTCTATAAATATTGCAAACCTTGTGAATTAGCCCTTGATGTTTATGAATAGTCTTTAGAAAATCTTCATTTTGTATAGACACTTTATTAATTTTAAATTCTAATTAGATTATTATACATCACATATGTTGTTTAAAAATCAAAAATATTACAGAATTTATTTTTTATTTACAAAACACTAAATATCAATCATTTAAATAATTAAAAAAAGCCTCCCGAGAAATCTCTTCAGCACCCAAACTTTCTAAATGATTTGTATAAACCTGGCAGTCAATCAATTTGTAATTAGTATTCTGAACAAAAGTTATAAAGGCTGTTTTACTGGCATTACTTTCTTTAGAAAACATACTTTCTCCACAAAACACACCATTGTTTAAATCGATACCATAAAAGCCACCAACCAATTCATCTTCCTTCCAAACCTCAATAGATTTTGCATAACCTAATTTGTTTAAATTCGAGTAAGCCTCCATCATGCTTTCAGTTATCCACGTTCCTCCTTGTCCACTACGTTTTATTTTAGAACATTCGGCAATCACCTCTTTAAAGGCCTTATTTACAGTAACCGTATAATTTTTGTTTCGCAAAATTTGTTTCATGCTTTTAGATATTTTCAACTTTTCTGGAAACAAGACAAAACGTGGGTTAGGAGACCACCATAATATTGGCTCACCTTCGCTAAACCAAGGAAAAACACCATTTTTATATGCTAACAACAATCTCTTTACAGACAAATCACCACCAATAGCCAGCAAGCCATCCTCCGTAGCTTCAGATACATTAGGAAACCAAATTTCTTTTGTGAGATAATGCATAAATAAACATTTTAATAAAAATAAAAAACCTCGAGGTTATTGTAAACATCGAGGTTATATTTAAGAGATTCCTGCCTTCACAGGAAGGCAATTAATTAAAAGGGCAAATCGTCATGGTCCTCTTCATTCAAATTTCCTGCCGGCTCAAAAGCATCCATGGGTGGTACTGGTGGCAAACTTCCGTCTGAAGCATTTGCCTGCAACGCTTCAATTCTCCAGCCTTGAATAGAGTTAAAATATTTAGTTTCACCTTGTGGGTTTACCCATTCTCTACCGCGTAAATTGATACTTATTTTTACTTGTTGTCCTTCTTTATAACTATTCAACAAATCACATTTATCTTGTACAAATTCCACCATAATGTGTTGTGGATATTGCTCTTCTGTAGTGACTACTATCTCTCTTTTTCTAAACCCTCCAGTACCAAAAGTCTGGGTATCACCTATCATTTTTACTCTTCCTTGAACTTCCATTGATTATTATTTAAATCTTATTTTACAATTATATTCGTATTTAACAAATATAGCCATTCTATTAAACAACTAAAAACTGATTTACTAACAAGTTGAACAATAATATTAACAGAATTGCATTATATTACATATTTAAAATAACTATTAGTGATTTTTACAGATTATAGAAATGCGTTACGATGGGCAATGGTCATCCTATCATTTGCTATTGTTTCACTTATATTGTGGAAAACTTATGAGTTTTTTCAATATTTTAAAGATGAAGAGCGCACCAAAATGGAACAATTTTCGTTTGCTCAAATCGATTTAATTCAAAGTGAAGAAACCAATGTTAACCTAAATCTTACCTTAAAAATATTGAGTGGCAATAAAACAACACCCATGTTAATTGTTAATGAAGATGGCAGTTTAGATGATTATAACAATATAGATGAAACTAAAATTTCCGATTCATTATATATTAAAAGCTTAATATTAAAGTTTGAACAAGAAAACAGACCAATACCTATTGAGGTTGGAGGTAAAGTAATTAGTAAAATATATTACGGGAATTCTCCTCTTTTAAATAAACTAAAATACTATCCTTTAGCATTATTACTTATTATATTCTTGTTTTCTGCATTTATATTTTTCTTTTATAAAAGCAACAAAAATGCTACCCAGAATAAACTTTGGTCTGGTATGGCAAAAGAAACGGCCCATCAAATAGGCACCCCACTATCATCTTTAATTGGTTGGACTGAAATTTTAAAAAGTGAAAACTTAAATCCAGATTATATTATTGAAATTGAAAAAGATATAGATAGACTGCAAACAATAACTGAAAGATTTAGTAAAATAGGCTCTGTTCCTACTTTAGAAATGGTAGACATTATCAATGAAACCATTAATTCTTATGACTATTTAAAGTCACGCTCATCTAAACTGGTAGATTTTGAAATTATAATACCGGAAGGCGACATTCCTGTTAACCTAAACAAACAATTATATAGCTGGGTTATTGAAAACTTAGTTAAAAATGCCATTGATGCCATGAAAGGTAGAGGGAAACTTATTGTTGAAATATCTCAATTGGAAGATAATGTAAAAGTAAGTGTGACAGATACTGGAAAAGGGATTCCAAAAAAACTATTTAAAAAGATTTTTGATCCAGGTTTCACAACAAAAAAAAGAGGTTGGGGTTTGGGTTTATCACTTACCAAACGCATTATTGAAGATTTTCATGGAGGAACGATTAAAGTATTACAATCTGAGATCGGCAAAGGAACAACTATACAAATTGCATTAAAAAGAGCTTATAATGGATGAAAATCTTATAACAGTAAAGGAAGTATCTTTAAACAATAATTGTCCTGAATGTTATGGCAAAGAAGGGTTAATACTAACTTTTAAACAAAAGGTTATACAAAATCAATTTTATAAATCCATTACACTTGACATCACGCATAGCATTCATTGTAAAACATGTAATAATGCGATTTATCCTGTGCAGTGGACAGATGATATAGAACGTATTGTAGAATACCAACAAAAGTCATTTACTCCAATGACCCCATCCACTTATATTAAAAAAACATCTTGGATTATAATAGCTTCTGTTTCTCTGATTGCTATCACGATAATTTTATTAGTTACTCTTATGTAAGTCTAATTGAGCTTTAATAGCGTTGGCCGTATCTTCTAATTCTTCTGATGTCATTTTTGATTTTTGAATGAAACGAACATCCTCCATAGTGTGCAACGGAATTAAATGTACATGTGCATGTGGTACTTCTAAACCAATAACAGTCATTCCGATTCGTTTACAGGGAATTGTTTTTTCTATAGCTATGGCAACTTTTCTTGAAAAATTCATTAAGCCATTATAAGTAGCTTCATCTAAATCAAAAAGTTTGTCAACTTCCATTTTAGGAATACAAAGTGTATGTCCTTTACTATTGGGGTTGATATCTAAAAATGCTAAAAACTGATCTGTTTCAGCTATTTTATAACATGGAATTTCGCCATTTACTATTTTAGTGAAAATTGAAGCCATAAAACGAAGGGTTTGAGAGTGTTTTGTAAATATAAAAAGATTCCTGATTTTAACATCTCAGGAATCTTTTAAAATTTATTTTATCGAAAATTTCTATCTGGAAATTTCTATGATATCAAATTTTATCACGCCATTTGGCACTTGAATTTCGGCAACATCACCAACAGATTTACCTAACAATCCCTTACCAATTGGTGAGTTAACAGAAATTTTTCCTGCTGCCAAATTGGCTTCACCATCAGCCACCAACGTATAGTTCATTTCCATGCCGTTGGTTTGATTCTTTATTTTTACTTTAGATAATACCAATATTTTTGACGTGTCCATTTGAGATTCATCAATCACACGTGCACCCGCTAAAGCTTCCTCTAACTTAGAAATTCGCATTTCCAACATACCTTGTGCTTCTTTAGCAGCATCATACTCTGCATTTTCACTTAAATCACCTTTATCTCTAGCTTCAGCAATCGCTTTTGACGCTTTTACACGTTCAACATCTTTCAACTGTTGCAATTCGTCTCTTAATTTTTTTAATCCTTCAGGTGTATAGTAAGATACTTTACTCATAACTTCATCGTTTATTTAATAAAAAGATTCCGAAACACAACCACATTATAGTGCAAGAGTTCGGAATAAAAAAATCCCGTTTCCACGAGATTGAATAACAAAAGTACAAAATTTTTAGTTATATATTGAGGAATAACCTAAAAAGCACTTTCCCTCTTACCAAAACAGAAATGTTAAGAGGACATATACAAAATAATATCTCAATTTGCTTTTTGTTGTAAATTGCGTTTCAAAAATTAATTATTAATGAAATCTTCTTTCTACTTATTATTATTTACTATTATTTTATCTTGTAGCGGAAACTCAGTTGACAATAAAAACTGTAGATTCCTTTTGAATGTTGGAGTTAATGTGAGCATAAACATGAATTTACCGCAGTATAGCCAACTACAATTTATAAGTAATTCCGTATATATTTCTAATGCAGGAAATGCAGGTATTATAGTTACAAATACAGGTTCCGGCTATCTGGCTTGGGATGCTAGCGACCCCAACCATGCACCAAGTTCTTGTTCTGCACTTACCATTTCTGGTTTAAATGGCACTTGTGGTTGTGGCGATGAAAACACTTATAGCCTTGTTACTGGTCAGGCCATAGGCAATGGGGAATTACAATGTCCTTTAAAAAATTACAGGGTTGAACAAAATGGGAATGTTCTTTTAGTTTATAATTAAAAAAGCGACTCAAATGAGTCGCTTTTTATTCATATAATGAAAGAACAAAGCTAAAATTTCAATGTAACTCCTACCAAAAAGTTTGTTGTTGCTTGTGGGTAATAGCCTGCACCCTCAATAGTTGTAATGGTTCCTGGATTCGAAAAATCGTCATCATACGTGTAATAATAACCATTAGAAACATATTTTTCTCCAAAAATATTATTTACCAACCCTGAAAATAAAATAGATTTGAAAATGGAATTTGGTTTAATTTCATAAGTTATATTCAAATCATTAACAAAATAACTATCCAATTTTGAAGCTTTAGAATCTGTATTTCCCATAAACTGTTCACCAACATATTTACTTAAAAATGACATTTGAAAATTTGCTATTGGTTGAAATACTAAAGCATTTGCCGCCACAAAATCTGGTGAGAATGAAATATTGGTTTTTCCAAGATTCACTAAACCTCCATCTTTTTCAATAATAGTTTCTTTGTTTTTATTAGAACTTATGGTAACATTTGGTTGCATTGCAAATTGCTTTGTAATCTGAATAGCCGCATCAACTTCTAAACCTACCCTATAACTATCGCCACTATTTGTTCTTACTGGCGACCCTGTATTATCCAAAGCACCTGTTAAAACCAATTGTTCATTATATAACATATAATAAGCGTTGGCACTTACTCTAAATGTTTCATTCGTATGCCTAAAACCCAATTCAAAATCGTTTAATTGTTCTGGCTTTATGTCGACATTACTTTCAAAATCACTACGACTTGGTTCACGATTGGCTCTAGCATAAGAGAAATAAATATTGTTTTTGGTGTCCAACTCATATGTAATTCCCGCTTTAGGATTGAAAAAATTATAATTTTCATCAATATTAAAAGGAACAACATCTGAACTTAAACCTGTCGTTTTATAATCTACAAATCTCAATTGTAAATCACCGTATAAACTTAGTTTATCATTGAGCTTAAACGTTGCCTTTGTAAATGCACTAAAATCTTTTTTCTTTGCTTTTCCATCATAATAATGATCGCCAATTTCAGAATTACTAGCATATCTTGCCCAAATAATCTCTCCAAAATGTTTGCCATTATAACTACTATAGGATGTCCCAAAAGACATATCTAGATTGTCATTTTTATAATTGGTGCTGGCAGTTACAACATAAAAATCGTTATCTAACCAACGGCGTCTAATTAAGTCGGTTGTATTAATGGTTTCACCACCAATAGTTATGTCGGTTAAACTATAATCGGCAAAATCTTCATCTTCTTTGTATTGTTCAAAAAAGCCCCGTCCAGAGGTATAATTTAATCCTAAATTAGTGGACCAATTATTATTGTAACGCTCATTCCAATGTAATTGATAATGATCTTGTTTATAATCATCTACTTCATTATCATGAAATCTGGTATCGCCATTTTCATCGGTATACATTCCAGATGGATTATAAGTTCTATCGGTGGCCAAAGTGGCTGCGTCTATACCATTCCAAGCTTGATAGGTAACTTCATAACCACCAAAAACCAATGCTTTAATTAAGGTGTTATCGTCTTTATAAGCTCCTTGCAGGAAATACGACTTTAAATCGGAAGATGCTCTATCAATATAACCATCGGAATTAATTTGGGATAAACGTCCAGATAATTCAAAATAATTATTGATTAAGCCTGTGCTGAATTTTACATTATGCCTTCTGGTATTATAGGTTCCAAAAGCATTAGAAATTTCAGCACTTGCTTTATCGGAAATAGCATCTGTTAAAATATTAATACTGGCTCCAAAAGCACCAGAACCATTGGTACTTGTGCCAACGCCACGTTGTAACTGAAGACTTTCTACTGATGAGGAGAAATCTGGAAGATCTACCCAAAAAGACCCTAACGATTCGGCATCATTATAGGGAATTCCGTTGATGGTTACATTGGTAGATTGCGCACTTACCCCGCGCACTCTAATACCCGTATATCCAACGCCAGCACCTGCATCGCTAGTGGTTACAACAGAAGGCAAATAGTTTAATAAAATGGGTAAGTCTTGACCCAAATTACGTTTCTCCAATTCCTTTTTCGTAAGATTGGAATGTGTGATGGGCGAGGTCGCATTCACACGAACTGCTTTAACTAAAACTTCGTCTAAAGTTTCAGTTTTTGTTGAATCTTTTTGAATTTGATTATCTTGTGCATTAGCAAGATATGATAGCACAAAAAGTGCTAAAAATGTGAATAAATTTTTAGTTTCGTTCATTTTATTGTTTAAGACGAAACTGAACCTCCTTAAAAAGTAATTGTAACTTTTTGAAGAAAGAATAAGAAAAATAGATTTCATTACGATTATGTTATAATCGAATAAAAAGAGGTCATTATTCTTTGTTAATAATTAATTTTTGATAAACAAATATTTAAAAAAATATCTCCATGCGCTCATATCACATTTTAATATTATATCTAAACAGTTATTTTATCGTTATCCCTAAACAGCATTACCTGTTCTAGGTTCATTGGGTATGATCTCAGCCGATATAGGCACCCCTTTTTGAGAACGTTGCAAAGGTAATAACCAATTGATAATTGACAATTGATAATCGATAATTTTTTAATCTAAATCTGGTTTTTTCCTATTAGCCTTTTTATCAGATAGGTTACGTTTACTTTTTAAACGTTTTTTTATAACAGCTCTTGGTATTTTTGTCGCAATTCGCTTTTTAGGAATGATTAAACTTTTTTCAATGAGTTCTAAAAACCGTTTAATAGCGAGTTCTTTATTTTTATGCTGACTTCTACTGTCATCGCATTGCAGTATAAGAATACCTTCTTTTGTTAATCTGTTTTGAAGTTTGTTATGTATACGCTCTTTTTGTTCGTCATTAAAAACGTAAGATTCCAAGAAATTAAAAATCAATTCAACTTTTGAAGATACTTTATTAACATTTTGTCCACCAGCACCAGAACTTCTAACGGCTTTAAACGTCAATTCATTCAGTAAAGCATCTTTATCAAACATTATTCAACTTGATGGGCTGGTCTTAATAAGTCATTCACGGTCTTTACTGGATTAAACGTATTTACGGGAACTTCCACAAAAATAGAATTCCAATGTGCCATACTTCCATTCCATAAACCTGGCAATTCATATGCTTTGATATCCACACCTCCTTGAGATTTCATAGTAATAAAAGCCGCTTTGGGATCTACAAATTCTGTGAGATTGAATTTATTTCCTTGATAATCTCTTACACCACAAACCAAATCGGTAGGATTAAAATGGGTAGCACCATTAGTGATTTCTTTTTGTTCTTCGTTATCAAAATCTATTTGGGCAAATTCAATAATTTCTAATGAAATGTTACCTTTTTCATCTTTAACCCAAAAAGGACCTCCCCCAGGTTCTCCTTCATTTTTAACCATACCACAAACTCGAATGGGTTTATTTAATTTTTCTATCAAAAACCCTATTTTTTCTTCCGTCATCAATTGATTATACTCATCACCCAAATCTACATTCAATCTGTTTATTACAAACAATTCTATATTGTTAATTTCCTCTTCCAAAATAGAATCTTCATCTAGTTTATGCAGGTATTTAAAGGCCTGTTCTTGAACTTGTAATAACACACCGGCGAGCAACTTTTTATAATCAGACAATTCTTTGTTCTGTTCAAAAACGACGATATTATCTATGTTCTTGATAAACACTATATCATAATCCAGTGTATTCAAATTTTCAATTAAAGCACCATGACCTGAGGGTCTAAATAATAAACTACCATCATCATTTCTATAAATCTCATCTTTAGAAGTTATAGCAATTGTATCGGTTGATTTACTTTGATATGAGTAAGATATATTAAAACTAGTGTTTGTTTCTTTTTCAAGATTTTCTTTAATCTTAATTAACTCCTTATCAAACATGTCCTTATGAGCTTCTGAAATGGTAAAATGCAAATTAGACTCATTATTTGAAGAAGCATACAAAGTAGATTCCAACAAATGTTCTGCAAAAGCCGTAGAAACTTTAGATGGATACTTATGAAAGGGCAACAGTCCTTTTGGATAAAAACTATAATTTAATTGATTGGCATTTAACATGGTTTTCACAAACAATACACATTGTTCACCTAATGATAATTCATTAAAATTAGGTACAGTCTCCATGGTTTTATTCCTAACAATATCGTAAAAAGGTAATTTTTCCAATCCATTTACAAACACAGAAATATCTTTATTCTTTTGAGTATAAGCTTCAATACTTTCCTTTTTTGGATCGTATTCTTTTAAAAACTGAAATAAAAACTTAAACATTCTTGATGCCGCGCCAGAGGCTGGAACAAACTTTACAATAGAGAGTTTATCCCTCTTACTATCAAATGCATCAATATATTTTTTTTGTTGAACACTATCTTTTCTTAAAATACCGTTACCAATAGTTGCTGCTCCAACTAACTTAGAATATGTCATTCCTGACTTAATAATTTCTATCTGTTTGTTAACCTTTTCAACAGTTAAACCGTAATTATCTATTTGTTTAATATCCTGTTCTGTAAACATTATACGTTGTTTTTTAATAGTTTATCAATATACTTTACAGCCGTTTTTAAACGATCTTTTTTATTCCCTTTTAATAAAACATAAGGCCTATTGTTATCTTTTAATGCACTTTCAAAAGCCTTAAACATTTCCTCTCTATGGTCTGGTTTGTCCCTTAAATCATCTGCCTCCCAAGGCGTATC
This sequence comes from Confluentibacter sediminis, assembly GCF_003258355.1. GTDB lineage: Bacteria > Bacteroidota > Bacteroidia > Flavobacteriales > Flavobacteriaceae > Confluentibacter > Confluentibacter sediminis. The sequence goes on along the minus strand of NZ_QKPO01000010.1, from coordinate 77,090 downwards.
AATATAAGTCAAAAAATACAAATCATAGGTGTTTTCCAGCGCATATTTTTCTAATACAAAATCACATGAACCTACATAATAAGCCTCTGAATATACTTTGGTCTCTAGTAAATCTGTATCACAAATTAAAACCTTATTTGCTTCTTTTGCTAATTTATTTTCAAGTTTTATTTGACCTTTTGCTATTGGCAATAAATCTTTAGGCTCACAAGTTTTATGTTCTTTATCCCATTTATCTTGAAGATAATCGCGTGCATATTCTGGCACCCAAACTGTCTTGTAATGTTTAGCTAATTGTTGAGACAATGTTGTTTTTCCAGTAGATTCTGGACCAAATAAAACTACTTTTATACAGTTTGCCGGTTGTTGTTTAAACTCTTCTTCCATGCTTTATAGCCATAAATAGCAATAATTGTAAATAATAAATATTGAAATGATGTGAACATCAATCCTTTGTAAAAATATAAGGGTACCGATATAATATCGCCTACTATCCAATATATCCAGTTTTCTAATTTCTTTTTGGCCATTAGCCACATACCAACAAAAAATATAGCTGTGGTTAGGGTATCTACATACGCTGTCCAGCTATTAAACTTAGCATTAACTTCATACACTATAACTACAAACAACATAGCTGAAATGAAAAGAAACACACTCCAAGCATGTTCTTTTCTATGGGTCTTTGTTACAGGAACCTCTTGATTATCCTTATTTTTTCTTGTCCAATAATACCATCCATAAATACTCATAACAAAATAATACCCATTAATAAGCATGTCTCCTAAAAGCCCATAAACTAAAAGAATGTAAACAAATAAAGCAGTGCTTATAATACCTGTTGGATATACCAAAATATTCTCCTGCCTAGAATACCAGACACTTAAAAACCCAAAAAAAGCACCTATAAATTCAAGAATAATTAAATGCGTAGGAGTCTCTTGATACTGTGAAAAAAACCAATCAAAAATGTGGTTCATAATCGTATCTATCTGACTTTACAATTTTCATGTATAGCAAACCACGTTCTACAAGTTCAAAAGCTTCTTTTATTTCGATTGTAAGCACTTGCATCACGTCATCATACTCACCATAAACTTGTGTGCTTAAAGGATTTTCCAAAACCTTTAAATTTGAAGCCCTTAATTTTTTAATAAAATGAATAATTGCAGGTTCGTAAGTGTCTTGTAAAGGCGTTAACGTTAATTCTACCGATATTTTCATACTTCTTTAAGATTATAGAAAATAGAAATAAGATAAAAAGACTCAAAATATCTTTATTCTATCATCCTGATTTTTTATTCTTTTGTTAGCTCTTCAAAAACAGACTCATCTTCTTCAAAAGCATTACCAACAACTACTAAATTGGTTTCAGAATCATAAGCATTTGTCAAGTGTTTTTTATCCCGCCGCCCACAATTAATGGAATTTTCAGCTCTTGCTTTACTAAATTAATTATTTTTTTTGCACAGGCATTTTTACTCCACTACCCGTTTCCAAATATATACGTTTCATGCCTAAAATTCTCCTGCTTTGGCTGTATCAATAATTTGTTTAATGCTTTCTCTTGGTATTATTGGTTGAGTTCCCGTTACTTTTTCTATAGATATTTTTTACTGATTTCTATTAAAATATATCCTGTCGCGATAACCTCCAAATCTGTTTTTCATTTAAGAAATAGCAAAAGCACAGGCAAAACCTTCAAATTCTAAAAATTGGATATGGTATTTACGTTTTTCGTTTTCATAATCAATCCAAGCTACTGTTTCCGCTTCATTGTCAGATACTGGAATCACTAAGCAATGCTTTTTAAAACTTAATCCTGGTGTTGCATAGAGTTTATATAGTGATTCTTTCACACACCAAATCGCTGTTAATTTTTTAATATAATCTGCATCATTTTTATTTAGATATTGATCTTCATAACCAATAAATTTATGAGCAATAATGGTTATTTTATCTCGTTGTTTTTCTATATCAATCCCAATAATTCTATCGCTAATTATAACTGCCGAAAAGTTAAATGAATGTGTTATGGAAATATGTTTTCCATCTTTCAAATGTGGCTTACCACATGCCTCATAAAATAAATCGAAATCTGAATAACCAAATGCTTCTAACAATTTTCTAACACTTAAAAATCCACGTTGGTGCAACTCGCTTTTCATTCCCAAAACACGTTGCAAACTTTCTGGTTTTAGACTTACAGATTGAAACAGGTCATCATAAGATTCCTCAATCTTCCATATTTTTACTGTAGTTTGTGAATTTGGACTAATGGTTCTATAAAGAGGCATTTAATATTTTGAAAGTTATTAGTTATCTTTGCACAGTATAAACTGCTGAGAATTTTTGTTAAGCGAATTTAACCATTTAAGTTCTAATCTCAAGAATGTTTAGTTTTAAAAAAGAAAAAAGAAAATTGATATGAGTACAAAAACAATTCCTTACGTAGCTAATAAAGTAAAAGATATATCGCTTGCAGCTTGGGGTCGCAAAGAAATAGAATTAGCTGAAGCTGAAATGCCGGGACTCATGAGTTTACGTGAAGAATACGGAAATTCGCAACCGCTTAAAGGCGCAAGAATTGCCGGCTGTTTACATATGACTATTCAAACCGCCGTGCTCATTGAAACCTTACAGGCCTTGGGAGCCGAAGTTACTTGGAGTTCTTGTAACATTTTTTCAACTCAAGATCAAGCTGCTGCTGCTATTGCTGCTGCAGGAACATCTGTATATGCCTGGAAAGGTTTAAATGAAGAAGAATTTGATTGGTGCATTGAGCAAACCTTGTTTTTTGGCGAAGATAGAAAACCCCTTAATATGATTCTTGATGACGGTGGCGATTTAACCAATATGGTTTTAGACCGTTATCCAGAATTAGTGGCTGGAATAAAAGGATTAAGTGAAGAAACCACAACGGGAGTTCATAGACTTTATGAACGTGTAAAAAATGGCACATTACCCATGCCTGCTATTAATGTAAATGATAGCGTTACAAAATCTAAATTCGATAATAAATACGGTTGTAAAGAAAGTGCTGTAGATGCCATTCGTCGTGCTACCGATATTATGTTGGCTGGAAAACGTGTTGTTGTTTGTGGTTATGGTGATGTTGGTAAAGGTACTGCAGCTTCTTTTAAAGGTGCTGGAAGTATTGTAACAGTGACTGAAATTGATCCTATTTGTGCGTTACAAGCAGCGATGGATGGTTTTGAGGTTAAAAAATTGGAAACTGTTATTGCTAATGCAGATATTATTATAACAACTACAGGAAATAAAGATATTGTACGTAGCGAGCACTTTGAAGCCGTAAAAGACAAAACCATAATTTGTAATATTGGGCATTTTGATAATGAAATTGATATGGCATGGTTGAACAAAAACTACGGTCATACTAAAAATACGATTAAGCCTCAGGTTGATAAATATACCATTAACGGAAAAGATATTATTATCTTAGCTGAAGGCCGTTTAGTAAATCTAGGTTGCGCTACGGGTCACCCCAGTTTTGTAATGAGTAACTCATTTACCAACCAAACCTTAGCACAAATTGAACTTTGGACGAATAGTGAAGCATACGGAAACGATGTATATATGCTACCTAAACATCTGGATGAAAAAGTGGCAAAATTACATTTGGCTAAAATTGGCGTAGAACTTACCGAGCTTCGTAAAGATCAAGCAGATTATATAGGTGTAACCGTTGGAGGTCCTTTTAAACCTGAGTATTATAGATATTAGACGGTTAGAACGCTTCGGTTTTAGATATTTAGAACCCTTACAGAAATGTAAGGGTTTTTGTTTTTCATCAAAAATCATTAAATTCCATTGTCATTATGGAATATAAAGAACCCAAAATAAAAGTCCCTCGTTTTAACGAAGCTTCTGGTTTTTACACTACCAAGAAACGCTCTAAAATAATGAGCAAAATTAAAGGGAAAAATTCCAAACCAGAATTATTGTTTAGAAAAACACTTTGGGCAAAAGGGATCCGTTACAGAATCAATAACAAAACGCTTCCAGGGAAACCCGATATTTCAATTAAAAAACACAAATTAGCTATTTTTATAGATGGTGAATTTTGGCACGGCTACAACTGGAACGAGCGAAAGGAAACCATAAAAAGTAATCGCGGGTTTTGGATCCCTAAAATAGAACGTAATCTACAACGCGATAAAGAAGTTAACCAAGAACTACAAGAAATGGGTTATATGGTTTTCAGGTTTTGGAGTAAGGAAATCCAAACCGAATTAGGTAAATGTATTAATGATGTGTTGGTTTATATAAGTACTGGAACTATCAATTAAAAATAAGAATCAATCCACCAAATCCTCCTCAAAATACCACCACAAACTAGAATCTATACAGGCTTTCATTTTATTAATATCAATACCGTCTTTTAAAAAAACAGAGAGGCTTTCATTGCTTCTATTTTGTGCAACGGTTTCTCTAACTTCAATAGAATCAATCTCATTAAAGCTTTCTAAATGATGCTTGATTTTCATATCTAAAGATTCATCACTCAAATAAATTTGGATGGTTTGAGCACTTGGGGTATTTCTAATTTCTGATCTAAAAGGTTCCATAAAGCTATTGATTTAATTAAAAACACTGTTTTGAAATAGCCTAAGTTACTAATTTATAACATGATAATCAATTAAAATAATCCTAAATTAAATGAGCCAAGGAATTTTTACTATAAACCAACAGAATCGTAAACAACAACACGCTCCCATAAATGTTGGGATTCTTCCACAAACTTTAAATGCGCTGGTTCTTGTTGATATTTATCTTGAATGTCCTTAGAAGGAAACGTGAGTATCAATGAATAAGTAAAACTGCCATCCACAACATCTCGGGAAGTTCCTGCTGGCTCGCCTATAAACTTGGTTTTGGCATACTCACTTTTAGACATAAACTTTTTAAGGGAGGTTAAAAACGCCTTGTTATCTTCAGCACTATTTGGGTTTTTAAGCCAGAAGTACACCACATGTGCAAAGTTATGGTCGAATGCTGTTTTTTGTTCTTGTGCCTGCATTTTGGAAAAACTCATAATAATTAAAAAAAACAGACCTATTTTTAATAGTTGTTTCATAATTTTAAAATTACTTTTTCCAAAAATATGATATTTTAAAGAAACACAACTGATTATATAATAAACTTTAGCTCAAATAATCCTTTTTTTCTTTGCGAATTCAATAGCTTCTATTTTAGAATGAACCTGTAATTTTTTGTAAATATTTTCTATGTGACGGCGAACCGTTGAAGGCGAAATAAATAAATTTTCGGCAATGGCGGTGTAAGGTAATCCTTTGGAAAGCTGCTCCAGTACTTCGGTTTCGCGTGTGGTAAGGATGATTGCTTCCTGCTTTTCGGGTTGTATCTCTAAAGGATTACGCAGCAGTTTCAAGGTTTTCATTGCAATGGATGGTGTCATTGCAGCGCCGCCTTCCAAAGTTTGCACAATGGCATCGTACAGTTCTTTTGGCGGTGTTTCTTTCAGTAAATAACCATCGGCTCCTGCTTTAATAGCATTGAAAATATTTTCGTCATCATCAAAAACCGTGAGCATGATGATTTTGATTTGCGGGTGTTTCTGCTTGACCAATGCAGTGGTTTCGATACCGTTTTGATTGGGCATTTCGATGTCCATCAGAATGAGGTCGGTGTATTTATCTGTTTGCAATTTTTCCATACACTGAACGCCATCATTAGCCGTAAAAGAAATCTGCATATCTTCAAATAAAGACAATTTATCTTTTACGCTTTTGATCAAGAAGTTGTTATCATCAACGATAGCAGTATGAATATTCATTGGTTATGATTTTTGTGTGTAAGGCTGAACGAAACGCTGGTTCCAAGCCCTGTTTCCGATTGTAGTTCCAACTCGCTGCCCAATTCCAAAGCTCTTTTATGCATATTCAGCAAACCATTTCCGGGTTCGATTTCGTTTTCTGTAAATCCTTTTCCGTTATCTTTTACCTGAAATAGAGTAGCTGAATTTTCTTTGGAAATGATGATTTTAATGTGGCTTGCTTCGGCATATTTAAAGGCATTATTAGTAGCTTCCTGAACAATCCTGAAAATATTCAAGCCCTGAATACCTGTAAAAGCTTCCTCTTCCGAGACCTCATCTGAGATTTGCAATTCAATTTGCGTTTGACTTTGCGATTGTTTGGCTTTTTCAATAAAATTGGCAATGCGGCTTTGCAGATCTTTGATGGTAATGCCTTGTTTGTTCATCGCCCAAATGGTATCCCGCAGTTCCTGAATGGTTTCTTTGGCAAAAGAAACGATGTTGTTCAATCTATTGATGAGATTTTCATCCTTTCCATTCACATAATATTTAATGGTATCAGTGGCAGAAATAATAAAGCTCAATTGCGCACCGATATTGTCGTGCAGATCCCGCGAAATCGACAAACGCTGTTCCTGTAATTTGTTCTGACCTTCAATTTTTTGAAGTGCCAACTTCATTTCGTTTTCCTGTTTTTCACGAAGGTTTTTCAGCACCTGCTGTTTGTACAACAAAAAGCCAATTAACCCAATGATTACCACTAAAGCAGCTAAACCAAAAATCCAGAAATTACGGTTGGTGAGTTTTGCTTGTTGTTGCAGGATTTGATTTTCCTTTTCTGCAGTTTCATATTTGGTGGAAATTTCTTCTACATCTTTCAGTTTTTGAGCGGTGTACAAACTGTCGTTCAATACATTGAATGATTTTAAACTCTCAAAAGCTTTTTGATAATTTCCCAACGCTTCGTAATTTCCGGTAATCTGTTCATAATTGTATTTCTGTATATCGGTAAATTTGATTTTTCTAGCTACGGCATTGCTTAATTCAAAATATTCATTGGAAAGTTGGTGCTGTTGGGTTTCTTTGTAAAATTCGCCCAAAGCCGTATAATTCAACATCAAGGCAAAATCATCTTTCAGCTTTTTACGGATTTCGAGCGCCTGTTTCAGATAGTTTTCCGATTTTTTATAATCTTTAATCAACAGTTGATTGTACCCCAGAAACTCCAATGCATAACCAATCCCTACACTGTCATTTCGCTGTTGCTGGATGCGCAGTGATTTTTCATAACGTCTGTTGGCTTCGGCATAATCTTTAAAATCATCTCTAAAAACCGAACCACTTTCGTTGTTGATGCGGGCAATTCCTTCGAGATTCTTTTCATTTTCATACAATTTCAAAGCTTTATCGTAAAATTCTAAAGCCCTTTTAGGTTGTTTTAATTTGCGGTACATTCTCGCCATATCATCGTACAACAAGCCCAATTTCTCGCTATTGCCTGACTTTTCCAACAAAGAAAGTGCTTGGTAATAATAAACCGAAGCACTGTCCACCTTCCCTTTTCTGCCCATAGCCAGCCCAAGGTAACGCAAAAAATCACCCTGATTGACTTTATCGTTTTCTGCTTTTGCCAGTTCTATCCCCAATTTTGAAATCTGAATGGTCGCATCAAAATCTTTCTGATAAATCTTTTTCAGATGATCCTGCAACACCGAAATTTTCTTGGGATACGCTTTTTGCTGCTGTACGATTTGTTGGATGCTATCGACAGATTTTTGGGTTTGGGCAAAAGTCTGGTTAAACGAAAATATATAAAAACATAGTATTAAAAGTAGAGTTTGTTTCATATTACGAAAGCTTACTTAAGAATTGAATTACCCATCTAATTCATTCCTTTCATTATAAGCTGTTAAATTAATAAAAAAATCAAGGACAACTTTCTTCCGATTTGAACATTTTCAGGATAGATTGCACATAATCTTGCAGCGATTGCAGCATTTCTACCGAATTCTCAGGAACTGACTTCCGGTTTTCTGAGTGGGTCAAAAGTTCATCCAGTTCTTGCCAACGTTGCTCTACCGATTGGTTCATCGCTTGCTGAAGGGCATTTGGCTTTTCTTCAATGAATTTTCCCGAACGGTTTTCCAGCGTTAACTCATAATCATTTAAAACTTTTTTCAACAAAGGAATGAGCAGTAATATCAACCCGATGATCACGATAAAAAACAAAGCCAGCACGACCATCTTAATGACCTTTTTTATTCTTGATTTTCCACCATTTTACAAATGCCCAAATCAAAATGGCAGCCAAAACAACGATAATCAGAAAGGGAGCAATGATAATAAATAGCGTGAGCAAACCTGGAAAAGCACCGCCGATGGTGCTTTTTACTTCGTACGGATTTCCTAGTTCTACTTCGGTGTAAGTAAGGTCATCCAGCGAAATATGGCTTAGTTCATCGATAGTGTTGAACAATTTTTCAGACTGGGCAGTATGTTTTGTGAAGTCGAAATTTTCTATTTTTTCGTAATAAGCAGCTACCAAATTATCGGCAGGGGTGGGAGAAAAGTTGATTTTATTTCCTGCAAACAATTGGTGTTTTTCATTGAATTTGAAATCAAATCCACCAGACAATCCCTGCAAATTTTCCAATGTCAATCCTTCTCTTAACTGCACATAAAAATATCCTTTTTCGATGGGCTGATGCCAAACGCTGCCGCTCTCCAAAAGATAAATAAAAGCATTTCGGTTCTCTAAATTGTAGCCTTTGCGCACTTGTGCATCGTTAGTATTCACGAGGAAATACACTTCCACTGTTTGCGCTTCATTCGGTGCAAAAGCCATTTGCCAAACCATCCAATTGTCGCTAAATGGGGTTACATTTCCATCGTTATGATTTAATTCAGGATGATTTTCTTTGATTAAATTTAAGTAACGCTGATTGGCTTTGATTTTAAAATGGCTTAAACTGTCGAGGGTAATTTGGTTCAGATCCGTTTCTCCGCCCGAATAGATGCCGTTGACCGGATAACCCATTTTGAATTGCAGGTTTTCGCTGCTGGTATTTTTGAAAATGTAGGTTCCTTTCACTACCGCAAAACCTTTGTAAAGCTGAATGTAAATGCGTTCCTGCTGCATCTGCACTTTTTTGAAACTCAGGCTGTCTTCGGGATACAACATCGTAAAAACCGTACCACCAGCATTCCAAATTCCAGGTTGTGAGGCGTTGGCAAGAGCTTTGTGAGATAAGGAAAGGGCAATTAAAAAAAATGCCGTTACTAAAAATTTATGTGCTATCGTTTTCATATAGATATGTGCTTTAAGGTAATTTGGCTTGCTCTAACATGGCTTCAAACAGGTGCATCTTTTTATGTAGGAATTCGGTGGTTCCTATAATTGTACCGTCGGGAAGTTCTGTTTGGAAAAAACCGATGCTGGCAATGTTTTTGGTTTTCAAATCCACTTCGGCTTCGGCTTCGATGTTGTTGTTTTCATCCCGCAAATACATCACTATCCGATAAGGCTTTAGCTCTTTTTTGTTCTTTTCGTAAGCCTGTAAAGTTTGTTCGGAATATTTCTGCAAATTAAAAGGCAGGTTGTCGTTGTGTGCTTCTTTTTCGAACCGTTGTATGCCTTTGAGCAGTTTGTTTTGTATGGCGCTGTCTTCGATGAGCTTGAATTTTATTTCGATAGTATCCGTGGCATCTTTAAGATAAGCCGTGGCATAGAAATAGCTTTGTGGGGCTACGAAAGACAGTATTTCCTTGTCTTCGAGGTAGTAGTAATGGGTTAATATATCGGCTTCGTTCGGTACTTCTTGCCGATGAGTTTCTTTGTACAGTTTGCCATTGGCAGTATAAAACCGCTCTTTAATATATTGTATTCCACATATATACGCTTCTGTTTCAATCAATACACTGCCTTCATACTTGAATTTAATATGGCTTTTGCTACCATCTTTGAGTCGGATTTTTTCTTCGGCTATTCTACCTTGTTTATCGTAATTGTAAGTATGTATTCTGTTTAAATACGGATTACTATGCGTCCAAATTTCTTTTCCTAATCGTTCGTTTTTGTAGATGGTTTGAGATTTTGCCCAAGTATTGTCCAATAAACTTTGACATTCGTAACTTTCGATGTTGCCTTCTGTATTGAAAATTTGGGTCACTTTTTCAACTTCTTCTAAATTTTTCATGCCACCGTCCCTTCCGTAGTCAATACTGTAATACATTTTCGTTACTTTTTTTACCAGCTTGGAATAGCCGCAATCTTTATAACTGATGTTAGGGGGCGATTGTGCATATATATTTGAGGTTATGAGCAGTACACTGCCAAAATAAAGAAGTGAAGCTGTTATTTTCATGATGTATTATTAGTTTGTATTATTAGAAGAATTTAGATACTTATCATAATTTTTGAGAAGTTCGCCCACCTCATTATACTTTAAGCTACTTGCGGGCTTTACAAGTCGAATCATCGATTGTACAAAAACATTATATAAATCATCATACATGGCTTTTTTGGTTGGGTCTGTACTTTTTTTATGAAAGACAATCACAGATTCGCTAGAAGTATATCCTAAAAACCTATCAATATCTATTATAAAATATTTGTCGAAAAACTGATAGTGCATTTGTACCTCTAAATAACCGCTACCTTCTATGTCTTTCCTCCATAAAACAGTGTAATCGTCGGGCGATTTTTCTTCTCTAGCCTGTATTTTGTAGCCAGCCATTTTAAGTATAGTTTCGTAATTTGATATTTCTGTATTTAAGGAAGATCGACTTTGCTCTGGTTTAAAATAAACATAGGTTTTGTCGAATTCATAATCTTGTGCAAAACTGTTTGTTAGTCCAACCGTTACAAAACATATTATAAATAACTTTAGTTTCATTTTATTTTTACATTCATGACTCTATTCAACTAAGCGGAGATATTGTTTATTTATAATATCTGCTTTTGTAATATCGTATCCATTAATCTTATACTTTCTGTCATCAACCCGGTTTATCAGAAAGTTTTCAGTACTATTTGATTCTAATTCCCAATCAGTCTTAGGCTGCACTTTTCCGTTCTCTATTACCACAATCCCACCATTTTCTTCAAACAGTAAAAACGTATCATAATAACTGCTACGCGTGTCGTACGTAACGGTTTCACTTAGTTTAGGGAAGAGAGCTGCATCTGAGATTTCAAATACCAAAGCATTTTGTTTTAGCACTAAAAGGCTGTTTTTAGACCTTGATACAATAAGCTCGTAATCTTGCGGAATTAGTGTTTTGCCCTCAAAAACAAAGGTTTGCTTTTCTTTAGAAACTGAAGAATAGATATAGGAACCTGTATATCTTGTCATTATAACTTTACCATCGGGTTCCGGATTTTGAAAGTTGGCACCAAAGTAATAGTCTTGGTCTGATTTATAATAACAATTCACATTATTATATGGCAAAATAGAGTTTGGCAAAAAGTAAACAGGGTCTTGAATGCGTTTTCCATTTTGATAAAAATAATAGACGCCACTGCTTACCTCTTTGGTATATAGAGGTAATTTAGCATTAAAGGAAGCTACGGGTTTTTCTGCCAGTTCTTTTGCTCTTAACGTTTTTGTGGCTTCGTCCAATACTTCTTCAAAGTTGATAAGCTGTTTTACATTCTGCGACTGGGTATAAAAGGTGTAACCGCTACCATTGCATTTTGGGCAGGTTTCTTCCTTGACACCATCTTCTACTGTTTTATTCCAAAGGTACAAGGTTTTTGTTTCATTGTAATGCGTGATATATACTTTGGCACCATACAAGCTGGATACTTCGTGCCTTTTTGAAACCGGCAGGCTGTATTCCATATTTACAGGGACTTTCTTATATTGTTTTCTATACACAGTAACAGGGCAACTTACTTTTTGACTTTCTCTTGTGGTATATTTTAAATAGATGTTTCCGCTTTCCTTGCCTACACTTATTTCTTCACCCGGCTTATCGCCAACAAAATAAATTCTTCTTTCCTTGGAGTCTAGCCTTGTAATGTCAAAAACGCGTTTGCTTTTGGGTAAAAAGATTTTGTCGCCTACTTTAAGCGAATTAAATGCAACCGTTTCATTTTCTATAAATGGATCCGTTTCATTATAAATAGCTCTGTAATAAATATTGGGATGCTCTGGCCTGCTAAAAACATCCATATACTCCACATTGGCTTTGGTATAAGCAAATTGCCTTCCGCTTACATACACTCCATTGGCAAAAAGCCCCATCTGGTTCTTAATGTCAATGTCTTTAACGTACACTTGCTTATGGTCTTCTCGGTAATACATATTTAAACCTATGAAGAGCTTAACTCCCGGGCCATTCAATTTTCCATCTTTAAAAAAACCGACTTCTATATACCGCTCATCACCAATTAAAATATTGTCTTTTGTGGTAATGCGCATCCCATAACCTGTGTAATTGGCATCTGTAGTACCAAAGTTTAACACGTGAATATCTGCGTATATTTCTTTGGGTGTTTTATAGTCTTTTAATTTATCCTTATAAACCGATTTATTTATTTTATGTATGGTATATTCCTCACCACTATGGTGGGTAAGTACGTCAAAAATATCTAGGGTAGGTAAATTGGGATCATCAAAAACTTGCTCTATTTGGTTGCCCTCTACAATGGCCCAATAGCCTGTTTTACCGTCTTTATTTTTGAAATACAGCAGCGAGGCTTTACCTAAATAGCTATCAGATAAGGGATAAAAAAATCCAGAAATTTCAGAACCATCTGCTCCTAATATTTTTCCTGCATGGAGATAACCGAAATGTGCATTAGCTTCATCTACAGGAAAGAAAGATGGAGATCCAACAGTCAATACAGAACCACCTGCGTATATTTCCCCAAAGGGAGTTTCTTCTAAACTGCCATAGTAACCTTGTTCCTGCGTAATTAGCATACCATTTTCATCATACTGCTCGGTACGCCACATACCTTTTTCAGGCTCGTTCTCAACCTTTTGGTACCATAGTTTACCGTTTTCGTGATATATTTTAGTGTCTCTAAAATATTTGGTATTTTTATCAAAATAAGCGAATACCTGGTTATTGCTCGCGTAACGTATATCGCTCGCAAACCTTATCACAGAGCCGGTTTCTCTGTATTGAGCAATGTCAAAATTTAATTGCTTATCAAAATACATTGCCGATTCTGAAATCTTTTTCTCCTTGAATGGGTTAAATCCATACTTTTTCTGCATTTCATTTTTAAGATCGCTGATATCGGGTTTTTTATAAACAGTATCATCCCTTGTAAAGTAATTAGGAATGGTATCGTTTTCTTGATAGTTGTTTTGGGCAAAGCTAAATGTAGATATAAGTGTTGGTATAAGTATTTGCAAAGCCGTTTTCATTGTTTTAATATGGTGTGTTTTTTAACTTGATTTATACTTGTAAACTATAATATGTCTCTGTTTCAGCATCTACAACCTTAATGCCAAAGGTGATGTTTAAAAACTTAGCAATATGCATTTCTATTACTTGTTGTGGCTGTATTTGTTGGTAAATATTTTGGGAAACTTCTATATTTCCATTATCAGTAACTAAACGATATTTGGTAGAGTTTTTATTAGAACTTGCGGTCACTTTATCTAGCACCTTTGCGATAATGATTTTTTTAGTTTTATAATTTTTAAACTTAGCATAGTTGTTTAGTGACACTAAAAGTTTTACACCTTGGTATAAAAAAACAATAAAAAGGGGGAATGTGAAAAGATAAAATAGTGCTGATGGAGTTGTCCAGAGTAGCAATAGCATTATGGTAGGAAAGGCAAAAAACCAGAGACTCTTTTTTAATTTTTTAAAAAACAGCTTTTTTACAATATCTACATCGCTTTGTTTAGCAGGCTGTTCTTTAATAACATTCCTATAGTTGTTTGTGAATTTGTTTGGCTTTTTGTTATCTTCCTTACTTTTCTCTAAAATTTTAAATTGTAGGATCTCTCTTTTTTTTGGACTTACTTCCAAACAAATGGTATCTCCTGTGTGTGCCTGATTATATTCTTTAAACGATACCGTATGCTCCACATCATTCAGGGTAAGATAATAGGTTTTTTTAACAGTGGTTCTTGAAGACGTGTGTCCTCCTCTGGTGATATGCCTGCTGCTTGTTGAGGTATGGGTATCCAATCGTTTGTTTTTAACCACACCTGTATAGCTGTGCTTTACACCCCTTTTTAAATCCAGATAAGTACTCCAAAACAAATAGAAAATAACCCCAGTAAAAATAAGTGCAATTACACCAAAAATAATGTAGGGCACAATACTCGACATACTTGAAAAGGACATCAACATATTGAATATGAACCAAAAAATGGCCAATACAAAAATGGCAAATACAATGATTAGCCAAAATTGATTATTTAGCTTCTTTCTGTCTTCATCTGTTAATTGTTTTATTTCAAAATAATCTTCCATTATATTTGGCAGGTCTTAGTTATGCATTTATTCACTCTTCAGTTTTAAGTAATTTTGATACACCTGTTTGCAAAAATCAATGAGCTGTTCATCGTTTTGGGATTTATATGCTCGCTCGGGAGTAACCACAGTTCTTGTGATTAGTTTTAATTGGCCAGTTTCTTTTGTGGTATTACTATATTCTATTTTAGCGATCCATATATCTCCATCATATAGATAATCAGTATGATAGGTTTTACTTAATTTTTGTTCTTCTCCATCTTTGGCAGGGTGGTATTCCAACATTACCACAGGGTCGCCTTTGCCGTTGTAAGTAATCTGTTTTATTATCTTAGCCTCTGATTCATTACCAGGCACTTTATGGTCGACTACTTTGTAAATTCTACCTTTTTTATCATATAGATAAATTACATCAGAAACTAACTTTTCATCATAATATTTCTTGATGCGATGCCCTTCCTTACCACCATATTCTATTTGTTTGGTTCTTTGGTTATTGGTATTGTAAAATGACTTGCCGCGCAACTCCCCTTCACCATTAAAAAATTCTATATTTTTCTCTGTTTCACCTGTGTGGTAAATTTTGTATGATGTTGTCTTATAACCTTCGGACTCCGTACGGTATTTAAATGTTGAATATTCCATGCCCATAGTACCGTTTCGTATTATTTCTTTGGTTTTTAGAAGACCATTTTCGTAAGTGTAATTTTCTGTTATCTCTAATTTAGGTTTGTCCAGGTACTGATACTTAGTGATTTCTCCTTCACGAAATGTATAAAGCTCGTTGACTGATTGCATAGTAAAGACTTGTTGCGGTATACTAAAGGTAGCATACATTTTAAAGGCTTTGGTAGTGTTTTCAGGTAAATCGAAATCTTTAGGTGTCGTATCCTCTTGTGCCACCACGCTAAAGCTAAAAACTAGAAGAGTCAATAAGTTTAAGTATGTAACAGTTTTTTTCATTAGTTATAATTTTGTTTTGTGGTTTTATTGTTGGAAGACGTTAGGTATTGCATTCCCATTTTCAGAAATAGAAAAGGCAATGCAATAACGACTGAGCCCCATGGGTTTTCGGGTGTAAAAACTTCAGGATACCTTTTAATGACAAAAAATATTAGCATACCACCCACAACGATGGAAATATGCAATACAATTATATTAGGGCTGAAAGCACCAAAGCAAACTTTTATTGGTTGTTGTTTTTTGTGCAAATACACGCGTTCGAGCAGAACAAAAATCAGGTTGATATTAAAGAACCAATTATGAAAAAACAACACCTGCATATTGGTAATCATAATTTCTGTGTTATCGGAGGCAGCAATAAATCCAAAAAACACCACTAAAAACACCCAATAAATACCCATTAAAAATAAACCTCCTCCAAAATTGACGGAATGTACATTCTCATATAACGCATTACTATTCCGTTTGTAGCAAAGCCTGTCTACCACTAAGCAGAGAAGCTCGTTACACCAAAAGAAATAGATGAGGTAAAAAACAGTTGTTTGTCCATTTAATACCGACAATAAAGTCAACAATGTAAAAATGATAAAATCCCATTGACGATAGTGATGTAAAGGTCTTTCTATGATGGAAAGTATATTCATCATTATAATACGTTTTAAAAACAACTAGTTGGAAATAACTTCATTGTTGTACTTTCTACCTAAATAAATTTTTAAATCATCTGGTTTGGGCACTATTGGAATAATGTATTTGGGCTCGTTATTTTTAAGCATCACGGCCTCACTTACATTGAGGGGTTTAGCCGACCAACCGAAACTACTGGTCTGGTTTTCGCCTTCGAATAAATTAACAGAAGTTTTTTTTGCATAATTTACATACATCAGCACACTTCCTTTAAAGGTTTGTACATTGGCAAGCGTTCCTGCCTGTGAGGTTGTATTTTTTTGTTTATCTACTAAAAAATAGGTATCATCAAAAGGGCTGTAATAAACACTGTAATTTTCATCTCTAAACTTTTTCAGGGAATGATCTGACCCTTTGTACAAGCAATAAAAGTTGCCCGAATCATTTCCCCATATATGTAAATACGGGTTGTTTTCTTGCAGTAGCTCTACGTTAACCGCTTCGTCTTTTTTAATAGTGCTGTTATAAAAATTCTTGGCTATAAAATACTGTTGTGTTGTAGGTATATAAAAAACCACATGATTGCCTACAATTGTTAAATTTACGTTACTAATAATTTTATCGCCCACCGATAATCTGGGTAAATTGTGCCTGTCATAATCATTTTTTTTGGCATTGACCACCACTAAATCTTTGGTGTTTATTTCGTCATTATAAATGACATTGTAATAGTAATTATTTACTTTGTTGGTTTTTATATTTTTCGTTTTTGTAATATTTCCTTTTGCATCGGGCACACCTACATTTTCTTCGCCTAAAACGCTTTTGTAATACATTAGTTTGCCATTTTTATAATGCAATTCATCCTGCTCCTTACCAGTAGGATAAACAGTTTGACGGGTAATTTTAAGCAATCCATCTTCGGTTTTGTAATTATAATTAACAACCACTTTTGTTTTACTAGAACTAAAATAACGTTCTTCTGTAAGCAGTCTATCCTTATTATCATAATGGTAAAACATAGAATCATTGTAGAAAGTAGATTTGGTAAGTAGCCCTTTTTGGTTATAAGTATATGCTCTTGTTAACGTACTAAAGTTTTTATAATCTTTGAGTTTTAATAATTTGCCAGAAGCGTCAAAAGCCATATAAATGCTTTTTGCCTCATAAGCTTCTTTTTCTGTCCAATTTGCGTAGCTCCTAAAGCTTTCACCGTTTTCCAGTAGTTGTTCTCTTTTATCGTTGTAAAAATGACCTTTATAATAGGCAATGTCACCATCTATTAAAGAAGGAACCATATAAGCTAATTCTTCTAAAGGTAAAGGATTTAAAGGTGCTTTTTTTGCAATAGAGTTTTGCCCAAAGACTGCGGTTAGCGACAAAAAAAGACTTATGGAAAGCAGAAGTGTTTTCATATCTTATAATTAAAAATCAATGGATTAAATTTTAAGTTGTTGTTGAAAAATCATTTTTAAAAACTGATGATATACAATATTATTCATAAGGATGACACCAAAAAATAGGGCAAATGCCCTATTTTGACTAAACGTGAAGAGGATAAACCAATCTCTATGTCGTAAAGTTCTCAAAGAGAAAGCTTTGCATGACACATTATTCAGCTTTCTCACAACATATCTATCCAAATGAAAAACAGGAATTTACATTCGATATTTTGGATGCTATTTTTGAACAGTACCCCATGTACTTCTAGTGATGGGTTTATCAATCACCCATGAACGACTGACCGTAGACTTAAGTCATCCCAATGAACGTAAAAGCTAGCTTTTTCATTTCAAAATGAGGTTTGATGAATTGTTTTTAACTCAATTCAGTTTCGTTCTGCAAATGGTTGTTTTGTTTCTTCCGATAACATACATGTGATTATTGGCATCAAACTCTATATCATCTATTTTTCTGCCGTTAGGGTCATTGCCTGTTGTTCCACGATATTTCAATCCATCTAAAAATACAAGCCCATCGTTAAAAGACGTTTGCCCTTCCCAAGTATAAACTGTCCACGAATTGCCTTTTAGTTTTAAGATTTGGTTTCCTCCCGCTGCGATAAGATTATTTTCTCTGTCCACCGCTTGCGGAGCATATTTAAGGTTAGACTCCTGCCAGCTTGTACCTGCATTGTCTGAATAATAAAGTTTAGAAGCAAAGGTTTCTACCCCTGTCCAACCTTCACTAATGGCAAAAAGTCGGTTTCCTTGTTTTGCTATAATATAAGAGGAAGGTTTACTTTCTTTACGGTTCCAAGTAGCTCCACCATCAGAAGAAACTGCAATTAAAAAGTTGTCTTGCAGATAGGCGGCATTATTTGCCTTCTCCATAATATGCGGAAGTATTAAATCGCCATTTGGCATTACGAACATACGATTTACAATTAGGTTCATAAAAGCACCATCAAACCAGCCTGCGGCATAGTTGGTGTATGTACCTATATGGTACTCCATTTGGGTTGCGCCAAAATCATCTGAAACCGCAAAATAGCTGTCGTTATCTCTGACTACATGAAGATATAATATCCCATTTTCAAATTGCAATGGATTTGCATACAATAAGCTTTTTTCTCCAGTAGTTTTATCGATTCGGTAAGCCGTACCCATAGCATTTGTATAAAACAGCCACTTGGCGTCATCTGAAATTTCAAATTTTGTTACAGTTTCTCCGGGTTCAAATTCGTGGAATACTTCCCATTCAATAGTTTTAGTTTGTTCTGTTTGTTGTTCACTTTCTGGATTTTCACCATCCTTGCTGCATGATGTTAACAATAAGGAGGTGGTTAATACCAGAATCATACATTTTGTTCCTTTGGCTATATTCATGATTTTTTTGATTATTGACGTATTAGAAAGCTGGTTTTTATTTTTCTATTTCGTTATTATAATGCAATAATATCTATAATGCCTAGGCCATGAAATAGGGCATATGCTCTATTTTATAGGAAAGAATAGGGAACGAATAAAATGGGTACTAACTTTGGGAACATGAAAGAGAGGTTCGAATATGTGGACTTCAGAATGTCTAGCTCTCTCTGATGAAGATTAAATAAAAAACCCTTCCTGTTTCCAGAAAGGGTTTTTCAAATATTTTAAAGAAATTAATTTATTAAACCTCAAAAGGCTCAATAGAAACATAAGATTTATTATCTTTTTTCTTTGTAAATTTCACAACACCGTCAACATAAGCGTGTAATGTATGATCTTTTGAAGAATATACATTCTCACCTGGATGATGTGTATTTCCTCTTTGTCTTACGATAATGTTTCCAGCTATTGCAGCTTGACCACCAAAAATCTTAACGCCTAGACGTTTTGATTCTGATTCCCTACCGTTCTTCGAACTTCCGACTCCTTTTTTATGTGCCATTGTCTTAAGCTTTTATATTGTTAAACTTATACGGTTTGCTTATTCAGCTACACCGCCATTTAATTCATCTTGCCATTTTTTTAATTCATCCCACTTACCATCAGCAGCTAATTGAGCTTGTGCTGGCCAAGTATCTGTAACGTGATTTCCACGAACACCAGAGATAATTTCAGAAATTTTAGCAGCATCCATTTTTGCTAACTCTGCAAAAGTAGTAATGCCTGCTTCTGCTAATGTTTCAGCAATTTTAGGTCCAATACCTTCAACTTTTTTCAAATCGTCAGCTTTCGCTGTTGCTTTTTTAGCAGTTGGTTTAGCTTCTGCTTTTGGTGCAGCAACTTCGGCTTTTTTCTCAGTTTTAGCTGGTGCAGCTTTTTTAGCTCCTTCGTTTTCAACTTTGGCAGCTTTTTTAGCTCCCGAAGCAGCAATACTTTCAATTATAATTTCTGTTAAAAATTGACGGTGACCGTTTTTAACACGGTATCCTTTACGTCTTTTCTTTTTGAAAACTATAACTTTATCACCTTTAAGGTGCTTTAAGACTTTTGCTCCTACTTGAGCTCCGTCTATAGCTGGGGCGCCTACAGTTACATTGTCACCATCACCAATAAGAAGCACATTATCAAAAGCAACCTGCTTTCCTTCTTCAGTTTGTAAACGGTGAACAAAAACTTTTTGGTCTTTTACAACTTTAAATTGTTGCCCTGCTATCTCTACAATTGCGTACATAGCGTAACGTTTTATTTAATTAATTTTGTTCAAAAATGAGTGCAAATATACTGCTAATTAATTAAACTGCAAATGTTTTATTTATTTTGAAGAATATTTCTGCTGTTTTTAAAAAGTTGCATGCAAGTAAGTGTTAAAACCAGTGTAGAGGACAATCCTTCTATTAAGATAATAAACACCAACATACCACTTCCGTAATCAAATTCAGAGAACCAATTTTTAAGTACATTGTTAGTAAAGGTGGTATCTAGATAAAATATATAAATACACATAAAAAAGGCGAACAAAACCAGTAATAAGTCCGGTTTTAAAACCACTTCCATAATCGAATTCATTACCACTGCCGTTTTTATAATTTTTTAATGGTTATATAAATGGCATAAGCCATAATAGGGCCATTTAGTATTCTAAACCAAGGATTATTATGAAGATCGACTAATTTTAATGCCAAAAAATATATAATTAATGTCATTGCTGTAAAAACCCCATACTTAAGAGCCACTGATGCAGAAGATTTCATAGCACGAAATTTTAAGAATTATTTATCTACTAAAGCTCGTAAAAAAAATATCTTTTAATAATTTTTTTACAATTAAATATTTAATAATGAGCTATTTGCTATTCAATACGGATATTGAAACAAAAAGTTCAATAAATAAAGCATTAAGTCTATCTGCTTTATTTATTAACTTTGCTTTTTAATAAAATTCGATAAAAATGAAGGTTTTAAAATTTACAATTGTTACCATGTTTGTATTACTTACAGCAACAAGCTGTAAAAATGAGAAGAAAGAATCAACTACTGAAAAATCTCAAATGCAAGAGGTTTTGGCTGTTCATGATGAAATCATGCCGAAAATGGGAACCATTGGTAATTTAATAAGCCAAATTGATGTAAAGATAAAGGAAACGGACTCTACTGAAGTGCTTGTAAATGCCAGTAGAGATTTGAAAGACTCTCATAAAGACATGATGGATTGGATGAAAGATTTTGGTGAGTACTTTGATTCTGATGAAATTCTAAACGGAAAAGAATTGAGCAGTGAAAAACAGAAAACTTTAGACGAACAAGAAGCAAAAATAAAAACATTACGAGATAAAATGAATTCAAGCATTACAAATGCCCAAAACCTTTTAAAATAATATAGTTAACTTCCAATTATTTCCACTTTATCGTTTCCATAATGTGCCTAATATCTTTTTCTAAATAATCTGCTGCGGGCAAAATAGAATCATAATTGGGTTTGGCATAAAAATAAAGCGAGCCCGTTAAAAAATGATGGATGCTATCGGTCACATAAAATTGCGCAGGTGATGCTACATTACCCTTTACCTCAGAAAACATTCCATATACTTTTTTTTCTTTGTTTTCGTATGGATACATAGGAATTTCATCTGCTTTTATGGTGTGCTTTTGAGTAAAATTTTGAGCATCCCGTAAAAATGAAATTAAATTATCGGGGTTGTTATCTATAGATTTATAGGTTAAAAATATGGTGCCTTTTAATGATGGATATTCAATATTAACACCATAACTCTCGGTTGTGCTTCTTATGGGTTTAGCTGTTATTTTTGTTGCCAATTTATTTACTTCAAAAGAAAATGGATATTCAACATGAGCTTCTGTATATTGTGCCTCTGGATATTCTAGTCGCAAATAGGCATTAGGCTTTGGCATAACATGATCTCCACAAGAATAACAGATAGTAAGTATTAATAAAAAATAAAAAAATTTAGTCATTAGGAAGGGTCAATTTTACAAGCTTTATTCGTTTTTTATCTAAAGCTTCTATCGCAAAAACGTAATTTTTGAAATTTATTTTAGTGTTTTGTTTAGGAAAACTTCCAGAAATTTCTAGTACAAAACCTGCTATGGTCTCAGCCTCACCTTTGTGATCTTCAAAAATAGCATTATCCTCAATTTTTAAAATTTTATAAAAATCTTTTAATGCTGTTTTGCCCTCAAAAACATAGTTGTTGTCATCTAATTTAGAATAGGTTAAATCTTCATCATCAAACTCATCACTAATATCTCCAACTATTTCTTCAATAATATCTTCCAAAGAAATCAATCCAGATGTGCCTCCATATTCATCAACCACCACAGCTAAGTGCACTTTCTTCTCTTGAAACTCAGCCATTAAATCATCTAACTTTTTCTTTTCTGGAACAAAAAACGGTTCACGCAATAAAGTTGTCCAATCAAATTGTTTTCTATCTATATATGGTAACAAGTCTTTCACATAAAGAATGCCGACAATTTGATCTATATTTTCTTTAAAAACAGGTATTCTTGAGTAACCATTGGCAATTATTTCTGACATAATTTCAGAATATTTTTGATCAATGTTGAGCGCAAAAATATCTATTCTTGGTCGCATTACCTGCTTGGTATCTGTATTACCAAAGGACACAATGCCTTGTAATATTTTTTGTTCTTCCTTAGTCGTATCGTGTTCACTAGTTAATTTAAGTGCTTGCGATAATTGATTCACACTCAAATTAGTTTTTTGCTTGCCTAATTTTTTATGAATGGCAATCGTGACACTTCGCATAGGCAAACTTAATGGGGACAAGACCACATCTAAAACACTTAGCGGATATGCCATAAACGTAGCAAACTTTACTTTGTTTCTACTAGCATAAATTTTGGGTAAAATTTCTCCGAATAATAAGATTAAAAAAGTAACTATAACAACTTCTATAAAAAATCTTAAAACCGTAGATGTAATTTGCTCAAACAACACACTTCCTAAAAAGGAGAACAAAATAACAATGGCAATGTTTATAAAATTATTGGCAACAAGTATGGTGGCCAATAATTTTTTAGGGCGCTCTAAAAGCTTTGATATAATTTGGATGCGTTTGGACTTTTTATCAAGTCCATCCTCAATATCGGTTCTGGTAAGGGAAAACAGAGCTACTTCAGCACCAGAAATAACCGCAGAACACGCCAACAATATAAATAGTAAAACAAATCCGCTAACAGTTGAAAAATCAACAGTCATCATTAATAGTTTAAAACTCAGGGGGTCAGGATCCAAATGTTTGGTTTTAGTTAAACAAATAATAAAAGTAAATCAAATGTTTCAATTTTTAAAAAGGAAGGTCATCATCTTCATCTTCAATGGGTGGCTCGTTAACCTTTAGTTTTACTACATCTGGCTTTTGCACACTTGCAGTATTCGAGGCTGTATTTCCTTCACTCTCTTTTTTAGTGGTTAAAAATGTAAAATCGGTACATTGAATTTCAGTCGAATAGCGATCTTGTCCAGCCTCATCTTGCCATTTTCTGGTTTTCAACCTACCTTCAATATAAACCTTATCTCCCTTACTTAAATACTTTTCACATATTTCAGCACCTTTATTTCTTACCACTATATTGTGCCACTCAGTATTTGTAACACGCTCATTCGTTTGTTTGCTAGTATAGGTTTCATTAGTTGCCAACGGAAAACGCCCAACACAACCGCCTCCTTCAAAATAATGCATTTTCACCTCATCACCTAAATGCCCAATTAGCATCACTTTATTTAATGTACCTGACATAATCGTTTTTTTATATAAAAGCAAAATTACTCAATTGCTTATCATTTTTTTAAAATTAATAAAAAATTATGATTGCTAATGGGAATCTATTGAAAATTAAACGATTCTATGAAATTCCCTATTAATATGGGTACTGCGTAATTACGAACTTCACTTATCTGAATTCCATTAACCAGATGTTGATCAATATCTACAATCCAAAATTTGGTATATAAATGTTGGTGCGATAATTTATGAATTATTGAGTCCTTATTATATAACGAAAGTTCAAAAGAAATTCCCTTTAATAAATGATGCGTTTTAATTAATGCATTAAAAGTTTCAAAATCCATTTCCTGCTCTGTTTCAACCAATGGAAATTGATATAAATTTTGCCAAATACCTTTACCTTTACGCTTTTCTAAAATAGTTTTATTATCATTCGATAAAAAAACCAAAAAATTAAAATACTTCTTTTTAGCTTTGGCTGCTTTAATTTTAACAGGCAATTCAGCAATTCGATTTTTTTGTAGTGCTACACAACTGTCTTTAAAAGGGCAGATGGTGCAGTTAGGATTCTGGGGCTTACATTGCACAGCACCAAACTCCATAATAGCTTGGTTAAATTCGGCAGGATTCTTTTTATCTATAAGTTTTTGCGCCAATTCCTTAAATTCTTTAACTCCTTTACTCGTGTTTATTGGCGTATCGATACCAAAATAACGAGATAATACTCTATATACATTACCATCAACTACAGCCGTTGCCTCATTAAAACAAATAGACGCTATAGCACTTGCCGTATAATCACCAACCCCTTTAAGTTTTAATAACTCTTTATATGTGTTTGGAAAAACCCCATCAAGTTTGTTAGCTATATTTCTTGCAGCAGCATGTAAATTTCTCGCTCTGGAATAATACCCCAAACCTTGCCATAATTTTAAAACTTGGCTCTCTTCAGCACTTGCTAAATGAAAAATAGTAGGAAACTCTTTAAGAAAAGACTCATAATAAGGTAACCCTTGTGCAATTTGAGTTTGCTGTAATATAATTTCTGATAGCCAAATATAATATGGGTCTGTAGTTTGCCTCCAAGGAAGATTTCTCTTATTATTTGAATACCAGTTAGTTATAATTTTTGAAAATGTCATGGACTAAATATATGAAGCAAACAAAAATAAACGTTTATAATCTTAAATTTTAATGAATTAGGTTTGAAATATTGAATTTTTAATTCCTATATTTGCATCCCTTTTAAATATATAATAACTAAAAAAAAATATTAAAAATGACGAAGGCTGATATAGTAGCAAAAATTTCTGAGAAATTAGGAATTGAAAAAGGAGATGTTCAAGCAACTGTTGAGACATTTATGGAAGAAGTTAAAACTTCTTTAGAAAGCGGAGATAATGTTTACCTAAGAGGTTTTGGAAGTTTCATTATTAAAACAAGAGCAGAAAAAACTGGTAGAAATATTTCTAAAAATACAACTATTAAAATTCCTGCACATAATATCCCTGCATTCAAGCCTGCAAAAGTTTTTGTTGAAGGTGTTAAAGGTAATGTAGAAGTAAAATAACGCATTAAAAATAAATTATTAATCAAAAAATATACTATTTATGCCAAGTGGTAAAAAACGCAAAAGACATAAGGTTGCAACGCACAAGCGTAAAAAACGTAGACGCGCTAATCGTCACAAAAAGAAAAAATAATTCGAAGAAGTAGTTTATTAACTACTTTTTTCGATTTAAAAAAATGCTCTTTGAAATGAGGTCTTGAAACGTATTAAACTTTTACGCGAATTGATCTCCACGGACTTAAAAAATCCTGTGAAAATAATGTATAATCCATCTGTACCGTTTGGTTGATGGTTGATGGTTAACGGTTAGTGGTTAACGGTTAGTGATTGATGGTTGATGGTTATAAGCTTTAAAGCTTTGTAACTTGTAACTTTTAATTCTTAACTCTTAACCTTTAACTTTTAACTTTTAACCCAAATCTGAAAGTATGGATAAAAATTAACTCAATGGATAAAGAATTGATCATTAGATCTAGTTCTGAGCATGTTGATTTTGCCTTATTAAAAGATGGAAAACTTATTGAATTACAAAAAGAAGAAGGGGGTAACAACTTTTCTGTTGGTGACGTGTTTATCGCCAAAATCAGAAAATCTGTTCCTGGTTTAAATGCTGCATTTGTTAATGTAGGGTATGAGAAAGATGCATTTTTGCATTATCATGATTTAGGGCCAAAACTTCCGTCTCTTTTAAAATTCACAAAAAATGTAAGCGCAGGTAAACTAAAAGATTTTTCTTTAAAAAACTTCCCATTTGAAAAAGATATTGATAAAGACGGCAAAATTGCCGATGTCTTAAAATCAAATCAATCGCTATTAGTACAAATAGTAAAAGAACCCATATCGACCAAAGGTCCTAGAATAAGCTCAGAGCTTTCGATTGCTGGAAGATATATTGTTTTAGTTCCTTTTTCCAACCGTATTTCTATTTCTCAAAAAATAGAGGACAAAGAAGAGAAAGACAGATTAAAACGATTGGTAAAAAGCATAACGCCACCAGGTTTCGGTATTATAGTACGCACAGTAGCACAAGGCAAAAAAGTAGCCGAATTAGACAAAGATTTACAAAATTTGCTTAGTCGTTGGACCGCAATGTGTAAAAAACTGATTAAAGCCCATCATCCCAGTAAAGTATTAGGTGAAATGAATAAAGCCTCGTCTATATTACGAGACATATTCAATGACACCTTTACAAGTATTCATGTAGATGATGAAGAGCTTTTTTATCAAATTAAAGATTATGTGCAAGAAATTGCACCAAACAAAGAATCAATAGTTAAATTGTATCAATCAACAGTTCCTATATTTGAAAAATTCGGAATTGAAAGACAAATAAAAACCTCTTTCGGTAAAACCGTATCTATGGCAAAAGGCGCCTATTTAATTATAGAGCATACCGAAGCACTACACGTTATAGATGTAAATAGTGGCAACAGATCTAACAAAGCCAATAACCAAGAGGATACAGCATTAGAAGTAAATATAATAGCCGCTACAGAAATAGCCCGCCAATTGCGCTTGCGTGATATGGGAGGTATTATTGTAATTGATTTTATAGATATGACCAATGCTGATAATAGGCAACAGCTCTTTAACCACCTTCGTGATGAAATGAAGGATGATAGAGCAAAACACAAAATATTGCCTCCTAGCAAATTTGGATTGATACAAATTACAAGGCAACGTGTTCGACCAGAAGTGAACATTGAAACCCGTGAGGAGAACCCTGACGGTATTATGAATGGTGCCGAGGTTGAAGCCCCTATAGGAATTGTACTTAAAATAAAACAAGACCTAGAGCAATTACTTAAAAAAGACTATAAAAAGCTGACTTTAAACACACATCCTTTTATAGCAGCCTTTTTAACAAAAGGTTTTCCATCAATACGTTCAAAATGGTATTTTGAACATAAAAAATGGGTTAAAGTTTTACCAAGAGACGCTTACACATATTTAGAATACCACTTTTTTGATAAAAATGGTAATCAAATTAAATAATTTAAAAAAACCCGCTACTTTTTAAAGTTTGCGGGTTTTTTGCTTTTTATGAAAGTTCTATTCTTAAATACCTCCTTCAAGTTTATATTTCCCTCTTTTCAAAATAGTGACAGTAGAACTAGTAAATCTATTACCATTAGTATCCTCTACTTCTAAATATATTTCAAAATAAGACGTTGTACCACTTGAATAAAAGGTGTCTGGTTGTGCTACAAAGTAAGCTGTAGATCCGTACGCTATAATAATGGGTGGTCCAGAACTTCCTATTTTTTTATACCACCATCTATAATATTGTGCATTTGGCACGCCTCCATCGTAAGTCCAAGTTACAGAAGAATTATTTCCCATATTAGTTGGACCAGAAAATAAAACTGTAGTTGCTAATGGACAAGGAAATAAATAATTTATAGCAATCCCATCATAATTGCTAAAATTAGTAATTGTGCGCACACTATTAACATTCATAACCGATTGAGAGTCCGAGGGTGGAGTATTTGGAATTTGTAGAAAGTTACCGTTAATTTCATTTGTATGCACAAGTCCTAAATTATGCCCTAACTCATGTTGTACATTAGTAATCCTGTCATTTTGAGTAACAATTTTAGATGGACGCGGTGAGCCTTGAACAGAAAAGACAATTAATAAAATTCCTAAAAGTAGAATTCCAATTTTTAAATAATTTTTCATAAGTAATAAATTTATAGGTTAATAATTCATTTAATTACTATTAATTATGAGAGAGGGAGAAAAATAGTGAGAGAATTCTAGTAGTAAATTTTAAATGAATTTTATTAAAAAGATTTATACTACTTATAAGAAAATTATGCGTTTTGTCAAAATAATAAAAATGTTGTTGAGGGAAAACCGTAAAAATATTTTTTTTGATAAAAATGGTAATCAAATTAAAAACCCCTTACTTTTTAAAAAGTAAGGGGTTTTTAATTATATCTAAATTAATTTTTATAACGAAGTAGCACTAAACGTATCCCCTTGAGATAAATCTCCAGTATCAAATCCTTTTTTAAACCATCTCATACGTTGTGCCGATGTTCCATGAGTAAAGGAGTCAGGAACGACTCTCCCACTGGATTGCTTTTGCAAGCGATCATCTCCAATCGCATTGGCAGCATTTAAAGCCTCTTCAAGATCGCCAGACTCCATCATCCCTGTCATTTCTTGAGAATAGTGTGCCCAAACACCCGCATAAAAATCTGCTTGAAGTTCTAACATCACCGAGTATTTATTATATTCTTTCTCACTAAGTTGACTTCTTAATCGATTCATTTTATCTGAAGTCCCCATTATTTTTTGGATATGATGTCCAACCTCATGGGCAATTACATACGCTTGGGCAAAGTCTCCAGGCGCATTCAATTGACGCTCCATATCATCAAAAAAACTTAAGTCTAAATACAATTTTTCATCACCTGGACAATAAAAAGGTCCTGTAGAACTAGAGGCAGAACCGCAAGCAGACGACACCGAACCAGTAAAAAGCACTAAGGTTGGCTCTCTATAATTTTTTAAAAGCGTATTCCAAACATCTTCTGTATTAGCTAAAATAGTCTTTGAAAATTGAGCTAACTCTTCATCTTCAGCACTAGGCTGATATGGAGCAGAAGATTCCGTTTGAACACCACCACTTAATAACTGACTTATTAAGGTTAGTGGATTTTTACCCATAATTAATGACACTACCAAAAAGCCACCGACTATAAACAACCCGACTTTTGAAAAAAGAATTTTAATTAAAGGTCCTAATAGTGACGGGCTAAAACCCCCAAAGCCTTGTCCGGAACCACCTTGACCTCTGCGATCTTCCACATTGGAACTTTGTCTCCTACCTTGCCATTTCATATTGCTACAAATTAAATTACGTATGCTTTTTTCAGTGTTTGAATTTACATAATAATTTAAATATGCTTAATACTTTAGAAGAATTAATTTATATCATCTAAAAAGTCTTTTATTTTTAATTGATATTATAGTATTTTTTACAAATAGCAAATCTAAGTCGCTGGATTGGGTATGACTGCATGCACTTTATTAATCTGCTCTAAAACATCTTCATTTAAAGAAATATGTATAGAATCTATATTTTCTTTTAACTGCTCCAAATTAGTGGCTCCAATAATGTTACTTGTTACAAAAGGTTGTTGGGTTACAAAAGCTAAACTCATTTGTGCTAAAGTCATATTATTATCTTTAGCTATTTTAAGGTATTGCAGAGCAGCTTCAGTACATTTTTCACTACTATATCGAGAAAAACTAGGAAATAATTTTAATCTTGAATTATATCCTGCCTGTCCATTAATATATTTCCCAGAAAGCACACCAAATGCCATAGGCGAATAAGCCAATAATCCGATATTTTCACGTAAAGATACCTCAGCCAAATCTACATCAAAAACACGGTTTAATAGAGAATACGGATTTTGAATGGTTATCATTCTTGGCAAATTATTATTTTTAGATTCTTGTAAATAACGCATTGTACCCCAAGAATTTTCATTAGAAATACCAGCAAATCTAATTTTACCAGATTTAATAATTTCATCTAAATTATAAAGTATCTCATAAAAATTATCCTTCCAATTCAAATCTAAATTGAAATTTCTAATTCCAAATCTATTAGTGTTTCGTTCAGGCCAATGTAGTTGAAAAATATCTATATAATCCGTTTGTAATCGTTTTAACTCGCTATTTACAGCATCATGTATAGAACTCTTACTAAATCCTGTGGTTCTAATGTGAGCTGTGTAATCTCCAGTACCAGCAATTTTAGTTGCAACAACAACATTTTCTCTATTGCCTGTCTTTTTTAACCATGTTCCAATTATTTTTTCAGCTCTACCTTGCGTTTCAGCCATTGCTGGAGAAGGGTATATTTCTGCAGTATCAATAAAATTTATGCCTTGCTCAAACGCATAATCTAACTGAGCATGTGCCTCATCTTCACTATTTTGACAGCCGTAAGTCATAGACCCTAGGCATAGTTTACTAACTTTTATATTCGTATTAGGTAATGTTGTGTATTTCATTAGGATTTAAGATTATTTTACAAAACTTGAAAGTTAAAAATATTTAGGCAATTAATATCGTGAATGATTTAAATTAATAATTAAAATCATTCACACCAATTATATGCTCTCTAATTTTCGTTCAATAGTTTAGAAAGCTCATCTAACTTCGGTGTTAAAATAACCTCAATACGTCTGTTTTTAGCTTTTCCTTCAGGCGTACTATTTGTGGCAATAGGAGCATATTCACCACGACCAGCGGCCGTTAAGTTTTCTGGGTTTATAGAGGCATTCTCCCTTAAAATGTTTACGATAGATGTGGCACGTTTGGTCGATAAGTCCCAGTTGTTTGTTAATTGCCCACTGCCTTGGTAGGGCACATTATCGGTATGTCCTTCAATTAAAACAGCAATTTCTGGATTTTCGCCCAAAACACTTCCTAATTGTTGAACGGCTCTTCTACCTTGGGTCCCAACGGCCCAGCTTCCAGATTCAAACAATAATTTATTCTCCATCGACACATATACTTTCCCATTGCGTTGTTCTACTGTTAAACCTTTGCCTTCAAAATCGGTTAAGGCTCTAGAAATCGCATTTTTCAATGCCGTCATAGCAGCATCTTTATCTGAAATTACTTTCTCTAATTCTGCCACTCTGTTCGAACGGTCTTGTAGCTCTTTTTTAAGTTTTTCTAAGCGTGCATTTTCAGCAGCAAGTGCTTGTTCTTTTGCTTCTAATTCTGCCAATAATTCCCTGTTCTTTTTTGTATTCGAAGCAATGGCAGCAGAACTATTCGTTTCCAACGCATCGTAAGATGCTTTTAAGGCATCATAATTGGCTTTACTGGCATTATAGTCGCTTTGCAATCTGTCGCGCTCTGAAACAGCTGCATCGTATTCTGCCTGCAGCTTCTTCAATTCATTTTGAGCAGCTGTTTTTGCACTTAAAAGGGCTTCATTGTCATCTGAAAGTTTTCTGTTTTCTGACTTTAAATCGGCGTATTTTGCTTCTAAATCTTTATACACTTTTGGTGATACACAAGAAGCAGCAACCACTAATATTATTACTGCTAATGAGATTTTTTTAATCATTTTGTTTGGGTTATTAGGTTTGTTGATTTATAAATTAATTTTCAATT
Organism: Confluentibacter sediminis; assembly: GCF_003258355.1. GTDB lineage: Bacteria > Bacteroidota > Bacteroidia > Flavobacteriales > Flavobacteriaceae > Confluentibacter > Confluentibacter sediminis. The sequence continues at coordinate 45,894 of NZ_QKPO01000010.1, read as the reverse complement.
TCTATTAGAATAGGACAATGGTCGCTATGCACAGCGTCTGATAATATAACGGCTCTTTTTAATTTTTCTTGTAGCGGCTTTGTAATCATGGCATAATCTAATCGCCAACCTTTATTATTGGCTCTAGAATTGGCTCTGTAGCTCCACCACGTGTAATTATGGGGCTCTTTATTGAGATGTCGGAAAGAATCAATAAAACCATTATTAATAAAATTTCCTATCCATTGACGTTCAACAGGTAAAAACCCAGAAACATTACTTAATCCCTTTGGGTTATGGATGTCAATTTCTTCATGGCAAATATTATAATCTCCACAAATAATAAGATTTGGTATTTCTTGCTTTAGATTATTGATATACTCTTGAAACATATCCATATATTCTAGTTTATGGTCTAAACGCAACTCATTAGTTCCTGAAGGCAAATATAAACTCATTACCGAAAATCCATCGAAATCAGCTCTAAGATTACGCCCTTCAAAATCCATTGAAGCAATTCCTGTGCCATATTCTACATGATTGGGTTTTATTTTACTTAAAATGGCCACACCACTGTAACCTTTTTTTTGTGCGCTAAACCAATAATGGTATGTATAACCTGCTGCTTCAAAAACATCTAAATCTAGTTGCTCTTGTAAGGCTTTAATTTCCTGTAAGCAAATAACATCTGGATTGGCACTTTTCAACCAACTAACAAACCCTTTATTCATCGCGGCACGAATGCCGTTAACGTTGTAAGATATAATTTTCATAACTTTTATTTAGTTTTATGTCTTCCCATTCATCTTTTAAAATACTATAAATATAAGTACCAGTACTTTCTCCATAAGATTGAATATTATAATTTCTAAGAAGCCCTTCTTTAATGGCTCCTATTTTCTCAATGGCCTTCTGTGATCTTATGTTCTTTATATCAATTTTAAATTCAACTCGCCTTAACCTTAGTTCATCAAAACAATAATCTAATAAAAGTTTTTTACACTGATAGTTTATCCCTGTTCCTTGAAACTGTTCTCCTATCCAGGTCCAACCAATCTCTAATCTCTTATGAGGAAAACTAATATTTCCAAACATTGTAATACCTATAGGTTTATTATTTGTTTTATTAAAAATAATAAAGGGATACAATTCCTTTGCTTTTTTAGAGTTAAAACAATAATCAAAATATTCAGCTAAATCTTTTCTACTTTTTACTCTTTTACCAAATTCACCCAATTCATCAGAATAACTTATTGATTCTATGGCATCAATATCTATTTCCGCTAAAGGTTGTAGAATCAATAACTCATTTTCAAGAATAATTTGAGAAGAAAAGAAATTATTTAAGTTCATACTTATTACATACACCAATCCATATTATTTAGATAACAGATTAATTTCAGCTAAAATAAATAATGCGTTGCTTTCACACTATTATTTTTGGGCAGATTTAACAAAATCTATTAACAAAATGTTTTAAGGATATTGTAGTTTAAGTATCAATGAAGCACTTTGCAGCAATTCTTATTTTTTAGTCGCTTTAAACGACATTAATGTTATGATAGTGTGAGTTTAAATCCTAATGCATTTTCATAAAAAACAAAAATAATTTCTTAATAAATTATACTTTTTACTTCATTAATTGTCCTAAAACATTTTCAATTCTGAAAAAACCTTTAGAGACAGATTCTATTATCATTGCTTATTTAAGATTTGCAGATTGTAAACTAAAAAAATATGGCCGCCATAAAGGTTGAATTAAATGCTTTTGTTGTAAACCCAAATACATATATTTCTTCCCAAATTGAAACATACATGCAGAAAGCACCCACTAGAAGCTTATTTTTAATGTATGGTGGTGTCTATTTCTTTAAAAACCGATATGATGGCATTGACCGCTTCTGTATAAAATTGCGGTTGAATATTCTCAAAATCATCTGTGGGCTCATGGTAATCTTTGTGATCTACCACGCCAAAGTATAAAAACGGAATTTTTTCTTTGTAAAAAGAGGCATGATCTGATGAATAGGTCCAATTTTCTTGAAGATTTCCGCCATCGTGTCCTGCTAAAAGCTTCAGGTTTCCTGATGATTTAAAGTTCAAAACAATGCCTTTTAAATAATCATTATATCGCGTTCCTACGGCAAATAATTCGTTATCATCACTTCGGCTAATCATATCCATATTCAAATTAACCTTAATCTTATTTAAAGGAATTATTGGGTTTTTTACATAATATTTAGAGCCTTGAAGTCCCAACTCCTCAGCATCAAAACCAGCTAGAATAACCGAATGTTTTGGTGGATTATCTTTAAAATATTCGGCAAAACTAAACAAGGCACATACACCAGAGGCATTATCGTCAGCACCATTGTATATATTGCCACTTTTAATGCCTTCATGATCGTAATGAGCACTGATTAAAATATAAGTGTTAGGTTGTTCTGTGCCTTTCACAACACCTATTACATTAACTGCTTTGTATTCTTTTCTTTGGTTTACAAATGAAAAAGACTGTTCATAGCTTTTTCCTAAAGGCAAAACATGTAATGAATGAAACTGATTAATAATATACTTCTTTGTTTTAATGCCCCCATTGGCCCCCGTTCTTCTTCCTTCAAAAGCATCAGACGACAGCGTTTTTAAATGCCTTAACAAATGTGTTTCGTTAAAAAATGACTGGGAATTATAAAGAGTATCATTTTGACTTGATTGACCTATAGAACAGCTAAACCAAAAAACACTCAGTAAGACTGCAAAAAATATTTTATCCAAAATGAGGTGATTTTATTATTCAAATCTAATAAAAAAACCCAAGCATTGCTTAGGTTTTAGTTTATCAAAAATAAAATGTTGTTTACTCTTCTTCTGTTGAAGCTACCACTTTGGCAGGCTTTACTGAAGCATCGTGTGAATTATAATACTCTTCTAAAAGATTCATGGTTGCATTTAATAAATCTTTAGTTTCTAACAAAAGACTAAAATATAATGTTGTGTTTTTTGGACTGGTTTCTTCAGATCTTGTTCTGCTAACCTGTTTTTCAATTTTAGATGTTACTAATCCTAAAATCTCTTGTTTTCTCCCTAAAATAACCCCAATTTGTTCAAAAGATCTGGATTCAAAAGCATTTTGAGTATTATTAAAGAAGGTGTCAAATCGTACGTCAATTTCCTTTAATTCTTTTATTTGATTGAACTTTAATTTCTTATGATTATTATTAACGTGTTTATAACTCACTTTTGTTATATATTCTAAAGACTGCACAATGTCTTGCAAATAGCCTAATATATGAATGTAAAAATTACTGGCTCCAACACTAGATTCATCTAAATTTTTAATAAAATAGAAGATATTATCTCGTAATTCGTCTACTTCACCAGATAATTTTACAATTTGCTTTTTGTTCTTTTTTAACAAGGTTAAATCTTGTAATGATAGTCCGTTTATGGCATTGGTATAAATTTTATTCCCACGTTTAACTACGTTAGCAATATTACTGGCACTTTCATGAATAACACCTTGAATAGAACTGCTTTCGGCTTTAATTAAGCTACCTTCAGCTTTAACTTCTTTCGATTTTTTATTATATGCGATTGAACTTTTTACTAGTAAGGCAAAAGCCGTTACTAATAAAAGAGGAAACATAATATTTACATTTAAGCTTAATAGATAGGCTACTACGGCAGAGGCTATGAATGCACTAAATGCCGTGAAAAACCATCCTCCAATAACATTTAACACCCCTGCTACTCTATAAACGGCACTTTCTGCGCCCCAAGCTCTATCTGCTAATGAAGTTCCCATGGCAACCATAAAGGTTACATAAGTTGTGGATAATGGTAACTTCATGGATGTAGCTATCGAAATTAAAACGGCAGCAACCATTAAATTTACAGCTGCTCTGACTAAATCGAAAGCCGGCAATTCATATGTTTTATCTTTTTTTAATACAATAACCGGTTTTTCAAACTGCTTGTCAATTTTAGCCTGCCAAGAATTTGGCAATAGATAAGATGTCATTTGAGATGATAACATGGCGAATCTCACAAAACCACGGGATAAAAAGTTCGGTTCAAAACGCTCCTTTGTATCTTCTTGACTTGATAAATCTATTGACGTTTTAACCACATTTTTGGCCTTTGCAGAAAACCAAAGCGTTAAAACCATAACAAAACCAGCAATAAGCAATAAAAGTGTAGGGGTAGAAGCTTTGGTGCCTAAACTATGCATAGAAAACTCACTAGCCGCCAATCCTAGAGTATTAACCTCTGGATTCATAAAATCTAAATAAGATTGATATGCTCCTATAGACGGCCCTATAAAGTTTACAAGATCATTTCCAGCAAAAGCTAATGCTAATGAAAAAGTTCCGATAAGAATGACTATTTTATAAATATTTGCTTTTGCAAAATGCATCAAAGCATACGATATTGAAAACCAAAACAACAAGCTAATAACCAAAATCAATAAAGCCTGGTCTTGTAAAAAATCCTTAATTGTTTTACCGCCAATAGCATCATAAGATTCTTTAGCAAAGTTAGTACCACCAATGCCTTTCATGAATATGAAATATACAATAGATGTAATGGCGATACCTCCAAATAATGCACCGACCCATTTCGCTTTGCTTTCAAAATTATAAGAAAGTAAAAGTCTTGAAACCCATTGTACAAAAGCCCCTAACGAAAAAGAGAGTAATACAGAGAGTAAAATACTAGATACTATTTCGGTTGCTTTAGAGGTATTTATATAATTAACAACATCGCTAAAATCTCCATTATTATGTCCTATTTTAATTAAAGCAATAGCCACTGAAGCTCCGAGTAATTCAAACACAATGGATACCGTTGTAGAAGTAGGCATACCAAAAGTGTTGAAAAAATCCAATAGTAAAATATCGGTTATCATAACCGCCATAAAAATAATCATGATTTCACTGAACATAAACTCTCCCGGATTGAAAATACCGTTTCGAGCAACTTCCATCATCCCACTTGAGAATAAAGCTCCTAAAGTAATCCCTAAACTAGCAACAATCATGATCGTGTTGAAAGAAATGACCCTAGACCCAATAGCAGAATTTAAAAAATTTACAGCATCATTGCTTACCCCAACTACCAAATCGGCAATTGCTAAAATAGCTAGGGCAATAATCATGTATAAGTATATGTTTTCCATAATCTAAATAAAATAAGTTTGCAAATATCTTTTGTATTTTAAAATGTTAAGTTACGTAATTGTTATATTTTAAAAATAAATATCAAATTGAAGTCTGTACATAATTTTATGAATGTTGTTGGCTTGAGTATCTAAATAACTAATATCTGATTGCACTTTTAAATTATGTCCAACCACATATTTTGAAACCCCTAGCGTATATTGATTTTCTGCATCTTTTCCTGTTATCTCATTATCTAAAGTAACATTTGTATATCTACCTGATATCTCCCAGTTATTTTTAAGCAAATAGCCCGTTTGCAAATTTAAGCCATTACCTATTTGTACCTCATCTCCAGTAAGCGTACCATTATCATTTTTAGCAATTGGATCATCTGCATCTCTATTGGCGTATTCGGCCATAAATGAAAACCCATTGTATTTAAACATGGCATCTATAAACAACGTTGTGATATTGGTTTCATAAAAGCCTTCATTTGTAAACATATAAGCACCTTGATTGCTTCTTGTTCTTACTGCATTATTATTATAATCATAACTAGTCCCTATTGCTAATTTAGGTGAGCTTTCTCTTTTTAGATCACTACCTGAATAGTCTCCTTTACTTTCAAAATTTCCAAATGGCAAGAGTTCTATTCTCCCTGTAAATTCATAGCCGCCCAGATTCCCTGTAGTAACATTTCTACCTTCACCTTGAGCTACTGAAAAAATTTCATTTATTAGAAAATTGTTTGAAAGATTGAAATGATGTCTTAGTTGCAAACCCATATCTCTATCGATATTAAACATATGGTTTAGCAAAGATCTATCTACTAGCTGAAGGTTAGCAGATGATATCACACGCTCTCTATTCCCAGGAAGTTTTGTTTGTCCAACCCATAGTTCTAGGTTCTGTGCAAAATTCCACATTATAACACCATCCATTAGAAACCTTGGGGTATTATTTGTAAATTGAGACGTCCCAGACATATCACTATTTGAGAGCCCTAATTCAATTTTATATTTTAGTTTAGGGCTAAAAGCATAACCATCAAATTTTAGCCTAGATCTGCGTATAAGCACATTTGTTACATTAGCTTTGTCATCTTCCCAAATTGAAGTCCCTAAAAGCTGCATTCGTAGCCCGACTTTCATAGTCCAAGAACTATCTTGTCCAACCAAATTAAAAAGGCCTTTGCCAAATTTAGGAGATTTTATTTCTTGAGCATTAGAAATTATTATAGCCAAAAGGCATATAGCTATAAGGGCAAGCCTTAGTTTCATTAAATCGGTATTAGTTTTTGTCACTGCAAATAACCAAAACCTATGTTAACTTAATGTTTCTTAATTGTTAAATATAAACCATAAAAAAGACTGCCTTGGCCAAGGCAGTCTCATTAGAAATCATAATAATGTAGTCGACAAAAACTAATAGATTATATGAAATACTAATTGTTTGTCTTATAAAAAGACCTTACAAATATCAAAGTTTGAGGTCATTTAATTGTAATGATAATATTAAGTAATTATTAATATTATCATATTAAATACTTTATTAAAAAACTGAATATCAACACATTTAAAACTTTATGTTAATTTAATGTTACGTAAGTGTTGTTTTAATGTTAACAAATTTGTATATTTGAATTATAATGTTAAAAACCCATAATTATGAAGAAATTTATTTTACTTTTCGCCTTTTTAATTACTGCGGGTTCTTTTGCTCAGCAAAAGAGAGATTTAAAACTTAACAAAGACACTAATTTAATTGAAGTTGTTTATTATCATGACAATGGAGCTGTAAGCCAAACAGGGTTTTACACTACAGATGGTAAACTACAAGGTGAGTGGCTAAGTTTTAATGCAGAAGGTGAAAAAATTATTTCTGGAAATTATGATAATGGTAAAAAAGTCGGCAAATGGTTCTATTATACTGATGGAATCTTAAAAGAAGTAGATTATAAGGCAAATGCTATTGCAGGATTAAAAGAAACTGATTCTAAAACAAATCAAGATTTTTAAAGCTAAAAAAGTATTAAACTAAAAAAAGCATCCTAAATTTAGGATGCTTTTTTGTTTTATAATCTCTATCTTAAACTAGTTGTTAGTCCAAGCTGCCCAAGTAGGTAATGTTGCACCAGAACCAGCACCTGTTTGAGTTGTAACATAAGTAGCAACCGTGTTGTTTGCAGTTACAAAATTGATGGTGTTTATTTTAAAGTCCCCTGCAGCAATTCTTGCAGTTGCGCCTGTTCCAGAATCTAATTTAGCAAAAGTAGAAGGCATATCATTAGCAACAAATAAGTTTGTGTAAGTTTGTATCCCTCCACCTTCTTTAAAATTAATCGCTTTTTCAGCAGCTGTGAATTTAGCCTCAGAACCTTTTACGATTGACACGTTTGAAATCTTAGCATTTGTCATAGGTAAAGCTATATCGTTAGCCTGATTGTTAGAACCTTCAATACCTGCGTTAGAAACACCAGAAATGTATACATTCGTAATAGTTCCAATATAACCATCAGCGAAATCTAATGAATCATCATAAGAATTTATTAGTACCAAGTTAGAAGCATTTACTGCACCCCCAAAAAATTCAACAGCATCATCACCGCTTTCATAAGTATAAATATTGTTTACTACAGTTCCACTACCCACACCAAAGAAAGAAACACCGTTATATTCTTTACTATCACTAAATTTTGAACCTGTGTAAGAGATATTTAAGTAAGTAATTGACCCAGATGAATCAGCGTTGTTATTACCTCCATATAATAAACCACCAACTTCAGAAGTTCCATTATCACCAGTGTTTACCTTTGCATCACCGCAAATAATTAAACCACCCCAGTTACCCTCAGCAGGAGAAGCTTTACCAGATGTCATAACTACAGGTTGAGCTGAAGTACCATTAATGAAGATTTTCGCACCTCTTTCTACAGCTATGAAAATTGTTTTTGCTTTTTCAGTATCAGCAGTTGGATCTGATTGAATTTTTGTTCCAGCAGGGATAATTAACGTAGCTGAAGATTTTACAACTAAACCTCCTGTTAGTGTGTATGTTTTTGTAGCATCTAATGTTACAGTTCCATCAGTAATATTACCTTTTAAATCATCTACTTTTACTTCAAAAGAACTACTTGGAGTAGGATTATCGTCATTACTACAGCTTGTTAAACCAAGTGCTAAAATTGCTATTGCTAAAATCGATTTTTTCATTTTTTTTGTTTATTTTTTTAACAGTACAAATGAACATATTTAGTGTTTTTGATGCGTTAAGCCATTATTATCTTGTTGTTAAGGATTCTTAGAAGTTTTTAAATTTAATTAACATTAAATTTACATCTCTATTACAATGAAAAAGAGGCAATTGTTAACAAAAAACAATTACCTCTTTTTCAATAATTAAAGTGTTATTTTTTAGAACTTATAATTTATAGAAAAACTTAAGTTAGACCCTATTTTGTAAGAACTTGCTAAAACATCAGGTGTTTTAATTAGTGGGGCTTTACTTTGATCCGTTTCCCTTTTATAAGTAGGATCTAATATGTTTTTATAAGATAATCCTATTTTTAATTTTTTCGAAAGATTAGATTTTAGAATAAAATCTAATCTACTTATTGATTTATCGATAAGGTTTCCTCTTTCTGAAGTTCCTATTACAGCTAATTTATCTGAAACGTAGGCATATGTAAGTGTTGCTGTAATATCTTTGCCATTTCTAAATTGTTTTAAATAAGAAATGTCTGAATTAGCTAAAAAGTCTGAAGCTCCAGATAATTTAGAGTTTTGATAAGTAAAATTTGCTCCAAAACCATTTTCAGTAACTACTTTTGTGTTATTTAAATCTTGATCTTGATACATGTAAGATCCATTAAATCCAAAAGATAATTTTTCGTTTAAATTATTATCATTATTAAAATTAAAAATATTTTTTCTTAGTTCTATTTCAATACCAGCAATAACTGCTTTTTCACCTGTATTAGCGTATGTAATGTTACCAGAGGATGAATTAGTAAACATTTCATTTATTGGGTTTTGAATTAATTTACCAAAAGCAGTTACGGTAAGTATTTCATCATTGCTAGGGTATAACTCCCAACTTAAATCTGCATTGTAGTTTGTTGAAGCGTATAATTTATCGTTTCCTTCATAAGATTGACCAACTTCTTGAAAAAGTATTTTTACTTTTTCTTTAAATTGAGGTAATGTATAGGTGTTACTCGCTGCAAATTTTAAATTTTGTTTTTCATTTAATTTGTATTTCGCAATTATACTGGGTAAAAACTTTACAGGTGCATACGTATTACCACTTCCATCTGGGAAATCTAAACTATTAAAATAAACATATTGTTCAATTTGTTCAAATCTACCTCCTATAATAACAGATAATTGTTTATTAAAGTTGTATAGTACATTTCCGTATGCGGTATGAATATTTAAATGACCGTTATAAAGTTGAGAGAGCTTACTAGAGCTATCGCCTGCTGATAAATCAAAATTTGTATCATTTAAATATAAATCAGTATTATTAAAACCATCTCTAGTAAAAGTAGTTTTATTTGTTTCTGGGAAAAATGAATATTGTTGAGAATTAAAATCAACATTTTTCATTTTACCTGAATATCCTAGCGTTGCTTTTCCTTTAAATTCGTCATCCACATTTTTATTAAAGTTATAGGATACTGAAAGATTTGCAGAAAATTCTTTTTCATTTAAGCTTTGGAAATATCTATGATTGTTTATGCTAGTATTTTTAAAAAAGGTGTAGCTTGATGATCCATCACTCGTCGGTACAAAGGTATTTTGCATACGGTCTGGAATTGTATTATCCAATATGCTGTAACCAATATTCCATTCAGCATTCCATTGCTCACTATATTTATGCTTACCTAACAATTGGTTCACTAATAATTGCGTTTTGTCAAAAGTTCCGCGCTTAATAAAACCGATTGGATCTAATCCAGGAAACTCGATATTTTTTCCATCATATTCACTATAATCTTGCGAAGATGAGTTTAAAAATAAACCTGTGTAAAGAATAGAGTTATTATTGTTTATTTTGTAATCGGCTGTACCCATTATCGTTGAATTGGTATTGTGTTTATATGATTTTCTAAAGTAATCAGCATTAGCAGTACCTTGTGCCGTAATATTAGTTCTGTAAATACCTTCAATATATTTATTATCTGTATCAAAAGAGGCTGTTAAAAACGTGCCTAAACTGCTTTCGTCACCTAAACTGAATTTTCTTCCACCAGTTAATGAATAGTTATTATTTAACGTGTTTTTACTAGATTTTCTGTCCCAACTTGTTGCGTAATTGTATGGTAATAATGGGTCACTTGGTACTTTCCCATAACCAAACCCAGAATAAGAAGGACCATCTTGTAAATAAAAGTCATCAACTTTTAAAACATTTGTGTTAGCACCCAAGCCTACACCTATAGTAATAAAAGGAGCTCCAGAGAATTTTTTAGCCACAATATCGATATTAGCACCTCCAAAATCTGCATAATTTTGAGATTCAAAAGTTTTGCTAATACCTACATATTCAACAATATCAGTTGTAAAAATGTCTAAAATGATATTTTTATTTGATGGATTGTTTGATGGTAATGGTAAACCATTTAAAGTGGTAATGTTATAACGATCTCCAAGACCTCTTACAAAAATGTTTCCAGATCCTTCTTGTTTAGAAATACCAGAAACTTTGGTAACGGCAGTGGCAACATCGCTAACGCCTTTTCTTGAAAGCTCATCTGCGCCTATAGATGCCTTAAAAGCTACCGCTTTTTTTTGCTCTAATAATAAGGCCGTTTCACTTTCCCTTTTTGTCGTCGTCGTAATAACAATCTCATCTAAAGAGGCTGCACTGGCACCCATAGGCACATTAACTTGTGTTACTTTATTAGCAACAACAGTTACCTGTATTTCTTGAGTTTCATAACCCACAAAACTAAAAGATAGTGTATAAGTTCCAGGGGGTAAGTCAGCAATTTCATATAAACCATCAATATCTGAAGTGGTTCCTTTTGCAGTTCCTTTTATTAAAACATTTGCAAACGCCAAGGGTTCGTCATTATATTCTTTATCTGTAAGCTTACCAACTACAGAACCTGTAGTTTGAGCATAAGAGAATATTGAATAAAAAAGTATAGATAATAGCAGTAATTTTTTCATTAGTTTTTTAGATAATTTCTTGCCGCAAAGGAACTAATGCTATATGAATTTGATGTTACCATTACATTAAAGAACAGTAACAAAAATGTTATGCGAATGTTATGAAACTTTTAATCCGGAAACATTAAATTAACATTGAAAATTAGAATAATTTAGATGTCTAAAAATAACTTGATCAGCTATTCTTAACTAAATCGATAAAACAAACTTATTTTAGTTTAAGGTCGAAAAGGTTTTGTCCTCTGTTTGAGACGTTGAAGTGATAGACGCTAATTCACTTAAAGAAATGGTGCTGGCTCCTAATGGTAGATTAACTTCTGCTGGATTTAAAGCATCTACATGAACATGTATTTCTTGGGTTTCATAACCAACAAAACTACAAACCAAAATATAATCCCCTGATTTTAAATTCTCAATAACAAATAAACCTGTTAAATCTGTATTTACCTCTACTGAAGTTCCTTTAATAGAAACATTCGCCAAAACTAATGGAGTATTATCTAATTCTTTATCCATTACTTTACCAACTATTAAGCCTGTGTTTTGAGAGAAGCCTGCAGTGCTAAATAATATTAAAATTAAGTAAATAAATTTTTTCATGATTTGGATAAACAATTCTACTGCAAATAAAGATGAATAGCATAAATTGAATGTTACTTAAACATTAAGTGTTTATGATGAATATGTTAATTTAATGTTACCAGATTTTTTAAGTCATTTTATTTGGTAACCGTATTATTTTGAGCCAGTTTTTTAATGAATTTAATTATCTTGCCAACACTTAATAATTTACAATGAACTGGGAACAATTATTATCCTTAAAACGCTTTGGCGACACCAATAAACGCATTCGAAAAGAACAAGATGAAACCCGATTAGGTTTTGAAGTTGATTACGATAGGGTTATATTTTCCTCAGAATTTAGAAGTTTACAAGATAAAACCCAAGTAATTCCATTATCGCAAACCGATTTTGTACACACGCGTTTAACCCACAGTTTAGAAGTTAGTGTCGTAGGTAGATCTTTAGGAAGATTAGTTGGGAAAAAATTATTAGAGAAACATCCTCACTTAAAAAATGCCCATGGGTATCAAGCAAATGATTTTGGTGCCATTGTAGCTGCAGCAGCTTTGGCACATGATATTGGAAACCCCCCGTTTGGACATTCAGGAGAAAAAGCGATTGGGGAATTTTTTAAAACAGGCGCAGGTAGCAATTATAAAAATCAACTAACGGCTAAAGAATATCAAGATTTATGTGATTTTGAAGGCAATGCCAACGGATTTAAAATTTTAACCGAAAGTAGAGCCGGCAGGTCTGGTGGCTTACGTTTAAGTTATGCTACACTGGGAGCATTCACTAAATACCCAAAAGAATCATTACCTAAAAAACCCACTAAACATATTGCAGACAAAAAATACGGTTTTTTTCAAAGTGAAAAAGACGCTTTTACAGATATCGCAACTGAATTAGGATTATTAAAACGAAGCCATAAAGATTTAAGTTTTTCTAGACATCCACTCGCTTTTTTAGTAGAAGCTGCTGATGATATTTGCTATACCATTATCGATTTTGAAGATGGCATCAACCTCGGCCTCATCCAAGAAGAATTTGCCTTGGAGTACCTCATCAATTTAGTACGCGATAGAATTAAAACCGAAAACTACTATGCCCTTACTAGTAAAGAAGACCGCGTGAGTTATTTACGTGCTTTAGCCATTGGCACTTTAATTGATGAAGCAGTGACTATTTTTATGAAACACGAAGAAGCTATTTTAAATGGTGAATTCGATTGTGCTTTACTCGATAAAAGCAAGTATGATGCACAAATAAAGGATATTATTAAAATTAGTATTGAAAATATCTATCAATCCACTGAAGTTATAGATAAAGAAATTGCGGGTTATGGCGTTTTAAATACGCTATTAACAACTTACGCCACTGCTGTAAATAATACTTTTAATAATTGCGCCTCCAATTATGACAAACTTATTTTAAGGGGATTTCCAAAGTCCAATAATATAGAAAATTCCACTTTATATGAACGCCTGTCTAGTGTTTGCTATTATGTCTCTTTGTTATCAGACAGTAAAGCTATTTTGGAATATAAAAAAATTAAAGGATTCGAAATTTAAAGATTAGCATTTAAGAATTTAGCCAGACTTTCAACATCCAAACCAACAGATTTTTGCAATTCCTGCACAGTTCCTTGTTCAATAAATTGGTCTGGGATTCCTAATGTATGGATAATCGTTTTATAATTTTTAGCAGACGCAAACTCTAAAACAGCACTTCCAAAACCACCTTTTATAGCATTGTCTTCCATAGTAATAATTGTTTTGTATTTTTTGAAAATAACATCCAGTAACACCTCATCCAGAGGTTTTACAAAACGCATATCGTAATGTGCTATACTTTCAGGGTTGTTTGATTTTCCAATAGCCTCAGTGACATTTTTAGCCATGATGCCAATACTTAAAACAGCTATATTTTTACCTTCTTTAAGCTGAATTCCTTTACCAATTTCCAATTTAGAAAACGGCTGTTTCCAATCTAAAGTCACACCCTGTCCTCTTGGGTAACGAATAGCAATGGGTAATTGTAAACCAAGTTGCGATGTATACATGATGTTTCTTAATTCCACCTCATTTCTCGGAGCAAAAATAATGAGGTTTGGTATACACCTTAAATACGACAAATCGAAAACCCCATGATGCGTGGCACCATCTTCTCCAACCAAACCGGCGCGATCTAAACAAAAAATAACCGGTAATTTTTGTAAAGCTACATCATGAATAATTTGATCGTAAGCACGTTGCAAAAAAGTGGAATAGATGTTACAAAACGGTATCAACCCTTGGGTTGCCATCCCTGCTGCTAATGTGACGGCATGTTGTTCTGCAATCCCCACATCAAAAGCACGATCTGGAAAAACGTCCATCATATACTTTAATGAACTTCCTGTGGGCATAGCGGGCGTGATGCCCACAATTTTATCATTTAATTTAGCCAATTCAACCATAGTATAACCAAACACATCTTGATATTTTGGTGGTTGATCAGAAGTAGATTTTAAAATTAAATCACCCGTTATAGCATCAAACTTTCCTGGCGCATGATATGTTACCTGATTTTCTTCTGCTTGTCTTAAGCCTTTTCCTTTAGTTGTAATAATATGTAAAAATTTGGGGCCTTTTACCGTCTTTAATCGGTTTAATTCTGAAATGATTTTATCAATATCATGACCGTCTATAGGCCCAGAATAATCAAAATTCAGAGCTTTAATAATATTATTTTTTTTCTGAATGCCCTTTTTTACATTAGTTAAATACTGTTTTAAAGCACCAACACTTGGGTCTATTCCAATAGCATTATCATTTAATATGACCAACAAATTAGCATCGGTAACTCCTGCATGATTCAAACCTTCAAAAGCCATTCCACTAGCAATCGAAGCATCACCAATAACCGCGATATGTTGCTTTTCTAAATCCCCTTTTAATTTAGACGCTATTGCCATACCTAGTGCCGCAGAAATGGATGTTGACGCATGCCCAACACCAAAGGCATCATACATACTTTCACTTCGTTTTGGAAATCCACTAATACCCTCAAGCTGTCTATTTGTGTGAAAACTATCCTTTCTGCCTGTTAAAATTTTATGTCCATAGGCTTGATGCCCAACATCCCAAATAAGTAAATCTTCGGGGGTATTAAATACATAATGCAATGCAATCGTTAGTTCCACAACACCTAGGCTAGCGCCTAAATGACCTTCTTTAGTTGCGACAATGTTTATGATAAACTCACGCAATTCTTGTGCAAGTCGTGGTAAATCTTTTTGATTTAAAAGACGTAATTCTTTTGGAGAATTTATATGGTTTAAAATTGACTTTTGCACTTGACAAAAGTACAAGAATGAATTTGTATTTTTGCTATTATGATAGAACCTTTTGACGACATCTACTTTATGAAAAAAGCACTTCAAGAAGCTGAAGCGGCTTATGCTAAAGGCGAAATTCCAGTGGGCGCCGTGATTGTTATTGATAATAAAGTGATTGCTAGGGGGCATAACCTAACTGAAACGTTAACAGATGTGACTGCCCATGCCGAAATGCAAGCCATTACTGCAGCTTCTAATTTTTTAGGAGGCAAATATCTTACTAAATGCACTTTGTATGTCACGTTAGAACCTTGCCAAATGTGTGCAGGAGCTTTGTATTGGAGTCAGATTTCCCATATTGTTTATGGCGCAAGGGATATGGAACGTGGATGTATTCATTTAAACACAAAACTTCACCCGAAAACAACTATAAAAGGTGGCATTTTAGAAACGGAAGCCTCAGAGCTTTTAAAACGATTTTTTATTGAAAGACGTAATTTGAATTAGTTTACTTCTAATACTTTCCTTTTTCTTGTCTATCACGCATTTTATCAAGATTTTCTTTAGTCAGCATGTAATCTTTGATGTCTTTGTCTTTCCATCTGTAATAAGCAAATAAAGGAAATGCAATAAGGAATAATCCAGAAACTCCAAATCCTATAAGTTTCTGTGAATACATGGATTCTATAAAATAGCCTGTTAGGATGCTTCCTAATGCAGCAATAAATAGAAAAATAATGATGTATTTCATGTTACTTAGTGAAATTAATAAGTTGTCTTCTGTATGCTGTCAATAGTTTGGATTTCGAAATGAAACCCATATATATATCGTTTTTCACCACAGGTAAATTCCATGCGCTACTGTCTTGGAATTTTTTCATAATGTCGGTCATTTTATCATTATCTATATCTATAACTTCTGGGGGTGGTTGCATCACATCTATAGCTTTAATTTCAGAATATAATGATTGATCGAACATAATTGGACGTAAATCATCTAAGAGAATAATCCCTTTTAATATTCCTGAAATTGGATCAACTACTGGGAAAATATTTCGGGTAGATTTCACAACAGCTTCATGAACCATTTGTCCTAAATTCATTTTTATTGTAATAGGAACAAAATTGGTTTCTATAACTTTATCAATGTCCATTAAGGTTAACACCGCATGATCTTTATCATGTGTGATGAGTTCCCCTTTTCTCCCAAGTTCCATATTATAAACGGAATGCGGACTAAAATGTTTTGTGATACTAAATGAAATAGTAGCCGTGAGCATTAAAGGAATAAACAATTCATACCCACTTGTTAGCTCTGCTATTAAGAAGATCGCTGTTAATGGTGCATGCAAAACACCTGCCAATACACCCGCCATACCTACCAATGTAAAATTACTTTCGGAAACTGGTGTGTTTACAAAACCACTATAATTAATAATTTTAGCCAAACAGTTTCCCATAATACTACCCATAAACAGCGTTGGCGCAAAAATACCACCAACACCTCCAGCTCCAAAAGTTAGAGAGCTAGCTATAATTTTAAAGAAAATTAAACCCGTTAAAAGACTAACAACCACCCATATATTGGTTAAATCCATTTGCAAAAAATTATTTTCTAAGGCTTTCTCTGGGTTTCCGGCAATTAAATTATTTATAACCTCAAACCCTTCTCCATAGAGCGGTGGTATAAAAAATATTAAAACACCTAAAACTGCACCACCAATAACCAACCGTTTTATTGGAGAATTAATTTTATCGAAAAACTTATGAATGCGATCGTATACCTGAGTAAAATATATAGACGTAAATGCAGCAACCACTCCTAATACAATATAAAAAGGAGCGTCTTCAATGACAAACTTGTCTTCAATTTTAAAGGGCAGCAATATATCATCCCCAAAGAAAAAATAAGAGGTTAATATAGCTGAAAGCGACGCTAATAATAATGGTAACATCGATGCAATAGTAAGATCTAAACTAAATACTTCAATTGCAAAAATAATAGCTGCAATTGGTGCTTTAAAAATAGAAGACATAGCACCTGCCGCTGCACAACCAATGAGTAAACTTCGAGTGGTTTGGTTCATATGAAACATTCTGGAAATGTTTGAACCAATAGCTGCACCCGTTGCTACTGTTGGACCTTCTAAACCAACAGAGCCACCAAAACCTACTGTTAGTGGTGCCGTTAAAATAGAACCAAACATTTGGTATTGTTTCATGATACCTTTCCGTTTAGAAATAGCGTATAAGGTAGATGGGATACCATGGCTTACTTTGTTTCTTATCACATATTTCATAATAAGATACACGAATGTGAGACCAATAATAGGGAATATGAAATAAAAAGCATGGTGGTAATCTTTTACCAAATTACCTTCTAAAAAATGTTGAAAAAAGTGCGTAAGATTTTTTAACACCACAGCCCCTAAACCAGAAGTAAACCCAACAACAATACTTAAGATATATACAAACTGTCTATGGGTGATGTGTTTGGCTCTCCAAATAAGTATGTGTTTTAATATCGTTTCTTTAGGCATAATTAAATCTACTAAAAAATCCTGCTTTATGCAGGATTGGTATTATTTTTTTAAATTAAGCTTTAAACTTAGTTCTTCTAATTGTTTATCGTCTATGGGTGCCGGTGCGTCAATCATGACATCGCGGCCCGCATTGTTTTTCGGAAATGCGATAAAATCACGAATGGTTTCTTGTCCTCCTAAAATAGCTACTAATCTATCCAATCCAAAAGCCAAACCACCATGTGGAGGTGCTCCATATTGAAAGGCTTCCATTAAAAAGCCAAATTGAGCTTTAGCTTCTTCTGGGGTAAACCCTAGATAATCGAACATTAAAGATTGTGTTGCTTTATCATGAATTCTAATCGATCCTCCTCCTATTTCATTTCCGTTAAGAACCAAATCGTAAGCGTTTGCTTTTACATCACCAGGATTGGTTTTCAATAATTCTATTTGCCCAGGTTTTGGTGATGTAAACGGATGGTGCATGGCATGGTAACGACCAGTCTCTTCATCCCATTCTAACAATGGAAAATCTAATACCCAAAGCGGTGCAAACTCATTTGGTTTACGTAACCCTAAACGCTCAGCCAACTCCATACGCAAGGCGCTTAATTGTGCTCTTACCTTATTTTTATCTCCTGAAAGTATACACATTAAATCACCTGCCTTGGCTCCAGTAATTTCAGCCCATTTTGCTAAATCGGTTTCATCATAAAATTTATCGACAGAAGATTTAAAAGTACCATCTTCATTACAACGGCAATACACCATTCCTAAAGCACCAATTTGTGGGCGCTTCACCCAATCAATCAATTGATCTATTTCTTTTCTAGTATAAGTATTTCCACTAGGAACAGCAATACCAACAACCAATTCTGCATTATTAAAAACTCCAAAATCTTTATGTTGAGCGACCTCATTCAACTCACCAAACTGCATCCCAAAACGAATATCTGGTTTGTCATTTCCATATAAACGCATGGCATCCTCGTACAATATCCTAGGGAATTCTTTAACCTCAACACCATTAACTTCTTTAAGCAAATGACGTGTTAATCCTTCAAAAACATTTAAAATATCCTCTTGCTCAACAAATGCCATTTCACAATCTATTTGTGTGAATTCTGGTTGTCTGTCGGCACGCAAATCTTCATCTCTAAAGCATTTTACAAGTTGAAAATACTTATCCATACCACCGACCATTAACAACTGTTTGAACGTTTGAGGTGATTGCGGCAAAGCATAAAACTGCCCTTCGTTCATCCTACTTGGCACCACAAAATCGCGCGCGCCTTCTGGTGTCGATTTTATTAAATAGGGAGTTTCTACTTCAATAAACCCTTCTTTAGACAAATAATTACGAACCTCGTGAGCCACTTTTGCTCTAAATATCAAACTGTTTTTTACAGGATTGCGACGAATATCTAAGTAACGATATTTCATTCGTAACTCTTCACCGCCATCTGTTTTATCTTCAATGGTAAACGGAGGCAATAATGCTTCATTCAATATGGTTAATTCTGAAACCAATATTTCAATATCGCCCGTTGGAATATTGGCATTTTTTGAAGCACGTTCAATTACAGTTCCTTTAACTTGAATAACAAACTCACGCCCCAAATTTTGAGCTTGAGTCATCATTTCCTTTGATGTACGTTCTTCATCAAACACTAATTGTGTAATCCCATAACGATCGCGTAAATCTACCCAAACAATAAAACCTTTGTCTCTAGATTTTTGAACCCAACCGGAAAGCGTTACTTCCTCATTTATATTTGTAGCCCTTAATTCGCCACAATTATGACTTCTGTACATAATTTGAAAATTGAAGTGCAAATTTACGCAAGTTATGTGATTATCAAATAAAAAAAACCTCAAAGTATTTTGAGGGTTTTACTTTAATCAGATTTGAAGATTTTTTATACTTCCTGAACTTTAACCTCTGTTGAACTTGTTTTACTTTTTAACCACATTTTGAATAAGGTTACTAAATAAAACAATATGGGTACCACAACTAGAGTTAAGAATGTTGCTATAAAGAGCCCATAAATAACAGTCCAAGCTAAAGGCCCCCAGAAAATAACATTATCACCACCAAAGTAAATGTGTGGATTAAACTCACTGAATAATGTGAAAAAATTAATGTTTAAACCTGTAGCTAACGGAATCAATCCTAAAATAGTTGTAATAGCCGTTAACAATACAGGACGTAAACGTGCTTTACCAGCAGTAACAATACAATTAAACAAATCGCTTGTTTCTAAATACTCATCATCGTCTAAACCTAATTCATATTTTTTTCTATCTATTAGCAATTGTGCATAATCGAGCAGAACCACACCATTATTTACCACGATACCAGCTAGGGAAATAATCCCCATCATAGTCATCATGATAACAAAGGGAGCTCCCGTAATCACAATCCCTCCAAAAACACCAATGAAACTTAAGAAAACAGCCGACATGATAATAGCTGGCTTAGAAACTGAATTGAATTGGAAAATAAGAATAAAGAAAATTAAAGCCAACCCTTTAAAAAAGGCACTCATTAAAAACGCCTGTTGTTTTTCTTGTTCTTCAATTTGCCCCGTATAATCTATCTTAATAGTACTTGGTAACTCTTCAAAATTTTTCATTTCATTTTGAATTTGCTGTACCACAGCACGGGCGTCGGTATAACCAGGTGATAATGCAGAATAAAGAGTTACAACACGATTAACGTCGCGATGTTTAATAGCACTATATCCCGAATTATTTGTTTGGCTTGCAACTGTAGAAATAGGTATTTCTCTTATCTGTCCAGAAGCCATATCTCTAAAAGTGATTTTTTGATTAAAAAGCGCACTTTTATTATATCTGTTTTCTTCGTTAAAACGTACGTAGATATCATAATCATCGCCATCTTCCTTATAAATACCTGCTTTGGCTCCAAAAACAGAACTTCTTAGTTGTTGGCCAACTTGTCCACTACTAACACCTAATTCACCTGCCTTTTCTCTATCAACAAGCACCTGCATATTCGGTTTATCTTTATTGACATCGATTTTTAATTCATCAATGCCTCCTATATTTCTAGAATTGATGAAATCACGCATTTGTTCAGCTTTTGCAATTAAGTCGGAATAGTCATCTCCTTCTAATTCAATATTAATTGGGGGACCTGTTGGAGGCCCCGCAAGGTCTTTTTCCACAGAAATTAAAACTCCTGGATATACCCCCACCAAAGCTTTTTGTACTTTTTGACGCATCAATTCACTGTCTTTACCATTGCGAAATTTATACTCCCGCATAGAAACTGTTATTTTTCCTTTATGGGGCATTTCCGCAGCCGAACCACCATCAGTTTCAGGATTTCCTGCACCTTCACCTACTTGGGAAACAGCACTTTCTACCATGAAATTTTTATTTCCATCCATATACATGCCATCATTAATCACTGCATAGACTTTGTTTTCTATTTCTTTAGTGATTTCGTTGGTTTTTTTAATATCGGTGCCTTCGGGATATTCTACATATACTACAATTTGGTTTGGTTTATTATCTGGAAAGAACTCCACCTTTGTTCTTTGTGTCGCAAGCGATACTACAAAGGCCGCCATTGAAAGAAATAACAATATTACAGTACCAATAGATATCATATAGGTACGTTTCCCACTCAAAGATGTCCTCAAGGTTTTTTCGTATAAATTTTCTAATTTCACTAAGGTTTTGGCTTGAAAATTATTTGCCATTTTTCTTAATATCAATCTATAAACCCATAGCATGATAGCTGTAAAAATCATAACACTTCCCAATCCTCTATATGCACCACCAATAATTAAAATGATAATCCCTATAATTGAAATTATTGAGGTTATTTTTATGATACGGTCTTTTGGCATATCCTTATCTTCTGTCGTCATAAATTGAGATACCAATACGGAATTGAAAAATATGGCAACAATTAATGAGGATCCTAAAACGACCGATAATGTAATTGGAAAATAAATCATGAATTGACCCATAAGGCCCGGCCAAAGCCCTAATGGAATAAATGCGGCCACCGTTGTTGCTGTTGAAATGATAATGGGATAAGCGATTTCCCCAATACCTTTCTTAGCAGCTTCCACTCGGCTCATGCCTTCGTCTTCCATCAAGCGATATACGTTTTCAACAACCACTATACCATTGTCTACTAACATCCCAAGTCCCATAATCAATCCAAAAAGAATCATGGTATTCATGGTATAGCCCAAACCATTTAATATCATTAAAGACATAAACATGGACATGGGGATGGCAAACCCAACAAATAAGGCATTTTTAAATCCTAAAAAGAACATTAAAACCCCAACAACGAGTATGATACCAAAAATAATATTATTCACTAAATCGTCAACCTGCCCTAATGTTTTAGATGATTGGTCATTGGTTATCGTTACTTTCAAGTTCGAAGGAAACACATTAGCCTTCGCATCGGCAACTATTTTATCAATTTGCTCAATGGCTTCCACCATATTTTTCCCAGAACGTTTTTTAACATCGAGCATAACTACCTGAGACCCTTTACCCATAGAGGCATCATATTCTCTAGCATAGGTAGTTTTATCTTTATCTTTAAAACTTACTGTTGCAACATCTGTTAAATAAATAGGATTTCCGTTTTCAGATTTTACTACAAAATTTTCCAGCTGTTTTGGATTTTCTATTTCCCCAACAATTCTTACAGTTCTTCGTTGTCCACTTGCAATTAGATTCCCCGCAGACATGGTCATGTTCCCATTACTTATAGCACCAATAATATCATCAAAACTTACTTGGGAAGCCATCATTTTGTAAATATCTACCGCAACCTCAACTTCCTTTTCTTGGGCACCGCGAATATCTACTTTTTTAATTTCCATTAAACCTTCAATCTCATCCTGAAGATATTCGCCGTAATCTTTTAATTTATCGATAGGATAATCACCAGAAATATTAATATTAAGAATAGGCACCTCTTCAGAGAGGCTTAGTTCGAACACATTTGGCTCTACTTTGGCATTATTAAATGTTGGCCAATCTTCACTGGAAGTTTCTGTACTTATTTCGTCTTCTACTTTTTGTCTTGCTTGTTCGACAGAAATATCTTCATCAAATTCCACAACAATCATAGAATAATCTTCTTGCGACGTTGAGGTTATCTCCTTTACATTACTAACAGTTTTTAATTTCTCCTCTAAAGGATCTGTAATTAACTTTTCAATATCTTCAGCAGTATTTCCTGGAAAAATAGAACTCACATATATTTTTGTTTCATGTATTTCTGGGAAATTTTCTCTGGGCATACTAAAATATGCCGATGCCCCTAAAAACAAAATAATTAATATGACCACATACATCGTGGTTTTATTATGTATGGCCCACGAGGACAATTTAAATTCTTTATCAACCTGTTTTTTTTGTTTGCTCATAACGCTGGTTTATTGATTGGTGATTTTAACGGTTTGTCCATCTTTAACACTTCTGGCTCCTTCTTTAATAATTTCTGTATCATCATCAATTCCACTTAACACTTCAATAATATCTCCTTGTGTTTTGCCTGTTTTTATAATAACTCTGTTGGCAATGGCGTTGTTGGATTTTTTATCTTTTACAACATAGATATATTGTTCGCCATTAGCGTTTTCAGAAATAATATTTTGCGGAATAAGGATGGCTTTTGAATTTGTGTAATCATTTATTTTAAGCCTTGCCGTAAGATTTGGTTTAATGGATTTATCTTCATTGGGAACTGCTACTTCAATTTTAAATGTTCTATTGGCTGGATTGATATAATTACTAGCTTGTCTAATTTTACCTTTTATAATTTTATTTAATACAGGGAATTCAATTTGCACATCTTTACCAACTACAACATCTCTTATATAGCTTTCTGGCACATCGGTTTCAATATACATGTCGTCCAAATTAACCATACGCATGATTGGTGATTGCGATGCAACGACGCTTCCTTGTTCTATCATCACATCATCTACAATTCCAGAAAATGGTGATCTTAAAGAGTTTTTAGCAAGCTGGCTTTTTAACTGATTTACTGTTTGTTGTTGCGCCTCGTAACTCGATTTAGCTTGTAAATACTGTATCTCACTACCTATTTTTTGGTCCCACAAACGTTTTTGACGTTCAAACGTTGTCTTTGCAAGTTCTGATTGAATTTGAAGTTGCGCTAATTGTTGGCTCAATCCACCATCATCAATAGTAGCTAATAATTGACCTTTTGTTACTTTATCCCCCTCTTTCACATAAACCCTATTTAAAATACCTTGCGTTTCTGGATAAATTACAATGTTTTGTTTTGTATCAACATTTCCTTGTAATTCTAGATAATGATCAAAAAGTTCTGATTTAGAAGTAAAAGTAGTCACCAAAGGCAAGTTTTTTTCTGGATCTAATTCATGGATCTTATCGTCAAGCAATTTTATTTCTTGAGCCAATTCATGCTGTTGATTCACCAAGGCTTCTCTTTTAGATTTAATTTTAACCTCATCATTGGTGGCGATGACATCTGCTACCGTTTCATTTTTATTTCCACAAGAAGTAATTATTAAGGAAAATAATATTATATATATGATATGTTTCATGATACTGTTTTTGTTTGTTGATTAATTGGTTGTGTTTAAAATGGTTTCCAGCACTGCTTTTTTGTTTATAACATCAAGCATGGCTTGCAAATATTCTTGTTGCGAACTGTATAATTGAATTTGTGCTTGCCTTAAATCAAAACTCGAAGAAACACCTTCAAAAAACTTAGTTTGGTTTTTACTTTCAATACGTTCTGCCAATTGTAAATTTTGCTTTTTGTTTTCATATTCTTCGATGGCTAACTGATAATCGCTTTTGGAAGCCGCTATTTCCAGTTTTAATTTTTGCTCGGTTTCTATTAAATCATCTTGAGATTTCTCAAGATTTATTTTAGCACGTTGTGTGGAAGCGCTTCTTAAACCTGAACTAAAAATGGGAATGCTCAAATTAACACCAAAAACCCCATATCCATAATAGGGCTGATCTTTTTCAAAAAAACCAAATGAATCGCTATAGGACAAATAGCCTCCAGACAGCGATGTGCTTAATGTTGGTAAAGCTTTGCTTTTTTCAAGTTTTACAAGTAATTCTTTGGATGTTTTATCATTTAAAGCAATTTTATAATCTGTATTATTATCGATAGATTCTTCAGCACTTAATAAATCTAAATCAATATGCTGTGCCGTAAGACTTTCTAAATTATCTGTCAATTTGGTATTAGAATTAACATCAATACCTAAAGCAATATTTAGCATTTGAGATGCTATCTTTTTTAATCGTTTTGTATTATTCAAATTACTTTCTACACCAGACAATGTTATTTGCAATTGTTCTACACTTTCTTCTTCATCTAAACCATTTTCAAAAATGGCCTTAATATCTTTAAGATTACTTTGCAATACATCGACATTTCGTTGTAAAATATTTTCACTTTCATTAGTAAGCAACACATTTCCATAAGCATTAATGATAGACTTTCTAACTTCTAAATCGGTTTTTTCTTTGGCATTTTTAGATATTTCTAAAAATACTTTGGCAGATTGTAAACCAACTAAATACGAACCATCAAACAATAACTGGTTTATTGTAGCCGACGCATTAAATGTTTGTTTTATTCCAAAGTTAATAGCAGCATACTCTCCAGCAGGGCCTCCAAATGCTTCAGCAGGGACCACTTGTGTTTGTAACTTTAAATAATCCTGATAGCTTGCATTTCCGCTAATCTGAGGCAAACCTGTCGCTATCGTTTCCCACTTTTGTCTTTCTGCAGCTTGTATATCTAAAGCTGCATTTTTTACTGTTCTATTATGTTCCAACCCGTAATTAATGGCTTCTTCTAAAGAAAAACTATAGCTGTTTTCCTGAGCTAAGACTACGGTTGAAATTAACAAACTAAAAATTATAATTAGTTTTCTCTTCATTTTTTATGATTGATTTGATGTTATAAATTTGTTTAATATATGTAAGCCTTTTTCGGTAACAATAGCCCTTAAATGATATTCCAAATAGCTTTCCATTAAATAATCCATACTAAAAATATTTTGGGGGAAAATGGTATCATCCTTTATTCCCATCATGCCGTTAAAGTACATTCTCGAAATAAAATCTATATCGATATTTGACCTAAACAATTGAGTATCTACCCCCTTTTTCAAACTTTCTTTTACCGAACCATGCATTTTTTCAAACTGCTTAATTCTTAAAAGGTCATATATCTGGGGATAATATTTTTTAAGTTGATATTGAGGTGATGACTTTTCATTTTTTAAATGATGCATCACAAACATTTTTATATCGTACAATTGCTCTATAGGATTTATTGATGTATTACAAATACCATCAATCCCTTCGCATACACGACCAAAAAGCTCAAATGTTACGGCTTCAACTAGTTTTGTTTTATTGGCAAAATGGACATATATGGTTTTCTTAGATATACCCATTTCACTAGCTATATCGTCCATGGTAACACTTTTAAACCCAAGGGTTAAAAATAATTCCGCTGCTGTATTTATAATTTGCTCTCTCATTTTGAAGGCACAAAACTACAATAGGAAACTTTAAAAACCAAAAAAGTTTCCATGGTTTTAATTAAAAATAACCATTTAGTAACATTCATGTTAAAACAGAATGTTTTTTAGACTATCATTGATGGCTTTATTATTGATTCCTATTATAAAAACGGCATTTCCATTCTTCTTTAAATTTCATGCGTTCTTCTGGAGACATATTTTTAATTTTATTGATAAACCGCCTTTTTTGCATAGAATGTTTATGATTTCCGCATTTTGAAAAACCTCCGAAAAGAATTTTACTTAATACCAAGATTCCCATGGCTTGCCAATAGGTTATGGAATTAACAAAAATGACTTCTGGTAAAATGGCGTTCCAAAGCCACATGACAATAAAAGACAGTCCAAACAGAATGACTATGGGAACTATAAAAAAGAATTTTCTTTTTTGTTTGAATCTATGGTCCATAATAATATTTTTAATCGTTGTTTAAGTCTTGATATAATAAATTTAGCTTTAGCCTTAAATGCCTGATAGCATAGGTTTTTCTACTTATAATCGTTTTTACGTTTTCCCCTTCATCATCTGCAATTTGTTGAAGTGTTTTGTTGTTAAACTCATTTTCCACATACACCTTACGTTGTTTCTCTGGAAGTTCATCAAGCGCGTTTAAAAGTGCTTGCCAAATATCATCTTGAAAAAGTTTTAACTCTGGAGATGCACTATCTATCAACAAAATATCCTTGATAATAAATGTTTCGCTATCGTCTTCAAAACTGTAATCCTCTAAATTTTTCGTTTTCTTTTTTCGGTAATTATCAGTTATTTTATTCCGCGTTACGGAAAACAACCAACTACTAATATTTACAATGTCCGATATATTGGTAAGATTGCTCAGTTGAAACCAAACCTCCTGCAAAATATCCTCTGCATCCTCTGAACTTCTAACTTTCGGTTTTATGAAAGTCATAAGCTTTTCACCATACTTACTTACAGTATGCGAAATAATATGTTCCTTTTCTTTTTTGGACATAGTAAAGGGTTCAGGTGGCCTCATGTTATATAAGACGAATGAAACCGTGTTTTACTTTAAATTATTTATAAAATTAAAGTAAGTCATTATAATTTTTGTAATTGGCACAATAAATAGGTTGTTATTATTAAGGCTTTTCATGTATTTTTGTCAAATGCAGCGCGTAAAATTTTATCAAGAGACATTTACATCATATTTAGAAGGTTTCACCAAAAAAAGGGAACCAGCTAATTTATATACTCCCATAAATTACATTTTACAATTGGGAGGGAAACGCCTAAGACCTGTTTTAACGTTAATGACCGCCGAGATTTTTAATGGCCATTACACGCAGGCGTTAAATGCTGCTTTGAGCATAGAAGTATTTCATAATTTTTCATTGGTTCATGATGATATTATGGATGACGCACCTTTGCGACGCGGGCATGAAACCGTACATGAAAAATGGGACATTAATACAGGGATTCTCTCTGGCGATGCCATGTTGATTATGGCTTATCAATTATTTGAAAATTATAATGCCCAAACATTTCAAGCACTGGCGAAATTATTTAGCAAAACAGCTATAGAAGTTTGTGAAGGACAGCAATATGATGTTGATTTTGAGATTAGAAATGATGTTACCATTCCTGAATATCTAAAAATGATTGAATACAAAACCGCCGTTTTGGTTGGTGCTGCCATGAAAATGGGAGCAATTGTTGCTAATGCTTCGGAAAAAGACCAAAATAATATTTATGAGTTTGGTAAAAATTTAGGTATTGCTTTTCAGTTGCAAGATGACTATCTAGATGCTTTTGGAGACCCTAAAACATTTGGCAAACAAGTTGGTGGCGATATTATAGAAAATAAGAAAACCTATTTGTACCTTAAAGCTTTGGAGTTTGCTAAAGAGAATGAAAAACACTATTTATCAAAGTTATTTAATGAAAAACCTATTGATAACCTTTTCAAAATTGAGCAAGTAAAAACACTCTTTTTAACAACAGGATCCGCTGAAGCGACTCAAAAAGAAATCAAATTCTATACGACTAAAGCCTTTTCGGTTTTAGATGCTTTGAATATTTCTCAAGACAAAAAAGAACTTTTAAAAGCTTTTGGTAATCAATTAATGAATAGAACTATATAATGCAGTTGCCAACCACCTTTGAAGATTTGGTTAATGAAGCCAATCAATTAAATTTATATAAAAACTTGGTTCTTCAACTTAACAAAGATTTTAAATTTGCCAATGTTGATTTAGATTTTCATGAAGATATATTGCCCACAAGTTTAAAGCTCATGCTTCATGAAACCATTTATAAGCTAATCCAAGAAAAATTTGCCGATTACCTAAACCTACTTTACATTATAGATGTACCTGAAAATAAGGTAAAAGCCTTAAATGGAGATGATACCCTTAAACTATCGGAAGAGGTGTCGTTTTTAATTTTAAAACGCGAATGGCAAAAGGTTTGGTTTAGAAATAAAACCTAACAAAAGGCATCCAAGCATCGGCATAAATACTTCTTTCATCATCATACAAAACGTCATATCTAACACCTAACGTAACGTTGCCACTTCTATAGCCTAAGCCCACAAATAATGCGGGCGACCAATAATTATCCTCTGGAAGATTATAAAAAGCATCATATTTCCGATTCACCCTAAGCTCTTCAAATTCAGCTGAAATTTGTAATTTAGGAATCACATTTACCAAGCTAATGACACTTCCTCCATAAATGGTCGATTTATAAAACCCTTTTCTATTATTTATAGTGCCATTCAATCCCAAACCTAAAGCAAGTGTTTCGTTAAATTCATAAACGGCACTAGGGGCTAAAGTGCCGCTAAAAAAGCCATCACCAAACCCCAATCCTATCCCGCCACCAAATCGTACATGATTCCAAAAATCATTGGACTGTTGAGATTGTATCAAATTATTAAAACAGAAAAAAAGCACACAAATAAAGACTGCTTTTTTATGAATTGTTATTTTTTTATTCATTCAAGTGTGATTTTTTAACAAATTAACTAAATCCCCAACTTATTGATGAAAAGGAATCTAAAACTCTTATAAATATATTAAAAGAAACTTCTATTTTTAGTAAAAGTTGTATTTTTGACGGAATTTTGAAATCACTTTTCTGAAGTATTAATTATAATGGATAAATTTTCATTTTTAAACGCAGCACATACGGCATATTTTGCCGATTTATACGATCAATATTTACAAAACCCTGACTCTGTTGAGCCAAGCTGGCGAGCCTTTTTCCAAGGTTACGACTTTGGTAGTGAGAGTTATGGCTTAACTGGTGAAATTATAGAAGGCGTATCAACACAAATTCCCGAAAAACTAGAAAAGGAATTTAAAGTTGTTAAGCTTATAGATGGTTACAGAATGCGTGGTCATTTATTTACCAAAACCAATCCAGTGAGAGATAGGAGAAGTTATTCTCCAACCCTAGAGATTGAAAATTTCGGTCTGTCCACTAATGATTTAGACACTACTTTTAATGCTGGAGAGATTTTAGGGATTGGCGTGCAAACTCTAAGAGAAATCATCAAACACTTAGGCCGTATTTATTGCAGCTCTATTGGTGTGGAATATATGTACCTGCGTAATCCGGATGTTATCAAATGGTGGCAAGAGAAATTAAACTTAAATGACAATCAACCAAATTTTTCAGCAGAAAAGAAAAAATACATTCTTTCTAAGCTAAACCAAGCAGTCACTTTTGAAAACTTTTTGCAAACCAAATATGTTGGGCAAAAACGTTTTTCTTTAGAAGGTGGAGAATCTTTAATTCCCGCCATAAGTAACACACTTTTTTATGCTGTTGAAAAATACCAAGTTAAAGAATGTGTGTTAGGAATGGCACATCGTGGTCGTTTAAGCACTTTAATAAATATATTTAGAAAACCGGCCCATGAGCTTTTTAGTGAGTTTGATGGTAAGGATTTTGAAGATGAGCATATTGATGGTGATGTAAAATATCATTTGGGATTAACACTTGATAAAACTTATCAGAACGGTAAAAACATTAAGATGAATTTGGTGCCAAATCCATCACACTTAGAAACCGTTGCTTCCGTAGCCGAAGGTATTACCAGAGCAAAAATTGATAGTGATTACGATGGCGATAATTCTAAAATATTACCCATTATCGTCCATGGTGATGCTGCCATTGCAGGTCAAGGCATTGTCTATGAAGTAGCTCAAATGAGTCAACTTAATGGTTATAAAACAGGCGGAACCATCCATATTGTTGTTAATAACCAAATTGGTTTTACAACTAATTATTTAGATGCTCGTTCAAGCACCTATTGTACAGATATAGCTAAAGTAACTTTGTCACCCGTACTACATGTAAACTCCGATGATGCTGAAGCCGTTGTCCATGCTGTAGAGTTGGCATTAGATTATAGAATGCGCTATAAAAAAGATGTTTATATAGATTTATTAGGATACAGAAAATATGGACATAATGAAGGTGACGAGCCTAGATTCACACAACCTAAACTATATAAAGAAATAGCAAAACATCCTGATCCTTTTGATATATATGCGTCAAAGTTAATCGCAGAAAATACTATTGATAAAGATTATGTTCAAGCTATTAACGAAGAATTTAAAAACACTCTTGAAAAAGAATATACCAAAGCAAAAGAGTTAAATGCTTCAAAGGTAAGAGAGTTTATGCAAGAACGTTGGAACGCTTTTACGCGAAAAGGTTTAGATGCGATGCTCATGAATGAAGACACGTCTTATTCAGTAGATAAACTAAAAAACATTGCTAAAATTGTTTCCACTGTTCCACAAGATGTAAAATTTGTTAGAAAAGCCGAAAGAATTCTAGAAGGAAGAGCCAGTATGGTTTTTGAAACCGATACTTTAGATTGGGGCATGGGTGAAACATTGGCTTATGGTAGTTTAATGGAAGAAGGGTTTAATATCCGTATTTCCGGTCAAGATGTCGAGCGTGGTACATTTAGCCATCGTCATGCTATTTTACGTGATGAAATATCTGAAGAACGTATTAACCTATTAAACACCAATCCACATAACAAAGGTAAAATGGATATTTACAATTCACTTTTATCAGAATACGCTGTTCTTGGATTTGATTATGGATACGCCATGGCCAATCCAAATACACTAACTATTTGGGAAGCTCAATTTGGTGATTTTAGTAATGGTGCTCAAATCATTTTTGATCAATATCTTTCTGCTGCAGAAGATAAATGGAAAACACAAAACGGCATTGTAGTATTATTACCGCATGGTTATGAGGGTCAAGGGTCTGAACATTCATCTGCTAGAATTGAGCGTTATTTACAATTATGTGGTAATGACAATATGTTTGTGGCAGACTGTACAACACCTGCTAACCTTTTTCATTTATTGCGTCGTCAAATGAAACTGGATTATAGAAAACCTTTAATTGTGTTTACACCAAAAAGTTTATTGAGGCATCCTAAAGCTGTTTCATCTATTAAGGAGTTGGCAGATGGACATTTTCAAGAAGTTATTGATGATGTTATTGACCCTAAAAATGTAAAAAAATTAGTATTCTGTACTGGTAAATTTTATTATGATTTAGAGGCACAACGTGAAAAACTTGAAAGAAATGATGTGGCATTAGTGAGAATAGAACAACTATTTCCATTACATTTAGAGAAAATACAATCTGTTATAAATAAGTACTCTAACGTAGAAAAATATATTTGGGCGCAAGAAGAACCGAGAAATATGGGAGCTTGGAGTTACATGGTAGAACGTATGCCTTTAGTGAAATTAGAGGTGGCTGCAAGACCATATAGTTCAGTGCCTGCACCTGGCTCTAATACTCGAGATAAAAAAAGACAACAAGCAGTTATCAATACTGTTTTTGATATAGTTTAAAATAGTTAAAATAAAATTATAAAGAATGATTTTAGAAATGAAAGTACCTTCGCCAGGCGAGTCCATTAAAGAAGTGGAAATAGCATCCTGGCTAGTAGAAGATGGTGATTATGTAGAAAAAGATCAAGCTATTGCTGAAGTAGATAGTGATAAAGCAACCCTGGAACTTCCTGCGGAAGCAAGTGGTATTATTACACTAAAAGCGGAAGAAGGGGACGCTGTTGCTGTAGGTGCCATAGTATGTTTAATTGATACGAGTGCAGCTAAACCTGAAGGAGATGCACCAAAAACAGAAAAGAAAGAAGAAGCTCCTAAGGCTGAAACTCCAAAACCAGCAACTTCTGAAACCAAAACATATGCTACTGGTTCTGCTAGCCCAGCTGCCAAGAAAATTTTAGCTGAAAAAGGTATGGAAGCTTCTGCTATTTCTGGAACTGGAAAAGACGGTAGAGTAACCAAAGAAGACGCTATAAATGCCGTGCCTTCTATGGGAACACCTACGGGGGGAAGCAGAGGAGCTACAAGAAGCAAAATGTCCATGTTACGCCGTAAAGTGGCAGAACGTTTAGTTGAAGCTAAAAACACAACAGCCATGTTAACCACATTTAATGAGGTGGATATGTCTGCTATTTTTGCTTTGCGTGATGAGCATAAAGAAACCTTCAAAACTAAACACGGTGTTGGTTTAGGATTTATGAGTTTCTTCACATTAGCTGTAGTAAGAGCTTTAAAAATGTATCCAGCCGTAAACTCCATGATTGATGGTAATGAAATGGTAAGTTACGATTTCTACGACATCAGTATTGCTGTTTCTGGACCAAAAGGATTGATGGTGCCAGTTATACGAAATGCAGAAAACTTAAGTTTTAGAGGTGTAGAATCTGAAGTAAAACGTTTAGCACTACGCGCGCGCGATGGTCAAATTACTGTTGATGAAATGACGGGAGGAACGTTTACAATTACCAATGGTGGTGTGTTTGGAAGTATGCTTTCCACTCCTATTATTAACCCACCTCAAAGTGGTATTTTAGGTATGCACAACATAGTTGAAAGACCTGTTGCGGTTAATGGTAAGGTTGAAATACGTCCTGTTATGTACGTAGCTCTATCTTACGATCACAGAATTATTGATGGTAAAGAAAGTGTAGGTTTCTTGGTTGCCGTTAAAGAAGCTTTAGAAAACCCTACAGAATTATTAATGAATAATGACATTAAAAAAGCATTAGAGCTTTAATATCATATTATAATCAGTTTAAAAAATGGTCAGATTTTAAAGTCTGACCATTTTTTTTGGATTAAAATTTATGGATTTTGACAAGTAAATATTATTATTACATTGAATCCTAAGTTATTCTGTATTAATTGTTTTAAATTAATTTTTCCTAAATTTTTATAGTCAAACATTTACAAAACGCATGCATTCTGAAAAAGTTTAACATCTAAAATTAATTTACAGCCGTAAATAAAATAAATCTAATACATTAAAAATTATGAGAAAAATTTCAATTTTATTACTTGCAATCACTGTAAGTTCATGTGTTGCAAAGAAAAAATATGTAGCATTAGAGCAAGAAAATGGGGAAATAAGAAGTGAACTTCAAAAAACCCGAGTAGCCAAAGAAGACTTAGAAGCTAAATTTGATAAAATTCAAGCTCGTGTAGATGAATATAATTCTAAAATATCGTCCTTGAAAGAAGAAAACGATGCTAAATATGAAGTTGTTGGAGATAATACAGCCATCATGTCCAATAATTCGAAAAAAGTCATGCGAGAAACATTGGCTAAAGTGGATGCCAATAAAGTAAGACAGGCTAGAACACTTAAGGATTCCATGAACTTAGCCATTGCCTATAACTTAGAAAAAACAATAAGTGCCAGCAACATGAATGAAGATGAGGATATTGCGGTTGATATTAATGAAACGGTTGTTATGATTTCCATTTCAGATAATATGTTGTTTAATACAGGAAGTTACCAAATAAGCTCAAAAGCAGATACTATTTTGAAAAAATTAGCTGATGTTATAAATTCTGAGCCTAGTTTAGAAGTAATGGTTGAAGGTCATACCGACTCTAGAACCATAAGCACTGCAAATATTGCCGATAATTGGGATTTAAGTGTTTTAAGAGCCACGTCGGTAGTGAGAAAATTACAAGAAAAATTTGAGGTGGCTCCCGAAAAAATGATTGCTGCCGGAAGAAGTAGTTATCAACCCCTTGTTGAGAACGACTCAAAAGAAAACATGGCAAGAAACAGAAGAACCCGTATTGTTATTCTTCCAAATATTGACAAGTTTTTTGCTTTAATGGCTTCTAATAATTAAAAGAAACATTTTTTGATATACCAATTAAAAAGCACCTATAATAAATAGGTGCTTTTTTTAATGTACACTATTTCAAATAATAATATGCCAATCATTTTTAATAGCTCAATTAAGTTCTTTATTTTCGTAAAAAAATAAGATCTATGATTTCAATAAATGAATATTTTAACGGTAACGTGAAATCTTTAGGATACACGTCTTCAACAGGAAAATCAACCATTGGTGTTATGGAGGCAGGAGATTATGAATTTGGAACTTCAACCCATGAAACCATGATTGTTATTGAAGGTGACATGACTGTTAAATTACCTGGAGAATCTGAGTGGAAAACATTTAAAGCAGGAGAGTCCTATCAAATTGATGCTAATAAAAAGTTTCAGGTAAAAGTATCTGGACAAACGGCTTATTTGTGTCAATATAAATAACATTAGACTTAATATAAGATTAAAACCACTTCAAAAAGAAGTGGTTTTAATGCAGTTCTAAATCAAATTATTAAAAAAAAGAGAAAAATCAAATTTCTCAAGCTATCTAGTGCTTAATGCCGCAAACAATTTTTTTATATTTTTACTAAAGAAATCCATAGTAATTTGTAAAAATAACATAATGTGAATTTTAAGCCAATTGATATTATTCATATTCTTACCATTTTTGTACAAATACCATTAATTGGTGTTTTATTGTATAAAGGGCATCGCTCAGTTTCCAACAAATTAATGGTTTTCTTTTTCTTTGCTCAAATTCTAAGTTCCGTTGATATGCTCTTTTGGTTGCATTTCGACATAACACTTAAATTATATCCGTTTCTAGCATATATATGTACGCCATTTTTTTTAGTATGGGGACCTACCATGTATTTGTATATAAAATCCGAAACCACCAATCCTTTTGTTTTTAAGCGCAAGTACTTACTTCATTACCTTCCTTTTGCTTTATTAAGCATATATTTTCTTGCCTTTTATCATTTTCACTCTCTAGAAGAGAAAAGGGAAATTCTTAATTCTCAGGAATTATTTAATTTATCTTTTAGAAAGATTCTAAGTGTAATCACCGCTCTACAAGTATTAGTATATAATATTACTTCAATTATTACTTTGGAACATTTCTCTAAAGAAACTAAAGTAAAAAGCAGCCACTTTACTATTAAAATGCAATGGAATCGATTTATTATTTATGGATACTTTATTACTTGTTTGTGTAATAATGTGGCAGGGATTGTTTATTTTACTAGTGGATTTAAAGAAACTTCAACCTATTTATTAGTAACCATTCTTTTATATTTTTTATATTTTTCTATCATATTGGTGAAAGCCTTATTGGGATCACATTTGGGCGAACAAACAAAAACTTCCAAGAATTTACTGTTTTCTAAAGATGATGTTGATAATTTAAATAACTTATTGGAGTCCTTCATGAATGAGAAAAAACCTTATCTGGAATTTAATCTGACTCTATCCGAATTGGCTTCAAAAATGAAAATTAAAGAACGTCAATTATCACAGTTTATTAATGCTTGTTATCAAACCTCTTTTCAAGATTACATTAACGGCTTTCGTATTGAAGAAGCCAAAAGATTAATCAAACAAAACAAAAACTCCGGAAAAACCATCTTGGAAATTGTTTATGAATCTGGTTTTAATTCAAAAAGCGCCTTTAACTTCGCATTTAAAAAACACACTAAAACTACACCTACTCTTTACAAAAAAAGCTTAAAGTAAAATTTTTTAATAGTCTTAGTCTTTACTTAACTTTTATAAAAAAATGGAGTTTCTAATATTTTTAGAAATGCGTCCTGTTTCATGAAACCGCACAATTATAAGAAAATATTGCTATTAATTTGTTATGAAGCTTAAACATATTTTTAACTAAACTTACTAACAGATGAAAACTTATCCATTTTTAAAATTTAGAAACCATTTACTAGTTACGACAATCTTTATCTTAACAATTGGTTTAAACACATCCTTTTTAGTAGCTCAAAATTCGCCAAATGATCTAGAGCAGGATGTAACCTATAACCAATACAAAGGACAAATTATTGACAATATCACCAAGAAACCTTTAGCATTTGCTAACCTTTCCCTTGTGGAAACTAATATTACAACTGTAACCAATACCGAAGGCGAATTTGTATTAAAAGTGCCTATTCAAATTAACGAAGGTCGTATAGAAATATCTTTTTTAGGTTATGAAAGTAAAATTATTTCTTTGAAAACACTTATGGAAACAAAAAATAATATAACGCTCGAAGCATCAGCAACAGAATTAGGCGAAGTAAATATTGAAACCCTTAAAAATCCTCGAGATTTAATTATAGAAACTCTAAAGAAAAAAGGAGAAAATTATTTGGATGATCAAATTCTAATGACTGCTTTCTACAGAGAAACCATAAAAAAAAGAAATAAAAGTGTGTCTCTTTCAGAAGCAATAGTAAATATTTACAAAGCGTCTTATACATCTTCAAAAAAAGATGATTTAAAACTCTATAAATCTAGAAAAAGTACAGATTATAAGAAATTGGATACACTTGTTTTAAAATTACAAGGTGGTCCCTTTAATACCATTTTTCTGGATATAATGAAATATCCTGAATACATATTTACAGAAGCGTCCTTAAATAATTATAATTTTAATCTGGATCGCTCTACAAA
Source organism: Confluentibacter sediminis (assembly GCF_003258355.1). Taxonomy (GTDB): domain Bacteria; phylum Bacteroidota; class Bacteroidia; order Flavobacteriales; family Flavobacteriaceae; genus Confluentibacter; species Confluentibacter sediminis. The sequence goes on along the minus strand of NZ_QKPO01000010.1, from coordinate 8,723 downwards.
AATAAATAATAGACTTGTGTATGTTATTAATTTTGAGCAAAATGAATATGCCGAAGGTTCTCTTTACAAGGGTCAACTTTTTATGGATGCTGAAAAAAAGATTCTTACAAGTGCTATTTACTCTCTTAATATTTCCAATAAAAAAGAAGCTGCTAAAATACTGGTAAGAAAAAAACCAGCTCATGCAGATGTTTGGCCAACTGATATTGCATATCGCGTAGATTATCTTGAAAAAGATAATAAATGGTATTATGGCTACAGTAACTTGTTATTGGAATTTAAAGTAAATTGGGATCATAAGTTATTTAATTCTACCTATACCCTTGGATGCGAAATGGCGGTGACGGATTGGGAGAAGAATATAGATAAAGACATACCCAAATTTAAAGAAAGAATACATCCATCAATCATAATGAATGATGAAGCTATGGGATTTTCCGATCCAGATTTTTGGGGAGCATATAATATCATTGAACCAGACAAATCCATAGATTCCGCTATAAAAAAGATTCAAAAACAATTAAAAAAAGCTAAAGCAAACGGCACGGCTTTAACTAATTGAAAATGATGTTTATGAAACCAATTATTTTCTTGTTCTTTCTAATTGCTTTTAAGTTTTTGCCACCAGCTTCATCAGCGGAGGCTAATTTTGAAAACCCTAGGATAAAATGGGAATTTAAAACCGAAGGTCCCATTCGTGGAAGTGCAGTAATTTTTAATGACAAAATTTATTTTGGAAGTTCAGACGGTTATATTTATTCCTTACGCAAGGAAGATGGAAGTCTTATATGGAAATTTAAAACTAATGGTGCTTTAGTTAGCGCACCCTTATTATCTGGTAATTCTCTTTTTATCTCAAGTCGGGACCATTTTGTTTATTCATTGAATATACAAGATGGAAGCTTAAATTGGACATTCGATATGCAAGAGAATATTCCTGATAACCGCCCAGGTTGGTCTTATTTTATGGCCTCGCCCATTATTTTCGAAAACCAAATCTTAATTGGCTCAGGAGATAGTTATTTATATGCTCTTGATTCTAAAGACGGAAAGTTAAATTGGAAATTCAAAACAAAAGGCCGAATAGAAGCCTCTGGTCTTTTAAACAATACCACTATGTATCAGCCAAGCAATGATGGCTATGTATATGCTCTTAATGTTATCAATGGTGAGCTTTTATGGAGATTTGAAACAAGAGGAGCTACTTATAATTCTGACGATTTTAATTTCGACAGAAGTTCTATTATTGCCAAGCCTTTATTAAAAAACAACTTATTAATCATAGCTTCTAGAGACGGAAATACTTACGCTGTAGATTTGGAAACCCATAAAGAAAAATGGAAGTTTAGTTATGATACTACTTGGGCCATGGCTTCAACTATTTCAGAAAACACAGTTTATATTGGTTGGTCTACGAATAATCTTTTTTGTGCACTAGATTTAAATACAGGAGAAAAAAAGTGGCAGTTTAATGCAAATTCTCATGTTTACACAAAACCCTTAGTTATTGATAATGATGTCTATATAGGTTCAGCTGGCGGTAATATTTTTAAAATCAATAAAAATACAGGAGAAAAACTATGGGATTATAATATTGGCAGTGAAATATATTCTTCTTTAATCAATGATGTCAATACCATATATTTTGGAAGTGATAATGGTATATTCTATGCCTTAGAAAACGCAAAAAAGTCACATCTTGCGGTATTTGAACCAGTAAAGATTGAAGGCATGTCAAAATACATTATTTCTGATAAAAAAATCACTCCATATCTAATAGATAAAGGATTTAAACAACTTACTGATAAGGAACATCTCTCCACGTTTATTAAGAATAGAATTGAAGATTTAGAACCAAGCGTTATTGTATTTAATTTTCCAATCATTCCAAAAAATGTTATGGGAAGCTCTCCTGAAAAAGGAATGGTACGACAATATCTTGAAAGTGGCGGAAAAATTATTTGGTTCGGAAGCGTTCCCAATTATTGGGATGTAAACGAAAAAGATGAATTCAAAAGAAATGCCACTGAAGGATCACAAATGTTAGATGTTGAGTTTATAAGTACAACGGACTCTGGTAATTATTATAGTAAAACCACCAAAGAAGGACTTCACATAGGTTTGCCTAAATGGACCAAAACTACAGGTGATTTTATAAATCCTACTAAAAAAGGGGTTATCCCGTTAGCTTTTGATGAATTTGGTCGAGTAAATGCTTGGATGAAAAAATTCAATTCAAAACCAGAATCTGGATTTATTTCATGCCGAACATGGTCTTGGAATGTAGACATAAAAGAAACCGACCTAGAATTAATTTATAAACTAGCAATCCAAACTTATAATTAGTAGCTTCTTTAACATCTCACTGTTATTAATAAAAAAAGCACCTCTTTCGAGGTGCTTTTGACTTTAAACACTTAATTAAAAAATATTAAGACCCACACATTAAGCAATCATCACCTTCGGCGGCTTTAGCTTGGGCGATTAGGGCTCTCATTTCTTCGGCAGACATGGGTTCTACTTCTGTATTTTGTTTAGCAAATTTGTTTGCTGCTTTTACCGCTAACTTTTTTTGTTGTGCTAAATGAGCTTCATCAATGACTTCTTCTACATCAGCATTGGGCTCTAATTTTTGAGCTTTGTCTAAAGTAAATTTAATGGCATCAACAGCACTTTTGGTACGTAAATAGTACATCCCTGTTTTTAAGCCGCTCTTCCAAGCGTAAAAATGCATAGACGTTAATTTCGCCATCGTAGCTCCTTCTAAAAACAAGTTAAGCGATTGTGATTGATCAATAAAATACCCTCTTTGGCGAGACATATCTATAATATCTTTCATACTTAATTCCCAAACCGTTTTGTATAAATCTTTAATATGTTGAGGCACATCGACATGTTGCACAGATCCATTGGCACGCATGATATCTTGTTTTAAAGCATCATTCCAAAGGCCTAATTCTACTAAATCTTCCAATAAGTGTTTATTAACAACAATAAACTCTCCAGATAATACACGACGTGTATAAATGTTAGACGTATAAGGTTCAAAACATTCGTTATTTCCAAGAATTTGAGACGTTGAAGCCGTTGGCATTGGTGCTACCAACAAAGAGTTACGCACACCGTGTTTCATGACTTGTTTACGTAATTTATCCCAATCCCACATACCACTTAATTCTTCATCTTTAATATTCCAAAGATTGTGTTGGAATTGACCTTTACTTATTGGAGAACCTTCATAAGTTTGGTATGGCCCATCTGCTTTAGCTTCTTCCATACTTGCTGTAACAGCAGCAAAATAAAGCGTTTCAAAAATATCTTGGTTTAATTTTTTAGCTTCATCACTTGTAAAAGGCATACGTAATTGAATAAACGTATCTGCCAGTCCTTGAACACCTAACCCTATAGGTCTGTGGCGCATATTAGAGTTTTCGGCTTCTTTTACAGGATAGTAATTTCTATCAATAACTCTGTTTAAGTTTTTAGTGACACGTTTAGTAATTCGGAACAACTCTTTATGATCGAACTCTCCATTTTTCACAAACATTGGTAATGCTATAGACGCCAAATTACATACAGCTACCTCATCTGGAGACGTATATTCTAAAATCTCTGTACATAAATTTGAAGAACGGATGGTTCCTAAATTTTGTTGGTTAGATTTACGGTTTGCTGCATCTTTATATAACATGTAAGGCGTACCTGTTTCAATTTGGGATTCTAATATTTTCTCCCAAAGATCACGTGCTTTAATAGTTTTACGTCCTTTACCTTCGGTTTCGTATTTTATATATAAGGTTTCAAAAGCTTCACTGTGTACTTCATCTAAACCAGGACATTCGTTAGGGCACATTAACGTCCATTGTCCATCTTCTTGTACACGTTTCATGAATAAATCTGAAATCCACATAGCGTAAAATAAATCGCGTGCACGCATTTCTTCTTTACCATGGTTTTTCTTCAATTCTAAAAACTGAAAAATATCGGCATGCCAAGTTTCTAAATATATGGCGAAACTTCCTTTACGTTTTCCACCACCTTGATCTACATAACGAGCGGTGTCGTTAAACACCTGCAACATAGGAACAATACCATTACTAGTACCATTTGTACCACCTATATAACTTCCCGTGGCACGTATATTATGAATTGCCAAACCAATACCTCCTGCAGATTGTGATATTTTAGCAGTTTGCTTTAATGTATCATAAATTCCATCAATGCTATCTTCTTTCATAGTTAGTAGGAAACAAGATGACATTTGTGGTTTTGGTGTACCCGAATTAAACAATGTTGGTGTAGCGTGTGTAAAGTATTTTTTAGACATGAGCTCGTAAGTCTCAATAACCGATTCCATATCATTTAAATGAATGCCAACAGCAACACGCATGAGCATGTGTTGAGGTCGCTCTGCAATCTGACCGTTTAATTTTAAAAGATAGGAACGTTCTAAGGTTTTAAATCCGAAATAATCATAGCCAAAGTCTCGGTTATAGATGATTGTTGAATCTAAGACTTCTTTGTTAGTCATAATGGTTTCATATACATCATCGGCTAAAAGCGGTGCTGGTTTTCCTGTTCTAGGATTGATGTAGGTATACAAATCGTGCATGACTTCACTAAAGGTCTTTTTAGTGTTTTTATGTAAATTAGAAACAGAAATTCTTGCAGCTAGACGTGCATAATCTGGATGAGCTGTCGTCATGGTTGCAGCAATTTCTGCAGCAAGATTATCCAGTTCACTCGTGGTTACACCATCGTATAAACCTTCAATAACTCGCATGGCTACTTTTAATGGATCAACTAATTCATTTAATCCATAACACAATTTTCTCACTCTAGCCGTGATTTTGTCGAACATCACCTGTTCTTTTCTTCCGTCTCTTTTTAGTACATACATTGTTTTACACGTTTTTTAATTTTTCTGATACACCTTCAGAAAATGGGTTAATTGGTCATTCCAAGTTTGGGCTCTAATGGTCAGTTAGATAAAACTTAGTTGGCTTTGGTTACTTTCATAAGCTTAAAAATGAATCTGACATTCAAATTTTTAAAACTTACATTTAATAAAAACTTAATTAATTTTCCATTATAAATGGAAATGTCATTTTAATTGAATTTTCAAAAACTGAACTTTTGAAAATTTAAAATTCAATTAAAAATCGGCGTCAAAGGTAAATTTATCCTTATCTTCTTCTTTATTAAGAACCCCTGCTTTTTGATATTCAGACACTCGTTTTTCGAAGAAGTTAGTCTTACCCTGTAATGAAATCATATCCATAAAATCAAAAGGGTTTGTAGAATTGTAAACTTTGTCACAACCAAATTCCCCTAATAATCTATCGGTTACAAACTCTAAATATTGCGTCATTAATTTGGCATTCATACCTATTAAGCTTACTGGAAGCGATTCGGTAATAAACATACGCTCAATATCTAGTGCATTTGTTAGTATTTCTGTAATACGTTCTTTAGAAACTTTATTTACTATATGGTTATTATGTAGGTGGACTGCAAAATCGCAATGCATACCTTCATCTCTAGAAATCAATTCGTTTGAGAATGTTAAGCCAGGCAACAAGCCTCGTTTTTTAAGCCAGAAAATAGAGCAAAAACTTCCTGAGAAAAAGATGCCTTCCACAGCTGCAAATGCAATTAAACGCTCTGCAAAACTTGGAGAATCAATCCATTTTAATGCCCATTCTGCTTTTTCCTTGATTGCAGGAAAAACTTCAATAGCTTTAAAAAGTTCATCTTTTTCTTTATCATCTTTCACGTAAGTATCAATCAACAGAGAGTATACTTCAGAATGAATGTTCTCCATCATGATTTGGAATCCGTAAAAGAATTTAGCTTCTGTATATTGTACTTCAGACACAAAGTTTTCAGCTAAGTTTTCGTTTACGATGCCATCACTCGCTGCGAAAAACGCTAAAACATGTTTAATAAAATAACGCTCCTCATCTGTTAATTTGGTATTCCAATCTGATAGGTCTTGATGTAAATCAATTTCTTCTGCGGTCCAAATACTTGCTTCTTGCTTTTTATACCATTCCCAGATGTCATGATGTTTGATTGGAAAAATAACGAAACGATCTTTGTTTTCTTGTAAAATGGGTTCAATAGCCTGCGACATTCTTTTTATGTTTTATTATGAAAATTTAAGCGAAAAATAGTTTCAACTTGGGATTAACAAAGATTCAAAAAAGAGTGCTAAAATGAAAGGTATAGTTATAAACATTGTCAACAAGTTTTTAACAAAACTTACCGATAACCTAAAAAACCACAATAATTAGTTAAAACACAAAATACTGGTTATCAATTATTTAAATTTAAAAAAATTGCTAAGACCTTATCAGGCAAGGATTCTTAATTTTAACAAATAGATTAAAATTAATGTGAAAAGACCGTCATTATAAAATACGTTTTTAAGGCTTTATTTTGAGGTGAATGTTTGAGCCATTTTCTCCAATTCCGCATACCAATCTTCTCCAAATTTTCTAATTAAGGCTTGCTTTACAAATTTATAAACTGGCACCTGAAGTTCTTTCCCAAGCGTACAAGCATCATCACATATGTGCCATTTGTGGTAATTTACTGCTGAAAATTCTGTGTAATCTGTCACCCTAATAGGGTACAAATGACAAGAGACCGGTTTTTTCCAAGAAATGTCGCCTTGGTTGTAGGCTTCTTCAATAGCACATAGCGCTGTATTTTTATCATCATAAATGACATATACGCAATCTGCTCCATTTAGTAAAGGTGTTTCAAAATCACCCTGTTTCGTGGTAATAAAAGTTCCTTGGTCTTCAATAGCGTCAATGCTTACTTGACGTAAAAAAGGTTTTACTTTTGGATATATAGACTCCAAAATTTTTGTTTCTTCGGCTTCTAAAGGAGCCCCCGCATCGCCATCAACACAACAAGCACCTTTGCATGCCGATAAATTGCAAACAAAATCCTTTTTTATAATATCTTCCGAAACAATGGTTTTTCCTAACTGGAACATAAATACCTTTTAATTAAGTGAACAAAAATAGACAAACTTTAAATTCTATAAGTATTATTAATTTATAATTATTATCGACCTTTGCATCAAAATTCAAACAAACGACTAGTTATGCAACTTGTTTTTAAAGAAATATTTACAGCTTTTATGGTTTTGTTTGCCGTTGTAGATATTATTGGCAATATACCTATTGTTATAGATTTACGAAAAAAAGTAGGCCATATTGATAGTAGAAAAGCCGCTATTATTTCTGGAGTTATTATGGTTGCTTTTTTATTTCTTGGAAAAAGTATTCTAACGCTTATTGGCATCGATGTCAATTCTTTCGCTGTTGCAGGTTCATTTATTCTCTTTTTTATTGCTTTGGAAATGATTTTGGGCATCACTCTCTATAAACAAGAAGAACATACGGCTAACACCGCTTCTGTTTTTCCATTAGCATTTCCTTTAATTGCGGGACCAGGGAGCTTAACCACTTTATTGTCTTTAAGAGCCGAATTTAGAACAGAAAACATCATTATTGCCATTATTTTAAACGTTATTGTTATCTTTATTGTGTTAAAAACCTCAAAAAGCATTGAACACTTTTTAGGTCAAAATGGTATTAACATTGTTAGAAAGGTGTTTGGAGTTGTTTTATTAGCTATTGCTGTAAAATTATTTGCCCATAACGTCAAAGCCTTGATTGAAATCATTTAAAATACTATCTACATATGAAAATCATAACCATCATTATTAGTTTACTTGCCTTTGTATTAATCGCCTTTAATTTTACTAAAGTAGATTTTAATGCCCCTTTTGAAGGCGAAAGCATCACGGCACTAATTACTATTTTATGTGGACTTTGTGCTATTTTTTTAATGCTTATTTTAAGAATTTCTAAACGTATTGAAGAAAAAGTAAAACAACGTCGTTAATGTTTGATGCTTTAATAATTGGTGGCGGTGCCGCAGGATTATCGTGTGCATTAGTTTTAGGGTCTGCAAAAGACAAACCATTTGCAAAAGACAAGCGTATTGGTATTATTATACATCAAAAAACATCACATTTACAATCTGCTTTATTTAATAATGTGCTAGGGTTTGAAGCAAAAACTACCGGAGCATCCATTCTCAAACAAGGCAAAAAACAACTAGCTTCTCTCTATCCTCATCTTGAACAAATTGACAAAGAAAAAGTTAAAGAAATCGTTTCCACTACTGATGCTTTTAATATTATTACCAATAAAAGTTCCTATAAATCGAAAATTGTGATTGTTGCCGTAGGTTATACCAACTTAATGACCATTAAAGGGTTGGAAGATTATATTGAGCCTCATCCCAGATCGGAAAAAGAAAAAGACCGCATTTGGTTGAAAAATATGGATCATTTAGTAAAAGAAGGTTTGTATGTTGCAGGTTCGTTAGCCGGTTGGAGAAGTCAATTTGCAATATCGTCTGGAAGTGGCGCCCATGTTGCGACGGATATTTTAACACTTTGGAATGGCGGTAAGCATACGAAGGTGCATGATAAGGTTGAGTAAAAATTATTTTATAAAAAACAATTTATTAAATAATTTAAAAACCCTTTACTTTAGGCAAAGGGTTCTTATTTTAGTTTAAAACTTCCCTGTAGGAAGTCTAAATGTTATTTCACTTGTACTATGATTGTACTTTGAAAGAGTTTTTATTTCATATCCTTTTTTTCTCCAAATCATAAACAGAGGGTTGTCTTC
>NZ_QKPO01000001.1 GCF_003258355.1 Confluentibacter sediminis | reverse complement strand
TCTGTCATTGTTGCGTGTGTATTTAAGCTTGCTGGTAACACTTGTATAACCACAATAAATATATACCTTATTGTAGTTATATCGTTTATGTATGCAATATATTACTTTTCAAAGGTATCCTATAGGCTTGTAATGGTTTTATTATTAATTTCAATGGTTTTGGGAAGTTAAAAACTTAGCACAGCAGGGAAGCCTAAAAAAAGAAACTGCCTCAAAAGGCAGTTATTAAAGTCTGTTTTTATAATTTATAGGCTTGTGCAACGGTTACCGTCTTTGTTGTGCAACGTTATTTATTTATCAGTTTACTTATTCTCCTAGTTGTCCTGTCATAACTTTGGAAATATACATCATTTAATTCTGGATATTTTTCGACTACCATTAAGTCTATCTCGGAATCTAAACATTTACTATAGTCAATGCAAGGTAGACTATCTTTATGAAAACGACTTCTGAATGAAAAGTACTTGTTGTAACTTTTGTATTTAATGTAAAGGTCTATGTAATTATCAGAAATAGATGATATATTTTCTATTATTCCCTTAGTTTTGATTCCATTTATTTCAGGTAATTCATAATCGAAATATGATTTTTTTTCTATGAAAATTTTTGCATATTTTGGATTTAATGAATCATATTCGACATTGTAGAATTTATTCAAAACAGGTTTACCCGTTCTATGATGTTCAGGCCATCCATAATTATAAGGATCCGAGCCTTCATAAAGATTACCATTTACATAGTATTGGTATTCTATGTATTTGTTCCTTCCAGGAACAATATCGATTACTTTTCCAAATGTCCATTTACTATTTTTATGTAGGGAATTTTCTTTCTTATTAGTGAATAATAATGCTACTAATAGAAAACTACTAAACACTATAAAGAAAATGTTCTTTTTTTTATTCTCTGTAAGTTCCTTTTTTTTTCGCATTTTAATGTTGCCAACACTTGTATAACCCCAACAAACACCAACCCCCATTGCAGCCATATAGTTTATATACGCAATATATTACTTTTCAACAAGCTATCCAACAGACTTACAATAGCCATAATCCTATTATTAATGGCAATGGTTTTGGGAAGTTAAAAACTTTGCACAGCACATAACAAACTTCAAAAAGTAGGGTGAGAAGTTACAAACTTCTCACAGCAGACTTGTGCAACGGCTTCCATTGTTGTGCGTTCGTTATTTTTTATAGCCTTGTTCTTGAATATATTTATCAATTTTTAATAGCATTTCTTTGAGATACAATTCACAAACTCTTTTTATTCTATTAAGTTCATTTTTATCATATGCCTTTCCTAAATCCTTAAATGATATTTCTCCGTGTGCTAGTCTGTTTCTATTATTTTTAACTTTAAATAAATCAGTTCCATTAATTTTAGTGTTTTTTTTGAATTTATATCTATCCGCAAGTAATTCTATTTTTCTCCTATCCAAATTACCTGAAATATCACCACTTTTCACTTGGTCTATGTAGTCGGAATATCCAACATTTATTATTGCCTGACCGATTTCATTTATTTCCAGAGCAATATTTTTTGCACTAAAATTTTTAAATTTTTTAAAATTATAATCAATCCAAATGGATTTAATTTCATCAATTACTTCACTATATGATAATACGTCATTATTGAATGAACTATGAATTTCCTCTAAGCCGTTTCTTACAGTTGATTCAATAAGGTTATATATTAGAAGAAAACCATTTGCTTTCAAAATTTTAAACAAGTCATCAGAATCATTACTATAATCATTGAGAAACTCGAAATAAAGGTCAATTTCTTTAACTCGATTATTATAATCAGTCCAAACACTAATCATTTCCCAAGAATTTTATCTCTTACATATTCAACCCTTTCTTTAATTCTTTTAGGAATATGAGTATGGTATTTCCCCGAAATCACATTTTTAAACTCTTGTGATTTAATCCATTTTTCAGTGGGGATTTTTGCTTCTTTCAATTCTGGTTCTTGTTCTAAAGCTAATGATGTTCCAACTGATATTGCCTCAAAATAAATTCTTGAAACTTGAGGTAATTGATTTTTTGAAAAACCATACTTAAAGTTTGAATCTACAAATTTTACCATATTATAGAATCTTTGATAGTATTTTTTCAATTCGTCATTACTTGCTATAATTTGTTTTAACTCAGTAGTATTTTTATATTTTAAATCTGAAAATTGTTTGTTTTTAGATTCTAAATAATCATCTAAATATTTTGCAATTCCTTGATGACTAGGGTATTTTTTGTAGTTGTCTGAAAGAGCAAAAAACCTGAGAATTAATTCTTCCTTTTCTTGGCGTTTACCTTGTCTAGAGTCAACTTTTGTTATTTCATTAAACGTCTTATTTTTTCCACATATGTCATAAATAAAATCTCTAAATATCCCTCTGTAAATTCCTTTACGCTTTTCCATTGCTAAAAGTAAATCACTTCCTCTATTTATTCTTTCAAAAATTTCATTCCTTACATCCTCTGTTGCCTTATCTGAAAGCACAATCATTCTCAATGGTGTGTTTTTAAATTTTCGTTGCCTACTAGTACTTAAGTCTTTGAAGTCAAATCCATTAAGTTTGTCTAGTTTTTCTAGACCAATTAAAGTCAATTCGTTGTTAATAAAAGCTGCTAGTGTTCTTATTCTTTGTGAGCCATCAACAATTTCTAATCTATTGTCTTTTTCCTTATTTTCTGCTAAAAATAAAAGTGGGATTGGAAGTCCTAAAATAATTGATTCGATTAATTTAGATTGTCTCTGTTCATCCCATACAAATTCACGCTGATATTCAGGAACATAAATTTCATTTTCATCTTCATCTACACCATTCAAGTATTTGTCCGTTATATATTCAATTGTAAATTCTCTTGTGTCAAAATCTACAATTTTTTGTTCTTCATAGATTTGTTTTTCTGTTGATTCAGTATCTTTCATTGTTTATTTTTATTTATAATGACGCACAACGTTGATGTATAAGATTAGTTGCGTGTTTAAGCACCTAATTTAGCAAATACAAACCGAATAGAAAATCCACAAGGATTTTCGTAAACAAGCTTGAACTAGCAATTAATTAATACGTTGTTGTAAACTGTGCTTTTTTTTACAATTTTAATCCATTGTCTTTTATGTATTGGTCTAACCTATTTCTTAAATCATCATTATTGTCAGAGAGCAATAGCATTCCACTTTTGTTAAACCCATACCAGAAATAATAATATTCTTTTTCAATTATTTTACCTAAAAACTCGTCCGAATATGTGTATTTTAATAAAACTATTAAACTTAAGTCATTTTCAATGCCTGTCAAATTAATCGATTGGCTACTTCTTACTTTAATTTCTATTCCTCCAGCCTGCATAGGCGTTATGTCAAAGTTCTCCAACGAACTCTCCATTTTAAAATGTTCAGCAAGATTCTTTTTGTCTTTTGCAATTCCAATAATTGCTTCACTATTAAAATCTTTAGCAACTCTTTTTCCAAGATTCCTGAATTGGAACAAAATTCCATAATGATTACCCTCTTTTCCTTGCTTCTTTTCCAAAGTTGCAACAACTTCCACCTCTGGTCTTTCTAATTCAAACCGTTTTTTCTCTAATTTAAGTTGCTCGCTTACTTTTTGTTCAAATACTTTTGTTTGAGTAAGAGTTTTATTAAAAACTTCTAATTGTCTTGCTAAATCCTTTTCAACTGAAGTTAATGCGGTGTTTAAATTAGATACACTATCATTTATTACGGTTAATCTTTCTAAATTTTCATTGATATTTGAAATTATCAATTCAGATTTTTCTTTTAATTCTTCAGTGTTTTGTTTAGTGTTAGCAAGTGATTCAGATTGAACTTTAGATTCGTTGTCTTTGAATATTTCTCCTTTAATTGAAAAAAAGAGTCCGCAGAGAATTAACAATGAAACAACGATGATTAAAAAAATCTTATCTGATTTATTATTGGTAAAATCCAAAATATAGGCAGTAATTGCTATAATCGCTGCTATTACTAAAGATATTATTACGTATTTCATTTATTATTCGATAGTTTGATGAGTTAATTCGTAAAGTTTTTCAGCATTGTTTACAACACTTGTATAACCACAATAAATATATACCTTATTGTAGTTATATCGTTTATGTATGCAATATATTACTTTTTAACAATGTATCCTATAGGCTTGTAATGGTTTTATTATTAATCCCAATGGTTTTGGGAAGTTAAAAACTTTCCACAGCAAGGAAGCGACCTAAAAAAAGAAACTGCCTTAAAAGGCAGTCATAGAAGTCTGTTTTTTATAATGTATGGGCTTGTGCAACGGCTACCGGTGTTAGCTGTAGTTATTATTTTAATATCCTTTTTGACTATCTAAATCTACTTTCTTTTTTTCTGCTATTTCACGAAAATCGAGTATACCTTCGTGTTTACCTAAATTAAATTTGTAGTTTACTTTAACTCCCCAAAGTAAATCTGCTATTTCATTAGCTTGGAAAATTAAAGGTCGAAGACAATTGTCAAAATCAAAAAAGTCATCAAGATTTGGACTGCTGTCATAGTTTAAATGAGCTATTCTATCTATTCTATGATTAACTTTAATATGATTTATTTTTTGTCTGAATTTCTTAAGTTTATCGTTTAGTAGTTTTATTTTTTTCTGATTAATTGATGATTTGTTCAATTCTTTATAAATTGCTCTAAATGAATAATTTGAGCTTTGGTCGTCAAGATTTGTTAAATGAAGGATTATTCCATTTTCCATATATCTCATTGATGTGTATTCCTCGAAAACGAATTCACGTGTTGTTTTTTGCCATAGATATATAATTCGATTTAATTTTCTAATGTAACAACTTGCTAAAATATTTAAATTAATTATTTCAACTTTCATTGAAATAAATTTTTCCTTTTCTTTTTCGTTAAGCATAAAACATCCTATTATTTCAACTTTTAATAACTCTCGTATTATTTTCTTTTATTGCTTTAAAAATATAAACATTACTTTGTTCTGGAAGAGTTTGAACACTTTCTAGTAATAAAAGACCTTTGCTATTATCTGTCAAATTTTCCAATGTGATATCATTTGATAGATTCAAAACATTTCGTGCGATAGTTTTTGCTTTTTCCATTCCGTTAAAATTATCATTGAATGATTTTTTATCGTGTCTAGTTCCATCTTCATTCCAAGAAACTTGTTTTGCTTTTGTATTTATGTGCTTTTGTTTTGCTATATGCACGTGTTTTTGTTCAAAATCGAAATTAGGATTATCTACTCTTTGCCAATATCCTTTATATTCCGAAGGATTCCATTTTCCTTCTGTTATTAAAAAATCAGGAACATCATTAGATTTCTCAAAGAGAATTATAATATGAAATTGGTCTTCTGAATCAATTAATTGTTTTCGTAATTCTTCTCTAATGGTATCTTTCAATGATTTCATTTGTTGGTGCGTTCTGGGATTAATTACAGCTAACACTTGTATAACCACAACAAACACCCACCCCCATTGCAGCCATATCGTTTATATACGCAATATATTACTTTTTAACAAGCTATCCAACGGCCTTACAATAGCCATAATCTTATTGTTAATCTCAATGGTTTTGGTAAGTCAAAAACTTTGCACAGCACATAACAAACTTCAAAAAGTAGGGTGAGAAGTTACAAACTTCTCACAGCAGGGTTTTATTATTAATTTCAATGGTTTTGGGAAGTTAAAAACTTAGCACAGCAGGGAAGCCTAAAAAAAGAAACTGCCTCAAAAGGCAGTTATAGAAGTCTGTTTTTTTATAATTTATGGGCTTTGTGCAATTTTTATTCTGTTAAATACATAAATCATTAATCCGATAAAAACTATTGGAAAAATCAACAAGTATATCATTTTCCATATACTTTCTGTATTCCCAAAGTTGAAAATTATTATCAGAATTGCAATAACCCAAATCAGTAAAGCAATTGAGTAAACTGACAGTGATTTTTTTAAATTCTGTTTAAATCGGTTCAAATCTTCAGGCTCATATTCCGTTCCGCCAAGTCTTTCGTGGAATTCAAATTCGCCACTGAACATTATGAAAACAAAAAAGCTGGCGACAAAAATCAAACATAAAATTCTTAAAATGATAGTCAAATTGTCTAGTTCAGAGATTAAGTCTAATTCAGAGAACGATTTTTCAAATCCAATAATAAATGGGAGCATTAGAAGTCCCATTAACCAACCTTTATATTCTGACTTTATGTATTTGATAATTTTCAATTCAGAGTTCGATTTTCAAATTGCATACAACCCCCACACAACCCCAACAAACACCAATCCTATTATTGCAGCCATATCGTTTACATACGCAATATATTACTTTTCAACAAGCTATCCAACAGACTTAAAACAACCATAATCGTATTGTTAATGGCAATGGTTTTGGTAAGTCAAAAACTTTCCACAGCAGGGAAGCGACCTAAAAAAGAAACTGCCTCAAAAGGCAGTTATAGAAGTCTGTTTTTATAATTTATAGGCTTGTGCAACGGTTACCATTGTTAGCAGCTGGTATTATATCAAATTTTTGTTGCAGTTTTACTAATATTTGGGCACCTTGTCCATTTATTCCTTTTCCATATTCTTTGTCAATTTCTTGAATAGATTTTATAACAAACGATTCAGTCATTAAAAAGTTAATAATGTAAGAAATAAATAAGTCAAATCTATCAATTCCTTTAGTCGGTTTTACATCTTCTCTTTTCTTATCTGAATATTTACTATCAACAAAATATCCCAATTTTTCAATATCTTCAATCAAGTGAATAGGATTGAATAGAGAAACAACAATTGTGTTTAAAAAATACATTTGCTTTAACTCATTACTGTCTATTGGATGCCAAAATAAAGGAACAGTTCCTGGAGTATTTTTATCAGTCAAATCTGGATTGTATAATAACTGTCCGATTATAATTCCATTATTCTTTGATTCTTTTTTGATTAATTTTTTAACAGCCTTAACATATATTTCCTTGAAGGTGTCATTAACTCCATATTTGGTGAAATCCTTATGAAAAATATTATTGTATAAGCTTGTTTTTCGGGACTTTAATGAAATAAATACAAGACCCTCACTTACTTGAATATATTTGCTTTGGTTTACTCTTGATGATTTTAGCAACTTTTCTATTTCTTTTGAATATGTTGGATTTTCGAGTTTCTTTCTTCTATCATTTTCTCCTTTTTCATTAAATAACAGGTTTGCCATTCCAAGAATCTGCCTTCCATTTCTTGTTTTTTCTAATTCGAGATTTTCAAGAGGTTTGTTTTTTTTATCTATGTCATCCCTTTTAAAATATGTTAGGCTTAAGTTTAAAGTTTGAGAGTCTACTTTTTGGGTTTTCAATTCGCCAATTTTTTCAACTTTGAGCGTCTTAAGATTTATAAAGCTAAAATCTCCATATCGTAAAGTGTTTGTGATATCGTGAAATAAAGTGAAATGTCCTTCTATATGCTTAATGTTTTTTATGAACTCAAGTTCACCTCTTTTGCCAATATCAGCGGTATCATTTATTATTCTTTGATGATTTAAATGTTTGGACAATAATTCCTCATCGAATTGATAGAAGAAATAGGCAAAAGCGTCTCCAAAAGATTTAGACATATTCACAACTGAATCAATTCCTTTTTTGAAATTCGATAATAATTTCATTTTTGATCGGAACCAATCATAGCTGTAACTGTCTTTTTTCTTAATATAATTCTTCTCTTCTGAAATTATATTGTTTCTTATTGACTGTAGTCTGAAAATTGTTGTGGCAAGAGTTTCTTGAAATTTCAATAGTCTGTCGACAAAGTTGTTGTCGTGATATGATAGAGCTTTTAAGTCTGACAAAAAGTTCCAACAAAATTCCAAGTTTTCTTCAGCAAGCTTGAATTCAGATTGAATAATTTTTTTTGTAGTCTTTTTTGTCATACTTGCCACTAACACTTGTATAACCACAATAAATATATACCTTATTGCAGCCATATCGTTTATATATGCAATATATTACTTTTCAACAAGGTATCCTATAGACTTGTAATGGTTTTATTGTTAATTCCAATGATTTTGGTATAAATCCCTTGCCCTACAAAGTCTCTGCTCTTTTCATACAAATACCTCATGCCATTAAGTTTTATAAAATAACCTGTATCTGTATAGCAATAACAGGATGTATTCATCAACCTGTATAGCTATGTCAGGACGCCTCATCTAGGTATCAAGTCCATAACAACTCCATAACAAGTCCATAACAACTCCATATTAAATATGGACTTGTTATGCATTTCATATGCATTAATTATGTACTTTTATAAAACAGAACCAAAGCCTTGCCTTAAAAACAAAGGCAGCTCATGGTTAAAAAAAGAGTGAAAACCTTAACAAAAACGTGAAACGATGGCGAAACCCATACAAGATGGCACCCTAAGTGGTGCGATAGGCAACGTGGTATTTGTGAACAAAGGCGACTATACCTATGCACGCAGCAAACCGGGAAAGATAAAGCAAACCGCTGGCACCAAAGCAGCAGCCAGCACCTTTGGCTGGGTCAGCCAACAGGATAAAACATACAGGAGGGCCCTTACACAGGCCTATCCCTTGGTAACCGACAGCTATTATGCCGCCAGACACCGCGCTACGATGGCCAAGGCACTCAACCCCACTTTGGGAGCTACCACCCCTGCCAGCTCCTTAGCATCCAACATGCCACAGGCATTGGAAGGCTTTGAGTTCAACAGCCAGGTACCCTGGGCTAAGACCTGCCATTTCTATATCGAGGTGAACCAGACCGACAACAACACGGTGGACTGCCTCATCCCTGCCCTAAACCTGGGGCAAAACATCAAACCGCCCAAAGCCGTGCGCTCCGCCCTCCTACAACTCCATGCCTTTACGGTAAACCCCAACAAGCCCGACATCGATATAACGCCCCTGAGCAGCCACGAGACCACCCTACAGCCCCATAAAACCATACCCGAAGCCCTATGGCAGTTCCCCATGCCTTCTGAAAAGGGCTGGTTACTGATACTCGGCACGGTGACTTTTAAGTTCGAACAGGCCCATGTGGACAACAAATTACAGGGCAGTGCCACCTATCTGTTTGCTAAGGAGGTGTAAGGTTATGGATGAATGCCATGACGTTAAGAAAGAACACATGCTGTTTTGTCATTCCGAAGCATGAGGAATCAGATTTTTTGCTCACGTTATATGATGTCTCCTTCGTCGAAACGACATATCGATTATTGATAGTGTTCTTTAGTTACGCTGCCCGTTCGAGTGACATACTAAGGCACGACGTATTTAGTATCGAGAACAGATTTAAACCCTAAGCTTCCCGATATAAATTTGTTCCGTCCGCTTCACAAATTCCATCGAAGTAACATGTCGATTATTGATAGTGCTTTTTAGTCACGCTATCCGTTCGAGTGACATACTGAGGCACGACGTATGTTGTATCGAGAACAGATTTAACCCCTAAGCTTCTCGATACAAATTTATACCGCCCACTTCACGAATTCCATCGAAGTGACATATCGATTATTGATAGTGTTTTTTGTTACGCTGTCAGTTCGAGTGACATACTGAGGCACGACGTATGTTGTATCGAGAACCGATTTAACCCCTAAGCTTCCCAATACAAATTGGTTCCGGCCGCTTCACAAATTCCATCGAAGTAACATGTCGATAATAGATAGTGTTTTTTAGTCACGCTATCCGTTCGAGTGACCTACTGAGGCACGACGTATGTTGTATCGAGAACAGATTTAACCCCTAAGCTTCCCAATACAAATTGGTTCCGCCAGCTTCACAAATTCACTCGAAATGACATATCGATTATTGATAGTGTTTTTTGTTACGCTGTCAGTTCGAGTGACATACTGAGGCACGACGTATGTTCTATCGAGAATAGATTTAACCCCGAAGCTTCCCAATACAAATCGGTTCCGTCCGCTTCACGAATTCCATCGAAGTAACATGTCGATAATAGATAGTGTTTTTTAGTCACGCTATCCGTTCGGGTGACATACTGAGGCACGACGTATGTTGTATCGAGAACCGATTTAACCCCTAAGCTTCCCGATATAAATTGGTTCCGCCCGCTTCACGAATTCACTCGAAATGACATATCGATTATTGATAGTGTTTTTTGTTACGCTGTCAGTTCGAGTGACATACTGAGGCACGACGTATGTTGTATCGAGAACCGATTTAACCCCTAAGCTTCCCGATATAAATTGGTTCCGCCCGCTTCACGAATTCACTCGAAATGACATATCGATTATTGATAGTGTTTTTTGTTACGCTGTCAGTTCGAGTGACATACTGAGGCACGACGTATGTTGTATCGAGAACCGATATAACACCTAAGCTTCCCGATATAAATTTGTTCCGCCCACTTCACAAATTCCCTCAAAGTAACATATCGATTATTGATAGTGTTTTTTAGTCACGCTGTCAGTTCGAGTGACATACTGAGGCACGACGTATGTTGTATCGAGAACAGATTTAACCCCTAAGCTTCCCAATACAAATTTGTTCTGCCCAATTCACAAATTCACTCGAAATGACAAACTAGGTGTTTAAATAACGCCCAGAAGGAATCAACCGCAGGGCATCCGTAGGAAAGTGATACGCATAAAACCAGGTACTTACTTCAGTACCATCCCCTAAATAAGCCGTCACGGACCTACGTACATACGCATACACATGGGGGTCGCCATCACCAATGCCCTCATAATCATCCAATACCTTAAACACAGCGTCCGCATCCATCACCTTAAACACATGGCCATACACCCGCTCCGAGGCATCCCCACTAGGCACCGCTCCCGGATAGTCCCCCAAGTCATAAAGCCTCCCGTAGATATAAGCATCACCAACAAACTCCGAATGCGCCCGCAAAAAGCGCGACACCCCGTTGTTTGCCGTATGCATCAAAGTGCCATAAACAAACAGAAACCCCATATAAGTTTATATAAACCGCTTTATATCCAAATCGTTGATAGCACCATGACTGGCATGCGCGACCACCACGCCGTTTTTAATAACCAACACCTGTGGCGATTCGTGAACCACGTTAAAAGTATTGGCAACAGCATGAGACACCTCTCGGTAAGCAAGTAAATCCAGATAATATAAATCCAACTCCTTTTCAGACAACCCAAAATCGGCAACAAATTGCCTCATCACCATCCTGCTAATCCCGCAGGTAGTAGAATGTTTAAAAATAACCTGCGTTTTGGTAGCTGAGTGGTCTTTGATGGTCTGTAATTGGCTGGTCGTGTTTAAATCTAACCAAGGCAATACCTTTTCCTCTTTTTGTTCTAATGAAGTGCTAAATAACTTGCTAAATAATCCCATAATTCGTATCTTATACCTGATTAGTCTGTTTCATTTTCGAAATCTTACAACTGACTAAAAGTCAGTGTTTATAGGTGTTTTAATGTCATTTTGTCCTGTAAATCGGACTGGTAAGATTATTGACTGAATCACTTTGTAAAATTAAATCAATTAAGAAGAAAAAGAAAATACATCATGAAATTCCTGCCTGAGCAGGCATAACAACAAGAAAATAAAAGACACAATCAAAAGATCCCTGCCTAGGCAGGAATGGAAAAATAACATATTATGAACTTAAACAATTATACCATAAAATCGCAAGAAGCCATACAGCAAGCGCAACAAATAGCGCAAAGCCATGGCCACCAACAAATAGAAAATGAACACCTGTTTAAAGGCATTTTTGAAGTTGACGACAACGTATTGCCATTCCTTTTAAAAAAACTGAATGTCAACATCGTGGTGTTAGAACAAGCTTTAGACAAACAATTAGAAAGCTTCCCTAAAGTATCGGGCGGCGAGCTCGTCCTATCCCGCGAAGCAGGAAAAACACTTAACGAAGCCGCCATCATTGCTAAAAAAATGAACGATGACTATGTTTCCGTAGAGCATTTAATCATTGCCATTTTTAAATCGAACAGCAAGATCGCACAGATGCTAAAAGACCAGGGTGTCACCGAAAAGGCGCTAACAGCCGGTATCAACGAATTACGTAAAGGCGACCGTGTGACGTCACAAAGCCAGGAAGAAACCTATAATTCGCTAAACAAATACGCCAAAAACCTAAACCAGTTGGCCAAAGACGGCAGGCTGGACCCGGTAATTGGCCGTGATGAAGAAATCCGCAGAATTCTTCAAATTTTATCCAGACGGACTAAAAACAACCCCATTTTGGTGGGAGAACCCGGTACTGGTAAAACCGCTATTGCCGAAGGATTGGCGCACCGAATTATAGATGGTGATGTGCCAGACAACCTAAAAGACAAGCAAATTTTCGCATTAGACATGGGCGCCTTAATTGCAGGTGCCAAATACAAGGGCGAGTTTGAAGAACGTCTTAAAGCCGTGATTAAAGAAGTGACCGAAAGCGAAGGCGATATCGTGCTGTTTATTGATGAAATCCACACCCTGGTAGGAGCCGGTGGCGGACAAGGGGCTATGGATGCAGCCAATATTTTAAAACCTGCCTTAGCTCGTGGTGAGTTACGCGCCATTGGTGCCACCACGTTGGATGAATACCAAAAATACTTTGAAAAAGACAAAGCCCTGGAGCGACGTTTCCAAAAAGTAATGGTCGATGAGCCTGATACCGAAAGTGCCATCTCCATCCTTCGAGGTATTAAAGAAAAATATGAAACCCACCATAAAGTACGTATTAAAGACGAAGCCATCATTGCAGCCGTTGAATTATCACAACGCTACATTACCAACAGGTATTTACCAGATAAAGCCATTGACCTGATGGATGA
The DNA here is from genome assembly GCF_003258355.1 of Confluentibacter sediminis. Taxonomy (GTDB): domain Bacteria; phylum Bacteroidota; class Bacteroidia; order Flavobacteriales; family Flavobacteriaceae; genus Confluentibacter; species Confluentibacter sediminis. Next base: position 396,910 of record NZ_QKPO01000001.1, on the reverse strand, counting down.
GGCCGCTTCCAAATTACGTATGGAAATCAATTCCAAACCAGAAGAGTTGGATGTTCTGGATAGAAAGATCATGCAGTTGGAAATCGAAATAGAGGCGATTAAACGGGAGAAAGATGAATTAAAATTGAAATCCCTACGCTCCGATTTAGCCAATTTAAAAGAAGAACGCAACGAATTGAACGCGAAGTGGAAAAGCGAAAAAGAAGTAGTCGATAACATCCAGACCATCAAACTAAATATTGAAAACTTTAAACTGGATGCCGAACGCGCCGAACGTGATGGTGATTATGGTAAAGTCGCCGAATTACGTTACGGAAAAATCAAGGAAGCCCAAGAACAATTGGAAACCCTTCAAAAAGAGCTGCAAGACAATCAGTCTGAAAACTCTTTGATAAAAGAAGAAGTAACCTATGAAGATATCGCAGAAGTCGTGGCGAAATGGACAGGCATTCCGGTATCTAAAATGATTCAAAGCGAACGCGAAAAACTATTGAAACTGGAAGACCAATTACACAAACGCGTGGTAGGCCAACAAGAAGCCATCATAGCCGTGAGCGATGCCGTAAGACGAAGCCGTGCCGGATTGCAAAATCCGCAAAAGCCCATAGGCACCTTCCTGTTTCTAGGAACCACAGGCGTGGGTAAAACAGAATTGGCAAAAGCCCTGGCAGAATATCTGTTTGATGATGAAAATGCGCTAACCCGAATCGACATGAGCGAGTACCAGGAACAACATGCCGTAAGCCGATTGGTAGGAGCACCTCCGGGATATGTAGGCTATGATGAAGGCGGTCAGTTAACAGAAGCCGTTAGAAGAAAACCCTACTCCGTTATTTTGCTGGATGAAATTGAAAAAGCACATCCCGATACCTTCAACATCTTATTACAAGTATTGGATGAAGGCCATTTAACGGATAACAAAGGGCGTGTAGCAGATTTTAAAAACACGATCATCATCATGACTTCCAACATCGGAAGCCAAATCATACAAGAGCGTTTTGAAGCTACAAAAGATATCGATTCAGCCATTGAAGTCGCTAAACTAGACGTACTCACCCTATTAAAACAAAGCGTGAGACCCGAGTTTTTAAATAGGATAGACGACATCATCATGTTCACGCCTTTAACCAAAGACGATATTGTGAATATTGTTGGGCTGCAACTGAAAGGCATTACCAAAATGATTGCCAAACAAGGCATCATCTTTGACGCCACCCCAGAAGCAGTGGCCTATTTAGCGAACAAAGGCTATAATCCGGAATATGGCGCAAGACCTGTAAAACGTGTCATTCAAAAAGAAGTATTGAATGCTTTGAGTAAAGACATCCTAGCAGGAAAGGTAAATACCGATAGCGTTATCCTATTGGATGCTTTTGATGACGAACTGGTGTTTAGAAACCAAAGCGATTTAGCAACAAAAAGCATCTAAAGTGTAACAATTTACAAAAACAACCGTCTTAGTATTGGTTGGTTAGTGAAAAACAGCAAGGTTTTATTCAGGCATTTCTGAAAAATAATTGCTGTTTTTCTATTTTATTAGGTATTTTTTTACTAACTTAGTAATTCCACGTCTTAAACCTACTAAATCAATAATTATGGGAATGATTCATTACTATGATATTGGTCACGCGGAAGTGTTTGTATTTGACCACTTTATCATAAAACAAGTTAAAGAAGGACAATCGTCCGACTTATTAAATACCTCCGAACTAGAGACCATTGTTAAAGAACATTTTGAAAACAAAAACATGGTTTACATCTCAAACCGTGTAAACTCTTATTCTGTAAACCCACTTGTTTACAAAGAATTTGAAAAAATACCCAATCTGATTGCCATTGCCGTAGTCCCCCATAGCAATAGCATGCGATTGAGTGCGGAATTAGAAAGCAAATTCTTCAACAAACCTTTTGAGATATTTGAAAATCTCAACACAGCCGTTTCATGGGCAAACCGCATCATTGAAACAACCAATACCCAAACCTTCCCAAAAAGCAGTTAAAGCCTCAAAAGCAATCTAGAACGTTCTAGTTGCTGTTGGAACACGGCTTTACTTACCTCCGTGTTCCAAGTAGGCACCATGTCTTTTAACAGCTTCTCCCCTTTTTCAGAATGCATTATTTCAGGAAAGGCCTTTTCCAATACCTGCAACATCACATGGGTCGCTGTAGAAGCCCCAGGAGAGGCTCCCAACAAACAGGTAATACTCCCGTCCTTACTACTGACTACTTCGGTACCAAATTGCAACACCCCACCTTCATATGCGTCTTTTTTAATGATTTGAACCCGTTGTCCAGCAACCAATAGCTCCCAATCGGCACTCTGGGCATCTTTAACAAATTGCCGCAAATCGTTCATTCTATCCTCATGGCTCATGGTCACCTGTTCTATCAAGTACTTCGTCAATGGCAAATTATGCCAAAAAACCCCTAACATCGGCTCTATATTATCCAATTTGATGGATTTCAATAAATCGAAATTAGAGCCTTCCTTTAAAAACTTGGCACTAAAGCCCGCAAAAGGTCCAAACAACAATTCGCGCTTGCCTTTAATATACCTGGTATCTAAATGCGGCGTGGACATAGGCGGATCGTTCGGCCCCGCTTTACTATACACCTTCGCATGATGCTGATTAATAATGGCCTCATTTTTACAAACCAACCATTCCCCACTTACAGGAAAGCCACCATACCCATCCTTTTCCTCAATCTCTACTTTTTGCAATAACAACAAGCTACCGCCACCTGCACCAATAAACACATGCTCGGCATCAAAATACTGTGTCTTTTTCGTCTCGGTATCTTTTACTTTTACGTACCATTCCACCTGCTCATCCGGGTCGATATCCACCACCTCTTGATGACATTGCACCTTGGTATCAAACTCCGTTTCCAAAATCCTAAAAAGCGTTCTGGTGAGTTCCCCATAATTAACCTCCGTTCCCCGCTCTATTCTGCTAGCCGCCATGACCTCTTCAGGACTTCTATGAGCGGCAATCAACGGAAACCATTGCTTCATAACCTCAACATCTTTTGTAAACGCAATGGTATCGAACATAAAATGCTTTTTCATGGCATGATAGCGTTGCTCCAGATAAGCCACATTCTCGCTTCCCGTTACCCAACTATGATGTGGCACATTACAGATAAAATCCTCTGGCGTTTTCATCAGCCCCCTAGCTACCAAATACGACCAAAACTGTTTAGAGACTTCAAACTGGTTGCAAATAGCAATCGCTTTTTTAATATCCACCTCTCCGTTTTCATCCTCGGGGCAATAATTAAGCTCACATAAAGCCGAATGCCCCGTACCCGCATTGTTCCATGCCGCCGAGCTTTCTAAAGCCACGTCACCCAAACGCTCCAGTATTAAAATATTCAAAGTAGGATCAAAAAGCTTGGCCATAAGTGCCAATGTCGCACTCATAATGCCACCTCCAACACATATTAAATCGTAATCGGTATTGACTTGTATGGATTTAGAACTCATTCAATATATTTTCAGCTAAAATAAATAACATTTCGGAAAACACACCCCATACCACAAATACTTAACAAATAGTGCAATACATTAAATAATCCTTCAGTTATTAACAATATTTTATGAAATGTTCATTTTTTTTAACAAAAATCGATAAAGTACACAATCTAGATAGTCCATCTTTTGTTTTTATTCGTAAATTTGCACGACTACTAGCCCCAACCTAGACATACATTATTTAATTTAACAAGCATATTATGTTCTTAGCATTAAGAAGGTAATAGGCTATAAAACCCTACTTATAAACATGAACATATCCAAATATATAGATCATACGCTATTAAAACCGACTGCTACAGAACGAGATATTATCAATTTATGTGAAGAAGCCATCGAACACAATTTTTATGCTGTTTGCGTGAACAGTGGCTATGTGGCCCTAGTTAAACAACTATTACAAGGCAGTGGCATTAAAATAGTGAGCGTCATCGGCTTTCCTTTTGGAGGCATGAGCACAGAAGCCAAAGTCTTTGAAGCCCAAAAAGCCATTGAAGATGGTGCCGATGAAATTGATATGGTCATCAACCTGGGCTTTCTTAAAAGCAAAAACTACGTACTAGTCTTTAAAGATATTAGAGATGTAAAATTAGCTATTGGAAGAACCCCATTAAAAGTCATCATTGAGATTTCTGAATTAAACAAAAATGAGGTGATTAAAATCTGCGACATCTGTATGGATGCCAAAGTAGATTTCATTAAAACATCTACAGGCTATTCCAAAGCTGGTGCTACATTAACCGCCGTAAAGATTATAAAGAAATCCGTTAGGGATGATATTAAAATAAAAGCATCTGGAGGCATAAGAGATTATGATACAGCCATAAAATACATTGAAGCTGGCGCGGACAGAATTGGTACCTCATCGGGAGTTGACATTCTAAATACGTCCCTCTCCTCCAACACGTATTAAAGCCATTTAAAACAGACCTTATTTCCAGTAAATTTTTGTGCCATGGTACGCATGGCACTTTCTTTTAATTGCAACACCCTGGGATAACCGCCCGTGGTTTGACAATCGCGCATTAAAACAATCAGGTGTCCCGAAGGGGTCAACTGCACGGTTCCGGGCAATACCAAGGAGGTAATGATGGGGTCTAAATCATTCTCTAAAGGCTGCTCTAGTTGATAGGCCATACGGTTATTATCTTTTGAAACAGTAAACACCTGCGTCAGCAACTGGGTTTGTTGTTCCCTTGAAAGCTTGTCAAACTCAGGCCCCTTAAAAACCTCAATGGTGTTGGCATCCATGTAGGCATCATTTATTTTAATGGATGCATGCTTTTGAAGCATGCCCTTCACCTGTGCCATGATAGGCAATACATCGCCTTTTGCAATAACAGACTGGTTCGTGACTCCCTTAAACTGACTCCTACTGGTCATGGTCTTTTCTGTTTCAAACCCACCAGAAACCGCTAAATAGCACCTAAAGCCACGCTTCAACCCCCCAAAAGATAACACAGAGTCTTTTTCAACACGAAGGGCTTTATGGTTTTCTATAGGATGCCCATTAAGCATGGGGGACATATCCGCTCCAGACAAGCAGATGATGGCAGCACTATGGAACTGTAATGTCGCCCCAGTCATTGTCATTTCCAACACAGCAGCGTCTTCATCATTGCCCACCAACATATTGGCAACAGAGGCCGCATAAGGATCCATAACACCAGCATACGGTACTCCATAGGCTTGAAATCCGAAACGCCCCTTATCTTGAATGGTGGCATACAATCCTGGTTTTAATACCTCAACCATGCCACACCTCACTTTCTATTTGATATACGCCTGCTGCCGACAACACTTTAATATCGTTATACTCTTTCATCGATATGGGTTTAAATCGAATATGATCGCCCGCTTTTGCAAAACAAGGCACCTTGTTTTTAGGATTAAAATAGTCAATGGGTGAATTCCCAATGATGTTCCACCCCCCAGGACTTTCGATTGGATACACCCCCGTTTGATGGCCGCCAATGGCAACAGCCCCTTGTGCTATTTTTAATCTAGGGGTCGATTTTCTAGGCATGTGTAGCGTATCATCCAAGCCTCCTAAATATAAAAAGCCCGGCAAAAAACCAATAAAATAAACCGTGTAAACAGCTTGCGAATGACGCTTAATAATGGCTTCTTTTGAAAGGTTTTTTTCTTTGGACATGGCCTCTAAATCGATACCAAATGCCTCATCGTAACACACAGGGATTTTCCAGAGGATTGACAAACTGTCATATTTAGAATCGGTCGTTTTATAGATGGATTCTAGGGTATTTACCTCATTTTCAAAATTCCTACAAACAGTATGATAAACAATTAATAACGAGTTGTATGCATGCTTTACATCAACAATCACTTTAATGTCTTTTTTTATAATTGCAGCTTTAAATCTTAGAACATCTTTTAAAATATGTTCATCAATCATAGCGGGCCATTCTATTAAAATAGCGCCTTCTCCAAAACGTTTATAAGTTAAATGATAGGTCATGGATGTCATAAAATAGTGAGTCCTTTGTCTTCTAATTGCATTCGTAAATTTTTAACCAAATCTATGGCTTGGGGGTTATCGCCATGCACACAACAGGTATCTGCTTTTATAGCAACTTCCACTCCACTAATGGTTCTTACTTTTTGGTGTACCACCATATTATAAACATGCTCCACCACCGTTTGGGTATCGTGTATTAAGGCATGATGTTCTTTACGGGACACCAATGTTAAATCAGGATTATAATTTCTATCGGCAAAAACCTCATACACTATAGGGATGTTATTTTGTAGAGCCAACTCGGCGATAACCGATTTATAAGGCACGTATAATTTAATAGGCAAGGCAAACCATGTCATGACTTCAACAATCACCAAGGCAATATTTTTATCGGTGGCCGCTAAATTGTAAAGGGCCCCGTGTGGTTTGATATGGTTTAGAGTCATCTGAGCGTCCCCAAGAATCGGAATCAAACTTTCAATCTGGTTTTTTACAGAAGCAAACAATGCCGCATAGGACATCTCCATGGGTTCCCGACCAAAATGTGCCTTATCTGGAAATGATGGATGCGCCCCTATTTTAACGCCATAGCGTTTGGCTAATGCCACAACCGTTCGCATGCTTTCAGGGGTGCCAGCATGACCGCCACAGGCTATATTACAAGACGTGATATAAGGCATCAGCAAAGGTTCGTTACCAATACCTTCTCCTACATCGGCATTTATATCAATAATATGTTGCATTAAAACAAAGTTAACCCAAATACTTTATTGAGCGTTGTTAAAGAGAGTAAGAAACTAATCAACACAATAATCAATCCGAAGATATTCTGCCATGCATTGTTTTTATAAGTTCCTAAAATAGATGTCTTATTCATAATCCACACTAAAAACCCTGCGATGATGGGCAATAAAATGCCATTGGCAACTTGGGCAAACTTAATGACATCGATGGGTTTTATGTTGAGCGATGAAAACACAATGCCCAAGAGTATCATAAACATCCATACAAACCTAAACTTAGGCGACTTAAAATCTGAAGACCAATTTAAACAGCCACAGGTAACATAGGCCGCTGCCAACGGTGCTGTGATGGCACTGGTGATGCCAGCCGCAAAAAGACCGATACTTAAAACATAGGTTGATAAGCTACCAAATAAGGGCTCTAGCCCTTTTGCTAAATCGGCGGTATTTGCTATATCTTGGGTTTTTATAGCCGCCGAAGATATGATAACACACATAGACACCATACCCCCTAACGCCACCGCAATAAAGGTGTCTTTCCTTGCTAATTTTAAATCGCTTGTATGTTGCCACTTTTCTTTGACTAATGAGGCGTGCAAAAACAAATTATAAGGCACCACGGTGGTTCCTATAAGTGCTATGATAGTTAAGGTACTATCTTTTGGAAAACTAGGAACAAAAGCCCCTTTTAATACCTGTAATACATCCGGTTTCGTAATGACTGCCGTTATTAAAAAAGCCAGACTCATTAAAATAACGAGCCCTATCAACACCTTTTCCAGAATTTTGTAGTTCCCATAATAAAGCACCCCAAAGGCAATACCTCCGACAATAACGCTTAAATAATTAAAGGAAAAGTTTGCAAAAGTTATGGTAGGACTTCCGAAAATAGTCTCTAAGCCCAACACACCTCCAGTGATATTACCAGCTTCGTAAGCGGCATTCCCTATTACAATGGCAGACAGTATCAATATGATGGTTCCAATCTTAATGACTGGATGCTTAATCTCTGTTCTAATAATTTCAGCGAGTCCTTTTTGAGATATAATGCCCAGTCGGGCAGCCATTTCCTGTAATACGATGGTTGCTATGGTAGACACTACCATGGCCCATAACAGGGCAAACCCAAAGGATACCCCTGCTAAGGTACAAACCGTGACCGTACCGGGACCAATAAAAGCGGCTGCCACTAAAGGTCCTGGCCCTATATTCTTAAACCAGTTCTTCAAGATCATTCCATAGAATTCAAAGCATAAATAGCGAAGGTTCCTAACCAGTGGCCGCCTTCGTAATTCCCATCTACAATACTTGGTAAAGAATAATTGATATGTTTATTGGCGATGTTTTTAAGATGGGCATATTCTGGCAAGCCTTCAGCTATTTTGTTTAAGCTCCATGCACGCGAGAAATTAACCCCATCTAAATGCACTAATTGTCCGTCGGTTCTATCAGAAACCTGTCCAGGTTCTAGGCTATAGTTTTTATCTTTTAATTTAGGTAAGAAGGCATCTAACCAAGTTTTAAATTCTTCTACTGGCAACAAGCGTTTCATTAAGGCTGCTTCTTCTAAACATGGTGATAAAAAATCGGTTCCCCCAGGTTCCCAACTCATAGGGCAATCTTTATCATTTAAAAAGAAATAGGAAGCCCGTTCTGCAATGACCTTTTTTAAAGGCTCATTGTTTACCGTTTGGGCATAATCGTAAGCAAAAGACAATCCGAAGGCTGTATTCGGGTGTGTTCCCACACGAAGTGGATAGTTTAACTTCGGCAAAAACTCTATGTATTTATCAACAATCAAATTGGTTAAAGGCTGTAGATTGTCCTCCAGCTCTCTAGCCGTTGGGTCGTCCCAAGTATGTAATTCCTCTGCCAACTTTAGCAGCCATGCCCAACCATAGGTGCGTTCATGCGACTTATTTAAGTCGTCATAATAAGCCACTTCGGTGATAATATGCTCTTTAGAAATGTTTTGAAGCAACTGCGCTTTGATGGTATCTGCATGATCCATATCTGGGAATTGCTTTAACAAACTTACCAAACTCCAATGTCCGTGTACGGCCGAATGCCAATCGAAACAACCATAAAACGCGGGATGCAATGTTTGCGGGGACTTTAAATCGGCATCGCTCCCTAAGGTTTGACTCAACTTATTGGGATACTCGGTATTCATACATGCTAAGGGTAATTGAGCCAAGCGATTGGCTTCATGTAAATTCAGCACGGGAATTGCCGCTTGTTCGATGTCTGGTACGGGAGCCTCCTTTTGTTTGTGGGAATCGCTACACCTTAAAACTAAAGCAACTAATAAGAGTAAAAAGTATTTCATTAAAATAGGGTTTTGATTGAATAACTAATCTTAAACCCTAAAGATATAATAGCTACGTATCATATACAAAGTTTCCATGGATCTAAATGACACAATAAAAAAGGGTGCCACATATGTGGCACCCTTTTTTTTACCTTAATTAAAATTAACTTAGGGTTTCACTGGTGAAACTTCTACTTTTTTAGCATCTTTATCTAAAAGAATAACCTCATCAAAGTCTGCTGTTTTAAATTTTTGAAACTGGGTAGCAGCATCTCCAACAACTAAATAGCTCATTTTTTTGGTGTCTAAATATTTATTGGCGAGTTTTTTATGCGCTTCCAAGGTCATGGAATTAATAATGTTTTCTTCGTTAGCGATATAATCTGATGGCAAATCATAAGAGCTCATTTCCTGTAACATACCCAATAAGGAGTATTGGGATTCGAAACGACGTGCATTGGATTTTATTAAAGCATTTTTAGTAAAATCTAAATCTTCTTGGGAAATACCTTCTTTATATTTTTCAATTTCGTCTTTAAAGATTTCTACAGATTCATAAGTTGTGTTGGTTCTTACACTTGAAGAAGCAGAGAATGTTCCTGGTATTTTTGTACCACTAAAACCAGTACGAGCACCATAGGTATATCCTTTTTCTTCCCGCAAAATAAGATTAACATTTCCAGAAAAAGAACCACCCAACTTATAATTCATAACTGTAGCAGGAAAATAGTCTGGATCTGTTCGCGGCATAGACAAATACCCTATTTCTATAACTGATTGTTTGGCATTGGGAATATCAACAAAATATAAGGAAGCCTTATCACGCCCCTCTGGAAGAGGATATGTTGGTATTTTCACTTCTTTTGCTGCCCATTTAGTTTCCAAATCACGTAACACTTTTAATGTTTGATCTTTGGTAATATTGCCAACAATGTGAAATGTACTTACTGAGGGCGAATAATTCTTTTCGTAAAAAGATTTTAAATCTGCCATCGTGATGGATTCTACGGACTCCTCAGTTCCTGAAGTGGGATAAGCGAAAATATGCGCCTCTCCATACAGCAATTTATTGGCGACATTATTGGCTACGGTATTGGGGTCTGCAGCCGAACGCTTAATGCGATTTATAGTACTTAATTTAATTCGTTTAAGCTCATCTTCATCCCAACGAGGTTCTAATAGGATCTCTTCCACCAAATCCATGGTTTTATCAAAGTTTCTAACTAGAGTATTTCCTGAAATGGTGATGGCTTCCCGTCCTGTGTACATATTAATTGAAGCCCCTAAAAGCTCTATAGCTTCTTCTAATTCTTCTGGGGTTTTATTGGCCGTACCTTCCATCATAATATCGGTCATTAAATTGGCAACCCCATTTTTATCAAAAGAATCCAATAAGTGGCCCCCTTCTATTACCAGGCTAAAATTAACTAAAGGCAATTCGGTTTGTTCAATTCCGTAAACTTCCATTCCGTTTGATAAGGTGGATGTCCAAGTTTGAGGTAGTTTCAATTTAGGCGAAACGCCTTGAGATGGCTCTATAGAACGGTCAAAACTTGAAGGTGTTTTCACCACTTCACTATCATGCTCTGCTACAGCAACATCCACATTTTCTTTAATTTCTTCTTCCACTACTGCTGCCATCACAGAATTATCGGCTGCCAATTTTAATTCCCCTTTAGGCACAAAACTGGTCATTACAAAAGGCTTATCTTTTATATATTTATTATAAACCCTTAATATATCTTCTTTTGTAACCGCTTTAATATTTTCAATATCTTGAGTAATAAACCCTGGGTCGCCTGTAAATACGTTGTATTGCGCTAATTGGAATGACTTATTCAAAACACTGCTAATGCCATTATAAAAATTAGTTTCCAAACCTGCTTTAATACGTTCTACGTCTGTATCTTTAATACCTTCTTTTTCAAATTTATCAAAGGCTTCAAAAATGGCCTTTTCAATCTCAGCTAAGTTCTTTCCGGAATTTGCAGTCACACTTATATGAAACTCTCCAGCAATTTCCTGGGAGTTATTATAAGCATTGACACGAGATGTTAATTCTTTCTCCTTTACCAATACTTTATACATGGGTGCTTTTTTTCCTTTAGATAATATTTGAGCAAGAAAATCAAGAGCATACGCATCATCTGTATATTGTTGTAGTGTTGGCCAAACCACGTTTAACTGTGGCGCTGTAGCAAAATTATCTTCATGGTATAATCGCTTCGTTTCATTTAGAGTAACAGGTTGCGGTTTTAAAGGCTCAACCTCTTGGCGTCGCTTTATTTCGCCAAAATATTTATTGATTAATGTTTTTGCTTCCTCTGTTTCAAAATCACCTGCCAAAACCAACGTAGCATTATTAGGCCCATAATACTTATCATAAAATTCCTTTACATCGTCTACCGTAGCGTTTTGCAAATCGACCAACTCACCAATGACCTGCCAGTTGTATGGATGCCCTTCTGGATATAAGGCCTTATCCAATACCCAGCTTGTATGCCCATAAGGGTTGTTATCTACACGTTGTCTTTTTTCATTTTGAACCACTTCTTGCTGATTGTAAAAAGCACTTTCTGTTACCGTATTTATAAGATACCCCATACGGTCGCTTTCCAGCCATAAAACCATTTCCAGGGCATTATTTGGAACTACTTCATAATAGACAGTTCCATCTTTCCAGGTACCTCCATTTAAAGTGCCTCCAGCATCTTGGATTTTTTTAAAGAATTGATCCTGAGGCACATTTTCAGATTCTTGAAATAGCATATGCTCAAATAAATGAGCAAATCCCGTACGCCCTGGTTTTTCTCTGTTGGAGCCAACACCATACTGTATTGCCAAGGACACAATAGGGTCTGATTTGTCTTGATGAAGTACCACATCGAGCCCATTATCAAGCGTGTACTTTTCAAATTCAATAGCTAATTTATCACCTGACCTTTCTTTTTCAGATTTACAATCCGTAAAGATTAAAAACCCTGAAATAGTTACAACTGTCAAAATGATTCGTTTAAGATTGATGATCATAAGAATATTTTTTAATGTTAACATCTAAAAATACTGAAAAAATATGAATTGGACTTACTGGAAAACCGTAAACCCTTACAAAGCAAATCATTAAACCAAACTATTATCACTTTAAAACCGTCTTTTTATAAAACAAAAAAGTCTTTAACCACATGGATGAAAGACTTTTTAGAAGATATGAAATGATACTCTTAATTACTCCAAGGCGGCACAACACCAATAGATCTTGCATAGGCAATTAATTGCCCTTTATGTTCGCCGGTATGGTCTAAAACCACCATCATGGTACCTAAGGTACTTAGCTTAGAAAATCCTAAATCCACTTCTTTCCCATAATCCTCAGGGTTGATTTGGCCTAATTTATCCAATACAAACACAAAGGACTTATGAAGCGTTTCAATCACATTCTCTTTTCCTGTGATTTTCTCCATGCCCATCATGTCCACATCTTCGGGTGGTGTAAACCCTAGCTTCGTTGCTAGAAAATAATTGGCTGCAGCGATGTGTAAAATAGCTTCACCAACCGAGCGAATCCCTTCGGCAGGACGCCAATTGTACTGCTCTTCTGAAAACGCATTGGCTAAAGAGGTTATTTGAGTTTCATTATTACTTATTAAAGCTTGCAAACTGGACTTGGCCACGCTGTCTTGGGCGGAGGCCATGAGGGTGCTCATACATACAAAGAGGGTGATTAGTTTTTTCATGTGTAATGGTTTAAGGTTATCTATTTGATTTTTAGAACTATAAATATCTTAAAATGATTTGGAAACTGAATTATATTGTTAATAAATTTTATTGTTTTTTGACATTAAGCTTGATTTTAAGGGCCATCAAAAGGGAACGTATACCAAACCATTGAAATTAATAATAAGACCCGCATAAGTCTGTTGGACACCTTATTAAAAAGCAATATATTGCATACATAAACGCTATAACAACAATAGGATGGGAGTTATTGTGGTTGTATGATTGTTGGCTATAATTTGAACATGCAAATGAAAATCATTATTTTATCAAGTTTAATCTTGCTGATTTCCTGTAAAACGGAAAATAAAAAACCTGAGTTTAAAGAAGACTATTCCTTATCAAAACAAGAAATGCTTCAAGACTTTGAAATGTTTGAATCCATATATGAAAAAGCGAATGCAGGTCTTTATAAATACCGCTCTAAATCTGAAATTGATAGTGTTTTCAGGAAGAATAAAGCAGAAATAAAAGACCATGTTTCCTACAGAGAATTTTATAACATCTTATGGAACGTCATTGACTATACGGGAAGTTGCCATAATGAGCTAACTTACCCCGATTCTTTAGACAATCATTTAAGTAAACAAAAAATATTCTTCCCTATTCCACTTAAATATTTAGAAAACAAAATTTATACAAATCTTGATTATAAAAACATACCGACAGGAAGCGAAATAATTTCTATCAATAATATGAGTGCTGATCAGTTTCTAACTTCACTAGGAAAATATGTAAGTACCGACGGATTTAATAAAACAGGCAAAAACATAAAGATTGAAACAGATTGGCTGCCTTTCTATATTTATTTGGCAATGGGAAAGCAAAACCAATTCGAAATAGAGTACAAGACAATAAATTCAGACATTATTAAAAAAAGCTCTATCATAAGTGTTCCCTACAAAGATTTTTATGCGAATTACAACAAACGACACTCTAAAGAATTTGAGCATACAATAAGCAAAGACTATGCTTATAAACTATTGGACAGTATAAACACAGGGCTTTTGGAAGTGCACACTTTTGGAATGGGTGGACCCGATACAGACGGACACAAAAAGTATGCTGTATTTTTGGATTCAGTATTTACAACGCTTAAAACAAAAAAAGTGAAAAATCTAATTGTTGATGTACGTGGAAATGGCGGAGGCAATGACCCAAACGACATTTTACTTTATTCTTATTTAGCACAACGGGAATTCAGAGAGAACAAAACAGCATTCACAATCTTTCAAGATATTCCATTTCCAAAATATTATATAGATGATGATATTGATGAACTTCCAGGGGAATTAAAAGAAGAGCATTCTATTTATAAGCATGGTAAATACTACCAAAATGAATCCTTCAATAAGATATGGAAACCCAATACAAATGCTTTTCAAGGAACCATTATTTTACTAATTGACCCCTATGTAGCATCTGCGGGTTCATTATTTGCAAGTTTGGTAAAGAGTGATGAAAACACCATAGTCATAGGAGAAGAGACCTTGGGCGGCTATTATGGACATACAGGCCATATTCCAGTAACATATAAATTACCCAACTCTAAATTAAAACTGTCTTTTTCCATTGTTGATATTGAACAAGATGTAAAGGAATTATCTGATGAAAAATTTGGAGATGGCATCAGGCCAGATTTTAAAGTTGTTCAATCCCACAAAGATTTTATGAGCAATAAAGATACCCAAATGAACTTTGCAATGGAAAGAATAAAAAAACTATAGCTCCCAGCTAGTGCTCGTTTGCAAAAAGACGGATTAAAAAAGAAGATTACCGCCTTCGTAGGAATCCATTACCCCAACCAGCCTTCCCTATCCAAACTCCTGTATTGAATGGCTTCACTAATATGAGCCCCATTGACATCTTCCGCACCTTCTAAATCGGCAATCGTTCTAGCTACTTTCAAGATTCTGTCATAAGCCCTAGCGGACAGATTCAATCGTTCCATAGCGGTTTTTAAGAGTTGCTTGGAAGCCTCATCTAAAATACAATATTTACGTATTTGTTTGGTAGTCATTTGCGCATTATAATGCACGGCATCGCTGTCTTTAAAACGTTCTGTTTGGATCTGTCTGGCTTTGGTGACACGCTTTCTAATATTCACTGAGGTTTCTCCTTTTCGGTCTTCTGATAGTTTTTCAAAAGGCACGGGCGTCACTTCTATATGAATATCAATTCTATCTAATAACGGTCCCGATATTTTACTTAAATAGCGTTGCATTTCGGCAGGACTAGAGGTTACGGGTGCATTCGGGTCGTTAAAATAGCCTCCGGGACTTGGGTTCATGCTTGCTACCAACATAAAACTACTTGGGTAGGTGACGGTAAATTTCGCCCTGGAAATGGTGACTTCCCTATCTTCTAAAGGCTGGCGTAATACTTCTAAAACATCACGTTTGAATTCAGGCAACTCATCTAAAAACAACACGCCATTATGAGACAAGGAAATCTCTCCGGGCTGCGGAAAACTACCACCACCAACAAGCGCCACATTCGATATGGTATGGTGCGGACTTCTAAATGGTCGTTGCGCCATCAAGCCCGTATCTTTTACACGCCCCACAACGGAATGGATTTTGGTGGTTTCCAAGGCTTCATTCAAGGTCATAGGAGGCAAAATACTTGGTAAGCGTTTTGCCAACATGGTTTTACCTGCACCGGGTGGTCCGATTAAAATAATATTATGACCCCCAGCTGCTGCAATTTCCATACAGCGTTTAATACCTTCTTGCCCCCTCACATCTGAGAAATCGTGTTCTGGATAATTCAGACTTTTTTCGAACTCTTCCTTTACATCTATGATTTCTTGGGAAAGCGGGATATTATTATCAAAAAACTGAATAACTTCCATAATATTATCAACACTATAAACTTCAAGTCCATCAACAATAGCAGCTTCCTTAGCGTTTTGACTTGGAAGAATGAAACCTTTAAAGCCTTCCTCTTTCGCTTTAATAGCAATAGGCAATGCGCCTTTTATAGGTTGCAATGTGCCATCTAAAGACAACTCCCCCATAATGATATAGTGTTCCAAGTTTTCAGATTTAATTTGGTTTGTTGATGCTAGAATCCCAATGGCTAGCGTTAAATCGTATGCAGAACCTTCCTTACGTAAATCGGCAGGCGACATGTTGATGATGATTTTTTTACCGGGAATTCTGTATCCATTATTTTGAAGTGCCGCTGCAATACGGTAATTACTTTCTTTAATGGCATTATCAGGCAAGCCAACCAAATGGTAGCCAATACCTTTATCTGTATTTACTTCAACGGTAACCGTGGTGGCTTCAACGCCAAAAATAGCGCTTCCAAAAACTTTTTTAAGCATATCTGATTTTTTACTGTTTAAATGTAAGAAAAGTATTTTAAACTTTAATCATGATGGTGAAAGTGGTTCGACTAAAGTATCTTTTAATGTGCATTCTAATGCATGAGAGTGCCTCACTGTATTTGACATGACATACTAATCATATGCTGCGCTTCATGTTTGGTTTTATTCTAAAAAGCTTTGTAAACGAAGGCAAGGTTGCGGCATTTCTACACTAATCTTTGAGAAAGGTTAAGGAAGTCCATTATGTCCAATTTGATTACGCCGACCGTGAAGGAAAAGACCTGACAAGAAATGGCTAAAAAATGAGAAAGCAACCCTTGGCTTTTCAACCGAGAACCAGATGCTGTTGATGTCCAAGCTTTTTTAATAGAGCGGATTTCAGGAATGCCTTTTGAACAATATCTAAAAGAAAATGTATTAGATCCTTTAGGAATGGATGACACGAGATATTTTATTCCAGAAGAAGATAGAGATAGGTTTGCGGCTACTTATAATTATAATCGTGAAACGAAAGAATTAACAAGAATGCCTGATACCATCACCCAAATTTTGAATTATTACAAATGGCCATTAAATCGAGGTGCCTTAGGATTGACTTCTACTTTGGATGATTGTCAGAAATTCGCCCAAATGCTGATTAATGAGGGCACCCTACATGGTGTGACCATATTAAAACCAGAGACTGTAAAATTGATGAGAACCAATCAGTTGGATGATAGTATTACAGAACGTATGTGGCTTCCCGAAAGGGGGCAAATGGGTTTTGGAATTAATTTTGGTGTTCGTGTTGCGCCACCTATTGATGCTAACGAAAATAATGGTGTCGTAGGCGAATTTTTCTGGGATGGTGGCTTTAGCACCTTGTTTATCGGTGATCCTGTAAATGATATGACCGTTGTAATGTTTGTACAATTAAACCCTTACGATAAAATCAAATTACATAAAAAATTCAGGGATGCTATATATGGGAATTTTGTTTCTGAAAATAAATCAAAAACTGATTAATTTATTATGTAAATATTTTATAAATGAAAGTTTGGTTAACAATCTAGACTTTTTTCTTTTTATTAAAGAAAGAATATTTTATTAGCTCATTTGATTAAAACAAATAGTCTATGGTATAACGTAATCACATTGATTATTTTAATAAAACACTCTTATAAATTCTTTTTTAAGTAGATTTTTTATTTAATTACTAAATGTAAGAAATGTATTTTTATATTTGGTGGACAGCAAAGAAAGAGAAAGCTAAAAATGGATAACTTCCAAAAAATAATAAGACTGCTAAGAAAATCATCTTTAGAAGATATTGCTAAAAAATCTGGAATAAAAACAGAAAATCAACCCAAGCATAAAATCGCTGAACAAATAGATTTATACATTCAAAACAATACCTCTAAAAAGTCTTTTTTCAATACAGCTCTTTTTCAATTCGGATATCCAATATTTTTATCTGTTATTGCTTTTATTATCGGATTAAATATTGATATACCTAATAAAAGTCTAAAAAACATAATTGATAATAATAATTCTATATCACTTAAAAAACTTGAAGGTCTTTCCCAGCCTTTACCAACAGAGTTGAATATGAAATTCTTAAGTGTTGTGATTGAAAAAAATGGTTTTGAAAACTCCTTCCTGAAATAAGAGAAATATACAAAATATCAACAGTTGCACAATCATATGCTGATGATATTAATAATCCTGGTACTAGTAAATTTCAATTTCCAAGGAAAGACTATAGTGAAAAATACTATAGTAATGAGCTTAGAAAATTTTTTGAAAATATAACTCTTTCAATTGGTATTTCATTAGGCGAGAATTTATTTGATGATAATTTTAAATTACAAAAACCCTATTTATCCTGGTCCTATATAACTAAAATAGATTTAAATAAAAGTGATTCAAAACAATTTCTACATTATGAAATAGACCATTGGGATAATAACACAGAAAGCTTAATGCTTGGTAATTCAAGAGAAGATAATGAATATTTAATAGAATCAAAGCTTAGCTTTCAGAATGGAGCTAATACAGCCTTTGATTTATGTAATAGAAGTGTAAAAATTAACATGTCCATAACAAATAGTAATGGACAAAGAATAATTGAATCGCCAATATTGACGTTTAGAAAGATTAGATTTGTAGATAATTTAAATAGAGAATATGAAATTGAATTTGTTAAAAAATCTGATTATTATTACAAAGAAGTTGCTGAAAAGATTTTAAAAACAAATCCAAATTTTGATATTCAAGTTCTAAAATATTATTTGGAAGGAGTTTTGATATGTAAAAGTTTTTAAGTTTCCATTAAACTCTACATAAATAAAAATTGTAAAGGTTGAATCTAATCGTTATATTTGAAAAGACATAACGAATCGTATGATATCTATTGAAGAAGCTCTAAGTCTCGTAAAAAGTAAAAGTCATCCTTTATTAAAAGACACTACATTGGCTATAGAAAAGTCTGGTGGTTATATTATTAATAAAGATGTTTTTTCCCCAATAAACATGCCACCATTTAGGCAATCGGCTATGGATGGCTATGCGCTCCATTTACACAATAGCTTATCATATCATCTTGTTGATGAAGTAAAAGCTGGAGACAACCATCAACCTATTTTGAATAAGGGAGAGGCTGTTAGAATTTTTACAGGTGCAGCGGTTCCAGATACTGCCAATGGGGTTGTTATGCAAGAAAAAGTCATAACTAATGGAGCAGAATTGGTTATAGAAAAACAGTTACCTGAAAATTATAACATTCGCGCCATAGGAGAACAAGTTAAAAAAGGTGATTTGGCACTTGCTAAAGGCACTAAATTAACCCCTGCGGCTATTGGTTATTTAGCATCTTTGGGTATTACCCATGTGTCTGTATATAAAAAACCTACCATTGCCATTGTTACTACAGGAAACGAACTGATTGAGGCTGGACAAGAGTTAAGTTATGGAAAAATATACGAGAGCAATTCCAAAATGCTTCAAAATGCCCTTTATAATTTAAAGTTTTATGATATTACCATTCATAAAGTTGAGGATGATTACGAAAAAACACTATCTAAATTAAAAGAGGTTATTTCAGAAAATGACTTGGTTATCATTTCGGGAGGCATTTCCGTTGGTGATTATGATTTTGTTGGAAAAGCACTCCAAGAATTACATGTTGAAGAACATTTTTATAAAGTTAAGCAAAAACCAGGCAAACCTTTATTCTTTGGAACAAAAAACCATGTCGTTGTTTTTGCGCTTCCTGGCAATCCAGCCGCTTCGTTAACCTGTTTTTACATGTACGTTTATATCACTCTACAAAAAATGATGGATAGAGATGATTTGGAATTGCCTAGAATTCAAGCAAAATCAACTAATGGATTTACGAAATTTGGTGACAGACCTCAATTTCTAAAAGCTATTTATAATCATGGAAAAGTGACCATTTTAGAAGGACAAAGTTCTGCGATGTTACAAACGTATGCCCTATCTAACGCTTTGGTGTTTTTACCTGATAACATTTCAAAAATTAACATAGATGATTTGGTTGACGTCATACTATTACCTAATTAATTATTATGCATTATAAAATTAAAAGCCGAATTTGGATAGAATCTGAAAACAATGTATTGTTGGGCGAAGGCCGTGTACATTTATTAAAGGCCATTGGTGAAACAGGCTCCTTATCTAAAGCAGCCAAATCGATTAATATCTCCTATAAAAAAGCATGGGGCATGTTAGATTCCATAAATAAATCTGCCAAAAAGCCTGTGACTATTAACAGTACAGGTGGTAAAGGTGGCGGAGGCGCGGTATTAACCGCCTATGGTAAATCGCTAATTCAGGTATTTGATGAAATCAATAAGAATTGCTGGGAATTTTTGGATAATCAATTGGATAAAATGGAACGTTTATAATAAAGGGACTAAAATTAAAAGTACTTAAAGTGCCTAAATTTTAAAATTTATGGAAAATAAGGAATTTGCTAAGAAGCTTGAGGTGCGAACTCAACAATCGAACCTCTCTATTGTTAATTTATCATCAACATTACCTAAGTCTGGCGAAGGGTTGGTTATTAGAAATCAGATCACTAAATCCGGAACCAGCATAGGAGCTAATTATAGAGAAGCAAAAGAACTTTTAGCAATTTTTACTACTATTTCAAATAAACTTTAGACAGTTATAATGCTACAAACAGAAAACATCTCCCTTTTTCTACTCATGCTCCCCATTGTATCGTTTTTATACGCCAGTGTTGGTCATGGTGGTGCCAGTGGTTACTTAGCTTTAATGGCATTATTCTCATTTGCTCCAGAAACCATGAAACCTACCGCTTTGTTATTAAATCTTTTCGTGGCTGGTATTTCTTTTTTTTACTATTACAAAGAAGGTTATTTTAATAAAAAACTATTCTTGTCATTTGCTATTACGTCCATCCCCTTAGCTTTTTTAGGGGGCACTATTGAAATAGACGCCTCGATTTATAAAAAAATATTAGCCATTTTATTGGTGTTTGCTGTTCTAAAAATGTTGAATGTTTTCGGAAAAGAAAAAGAGGATATTAAAAACGTGAAGCTTTGGCAAGGATTGCTTGTCGGCGGTATTATAGGTTTCTTTTCTGGTCTCATTGGTATTGGTGGTGGTATTATTTTAACTCCTATCATTTTATTGCTACATTGGGGCAATATGAAAGAAGCCGCGGCTGTTTCAGCATTATTTATTTGGGTGAATTCAGCATCGGGTTTAGTTGGTCAAATAAGTAGTGGCGTTACTATTGAAAAAGAATCCTTTCTTTTGGTTTTTGTAGCACTTGTTGGTGCTGTTGCTGGAGGGTATTTGGGAAGCAAAAAAATAAACAATCAAAAATTACGCTACATTTTAGCGTTTGTGTTAGTAATTGCATGTGTTAAACTATTTTTCACATAAAATGATAGATAAAAAAGACATAACTGGCATTATTCTTTCGGGAGGAAAAAGCAAACGTATGGGTACCGATAAAGGCTTTTTACTATATGGAGGAAAATATTTTATACAATATAGTATAGAGGCTTTAAAACCTCTTGTAAATGAAACCATCATTGTTTCCAACCATATTGATTATGATGTTTTTGGATTAAATCGTGTTGAAGATACCTTTGAAAATTACGGCCCTTTAGCTGGGTTATATTCAGGATTACAGCATTCTAAAACTAAATATAATTTGGTGCTAAGCTGCGACATTCCTTTAATAAAAACCAACATATTAAAAA
Source organism: Confluentibacter sediminis (assembly GCF_003258355.1). Classification (GTDB taxonomy): domain Bacteria; phylum Bacteroidota; class Bacteroidia; order Flavobacteriales; family Flavobacteriaceae; genus Confluentibacter; species Confluentibacter sediminis. The sequence goes on along the minus strand of NZ_QKPO01000001.1, from coordinate 375,497 downwards.
AACTCATCAAAGCTGCGGATAATGATTCAGATATCATTCAAATTGAAAGTGATGGAAAAACAATGCCTTTGATTGCATTGTATAAAAAAGAATGTGCGGCTATTTTTTTAAAACTTTTAAACCACAATGAGCGTCGCTTACAATATGCAGTAAATCAATGCAAAGTAAAAACGGTTGTTTTAGATGATGCAGAGGAATTATTTACTAGAAATATTAATACGCCTGAAGAATTAAATGAGATTACAATATGACCATCACTATAAAATATTTCGGACTGATTGCTGAAGTCACAAAACAAAATGAAGAAACAATTGACTTTTCTGGACAGTCCGCTACGGAACTTTTGGAATATTTATTTTTAAAATACCCCGATTTAAAAAACAAGGATTTTCAAGTGGCCCAAAATCAAGAATTAGTTGCAAACGACGCCATAATAACAGGACAAGAATTAGCATTATTGCCGCCTTTTGCAGGAGGATAGTTTTAGATGTGTTGAGCTGTTAAATTATTTAACACAGTTCAACGAGTAACAATAAAACCACAACATGAGTAGATACCATAGACATATTACCTTATCTGAAATCGGACAACAAGGTCAAGATAAGCTTTCAGCTGCTAAAGTTTTGGTAGTGGGTGCTGGTGGTTTGGGTTGTCCCATTTTACAATATTTAGCAGCAGCCGGCATTGGTACACTGGGTATTATTGATTTTGATGTCGTAGATATTTCAAATTTACAACGTCAAGTATTATTTGGAACATCAAGTTTAGGGCAGAACAAAGCTAAAGCTGCTAAAAAACGGCTAGAAGATTTGAATAATGAGATTATTATAAAATCGTATCCTGAAGAACTAAACTATCAAAATGCCATTGATTTGTTTGAACACTATGATATTATTGTTGATGGCACTGATAATTTTGAAACACGGTATTTAGTAAACGACGCTTGCATCATCACCAATAAACCATTGGTTTTTGGAGCCATTTATAAGTTTGAGGGTCAGGTTTCTGTGTTTAATTACAACAACGGACCGAGTTACAGATGTTTATTTCCCAACCCGCCAAAAAAGGATAGCGTTCCCAATTGTTCAGAAATTGGTGTTTTAGGTGTGCTACCAGGGATTATTGGAAGTATGCAAGCCAACGAAGTCTTAAAAATGATATTGGGAATTGGCTATGTGCTTTCAGGTAAATTACTTTGCTACAATGCCCTAACGTCGCAAACTTCTGTTTTAAGCATCCGTAAAATTGAAGACAATTTCCATAAGGTTTTAAAAAATTCGCTAGTATTCCATAAAAAGCCATTGAATATTAATTGTGACGTTGATATTATTGACATTTCAATAATGGATATATTACAAAAAGAGAATATTCAGTTTATTGATGTCCGAGAACACCATGAACAACCAAAAGTGGACAATTTAAAAATCACTTACCTACCGCTTAGTGAATTGGAAAATCATTTAGATAAAATTAATTCCGGTAAGGAAAAAGCTATTTTTTGCCAATCTGGGATACGGAGTAAACAAGCAGTTTCCATATTAAAAAAATACAATATAACTAATTGCTACAGTATTAAAGAAGGCGCTTCAGATATTAATAAATTTATAAAAGAACAACACAAAACATCATTCAATGTCAGATAAAAAAATAAAAAATGTCTTTAAACAAGGAGCTATTTCTTCAGAATTCATTGGAGAATCCATCGCCAAACATCAAACGAAAACAAGCATTGGTGCTCACAATATTTTTTTAGGACAAGTAAGAGCCGATATTATGGATGGAAAAACGGTTTCGGCCATTGAATATACGGCTTATGAAGACATGGCAAATGCCAAATTCCATGACATAAGAGAAGCCACTTTTGAAAAATTTGAACTCACTTGCATGCATATTTATCATAGTCTAGGTACTGTAAAAGCCGGCGAGATTTGTCTGTTTGTGTTTGTTTCTTCACCTAGAAGAAAAGTCGTTTTTAAAGCTTTAGAATATATTGTGGAAGAAATAAAAGCACAGGTTCCCGTTTTTGGAAAAGAGATTTTTGAAGACGATACGCATCAGTGGAAGGTAAATAATTGATTATTGTTTATTGATTATTGTTTATTAAATTACTATGAAAGAGCAATTAAAAATAAGAACTAAAGTATTTGCCCATAACTGTGTAAAAACAACTCAGCTATTTCCAAATACTTATCTTTCCAATCATATCAAAGGACAGCTAATCAGATGTTCTACTTCAGTGGCTGCTAATTACAGAGCGACATGTATTGCACAATCTAAGCCCAGTTTTATTGCAAAAATAAGTATCGTTATTGAAGAAATTGATGAGTCAAATTTTTGGTTGGAATTTGCTAGAGATGAAAATTTGATTTCAAAAGAAGAAATAGATTTTTTATTGAAAGAATTCAGTGAATTAACCTCAATTTTTATAGCCTCAAGAAAAACAGCAAGCAGTAAATAATCAATAATAATTAGACAATAATCCATATCATGGTTGACATTACAAATAAAAGCACAACATTAAGAATCGCTACTGCACAAGCCATTGTGAAAGTCAGTAAACCTGAAACGATTACTGCCATACAAAATAACACCGTTCCTAAAGGGCATGTGTTTGCTATGAGTAAAGCAGCTGGCTTATTAGGCGTTAAACGTACCCCAGATATTTTACCCGATTGCCACCCCTTACCTATTGAATTCACAGGCGTAGACTATGAAATAAACGGATTAGAAATCATCATACTATTTACCGTAAAAACCATATACAAAACGGGTGTTGAAGTAGAAGCCATGCACGGTGCCAGTGTGGTGGCGTTGAATATGTACGACATGCTAAAACCTATTGACAAAGGCATCGAAATCCTTCATATAAAATTATTGGATAAAAAAGGTGGAAAGTCAGATTTCAAAGACCGTTTTAGAAAAGATATCACGGCTGCGGTGATTGTATGTTCAGATACGATTTCGGCGGGACATAAAGAAGATAAAGCAGGTAAAGCCATCATTGAAAAATTGGAATCTTGTGATGTTAAAATTGTGGATTATATCATTATTCCAGATGAGAAAGACATCATTCAAAACAAAGCAAAAGCCTACCAAGAACAAGGCGTTGATTTAATTATTTACACGGGTGGTACGGGGCTTTCGGTAAGAGATGTGACTCCTGAGGCTATTATTCCTTTACTGGATAGGCGCATCCCAGGCATTGAAGAAGCCATTCGCAATTACGGACAAGACAGAATGCCTTACGCTATGTTATCGAGAAGTGTTGCTGGAACCATACAAAACACCTTGGTTTTAGCACTACCAGGCTCTACCAATGGTGCTAAAGAATCTATGGAGGCTATATTTCCATCGGTACTACATATTTTCGGCATTTTAAAAGGTGCAAGGCATGACTAAAATGTTTTTTCGTGGAATTGTTAAGTCGTTTAATCACTTACACAATGCAACGATTCAACAATTAAACCTAGTGAAGAAATGAGCGAAAACAAAAACATATTACAAGATTCACATGGTAGAGATCATGCCTATTTACGCATTTCATTAATTGAACGTTGTAATTTACGCTGCTCATATTGTATGCCAGAAGAAGGGATTCAGTTATCACCTAAAAGTCATTTAATGACGTATGAGGAAATTTATGAAATAGCCAAAACCTTCGTAAAACATGGTGTCACCAAAATAAGATTAACAGGTGGTGAACCTTTAATCCGAAAAGACATTCCTGTTATTTTAGAAAAATTGGCAACGCTTCCTGTGGAATTATCCATCACCACCAACGCTATCATTATTGATCAATTTATTGATGTTTTAAAAGCAAACAACGTTAGGAAAATAAATGTGAGTTTAGATTCTTTAGACCGCGAAAAGTTTAAACATATTACGCGTCGTGACCAATTTGAAAGGGTTTATAATAATATTTTCTTGTTGATTAAGGAAGGGTTTCATGTGAAAGTGAATGCTGTCTTAATGAAAGATTTTAACGATAATGAAATCATCGATTTTATCAATTTCACTAAAGATTTACCCATTTCTGTACGCTTTATTGAGTTTATGCCCTTTGATGGCAATAAATGGGATATGAGCAAAATGGTATCTTATAAAGAGGTTATGAATTATGTGAATGATTCATTTACCGAAGACCAAATTGAACGCATTCAAGACGCACCAAACGACACCTCTAAAAACTATAAAATAACAGGCTATCAAGGTAGTTTTGCTATCATTAGTTCCGTCACCAATCCGTTTTGTGATTCGTGCAACAGACTGCGTTTAACAGCTAACGGGCAATTAAAAAACTGCTTGTTTTCAGCAATGGAATCCGATTTACTAACGACACTTCGCGAAGGAAAATCTATAGAACCCATTATTGAAAAAGCTGTAAAAGCCAAGTTTAAAATTAGAGGGGGTATGGATACTTTGGAGAAACTCCAAGAACCAAAACTTCATAATAATAACCGCAGTATGATTACTATTGGTGGCTGATTTTAAAATCAATTTGCCACTTCAACAGTTATAATAACACTTTTGGAAGCTGGAGTTTTAGCTGTATGTGCAAAACTATCTAGCGGAACCAATACATTCGTTTCAGGAAAATAGGTGGCACAACAGTTTTTGGGAATATCATATCCAACAACTTTAAATTGATGTGCTTTTCTAATAACACCGTTAAATTCGGACTGTAAATTCACCACTTGCTGTTCTTGTAAGTTTCTGGCTTTCATATCATCTCGATTCATAAATATGACGCGTCTTTCATTAAAAATGCCCCTATATCTATCATCCAAACCATAAATAGTGGTATTGAATTGATCGTGACTGCGTATGGTCATCATAATCAATTCTTTATCTTTAAGTGTCCATTTTGGAAGTTTATTAATGGTAAAATGGGCTTTTCCGGTCTTGGTTTTAAATTGTCGTTCTCTCGCACCGTTTGGCAAATAAAAACTTGAGGATTGTTTCAATCGTTTATTATAGTCTTCAAAACCATCCACAACTTCCTGAATATCATCACGAACCAAATTATAATCATCTTTATAAGCAAGCCAGTCTATTTTAGTCCTGTCCTTTAAAGTCGCATGAGCAACACCACAAACCACAGCAACTTCACTCAATAAATCATCTGAACAAGGTTCTAAAACACCTTTGGTAGAAGAGACAATACCCATGGAGTTCTCCACACTTTGCATTTGTATGCCCGTCTTTTGATAATCTTTTTCTGAACGCCCTAAACACGGTAAGATAAGCGCTTCTTTACCTGTTACTAAATGAGACCGATTTAATTTTGTACTGACATGAACTGTTAAATCGCATTTAGCCATACCCATAGCTGAATAATTTGTATCTGGCACAGCTGAAATAAAATTGCCTCCCATACCAAAAAACACTTTAACTTTATCTTCATACATGGCTTTAATAGCATCAATGACAGAGTAACCATGTTCGGATTTAGGCTTAAATCCGTATTTGTTTTCAATTTTATCTAAAAAAGCTTGTGGTGCAGATTCCCAAATACCAACCGTTCTATCGCCTTGCACATTCGAATGCCCTCTAACTGGACATGTACCTGCACCTTCTTTACCAATACTTCCTTTTAACAATAATAAATTAACCAATTCCCGAATATTATCCACAGCATTTTCATGTTGGGTTAATCCCATGGCCCAACAAATAATAATATTATTCTTATTCAGAATTAAATTAAAAGCCTCATCAAAAGTATCTTTTGTGATTCCTGAAGCTTTTAAGCAATCTTCAAAATCATAAGTTTTTATATCAGTTATAAAATCATCAAATCCATGGGTATAGTTTTTTATGAACTCTACATCAAACACTCCCCCTATTTCTTCTTCTTTTTCTATCAATTTCAGTAATAATGCTTTAAAAAAAGCAACATCTCCGTTAATGGTGATGGGCACATGAACATCTGACAATTTAGTGCCCCCCATTAATAACCTCATCGGACTTTGAGGATCTGTAAAACTAATTAATCCGGCTTCTGGCAACGGATTTATAGCCATGATGCTTCCGCCGTTCTTTTTACATTTTTCTAGAGCGGATAACATTCTAGGGTGGTTTGTTCCTGGATTTTGCCCAACAACTATAACCAATTCCGCTTTATATAAATCGTCTAAAGTGACCGAACCTTTACCAATTCCCAATGTTTCAGATAATGCACTCCCACTTGCTTCGTGGCACATATTAGAACAATCTGGCAAATTGGTTGTTCCAAATTCCCGAACAAATAATTGATATAAAAAGGCTGCTTCATTAGTCGTTCTTCCAGATGTGTAAAAAACCGCCTCGTCTGGACTTTGTAAAGCATTCAAATGACTTCCTACTTTATTAAAAGCTTCTTCCCAAGAAATGGGTTGATAATGCGTTGCTCCTTTTGCTAAATACATGGGTTCTGAAAGCCTACCCGATTTACCAATTTCAAAATCTGATAATTTTGCTAATTCATCTACAGAATGTGTTGCAAAAAAATCTCTATTAATAAGTTTATTCTGCATTTCTTCGGTCATGGCTTTTATACCATTTTCGCAATATTCACCTACAGATGAACGCTCATCATCGGGGTCAGGCCAGGCACAACCAGGACAATCGAATCCCCCTTTTTGATTCATTTTAAGCGAGGCTTTTATAGCATCCAAAGGATTTGTATATTTTAAAATATAACCCACAGACGATTTTAAAGCAGGTAAACCAACACTGCCGTTTGAAGGTTCTTTAATTTTTAAATCTGTAAATACTTCTGGCGTTTGTGCTTTTTTTTCAGCGGAAGAACCCATAGTTAATTTTTAAAATTTGATTGATACAAATTAATATAATCTTCTTTGGTATCCAAATCCATATTTTCTGTTGGAGGTTTTAATATTTGGACGTTAGGTTGATGGACTTCAAGAATTCTTTTTGCACCTTGATCGTCATTCAGCAGTAACAATTCATTAAAATAGGCTTTATCAAAAAGTACCGGAACACCTACTTTAGCATTTTTATAAGACGTCGCTACAATTTGATTTTTATTCGGTTGAAACTTTGATACCATTGATTTCAAAAAATCACTGGAAATAAATGGTTGATCGCACAAGCTTATAAGAACACCATCTATATGTTGTTTCGACTTTTGAAGATATTCAACAGCGACCGCAATGGATTTACCCAATCCCATCTTCCAATGATAGTTATTTAAAACAATGACTTTTGAAGTTTCCATGGTTTTATGGATTAATTCAAAATTAGCACCTAAAACGACGATAACATCCTTAGCGTCTGCTTTCCTTGCTACATGGACGGCATGATTAATCAAGGTAGAATCGCCCCATTTTAATAATTGCTTGGGCTCCCCCATCCGATTGGAGGCACCAGCAGCTAATATGACAATGGGAATGTTTGATTTAGAACCAGCCATTCTAGAACTATAAGTTGGAGTGAATTCGTCCCGTTTTTTTACTTAAGGATATCGTGTCTCTTTTTCTGGTAACAGCTAAAATTTCTGCCATAATGGAAATGGCTATTTCTTGAGGTGTTTCAGATCCGATATCAATCCCTGCTGGTCCGTAAATTCGTTCTAAGAAATCATCTTCAATATCTGGGCAATATTCCAAGAATTGATTTAATAAATCTTCCCGCCGTTTGGTCGGCCCCAATACGCCAATGTAATTAGGATGGGTCTCTTTTAATGCTACTAAAAATCGTAAATCGTTGGCAAAACTATGCGTCATCAAAACAATTGCTGTTTGATTATCAATAGATTCTATATTGATTTCTTCTGGTGTAACGGCATAAAAACTTGAAGCTCCTTGGAAATCACCAATCGTTTTAGCTTCTTTAGCTCCAGCAACAATAGTGACTTCCCAACCTGTTAAGGCTGCGTATTTACAAAGCTGAACGGCATCATGCTCTGCACCAATAATAACCAATTTAGAACAAGCTGACAAGGTTTGGTTAAATATAGAAAGGGTTTTATTTATTTCTTTGGAATGATTCCCTAAAGAGAACATTTCATCATTTAATTTTACAAACGACCCCAAGCCTAAAATAACTCCTTCTTTTTTGGTATAATAGGACTGAATTTCAAAAGGTTGTCTTTTTTTAATACATTCAAAAAAAGCCTTTTCAAAAATATCTTCAGGTTGAAATAATTCCAACAATATATATAAAACACCTTCACAACCTAATCGGTATCTACCATCATAAGTCATCATTTTAGATTCACCCGACTTAAAAACAGTTTGTGATCGCAATAGAATTTCCTTTTCAACACAACCGCCACTCACAGCACCAACCATTTCATGATTTTCAATAATTAACATTCTAACTCCTGGTCTGCGGTAAGACGAACCGTCTAAAGCAACCACAGTAGCTAAAACCGATTTTAATCCTTGCTTTTGAGCTACTAATCCATTTTGAACTATTTCCTTAAACTCGTGAGTCATGTTATAAAATTCTAAATAATACTATAAATAAAAGTAAAAACCCAACTAAACTAACAATAGATTTAGTTGGGTTTGTCACCATAACAAAAATCTAACCTATAAGTGGCTTATACGTTGTAAATGGCTGATTGTAATATCGTTGACCTGTAACCCCATACAACGCATTAGCCAATGCTCCAATAGCTGGTGGTAAGCCAGGCTCACCCAATCCAGTTGGTGCAATTTCATTTTTAACAAAGAAAACCTCTATTTTTTCTGGTGCTTGCGAATGTCGAATTAATTGATATCTATCAAAATTCATTTCGTTTGGTGCTCCATCCGTAAATGTTAATTGACTGTACATAGCATGGCCAATACCGTCAATAACCCCACCTTGAATAATATTTTCTGCAGCATCAGGGTTTACTAAAATCCCACAGTCCACTGCACACCAAACATTTTTTATTTTTGGTTTATTGTCTTCCATAACCATATCAATTACTTCAGCTACATAGGTAGAATGACAAAAATAAGCTGCCACACCACGGTGAACTCCTGGTTTTGTTTCTCCCCAATTCGATTTTTCCTTGACTAATTTTAAGACACCTGCATAACGCTCTGCTTCATACTCATATTTGTCACCAACTGGATTGTTTATAGCACGATCGAATAATTCCAATCGAAAATCAATAGGGTCTTTTCCTGCTAATTCTGCAACTTCATCAAGAAACGCTTGTTCCGCACCTGCCGTAAAGTTAGACCTTGGTGCTCGCCATGCTCCTGTTGTTATATTCGTTTCTTCTGCATAACTTCCAGCTGAATAATTGTCTACGGCTCCTGCGGGGAAACGGTTAGGAAACACGGCACTTTCTGGTAAGCCTGTTCCTTTCACAGAAAAAGCAATTAGGTTGTTATTTTCGTCCAAACCAGCTTTATATCTAGAAATATATGTAGGTCTGTATGTTCCTTGGCTCATATCATCTTCTCTTGTATAAACAAGTTTTATGGGTCCACCCACCTTTTTGGAAATGGCAGCTGCTTCCAAACCGAAATGTTGGTAGAGTCTTCTACCAAATCCACCTCCCATTCTGGTCATATTTACGGTGATGTTTTCAATAGGCATATTCAGTAATTGAGCAACAGAGCCCTCCAGAGCATTTGGCATTTGGGTCGGCCCTATTAATTCAGCTGAATTTTCTGTGACATTTGCAAAGAAATTCATGGGTTCCATAGTATTATGAGCTATAAAAGGCGCGGAATAAGTACGCTCGATGACTTTGGCTGCCTTCTTAAATGCAGAATCGACATCACCATCTTTTCTCTCTTCTTTAAATTTACCAGATTCCAAAGCTTTTTCCATGCGACTCATGTGCATTTCAGAATTTTCCAATTCACTCACAACTTCCCAATTTGCTTTAATGGCTTTTTTAGCTTTCATCAGTTGCCATGTTGAATCACCTACTATGGCTATGAGCTCTTGAAAACCTCTTTCATCAAAACCTCCAGGTTTTTCTATGGTAGTATCAATAATAAAAGCATCTTTTACCCCTGGCATACTTTTTATTTCTTCCTCATTAAAATCCTTTATTTTCATTCCAAAAGCTGGTGGATGTTGTATCATCGCAAATTGCATTCCTTCTCTTTGAAAATCCAACCCAAATAAAGGTTTTCCTGTTACAATTTTTTTACCATCAACATTTTTGACACTTGTTGATATCAATTTAAAATCTTTAATCTCTTTAAGTTCCACTTCTTTAGGAACTTCAATACCAACCGCTTTCGAGGCTATTTCACCATATCCAATGCTTCTTTCTCCATTGATTTCTTTAATAACACCTTTATCAACCGTTAAATCTGAAATCGTTAGATTCCATTCTTTTGCAGCAGCTTCCAATAACATTCTTCTTGCAGTAGCTCCTGCCATTCTAAGTGCATTCCAACTCAACCGAATGGATAAACTTCCTCCCGCGAATTGATTTTGATAAAACCCCGTATTTAACGGTGCCTGCTCGACCACTACATTTTCCCAGTTGACATCTAATTCTTCTGCAACAATCATGGGCATAGATGTTCTGATATTCTGACCAATTTCAGGGTTTGGTGAGTATATGGTCACCATACCCGTATCACCAATTTTTATGTATCCGTTTATCTCAAACCATTCTTTTGGTATTGCCAATTCTTTAGGCTCTGCTTCTGAACTAATACATCCTGTTAGCCAGCTAAAACCTATAAGCATGCCACCACCTGCAGCAGCCGAAACCTTTAAAAATGAACGACGATTGTATTGTGTTTGTATTTTTGTCATGATTTCTGGCTTTTAAAGTTTAGCTGCTGTTTTCACAGCTTCTTTAATTCTTACATAGGTGCCACATCTGCAAATATTTCCATTCATGGCAGATTCAATATCCTCATCAGACGGATTTGGATTGTTATTTAATAATGCCGATGCCGTCATAATTTGTCCCGCTTGACAATAACCACATTGCGGAACATCATGCTCCAACCATGCTTTTTGAACCGGATGATCCCCGTTCTCAGAAAGACCTTCAATAGTCGTAATATTTACACCTTCAGCTTGAGATACTTGAAGTAAACAACTGCGTGTGGCAGTTCCTTCCACATGTACAGTACAGGCTCCACATTGCCCAATACCACAACCATATTTAGTACCTACAAAACCTAAAGAATCTCTTAGCACCCATAAAAGTGGTGTATCGGCATCCACCTCAACGGTGTGCTTTTCATTATTAATTTTTAAATTGAATGTTGGCATAATATTTATTTAGTTGAAGTTATAAATGAGTCCAAATCTATAGATTTAAATGCATAGCTTTTAAATGTACAAAAAAGGTGATGATTATAAAATTATTGGCACATTATTTTAGAGGCTTCAACAAACATAAGATACTGATATTCATTTTGGTATATATTTTACCATCTATAAATCCCTCATATTTCTTATGTATCACAACCTACGATACCATATATTTTGTATAAGGTTGTTTTCTATAACGTTCGCCTGTGGCTGCTTTTATAGCATTGGCAACAGCCGCCCCAACGGGAGGTAAAGAAGGTTCTCCTAAACCTGTTGGATCCTCATTACTATCTATAAAATAAGTTTCCACAATTGGGGTTTCCATCATTCTAATCAAACGATAATCGCCATAATTTAAGTTTTGTGGCTTTCCTTTAACAAATGGCATTTCACCATACATGGCGTGTCCTATACCATCAATAATACCACCTTCTAATTGGTTTTTAGCACCTAACGGATTAACAACCACACCACAATCAACCACGCAATACACTTTGGTTACTACCGGAACTCCATCTTTTAAAACAACCTCTGCCACCTCTGCAACATGGGAATTATGACTGTAATACGCACTAAAACCTTGGTACACGCCTTTTTTAGATTTTCCCCAATTAGCCTTTTCAGCAGCTAACTTAATAACCGCTTGCATCCGTTCTGGAGACCATTCCATTTTATTTTTTTTGTCCTTTTTTGCCACTTCCAATAATTCCAACCTCAACTTTACAGGATCTTGATTTAATTCTTCAGCCAACTCATCAATAAATGTTTGTTCTGCCGTTGCCAAAAAATTACAAACTGGTGCGCGCCAAGGCCCCGTGGTAATTTCACTTCGTAATTGTGCGGCCTCAACTTTGTAATTTTTAACACATCCCGCTGGAAAATAACTTGCACGCGATTTATTGATACTACTACCAACCGCAGCTTCTTTTAAATGATAACCAATAAGTTTATTATCTTTTATAGCGGCACTTATTTTATATTTTACGATGGGTCTATAAAAACCTCCGGCCATATCATCTTCACGAGTGTAAACCAATTTTACTGGTTTTTTTGATATGTTGGATATTTCAGCAGCTTCTAAAGCGTAATCACCTATTAAACGTCTACCAAAACCACCTCCTATTCTAGTTAATACCAAATGCACATCATCTGGCTCTCTTTTTAACAATCCAGCAACTTGTCTAGCCGTACCTTCTGGTGTTTGAATGGGCCCAGCCAACTCCACTTTATCATCGGTTACATGAGCAAAAAAGTTCATAGGCTCCATACAGCTATGTGGTAAAAAGGGTGCTTCATACGTGTATTCAATCACTTTATCCGCATTCATTTTTGCTATATTTACATTACCATCAGACCTAACTTCTTTTAATTTATCTGAATCCAATAACTTTTCAAGCTCTACATCATGGTCTTCCGAACTCATCAAGGTTTCATCTGAACTCCATTCAGCTATTAATGCGTTCTTGCCAGACATAGCTGCCCAAGTATTGTTTCCTAAAACAGCTATTTTATCTCCAAATTGAAATACATCTATAACCCCAGGAACATTTTTTGCTTCAGTAGCATCAAAACTTACTAGTTTTTGTCCAAAAGCCGGCGGTCTCAACGACACAGCATAGACCATACCTTCTTTTTTATAATCCAATCCGAATAATGGTTTACCAGAAGTAATTTTATCGATATCTACATTCCTAATATCTTTTCCTATGATTTTAAAATCTTTTGGATTTTTAAGCTTAACATTATCTGGAATTTCCAGTAAAGCAGCTTCTGTAACTATTTCACCATATCCTAATTTTTCACCTCTAGAATTTTCTATAACACCTTCGTTTGTAGTACATTCTGACGCATCAACGCCCCACTTGATAGCAGCCGCATTAATAAGCATTTGCCTTGCAGTGGCACCGGTTTGTCGCAATGGCGTCCAAGACGATCTGATAGACTGACTACCTCCAGCAACTTGCCCTTTGAAATTTTTAGTATCTAAATCAGCTTGCCTAACCAAAACATGTTCCCAAGGCACATCCAATTCTTCTGCAATTAACATAGGCATGGATGTTTTAACCCCCTGACCTATTTCAGGATTTTTTGAATAAATGGTTACCATGCCATTCTCTGCAATTTTTATAAAAGCATTAAAATCCTTATAATTTAAAGTTTCGGGATCGATCATCACCTTACTATCAGGGTTGCACGCCTCAAATAAGGTAAACCCTAACATAATCCCACCAGTAGATAAACCAACAGTTTTAATAAAAGATCTTCTACTAAATGATAAGCTATTATTACTTGTTTCCATGTCCAAATGATTAAGATTCCATTGTGGCAGCAAGATTTACAGCCTTTTCAATTCTATTATATGCACTACATCTACAAATATTTCCATGCATAGCCGCTCTAACCTCTTCTTCTGTTGGACTCGGATTTTTCTCTAAAAAAGCTGATGCCGTCATAATTTGCCCGGCTTGACAATACCCACATTGTGGCACATCTACCTCTTTCCATGCTTTTTGAACTGGATGACTATTATCTTCTGAAAGCCCTTCGATGGTGGTGATTTTAGCGTCTCCTACACTAGAGATTGGTATTAAGCAGCTTCTAGATGCTGAACCGTCAAGATGGATGGTACAAGCCCCACATTGGCCGATCCCACATCCGAATTTGGTTCCTACCAAATCCAAAAGATCTCTTAAAACCCACAATAAAGGCATATCTTCTTCTGCCTCAACAGTATGATTTTTTTTGTTGACGTTTAGGTTATAAGTTGGCATTTTACTTTTTTTTGGTTAATATATTGTGAATTAGAACAAAAACTAAGACACTTTCATACTTTTTAAAAATACAAAAAAAGGACGCTCATTTATGCTTTTAACATAGTTTTAATAAACTCCAACGCTCGTTTTTCATTATAATATATGTTCTTTTTATCAATAAATCCTGCATGTCCGCCATACTTAGGCATTTCTAAATATAGATTAGGATTATTTTTTGCTTCTTTAACAGGATAACATTCTGGAGATAAAAACGAATCGTTTAATGCATTAATAATCAACGATGGAATTTTAATATTAGGTAAAAACTGCTTGCAACTAGATTTTTTATAATAATCGGTGGCATCTATAAAGCCGTGGGCTTTAGATGTGTATACATCATCAAAATCTCTTAATGACATAATGGAACACCATACTTCAGCGGGCAATTCCTCAGGATAATTATTCATTTTAATTAATAGTTTACGTTTTAAGTAATTAAGAAAATGAATAGAAAATGGTTTATTTTTAAATTTATGAAGTTCCCCACAAGAGCCATTCAAATCTGCAGGCACAGAAATAGCAACCGCAGCTTTAATTTCATGAGGCACATCTTCCCGTTCGCCCAAATATTTTAAAATAAGATTGGCTCCTAAACTCACTCCATATAGATAGATTTCTTGGTAGGTATTAGATGCTAAAATGTGTTTTATAATCTCCTCTAAATCTTCGGTAGCACCCGAATGGTAACTTCTGTATTTTAAATTATCTTCCCCACTACAGCCTCTAAAATTAACACAAACCGCATCCATGCCATTGGTATTACATAGTTTTGCAGTTCCCGTAACATAAGGCCGTTGCCCATGACCTTCCAACCCATGAAAACAGATAATTAGTTTATTAGCTTTTTCATTTGCATAACTCCAATCTAAATCTAAAAAATCGCCGTCGCTGAGTATGATGCGCTCACGTTCCTGTTTTACTCCAGAAACTTTTCTGAATAAACCAGAATATACCGTGGCAATAAATCCGTTTTTAAAAAAGAATGGTGGCTTGTAAGTTGAATCTAGGATGGGCATTTGGTTGGTGGGTGGTTGTTGGTTGGTGGTTTTTGGTTTTTGCTATAATTTAGGTTTGTAGGTTTACAAAGTTAAAATCTTTACCATTAAAAAGGCCTTGGTCGCTTAATTTTAATGAGGGAATGACCAACAATGCCATAAAAGACAAAGTCATGTAAGGTGCGTTGAGCTTAGATGCCAAACTTTTGGCCATTGCATCGAGTTCAGCATATTGCAACCCGACCGTTTTTCCATCTTTATCACTCATAATGCCAGCGACAGGAAGCGGTAATATTTTTTCTTCGGAATTCGAAACCGCACAAATACCTCCTTTATTTTCAATTAATAAGTTAACTGCTTTACAAATCGCTTCATCGGAAACGCCAACAGCTATTATATTATGGGAATCATGTCCAACCGAGGATGCTATAGCCCCTTCTTTTAATCCGAAATTCTTAATAAAAGCGATGGCTGGTTTGTTATCATTGTATCGATTGACGACAGTCATTTTTAAAATATCGGTTTCTATATTAGAAATTAAATGACCATTCTCAATAGTAGCCTTTTCAATCAGTTCATTGGTAACTAACTGACCTTCTAAAGCTTCTATCACCCTGATTTTTTCTTTTAAAGCTTCCACTTTAAAAGCTTCCACGTTCTTTTTATTGGTGTTGAAATTATTCAGATTTTCAAAAGAAACTGTTTCAATAAATGATTTTCCTTTATCAAAAACCAATTCGCCATCTATGTAGGTTTGTACTGTTTTGAAATTTATTAAATCTTCAACCACAATAAAATCGGCAGCATCTCCTGCTTGCAACAAACCGACATTTAAATTGTAATGCTTTACAGGATTTATACATGCCGCTTGCAACACTTTAAACACATCCATGCCTTTTGCAATGGCTCTGGCACATAATTTATTGATATGGTCAATGATTAAATCGTCTGGATGCTTATCATCACTACAAAACATCATATTTTCGAAGTGTTCTGGTAGCAAATCAATAAGGGCCTCAAAATTTTTAGCAGCACTCCCCTCTCGAATCAACACTTTCATGCCTTTTTGAAGTTTTTCTAAAGCTTCTTCATAAGTAAAACATTCGTGATCGGTAGTGATACCTGCACGAATATATTTTGAAAGATTGTCACCTCGTAAATCTGGCGCATGTCCATCGATGGGTTTATTATAGTGTTTTGCCCAAGCTATTTTTTTCATTACTTCGGCATCATCAAATAAGACGCCTGGGTAATTCATCATTTCGGTTAAATACTTAATATCAGGGTTTTCAAGAAGTGTTTTAATGGCATCAGAATCTATGACCGCTCCAGCAGATTCAAAAGTGGTGGCTGGTACGCACGATGGTGCCCCAAAATTAAATTTGAAAGGAACTTTTTTACCGTTTTCAATCATGAAACGCACACCTTCAACACCCAACACATTAGCAATTTCATGTGGATCGGAGACGGTGGCAACCGTTCCATGTGCCACAGCCAATTTGGCAAATTCACTAGGCACTAGCATGGAGCTTTCAATATGAATATGGGCATCAACAAAACCAGGCAGGATATAATGATTTTCATCGTTGGCTTTCTCAACAATAGCAACAATTTTCCCGTTTTCAAAAGTAATGTCTCCTTTGAAAATGCGTTTGTTTGGTATGTCGACAATGTTGCCTTGTAGTTTCATAATATTTTAGCCCCTAATTTCACGAATTTACACCAAGTGAAAATTTATTTTAATTCAATGCCCCTACTCAGCCCAGTATGACAAACTATTTCAATTCAATCTTCAAAACACGTTTCGTATTTTCAGTGACTTTAAAACGATTATCGGCGCGTTTTCCAATAACCCAAACAATGTCGTCTCCTGAACATAGCAACCAAGTATGTTCTTTATCCAGCAACGACAATTTTTCGTCCTTAAAATACTTGCTGAGTTTCTTTTTACCAGACATTCCTAATGGAAAAAACACATCGCCTTCTTTCCATTTTCTGACAATTAATGGAAATTTCAATTTTGATTTGTCAACATACATGCTTTGTTTTGATGCTTCTGAAATGGCTTCCACTTCATCAAAAAGCAACACCCCTAAAGGCATATCGACTTTTTTATCTGTTTCTGAAATCCGTATACTTTCGGATGCTTCAACAGCTATTTCACTTAGTAATAAATACGCTCTATCCTTAATAAGCCGCCACTGTTCTGAAAACAGTTGTTTGCCTGATTGAGCATCTAATAAGCTGAGCACGTCATTCCATTCCGTAAAACCAAAGTCCTTAAAAACCTCAAATAAATAGGCTTTGGGATTGTTTTTGCTTTTAAATTCTGAAATTTTAAACTTTGCTACGTTGTTGTCTGCAATATCGAGAGCTCTATTTAAAAATTCATCAATACTTTCTTCAATAATGCCTTGGGATTCCTGTAAATGATTAATGGTATTCTCAAAACTTTGTAACAAACTCGGATTCATATGCTTTAAAATGGGAATCACATCATGCCTGAGTTTATTACGTACATATTTTGTGGAGGCATTACTACTATCGTCTCGCCAAGTTATATGGTGATCTTTGGCATAAGCTTCAATATCCTCTCTGGAAAATGGCAAAAGCGGTCTGATGAATAGCCCATTGATTTCTGGAATTCCCGTTAAACCTTCCAGCCCCGTACCTCTAGTCAGATTGATTAAAAAAGTTTCCAGATTATCATCGGCATGATGGGCTGTTAAAATATAATCGAAATGCAACTGTTCAGCTAGCTCCACAAACCAATGATAGCGCAATTCCCGTGCCGCCACTTGAATGGATTTTTTATGTTCTTCGGCATAGGCATTTGTATCAAAACTTTCTACAAAAACCTCTAAATCTAAATCTTCTGCCAATTGTAAAACAAAATCTTCATCACCATCACTTTCATAACCTCGCAAATTAAAATTACAATGTGCAAAAGCAATATGTAATTGAGATTGTTTACATAAATGCGCCAACACCACACTATCTATCCCACCAGAAATGGCAATCAATATTTTTTTGTCCTTCAAAAAAGGAAATTTAGACTTTATATGGTCTTGAAACTTGCTTAACATATTTCAAATATACAATATTGCCGTTTGAAACTAAGTGGGTTTTCGGCTTAAAAATGACTTAAATCATAATTTTCAACCACAAAAATTCCGTATCTTTTAACTGTCAATTTAAATAAACGATGTTATGAGCACTTTAGAAAAAATAATCGATAGAAAAACGCAAACAGCTTTCAATAAAAAAGTCGTGTCTGCTAGCCAACATTTACATCCTTATGTAAAACACAGATTATACATTGCCGAATCTACAGGCATTCTTCCAAAAAATATGTATGCTTCCAACGGTATTGTTGATGAAAGTATTGCCAAATTTTACGAAGATGGGTATGATATTGATTGGAGTACTAACACCATAAAATTGAAACTTTTCTACAATGTTAACAGAGTACTGGATGCTACTTACAAAGTAGAAGCTTTCCACAAAAATACGGTAAGTACCAACTCTATTTTAGAAGAAGAATTAGATGGGTTGGATGAACGATATACCATTGATGATGATTGGGATTTTATTATGGCTGAAGATTTACAAGACATCTCATACCATCAAAATAACAACCGTAAACATCTTTTTATTTACGATGATAACGAATCATCTATTTTAAATGCCTTCGAAATTAAAAATGTACCTAAAAGTCAATCTAAAAAAGTGTTGGGAAGCCTTTACAGTTGGTTACCTGTAAATATTTCGAATGTGGTCGATTTATTTGTATTTGGAAAATTATCATTTAACGAAATTGCCGAAGTTAAACAGATGGAACCCCAGAGAGTTGAAATGATTTTTGAAGAAATCATTAAAAACTTCAAAGATCATATCGATTAATGCTCCAAAACCTCACGCATGGCTTTGGCTTTCAATAAACATTCCTCATATTCCTTTAATGGGTCACTCTTTGCGGTAATGGCACCACCAACGGAATAGGATACATATTGTTTAGTTTCATTATATAAAATACTACGAATCACCACATTAAAATCAAAATCATTGTTTGGTAAAAAATAACCCACCGCCCCAGAATAGAGTCCGCGCTTGGTATCTTCCAAGGCTTCAATAATTTTCATGGCTGAAATTTTTGGAGCTCCGGTCATGCTTCCCATGGGGAAGGTACTTTTAATAATATCAACTGGATGTGTATCTGTTTCCACTTCCGAAGTGACTGTAGAAATCATTTGATGTACTTGTTTAAAGGTATAAACTTGGCATAATTCTTCTACATTCACGGTGCCCTTAATAGCCGTTTTAGATAAATCGTTTCTTATTAAATCGACTATCATGGTGTTTTCACTGCGCTCTTTGTCACTTACTGCCAAATCAAATTTTAATTGTTCATCTTCTTCTGGATGATCCGACCTTTTGGCTGTGCCTTTTATGGGTTGCGATACTACACGTGTTCCCTCTTTTTTTAAATAGCGTTCGGGCGATGCCGATAACAAATATTTATCTGTACATTTTAAAAACGTCGCGAATGGTGGTTTTGAGATACTATTCAGTTTTAAATAGGTTTCTAACGGATTAATGCTGGTGTCTTCGGCATAAAACTCTTGGCAAAAATTAGCTTCATACACATCGCCACGGTGAATATGCGCTAGAAGATTATTGACTTTATCGAAGTAGTCATCTTTGTGGATTCTTAGCTTGATTTTAATAGAATGGTTTAATTGTGGAGTTGTTGAGTCGTTTAATCGTTCTATGGCCTCTAAATCAGCTTGCAACTCATCATCAACAGCATTTAAATATTGGATTTCAAGGGTATTGCCTTTAAATAAAAACAGTTTTTTAGGTTGAAAAAAATAGAGGTCTGGAAACAGTAACCCGTCAAAATTATTCGAACTCAACGTTTCTACATCGTTCTTTAAATCGTAGGTTAGGTAACCGAAAATCCAGTCGTTGGTACTAGTTTGGTATTCTTTTAATTTCTCAAACCCATCTTGATAATCTGTTTGAATGCTTGTAAAAGCATCTACAGCCAATACCGCATCGTAATTGGAATATTTTTGCTCGTAATGGTTGGAATCTAACCATACAATATCATCAAATTGTTGGCTCCATAATAATAATTGATGCTTAAAAGCTTCGGTGTCCGAAATGGTATGGGTGTACTGCGTTCTCAATCAAAAAATTTATGCCGCAAAGTTAGTTAGAATCCTTAAAAAATTAAGAATTTTACGTTATAGTTTCATGATTGCCTGCGTGGGTGCGGTTTGCAGTACAGCCACTTTTGCCATTGTTAAATCAGGATGACCGCACGACGAGAACTTTGTTTCAAAACCAGTCTAAAAAGACTTTTTTTTAGACTAGTTCTTTGTTAGCCACTGGCTTTTTCCGTTACTTTATTCACTTTCACATAAAACCAAGGCGAAGGTTCAAATCCGTTTTTCTCGTCATTCATATATTCCACCATTTCAGTCCATTTATCATTTTCGTTAATCAGTCCGAATTCGTTTATTTCAATTCCAAACTTTTCGATTAAGTCACTTGCTAAATCGTGACAATGAAAACTATGAAATTCACTACTACCTTCAATTCCGATTAAATCGTAGCCTAAAGTCAGTTCGTCTTTGCTTTCTGTTATTCCTTTTTTTAAGTTTTTAAAAAGTCCGATTTCACCAAAACTCGTCTTTTCAGGATTGAATAAATTTAGTAATTCGGTTCTTTCTGATTCGGGAAAATTAATACTCAATATTTCACTTTCTGCTTTAGGAAAAAACGAACTTTTATATTCGGTTAAGGTTTCTAAATCGGCAAATGTGCAAATCCATCCAATTTTGTTTTCCTCCATTTTTTTATCCGTCCAATTCTGAATTTCTTTAATCAGCTTTTCATTAAGATTAAAATCCGTTTTGGTTTCTGAACTAACATTTTTCCCGTTATCAGCCCACGAAATCGACCAGGTATCAAAAAAGGAATCGTTGATACAAGTGCTACAAGTATACAATTTTTTTCCTTCGTAAGTTCCAAAATTGGAATCACGAAGTTTAATTAAATAATATGCTCCAATGTAGTATCTCAATGTTTTTTTCACCTTGTGTCTAACGCTTCGTATAAGAATAGTGCGTAGTTTGTGTGCGAGGATTTTCCGTAGGAAAATCGGAAGCAATGAACTATACACGGTGTTGTAAAACGTTTTTTATTCAGTTGTTTTTATATTGATTTTTGTTCCGTCTGGTAAATCTTTAATCTGTTTATGAATTTGTCCGCTTAATTCGAAATGAACTTCAATGTCCGTTAATTCAAAATTTTCAGGTTCATATTCTCCACCTAAAACTGGTAATTTTTTATATCCGTATAGATGTTTGTCAGTTAGCTGAAGTCCGTTTTCTTTTAACTTTTCTACAAGTCCAATTAAAAACCATTCATCGACTTGTTCATTGTCTTTTAGTTTATCTTTAAATTGGTTAACGTTATCAGCTACTTTTTCAAAAACTCCTTCTCCAACGTTCAGCCAATAACAAACACCGTTTTTGTCAGCAAGAAATAAATCTCCAATACTTGATATTAAAATCGGTTTTTTATCCGTTCCGATTAACCAACTCCAACTTTCGGTCAGGCGGTTTTGGTCAATGTGATTAAAGTCGACTTTTAAGTCATTCCAAGTAATTTTCATTCAGTTTTTAAATGTTTTACAACGTTGATGTATAAGGATAGTTGCGTGTTTTTGTGCGAGGATTTTCCGAAGGAAAATCAGAAGCTAGCAAACGGGCAACTAACATTGGTTTAGCTAAAACTAGCAATTTTTTATATATTGTGTTGTGTACCGTTTTTTAATTTACAAAATAAAATAAATAAACCCTATACAGACATTAATTAGAACACAAACTAAACCCAAAATAAACTTCCAATCTGGTCTAACTCCAACGGAAATCAAATATAAAATTAAAACAAGTATTCCATAAAAACAAGGTCCAATAATATACATAAATCCACCGTGACCAATACTTGCTGGCATATCTGCATTCAAGGCTATTACAATTGAGAGTATAATGGATATAAAAATTGCCATTCCCATAAGAATGGTTACTGATGTATATGGTTTGTTTTTATTGTCATCATTCAGTTGTCCTTTAGCTGAAATGATTGGATATAAAATAAAAACCACTAAAATTCCGAATAATAAATAGTTCAAATCTTAATTATTTAAGGTTTTCTCAAATGGTGTACAACAATCAGATATAAACAATTGTCTATATCCACCTTATGTAAAGGTATCCAAAAGTAGATAAAACACTTACATAAATCATTTTTATTACCTTATTTCATTAAACTTGAATTAGTTACCCAAAACATGTAAAGGGCATACAAATGCGTTGTATATAGTTGTTCTGGTAAGGGTCATGTTTTGAACAAGTCCATAACAAGTCCATAACAGGTCTATAACAAGTCCATATTAAATATGGACTTGTTATGTATTTTATATGGATTAATTATGTACTTTTATCGAACCTGTGCAAGCGTTCTACCCAAAAAAGAAAGATCTTGGCGGTGACAAAATAAGTATCAACCTTATTTAAAACTTTATATTATGGCTAAACCAATACAAAATGGCACACTAAATGGTGCTATTGGCAACATCGTATTTGTAAACAGGGGCGGTTATACCTATGCACGTACCAAACCCGCCAAAATAAAGCAGAACGCTAGCACCAAGGCGGCCGCCAGTACCTTTGGCTGGGTGAGCCAACAGGATAAAAAATTCAGGTTTGCATTGGCTCAGGGTTATACTTTGATAACGGACAGCTATTATGCGGCAAGGCACCGCGCTAGTATGGCAAAGGCACTAAATGCTAACGCCACTACGGCTTCCCTAACCGTGAACATGCCACAGGCACTGGAGGGGTTTGAGTTCAACAGCCAAGTGCCTTGGGCTAAGACCTGCCATTTTTATGTAGAATTCACTCAAGGAAGCAACAATACGGTGGAATGCCGCATCCCTGCTCTCACCTTGGGACAGAACATAAAACCGCCCAAAGCGGTGCGCAGCGCTAACCTACAACTGCATGCCTTTATGGTGGATCCCAATAAACCCGACATCGATTTGACGCCCATAAGCAGCCATGAGCTATCACTACAGCCCCTTAAGACGGTGCCTGAGGCACTGTGGGGTTTTAACACGCCTTCTGAAACTGGCTGGCTCGTAGTACTCGGCACCATCACTTTTGAGTTTAGGCAGGCGCCTGTGGCTACCACTTTGCGGGGATGTTCAACCTATCTTTTTGCGAAGGTGCTGTAATATTTATCAAGAAATTTAGTTCATGTAACCGCTCTGTATTAATTTTAGGCGTTCATTATATGATCGTGATGGGGACAATAGCACGGGCTGACTAAAAATAAAATGCATTCCTACGCAGGCAGGAATCCAAAAAGAACATATAAGGCAATAAATAAGTGGATTCCTGCCTGCGCAGGAATGACAAACAACCTAAATGTCACTTTGAGTGAATTTGCGAAGAGCAACGTAGCAAATTTGTATCGAGAAGCTCGTTAAACTAAGGTTCTCGATACAATTCGCTTAGGGCGAATCACTCGAACTGACAGCAGTATTTAAAATAAAACTCCAATTACCATGCAATACACCATAAAAAACTCCCAACTCAACATAGCCATTAAAAAAACAGGTGCTGAGCTTTGCAGCATCCAATCCGTGAAAAACCACACGCAGTTTATGTGGGATGCCGACAGTTCGGTTTGGGGCAATCATGCGCCGAATCTGTTCCCGATTATTGGTGCATTAAAAGAGGATACCTATATTTTTGAAGGCAAAGCCTATAACTTGCCAAAGCATGGTTTTATAAGGGGCAATACCGATTTTGAAGTCCACGAACACACCGAAACCAGCCTCACGCTTAAATTAAGGTATAGCGACGCCACACTAAAAACATATCCGTTTAAGTTTGAGTTTTACATGACTTACAAGCTTACTGATAACAAATTGGATATCATCCATACCGTTAAAAATCTAGATGATAAACCCCTATATTTTTCTGTGGGCGGACACCCTGCTTTTAAATGCCCCGTTTTTGAAGATGAGAATTATGATGACTATTTTTTAGAATTCGAACACCCCGAAAACTCTAAAACGCACTTGATTAATACGTATAATGGATTGATTTCCAGCAACACAAAACCCATTTTCAATAATACCAACATACTGCCATTAACCCACGAGTTGTTTAACGACGATGCGCTTATTTTTAAAGATTTAAAATCGAAACAAGTGAGTTTAAAAAGCAACAAACATGGTACTATATTGACAGTGAGCTACCCAGATTTTGAGTATTTAGGTATTTGGGCCAAACCCACTGGTAATTATGTGTGTATTGAACCTTGGTTGGGTATTGCTGATAGTGAAGCTACTGACCAAGAGTTTATCACTAAGGAAGGGATTTTGAGTTTGGGGGCTGGAGATACTTTTGAGGTTGGGTATTGGGTTGAAGTTGATGTGAAGCTTTTAAGTTAAATGTTAATACTTTTAGGTTATGCTTATCTTTCCTGCGCTTGTGGCTGCTGATGAATTCGAAGACGAATATTTTCGGCTAAACGATAATACTATTAAAAATGATAATTCCACTAAATTCCGCAATAGCCACAAACGTCTGTTGAATGAAGTGTTAATATGCGTCTAGAATTGCGTCGTCTATTTCTTTTAATATTTCAGATTTTTGTCTGTGTTTATAACTTTTCTCAATTAATTTGCCAATTAAAGTTTGTATTGTGACTTGTAAATTTCTCAAATCGTCTATTTCAAAATCCTTTTCTAGAGCGTGATGTACATATGAACTTCTAATTTCGTACATTTTTTTTATTAGATTAATTAAATTTAATCTTTCTTCTCTTTTTGAATGGACAATTTTTGAGCAATAACGAGTTAGACTTTCTAAAATGTTTGCTTGAGAATTTGGAACTAATAAAGATTCCATCACAGTAAAAAGTTCTACAATTCTTTGGTTCAGATTTGTAGTAGTCAGAGCTTTTGCTAATCGTCGAATTGCATTAATTATAAGGTTTTGTAACTCTGTATTTTCGTCGCTTAATCGATAAATAAAACTATTAAAGAAATCAAGATTTCTCATTGATAAGCGTTTTCTATAATCCTCTGTTAATTGATGATAGTTAGGAATTCTCTTTGATATAATACTAATATCGTTTTGCTTATTGATATTACTTACTAAAGTTTCAGCACTAAATGATTCTAATAATCTAGAATCTATATCAAAACTAATTTTAGTCTTCGGATCATCAATTGTATCACTACAAATCTTAATTATATCAATCGATAAACTACATTCTTTTAAAGCTAATTCAATAGCTCTATCTTTTTCTGCTCTCATTACACAAGAAGCAAAAACTTTCTTCCTATATTTCTTATTAAACTGACTTATAGATTCTGCATTTTGACGAACATTGTCTTCAACAAAAAAATTACTTTCAAGTTTTGATATTTCAACTTTGCCAATTTTAAGTGGTTTGAAAATTTCTAAATTTTCTACAGAAAAATAAATTTTATATTCTTTAATTTCTTTTTCAATATTGTCTACAAGAAAATCAGAAAAGTTTCCTTCTGTTCTATTTTCGCTATGTGATTTAATGAGATATCTAAATACCAAATCATAGAGAAATTTTCTACTTACTAATGAATGAATTTCGGAAGTTTTATAAACTGTGTCAATGAATTTTTCGTAACGTTTATAAACATCATTTTTTAATTCACGACAATACTTTTCATCACAATGCTTAATTGAAACAATCTCCGAGCCAAGTTTTTCAGTTGTTATAAATGGAACAATCACTTTATCAGACAAATCAATAATATCATCATCTACGTCAAAAGGCACATAATCTAATTTCTTGATTGGTGAAAAATCAGTAATTTCAACTAAAGAAATAATTTCATAAATTTCCTTATCTAAATAGTCTTGCCTTTTATTTGGAATATTCATAATTTAAAATTACTCTAGATTCTTGATTCTGCGGAAACATTTCTGCCAATGACTTAGATAAAGTTCAGTTTTAATGAGCTTTATGCGATAAGCGAAGTTAGTTTTTCAAAAAATAATAATCAATAATCTTAGTAAGAATTCACCTAAAACTTATAAACAAACTATTTTAAACACGGTTTATCAACTAAAAAATAATAAACGTAACTTTGCCAGCTAAACAAAGAATAGTGACTTTTCAAGATTTAAATTTAAATACACCGCTTTATAACGCCTTAGACGATTTAGGTTTTACAACGCCCACACCCATACAAGAACAAGCCTTTAATGTGGTGAGTTCTGGTAAAGATGTGGTTGGTATTGCGCAAACAGGTACCGGAAAAACCTTTGCCTACATGCTGCCTATTCTTAAAAACCTACCCTTTTCTACGCAAGAAAATCCGCGTGTGTTGGTGTTGGTACCAACTCGTGAGTTGGTGGTACAAGTGGTTGAAGAAATTGAAAAACTCTCTAAATACATAAATACCCGTGTTTTGGGTGTGTATGGTGGTACCAATATCAATACCCAAAAGCAAGCGATTGCCCAAGGTTTGGATATTTTGGTGGCTACGCCCGGTCGGTTTTATGATTTGGCGTTGAGCCGTGTGTTGCAAGTCAAGTCCATTCAGAAATTAGTGATAGATGAAGTCGATGTGATGCTGGATTTAGGATTTAGACATCAGCTTATTAATATTTTCGATATTCTGCCAGAACGCCGACAAAACATCATGTTTTCGGCAACCATGACTGAAGATGTCGATGATTTAATTAACGACTTTTTTAAAGGCCCCGAGCAAGTTTCTATTGCGGTTTCTGGTACGCCGTTGGAGAATATTGCGCAATATCGTTATAGTGTCCCCAATTTTTACACCAAAGTGAATCTGTTATTTGATTTGCTACAAGACAAAGAACGTTTTAATAAAACCTTGATTTTTGTGGCGAATAAAAAAATGGCTGACCGCTTATTTGAAAAGTTGGATGAGCAGTTTCATGACGAACTCTGCGTGATCCATTCCAACAAAACACAAAATTACCGTTTACGAAGTATCGAGCAGTTTAGAACGGGCGAAAACCGTATTTTAGTAGCTACCGATATTATGGCGCGTGGTTTGGATATTGACAACGTATCGCATGTTATTAATTTTGATACGCCACACTATCCTGAAAACTATATGCACCGTATTGGTAGAACGGGACGTGCCGAACGTGAAGGAGAAGCGCTTGTTTTTACCACAGAAAGTGACGAGGAAGCCATTGCAAACATAGAGCGTTTGATGAATATGCAGATTCCTGTATTGGAGTTTCCTGAAGATGTCGAGGTATCAGACCAATTGATTGAAGAGGAACGTCCGCAAATAAAAGAGCGCAACAATCCCGATAGAAAACCTGAAGATGTCGGGCCTGCATTTCATGAAAAATCTGAAAAGAATAAAAAGGAAAATTTAGGTGGTTCGTATAAATTTAAAATTGCCGCGAAGTACAAAAAGCCTAAAACCCGAGGCGATAAAAATTATAATAAACGGAATAAGAAGAAGTAGTTTACAGTCTCCGTTTTCAGTAACTGTTTGCTGTAATTAATTATAAATAATAAAAATAAATCCATATGAAAACTAAGCTTTTAATAACTTTTATTTTAAGTGTTCTCATAACTTTTCCATCTCATGCTACCCCTATATGGGGACCAACGGGACATAGAACGGTGGGAGAAATTGCTGATTCTTATTTAAATTCAAGAACAAAAAGGAAACTAAAAAAATTGCTGGATAGCGAATCTTTAGCTTTTGTTTCAACATTTGGCGATGAAATAAAATCAGACGACCGATACGATAAGTTTTATAACTGGCATTTTATCAATATGCCTTTAGATGCTACGTATGATGTCTCAAAAAGAGACCCAAAAGGTGATTTAGTCAGTGGCATTGAATTTTGTATTGGTATTATTAAAGATAAAAATACATCAGATGTTGATAAAGCCTTTTATTTAAAATTACTCGTTCACTTTATTGGAGACTTACACCAACCCATGCATGTGGGTCTTGCTGAAGATAAAGGAGGGAATGACTTTAAATTGCAGTGGTTTAATAAAGACACCAATTTACATAGTGTTTGGGATAGTAAAATGATTGAAGATTATGGCATGAGCTATTCTGAATTAGCAAAAAATGCTGACTATTTATCTAAAGAGGAGGTAAAAAACATTCAAAAAGGAACTGTTATCGATTGGGCAAATGACACACATAAACTGAGTCAAGTGGTTTACAATTCTGCTAAGCCAGGTGAAAATTTACGATATGAATACTCTTATAAGTATTTTGGCATATTAAGATCGCAACTTCAAATCGCTGGCATCCGATTGGCTAAAATTTTGAATGATTTGTTTTAAGTAATTATTTCTTTTTGGAAGATTTGGCTTCGTTGTTAAAATCTAAACACAAATTAATCCAATACTCAAAATCTTGTTTCGTTTTAAATCCTTCAGGACTTACATAGCAATAACCTTTATATTCCCTACCCTTCATTACCATGGGCTGATAACCCATTTTTGATGCCACTTCCTCAATGGTTTTAGGATTAAAACGACACATTAAATTGTCTCCACTCACATTGATACACATTTTGTCGTTTATCATAAATGCGAGTCCACCAAACATGTTTTTTTCTTCTATGTTTTTGTTTGTAGATTCTGTTAAATATTCTCTGACTCTGTCTGCAAGTTGGATGTTGTAAGCCATAGTTTTAATTTTTTTAAAGTGTATCCCTACCTATAAATCGTTCTTTACCTAATAAAAATTTGATTGCCCGTTTTATATTTATTTCAAGTGTTTTTTCCGTTTTAATATTTGCCAAATATCTTATGATTTCCAATCTCATTGAAGCCGATAAATTGTCGAAAATCACTTTAGCTTCGTGATTTTCGTTTAATGCCATTACAAAATTATCTGGTGGTTTTATTTCCCTACTTTTAGAATCAAAATTTATTGTTACTTCAATTATTCCTCATATTCTTTTAGGTGACTTTTTTAACATACTTGTATTTATATAAAGTCTCCAAGCACCATTATATTTGACTAATGTTTGCCGATAGTTTTTTTCATTTACAGTTCCAAATATTGGAATAGGTCTTTTATTTCTTTTGCTAATTTAATTATACAACCATTTCTTAATCAGTTTAGTATACTGTGGCATCACCACATAAACCATCAATAAAACAATAAGCCCTGAAATAAAAAAAGCCTCAATAAATCGGTTTTGCGGCATATGTAACATTCTAAACAAAGGAGACACCAAAGACGACATGAGTAAAGACAGTGGATAAATAGCCGACCATGTTACCAGAAATTGTTTCCAACTTACAGGTGGTTTTGACTTTTCGGCTTCCGATACAAACAAAAAATCCAATCCACTATTTATATAATAATGATCGTCTTTAGCAAAGAGCGGTTTTACTTTTTCAATGAATCGTTTCCGGTCTTGAGAATCCATCCAATTTTTGAGATTTTCAATAGTATCAAATCTTATAATAACGGTATAAATAAATGTTAAGTTAGGAATGGGACGAATGATCTGCCAATCGATATGTCCGGGATAGCTTTTACAAATAGGAGCAATGTCGTTTAGCCATGCTTCGTATTGCTGATGTTTACCATCTAAAATGTGATGAGATATTACGACAGAAGCGCCTTGTTTTTCCATATAAAATCATATTAATTACTCAAGTAAAGTTAATTAATATGATTTATTTTTAATACTATCTTATTGAAACAATCCCAAATCGACGTATTCCCCCATTAACTTATAGCCTAATTCATTAGGGTGTAGAAAATCGCCTGAATGCGCATTCGGCAAAATAACTGATGGATTTTCAGGATCGCTCATCGCTTTATCAAAATCAATAACGGCATCAAAATATCCACTGTTTCTTATCCAATCGTTCACTTTATTTCTCACAGGTTCTCTAAAATCTTTATAATAAAACGATTTATCAATGGGCAAAATGGTAGCACCGTAAACAAGAATGTTTTGTGCATGGGCCTGATCTATCATCTTTTTATAAGCTGCAATTAAACCATCTCCAACCCTTGCTGCTGACACGCTATCGCGAGTACCTCCAAGATCATTAACGCCTATTAGTATTATGAGCCATTTAACGCCATGTTGTTTTAGAACATCCCTATCGAACCTGTTTAATGCGGTAGGTCCCAAACCGCCTCGAAGCACAGCATTTCCTCCAATTCCCATATTCAGAACCCCTACTTGCTTTGTTGCAGGGTTTTTAAGAAGTCGCTCCGATAAAACATCTGGCCATCTATTTTGCTTATTCGTTCCAGAACCTCGCCCATCGGTAATGGAATTTCCTAGAATAGCAATGGCTTTGGCCCCTTCTGGTGCTTTTACATCCATCCCGCTAATAACATACCAATGGTCTGTTTTGACCGCTTCATTAAAATCTGGTTCTGAAATTTTATTGCCGTCATATAAAAAAGATGTAGTACGAGAGCCTGGGTGACCCGTAACATCTGGTGATGTGTCCCCAAAATAAATGCTTATGGCTACATCCATTCTTGGCATTAATTTAAAAGCTATTGGATCGGATGTCATGGTCGTCCCAGGTTGCATCGTCACTGCTGAATTTCCATGAAAGGTTATATTTTTAATGGTATTAGGATCTATAACACTACTATCTTTTGATACGGCTATTTGCACGGCATTCATAGTAACGGGTGATTTACTGAATTCATTATTAAATCGTAACCTCACACTATCGCCCCCAATTGACACTCTTACTATTTGACGTATGGTATTATTGGATAACCCTGGTGCTGGTGGCATATTGTTCGGTTCTACAAGTTGTGGGGCTGTACCCCAAGTACCAACCCATACTTTACTTAAACCTGAATCGGTAATACTCGTACTTTTAGCAGGTTTATAACTCGAACAATTAAAAAGTATAAAAATAAATAGAAACAGAAAAAAAGAGTTTGAGAATAACTGTTTTAATAATAAAACGTCTTTCCTTAATTTGCTTGATAAGGCTTGTGGTTTAAAATGCATATTTAGTTTTTAGTGGTAAATAAAAGTAGCCTATCGGTTTAAAATGTATATTAAATAAATTAACTTATCCTTTTAAAAATTGAACATTTTTATATTTATTTGATTAAAAAAACACGTATATATTTCAAAAACACGCTTTATCGTTACGGAAAGTGATGATTATTTTGAGTATTTTTTTCCGTCTTTTAAAAAAATTTAAAGACCTTTAAATAGATAAACATACCTGAAACCCGTAAATTTACATCCAATTTTTAAATCGATGGATTCTTCAAAAGAACTTATAAAAACAGTGGATTTACTTTTAGATATTTCATCAGTTTTGATGGTATCTGGAGCGAATACATCTCGAGTAAATTTAAGTATAGACAGATTTGCTTCAGCTCTAAATTTTAAAGCATCTTGTTTTATAAGTCATAAAAGTATTATTATGACTTTATATGAAGAACACACTACGCTAAGTTGTACCAGGGTTAAAAATATTCCGCCACATGCTATTAATTTTTCAATCATTTCAGCCATAAGTAAGGCCAGTTGGAATGCTGTAGAAGAACGTTGGACTTTAAGTCAAATAGAAAGAGAAATTGAAATCATAAAAAAACAAACCAGATACCCTAAACTAGTGGTGCTTATGGCTGTTAGTTTGGCCGGTTCTGGGTTTTGTAAAATTTTTAATGGCGATTATTTTAATATGGGCGTGGCTTTTATTAGCACTTTTATTGGATTGCTTATTTTTCAATTAACGCATAAAGAAAAATTTAATGTATATCTCCGTATTTATTTCGCATCCCTTATAGCTTCTATAGTGGCAGCGACAGGTATTATTTTCCATATTGGAGAAAATCCCCAAACAGCTTTGGCAACATCTATTTTGTTTTTGGTGCCTGGGGTTGCTTTGATAAATTCGTTTACAGATCTTTTAGAGAATAACATCATTAATGGTATGGTTAGGTTTACAACAGGTTTAATGACCGTACTTG
This sequence comes from Confluentibacter sediminis, assembly GCF_003258355.1. GTDB lineage: Bacteria > Bacteroidota > Bacteroidia > Flavobacteriales > Flavobacteriaceae > Confluentibacter > Confluentibacter sediminis. Next base: position 343,374 of record NZ_QKPO01000001.1, on the reverse strand, counting down.
CCATTGCATTAGGGCTTTTTATTACAATGCTGTTATTTCAATTAAATTAAACAATAAATATGCTAACAACCCTTTTAAATTTACTGGAAGTTGCCGTTTGGTCTGGGATTGCAGCCTTAGGCTTCGGTATCTTATTCAACATACCGAGAAGTACCATTTTCACTGTTTTTATGCTGGGTTTTGCGGCAGGTTTCATAAAATTTACCCTCATACATTTTCACATCCACATTGTATTAGCCACCTTTATCGCCGTATTTGTTATTGGCATTATTTGCATGCCCATTGCCCATAAAATACATCATCCACCTGTGGTATTTTGTATTCCGCCAGCAATCCCCATGATACCAGGATATTTTGCCTACGAAACTGTTTTGTCTGTCATGAATTTTCTTTTTATGGAAGACAATAGTACCAAAAGAGCTGACCTTATAGACGCTATTTTCACGAATGGGTTTACCATGTTTTTTATATTGATTTCTATAACAATAGGTATTTCTTTACCGATGTTATTATTAAGAAAAAGTAGCGTTAAGAAGTTGGGGGATTAAATTTAAAAACAAAAGACTGTTTTAAAAAACAGCCTTTTTATGCAAAATATATGATTAAAAACTACTAAGCTTTTTTAATCCCTTTCAAAATAACCATTCCAATTCTGGAAACAATAAAGGTAAATGTGCCAAATAGCATGGTTAAAAAGGTCACTTTTAAACCTCCTGCCATCTTAGACATATCACCCGATCCATCTACAGTATCAAAGGCCGTAATTAGCCCTATTATGGATGCCAAAACTCCCAAAACCAATCCTAATAAACTCATCTCAGACACCAAAGAAATCATTTTTTTAAACTTGGCTTCGTTCTTATTTAAACTTAAGGCTGCTCTAATTAAAAAGAAAATGGACAGTAATAAAGAAATTAAAATAAGGGACATAAAAAATGGCCCACCTTCATGGAATCTTTGAACAAATACATTTCCCCTTGAAGAATTTTGAGTAATAAGAAATAATGTTTTCATAATTATAAATTTACTGTTTTTTAGTTAATGTTTTTGGATCCATACCTGCTTGCGAAAAAATTAAAGTTTTATTTTCTATATCAAACTTTAAATGAATTCCAAATTGTTCATTTACAAACTCATCTTTATTTATGGCTTTTAATGGAAATAATACATTAGGATTTGGTCCACCTTTAAGAAATTTACCATCAGCTACAAAAGTAAAAGCTACCTTATCATTCTCGATATAAGTTTCATATTCTCCAGCTATTATCTGTATCTGTTCCTCTGTTAACTCTATAGTTGGTGTGTTATCCATAGACTTTATCAAATCTTTATTTTGACTTGCTAAAAAGCCATTACTAGCAATAATGTCCATTGGATAATCTAAAGCATTGGTTAGTAGTACAATGGTCATTTTTTCCTTAGGAATATAAGCCACCTTTGACCTAAACCCATCTATACTTCCCTCATGCCCATATGCATCTTGACCATACATTTCTCCTTTCATTATACCAGATCCATATGGGAAATTTTTAATGTTAATCATTTTAGAAAAACTTTCTGAAGACATTAATCCTCCATTAAATAACGCTTCATAAAATTTAACTAGGTCATATGGTGAAGCTACTATACCACCAGCCCCACCAGGAACACTCATATCTGTTTCTTCGGATAATGTTGGCTCACCTTTATTATAGTTATAAGAAGAACACTCATTATTTGTTGCATTAATTTTACGTCCATAGTAGGTGCTTTTAAGACCTAGTTTATCTGCAATTCTTTTTTGAAGCGATTCTGCATAAGTCATTTTATCTATATCTTCAATTATGTAGCCCAAAAGGATAAAATTAGTATTAGAGTATTCGCTTTTTTCATTAGGCTTAAAAACCCCTGGATGTTTTTGCATCCTTTCCAACATCTCATTTCGGGTTGTTGTCTCCAAGTGCCATGTTTTAAAATCGGCATCTTTAGTAATTTCATATAAACCACTACTGTGAGTTACTAAATTTGCAATCGTAATATTTTCTGCATTTGGTATCTGAGGAAAATACTTTGAGAGTTTATCTGTTAGCTTTAATTTGCCTTCATCAACCAATTCATATACCATGGTCGCCGTATAAGTTTTCGTAATGGAGGCAATCCTGAATTTTGTTGCTTTTGTAATTGGTTGTTTACGACTGTCTACTACATTAGCATAGCCTATACTTTTATCGTAAATAATATGACCATTTTTAGAAACCACTATAGTTCCCATCATTTTATTATTGGTCGATAGGGTTTTAAAAAATGAATCCAACTTTTTAAAATTAGTGTTTTGGGCATCAGATAGACTAACAATAAAAAAGAATATTAAAAATAACTGCTTCATAAATTGTAATTTTAAGATTGGTATTACAAATCTATACAGTATCATGTCTCAAAAATTTCTAATGCGACAGATAACCAATTTAGCTATTTAAATAACATGATGTCAAAACAATTGCTAAATTGGTTATTCGTCTACAAAAAACAAAATAGCTTAAAAATTGTGCTATCATTGTATAGATATTTGGTAAATATGCTAACAAGACAATTCATATTAAAAAAAATAGGTCAGCTAGTGTTACACTCGTTGTTTTGGTGTGGCGTTCTTTTGTTTTACACTTATTTTTTTGGTTTTGATAGTACCAATTTCAACTACATCTTATCCTTCTCTTTATTTTTAATGCCTATTACCATTATTACTACTTATGTGTTTATTTATAAAGTAATTCCTGAGTATCTCATACAAAAACGTTATTTTCTCTTTGGTTTATACAGCTTGTACACGCTCATTATTTCTGCTTATCTTATTGTTGTTTCTGTTTTTTATGGATTGATTTATCTATCAGATTTTCAATATGCAAATATGGCGCCTATCAGCAGAAATATATTGTTTGTTGGTACTGCGGTGTATCTTGTTGTTATTATTGTGAGTGCTTTTAAATTATTGAAATTGAACTTAAAACACACTGAAAAAACGAAAAAATTAGAAACCAAAATTCTTGAAACACAATTAAAATTAAAAGAGCAGGAACTGAATTATCTCAAAATGCAAATTCATCCACACTTTTTGTTCAACACCTTAAACACCATGTATGGTTTTGCTTTAAAAAAGGCCGATGAAACTCCTGAAATGATATTAAAACTATCCAATTTATTGGATTATTTATTATACAAGATTGACAAACCTTTTGTGCTTTTAACGGATGAAATCAATTATATAAAAGATTATATAGAGCTTGAAAAAATGCGATTTAATGATACTTTGGATATTCGTTTTAAATGTAATAATATTTCGGAATCCGTTAAAATTGCACCTATGCTACTATTGACATTTGTTGAAAACAGCTTTAAGCATGGCAGATTAAAGAACAGTCTGCTCTCTATTAAAATTAATTTATCTTGTACTTCGGAAAGTATTCTTTTTTCAATAGAAAATACGACTTCTAAAAGTGAAAGCACAAATAAAGGCATTGGATTGATGAATTTACAAAAGCGATTGGACATGCTTTACAAAGACCAATACCATTTAAAAATTGATGATTCTGAAACTGTTTTTAAGGTAAATCTAGAACTAAAACACATTTAATTGCAAGCTCAAAAAAACATATCGTGCTTAATTGTAGATGACGAGGCCATCGCGAGAGATATTATTGCGACCCATATTTCAAAAATTGAAAATATAAGTATTGTGGCCAGTTGTAGCAATGCCATGGAAGCTTTTAACATTATTAGCAGTCACCCTATTGATTTATTGTTTTTAGATATCAACATGCCCGAGATTTCAGGAATTTCATTTGCCAAATCTATAAACAAAGACATTAAAATTATCTTCACAACCGCCTATCGCGATTATGCTGTGGAAGGTTTTGAACTTAAAGCCGTCGATTATTTACTAAAACCCATTTCTTTTGAACGGTTACTGAAAAGTATTAATACCTATTTTGAAGTCTATGGACTATCTAAAACACAAAATGAAAAACTTAGCGACACTACCAATTTTATGTTTGTGCGGTCTGATAGGCGCATGCTGAAAATAGATTTTGAAGCTATTATTTACATGGAGAGTTTTAGTGATTATATTAAAATCCATTTAGCCAATGAAACTATTATTACCCGCGAAACTATTAGTGCGATTGAAGCCAAACTACCAAAGAAGCAATTTTTAAGAATCCATCGTTCTTATATTATTTCCATTCCGCATATCAATGCTTTCACCAACGAACATGTTGAAATTAATAACAAAGCGTTGACGATTAGTCGAAGTTATAAAAAAGAGGTTTTGGAAAGGTTGGAACAATATTAATTAACTTAGTTTGACACAAAAAAGTGTCATTAATTAATTTGTTTTATACAAATCATATTTAGCCAGTTCTATCTCAACAATAGCTTTCCATGCCTCTTGTGTTTTATTTTTTGAACCGTGCTCAGTTTCATAATCATAATCATTTTGACGTTTTTGCCATTCTGTTTTAATTTGCTCAAAAATAATATTAGATTTACTGGAATTACTAGCAGTAACATTAGCATCAATTAAAGCCTTTCTCAACATTCGTGTATAAATTTCAGTAATATCAAAATGAATTTGTTCTTGATTTAAAACATAATCATTTCTCCCTTCTGGCAACACCCAACTGCCATGATTATAAAACATATTTGTCACGAAAAGTTTTCCGTCCTTAAATGGATTTAAGCTTTCAGATTCAAATCCAATAGCAGAATTTGTAACTGCGAGGGCATTAGGAAAATCAATTGTATTTGGTTCTCCTTTAAAATCATCCCAAGTTAATTTCCTATCTGATGTCCATTCTATCTGCGTTTCATATTTTTTCACATTTACCGCATAATAAATAGTTGCCCATAATCTATCACAAGAGCTCAATCTATCTGCAGGCTTATGCTTTGTTAACTTTATTAAATTAGCACCAGACTGTTTTGCTAAAGCCTTTAAATTAAGGATATTTTCATAATAAGAACAATTATTGGAAAATCCATTATCTATAGCTTTGATGTCTCCTATTTTCTCTTCTGATATGATTTGGTCATCCATAATGTCAAGTACCACAACCAATTCTTTCTCAGAAAGTGCCGGTAATTGTTTAGTTACTGCGCTCCTTAATTTGGGCGCACATGAAACTATACAAATAAGAAGAAAAATTGTTAATGCATTTTTCATATTGAGATTTTTTTAATTGAAAAAGCAACCTGAGAAAGGTTGCTTCTAAATATAAATCTTATTTTTTTATTACATATGCAAAGATCTATCATCTGTAGCAGCTAAAGCCGCTTCTTTGATTGCTTCTGTAAACGTTGGATGTGCATGAGACATTCTTGATACATCTTCGGCAGATGCTCTAAATTCCATAGCCACAACTGCTTCTGCAATCATATCGGCCGCACGCGCACCAATCATGTGAACACCTAAAATTTCATCCGTTTTTTTATCGGCTAGAATCTTAACAAAACCATCTAAATCCATGCTCGCTCTACTTCTACCTAAAGCACGCATTGGGAACGACCCGGCTTTGTATTCAACTCCTGCTTCTTTAAGTTGCTCTTCTGTTTTACCAACCGATGCTACTTCTGGCCATGTGTAAACCACACCAGGAATTAAGTTATAATCGATATGTGGTTTTTGTCCCGCAATAGTTTCTGCCACAAACACACCTTCTTCTTCCGCTTTATGAGCTAACATGGCACCTTTTACCACATCGCCAATCGCATAAATGTTTTTAGCCGTTGTTTGTAAATGGTCATTTACTTCAATTTGTCCTCTATCCGTGATTTTTACGCCTGCTGCATCAGCATTTAAACCATCTGTATAAGGTTTACGCCCCACAGACACCAAACAATAATCTCCTTTAAACTCTATTTCTTCTCCTTTTTTATTATCTGCTTTTACAATAATTTCATCCCCTTTTCTTTCAACAGATTTTACTTTATGAGATACCGCTATATTAAACTTAGCTTTCTTTAAAACCTTATTTAATTCTTTAGAAAGTCCTGCATCCATAGTTGGGATGATACGATCCATATATTCAATAACAGTGACTTCTGAACCTAAGCGTCTGTATACCTGACCAAGTTCTAAACCAATAACACCACCACCAATAACAATTAAATGTTTTGGTATTTCTTTAAGCTTTAAAGCTTCTGTAGACGTTATAATCCTGTCTTTATCCAAATTGATAAAAGGTAAATTTGATGGTTTACTACCAGTGGCTATAATAGTATTTTTAGCTTCAATGTCTATGGTTTCTTCACCAGTAATGGTAATATGAGTCGCATCTTTAAAACTACCTACACCACGATATACATCAATTTTATTCTTGTTCATTAAGAAATCAATACCACCAACCGTTTGATCTACAACAGACTGTTTACGGGCAATCATTTTCTCTAAATTCACTTTAATATCGCCAGGAATATCAATACCATGTTCTTCAAAATGCTTTACAGCATCTTCATAATGATGTGAGGAATCTAAAAGGGCTTTACTTGGTATACAACCCACATTAAGACAGGTGCCTCCAAGTGTCGCATATTTTTCTATTATGGTAGTTTTCATTCCTAATTGAGCGCAACGTATCGCTGCTACATACCCTCCAGGACCCGAACCTATAACGGCTACATCGTATGAATTCATAGTGTTGATTTGATATTCGTTTGTTATAATTATGAGACACAAAAATACAAATGTTTTATGTGAAGGCAATAAAAAACAATGCTTTATAATGTGAATTTATAATATTAGCAGGACTATTCTCTTTTTTCTTTAATATCATTTAAAATCCACTGTAACTCGGTATCTTTTTTTAAAATTAAATCTTCTAAGGAGGGTGTCACAACAACATCAGGTTTTACGCCGTAGCCATCGGGCGTTTGTTTGTAAGGGGTATCAACATGCATTAATCCCATTCGTATTTTTAGTTTGGAGTTTGGTAATTCATAAATTTTATAAATTCCAGCTACCGTACCATTGTAGGCTCCTCCAGTTTCTTCACCAACAAAAACGGCTCTTTTAGTGGCTTTTAAATGTGTTGAAATTAAAGATGATGCTGAAAACGAATTACCATTTATAAGCACATACATATCGCCTGTAAAATGGTTTGGTTTGGGTTTTCTGATTTTTATGTACTTAAATGAATAATACAGTTTACCATCTTTTTTTTTGGTTTTAAGCAAATTTTGAACAATAATTATGGGCGATAAAATACATGCCAACACTTTTAAACCATTAGGTGTTGTATTGCTCATCGCTGCTGTTAAAAATGGCGTCCGACTGTTTACTTCACTATCCTCTAAAAACTTGTAATTAGTATGGGTTAGATAGGAATACAAATAATCTATTTCAGAGATTCTTCCTCCTCCATTATCCCTTAAATCCAAAATTAAATATTTTGTTTTGGCGTCATTTAATTCTTTAAAACTATCCTTGTAAAATGTTTTATATTTGCCATTTGTAAAACTTCGAATGTTCATATAAGCAACGGTACTATCCGCTTCCATAAAATGGAAATTCCTTGTATAATTTTTTGTTTCTGCTATATAACCGTGCCTTCTATTGTACTTTCTTTTTTGCTTGGATGCCAATCTAGAAGCCTTTTTTTCTGCCTTGGTTAATTTTATTGGCTTTTCAACAGATTTAGTAGCATCTTCTTTTTTCTTGTTTTCTTCTTTTAATAATCGCTTAAATGTTTTTGTAAAAATGGAGTCTTTATTTTTGAAAGACATTTGCAAACTATCCTTAAAGCCTTTGTCTTTGAAATAAAAATTAGAAAAATATTTTCCGACAAACTTATCATATAAGGTGGTATTGTAACCATCGGACGAAAAATTCTTTTTATAACTTTTAATTAATGTAGAGATGGAATCGTCTTCTATTTTAACAACTTCCCAACCAATCATAGAAGAGTCTTTGCCTTTAGTATTTTTTACCCAAAGTTTATTTTGTAAGTAATCGAAAGCCAAATCGTAAAACTCAAAAGGCTTCTTTTTTAATTCTTTATTTTCTTTTTTAGTGTATCGCTTATTTGCAGAACCAACCGATATATGACCTTGTCTTATATAACGAACCACAGGTGCTAACTTTTTATAAAAATCTTTGGAATTAATGGGTTGTGTTATAGATTTTTTTAAACTATCAAACTTAACATCTAAAACCTCTTTACTTGTATATTGATATAATCTGGGATGGTGTTTTTGGAATTGACGGTATAATTTATCAACATCACTTCTCAAATCGTTCACAGAATGTAAATTAGTGATTTGCTCATTGTAATGTTTAACACTTTTACAAGATGTCAATACCAATAGCACCGATACAAATAAAATTGCTTTTTTCATTAAAAAACTTAGATAGACAAGTGCTAAAATAAATGTATTTCCTTTAAAATAATGGTATTATTACATTCTTTAACTTCAAAATTATTTTTATAAAGATAACTCCCATTTAAAAACTCATAAATTTGTGTAATTTTGTAGGCCATGCAAAAAACCATTAACATTCAAAACAAAAAGGCGCGTTTTCTATATGAAATATTAGATACGTACACTGCTGGTATTGTTTTAACTGGTACCGAAATAAAGTCTATACGCAGTAGTAAAGCTTCTATTGCTGAAAGTTTTTGTGAGTTTAATGAAAAAGGCGAACTGTTTGTAATCAATATGAACATTGAAGAATATGCTTTTGGGAATTACTACAATCACCGTCCAAAAGCAGAACGGAAATTACTTTTAAATAAAAAAGAGCTTAAAAAGCTGTTAAAAGAAGTTCAAACTAGCGGACTTACCATCGTTCCTTTAAAATTATTTATTAACGACAAAGGCTATGCTAAAGTGGATATTGCTTTAGCAAAAGGTAAAAAATTATATGATAAACGTGAAACTATAAAAGACCGTGATAATAAACGGGATTTAGATCGCGTTAAAAAAATCTATAAATAATTTTTATAAAGAAGTTTTATGATTTCAAAAGTGATTGTTGTATTAATAATTCTTAAAACATCTTTATTATTCGGACAATCAACTACTACGGATTCTCTTAATACCAATCAAAACATTAAATTCAATTATAAATCCCTAATTGTTCCTACTGTTCTTATCAGTTATGGTATTATTGGTATTGAAAGTGATGCTTTAAAATCAATAAACGCAGAGATAAAAGAAGAGGTTAATGAAAATATAGACGAGAAAGTAACCATAGACGATTTTGCTCAATATGCGCCTTTTATGTCTGTTTATGCTCTTAATGCTATGGGTATACAAGGCAAAAACAATTTTAAAGACCGTACTATTATTTTAGGAACTGCTTATCTAATCATGGGCTCTACTGTGTATGGCTTAAAAAAAATAACAAAAATTGAGCGTCCTGATGGCTCATCTAACAATTCATTTCCTTCAGGACATACCGCCACAGCTTTTATGGGCGCTGAATTTTTATGGCAAGAATACAAAGACGTTTCTATTTGGTATGGAATCACAGGTTACGCCGTTGCTGTAGGTACGGGCACTTTTAGAATTTATAACGACCGTCATTGGCTAACAGATGTAGTAACAGGTGCAGGAATCGGGATATTAAGCACCAAAATTGCTTATTGGCTTCACCCATTAGTAAAAGAAAAATTATTTAAAAAAAACGAACAGGCATCGGGTATAATCATGCCATTTTATGATGGTAACCGTTATGGCGTTAAGATGGCTGTAAGCTTCTAAATATTAATTTGTAAAACGATATCAGCTCAATAAAAATCTATAAATAATGAAAACACTTATATCCTCTATTTGTATTATTTTTTTAACGGTATCCATAAATGCCCAGAACAAAGAAAACACCATCGATAATGCAAGTGTGACAACTATTGATAACACCATAAAAACACTTTACAACGTCATTTCTGGCGAAATAGGCAAAAAACGGAATTGGGAACAATTCAAATATTTATTCCATTCGGAAGCGAAATTAATAGCCGCTGGAAAAGATAGCAAAAGAGAAAATAAAATAAGCTACATGAAGCCGGATGATTATATTAAAAATTCTGGTAAATGGCTAGAAACCAATGGTTTTTTTGAAAAAGAAATTCACAGAACCGTAAATACCTTTGGAACTATGGCAGAGGTATTTAGTACTTATGAATGTTTTTATAACATTACGGACAAAAAACCTTTTATGCGTGGTATTAACAGTATTCAGTTATGGCATGATGGTAAACGCTGGTGGATCATCAATTTATATTGGACTCAAGAAACTACAAGCAATCCCATTCCAGAAGCATATTTATCAAAAAAATAAAAGGCTTTTAATTGTTTTCGTAAAAACGCTTGACAATATCATCGTAACTTTTTATACTTTTCTTAACCCAATCCAATCGCTTTTCAATAACCTCCTCTTGTGTTAGTTGCCAATTAATATTAGATTGTCTTAATTTGGACGTAATCCGTTGTAAAATAATAGCAGCAGAGACAGAAATATTCAAACTTTCGGTAAAACCAACCATAGGTATTTTCAAAAAACAATCGGCGACTTCCAATACTTCTTGCGAAAGCCCTTCCACTTCTCTTCCAAAAAAGAAACAAGATTTTTTAGTAATATCAAAATCCTGTAAAACACAATCATTCGTATGCGGCGTAGTGGCTACAATTTGATAGCCTTTTTGTTTCATGTCTGCAATACAATCTTTAACGGAATGAAAGCGATTCACATCTACCCATTTTTGAGCTCCCATGGCTATTTCCCTATCAATACGTTTGGTATTGCGTTCTTCAATAATTTGGACTTCCTGTATGCCAAATACATCGCAGGTTCGGATAACGGCACTGGTATTATGTAATTGGTATACATCTTCTGTAGCCACCGTAACATGCTTAGTACGTTGCGATAATACGTTATTGAATTTTTCTTTTCGAGAAACGGTTAAATACGTTTCTAAATGTTCTAGAAGCTTGATGTCTATCATGAGTAAAATTAAAATGGAAAATTAATAAAAATGAGTGGATTGCTGCCTGCGAGGGAATAACAAATAATAACTATTTTTATAATATGAAATCGCTATTAAAACAAGTTTGCGTTAGCAAACACCTATGAAGATAAGCGATACCATATGACCTTTAAAAATAATAAAATTCCATATGAAAAAACACATTGTTGTACTTACAGGGGCGGGCATCAGTGCCGAAAGTGGTATTAAAACTTTTAGGGACGCTGATGGCTTATGGGAAGGTCATGATGTGATGCAAGTTGCCACACCTGAAGGTTTTGCTGCGAATCCTGAATTGGTTTTAAATTTCTACAACCAACGTCGGAAACAATTATTTGAAGTAGAACCCAACCAAGCCCATATAGATTTGGCTTCTTTAGAAAATGATTACCATGTTTCCATCATTACACAAAATGTAGATGATTTGCATGAACGTGCAGGAAGTACGAACGTCATTCATTTACATGGTGAACTGCTTAAAGCACGTAGTACTTATGATGAAAATGATATTTTAGAATGCAAAACGGATATACTTTTAGGAGATCTATGCCAAAAAGGATACCAACTACGACCACATATTGTGTGGTTTGGGGAAGATGTGCCTATGATAGAACATGCCATGCACATTTGTGAGACTGCCGATATATTAGTGATTATTGGAACTTCCATGCAAGTTTATCCAGCAGCAGGATTAATGCATTATGTGCCTGCTCATATCCCTATATTTTTTATTGACCCCAAACCAACTTTAAGCAGTAAACAAAACCTTACTGTCATTGCTGAAACAGCAACCATAGGTGTTAGTAAACTTAAAACGTTACTTTAAAAACATTTTATCTCACCAAACTAAAATGACCACGGTAGGTTTTTTTATTGCCTTCAGCATCTAAAAGGTCTACCATAAACCAATAATCAGACGATGTTAATCTTTGTCCATTACATGTCCCATCCCAACCATCACCCCTAGGATTTAATTGCTTGATTAACTTCCCATAACGATCAAAAATTAAAATTTTGAACTCTTGGGGAAACGTTTCACTCAAGCCTTTAATATTCCACCTATCATTATGGCCATCACCATTTGGAGTAAAATACTTGGGAAAGCCTAACACAAAAACTTCCAAAGGTACAATACCACAACCATTTTTATCCTGTACATAAATGGTATGAACTCCTGCTGCTACATTATTGAAAACAGGTTCGTCTTGATAAGGTCCTGAGCTATCATCCAAAGAAAATTCGTAATCACCAATACCAAGATTTGCTGTATTGATCGTTATAGAATTATTATCGGAAAACTCCACAATGCTAATATCATCTAATGTCATATTAGCGATAGCAGACTCCTCAACAGAAAATACTAAAGGAAAAGATTCACAACCAAAATCTGATATTGCGATTACAGTATACGTGCCTGACTCATTTAATGTCAACACGTCCTCATCTCCCACCATAAAACCATTTGAGTCTCTCCATTCATAAGTATAAGTCCCTTTGGGATTAAATACACTTAAAGTTATAGGATTATTATCAAAACAATATGCATTTGATTGTTTCACTTCAAATTCGGGACGTGGATGAACAGTTAAAGTTAAATAAGGACCAATACCAAAACAGTCTCCATTATCTTCACTTTCCACCCGAACATACAAGACTTGTGAAAAAGGCACTTCACTTAAATAATTAGTTTGGTTTGTAATTTCATTGAATTCCAAATGGGCATCGTTTAAATTCCTGTAATAATGAACTGTTAAATTTTGTCCCTGAGGAAATTGATGAATAAAATCTTGAGAAGCTGCCGTTAAATCAAATTCATGCAATCCATCAATAACAGCATCATCATCACAAACTGGTGGCAATTCTTGCATATAACCTAAAGGAAAAGATGTTGTAGAAACATCTAAATTCACAGTAGATACTCGGTAGCATCCACTCGCATTTTCAACACGAACATATACCATATCAGATGTGGCATTATTAAATGGTACAGGATTAATGGCAGACACAGCATCTCCTGAATTTGCTTCGGCAGAAGTAAGATAATATGTAAACTTAAAATTTGCTGAATTATCATTAGTAATGATGTCATTAATCTCATTTAAATTAAAATCGGTAAACCCATTACGTGGATCGGCATCACCATCACAATTTTTAAACACAATGGAAGGTTGAATTACAGGCAATGCATCCACTTGAATCAAAAAAGAGGTATCTGTATAACAACTCGTATTCAAGGTATTACTAATTCTAACATAAATAATCTGACTATCCTTCTGTGTGTTTACAAAGGCCTTTGGATCGAGAATTTCATCGGTGTTGGCATAGGCGGGGTCTGTAAAATAATTTATTTGAAACTCTGAAGCTGGACTTCCATTCAATAAAATAGTTTTATAAGATGTTAAATCAAACTCTGTAAAACCATCCGTATCATCCCTATCTAAATCGGTATCACACATTCGCATTGGTGGAATGTCTGAAATTTTCACTAATGATAGTATGGTTATTTTAGTACTTGCAGATATATCAACTATAGGATCACCAGGCATCCCTCCATATTCTACAATGTAACCTTGAGGAAAATAACTACCGGTGCCTCCTATATTTGGCAAATCGTTCCAAGAACCTGGAGTACCAACACCAAAAGTGACATGAATATAATCTTCGTCAACTAAATTATTTGGCTCGTTATTATTCCAATTGGCATAATTGGGAGTGGAACCGTTGGCTCCGCCATTCCAAAAAACAGTTCCTGCTTCAGAAGGGGGGCCTGTTACCCATTTCCAAACACCTTCGGTTTCTTCATCTGTACCTCCTAACCAACCCACGCCACCAGCCTGTTCTCCAGATAATTGTGCCTCATCTGCTGTTAATATGGTTGCCAAATAGCCTTGCAAACCATAATATTTGTGATTAGCAGCATCAATTCTAGCATCAGACCACGTAATTCCAGATTCGGCAATGTATTCATAATAATGACCTGTAGAAGGCAAATAATTAGCATCACCAATGGTAAAAGAAAAAAACTTTTCCCCAGAAGTTGTTGCAGAAAGACTTTCATAGACAACATCTTTAACAGCTGCGATTAAATCTGCATAAATCATTTCTGCACCACCTATCCCAGTTAATTTTAATTTACCAGAACTAGGATTCCAAGAGGGTACAATATTAGGATGAGAACCTGTTAAACTTAATTTATCCACTCCATTTACATAGCCTGATGAAATTTGAATGCTAAAGGATTCTATTCCCTTATCATCTTCATCAGTAATATTAAAACTAGTTACAATAGGTATGCTTTGGGTTGACGGACATAAGTATTGATCTCCAACAGCCGTTATATTTGGTGGTTTATTATCTACTTGAGATATACAAACACAATTAAAAAGCAGTAATAAAAGTGTAATTCTGTAAGTCAAAATATTTAGTTAGTAGTTCAATTTCTAAAATTAGAAATTAAATTCATTAATTAAACATGTAATCGACTAAATGGAAATTATGCAAGAAGAATTAACATCTGGCTATGATGATATAATCACCAACAACGTCAAAACAATAGCATTTATGGTTAATCATGTCATTACATCATCTTTTAATCTGATATCAAATTAAAAACACCCTTGATTAAAAACTCTGTATCAGCACTAAAATCTTCGGGATTAAGAATTTCAGTAAATCCATTATTGGTCTCCCCTATATCAACCACTGTCTTTTTATAGGTAGTTTGATTTTCTTTAACCAAAACAAAAAAATCATTATCAATAGCTGCAATGGCTTCCATGGGGAGAGCAGCATGTTTTGAGGATGAGGTTAAAATCTCCCCTTCAATATACATCCCTGGGGCAAACAGTTTGGCTTCTTCTTCATTATCCAAATCTCCATGAATATCTATGGTTCTTTCTTGTTCGTTTATGGTTCTATTAATTAAATGTACTTTCCCTTTATACACATGTTCAGCATCGTTTTGTAACCTTATATGTATGGGTTGCTCTGCTTTTATTTTTGGCAAATCTTTTTCAAAAATCTTTAGCTCGATATGAAGATTATCTGTGTTTGTAACGGTTACAGCAATATCAGACGGATTTAAGTACATCCCTTTTTTTGCATTAATATGGGTTACATAACCAGCAATGGGAGATAATACACTTATAACAGACCGAAGATTATCTCCCGTTAAAGTATTTGGATTTATTTGCATTAATTCCAATGTCTTTTTTAAATATTGAAATTGCGATAAAGTAACGGTGTATTCTGATTCTGCTTTAAGAAAGTTCTTTTTTGAAGTGATATTATCTACCAATAATTCTTTCTGTCTTTCGTAGTCTGACTTTAAATAATTCAATCGTCCTTTCGATTCTAAAAAATCTTGTTGCATTTGCAAGTATTCAGGATTTTCAATTGTAAATAATACTTGGCCTTTCTTTAAAACATCACCAGGCAATAGAAATATATCTTTTACATAGCCTGCAAAATAAGCACTTACATCGGCTTGATTTTCAGGTGGCACGGCAAACATCCCATTGGCCTTCACAACAGTATTAAACTCTTGCAGGGTTATTTTACCCAGTTCCATGTTACCAGAAGTAAATTGATTTTCAGTTATTGTAATAACATCTGGGGTTTCAACAATAGCCTCTGCATTGGTTGTTTCAGACTTTTCTTTTGAATTACAAGATGCTAGCATTATTATGAAAATAAAAGCTATAAATTTTAAATAATGTTTAAGTTTCATGAAGGTTATTTTCATAATTAATTGTTTAAATAATTTAATTCTAAAACCGTATTATTATAATCATTAAGGTTTTGCAAATAGGTGATTTCAATATTCTTGGCACTTTCTAAAAGTTGAACATATTGAAGGAAATCTATTTCTCCATTTTGAAATGCTTTGGATGCATTTGATGTAAGCTGTTGAGATAGTTTTTTACCCGAGGTTTCATAATAATCAATGGGTTCTTTGAATATTTTTAAATTGGATAACAATCGTTGATATTTAGATTGTAGTTGAATTTTATAGTTTTCTGATTCATCGGCCAAAATCATCGTCTCAGTTTTTGCTGCATTGATTTTTGATTTGTTTGCTCCGAACCACAATGGTATTGAAATTCCCGCTTGAAAGCCATTATATTTTTGGGCATCCAATCCATTGTTAGTGCCTTGGAAAACGGATACATGTATATCTGGTAATAATTTCTGCCTTTCTAAAGCTAATGACAATTTGGTTAATTTTTGTGCTGAATCATAATATAAAATTCCTGGATTATCCTCAAGATTTCCTGTTTCTAATGCAAGCGGGTATAAATGATTGACTTCAACAACATAAGTAGAATCTATCTGTACCAATTGATACAGCATAGTGTAAGCTTTAGCGACACTTTCTTCAGCTTTGGCAAGCTGTATCGATATTTCTTTTTGCTTGGCTTGAGCTGTTAGTTTTTCCAATAAATTAGTTTCACCAACCTCATACCGCCTGTTTGCGGCTTTAGAAAATTGACCATACAAACTATCTAGGAAAGTGTATTGAGCTACCAAACTATTATTATAAACCACTTGATAATAAGCCTTATAAACCTCTTTAATCAATACCCTTTCATTTAATCTATACTGCTGAATGGATACATCAATTTTTTGTTTTTCTACTTTATGTTGTGCGCCATAAACAGTTGGAAATTGCATGGACTGACTGATACCAAACACTTTTAATGGAAGTCCGTTTTTCGCAATATTATTTTGATCATAGGCATAATAAATCTGTGTCTTGTCTATATTTATAGCACTGCCAACCAACTGTTTTGATTGTTCTACCCTTTTGGCATACCCCAGGAGGCCTTTATTATTTTCAATAGCCATTTGTATAGCTTCTTCTGCACTCATAGGTTTTTGCTGAGCCATACCAAACATAGGTACAGCTAATAGTATTCCAATACTAAATGCCTTTAAGTTTGGTTTTCTTTTTACTTTAGGATGATGTCCTTTTCTATCAAAAATGGCATATAAAATAGGCAAAACTAGCAGCGTTAAAGCCGTTGCCGTCATTAATCCACCCACTACAACAGTCGCCAACGGCCTTTGCACTTCTGCACCAGCAGACGTTGATATTGCCATGGGCAAAAAGCCAAGTGCGGCAGCGGCGGCGGTTAATAGTACGGGACGTAATCTATTTTTAGTACCCATTAAAATTCTTTTATTAATATTAGAAACACCATGAGCTTTGAGTTCTTTAAATTCTTCAATTAATACGATTCCGTTTAAAACCGCAATACCAAAAAGTGCTATAAAACCAACACCTGCAGAAATACTAAAAGGCAAATCCCTTATATAAAGTAACATGACACCACCTATGGCTGATAAAGGAATCGCACTATAAATCATTAAAGCTTCTTTTACCGAATCGAAAGCAAAATAAAGCAGCACAAAAATTAGAATAAGGGCAATAGGAACAGCAATTTTTAAACGATTTGTTGCTGTTCTAAGGTTTTCAAATTGACCACCATAACTTACGGTATATCCAACCGGCATTTTCACATCTTTATCAATGATGGATTGCACATCTTTCACAACAGATTCTAAGTCTCGGTTCCTTACGTTTACACCCACTACAATTCTTCTTTTTGTATTATCCCGCGAAATTTTTGCAGGTCCTTTGGTATAGCTTATTTTGGCGAATTCACTAAGAGGTAATTTATTTCCATTGGGTAATGTTATCGAAGCGGTTTCTATATTTTCTATATCTTTTCTATGGGCAGCATCAAAACGAATGACCAAATCAAATTGCTTTTCTCCTTCAAATACGGTTCCTGCTGGCATACCTGCAAACCCCATGGTAATAATCTTGTTTAAATCTTCAATGTTCAATCCGTATTTGGCTATCATCTGTCGGTTGTATTTAATAGACATTTGCGGTAATCCTGCTGTTTTTTCTACCGAAATATCCGCAGCTCCTTCTACATTTTTAATGGCATGTTCTATTTCCAACGCTTTTTTGTACAACACATCTAAATCTTCTCCAAAAATTTTAATGGCCACATCAGCACGTACCCCCGTAATTAATTCATTAAATCTCATTTCTATAGGTTGTGTAAACTCAAAATCAACACCTGCAATTTCAGACAATGCGTCTTTAAATTTATCTGCCAATTCATCTTTCGTTTCGGCTGATGTCCATTCTCCTTTTGGTTTCAGCTTTATGATGACATCACTTTCTTCCATAGACATGGGATCTGTTGGTACTTCGGCTGCACCAATACGACTCACCACTTGTTCTACTTCTGGAAACTTCTTCAATATTTTTTCTATACGTGTTGTAGCTTCAATCGTTTTACTTAACGATGTTCCTGTTTTTAATACGGGCTGGATTACAAAGTCACCTTCATCTAAAGTAGGCACAAATTCACCTCCCATTCTAGTAAACAAAAACACAGTAAACAACAACAATCCTATAGCCATGCATAAAACCAGTTTCTTTTTGCGTAATGCCCATGCAATGGTTGGTTGGTATTTTTCTTCCAAAAATCCAATCAATCTAGCTGAAATAGTTCTTTTTTCTATATTGGATGGTTTTATAAATAAGGAAGCCATTACAGGAATATAAGTGAAACATAATACCATAGCACCTATTAGAGCAAAACAAAATACCAACGCCATTGGGCGAAACATTTTGCCTTCTACATTGACTAAAGACAGAATAGGAATAAAAACTATGATGATAATGAGTTGCCCAAATACAGCAGAATTCATCATTTTGGTAGCTCCTTGATACGTGATACTATCTATCAAACCTTGTCTTTCTCCTTCTGGAAGCGCTAATAACCTAGTGCTTTGACTGGTGATTTTAAAGGCTATAAATTCTACAATAATGACGGCTCCATCTATGATGATTCCGAAGTCAATGGCACCTAAACTCATCAAGTTGGCATCCACTCCAAAAATGTACATTAAGGAAAGTGCAAACAATAAACATAAAGGAATTACCGAAGCCACAACCAACCCGGAACGCAAGTTGCCCAGCAGTAAAACCACTACAAAAATGACAATTAAACACCCCAAAATGAGGTTTTCGGCAATGGTGAATGTTGTTTTGGCAATCAGTTCACTTCGCTCTAAAAATGCATTAATGGAAATACCAGGAGGCAATGACGAGTTTATATCTGTAACCCTTTGTTTTACAGCTTGTATAACGGCATTTGAATTGGCATCTTTTAGCATCATAACCTGGCCTAATACTTTTTCGCCTTCGCCATTTCCTGTAATGGCACCAAACCGATTCGCATGGCCAAAGCCAACAGAGGCAATATTCCTTACGTATACAGGAACTCCATCTTTTGTGGTGACCACAATATTTTCAATATCTTGTATAGAACCTATCAAACCTTCTCCCCGAATAAAATAGCTTTCATTCGCTTTTTCAATATAGCCACCTCCTGCGATACTATTGTTTTTTTCTAGAGCTGTAAAGACATCAAAAATAGACACATGCATGGCACGTAATTGCTGAGGATTGATAGCTACTTCATAGGTTTTTAAATAACCTCCCCAAGTATTCACCTCAACAACGCCTGGAATTCCAGATAGCTGACGCTTTACTATCCAATCTTGAATGGTACGTATATCTGATAATGAATATTGATCTTTATACTTGTCGTCAACATCTATGATATACTGATATATTTCACCCAAACCTGTCGAAACGGGTCCCATAAAAGGTTTCCCAAAGCCTGCTGGAATTTTTTCTTCGGCATTTTTAATTTTCTCTGCAATTAATTGGCGGGGCAAGTAAGTCCCCAAGTCATCATTAAAAACAACCGTCACCACTGAAAGTCCAAATTTAGATACCGAACGAATCTCCTTAACTCCTGGTAAATTTGCCATTTCCAGCTCTACAGGATAAGTTAGGAATTTTTCAACATCTTCGGTCGCTAAATTTCTAGACGTTGTAATAACTTGTACTTGATTGTTTGTCACATCGGGAACGGCACCAATTGGAATATGGGAAAGTGAGTAAAGTCCAAAACCCACAATACCCAAGGTAAACAACAGAACAATAAGCTTGTGATGGATACTATATTGGATGATACGTTCTAACATGTCTTGTTTATTTGAATGAAGTCAAATTTAGAACACTTATATAAAAGCTTTTAAAATAGCTCCTTAAGATTTGCTTAAAATTCTACAGTAAAAGTAGAACCCACTCCAAATTTACTCTCTACTTTTATGGTAGCATGTATGGCCTCCGCAGATTTTTTAGCAATGGATAAGCCTAGTCCATTTCCAGAAATATTTTTATGATTCAATGCTTCAGACCTGTAAAAATGATTGAATAAATAATTTAAATCTTCTTCTTTAATGCCAATGCCTTCATCTTTTACTCTGCAAATAATCCTAGAATTTACTTCTGAAATAGTAATATAAATTGTCGTGGATTCTTTAGAATATTTAATGGCATTGCCAATAATATTATCTAAAATTAAGGTCGAAAAATATTGTGGCACTTGGCTTTCCTTAGCCGTTTGATTATCAAACACTATAGACAATGTCTTTTGGGTAATACTTTTTTTATATTTTGAAAGAATTCCGTCTATCAAAGTTGGCAACGCCACCGACGATTTATCTAATGATTTTGAATTAACATCCAACCTTGCCAATAATAAAAGTTGTTCTATAGTTTCCGTCATTTTATCTATTTCAGATAGACTATATTTTATTTTATCAATATATTCAGATTGTTCACGAGGTTTACGTATCAGCACCTCCATGGTTCCTCTCAAGATGGATAACGGCGTTCGTAATTCATGTGAAGCATCCGAAGTGAATTGCCGCTCTCTCTCAATAGCATTTTCAATACGTTGCAATAATTCATTGATATTCGATGACAAATCATAAAGTTCATCTTTATTTTGAGGAAGAATCACGCGTTCATTCAAGTTATTTTCGGTAATCCTCTTTGTGGTTTCAGACATTAATTTAACGGGGATAATACCGCGTCCAGCGATGTACCTAGAGATAAAATACAGACCAACCAAAAGAATTAAATATGAAAAAAACAACACATTTCTTAAATTCAATAACACCATTTGAGATGATTCCAAGGACATGGCGGCTAGTATAAAGCCTTTAACTTCTCCATTTTCTTCAATAGGCATTTGCACTTGCCTAATGGTTCTATTATTCAATGTTGCGTTAAAATGACCGCCATGGTCTTCATTGGGTTTATAGAAAAGAAGATCTTCTTTGAGATTAGGAGACTTATCCATAAATTTTCCATCCGCATCCAATATTTGAATAAAAACAGGGTTTACTTGTACTTCTCTATGCTCTCTTTCTTCCCATTCTTTTTTATTCTTAATCTTGATGCTATCCCTTATAATTATAATCTCTTCGGTATGTTTATTAGCTTCATAAGACAGGTCGGCATCTAAATTTTGGTAAACAGTTCCTTCTACAACAAAATAGATAACCATAAAAGCTACAGCCATAGTAATAGCTGTCGCCAGCATGTAATGTAAAGCAATCCTGTTTCTAAAACTTAAACTCATAATTCTTTTGCGATATAACCAACACCTCTCACCGTTTGAATATAATTCTCCTCTTCACTTAATTTTAATTTTTTACGCAATGCATTAATATATACATCTATAACCCCAGTATCATAATCAAAATGAATATCCCAAACGGACTCTATAATACTGGTTCTTTTACACACCATGCCTTTATTGCGTATTAGGTATTCTAGCAGTGCAAATTCTTTCTGGGTTAGGTTAATGTCTTCATCCCCCTTTAACACTTGGTAACTATCGGTATTAAGTGTGATATCTCCCAATTTAAAAATTGAATGTTCCCCAGATTTTGGTCGTAGTTGAACTTTAATACGTTCTAAAAGTTCTTCAAAATGAAATGGTTTTTTAATATAATCATTCGCCCCAGCTTGCAAGCCAAAGATGGTTTCCTCTAAAGTATCTTTGGCTGTTAAAAAAATAATGGGGGTGATTTCAAATTCCTTTCGGAACTGGCGACATATTTCAATCCCACTCATTCCAGGAAGCATCCAATCCAATAATAACAAATCATAATCTCCTGAAAGTGCCAATTCAAGACCTTGCCGTCCTTCATTGGCTGTATCCACTAGATAAGACTCTTCTTCCAAACCTTGTTTAAGAAAGTTTAATATGCCGGGTTCGTCTTCTACAATTAGAATTCTCATATTACAAAAGTTAGTCTTTTTAATGAAAGTTGCATTAGATTTTCCTTAAGATTTGCTTAAATAAAACTTGTCATAATTTTGACAACGCATAAAATTACAAAAAGCCCTATACTTAGAGTTATTGATAATTTTAATTCTGATTTTTTATTATAAGTCCAAATTGATGCCATCATTAATAAACATAATTTAACGTCATTACATTAAAAATCATTTATTTTTGGTAAAACCTTGTTTCAATAAACACCTTGGTTTTATGATGCTTTAGGCTTATGTGGTTACGAGTAAGTTGTGAATTGGTATTTGATATTGAAATACCCACCCCTTTTATATTAATGTTACGCCCCAGAAGTGGTGCCCAACAATGGGTCGCGCGTGAAACCTATAATATCGAACCTAACTTACAGGCCTACGAATATACCGATATGTATGGCAACTTATGCCAACGGGTTTTGGCTCCCCCAGGCATATTTAAAATACATACCGAAGCTGAGGTAAAAACGGCTGACTTTATTGACATCGCACCAGATGCCCCTTTTATAGACATTCAAAATTTGCCCGATGGCATGCTTAATTATTTGTTACCTAGTCGGTATTGTGAATCGGATCGGTTTAGTGATTTAGCCAATAGCATAACAAACGGTCATTTGCCTGGTTACAACCAAGTGGCTGCTATAGAATCTTGGTTACGAAATACCATAAGTTATATTCCTGGAAGCAGTGATTACCCCTTATCTGCCATAGAAGTCAATTACAGACAAAGCGGTGTTTGTAGAGATTTGGCTCATTTAGGCATTGCGCTGTGTAGAAGCTTAAGCATTCCGTCACGATTTGTAGTGGGGTATTTGCACAACTTACAACCAATGGATATGCATGCGTGGTTTGAAGCCTATGTTGGTGGGCGTTGGTATGTTTTTGATGCCACACAAACTGCCAAAAAAGGCGGCTATGTTTCTGTGGGTTACGGACGGGATGCTTCCGATGTACCCATGTTTCATCAATTTGGACCTTCTGTGTTTGCCATAAAACAAGTGGTGAATGTAGAACAGTTTGAAAATGGGAAGTAGTTTTTTGAGGTTCGTTCAACGGTTTGGGCAACTGTGTCTCAATGAAGTTTAGGTTTTGTTGTGTTTAGTTATATTTCTTATCATTCCTCTGAAAATCAAACCATGAAAAGGTAAAACGGAGTACCAATATAGTCTCCCTAATATACCTAAAGGTCTAAATGTGGCTGTCTGTTCAAGTTGATCCTCTACGATTTTGAATTCCAGCCAAGCTTCTCCAGGTAATTTCATTTCAGCAAATAATAATAAGCGGCCATCATTTTTATTTGCGTACAAAACTCTCCAAAAATCTACTGCATCCCCTGCCTTAATTGAAGTAGGATTAGTTCTTCCTCTTCTTAGCCCAACTCCACCTACCATTTTATCTAATAGCCCTCTTAACTTCCATAACCAATTGCCAAAGTACCAGCCCGTTTCACCACCTATGCCCCAGATCTTGTTTAAGCAGGATTCACGGTTATCGAATTTTCTTTTTCGCTTGTCAACAAAACATCCAAAAACCGGCACTTTAATATAGTCAGAAACATTGAAATTGATACCACTGCTGGCATATGAATCTTTCCAGCTTGATATAATCTCGTTACTTTCAATTTTGTCGAATGCTTTCTTTAAAGCATAATTGTAATCAATTGGTTCCACCTCAAGAATAGAGTTAATAGTATTGTCGCGGCAAACAACTTCAATTTTCATGCTGTCAACGAGAGATGCGGCAAGCTTGTAAGAGGTAGATGTTACGAAATAGAGCCAGTATGAAGACAATTTTGGTGTCATAACAGGTACAATAAGAATAGTACGTTTCAAATTCCTAAATTTCGCAAAACCTAGCAACATTTCTTTATAAGTGAGTACATCAGGACCTCCAATGTCAAAATTCCTGTTATATGTTTTATCGTTAAGCAATGATTTAATCAAGAACAAAATAACATCAGATATCCCAATGGGCTGGCATTTAGTTTTCAACCATTTGGGTGTAATCATGAACGGTAGTTTTTCTACTAGATCTCTTATAATCTCAAAAGAGGCACTACCTGACCCAATAATGATTCCGGCTCTGAGTGTGGTGAAACTATAGTTCCCTTTTCCTAATTCGGATTCAACATTCCTACGTGAACTCAAGTGATCTGATAACTCTGATTCATTCACAATTCCACTCAGGTAGATGACATGTTTGATAGTTGATCCTTCAAGTGATTTTTTAAAATTGAGGGCAGAGGTGTGTTCCAAAGATTTGTAGTCCTTCGAGGATGACATGGAATGAATCAAATAATACGCACCATCAATGTCTTTTGGAACCCGATCTAGTGTTGTTTCGTCCAAAAAATCAATTTCGATTACCGATACCTTTTGTTTTATAGATTCAGAAGGATTAAACCTCTTAGAATCGCGAACACAACAAACTACTTCATATCCTCCTTCAATTAAAACAGGTAATAATCTTTTTCCTATGTATCCGGTCGCACCGGTTAGAAGTATTTTCATATTCAATTAAACACAACTTATAAATTATGGATTGTTTTAATTATCAATAAAGGTAGTTAAACGAAGCTAGTCAAAAAATTATTCTAAAATCAATAACACCAACACTCTAAATTCTATCAATCAGTTAATTTAATTCCCTTAAGCACTATATTATTCATTGGTACTTTCTGGCGGTCTGGCGGTCCTGGCAAACTCGCAGGTGCCTCTATTTCCATAGTTATGTTTTCATCTTCAAATGTAAAATGAAATGTTTCATTGGTTCCTGGATTAAAAAATGACTGGTAATATGCCGATAATTTATTGGAAGCAGTCCAAGTATAAATACCTGCTGTTTTTACAGGCGTTACTCCCATAGAATTTGGATAAACTGTTTTTGTGAACGAAAATGTACGGTCTGTTTCTCCATAGATCCACGTATCCAAACCAAAGGGAATATTATGAATCGCACTAGGAGTTACCAATGTAAGATAACAATGGCCTTCAACATCAAAACGGAACAAAACCGTCTGAATATTAGAGCTGTTATCTTCCATTTTATAGCGACGTGTTTCCATGGTTACTTTAGTTGCTGTCGCCTCTTCAAAGGGTTTCTTGATTTCATAATCGGCGATTTCAGCTTCTAAATCAAATGCTGGGTCTGCTTCTAAGGGTTTATCACTAAAGGAAGGTAACATATCATAAATTAAATTGTTAAAGCCTGCCTCATCACTAATTTTACTATGGCAAACCAAAATAAAATCGTACTTTGGAATTACCATGATTAACTGGTTTTGCCCACCGATGGCGCGATACGAATCATGGCGTCCCATCCAAATTTGATAGCCATATCCTTGCGAACCATCATCATTTGTTTTTTGCATTTCTTCTTCTGTCATCTCTGGATGTTGAAAAATATGCGGCGTTGTTGCCGCCTCCACCCACGTAGAATCCAATAATTGTTTGCCATTCCATCTTCCTTTGTTTACTAAAAACAATCCCATTCTAGCTAAATCAGAGGTTTTCATATGGGTACCTCCATTCCCCATATTGATACCATCATTATCCATTTCCCATATCACATCTTTAATGCCTAATGGCTCTAACAAACGTGGTTTTAAATAATCGTGAATGGTCATCCCAGTAACTTTCGTAATAATATGGGATAACATATGAGAAGCTGTAATATTATAGGCAAAAAACGTTCCTGGTTCGTAGGCAAATGGTGCTGCCAAAAAGGAGCGCACCTGACTTAAACCAGAACCTACATATCGTGTTGGTTTATGTCCAACAGACATGGTAAGAAGATGCTTTACCGTGAGTTTTTCCAACTGGGGTGAAATGGTATCAGGAAGCAATTCTGGGAAAAAGGAAATCATCTTGTCTTCAATATCTAACAGCCCTTCTTGAACGGCAAAGCCAACAGCTGCTCCAGTGAATGTTTTTGTAGCTGAATATTGTGCATGCTGAATTTCGGGTTGATATGGTGCCCACCAATGTTCCGCAATCACCTTACCATGACGCAACATCATCAATCCGTGTACATCGTAACCCTTGGAGGCTACTTGTTCGAAAAAATGAGCTATTGTTTTAGAAGGGATACCCTCTGCTTCTGGTGCACTATAAGACAACTCATTTTCTTTGGTTTCTTGCTTTTCGGGTGGTTTAGTACATCCTATAATCAATAAAACACATGAAATAATTAAAAGAAGAAAAGATTTTAGTTTCATATTTAGTTGGTTAACGGTTTTAACAAAAATAAGCTTGGTATTCATAAGAAAGTCAATACAGAGAGCAAAACTTCAAATCAAAACCATATGAAGTCAAAGTCTATGTATTTTCCCCTCTAATATTTATTTATTTTAATCGAATGTAATGATTATTTTTCCGAATTTTTCTCCAGGAATGACTTTAAAATTCATTTCACCAGTAACATCCATGCCTTTACCTAATTCGGTAAGCTCAGCCGTTACTGTGGGTTCATCACCAGATCCAATAAGTTCTGCTTCAGTTAGTTTACCACTCCAAAGTACAGGCCCAAACGTATGTTTAACCGTATAAGTGTCTGGTTTAATACTATCAAAAACATATTCGTTTACGCCTTCACGCGTCATTTTTCGCTCTAGTAGCGTACCGCCTCTATATCCTATACTTATTCCTTGAGAAAGTTCAATTTCAGCACCTCTCCCCATGGTTTCTTCTGTTCTTTCTTTATAATAATCTGTTCCGCTATCAAAAGCTTCCACCTCAAAATAATATTCGGGTGTTTTGTTAAGACTATGCATAGTGAGTGTATTGGTATCATATACCATATAATTATTATAAAGTTTATTGGGTTCAATGCCATAACGAACCACATACCCATCGGCCCCTTTAACAGGTTCCCATAAAAGGGTGGCGTCGCGACGATCTTCTGGATTGCGCACAGCCATTATAGCATCAACTTTTGTAAATGTTGCTACATCGGGATTGCCAAAAATGCGTAAATCCTTCACCGCAAATTTTCCTTTACTAGGAGTAAACACATTGGTTAATTTTACATACCTCGCTTTTATAGGTTTTTGAAGTTCAACATAATCATGTCTTAAATCCTGAATGTTATGACTCTTATCTATAAGCATGAACCAATTTTTGTTATCACTTGACACTTCAATGGTGTAAGATTGGTAACGATCAAGACCTCCGCCACCGCCAAAACCGAATCCACCACCTGATGGCATTTCAGCACCATATTGGTCGAAGTTTGTTTGAATAGCATAAATATTGGCATCTTTACCCAAATCAACCGTCATATATTCCCCTGGGTCGCCAGTTCCCGCAGACCAAAAGGTCATAAAATTTTCATCAACAGCGTTCGCCGGTTTATTTTCTTCAAACGTAGAAGATACTTCAACCTTTTTTTTCTGTGATAAAAGCATCCATCCTGTAAAATTAGTATCAACTGCATCTTTTTTGACACCAGGATAATACTGCGGATAATCGCCAAAAGCCGTATTGGAATGCATCACGCCATCTGCATCTACAGCAGTGGGGAACAATGATATTTCAGCACCTCCTCTGCCATTATAAAAAGACGGAATCATACAAATAGTCCATAATTGTCCATTTTTATCATGAAAGGTACTACCATGTCCTGCCCCCGGAGCAAAGCCAGTTGTTTTGAATGTTAAAGGATTGTGTTGGGAATATTCAAACGGTCCCATAGGAGTGTCTGACACATAAACACCATGTGAATATGATAAAAATTCGAGACCAATAGATGCATATTGCAAATAATATTTGCCCTTGTGTTTTGTAATCCAAGGCCCTTCTATCCAAGGATATTCTTCTGGGAAATAGTCTCTATGATTGAAGAATGGAAATATAACATCGTCTTTCCTTCTGCGCTCAAAACCATGTTCTTCATAGTTGCCAAAGAAACAGATTTTTGGCTCTCCAATTTCCTTAAATGTTTTAGGATCCAGTTCAACAACCTTGAACGGCATCAATTGAGACCAACCATAATACATGTACAACTTGCCATCATCATCGTAATACATATTGGCGTCACCATAACGGTCACTGTCAAAACTACCAGCTTTTGTCCATTCCCCACTTTTAGGATTGCTACAAGAGAACACATCTTTTTGGTTCATCGCACAGGCATATAAAGTGCCATTCATATTGATAACGGACACGACACCACCCGGAAAATTAGGGGCATCTACATACGTCCAGTACCGCATATTTTTGGAAAACCAATATCCTCTGCTACCAGTAACAAAAAGATAATAATCATCTTTATAAATAAGCACAACGGGTTCGCCTCCTCTTCGAGCTCTTTCCGATCCTACAACCAAATTAATTGGATTGCAAAATGTTAAAGGGTTATCCGTTATTTGAACGGTAAAATTTTCTGAATTATCTGAACTTTGACTTTGATTTTCTGAAGCGCTTTCTTTACAGGATGTACCAATAATAGTAAGAAAAACTAAGAGCATTACCCCTTTCATTGGATGTTTCATAATAATTTAGTTTGGTTTATTTAGTTGATTGTTTTGCTTATTAAAATGGAAATTACTTGTCATTTTAATAAGCTACTAATTTAACAGATTGCTACTTAAAAATCAAGCAAAAGTATAGCTATCAAACATATAGGCACATATTTTTTGCACACTTACTGGAATACATTATAACTATAAATGAGCGATACCTATGGAAACTAAAAATGTCAATAAATGGTTTTCCAATCACTTATTGACATTTACTTATAAAAACAAAAAAATTATTTCTTTAAATCAATCTGCTTTAAATTCTCAATGCGGTTTCTTACCAAAAAGTCATCAATAGTTTCAAAATGTTCAAGAACACGTTGGTCTTTAAATTCGAATACTTTTTGTGATAAACCTTGAAGAAAATCACGGTCATGCGATACTAAAATCAAAGTACCATCAAAGTTTTTTAAGGCTTCTTTTAAAACGTCTTTCGACTTTAAATCCAAGTGATTGGTTGGCTCATCCAGAATCAGCAAATTAACGGGTTCTAAAAGGAGTTTTACCATGGCTAATCTGGTTTTTTCACCACCAGACAGCACACTTACTTTTTTGTCGATATCATCGCCTTTAAACATGAAGCCACCTAAAATGGTTTTTATTTGGGTACGGATATCGCCTTCGGCAACTTCATCAACCGTTTGAAAAATAGTTAAATTCTCATCCAATAAAGACGCTTGATTTTGTGCAAAATAACCAACCTTTACGTTATGCCCCAAAGCACATTTACCTTCAAAATCGATTTCACCCATAATAGCTTTAATCATGGTTGATTTTCCTTCGCCATTTCTTCCAACAAAGGATACTTTTTCGCCACGTGAAATAGACATATTAGCATTTTTAAACACGATATGGTCATCATAAGATTTCGATAAATCCTTAACCGTTACCGGGTAATCGCCCGAACGGGGAGCTGGTGGAAAACGTAGTTTTAAAGCTGATGTATCGACTTCGTCTATTTCAATAATTTCTAATTTTTCAAGCATCCGCTCTCGGGAACTTACTTGATTGGTTTTTGAGTAGGTGCCTTTAAAACGCTCAATAAATGCCACATTGTCGGCTATGAATTTTTGTTGTTCGTTATACGCTTTTATTTGGTGGGCGCGCCTGTCTTCCCGTAACTGTAAATAATGGGAATAATTCGCTTTATAGTCGTAAATCCTTCCCATAGTCACCTCAATAGTCCTATTGGTAATATTATCAATAAACGCTTTGTCATGTGAAATCACCATGACTGCTTTAGCTTTATTCAGTAAAAAGTCTTCCAACCAAATAACAGACTCTATATCAATATGATTGGTAGGCTCATCTAAAAGAATTAAGTCTGGTTTTTGCAATAAAATTTTTGCCAATTCAATACGCATTCTATACCCACCACTAAACTCGCTGGTTAACCGTGTAAAATCTTCGCGTTTAAACCCTAAACCTCGCAAGGCTTTTTCCACTTCGGCATCATAATTCACATCTTCTAACGCATAGAATTTTTCACCTAAATCAGACACTTGTTGGATGATTTTCATATACTCATCAGAGTCATAATCGGTTCTGGTTTCCAATTCTTTATTAAGGCGTTCCATTTCGTCACGCATTTTAAAAATATGGTCAAAGGCTTTCGAGGCTTCTTCAAACACGGTGCAATTGTCTTCAGTCAATAAGTGTTGAGGCAAATAAGCAATAATCACGTCTTTTGGATAGCGAACAGCACCACGAGAGGCTTTTTGCTCGCCAGCAATAATTTTCATCATGGTAGATTTTCCTGCCCCATTTTTCCCCATAAGGGCAATTTTATCATTTTCATTAATGGTGAAAGACACCTCACTAAATAAGGCACTACCGCCAAATTCTACTGCTAAATTATCTACTGAAATCATCGTATATTTTTTAAAGCTGCAAAGCTATAAAAAGATGTTAGATTTAGCCCGCTTCGCTTTTAGATTTTCCTCACATTAAAAAAGCAGCTACTCATTTCATTAATTTACATGAATTTCAATATCAGCAAAGTTTATATGTTTGTGCTAATGAGGGGAATTAGTGGCAAAAAAGAATAAATACCCTAAAGCCTTTGCCTATATTTTTACTCTTTTCTCTCTATTCTAGCGTCTTACATCTTAAAAAAGATTATCTTCGCGCCTTATTTTGAAAAAATCAGGTTATAAAAACATCCATACTAAACTTTTGTTCTTAGTAAAAACGAATGAAATGGATGTACCGTGAGGCCCATAAAAAAAGTAAAAAAGACCATATGAAACGTATTAGCGAGTATAAAAAATTGTTTAGTGTTGAAAAAGATATTGATCTTAAACAATTAAAATCTACTTATAGAAATTTGGTAAAAGAATGGCATCCTGATAAGTTTCAAGCTGGTCATGAAAAAGCTATGGAAGCCGAATTAATGAGCAGACAGATCATTGATGGCTATCACTTCTTGGTAAGCATTGCTCCAGAAACCAAAGCTGCTAATTTAGATGAATACAACAATACTATTAATAGCCCTATTATAGATTGGCAACATAAAGGCTTGGTTTTAGAAATGAGTTTTTTAGATGGCAACACCTATGAGTTCTTTGGTGTCAACAAGGCTTTATATATTAAACTTTGTCAAGCGGATAAACTAAACCGTTTTGCTAAACGTAATATTTTCAATACCTATACTTATAGAAAAATTAAAAAAAGTGAGGTTGAAGCTTAACAGCTTGGTAACGCAACCTTTTATTTGTTTGAGCATCTAGGTTATAAAACCGACATGAAAACAAAACTCTTTATTTCTGCTTTAATAGCTTTAGCTTTAGGATGTAACTTAAGTTGTGATACAAATAGTGACACAAACTATAAACACATAAAAGAATTTGAAACAAGTCTAGAAACTTGGAAACGTTTAAAACTGGAGCATGGAACATCTTATACTTATGAAATGAGCTCGGGTTCTGTGTTTGGTTTTGGTAGCACTACTAAAATAACGGTTGAAAATAATATAGTGATTTCTAGAACTTTTGAATCTTATTCTATCTATGATGATAGCCATAATTACTTAGGTTATGAAAACAGATTGATTACGAGCTCTTATAATGAAACTTCTGAAACCATTGGAACCCATGTTAATGGTACTTCTCCTCTAACTATTGACGAGCTATATGATACCTGTTTAAACAACTATCTATCTGTAGATACCCGTACCAACCAAGTCACTTTTGCCGTAGATGATTTGAATGTCCTTAAAGATTGTTATTATATTGCCAATGGCTGCCAAGATGATTGTAGCACTGGTATCATGATTAGTAAATTTGACTGGCTAGGATTAAACACTAATTAATCTTATTCTTCTCCTCAATCCATTTACTCATAAACTTAGTACTCTGCATGGTATGATGGTGCAACATTTGACCTGTAAAATTGTCTAATCGATGTAGCTGAAGGTTATTTAGAATTGAATTTACTTTAAATATAAAATCTGAAACAAACAATTGTCTATCAAAACGGGCATTTATAATATGAAAGCCATTTTTTTGTTTTCCATTCCAGAAAATCTTGTCTGTATATAATTCTATGGCTTTATGTACAAATTCTTCGGTATCATCAGCTATAAATCCATTTGGTTCAAACGTGCTAAACATACCTTCAGCGGCAATGGTCGTCATAACACAAGGTGTTCCGTTTAGCATTGCATCAATTAACTTTCCTTTTAAACCTGCACCAAAACGCAACGGTGCTAAACAGACTTTGGCATGTTGCATCACTGTATTAACATCATCAACAAATCCTTTTATTATAAATCCCTCTTTTTCATCGGTAAGCTTTAGAATTTTATCTGAGGCATACGACCCATAGATGTGAAGCTCGACTTTTGGGAGTTTTTTTCTAATTAAAGGCCAAATTTTTTCTTTTAAAAACAGTGTAGCATCGTAATTAGGAGCATGCAAAAAGTTTCCAATGGTAATAAAATGTTCTCTTTGATTCAACTTTGGCAATTTACGTTTAGCTTCCATTGTAACAGCTTCTGTTAAAAATGGCAGATAATACAAATGATGTATGCTAACTTTAAATTGATTCTTTAATATCTCGATTTCTTCTTCTGAAATAATAAGACTTAAATCGCAACGATATAAACTTGCTATTTCACGTTTCGCGATATCGTTAAACAAATAGGATTTATCAAACATCACCTCATTTTTAAGGGCTTGTTCCCTGCCTTTTCTTAAGCAATGTAAATCTTCGGTATCTAAAATCCGTAAGGCATTTGGACAGTGTTCAGCAATTCGCCAACCAAATTGCTCTTCAACCATAAACCGGTCAAAAATCACAATATCGGGATTCAATTGCTTTATAAATTCATCAAAACTAGAGTTGTTCAATTCAATGGCAACCTGTTTTATTCCGATAGTTTCAAGATTAAAAGCATTATCGGTTTTGGCACAAGCACTAGCGAATGTTATTTTATAATTATGGTGTCGAAATATATCTATAAGTTGCATCATACGGCTACCCGCCGCAGAACTTTTAGGTTCTGGCCAAACAAAACCAATAATTAATAACGTCTTCTCCAAAATGATTCTATTCAGGTTTAGGTTCTAAACTGTATTTTAAACGGACTTGTTTAGCCCAATCTATAACAGATTTTCTTTGTGCATCGGTAAGCTTCGCATCTGTGTGCGACCAAGTGTAAGACTCCAAAGGCATTTCTTTTTCTTCAACCATTCCAATAAGTTCCTCAAATTTATGGTCTTTACGTTTGGTAGAAGTACCCTCCCAATTGGAGATATTAAAATGCTTTTTTCCATCGTTAACATGCTCTGCCAACCAATAATTTACAGGTGTTATTTTATTATACCAAGGATATCTGGTTACATTGCTATGGCAATCGTTACAACTAACCTCTAAAATATGTTTTACTTCTGCAGAAGGATTGGTTTCTGCATAAAAAGCATCCATAGAAGCCAATTCTCCTTCATTTTTTTCTGGACCAAAAAACTGGGCGATTACAAACACCACAAGTAAAGTGATAAGTATCTTTTTTAATAACTTCATGATTTATATATTTAAAGTTTAAAAATAGTAAAATAAATTGATGACTAAAGACCAATTATATAATGAATTAACAAAAGTAAGTGCTTCGCGTGAAAGCAGATTAACATGTGCTCAACTTGTTAAAAATAACATGAGTTTATTTCCTGACCTTATTGACATACTTTTCAATGTAAATGATGAAAATTCCTGCCATGCTGCTTGGGTTTTTGAATTTGTGTGTGCTGATTATATGTATGCCATTATTCCATATTTAGATACGTTTACTAAAAAGGCCTCTAAAATTCATTTAGATTCTGCTATGCGCCCTGTGGCTAAAGTTTGCTCGCAGATTGCTACAGCCTATTATTCCAAAGAAAACAATACTTTTAAAAGACTCCTAAAACCAGAACATAAAAAACGTCTTGTTGAAACCTGTTTTGATTGGATGATTAACAAACATAAAGTCGCTGTAAAAGTATTCGCTATGGAAACATTGTTTCTTTTCGGACAAGATAACGCTTGGATCCATAAAGATTTAAAACAAATTTTAGAACAAGATGCCCCAACACAAAGTCCTGCTTACAAATCTAGAGCCAAACATATTCTTATTAAAATGAAAAAAACATCAAAATCATAAAAGGCTAGTCGGAAATCGAAAATCAAAACCCTATCTTTGCAACTTCAAAAAAAACAACCAAACATGTCATTATCACAACTAAATGCCATCTCACCTATTGATGGAAGATATAGAAATAAAGTTAACGAATTAGCACCTTATTTTTCGGAAGAAGCTCTTATAAAATATCGTGTTTTAGTTGAAATTGAATATTTTATTGCTCTTTGTAATATTCCATTACCACAACTTAAAGGAATAGATTCTAATATTTTCGAAAACTTAAGAAACATTTATAAAAATTTCTCCTCGGAAGATGCACTTGCTATAAAAGAGATTGAAAGTGTTACCAATCATGATGTTAAAGCTGTTGAATATTTTATAAAAGAAAAATTTGACAAGCTAAGCTTGACTAAATATAAAGAATTCATCCATTTTGGTTTAACATCACAAGACATTAATAACACAGCCATTCCTTTAAGTATTAAAGAAGCTGTCCATGATATTTATACACCTGAATATTTAAACGTTTTAAATAAACTAAAAGTATTGAGTCAAGATTGGTCGGCCGTTTCCATGTTGGCCAGAACACACGGACAACCAGCATCTCCCACCCGATTAGGGAAAGAGCTAAACGTTTTTGTGGTGCGATTAGAACAACAGTTCAATTTATTAAAAACCATTCCTCATGCTGCAAAATTTGGGGGAGCCACCGGTAATTTTAATGCACATCATGTTGCTTTTCCAAATATAGATTGGAAAGCTTTTGGAAACACATTTGTTCAAGACACTTTAGGTTTACAACATTCATTCCCCACAACTCAAATAGAGCATTATGACCATATGGCAGCTTTGTTTGACAATCTAAAACGAATCAACACCATTTTAATAGATTTAAACAGAGATATTTGGACCTACGTGTCTATGGATTATTTTAAACAGAAAATCAAAGCTGGTGAAGTAGGCAGTTCTGCGATGCCACATAAAGTAAACCCCATTGATTTTGAAAATAGCGAAGGGAATTTAGGGATTGCTAATGCCATTTTTGAACATTTATCTGCTAAACTTCCTGTTTCAAGATTACA
Organism: Confluentibacter sediminis; assembly: GCF_003258355.1. GTDB lineage: Bacteria > Bacteroidota > Bacteroidia > Flavobacteriales > Flavobacteriaceae > Confluentibacter > Confluentibacter sediminis. The sequence goes on along the minus strand of NZ_QKPO01000001.1, from coordinate 307,940 downwards.
ACGCGATTTAACAGATAGTACTGTATTAAGAAATGTTGGTGTGCCTTTTGGACATACATTAATAGGATTTAAGTCTACTGTAAAAGGATTAGGTAAATTATTGCTAAATGAAAGCAAATTTGCAGACGACTTAGATAATAACTGGGCCGTTGTTGCTGAGGCCATTCAAACCATTTTACGTAGAGAAGCCTATCCAAACCCTTACGAGGCATTAAAAGGTTTAACAAGAACCAATGAAAAAATAAACCAAGATTCTATTTCAAATTTTATTGATACATTAGATATTTCCAATATCATAAAAGAAGAATTAAAACGTATAACTCCTAGTAATTATACTGGAATTTAAAACATACTGATGTTAACAGACCAACAATCATTAATACTTTGCGGCATTATGGGAATGGGCATTTTTGTGACCGGAATACTAGACTTTTTAGGTAATTCTGTTGTCCTGGCCATATTTACTCTTATTTTTTCTGCCATTATAATTAACCTTTTCTTTTGGAAACATCCAAAAGAAGAGAATGACCAGGAAAATATAGACTAAAAAACACGGGCTTTCCAAATTATGGAAAGCCCGTGTTTTTAAATTACATGACTTGACTATTCTTTATTTAAAGAAATTCATAACATTATTGAATTGCGATGTATCCACATTAGATGTATCAAACAGTTGTCCTAACGTTATCATCTTTTCAGGACTCATATCGTTTCCTAATACACGCACAATCCCAAAACCCATCTCTTTTGAACTACCAAAAATAACCACTTCATCTGCATCTTCATCACTACCAATGTATTTGACACTTACTTTAGCTCCGTTATAATTGAAATCTATAAGTTCATTGTATTTTTTGTCTTTTAAAATGCTTTTCACTTTAGCCAATTCAGAATTAAATACATCAACCTGAGTCGAATCTTTTTTATAACCTAAAAAATTTAATCGTTCAACGGAATGGTATGCTTCTTTTTGCTCTGATGTTAATGTAGATTCATCAATGTTTAACATGGAAAGCGGAACATCTTGGGAAAGAAAGTTTTTAGAATTTTGATGCTCTACAAAATAACGTTGCAATGATAAACCATTATTACAGCCTACTAAACAGAAGGCTGCAATAATGATTGTTATTATATTTTTGATGGGTCGTTGCATGATAGATGTGTTGTTTTATTTCTTTTTTTCTAATTGCTTAGCTCCTGGAATATTCATTTTATCGGTAAGCTTAGAGATTTCGTTCAAATCTATATCACCTGTTAAAGACACCACCACGGTTTCAACTTTACGCTGTTCGCCATTAATTTCAACACTTTCTTTCATCACTTTATTTATACCATTAACAAAAATGAGTAGCTCTTTCACATGATCTGCATCTTTACCTTCTTTTATATAGAATTTAACTTCGGCACCATCATCTTTAACTTGCATTAATTCTTCCAAAGAACCTGAACGTGACTTTACCCATTTGGTAAGGTCGGCAGAAATATTTTTATTATCCGTTACAATCGTTTTAAAGCTTGTGATACTTTTTACCATATCCATATAAGCTTTTGCTTCAGGATCGTCTACATTAATCCCCATTTTAGCTATCATTTGAAACATTTTGGGTTTTATAGATACATAAGTCACATCTGTATTGTCACTATATTTTTCAAAAATATCTTGCGCCATTCCTGACATTGGCAATAACATGATTGCCATTACCATTGTGATTATTATTTTTTTCATGAGAGTTGTTTTTAAATTATTTATTGATTGCATGGTTCGTTTTTTATTGATTTGTTTTAAAAATAATATTTGTTGTGTTTTCAATTTCGTTGAGATATCCCAATGTTGAAGCACCTTTATCGTATTCATCAAGATATTGTAACGTTGAAGTTCCTGTATTGAAACTTTTAGAAATCATTTCTAACGATTTTGAAACTTCGTTAAAAGCTATTTCTGGATCATTAATAGTACCTAAATCATTATTTAAATTCGATTTAAGGTAAACACCCAACATGATAACAGCTACTGCAGCAACAGAAATCCATTTATAGTTAAATACTTTTTTAGTTTTTAATGGAATGTCCTTAGTAAATTGTTCTTGTTGGTTTACCAAAAAATACGCAAACATAGGTTTATACATTTCTAAATGTGGCGCGACAGTTTCTTGCGAAAAATAGTTTTTTAACTGTTGCTCTTCTTTTAGGGAGGTTTCTCCGTTTTCGTACTTTTCAAGTAATTTTTCTATATTATTTAATACCATAATTATGCGTATTAGTTAATTTTTCTCTTATTGTTTTTCTAGCTCTAGATAAGGTCACCCGTACTGCTGTATTATTCATATCCAACATTTTGGCAATCTCGTCTAAATCGTATTCTTCTATATCCCGTAATTGAATGACCATTTTTTGTTGCTCTGGTAAATCTTCAATAATTTTCGCTACCCAATTAACACTATCATTTAACTCAACCTGCTTTTGTAACGATGTATTATTATCTTCATAATTACTATGTACAATTTTTAAATTTTGCGATTGTTTAGACTTCAACCTATCAAAACAAAAATTCTTCGTCATGGTCATTGAAAAAGCCTCTACATTCTTATAATCTTCCATCTTTTCCTTATGGTTCCACAATTTCAATAAAACCTCTTGTGTAGCATCTTCCGCTTCTTCCGTAGATATAAGTAATCGTTTTGCTAAACGAAATACCTTATCTTTAAATGGCATCACAATATGTAAAAACTCTTTTTGAGTCATCGCTTGGTTTTGATTAGTTAAAAACAACTTAGTTATGGTTATTTTAGATTACGACGAACGACCATCTTTTTTGTTACAAAATATTTATATTTACATAATAATGTAAGCCAATTTACAGTTTACATGACTAAGCTTATAAAAAAAACAATGAAACATTATAAAGCCCTAATTCTATTAATAGTCGTTTCTTTTTTAAACACGAGTTGTTTTAAAGATAATGATGATACCCAAGTTACTTCAAGTTCTATAAATGATTTTGTATGGAAAGGCATGAATTTATTTTATCTCTATAAAGATAATGTGCCTAATTTAGCTAATGATGCATTTACTAGTAATGAGGCTTATGCCAATTATTTAAATAGTTTCGCAAAACCAGAAGATTTATTTGAAAGCTTAATATATCAACGAGAAACCGTTGATAGATTCAGTTGGATTGTTGATGATTACATAGCATTAGAACAACTATTTTCTGGGGTAACTACTAGCAATGGCATGGAATTCAGCTTATTTCTTCAACCAAACAGTAACACAAAATTAATTGGTATTGTACGTATCGTTTTCCCAAATAGTAGTGCCAGTAATAACGGACTTAAAAGAGGCGATATATTTAATGCCATTGACGGTACTGAATTAACAACAGGTAACTATACAAGTTTATTGGGTTCTAACTCTTATACTTTAAATTTAGCCAGTTATAATGATAATGGAACTGCTTCCATAACTGACGATACTATAATTTCTAAAAATGAAAGCATCCATTTGACTAAAGTTGAATATACTGAAAACCCCATTTTTGAAACCAAAGTTTTTAATGTGGGAGGTGAAAATGTGGGCTACTTAATGTACAATGGTTTTACAGCTGATTTTGATCAGCAACTTAATAATGCTTTTGCAACATTTAAATCAAATAACGTACAACAACTTGTGTTGGATTTAAGGTATAATTCAGGGGGTTCTGTAAATTCGGCGATATTATTATCAAGTATGATAACTGGGCAATTTACTGGAGAGGTTTTTAGTACCGAAGCATGGAATAGTGACTTTCAAGCGGCTTTTGAAAAAGACAACCCTGAAGCGTTAATAAACAGGTTTGTAAATAATAATAAAGGCTCCGCTTTAAATAGTTTAAATCTTCAAAAAGTATATGTCATTGCTTTAGAATCCTCTGCTTCCGCCAGCGAATTGGTTATAAACGCCTTAGACCCTTATATCAACGTCATTCATATAGGCGAACATACCGCTGGAAAATATCAAGCCTCTACCACCCTTTACGATTCCCCTGATTTCTCACGTAATGGTGCAAACCCAAGCCACAGCTATGCCATGCAACCATTGATATTTAAATCATTAAATAAAGTTGGAAGAACAGATTATTTTGACGGTTTAACCCCTGATATCGAACTCTCAGAAAGTTATTTAAACTTAGGTATTCTTGGGGATGAAAATGAAAAATTGTTAGCTGCAGCCTTGGCTGATATTCAAAACCCTACTGCAAAATCATCTTCAATAAAACCTGAAAAGGAAGCTTTTTTAACATTATTTAGAGATAGTAATAGTTTTAAACCATTCTATGACAATATGTATGTTGACAAAAAACTTCCTTCAGATTTATTAAGCAGATTTATGACTGAAAAAAATTAAAAGTTCAAATTCAACCCTAAACTCACATTTCTACCTTTAGTGGTATAGCCAATAATTTCTGTATAATCTTCATTAAACAGATTGGTTACAGTTGCAAAAAGTTTCACCTTGTTATTTATTAATTTCTGGCTGAAATATAGATCAATTAAAGAAAATGATTTTAAATCTACATCTTCATAGGTTGAAAAATCGGTATCTATTCTATTGCCTACAAATTGACAACTCAAGGATGCATAGGTTTTTTCAGAAAAATTATATCCAAAACTGGTATTTACCTTGTGTTTGGGTAAACGCAATCGTATACCATCTTTCAATTCCGTAAACGTATAATTTGCCGTTACTGTTAAATCTTCAATCATATTAAATGCAGCTTCAACTTCTAAACCTTGAACAGTAGCATTCTCGGTAGCATTCACATAACCCGTTGTATAAATAATGGATTTTTCTTCTTTTCGGTTAAAATAAAGTCCGTTTATACGAAATCCTTTTCTATTGGAAAACTCTAAACCACCTTCAACAGTTCTATTCTCTTCTGGTTCTAAATCAGGATTTGCTCCAAAAAAACCAAATAACTGTGATAAATTAGGTGATATAAACGAAGTGGCATACGAACCCAAAACCTTCACATATCCAGAATTCACATCTATACTGTAAGACGGATTTAAACTATATACAAAATGGGATCCATATTCACTATGGTTATTCAATCTAGCCCCAGCATTTAAATTCAATCCAAAATCAGATACATAAACCGCATTTATATAAGGATCGGACGTTGTATATGAACGTTCTTGGTCAAACAAAGTGTTATAATCGGCATAATTAAATCCAACAATGGTATAAAACGTATCGTCAAAAGTATATTTATTAAAAGCATCCACCACATAGCTTTTGGCTTCATAACTTGTTACAATATCTGAAATGCTTTCCCTATTTATTTCTGTATAAGCTGCGTTTACCTGAAAACTTCCGTTGGCATAGGTGAATTTAGGTGAAATTCCGACTCTTTTCTGTTCGTTTTTATAAGCATCATCTGTATCTGCAATGGTATAGTTTGGTGGTGGGAAACCATCGGTATCTGTTTTTAATTTATCATAACTTGCAAAGGCAGATAATTCAAAAGCATTACTAAAAGTATATCCTAATTTAACATTTGTATTAAATCTTGAAAACGGATCTTTTTCTGGCGTATCAGATTTGGCTGCCGATAGGCCATCGACATATCTATTTGCAAAACTTGCCAAATACCTGAATTTGTTTAGGTGTCCATTTACAGATATGTTATTGTTAAAACTAGAACCATTATAATTTTGGTCATCTGCTGATTGATTGGTTCCGACAACCGATAAAAAACTGGCTGATATGGGTTTTCCAGACTCTTTTTTAGTCGTAATATTTATAACCGCTGTAGCAGCTGCATTCCCGTATAATGTACTGGCGGCACCTTTAACAACCTCTATAGATTCAATGGTATTCAAATCTAGCAAACGTAAATCAAATTCATTGGAAACCAGTGATGGATCGTTCACCTGAATACCATCAATAAGTACCAAAACCTGCCTATTATTACCACCTCTTACAAAATAACCTAAATTTAAGCCTTCAACACTTCTAGTACCATTAATCTCAACACCACTTTTGGAATTAATCAATTCTGAAATGTTCCGCCCTTGGTTATTTTCAATTTCTTTTTGGGTAATTTTAATAACCGTTTTACCTGAATGTTCACGTTTCAAATTAAAGCGTGAATCTGAAATGACAACTTCGTCAAGTTGCTCCACTTTTGTAGAATCGGCTTGCTGTTGCGCAAAGCCACATAAGGATATACCAAAACACAGTACTCCACAAATAGTTGTTTTTTTGTTCATTTTAATAAATAATTACTCGAGAATCGCATGGACTATCATACGCAAACTTTTATCCCGAAAGTTTAACTTATTTGTTTTGAAAATGGCAGGTCTCCTGACTTGTTTTATGTTATTTCACCTTCCCAGCCATCAAGCCAGTGGTTTTAGAAGTATATAACATCCCATAATAGGGTGCTGAATCAAGTTCAGCAAAAACTCACAGTTGCGGGAACAGTTCAGGAATTAATGAATTACGATATCCGATTTACGATTTTTTGAGTTGATACATACCAAAATCGTAAATCTAAATTCTACAATCGTAAATCATTGCACCTGATTCCCTTTTAATTTATTCACGTGAAATGAACAAAACCAAATTTCGATGCAAATGTAAATATTAACTTTATAATACGAATTGAAAGCCTACTTTTTCTTAGTCATTTTATAGATTAAATACATAAATCCAATTAAAAAATGAGCTATTATAATGCCTGCAACTATATATATTGTTAAATTTGAACCATCTCGCATTGTTAATATTTTCACCAAAAATAACAAGCATAAAAATATTTAAAAATGACAATTGTCATCTTATACAAATGAAATATAAATCACATCTTTTAATTATTCTATTAACATTACTTAATTGTAAAAACGAGCCAAAAAAACAGCTATCAGAAAGTTTTGAAAGCGAGCAACTCCCTTTAAAATATGCCAAAGGTTTTTCGGTTGAAGATTATGGAACTTATAAAATTTTAGAAATTAAAAATCCATGGCCAAAAGCTGAGAATGTTTTTAAATATGCCATCATAAACAAAGAAAATGCTGCAAAAACGACTTTCCCAGCAGGTGCTTACGATGGGATTATCATAAACCCCATCCAAAAAATAGTTGTCACCTCCACAACCCATATTCCCGCTTTAGAACTTTTAAATGTTGAAAAAACGTTGGTTGGTTTCCCTGGAATCGATTATATTTCTTCTGAAAAAACAAGGCAAAGAATTGAAAAGGGACTGGTTAGGGAATTGGGCAAAAACGAAGGAATCAATACCGAAGTACTTTTGGAATTACAACCAGATGTCGTTATTGGTTTTGGTATTGATGGCAATAACAGAACGTTTGAAACTATAAAAAAATCGGGTATTCCCGTTATTTTTAATGGTGATTGGGTAGAAGCATCGCCGCTTGCCAAAGCCGAATGGATTAAGTTTTTTGGCGTATTATTCAACAAAGAAAAAGCAGCGGATTCTATTTTTAATACGATTGAAAAAAATTATTTAGAAGCTAAAAGTCTAGCTAAAAACACCAAAAACCAACCTACTATTTTAAGTGGGGCGATGCATAACGATATTTGGTATTTACCAAATGGGAACAGTACGGAAGCACAACTTTTAAAAGATGCCAACACCCATTATTTGTGGAGCGATTCCGAGGGAACAGGTAGCTTATCGCTTAATTTCGAAACTGTTTTTTTAAAAGCTAAAAATGCTGATATTTGGTTAAGCCCGTCCAATTACGCCAGCAAAGAAGCACTTAAAAACGGAAATACCCATCATGCCATGTTTAAGGCTTTCCAAAACAACACTATTTATTCTTCAATAAATACGACTGGTGCCTCTGGGGGAATTTTATATTTTGAGTTAGGCACCACCCGACCCGATTTAGTTTTAAAAGATCTTATTAAAATTTGCCACCCAGAACTCTTAAAAAATTATGATCTTTACTTTTTTAAATCCTTAGATTAATTGCCTAATTCAAATACATATAAATTATCATTTTTAGTATTATCTATCATACTTATCATATGTTTTTTAGCAAATATAAGTTTAGGGTCCATTTATATTCCTTTTAAAGACGTGTTACATAGTCTTATTGGAAACTCTACAGAACAAGAAACTTGGCAGCACATCATTCAAAATTACCGATTACCAAAAGCATTAACAGCCATATTGGTTGGCTCTGGTTTGGGCATTTCAGGCTTATTAATGCAAACACTATTCAGAAATCCACTAGCTGGGCCTTTTGTTTTAGGGATTAGTTCTGGTGCCAGTTTAGGTGTGGCTTTAGTGATTCTTGGCTCGTCTATTTTTGGTGGTGTTTTTATGTCGCTTTTAATCTCAAAATGGAGCATCGTTATAGCAGCTAGTTTAGGGAGTTCATTAGTATTATTCGCTGTTTTATTAGTTTCTTTAAAAATAAGGGATACTATGGCAATACTTATCATTGGTCTTATGTTTGCCAGCATGACCTCGGCCATTGTAAGTGTCCTTTCATATTTTGGGTCTGCACAACAACTGCAACAATACATTTTTTGGGGTTTTGGTAGCTTAGGAAATCTATCTTGGGATGAATTAATGATCTTTTTTATGATTTATAGCCTTGGACTACTTATCAGTTTAGCTTCTGTAAAATCGTTAAATACCATGCTTTTAGGTGAAAATTATGCTAAAAGTTTAGGTTTAAACATTAAAAGAAGTCGGTTTGCCATCATTATTTCAACCAGTTTATTGGCAGGAACCATTACAGCATTTACAGGTCCCATCGCTTTTATAGGTCTCGCCATTCCGCATTTAACCCGCCAAGTTTTCAATACATCCAACCACAAGATATTATTACCTGGGGTGTTTCTATTTGGAGCTATTGTCATGCTAATTTGCGATAGTATTGCACAGGTTCCTAATAGCGATTACACATTACCCATTAATGCCATTACGTCTTTAGTGGGGGCGCCTGTTGTTATTTGGCTATTGGTAAGAAAACGGAAAATGGTGTTTTAGACCAGTTAGATTGTTAGACAAATTAGATTTTTAGATACTTATGAAATTTTGTAACCCTGTAACCTTTTAACTTTATAAACTTGCAACTTTGTAACTCTAACAAATGATAGAAAAAAACAAACATATCATTTTAAAAACCAAGGAGGTATCCATTGGCTATGCTTCTAAAAAAGAACGCACCGTGGTAGCCTCCCATATTAATATAGAATTGCATCAAGGCGAATTGGTTGGTTTAGTGGGGGTAAATGGGGTTGGAAAATCAACACTTTTAAGAACCCTCACCCATGTTCAAAAGGCGTTGAGTGGCGACATTTTTATTAATGGCAAAAACATACAACAGTATGCCGCACTCGATTTGGCTAAAGTGCTAAGTTTAGTTTTAACCGAGAAATTGATCTCTAAAAATTTATCTGTTTTTGAAATCGTGGCTTTGGGCAGGCAACCTTATACCAATTGGGTTGGCAATTTATCTGACCATGATATAGCAATTATAAATTCTGCTTTAAGTAAAACCAATATTTCCGATTTAAAACAAAAAAAATGTTTTGAATTAAGCGATGGTCAATTACAAAAAGTCATGATTGCTCGTGCCTTAGCGCAAGACACCGACTTAATTATTTTAGATGAACCCACTACACATTTAGACATTTACCATAAAGTATCTACCTTAAAATTGCTACAAAAATTAGTTAAAGACACCCATAAAACCATTTTATTTTCGTCGCACGAAATAGATTTAGCCATTCAATTGTGTGATAGATTAATTGTTATGACACCCGATAGCGTTGTATCAGACATGCCCTGTAATTTAATAACAAAAGGCGTTTTCGATTCTTTATTCCCAAAAGATTTAATTGCTTTTGATGATAAAACGGGGACATTTCGGGTAAAAAAATAAGCTGCATTCAGTTTTAATTTGCAGTTAAAAACTTCACGTTTCTATATTCTTACTTCAAACTAAAACATTTATCTTTGAGTAAATCTTTTTCTTAATGGACAACAACCTTATCATAGTTCTAACCATTTTAATTTCAGGAGCCATTGGTGCCTATATTGGTATGACTTTCACCAAACTTAAAAGCAAAAGCGAGCAAAGCACCTTGGAAGAACGCCAAAACCAAATGACCAATACAATCAATGAATTAAAACAATATGTAAACAAAATTGAAGTTGAACGGGAAGCCATAAGAACAGAAAAAGACTTTTTAAATGCTGAATTAACTAAACGGAATACCGAATATGACAATCTGTATCAACTCAATTTAAAACGCGATGAAGAGTTAGAAAAACGGCAAGAGGCATTGCGCAAAGACTTTGAATTGTTGGCAACTAAAATACTGGATGAAAAATCGGAAAAATTCACACTTCAGAATAAAGAAAACATCAAAAACATATTAACTCCGCTACAAGAAAAAATAAAACTTTTTGAAGACAAAGTAGATTTAACCCAGAAGGAAAGCATCAGTATGCATTCGGCTTTAAAAGAGCAGTTGATTGGCTTAAAAGACCTCAACCAACAAATGACAAAAGAAGCCACCAATTTAACCAGAGCCTTAAAAGGTGACAGTAAAATGCAAGGAAATTGGGGCGAGTTGGTATTGGAGCGTGTTCTTGAAAAATCCGGTTTAGAAAAAGATAGAGAGTATTTTGTACAGCAAAGTTTCACCTTGGCAGATGGTTCCCGTGTATTGCCCGATGTGGTTTTACACCTGCCCGATGGTAAAAAAATGGTTATAGATAGTAAAGTATCATTAACCGATTATGAGCGTTTGGTAAATGCCGAAGATGATGATAAAGCCATGTATTTAAAAGCTCACGTCAATTCCATTAAAAAACACATCGATCAGCTTTCAGATAAAAATTATCAAGATTTATACGATATTGAATCGCCAGATTTTGTGTTGATGTTTATCCCCATCGAGCCAGCCTTTGCAGTCGTGGTCAATGAAGATAATAGCATTTACAACAAAGCCTTTGAAAAAAACATTGTGATTGTTACACCTTCTACCCTTTTGGCCACCTTACGTACCATTGATAGCATGTGGAATAACGAAAAACAACAACAAAACGCCATTGAAATTGCCAGACAAGCCGGTGCCTTATACGATAAATTTGAAGGATTGGTTATAGATTTAACAGGCGTTGGTAAAAAAATTGATGCTGCAAAAAGTGATTATTCCGCTGCCATGAACAAACTGGTCGACGGTAAAGGAAACCTCATTACCAGTGTTGAAAAACTTAAAAAAATGGGCGCCAAGGCAAAAAAAGCACTACCCGAAGCGATATTGAAACGTGCTGAAGACCATTAAAAATTAACAAAATGAAAATTCTTAAAAAAATTGGTATTGGCATTATTCTTTTAAGTATCCTTTATATCTGTTTTCTTTATTTTTCCAGTTATAGTAAAGGTGTTAGAGCTGGTGAATTAATTAAATTCACACATAAAGGGGTTATTTTTAAAACTTGGGAAGGCGAAATAAGTCAGGGCGTTTCCGAATCTCAAAGATTTCAATTTTCAGTAGAAGACAAAGAAAAACAAGTCATTGAAGATTTAAATAATTTTCAAGGTAAAATGGTCAAGCTTCATTATTTCGAACGTTATAAAACCTTATTTTGGTTAGGAGATGCTAAATATTTTGTAACAAAGGTGGAAGTTGAGCAATAAAAACAAGTATTATTTCATTTAAAAATCCGATATATTTGTTAATCCATTAAATATGTGATATATTTAATTATTCCTTTAAAAAGGCATATTATTAATTATTCCTTAAAAAGGGCATATTTATAATTATTCTATAAAAACGGAATATTAAATTTTGATATGGTAAGTGTTATAACAGGAGATATTATTAAATCTAAAAAATTTACAAATCCAGAAACATGGTTAACTCCTTTAAGAGAAGCATTGACCAATACTGGAATTGATAAAAAGTACTGGGAAATTTTTCGCGGTGATAGTTTTCAAATTGAAATTAAGGATAATAAAAAAGCCTTTAACATTGCGATTTATATTAAAGCCTGCATAAAAACCGTAAAAGGTTTAGATGTACGCATGGCTATAGGGGTCGGTAATAAAAATTTTGAAGGTCATTTGATAACCGAATCGAATGGAGAGGTGTTTCAATTTTCAGGAGACACCTTGGCGAATCTTAAAAAAGAAAAAACAAACTTAAAAATAAAGTCTCGCTATAATTTTTTAGACGAAGAGCTTAACTTATATTTTAAGCTTGCTTTAATGTCCATGGATCATTGGACCGTGAATTCAGCAGAAACCATTAAGGTTGCCCTAGAAAATGAAGATGTATTGCAAACAGAAATAGCAGAAATTTTAGGAATTAGTCAGGATGCCGTAAGCAAACGTTTGAAACGTGCTTATTTTAATGAAATAATGGATTTGGATAGTATGTATCATCAAAAAATAAAACAACTGGAATTAAATCTCTTGGAAGAAAAATGATACTATTGATAAAATTATTGTTAGCACATTTTATGGGCGATTTTTTTCTTCAACCAGAATCATGGGTGAAGGAAAAAGAACAAAAAAAATTAAAATCCCAAAAGCTTTATTTACATGTATGCATCCATATTTTGGTAACAGCATTCATTCTTTGGGATATATCACTTTGGCCCATCTTATTAATCATTGGTAGCTCACATTTTATAATAGATGCTACCAAACTTTCCATTCAAAAGGAAAATACAAAACGCTATTTATTTTTTATAGATCAGTTACTACATATCATCGTTATTGTTATTTGTTATTTTTCCTTTTCTGAAAATACGTTGAAAATTGATAATATTATAACAGAAAGCAACTTAATGTTATTGGTTTGCTTGCTATTTTTAACCATTCCTGTTTCTATATTCATGAAAATTATTTTTGCAAAATGGAATATTGAAGAGTTAACAAAAGACAATCAATCCCTAGAAGATGCTGGTAAATATATTGGCATTTTAGAACGTGTGTTGGTTTTTATTTTCATCATATTTAACCATTGGGAAGCTGTTGGTTTTTTAATAACAGCAAAATCTGTTTTTAGGTTTGGAGATTTAAAAGAATCTAAACACAGAAAACTAACTGAATACATTTTAATTGGTACACTAATAAGTTTTGGTATTGCCATAATTACAGGAATTATATACACCTATATTATTTATGCACATGTTTAAAAGCACCGAAGAATCACAAGTAAGTATGACCCAATTAATGCTGCCATCGCATTCCAATTTTAGCGGAAAAATACATGGCGGTTACATATTAAGCCTTATGGATCAAATTGCATTTGCTTGTGCTTCCAGACATTCCAGAAACTATTGTGTAACGGCATCTGTTAACAAAGTCGATTTTTTAAATCCTATTGAAGTAGGCGAACTGGCAACCCTTAAAGCTTCGGTTAATTATACAGGCAGAACCTCTATGGTCATTGGGGTAAGGGTAGAATCTGAAAATATTCAAACAGGAGAAAGAAAACATTGCAACTCATCATATTTTACTATGGTCGCCAAAGATGAGAATGGACATAATGTGACCGTTCCGGGTATTATATTAAACACTAAAGATAAAGTTCGCAGATTTGCCAGAAGTATAGCAAGGCAAGAGCAAGCCAAAAACAGAACGACTGCTTTTAGAACTTCGGAATTTAAAATGGAATTGTATTTAGATTCCTTGAAAGATCAGAATGCTAAAATTGAGCTTTAACTAAAAAATGCCGCTGTTAGCGGCATTTTTTATTATTTATTAAGATACATTTTTCGTCTGGAATATAGCTCATAAAACTCATCGTCTTTTAAACTATCAATAAACAAAATGCTTTCTCCTGTACTCTTCATTTCTGGGCCTAATTTTTTATTCACATTATGAAACTTATTGAAAGAGAATACGGGTTGCTTAATAGCATATCCTTTTAATTGCGGATTAAAATTAAAATCTTTCACCTTTTTATCCCCTAGCATGACTTTAGTAGCATAATTCACATAAGGCTCTCCGTATGCTTTTGCAATAAAAGGAACGGTACGAGATGCCCTTGGATTGGCTTCAATAATATATACAATATCATCTTTAATGGCAAATTGAATGTTTATTAAACCAACGGTATTCAATGCTAAGGCAATTTTCTTAGTATGATCTTTTATTTGTTGCATTACCAAATCGCCCAAATTGAATGGTGGCAACATGGCATTACTATCACCCGAGTGGATACCGCAAGGTTCGATATGCTCCATGATACCTATAATATACACGTCTTCACCATCACAAATAGCATCCGCTTCCGCTTCTATGGCACCTTCTAAATAATGATCCAATAATAATTGATTCCCTGGCATTTGACTTAACAAGTCAACCACATGTTTTTCAAGATCTTGTTTGTTAATAACAATCTTCATACCTTGTCCACCAAGCACATACGAAGGTCTTACCAAAATTGGGAAATCCAACACATCTGCAATGGCAGAAGCTTCATCAGCGGTTGTTGCAATATCAAACTGAGGATAAGGAATATTATTCTCTTTCAGTAAATTAGAAAAATGCCCTCTATCTTCAGCTAAATCCAATGATTCAAAGCTAGTTCCTATAATTTTAACACCATATTTGGTTAATTTTTCAGCAAGTTTCAAAGCCGTTTGTCCACCTAATTGAACAATAACACCTTCAGGTTTTTCATGCTTAATAATATCGTAAATATGTTCCCAAAAAACGGGTTCAAAATAGAGTTTATGTGCTGTATCAAAATCCGTTGAAACGGTTTCTGGGTTACAGTTAATCATAATGGTTTCATAACCACATTCAGCAGCAGCCAAAACACCATGCACACAGCAATAATCAAACTCGATACCTTGACCGATTCGGTTAGGCCCTGAGCCTAAAACAATCACTTTTTTCTTATCGGAAACAATACTTTCATTATCGGCATAACGCTTTCCATCGGCAGTTTCCATATCACTTTCAAACGTTGAGTAGTAATAAGGTGTTTGCGCTTTAAATTCCGCTGCACAGGTATCAACCAATTTGTAAACTCTATTGATGCCAAATTCTTCACGTTTATTGTAGACCTGACTTTCTAAACAGCCCAACATGTGTGCTATTTGTCTATCACCATAGCCTTTTTGTTTGGCTTCAAGCAATAAGTCCTTTTGAATGGTATCAATTTTAAATGTAGAAATCTCTTTTTGCAGTAAAAACAATTCTTCATATTGCTTTAAAAACCACATATCTATTTTTGTGATTTCGTGAATTCTACTCAACGGAATTCCCATAGCAATCGCATCATAAATAATAAATACTCTATCCCATGATGCGTAAGTTAATTTTTCTATAATTTGATTGTAATCTTTATTTTCTTTACCGTCAGCTCCTAGCCCATTTCGTTTAATTTCAAGAGATTGCGTGGCTTTATGAAGAGCTTCTTGAAACGAACGACCAATCCCCATAACCTCACCAACAGATTTCATTTGAAGTCCTAACGTTCTATCGGATCCTTCAAATTTATCGAAATTCCAACGTGGTATTTTTACAATTACATAATCTAAAGTAGGCTCAAATAATGCTGAAGTCGATTTTGTAATTTGATTTTGTAATTCATCTAAATGATAACCAATCGCCAACTTAGCAGCAATTTTCGCAATGGGATACCCCGTTGCTTTACTTGCCAATGCCGACGAACGTGATACACGTGGATTAATTTCAATCGCTATAATATCTTCATGTTCATCTGGACTTACAGCAAACTGTACATTACAACCACCTGCAAAATCACCAATACTACGCATCATATGGATGGCCATATCACGCATTTTTTGGTAGGTTCTATCACTCAAAGTCATCGCAGGGGCAACCGTTATAGAATCACCAGTATGAATTCCCATAGGATCCATATTCTCAATAGAACAGATGATGACCACATTATCATTTGCATCTCTAAGCAGCTCTAACTCATACTCTTTCCAACCGATCAATGCTTTATCAATCATCACCTCATGGATGGGAGAAATCTCTAGTCCACGGGTTAATAATTCATCAAATTCCTCCTCTTTATGTACAAAAGACGCACCTGCACCACCCAATGTAAAAGAAGCTCTAATTACCAGTGGAAATCCGAATTCCTGAGCAATTTCTTTACCTTTTAAATAAGAGGTTGCAGTCGCTTGTGGCGCCATGGGAATGCCTATTTTAAGCATCAATTCTCTAAATTGCTCTCTATCTTCCGTAATATTAATAGCGGCAATATCTACACCTATAATTTCTACATTAAAATCTTTCCAAATCCCTTTTTCATCTGCTTCAATACATAAATTCAATGCTGTTTGTCCTCCCATAGTTGGCAAAACGGCATCAATTTGTGGATGCTCTTTTAAAATTTTAATGATTGATTTGGTTGTTAATGGAAGCAAGTACACATGATCGGCCATAGAAGGGTCGGTCATAATGGTTGCTGGATTGGAATTTATAAGAATGGTTTCAATTCCATCTTCTCTAAGCGATCTTAAAGCTTGAGTTCCTGAATAATCAAATTCGCATGCTTGTCCAATAACAATAGGTCCTGAACCAATAATTAAAATAGATTTTAGTTGTGAATTTTTTGGCATTTTTACTGTTTATATATTGTATTATAACTGATTACAAAAATACAGATAAGAAGATATAAAAAAAGGCGTTACACTTAAGTAACACCTTTAATTTATAAACAATTGTTAATCATTATTTTTTATGTCTTGATTCAGATGACACAGACAATTTCTTTCTTCCCTTAGCTCTTCTACGAGCAAGCACTTTTCTTCCATTAGCAGATGCCATTCTTTCTCTAAAACCATGTTTGTTTCTTCTCTTTCTTTTTGATGGCTGAAATGTTCTTTTACTCATTGTCTTATATCTTTAAAATCTGTATTGTATTTATCTATTTGGTGTTTCTCCAAAACTGGGGGCAAATATACAAAGAGTTTTTACTTTGACAAACCTTATTTTAAAAATATTTTTTAATTGATAAAAATTTAAAATTCCAAGATCAAATAGCTGTATTTATTTATATTATTAACATCATTTTTGTTAAAAGCCTATATAGTTCTTTCGATAAAAATTTAGTTTCTTTGTACTCCGAAAGTAAAATCAAGCCAATGTCTGTTTTTTTTAAGGGAATATTGCTATTTACAGCCCTATTTTCTAATAGTATGTATGCTCAAAACACCTTACAATATAATTTAAAGGTTGGGGATACCCTAAGTGTGTTTCAAAAAGCAACACAAGATATTATTCAAGACATTGATGGTAACAAACATGAGCTGAAAAATATTTTAGAAGCTGAATTTACTTTTATTGTATCTCAAAAAACAGATAGCACCTACATTATCAGTTTTAATTTTGAAAGATTTAAAATGACAACAACTTCAAACCTATACGGAGAAGTTATTAATGTTGACACCAAAAACAGTATTTCTAAAGATGATGTGCAAGCAAAGGTTTTTTTAGGAATGATTGGAGCCAAATTAAAAATGGATTTGCTTAAAAATGGCAAAATAAAATCCATTTCAGGCACAGAAAAAATGATTACCAAAATGATTGGCAATGCTGGAATTTCCGATGAATTAACGAAGCAAGTCATGATTGAGAGTATGAGAAAGGAATTTGGAAATGAAAGTCTTGCCAGAAGTTTTGAGCAAATGACGTTTATTTATCCAAATAAAAAAGTTAACATTGGGGACACATGGGTAAATAATTATAAAGGCGACTTGATAGCAAAAAATACTTGGAAACTTGAAACCATTACTGAAAAAGCTATAGAATTGAGTGCCGATAGTAATATTACCATGCAAACCAGAGAAGAAGGATCTTCTATGACATTAACTGGCAAACAACAAACAACCCTAACAGCAAATAAAGCTACTGGTTTTATTAAAGATATGGTTGTCAAGCAATCTGCAAAAGGAGTATCTGTAATGACACAAATGAAAGATTTAGAGATACCAACTACGATAACATCTACTACAACATATAAAACCATTAAACATGTACAATAAAATAATAAAACTCATCATTGCTGCTGGTATTATTGCCTATGCAATATATCAATTCACTGAAAATAATATTGGTAATGGTATCATGCTTATATTACTATCATTAATCTTCGTGTTTTTATATTTTAAAAATGAATTTATTCTTTTAGCGTTTTTAAGATTACGTAAACAAGATTTTCCTGGCGCAAAAAAATGGTTGGATAAAATTAAAAATCCAGAATCCGCTCTTGTAAAAAAACAACAAGGCTATTATAATTATTTGCATGGTATCATGGTATCTCAAACCAACATGAACGAAGCTGAAAAATACTTTAAAAAATCTGTGGAATTAGGGTTATCTATGGATCATGATTTAGCCATGGCAAAACTAAATTTATCTGGTATTGCATTTTCTAAACGCAGAAAACAAGAAGCTCAAAAATTACTTTCAGAAGCTCAAAAGCTTGATAAACAAGGCATGTTAACAGACCAAATTAAAATGATGAAAGAAAACATGAAACGTGCCCAAATGCCAAACCAACATTTTGGAACTGGAGGTTCTTTACGAGCGCAGAAAAAGAGAGGGTAAGCATTTCAATTTGATGATGTGTAATACTATTAATTATACACTCTAAGAGAATCTGAAAATTGAAAACACTCCCCTAAAAGTCTTGTATAATTTTCAGCTTTTAATTAGGTAGAAGTCTTTTTATAATATTCATTCATAAAAAAGAGTTAAATCAATTTCTTTTGAAATTTCACGATTTTCATATTCCTCCCCTATATATCTTATGAAATTATTTTCTAAATGATGAAAATAGGTTTTTTCAAAGAATACATTTTATTTGATTCTTTTTTATACTCATATGCATGGTAGTCAATTTAATTATATTATTACTTTGGAATTTCAATAACATATTTTGTGTTTACTAACATGATAGAAATATCAAGCTAAATGATTCTAGTTATTAATTATAATACCCTTTCTCAGGAATTTCAATAGTATACGTTTTTCCTGTTTTATTATAAAGCATACGGTCTCTTAACCAAGGATTATGAAGTTTTAAAATTTTATAATTAATACCATATTGTTCAGCAAATTTGGTAAAATCTGTCACAGGCTTATCCACTTTAACCTCATAAGTTGGAATATGGGTATATAAATCTTTCTCTCTAAAATTGAAACCATATTTTTGTGGATTATTTAAAATCTCCTTTAATGCCACAATTCGGAATACATAACGTCCTGTTTCTTCACCTAAAAGCAAATCGTAATAATCAGAAACATTTTGTTCTTTTAATCGTCTAGAAATCCCTGAATTACCAGCATTATAGGCCGCCGCCGCCAATGTCCAAGATCCTAATTCATCTTTAGACTTTTTTAGATATTTACAAGCTACTTCTGTAGCTTTTTCAAGATTGTAACGTTCATCAACATTATCATTTACCTCTAGACCGTTCTCTCTACCAGTAGCAGGCATAATTTGCCAAACACCCGTAGCTCCAGCTGGAGACACGACATTGGTCAATCCACTTTCAATAACAGCCAAATATTTAAAATCTTCTGGAATCCCATTCTTTTTTAAAATAGGTTCAATAATTGGGAAATATTTTTTAGCACGTTTAAACATTAACAATCCATTAGATTGCCAATAGGTATTCACCAACAATTCTTTATCCATACGCTCATAAATATCGGGATCTTTAAGAGGCATAGGCTCATCCGCAAAATTTAAATCTTCTGGTATTTGAAGGGCATAAACGTTATAATCATTAATGAGCTTTTTCTCGAAATTCTCATCTGTTGGTGCATCTTGCAGGGCGTATATAAACAAAGCTGACAAACTTAATAATCCCACTAAAGCCAACGTTCTTTCTATAATTTTCATAGCTAATAAGTTTTGTTTAAAGATAAAAAAAATAATTATAAGTAGTGATTCTCGTTTCCTAAAATTATGGAAGGCAAATGCTCATTGAACCATTTGTATTTATTAATAATCATAATATGGGAACCGTTTTTTATAGTGATACAATTTTTTATATTTTTTATAGGAAATACCGCATCATTATCTCCGTGTATGTGAATCAATTCTGGGTTTGGAATGTCTTGATTCCAACAAATCATCTGTTTTATAGCCCAACTTAAATAATGGCTATCATTCACAGATAAATACTTTTTATATAAATCCAATCGCTTTGCAACATTACTTCCAAAAGCATATTTTGCTAACAAATCTATATTACTGACTAATTGCGTTGGTAATAACTTATAAGCTTTAGTAACTTTTGCAAGTTGCATACGCTTCGGTAATTCATGTAATGACTTAACGCTAGAAATAATAATTAATTTTCGAACCCTTATATGTTTACTCATTTCTTGAACGATAACACCCCCAAAAGAGACACCAATTAAAACAATATTGTCATGGTTTATTTTGTTTGTTAAACGTAAAGAATAATCTTCAACACTCTCATTTTCAATTGGTATCAACCATTCTAAATAATGAATTTCAAATTGATTTTCCGGTAATTTTATGTGTTCAAAAATTTTAGAACTGGCAGCCATACCTGGCATTAAATAAACATGTATTATATGTTGATTCATAAGGTTTTAACAGACATCAGCCTTTTTATTAAGGATTTTTTTTCGTATATTTGTCTAACAAAGCTACAAAATAGTCTTCCATTATTTAGATTCCAATTAATTAAAAACATATACCATGATTGATGTTGCTGAACTAATAGACAATGATTTCTTACGCCAGTTTGAAATTAAAATTGATGACCATCTAGCTAAAATTGAGTATTCTCTACAAGACCGAAAGATTTTTTTAACAAAACTTATTATTCCTGACGCTATTAAAGACGATGACTTTAAAAAAGATTTTTTATGTGCTGTTTTTGAGCTAATTGAAGAACGTAACTTGAGTGTTGTACCAACCAGTCCTGAAATTGCTAAGTTTGTTAGAAGCAACAGAAAGTATAAACGGATGCTTCCTGTTGGGGTTATTATTTAGAATATCTCGAAAAACAACAAAACAAAAAATCCAAAGTTATGTAGCTTTGGATTTTTTGTTTTTATAATACCAGTTCTTTTACAAAATCGAACCTTACTAACCCATCATCATCAATTTTAGTGAGCTCTACTTGATGCAATGTATTTACTAATTCTGGATTCCAAGGCGCTTTTACCTTTACATAGTTCTCCGTAAAACCATAGATATACCCTTCTTTATTTTCGCCTTCAAACAACACGGTTCTTTTACTACCTAACTGACTTTCATAATAAGCACGACGCTTTTTAACAGAAAGTCCCCGTAGCATTTTACTTCGCTTATTTCTCACATTCATCGGCACCACACCATCCATATGGGCCGCTTCCGTGTTATCGCGCTCAGAATATGTAAATACGTGTAAATAAGAGATGTCCAAATCGGCTAAAAAATTATACGATTCTAAAAAATGGGCATCAGTTTCTCCAGGAAAACCAACAATAACATCTACCCCAATACAAGCATGAGGCATCACCTCTTTTATTTTAGACACTCTATCTACATACAATTCACGCATGTAACGACGCTTCATTTTCTTAAGAATCTCGTTACTGCCAGATTGCAAAGGAATATGAAAATGCGGAACAAACGCTCTAGATTTTGATACCAAATCAATCGTTTCATTTTTTAGTAAATTTGGCTCTATGGATGAAATTCGCAAACGTTCAATACCTTCTACTTTATCTAATTCCGTAACTAAATCTAAAAACGTATGTTCGTGTTTTTTGTTCCCGAATTCTCCCTTTCCATAATCACCAATATTAACACCTGTTAAAACGATTTCTTTAATGTTTTGGGATGAAATTTCTTTAGCATTCTTAAGCACATTGTTCATCGTATCACTTCTAGAAATTCCACGAGCCAACGGAATGGTACAATACGTACATTTATAGTCACAACCATCTTGAACCTTTAAAAAAGCACGCGTTCGATCCCCTATGGAATAACTCCCAACATAAAAATCGGCATCTTCAATTTCGCATGAATGCACTTTACCAAAGTCGTTTTTGGACAAATCGTTGATATAATCGGTGATTTTAAATTTTTCCGTCGCTCCCAATACCAAATCTACACCATTCACATCGGCAAGTTCTTGCGGTTTTAATTGGGCATAACAACCAACTGCTGCTACAAACGCATTCGGATTTGTTTTTTGCGCTTGTTTTACAATGGTTTTAAAACGTTTGTCGGCATTTTCAGTGACAGAACAGGTATTGATTACATAAATATCGGCATGCTCAGAAAAGTCCACACGGTCAAAACCCTCATCTGTAAAACTTCTAGCAATCGTAGAAGTCTCAGAAAAGTTAAGTTTACAACCTAATGTATAAAATGCGACTTTTTTTCTCATTAATTCTATTGTCATTTCCACTTGGGTGGAAATCTCATTATATTTACGTTCTTTCTTTAAAAGATTGCAAATTTACAACTTATTAGTGATATGATAAAACAGATGTCGTTGCATAAAAAACAATTATTTACCTATCTCTTTATAATTTGTATTCTTCTATTAATATTTTCCTGCGGAAGCAAAACAAATTCCAATACAGATCACTTGGTTTTTCGCTATAACGAACATAAAAATATTGGTTCTTTAGATCCCGCTTTTTCAAAAGACATATCCGATATCTGGGCCACCAATCAATTATTTAACGGATTGGTACAAATGGATAATGATTTAAATATCCAGCCTTGTATCGCTAAAAGTTGGACTGTTTCTGAAGATGCCCTAACCTATACCTTTTTATTACGCAACGACGTATTTTTCCATAAGCATCCACTTTTCGGAAAAGATTCCACAAGAACCGTAAACGCTAACGACTTTGAGTATAGTTTAAACAGATTAATCGATAAAAAAGTAGCCTCTCCAGGAAGTTGGGTTTTAAATACCGTTGAAAATTTTAAAGCCATTAATGATAGCATTTTTCAAATAAAATTAAAATCTCCTTTTCCCGCTTTTTTAGGCTTATTAACCATGAAATATTGTTCGGTGGTCCCTAAAGACATCGTGGATTATTACGGTAGCGATTTTAGGTCGCATCCCATCGGCACGGGTCCTTTTAAATTTAAAAGGTGGGAAGAAAACCTGAAGTTGGTCTTTAGAAAAAATGAAAATTATTTTGAAAAAGATAGTTTAGACCATGCCTTACCTTATTTAGAAGCTATTGCCATTACTTTTTTACCCGATAAACAAAGTGAGTTTTTACAATTTACACAAGGAAATATAGATTTTATAATTGGATTGGATGCTTCTTATAAAGATGAAATTTTAACTGCTAATGGCGCGCTTAGAAGTGACTATGCTGGTGAGGTTGATATGGTTCGCGGTCCTTATCTAAACACCGAATATTTAGCATTCTATATGGATTCTGAAGTTACTGAAATAAAATCGGAACTCCTTAGAAAAGCCATTAATTATGGTTTTGACCGAAAAAAAATGATGATGTATTTACGCAATGGCATTGGCATTCCTGCTGAAGGTGGCTTCATCCCCAAAGGATTGCCGAGTTACAATAACTCGATAGGTTTTTCTTATAAACCAGATTTAGCAAGGCAATTAGTAGAACAATTTAAAATTGAAACAGGCATTAAAAACCCAGCAATTTCAATTACGACAACTGGCAATTACTTAAGTTTTTCCGAATATATACAACGAGAACTTCAAAAAATAGGATTGACGGTTAATATTGATGTGATCCCTGGTGCAGCTTTAAAAGATGCCAAAGCGAATGGAAAACTAGATATGTTTAGAGCCAGTTGGGTTGCCGATTACCCAGATGCTGAGAATTATTTGTCATTGTATTACAGTAAAAATTTTGCACCAAACGGACCAAATTACACACATTTTAAAAGCGAATTATTTGACTCCTGGTATGAGGATGCATTTATGGAAACCAATGTTAAAAAAAGGACTTTACTTTACACTAAAATGGATTCTTTAATGATACAGCAAGCTCCTATAGTGCCTCTTTTTTATGATGAAATAGTGCGGTTTACAAGAAAAAATGTAAAAGGCTTAGAGGTTAGCCCCGTGTATGTTTTGGAATTGAAACATGTAAAAAAAGACTAATCTTTATCTTCTATATGTTTTCCTATATCTTGAATTTCATCTTTAACATACATCACTGATTTTTTCCATTTCCTTTCTAATAAATAATGAAATAATACACAAGTAACAATTCCAAAAGGCATCATGAATAATCCTAAAATTGTATTGGAGTAACTTTCAAAATCAGAATCCATGAAAAACTCAATGATTAATCCAATGATAATACCTCCCAAAATAATTGCACCTAAATAATACGTCAACACACCTAAAATAGCATAAACCCATTTTTTCTGATTAAATTTTTCTGCCAATTTATAAAATTGTTTTCCTATGTAGTATACTACTAAAATACTCAACATAATTACATGTCTATAACTTAATTTAAAACAATAAACATTATCCTTTATTTACCAGCTTAGGCTTCTGTTTATTTAAATCACTACTAGTTAATAAAGGATTAAAAAATAGGGATTCGAACCAAATCCATGAAAAGTTATTTATTCACGTCTATATTTCTTGGTTTCTTCGAAGATATACTCTAAAATCGCTTTATCCTGTTCTGTAAATGCAATCTGGCGTCTGTCCATAACTTTTTCAGCAACTTCAAATGCTTTTTTGGTTACGTAGGTTGTATAACCACTGCTACCACCCCAACTAAAACTTGGTACAAAATTTCTTGGAAATCCACTTCCAAAAATATTGGCACTTACACCAACAACCGTTCCGGTATTGAACATCGTATTAATGCCACATTTGCTATGATCACCCATCATAAGTCCACAAAACTGCAATCCCGTTTTCGAGAAACTTTCGCTTTCATAATCCCAGAGTCGAACTTCCTCATAATTATTTTTTAAATTGGAGGTATTGGTATCTGCTCCCAAATTACACCATTCACCAAGTACCGAATTTCCTAAAAAACCATCATGCCCTTTATTAGAATACGCAAATAATACGGAATTATTCACCTCTCCCCCTATTTTACTGTAGGGTCCAATAGTAGTTGGCCCATAAATTTTAGCACCAAGTTTCACTAGGGATCCTTCACACAAAGCAAAAGGCCCACGAATCAAGGAGCCTTCCATAATTTCGGTATCTTTCCCAATATAAATAGGCCCTTTGCTAGCATTAAGTGATACAAATTCTAATTTAGCACCTTCTTCTATAAAAATATTTTCCGGAGCTATAACATTATTACTTGAAGGTATGTGTTGTGACTTTCTACCTTCTGTCAATAAATTGAAATCTTCTTGAATGGCATCCCCATTTTTAGAAAAGACATCCCATGTATGTTCTATTTTTAGAATATCATCATGATATTCTAAAGCTTCATAGGTTTCAAAATCCACATCATCCTGAGTATCTCTTGTAAAAAAAGCAATCACATCTTCACCTTTAAAAATAGCCTGATTTTCTTTTAAATTTTTGACCATTTCAACCAATTCTAGATTAGGAAGATAGGACGCATTAATCATAATATTTTCGTCCATCTCAACCATGGGATATTTATCGGATAAATAATCTTCAGTAATTGTGGTGGTGGTAGAATCTAAAAAAGTTTCCCATTTTTCTCTTATAGTTAAGATACCTATTCTTATATCGGCAACAGGTCTAGTAAATGTAAATGGCAATAAATTATTACGTGAAGGGCCGTCAAAGAGAATATAGTTCATGAGTAAGTTAAGAGTTGAAAGTTAAAAGTTAAAAGTGATTCACTCAAAACTTAAACTTAATGGTTAACTATTCAAAAGTAGGTTAATTGCTTAAAATAAAAAAGCCTTTCATTTCTGAAAGGCTTAATATTTTTATAAAAAGAAACTAAATTATTTATTAAATTTAGAATATTTGTTTTTAAATTTATCAATACGACCAGCAGTATCTACTAACTTAGATTTACCAGTGTAGAAAGGATGAGATGTTCTAGAAATCTCCATTTTAATAACTGGATATTCAACACCATCAACTTCAATTGTTTCATTTGTTGCAGCAGTAGATTTTGTTAAAAACACATCATCATTAGACATGTCCTTGAATGCTACTATTCTATAATTCTCTGGGTGTATACCTTTTCTCATCGCTAAATGCTTTTATTCTTTTCAATTTTGGAAGTGCAAATTTAGGTAATTTTTAGTAATTCGCAATACTTTTTAAAAAAATTTATTACCTAACCTTATGTAACGTTTTATTATATTTGAATACTAACTCAGTATCTAACTTAAATCATTAAATAAATTATGGAATCTGAAATTAAATCTCCTGGCAAATTTGCTGTAAATTACGGAATTATTTTAGGACTTATTCTGGTTGTGATTTACGCTGTAATGTATGCAACAAACATGCTTATAGAAGGCAAACAATGGCCAATGGTTCTCTTTTACGTCATATTTCCAACGTTCTTGATTTATACCATAAGTCAATTCAAGAAAACCAACAACAACCTGTTAACATTATCAGACGCTTTAAAAGTTGGCGTTGCTGCTGCAGTGATAAGTGCCTTGGTTTATGCTGTTTTTTCACTTGTTTTATTTTACGTCATTGACACGGAATTAATGAGTAAAATGATGGAGGCTGCAAGAGAAAAACTTTATGAAAATCCGAAAATGACCAGTGAAATGGTTGAAAAAAACATGGAAATGGCCGAAAAATTTTCTAGTCCTTTACTAGGAGCCGCTGTATGGATTGCCCTTAGTGCGTTGTTTGGATTGATATACTCTCTCATTGCAGGATTAGTCATGAAAAAAGAATCACAAGAATAGCATAGATAATTTCCGTATTTTTGAAACATTAAATTATTGAAGATTTCAAAATGGATATATCTGTAGTTATTCCACTACTTAATGAACAAGATTCTTTAAACGAATTACATGATTGGATTGCAAAAGTGATGCAATCCAATCATTTTTCATACGAAATTATATTTATAGACGACGGTAGCACAGATGATTCTTGGCAAGCAATCAGCCAATTATCAAATGATAACCCTCAAGTAAAAGGCATTCGTTTTTTAAAAAATTTTGGTAAATCCCAAGCACTCCATGCTGGTTTCGAAATAGCCCAAGGCAATGTTATCATTACTATGGATGCTGATTTACAAGACAACCCAGACGAAATCCCTGAACTTTATAGCATGATTATGTCCGATGGTTTCGACTTGGTTTCTGGTTGGAAAAAGAAACGTTACGATTCTATCATTTCAAAAAACTTACCTTCTAAATTATTTAATTGGGCAGCAAGACGAACTTCTGGCGTTAAACTAAACGATTTTAATTGTGGTTTAAAAGCCTATAAAAACGATGTTGTAAAAAATATTGATGTGAATGGTGAAATGCATCGTTACATCCCTGTGCTTGCAAAAAATGCTGGATTCATTAAGATTACTGAAAAAGTAGTTCAACACCAAGCTAGAAAATATGGCGAAACTAAATTTGGCATGGATCGCTTTGTTCATGGTTTTTTAGATTTAATCACCATTTGGTTTTTATCTAGATTTGGCAGACGTCCCATGCATTTATTTGGAGCTCTAGGAGCCATTATGCTTATTATTGGCTTTGGCTTTTCACTATATCTTGGTATTGATAAAATATTTTTAAATCCAGCTGGAAGGTTAATAACCCAAAGACCCCAATTTTATATTGCACTCTCAACCATGATTATTGGCACCCAATTTTTTGTTGCTGGTTTTTTAGGGGAAATCATTCTTCGTACCAAACCAGACAAAAAACGTTATTCTGTTAAAGAGTACCTCAATTTGAATTAAAAAAGCTGCATTATTTATTGTATTTACAACTTAAAAGTCAATCATAGATCCTAAATATGCTTTATAAAAATCTAAAACTAACCTCATAATTCTATATTTTTGCAATGTTAAAAATTGCTATAATCATTAATAATATTAAAACAGCACAATATGATTTACATAGAACCCAAAATACTAGATAGGATAAACACATGGTTAACCCCCTCTTTTGATAAGGAGACTCAGGATTTTATTAAGAATAGTATTGCCAATAATCCAAAAGATATCCAAGAAAGTTTTTATAAGGATTTAGAATTTGGAACTGGTGGTATGCGTGGTGTTATGGGCATTGGAACCAACCGAATTAATAAATATACCCTTGGAAAAAGCACACAAGGTTTAAGTGATTATTTGCACAAATGCTTTCCTAATGAAACACCTAAAGCCGTTATTGCTTTTGATTGCAGACATAATAGTAAAACATTGGCAAAAGTTGTTGCTGACGTGTTTTCAGCAAACGGCATTGAAGTCTATTTGTTTGAAGATTTACGTCCAACTCCAGAATTATCGTTCGCTGTTAAGCACTTAAATTGCCATTGTGGCATTGTACTTACAGCCTCTCATAATCCCCCAGAATATAATGGCTATAAAGTATATTGGCAAGATGGTGGCCAATTGGTACCCCCACACGATAAAGCATTAATAAATATTATAAACGATGTAGATTATGCTAATATAAAATTTGAACCAAACACGAGTTTAATCCATTACATAGGCAAAGATGTCGATAATATATTTATTGATGCTTCCGTAAAAAATGGCTGTGTAGGTGCCTCTCAAGAAGCTAAGGACAATTTAAAAATTGTTTTTACTTCACTTCATGGAACATCCATAACCGCGGTACCAGAAACTTTAAAACGAGCAGGTTATAAAAATGTGCATATTGTAAAAGAACAAGAAGTCCCTGATGGAGATTTTCCAACAGTAGCTTCTCCAAACCCTGAAGAACCTGCAGCGTTAAAAATGGCGTTGGAATTAGCAGATAAAGTAGGTGCAGATATTGTGATTGGCACCGACCCTGATTGTGATAGATTAGGTGTTGCTGTTAGAAATTCGGAAAACAAATTACAATTGCTTAACGGAAATCAAACCATGTTAATGATGACCGATTTTTTATTAAAGCAATGGAAAGAAGATGGCAAAATTAAAGGTAAAGAATTTATTGCATCCACTATTGTTTCTACACCCATGCTAAACAATCTGGCTGACGCTTATGGCGTAGAAAGTAAAATTGTACTGACTGGTTTTAAATGGATTGCTAAATTAATCCATGATTTCCCTCAACTTGATTTTATTGGTGGTGGCGAAGAAAGTTTTGGTTATATGGTAGGCGATTTTGTTCGCGATAAAGATGCGGTAACCTCTACACTTTTGGCTTGCGAAATAGCAGCGATATCAAAAGCAAATGGTAGCTCGTTTTACAACGAACTAATTAAACTTTACGTAGAGCATGGATGCTTTAAAGAAAAGTTAGTATCGTTAACTAAAAAAGGAATTGAAGGCGCTCAAGAAATTACACAGATGATGATTGACGCTCGTGAAAATCCTTTCACTACCATTAATGGTTCTAAAGTGGTTAAAATTGATGATTATGAATCAGCAGCATCAAAAAACATGGTAACAGGTATAGAGTCCGTTCTTGACATACCAAAATCAAACGTTTTAATTTATCATACCGAAGATGGCAGTCAAATAGCTTTAAGACCAAGTGGTACCGAGCCAAAAATCAAATTTTATATAAGCGTTAATACTACATTGGAATCAACATCTAAATTCAAAGAAACTGAAGCACTACTTGACGCAAAAGTTGATGCTATTTTAAAAGACATGAATCTTAGTTAATGAAGCAATTTTATAATATCTTAAAGTATGCTAAACCATACAAACAATTTGCTTTAGGACATATCATATCTAATATTCTATATGCTTTATTTGGTGCGCTTTCTTTTGTTGCATTAATACCAATGCTGGATATTTTATTTGAACAAAAAGAAAAAACTAGAGAAATTGTAAAACCTATTTACAAAGGTTTATCAAGTTTAAAAGACTTTTATAAAGATTATCTCGCTTACCAAGTAAATTTATATGCAAAAGATGATTCGCAAAAGGCATTACTATTAGTAATAAGCTTAATAATAGTTCTTTTTCTTTTAAAAAATATTTTTGGCTATTTGGCTAATTACTTTATGGTTTTCTTAAGAAATGGAGTTGTCAGGGACTTAAGAAATGCTGTTTATAAAAAGACGGTGGAATTACCTCTTTCCTATTTTTCTGAACAAAAAAAAGGAGATATCATGTCGCGGGTAACAAATGACGTAGCAACCCTTCAATATTCCATGTTACCTGTTTTAGAGCTTATTGCAAGGGAACCATTAACCATTATTTTCACTATAATAATGATGCTGATAATTAGCCCTCAGCTTACATTGTTTGTATTTATATTTATTCCATTATCAGGATTCGTAATTTCCAGAATAGGCAAAAGTTTAAAACGAAAATCAGATCGTGTTCAGATAGAACAAGGCACTATTTTATCTATATTAGAAGAAACTTTAACAGGACTACGCATTATTAAAGGCTTTAATGCCGAAGAAAAATTTGATACAAAATTTCAAGAATCTTCAGCACGATCTTATCACTTTTCAAATAAATTGTTCAACCGTCAAAACTTAGCGACTCCTGCGAGTGAGTTTCTAGGAATTTTAGTAATATCTATTTTATTATGGTATGGAGGACGATTAGTATTTAACGACATGCTTGATGGCAGTTCTTTTATCGCTTACATGGGTTTGGCCTATAACATTATGGTTCCTGCAAAAGCCATTTCTAGAGGGCTTTATAACATCAAACAAGGTGATGCAGCTGCCGAACGTATTCAAGAAATCATTGATACACCTAACCCTTTAAAAGACAAAATAAATGCGATTGAAAAAACAGGATTCGATTCAGAAATCACATTTGAAAATATTTCTTTTAAATACCAAGACGAATACGTTTTAAAGAATTTTTCATTAACCATTCCTAAAGGAAAAACGGTGGCATTGGTTGGACAATCTGGCAGTGGAAAATCGACCATAGCCAATCTTATTACCCGTTTTTATGATGTTAATGAAGGGCGAATTTTAATTGATGGTATTGATATTAGAGATTTAACTACCGTTTCTTTAAGAAAACAATTAGGCATTGTAACTCAAGACGCGATTCTTTTCAATGAAAGTATCAAAAACAATTTGAAAATCGGGAATGATCTTGCAACAGATGAAGATGTTATCGAAGCTTTAAAAATAGCAAACGCATGGGAATTTGTAAAAGACTTGCCTCATGGTATAGAAACTAATATTGGTGATTCTGGAAATAAATTATCAGGAGGTCAAAAACAACGTCTTAGCATTGCCAGAGCTGTACTTAAAAGCCCGCCTATCATGGTTTTAGATGAAGCCACCTCTGCACTAGATACCGAAAGCGAACGTTTGGTACAAGTTGCTTTAGAAAATATGATGAAAAACAGAACATCTATCGTCATTGCACATAGATTATCAACCATACAAAATGCCGATGAAATTATTGTATTAAATAAAGGTGAAATTGTAGAGAAAGGGAAACACAGCCAACTAATAACAAAAAATGGTGTTTATAAAAAACTTGTTGATATGCAAAGTTTTGAATAAAAACCCTCGTCTTTAAAAAATAAAAAAGGATAGAGATTTGGGGGTCTATCCTTTTTTTTCGTTCATTGTTAGACTTGGGGAAGACTAACAACATAAGTAGGTTGCTGAAGCAAATTTAAAACAAAAACAAATATTGTACAAGAAAAAATACATTTAATCGTATTAATAATGCACTTCGTCGATTATTTTAATACAAATAATTGATTATCAATCAATTAATTTTTTAATAAAAAATTACAATCTTTAAGTTTAAACTTTTAGTATATTTATCCGTTTAACTTGAAACATATTTTTGTGATCGACGAAGCACAGCTACTTGAAGATTTAAAATCTGAAAAACATAAAGAACAGGCTTTTAGAACATTAATAACACTTTACAAAGAGCGTTTATATTGGCATATTCGTAATATTGTGAAGTCCCATGATGATGCCGACGATGTGCTTCAAAATACATTCATAAAAATTTATAGTAATATTCATAATTTTAAAGGAGATAGTAAATTGTTCTCTTGGATATACCGTATCGCAACCAACGAATCTATAACCTTATTAAATAAAAATGCTAAACAACTTTTAATTTCCAATGAAGAATTACAAGATTCAACAATCACCAACCTGCCAACAGATGTATATTTTGAAGGTAGTGACATACAATTAAAATTACAAGAGGCCATTTCAAAGCTGCCACATAAACAACAATTAGTATTTAACATGAAATACTTTGAAGATTTAAAATACAAGGACATAGCAGATATTTTAGAAACTAGTGAGGGTGCTTTAAAAGCATCATATCATTTAGCCGTAAAAAAAATTGAAGCTTATTTAACTAAAAATTAAACCTTTATATAAAATATAAGTCTAAGAGTTATGAGTGACAAACTAAAAAATATTAAAAACGCTGGGTTTAAAATACCTGACAACTATTTTGAAGGTATAGAAGACACTATTTTAAGTCAAATAAAGCTTAAAAGTATAGAAGGTTCTGGATTTAAAGTTCCTGACAACTATTTTGAATCTTTAGAAGATCGTATCATAAATAAAATTTCTAAAAACGAGAAGAATAAAGTCATCAACTTATTTACTAGACGAAACTTAGTATATGCTTCTAGCATTGCTGCAACTATATTATTATTGTTTAATCTGTCTGTTTTTCATAAAAAAACTGCCTCTTTTGAAACTTTAGAAACA
Source organism: Confluentibacter sediminis (assembly GCF_003258355.1). Lineage (GTDB taxonomy): Bacteria > Bacteroidota > Bacteroidia > Flavobacteriales > Flavobacteriaceae > Confluentibacter > Confluentibacter sediminis. Next base: position 275,194 of record NZ_QKPO01000001.1, on the reverse strand, counting down.
GCAAGTCTTGAAAGCTATATCATGAATGAATATATAGATTCTTACGAAATGTCATCTGTTCTAACTAATGAAGACTTAGTTGAAGAAAATTTCATTGAGCATAATTTCTCTGAAGAAAACATGGAAAATTACATTTTAAACAATGTTGATCTTGAAGGTTTCTTTTCCGAATAAAAAACAATAAAATGAAAACAATTATCATCACATTAGCTTTGTGCTTTTCATTAAGCGCATTTGCTCAACCAAATAAAATTAAAAGTCTAAAAATTGCTTTTATTACAGAAAGACTTAATTTAAACGAAAAAGAAGCGCAACAATTTTGGCCTATATATAATGCTTATGATGATACTGTAAGCAACCTAAAATTTAATGAACTTGGTAAATTAATTCATCAAGTTAGACAAAACTATGATAATCTTTCAGAGGAAAAATCGAATGATATTTTAAACAAATCTATAGAGATTGAGAATAAAATACATTCTGAAGACATCAAATTAATTAAAAAGCTACGCACCATTATTTCTGCAAAAAAGATTTTAGCTTTAAAAAATGCTGAAGAAGATTTCAATAGAAAAATGCTCGAGGAATGGAATAAAAGACGGGAGCAAAATCGAGAGCAAAATAATAAATAAAAAAAGGGAAGTTAAAACTTCCCTTTTTTTATTTTCTAAAAGTTAGTTTAGAAATTCTTTTGGAGCCTGCTGCAAAGGCCGTGCTATCATTTAAAAAACGAATTGTATAAAAAGGTTCGTCACTTAAATGCCTCCATGAATCTCCAGAATCATTACTAAAATCAATACCTTTAAATCCAACGGCAACTAGCTCTTTACCTTCAGAATTGGGTATAAATTGCACACAACTTCTATATCCTGGATTTTGATTTTCGGCAACTAATTGCCATGTTTTCCCTCCATCTATCGTTTTTATTTTATTAGCTGAATTATTGTCTGGATGGGTATAATCGCCTCCAATCGCAAATCCAATTAAATCATTATAAAAATCGATAGAATAAATACCTTCTGTGTCTTTATCTTTTACTATAGGCGTATTAATGATATTCCATGTATTCCCTTTATCTGCAGAATAATATATATGTCCACTTGTGGTGGCAATCCAAGTTTTATTCTCTATTATTTTAATATTAGTGTTACTAGCCGCAAAAGCACCTTCAGCATTATCAGCTTTAGGTAAATTAGCGCATGACATTTTCTTCCAAGTAGTTCCACCATCTCTAGTGATTAGAATGGATAAACATCCGTTCATACTATCCCCTACAGCAATGCCCTCCTTATCGTCCCAAAATAACATGGCATCATAAAATACATCTTTTCCTTCTTCCTTATAAACCAATTCCATCTTACCATTATTTCCTGTTTTGTATAACAATGCAGGAGTATCAATACTCAACATAAAAAAATCGGTTGCTGTATGTGCAACGGCTCTAAAATGTAAATTTAAAGTATCATAGGTTTGAACAGAGGTTTGCCATAATTCCTTCTTATGGTCATACAACCCAAAAGTACCTTCATTTGCCGCAAAAACTAGACTTCCATCATTTAAAATATCTATGGCTCTAATACTTAATAAGGAATCAGAATATATAGTTTCAACGTCTACTGTTTTAAAGTCTCGAGGAATGAACTTTTCTTTTTTTTCACATGATAATAAAAAAACAAAAACTCCTAAAAAATATAAAAAGTGCTTCATCTATTTTTAATTTCCATAAAAATATAAAAGCAAAACCAATAAACTCATAAACGATTCAACAAATAAACATTTTAAACGTAACTTTGCAGACTTATTTACAAACGATGCGATTACACAGAAATTTATGCTTTTCGGTTATTGATGGATTGACCTTGATTTTTAATGAAGGGAATTATGCAGATAAAGTAATTCAACAACTTTTAAAACGAGATAAACGTTGGGGCGCACGCGACCGTGCCTTTGTTGCCGAGACTACTTATGATATTGTTCGTTGGAAACGTCTTTATGCTGAAATTGCAGAAGTTAAAGAACCGTTTGACAGAGATAATTTGTGGCGTATGTTTGCCGTTTGGGCCACGCTAAAAGGTATAAAATTACCGGATTGGAAATATTTTGAAGAAACTCCAACACGAAAAATAAAAGGACGTTTTGATGAGCTTTCTAAAATAAGAAAATTCAAGGAATCCATTCCAGATTGGATAGATGAATTAGGCGAAAAAGAACTTGGTGATACGATTTGGACCAAAGAAATTGCTGCCTTAAATGAGCAAGCTGATGTTATTTTAAGGATTAATACCTTAAAAACTACTAAAGAAAAATTACAAGAAGAATTGTTTGATTTAGGGTTTGAAACGGATCTGCTTCCTGACTATCCCAATGCCTTAAAATTAAAAGAACGTGCCAATATTTTTACGACAGAGGCTTTTAGCAATGGGTTGTTTGAGGTTCAAGATGCATCGTCTCAATTAGTTGCCGATTTTTTAAATGTACAACCAGGTATGCGCGTGGTTGATGCCTGTGCAGGTGCGGGCGGAAAAACACTTCATATTGCCTCTTTGATGGAAAATAAAGGACAAATCATAGCTTTAGATATTTATGAAAACAAACTTCATGAATTGAAACGTCGTGCCAAACGAAATGGGGCTCACAATATTGAAACCAGAGCCATTGATTCCACCAAGGTTATTAAAAAATTATATGATAAAGCAGATCGCGTTTTAATTGATGCGCCATGTTCTGGATTGGGGGTTTTACGTAGAAATCCAGATGCTAAATGGAAATTACAACCTGATTTTATTGATAAAATAAAAATCACACAGCAAGATATTTTACAACACTATTCCAGAATGGTAAAAGTTGACGGGCAATTGGTGTATGCAACCTGTTCTATTTTACCTTCTGAAAATCAAGAACAAGTTAAAATCTTTTTAAAATCGGAAGCCGGAAAAAAATTCAAACTTCTGAAGGACAAAAAAGTATTGTCCCACCAATCAGGATATGATGGGTTTTATATGGCTTTGTTGGAGCGGAAGGATTAGTATAGAATTACTTAAAAAAGCACTTATTTAAGTTTTATACACGTTACAAAATCATGATATAGAATGAATGAGGGAATTATAAATTGGAATCTCGACCCCGTAATTTATTGGATAACTGATAGTTTTCCTTTAAAATATTATGGCTTATTATTTATAACTGGTCTTCTTTTAGCAAATTATGTTGAGAAACGCATTTATATAAAAGAAAATATTCCGATTGAAAACTTAGAAAAGCTATTTATTTACATCGTTATTGGAACAATTTTAGGAGCAAGACTCGGACATTGTTTGTTTTATGACCCCGCCTATTATTTTCAAAATCCAATGGAAATTTTACTACCGATTAAAAAAATTGGAGATTCATACAAATTTATAGGATTTATGGGATTGGCAAGTCACGGTGGAACTATTGGTGTTTTAATTGCAATTGGAATTTATTGCAAAAAAAATAAAACAAATTTTTTGTGGGTTTTAGATAGAATTGCAATTGTTGCACCAATAGCAGCAGCCTTTATTCGATTAGGGAATTTTATGAACTCTGAAATTTATGGAAAACCAACTGATGGAAATTGGGGTGTCATTTTTCAAAAAGATGACCTAATACCAAGACATCCTTCTCAACTATACGAAGCCTTTTCTTATATTCTAATATTCGGAATATTAATCTTAATTTACAAGAAAGGAATAAAAGAAAAACCAAACGGATTAATTTTAGGTGTATTTTTGGTTTTGCTATTTTCAGCAAGATTTATAATTGAATTTTTTAAAGAAAATCAAGTCGGATTTGAAAACGGAATGGCAATAAATATGGGACAAATTTTGAGTATTCCTTTCATTATAGTTGGGCTAATTTTAATATTTACAAAAAAGGACCAGTTTATAAAACCATCTAAAATAATTACTGGATTCTAGCCTACTAGTAAATCTTGCAAATTTTCAAAGGTTAATAACAACGTGAATAACTCTAAATTTTCAACTGCATATTTACACCAAAATAAACTTAAAAAAAGTAAATTTGCACTTTGTTAAACGCAACACAAACCAACATATAATGATTCATTTCTTTGGAAACGTAACCAGCAAACTATTTGCTGTTCAAACAACAAAAGAATTATCAACCGAAACCATAACGAAATTAGTGTGGTTATTTGGCAACCAGCCTAAAATAGAACAAGCATCTCTCGATGCTTTTTTTGTTGGTCCAAGAGCCGCCATGATAACACCTTGGAGTACCAATGCTGTTGAAATCACTCAGAATATGGGGATTTCAGACATCATTCGCATTGAAGAATTTCAAGCAGTTTCTCAAGATTTCAAAGATTTTGACCCGATGATTTCAGAGAAATTCAAAGGGTTAAACCAAGATTCTTTTACTATAGATATTAAACCTGAGCCAATCCTTAATATTGAAGATATTTCAGCCTATAACCAAAAAGAAGGCTTGTCATTAAGTGACGAAGAAGTGAGTTATTTGGAAGGTGTTTCAAAAAAAATTGGGCGTCCGCTAACAGATTCTGAAGTCTTCGGATTTTCACAAGTTAACAGTGAACACTGTCGCCATAAAATTTTCAACGGAACTTTTGTCATTGATGGGGTTGAAAAATCAACATCACTTTTCAAATTAATCCGAAAGACATCTGAAACACATCCAAACACCATTGTTTCAGCATATAAAGATAATGTGGCGTTTATTGAAGGTCCGAAAGTGGAACAATTTGCGCCAAAAACTGCCGATAAACCTGATTATTACCAAACTAAAGATTTTGAATCTGTTATCTCATTGAAAGCAGAAACACACAATTTCCCCACGACAGTAGAACCTTTCAATGGTGCTGCAACTGGTGCAGGCGGTGAAATTCGTGATAGATTAGCTGGTGGAAAAGGTTCGTTACCTCTTGCGGGAACGGCTGTTTACATGACATCATATTCGAGATTAGAAGAAAACAGACCTTGGGAAAAAGCTTTTACTGAACGCAAATGGCTGTATCAAACCCCAATGGATATTTTAATAAAAGCTAGTAATGGAGCATCGGACTTTGGAAACAAATTCGGACAACCATTAATCTGCGGATCTGTTTTAACTTTCGAACATGAAGAGGACGCTAGAAAACTTGGTTTCGATAAGGTCATCATGCAAGCTGGCGGTATTGGTTATGGAAAAAAAGATCAAGCATTAAAAGATAAACCCCAAACGGGTGACAAAATAGTGATTCTTGGTGGTGAAAACTACCGAATTGGTATGGGTGGTGCTGCCGTTTCTAGTGCAGATACTGGTGCCTTTGCTTCAGGAATCGAATTAAATGCGGTACAACGTTCCAATCCAGAAATGCAAAAACGTGCGGCCAATGCTGTTCGTGGTATGGTGGAAAGTGATGATAATTATATTGTTTCCATCCACGACCATGGTGCTGGTGGACACTTAAATTGTCTTTCTGAATTGGTTGAAGATACTGGTGGAAATATTGATTTAGATGCACTTCCTGTGGGAGACCCAACACTTTCCGATAAAGAAATCATAGGTAACGAATCGCAAGAACGTATGGGCTTGGTGATTGACAAAGATCATATTGATATCTTGCAACGCATTGCAGATAGAGAACGTTCGCCTATGTATACTGTTGGTGATGTGACTGGTGATGATCGTTTTACATTTGAATCTAAAACCAATGGTCATAAACCGATGGATTTAGCGATGGAAGATATGTTTGGTAGTTCCCCAAAAACTGTCATGACTGATAAAACCGTTGAAAGAAATTATAGTGACATCGCATATAATTTAGATACATTCCATGAGTATTTAGAACAAGTTTTACAGCTAGAAGCTGTGGCTTGTAAAGATTGGTTAACCAATAAAGTAGACCGTTGTGTTGGTGGAAAAGTAGCCAAACAACAATGTGTTGGTCCTTTACAATTACCTTTAAATAATGTAGGTGTTATGGCTCTGGATTATAAAGGAAAAGAAGGAATTGCCTCATCGATTGGGCACTCGCCTATTTCTGGATTAATCAATCCTGTGGCTGGAAGCAGAAATGCCATCACAGAAGCGTTGACCAATATCATTTGGGCTCCTTTGAAAGATGGATTGAAATCGGTTTCCTTATCCGCAAACTGGATGTGGCCATGTAAGAATGAAGGTGAAGATGCACGTTTATATGAAGCAGTTGAAGCGGTTTCAGAGTTTGCTATTGGTTTAGGTATCAATGTACCAACAGGAAAGGATTCATTATCAATGAAGCAAAAATATCCTGATGGTGAGGTTCTTGCACCTGGAACGGTTATTATTTCTGCTGCAGGAAACTGTAATGATATTACCAAAGTCATTGAACCTGTATTAAAGAGAAACGCTGGTAATATTTATTATATCAATTTATCACAAGACAATTTTAAACTTGGCGGTAGTTCATTTGCTCAAGTTTTAAATAAAATTGGTAATGATGCCCCAACTGTAAAAAGTGCTGAGTATGTTAAAACTGTTTTCAACACCATCCAAAAACTAATAAAAGACAATCAAATTGTTGCGGGACATGATGTCGCTTCCGGGGGATTGATTACGACCTTGCTAGAACTATGTTTTGCTGATAATAACCTGGGAGCTGAATTAGATTTATCGACGCTATCTGAAAAAGATTCACTTAAATTATTATTCTCTGAAAATGCCGGCATCGTCATTCAGTCTAAAAACACCTCTATTGAATCTGTTTTATCTGAGGCTAACATAGCCTTTTTCAACATAGGAAAAACGACTGAAAGTAACATTTTAAATATTGTCAATCATGATGATACGTTCCATTTAAATATTTCAAATTTACGCGATACTTGGTATAAAACCTCTTTCCTTTTAGACCAAAAACAAACGGCTAATGACTTAGCACAAGTTAGATTTGATAATTATAAAAATCAGGCTCTTCAATATGTATTTCCAAAACATTTCACAGGCCTCACCCCAAACCCCTCTCCAAAGGAAAGGGGAGCGCGACCAAAAGCAGCTATTCTTAGAGAAAAAGGAAGTAACAGCGAACGCGAAATGGCAAACGCCATGTACTTAGCTGGTTTTGATGTGAAAGATGTGCACATGACCGATTTAATTTCAGGTCGTGAAACCTTAGAGGATATTCAGTTTTTAGGAGCTGTTGGAGGTTTTTCAAATTCTGATGTTTTAGGCTCGGCTAAAGGTTGGGCAGGTGCCATTAAATACAATGCAAAAGCAAAAGAAGTTATTGAGAACTTCTTTAAAAGAGAAGATACATTGTCTGTTGGCATTTGCAATGGCTGTCAGTTATGGATGGAATTAGACCTCATCAATCCAGAACACGAGATTCACGGAAAAATGCTTCATAACGATTCGCACAAACACGAAAGTGCCTTCACTTCTGTAAAAATACAAGAGAATAACTCGGTGATGCTTTCCTCGTTAGCAGGCTCAACGTTAGGAGTTTGGATTTCTCATGGTGAAGGTAAATTTAAGTTGCCGTATTCAGAAGATCAATATCATATTGTCGCTAAATATGGATATGTGAACTATCCACATAATCCGAATGGTTCAGATTTCAACACAGCCATGATGTGCGATAAAACCGGTAGACATTTAGTAACGATGCCACATATTGAGCGTTCAACCTTTCAATGGAACTGGGCCAATTATCCTGAAGGGCGAAAAGATGACGTGACTCCTTGGTTGGAAGCGTTTGTTAATGCCAGATTGTGGATTGAAAAACAGTAACCTTTTATTAAATTCATAAAATATTAAAGGAGTTTTTATAAAAGACTCCTTTTTTTGTTCAATATTTGAAAATCTTATTTAATTTCATACTTTGCATAACAAGAACTTAGATCTCATACTAAATGGCAGAAATTAATAGAATTTTTGATTTTCCTTATTATCAATTAAAAACTTATAATTTGGAAAAAGCTTTCAACACAAAGTATAATGGTGAATGGCAGTCTCTATCTACACAAGAGTATATAAATCAAGCCAATGCCATTAGCAGAGGTTTGTTGCGTTTAGGGATAAAAGCTAATGATAAAATTGCCGTCATTTCATCTTCAAATAGAACAGAATGGAATGTTTTAGATATTGGTATCCTTCAAATAGGTGCTCAAAATGTCCCCATATACCCTACAATTTCTCCCGAAGATTATGAATATATTTTAAATCATTCTGAAGCCATATATTGTTTTGTTTCGGATGAGGAAGTTTTACAAAAGTTAAATGTCATCAAGAAAAACACAAAACTTAAAAATATTTACACTTTTGATACCATTGAAAATGAAAACCACTGGACCGATATTTTAAAACTAGGTGAAGATACTAGTAACCAAAATGAGGTTGAATTAAGAAAAAACAATGTATCTCCTGATGATTTAGCAACATTAATTTACACATCGGGCACTACTGGAAAACCTAAAGGCGTCATGTTATCCCATAACAATTTAGTTTCCAATGTATTGGATAGTGAAAAACGTGTGCCGTTTGATTATGGAAAATCTAAAGCCTTGAGTTTCCTTCCTATTTGTCATGTTTTTGAGCGAATGATTCTTTATGTATATCAATATTGTGGCGTAGAGATTTATTTTGCAGAATCCATTGATAAAATGGTAGATAATGTAAAAGAAGTACAACCTACGGTAATGACTGGCGTTCCCAGACTTTTTGAAAAAGTATACGATAAAATTGTAGCTACAGGCAACGAACAAAAAGGCATAAAAAAAATGCTGTTTTTTTGGGCACTTAATTTAGGCTTAAAGTACAAACCCTATGGGAAAAATGGATTTTGGTACGAACTACAATTAAAAATAGCTAGAGCCTTAATTTTTAAAAAATGGCAAGCAGCTCTTGGTGGTAAACTCGAACTTATGGTTTCGGGAAGTGCGGCCTTACAACCAAGATTAACAAGGGTATTTGCTGCAGCTAAGCTGCCTATTATGGAAGGCTACGGATTAACTGAAACTTCACCTGTTATAGCTGTTAATGACATGAGGGATGGTGGTTTTAGAATAGGAACTGTTGGTAAGATTATTGATAATGTAGATGTTAAAATTGCCGAAGATGGTGAAATCCTTGTAAAAGGTCCAAATGTTATGCTTGGATATTACAAAGAACCCGAAAAAACTGCCGAAGTAATGACTGGCAAATATTTTCATACAGGAGATATTGGAGAAATTGATGCTGATGGGTTTTTAAAAATTACCGATCGTAAAAAAGAAATGTTTAAAACTTCGGGAGGAAAATATATTGCTCCTACCCTTATTGAAAACCGATTTAAACAATCACATTTCATAGAGCAAATCATGGTTGTCGGAGAGGGTGAAAAAATGCCTGCTGCATTAATACAGGTAAATTTCGAATTTGTTAAGGAATGGGCAAGACGTCATAAAATATCATTTAAAGATACTAATGATATCATTACGAATCCAAAATTATTGCAACGCATACAAGACGAAATTGATATCGCCAATAAACACTTTGGTAACTGGGAACAAATTAAAAAATTTGAATTAACTCCAGATACTTGGTCTGTAGAAGCTGGTCATTTAACCCCAACCATGAAAATGAAACGAAAAGTCATTAAAGAAAAGTATACCAGTCTTTTGGATAAAATTTACAGATCTTAAATTTGTAGACTAACCATCCTAATTTCACAAGCAAAAATTAAATTTTACAAATATATTATGCATGCATAATATATTTTTGTATATTTGGAATAACCAACACATCTATTAATTAATGTTCAAAATAACTAAACTAGCATTAAAGGCATTACATCTGATATACAAAAACAGGAAATAAACAGATGAAGGACAAGACAATCGATTATGTATTAAGAACCACATGGTTAACTGTTCAAAAAATGTATAATGAAGAAGCCTCAAAATTTGGTACTACTATGGCAACAGGGTTTACCCTATTGAGTATAGATCCAGAAAAAGGAACACCTTCAACTGCGTTAGGGCCTAAAATGGGCATGGAAGCCACCAGTTTATCTAGAATATTAAAAACTATGGATGAAAAAGGACTCATTGAAAGACATCCAAATCCAGAAGATGGCAGAGGTGTCATAATTACCTTAACGGATTTTGGTAGAGAAAAAAGAGCTTATTCTAGAGAAAAAGTGCTCGCCTTTAACGAGGCCATTAAAAACAATATTTCTGAAGAAAAATTAAATAATTTCTATGAAGTTTCAGAATTAATCAATCATATGGTTTCAAATAAAAAGATATACAATCAATAAGTATAAATAAAATGAGTAAAAGGATAATAAATAAGATTGCGGTTATAGGATCCGGTATTATGGGAAGTGGTATAGCCTGCCATTTCGCAAATATTGGTGTAAATGTTTTACTATTAGATATTATCCCTAGAGAGGTTAATGATGCCGAAAAGGCAAAAGGCTTAACTTTAGAAAATAAAGTTGTTAGAAATCGTTTAGTAAATGAATCTCTGGCAAATGCCTTAAAATCGAAACCCTCACCTATTTACCATCCAAAATTCGCAAGTAGAATAACAACAGGTAATCTTGAAGATGATATCTCTAAAGTTGCCGATGCCGATTGGATTATTGAGGTAGTCGTAGAACGTTTAGATATTAAAAAGAAAGTTTTTGAAAACCTTGACAACTATAGAAAGCCGGGGACTCTAATCACATCCAATACATCAGGCATACCAATTCATTTCATGAGTGAAGGTAGAAGTGACGATTTTCAAAAGCATTTTTGTGGTACTCACTTTTTCAATCCAGCCCGTTATTTGAAGTTATTTGAAATCATTCCTGGTCCAAAAACTTCAACAGAAGTTTTAAATTTCCTGAATAATTATGGAGAGCAATTTTTGGGAAAAACTTCAGTTGTTGCTAAAGACACACCTGCTTTTATTGGAAACAGAATTGGTATTTTCAGCATCATGAGTTTATTTCATGCGGTAAAAGATTTGAATTTAACGGTTGAAGATATAGATAAATTAACAGGTTCTGTTATCGGTAGGCCAAAATCAGCGACCTTCAGAACCGTTGACGTTGTTGGATTAGACACTCTAGTTCATGTGGCTAATGGTATTTATGAAAATTGCCCAAATGATGAAGCCCATGAACTTTTTAAACTTCCAGATTTCATCAATACTATGATGGAAAATAAATGGTTAGGAAGTAAAACTGGACAAGGATTTTATAAGAAAGAAGGTTCAGATATTAAAACACTGGATTTAGACACCTTACAATATCGAGATAAAAAATCAGCAAAATTTGCCACTTTAGAATTGACAAAAACCATTGATAAGGTTATTAATCGTTTTGAAATTTTAATATCCGGGAAAGATAAAGCAGGTGATTTTTATAGAAAAACCTTTGCTGCACTGTTTGCCTATGTATCCCATAGAATTCCTGAGATATCAGACGAATTATATAAGATTGACGATGCCATGAAAGCGGGGTTTGGTTGGGAACATGGCCCATTCCAAATATGGGATGCCATTGGTGTGGCACAAGGTATCGAAATAATGAAAGCCGAAGGTTTAGAGCCTGCCTCTTGGGTTAACGAGATGTTATTATCTGGTAACAAATCGTTTTATACTGTCAAAGAAGGAGCTACTTATTTTTATAATATTCCAAAAAAATCCCAAGAAAAAATCCCCGGGCAAGATGCCTTCATAATATTAGACAATATTAGAAAATCTAATCAAGTATTTAAAAACTCAGGCGTTGTTATTGAAGATTTAGGTGATGGTATTTTAAACTGTGAATTCCAATCTAAAATGAACACCATTGGTGGTGATGTTTTAGCAGGACTTAATAAAGCTATTGATTTAGCCGAAAAAGATTTTCAAGGCTTGGTTGTAGGAAATCAAGCTGCCAATTTTTCTGTTGGCGCAAATATAGGTATGATTTTCATGATGGCTGTAGAACAAGAGTATGATGAATTGAATGCTGCCATTAAATATTTTCAAGATACCATGATGCGTATGCGTTACTCTTCTATCCCAACCATATCTGCGCCTCACGGCATGACGCTTGGTGGAGGCTGTGAATTATCCATGCATGCAGATAAAGTGGTAGCCGCTGCAGAAACTTATATTGGTTTGGTGGAGTTTGGTGTAGGTGTCATTCCTGGGGGTGGTGGTTCTAAAGAACTCACTTTAAGAGCGCAAGACACTTTTAAAAAAGGAGATGTCGAATTGAATACCTTGCAAGAGTATTTTCTAACGATTGGTATGGCAAAAGTATCGACTTCAGCCTACGAAGCGTTTGATTTAGGAATCCTTCAACAGGGGAAAGATATTGTTGTTGTTAATAAAGACAGACAAATAGCCACTGCTAAATCTTATGCTAAATTAATGGCTGAAACGGGATATACCCAACCCATCAAAAGAAAAGACATTAAAGTGTTGGGGAAACAAGCATTAGGTATGTTTTTAGTAGGAACCGATTCTATGGAAGCTTCCAATTTTATAAGTGAACACGATCATAAAATCGCCAACAAACTTGCGTATGTTATGGCTGGTGGCGATTTATCTGAACCAACATTGGTAACTGAACAATATTTATTGGATTTAGAACGAGAGGCTTTCTTAAGTTTATGTACCGAACGTAAAACTTTAGAGCGTATTCAACACATGCTAAAAACAGGAAAACCTTTACGTAATTAGAAAAAAGAACATAGAGCATAGAAAAAAGAGCTATAATAAAAATATTTAGAGATAGATTTAAAATCTTTTTCTCTATTCTATTTTCTCTTCTCTGTTTTCAAAAATAAAAGTAGAACTATGAAGACCGCATATATAGTAAAAGCATACAGAACTGCCGTGGGGAAAGCTCCAAAAGGTGTATTCCGTTTTAAAAGAGCAGATGAATTGGGTGCAGAAACCATTCAATACATGATGAAAGAATTACCAAATCTTGACGTTAAACGAATTGATGATGTCATTGTTGGAAACGCCATGCCAGAAGGTGCGCAAGGATTGAACATGGCACGTTTTATTTCATTAATTGGTTTAAATTCTGTGGATGTTCCTGGTGTTACTGTCAATCGTTTTTGTTCATCAGGCATAGAAACCATAGGAATTGCTGTGGCTAAAATTCAATCGGGCATGGCAAATTGTATTATCGCAGGAGGTTCAGAAAGTATGAGTTCCGTACCCATGACAGGTTTCAAACCAGAATTAAATTATGATACTATTAAAGCTGGGCATGAAGATTATTATTGGGGCATGGGAAACACGGCTGAAGCGGTTGCCAATCAATTTAAAGTATCTCGGGAAGACCAAGATGTATTCGCCTATAATTCGCATATGAAAGCTTTAAAAGCACAAGCTGAAAACCGTTTTCAAGATCAAATTGTACCTATAGACGTTGAAGAAACATATATTGATGACAACGGTAAAAAAGCAACAAAAAAATACACCGTAACAAAAGACGAAGGCCCAAGGGCTGGAACAAGTTTAGAAGCTCTAGCCAAATTACGCCCCGTGTTTGCTGCCAATGGTACTGTGACTGCTGGAAATTCATCACAAATGAGTGATGGTGCTGCTTTTGTAATGGTAATGAGTGAAGATATGGTTAAGGAATTAAATTTAGAGCCTATTGCACGCTTAGTAAGTTATGCCGCTGTCGGTGTAGAACCTAGAATTATGGGTATTGGCCCTGTAAAAGCCATTCCGAAAGCATTAACCCAAGCTGGACTAAAACTAGATCATTTAAGTTTGGTTGAGTTAAACGAAGCCTTTGCATCGCAATCTATAGCTGTTATAAGAGAGTTGCATCTTAATAACGATATTGTAAATGTAAATGGTGGTGCTATAGCATTGGGGCATCCTTTAGGCTGTACAGGAGCGAAACTTTCTGTTCAGTTATTTGACGAAATGCGTAAGCAAAATATGCAAGGTAAATATGGTGCAGTAACCATGTGTGTGGGAACAGGACAAGGTGCATGTGGGATTTTTGAATTCCTCAGTTAAGATAAAAGAATATAGATAATAGAGAATAGATACAGAGATATATCGGTGAGTTTAAGAAAACGTCATAATTACAAGAATTTAAAAATATGGAAATTAGCTCTAGAAATTGCTAATGACATTTCCGATATTCTAATTAATTTCCCAAAACACGAGCGATATGACTTATCTTCTCAAATAAGCATGTGTTCTATTTCTATTCCTAGCAATATTGCAGAAGGATCTGCAAAAACAGATAAATCATTTAATAACTATATAGACATTTCTTTAGGCTCTTCTTTTGAACTTGGAACACAATTATTGGTTGCCTATCACAGAAAATGTATTAATAATGAAACTTTAAAAATACTTGAAGACAAAATAGAAAAATTTCAAAAGAATGACAATGAGTTTTCAAAATGGGCTAAATATATAACAAGTCAATTTTCTTTATTCTATTCTCTCTTTTCTAAAAAATAAACATTATGAAAACAACAGAAGAAAACATTTTACGGGGTGGTCAATTCTTAATAAAAGAAACAAATTGTGATGACATATTCATTCCAGAAGACTTTTCGGAGGAACAAAAAATGATGAAAGAAGCTGTCACCGAATTTGTGGATAGAGAAATTTGGCCTAACAAACCAAGGTTTGAAGCTAAAGATTATGCCTTAACGGAATCGTGTATGCGTAAAGCTGCCGAGATGGGATTTCTAGGCGTTTCAGTGCCTGAAGCATATGGTGGTATGGGGATGGGATTTGTTGATACGATGTTAGTTTGTGATTATATCTCAGGTGCAACCGGATCTTTTAGTACCGCATTTGGTGCCCATACAGGCATTGGTACCTTACCTATATTATTATATGGATCGGAAGAACAAAAACAAAAATATATCCCTAAGCTAGCCTCAGGCGAATGGTTTGGTTCTTACTGCTTAACAGAACCAAGTGCTGGGAGTGATGCCAATTCCGGAAAAACAAAAGCAGTATTATCGGCTGATGGAAAGTCCTATAAAATCACGGGGCAGAAAATGTGGATTTCGAATGCTGGTTTTTGTAGTTTAATGATTGTTTTTGCCCGTATTGAAGATGATAAAAACATCACAGGATTTATTGTGGAATATGACGCAAATAGTCCTAACGGAATCACTTTAGGGGAAGAAGAACATAAATTAGGTATTCGTGCTTCTTCAACCCGACAAGTGTTTTTTAATGAAACGGTTGTTCCAATTGAAAATATGTTATCTACTAGAGGTAATGGCTTTAAAATAGCTATGAATGCATTGAATGTTGGTAGAATAAAACTAGCTGCTGCTTGTTTAGATGCACAACGCCGTGTGATTACAGAATCTGTAAAATACGCAAATGAGCGTGTACAATTCAATACCCCTATTTCAAATTTTGGTGCTATCCAGCAAAAAATTGCAGAAATGTCAACCAATTGCTGGGTAGGTGAATCTGCTAGCTATCGTGCTGCAAAAAATATTGAAGACCGTATTGAGTTAAGGAAAAACAATGGAAAAGATACGCATCAAGAAGCTGAATTGAAAGGAGTGGAAGAATATGCTATTGAATGTTCCATTTTAAAAGTGGCTGTATCAGAATTCACGCAAAATTGTACAGATGAAGGCATCCAAATTTTTGGAGGCATGGGATTTTCAGAAGATACACCTATAGAATCAGCCTGGAGAGATGCTCGAATTGCACGAATTTATGAAGGTACCAATGAAATAAACAGAATGCTGAGCATTGGCATGCTTATTAAAAAAGCTATGAAAGGACATGTAGATTTATTGGAACCTGCAACGGCTGTTGCTAATGAACTAACTGGGATTCCTTCTTTTGAAACACAAGATTTTACAGAACTTTTTTCAGAAGAGAAAAGCATCGTAAAAAATCTTAAAAAATTATTTTTAATGGTGGCTGGTGCAGCCTTACAGAAATATGGTGAAGCCATAGAAAAACACCAACAATTAATGCTGGCAGCATCTGATATTTTAATTCAAATTTATTTAGCTGAGTCCGCCATATTAAGGGCTGAAAAATTAGCTAAAAAAGAAGGAGAGGAAAAAGTTAAAGAGCAGATAGCCATGGCAAAATTAAACTTATTCCATGCTATAGATGTCATTGAAACAGCCGGAAAACACTCCATTATTTCATTCTCTACTGGAGATGAACAACGCATGATGTTGATGGGCTTAAAACGTTATATAAAATATGTTAACATGCCTAACATTATAGAGTTAAGAAACATTATTGCACAAAAAGTAATTAAAGAAAATAAATATTGTTTCTAAGATTTTAGACTAATTCAAATTAATTTTAGTTGTTTAAAAAAGCCAATTCATTAAATGAATTGGCTTTTTTAAATTTTTATTTAATTCTGTTACTATTCTTGACTCACATTCAATACATTATTATCACTATCAATATCAGGATAAAGCGCATCTGGGTCAATAGTTACTTTAGCAATTTTAGTGGTTGTATTTGCTTTGTAAACAACTGAATTTCCTCGCATCCAAACCTCTACAGGCACTTTAAATGAATAAGTCTTACCACCGACATCCGTTAACAACAAACTTACAGGCATGGGTACTTCACCTTTATTTTCTAAACTTATCAAGGCTCCATTTTCCGGTAATCCTTTCACATAGTCAACTTTGGTAACCGCTTGGTCTATATTCCCTGTTCCGTAGAACCAAGATTTCCAAAACCAATCCAAATCTTCTCCCGCCCCATTTTCCATAGCGTTGAAAAAGTCTATAGGACGAGGGTGTTTAAATGCCCATTTTTTTATATAGTTTTTAAAAGCATAATCAAAACGATCTGGGCCTAAAATAGATTCTCTCAACATAAACAAGCCCAAGGCCGGCTTACGATAGGCCGTCATTCCTAAGTTATAGGTTTGTGCCAGGTCTGGTGGTGTACTTATAGATTCGCGGTTATCACTGGATAGATATCTTACAAAACGGCGTGGTTGGCTTAATTGCGACGGATATTTTCCATAATCCAAAGTACTGTAATGATTTATAAACGTATTGAACCCTTCATCCATCCAAGGATATAAACGCTCATTACTACCAACAACCATTGGAAACCAGTTATGACCAAACTCATGGTCTGTAACGCCCCAAAGCCCTGCATTTTTACTATTCCATTCACAAAAAACAATTCCGGGATATTCCATCCCTCCTACAATTCCAGCAACATTAGTCGCCACAGGGTACGTATAGTCAAACCATTTCGAATTGTTCTCGATGGAATTTTTTACATACTCGGTAGACTTGTTCCAACCATCATCCGTTGCACTCTCTATAGTGTAAGCAGATAAAGCCATAGATTTTTTACCGTTTGGTAAATTAATACGAGCACCATCCAATATAAACGCTTTTGAACTGGCCCAAGCTGCATCCCGTGTTTGATTTATTTTATAGTGCCATGTAAGTGTGCCCTTCTTTGTTGGTCGGGTGACATTGGTTTTTCCAACTTCCTTAGCATCAATAATTACGAATGTTTTCTCGCTTTCTTTCGCTTTCCTATAACGTTCTGCAATTTTCTTTGGAAACACTTCATCTATATTTACCAACTCACCAGAACCTACAACAATATGGTCATAAGGTACCGTGATCTTAAAATCAATATCACCATAATCCAAATAAAACTCACCTGAACCCAAATATGGTTGATTGTTCCATCCACTTACATCGTCATAAACGGACATTCTTGGGTACCATTGCGCAATTTCATAGACCCAACCTTGCGATTGTTTCATGCGACCCATCCGATCAGCACCATATTCTGGAATTTTAAAGCTGTATTGTATTTTTATTTTCACCTTTCCTACTTTTGGATCCAAAGGTTTTTCGAGTCTTATCTGCATTCGAGTATCTGAAATAATATAATTGGCTTTACTCCCATCAATAGATACAGAAGTTAAATTATAACCACCATCCACATCGCCAACAAATCGTCCCCCAACTGCTCCCGTAATGGCAGTCCCTTCTGAATCTGATTTAAATTTGTTTTGGTCCAATTGTAACCAAAGATATCCTAAGGGATCAGGACTGTGGTTTGTGTAATCTATTTCTACTTGACCAGAAAGAGTGTGGGCCACGTCATCCAATGTTACCTCAATACTGTAATTGGCTTCATTTTGCCAATAATTTACCCCAGGTTCACCAGATTGTGTTCTATAAGGTGTTTGAACATTTGTGATGTCCAAGGGGCTAAATAAATCCACGTTAGTTTTGAATGGTGATACTTGAGCATATGTTTGAAAAATCATACTCAAACCAACCACCATACTTACATTCAATAATTTCATAAGATTTTATATTAATTTCGAGAAGCGCAAAGGTATCACTATAAATCAATAAGCAAAAGTCTGCGCTCCGTAAATATAAAGATAAAAACACATATCTACTTTTCATTTATAACTATCAACTATTTAAATAGAATATTAGAAAAACTTCAATTTTACCACAACCAATAAATTAAAAAAACTAAATTTACTACCTTTCAATTCTATTTTTAATTCCAACAAAATAAAATGCTATGAACAGAATTCTACCCTTTATTTGTTTTTTAACACTTATCAATTGTGAAAACAAAAAGGACAAACAACCGTTGTTGAGAGAGGATCACAAAAAAGTTGCTGACGTTCCGAAAATCACTCCCAGTTCAAAACTAGATAGTATCAAATGGATTGTCGGGAACTGGAAAGGTGAAGCATTTGGAGGGCAAACAGAAGAAAACTGGACAGAGCCTTCTGGAGGTTCCATGATGGCGACTTTTAAATTGATTGATGATGGAAAGGTCGTTTTTTATGAATTTGAAATTATTCGTGAAGTTGAAAACACCTTAGTTTTACAATTAAAACATTTTGCCCACGACCTAAAAGGTTGGGAGACTAAAGATGAAACTATTGATTTTAAATTAAAAGAAATATTGCCTAATAAAGTGATTTTTGAAGGTATGACTTTCGAAAAAATTGGCGAAAACGAAATGAATGTATATGTTGACATGAAACAAGATGATGGCAAAGTTGAAACTGTAAAGTTTAATTACACCAAGTAAAATGAAAAAAACTCCCTTTTTAATTTCATTCTTATTTTCAGCAATTATTTTTGCTCAAACAAACCAAAAAATATATAATATTATTAATACAATTTCCTCTCAAAGGATCGAAAAAGACATCAATACACTAGTCCGTTTTGGTACTAGAAATACGTTTAGCGATACCATTTCGAACACAAGAGGTATTGGAGCTGCTAGACGTTGGATAAAAGGAGAGTTTGAAGTTATTTCCAGTAATTGTGATAATTGCTTAAAGGTTTTTTACCAAAAAGATTTTGTTACTAAAAATGGAAATGATAGAGTTCCGCATGATGCTTGGGTAGTAAATGTCGTTGCTATTCAGAAAGGCACAACATATCCAGACAGGTATATTATTATGAGTGGTGATATAGACTCTAGAAATAGTGATAGCTCAGATTTCACAAAAGACGCACCTGGAGCGAACGACAATGCGTCTGGAATGGCAGGCACTATGGAGGCTGCTAGGGTTTTATCAAAATATACATTTGAAAATAGTATTATCTATTTAGGTCTTTCGGGAGAAGAACAAGGACTTTTTGGAGGTGCTGGGTTTGCCAAATATGCAAAAGAACAAAACTGGGATATTATTGGCGTTTTAAATAATGACATGATTGGAAATATTAAAGGTTTAGATGGTATTATTGATAATAGAACCTTTAGAATTTTTTCTGAACCTGTTCCGCCAACAGAGACAGCACGTGAACGTCAACTAAGACGCTTTTATGGTGGTGAAGTTGATGGTATTTCTAGGCAATTAGCCAGATATATTTATAAAACCACAAAAACATATATGCCCGAAATGAACCCCATGATGGTTTATAGATTAGACAGGTTTGGACGTGGCGGGCATCACCGCCCTTTTAATGATTTAGGTTATGCTGGTATCCGAATCATGGAAGCACACGAAAATTACAACCAGCAACATCAAGATATTAGAGAAGAAAACGGTATTAAATATGGTGATGTTATTGAACATGTTAACTTTGATTATGCCAAAAAGTTAACCACAGTTAATGCCATCAACTTAGCCAGTTTAGCTTCTGCTCCACCACCTCCAAAAAGTGTTTCAATTGGCGGTGCTGTAGAACCTTCCGTAAAATTTAAATGGAACAAAGTAAATGGTGCGGTTGGCTATAAAATTTATTGGAGAGATACCACCTCGCCTACATGGGATTATAGCAGATATGTTGGTGACGTTTCAGAATTCACCTTAGATGGTATTGTGATTGACAACTACTTTTTTGGAATCGCATCCGTTGGAGAAAACGGCTTTGAAAGTGTTGTAGTTTTTCCAAATACTGTATTTTAGAGCATTAATTTTAAAAACATGATGACACGTTTATTAGGAATATTAGTTATTTTTTTATTTTCTTCAACAATAAAGGTGAAAGCTCAAGGATTGCTTTCAGAAAAAAATAATTTCACAAGACAAGATACTTTAAGAGGTAGTATAACTCCTGAGCGTGCTTGGTGGGATTTAACATATTATCATTTAGATATTAAGGTTGATCCTGACAATAAATTTATTTCAGGTAAAAACACCATTCAATATAAAGTATTGCAAGACTATTCAGTGATGCAGATTGACTTACAACCACCCATGAAAATAACTAAAATTATTCAAAATGGAAAAGAACTACACGTTAGAGATGAAGAAAACGCTCATTTTATCACGCTAATAGACAATCAAAAAATTGGTGATATCAACAGCTTAGATGTATATTATGAAGGACATCCCAAAGAAGCTATAAATGCTCCTTGGGATGGCGGTCTATCTTGGAAAAAAGACGCAAATGGAAATGATTTTATCGCTACATCTTGTCAAGGTTTAGGGGCGAGTGTTTGGTGGCCAAATAAAGACCATATGTACGATGAAGTCGATAGTATGCTAATAAGTGTAAACGTGCCTAAAGATTTAATGGATGTTTCAAATGGAAGATTAAGAAGTGTGGAACAATTTGGAGATACAAAAACATATAATTGGATAGTTAAAAATCCAATAAACAACTATGGTGTTAATATCAACATTGGAGATTATGTGCATTTTTCAGAAAAATATGATGGGGAAAATGGCTTTCTAGACATGGATTATTATGTGCTAAGAGATAATCTAGAGAAAGCCAAAGAACATTTTAAAGATGCCCCAAAAATGATGAAAGCTTTTGAGTATTGGTTTGGCCCCTATCCTTTCTATAAAGATGGCTATAAATTAGTAGAAGTCCCTTATTTAGGTATGGAACATCAAAGTTCTGTAACCTATGGCAACCATTATTCAAAGGGGTATTTAGGTAGTGATTTATCTGGAACTGGATGGGGTTTAAAGTTTGATTTCATTATCATACATGAATCAGGACATGAATGGTTTGCAAATAATATAACAGATAAAGATATTGCTGACATGTGGATACACGAAAGCTTTACTGCTTACTCTGAAAATCTGTTTTTAGATTATTATTACGGAAAAAAAGCTTCTGCTGAATATGTTATTGGCACTAGAAAAAAAATTCAAAACGATAAGCCTATTATTGGTCCTTACAATGTTAATAAAGAAGGCTCTGGAGATATGTACTATAAAGGAGCCAACATGTTACATACTTTACGCCAACTAATAGAAGATGATGAAAAATGGCGCCAAATTTTGCGCGGATTGAATAAAACATTTTATCATCAAACCGTAACAACAAAACAAATTGAAGATTATATAAGTGAACAATCGGGAATCGATTTAACCGAATTTTTCAATCAGTATTTAAGAACCACCAAAATCCCAACGCTTGAATATAACATGGAGAACAATCAATTGAAATATAGATGGACAAACATTGTAGACAAATTTGACATGCCTATTAAAGTTAATATTAATGATAAAGAACAATGGATTTATCCACAATCAGAGTGGAAAATCATGTCTTTAAAAAATAAAAATTTCAGTTTTAAAGTAGATCCTAATTTTTATATAGACACTAAAAAGCTATAGTTTTTTGGAAATAGAAGAGCATTATTTTAAAACTGATGCCGAATGGCGAGAATGGTTACATCATAACCATAGCCATTCAAAAGGAGTTCATCTTATTTTTTATAAAGTGGACCACGAAAATGATAGTATGCGCTGGGAAGATGCCGTAAAAGTTGCTTTGTGTTATGGCTGGATAGATTCTACTGTTAAAAGTTTGGGGGACGGGAAGCGCAGACAATATTTCACACCAAGAAATGAAAAAAGTGTTTGGAGTGCTTTAAACAAAAGATATATTGAAGAATTAATTTCAAATGATTTGATGCATGAAAGTGGGCATGCTAAAATTGAAATTGCTAAACAAAATGGAAGCTGGACAGAACTTGATGCTGTTGAGAAAGGTATTATTCCTGATGATTTACAACAAGCATTTAATAAAAATCCTATAGCCTTTGAAAACTATCAAAGCTTTTCACCTTCCTATAGAAAAAGCTATTTATATTGGCTAAACCAAGCCAAAAGAGATGATACCAGAAAAAAACGCATAACCGAAATTATTCAATTATGCGGTGACAACATTAAAAGTAGAGACAGTCGATAAAACAAAAACCGTCTCTTCTAATTTGTATAAATATTTGATTCCATAGAACGCAGATTTATGGAATTATTGAATCTATCAAGGATACGTTTCGCTATACCTGTCCACCCAAAATTGCGACGGGCAAAACGTGCACCTTCCACCGATAATTCATTACGTAATTTAGGATATAAAAGTGGCATAGACATCATAGCCCCAAATTCTACCGGACTATGCGGATCTGCAAATAAGGCTTGATGACCAAAATCTATTAAATCGTACAATCCACCATGTACGGTAACGACACTAGGAGTTCCACAGGCCATAGCTTCAATAGCCACCATTCCAAAAGGTTCATATCTAGAAGGCATCGCAAAAATGTTGGCAGAACGATACACATTGGCTAAATCTTCATCTGCCACATAATTTTTCCATTTAATTTTATCTAAAACCCCCAGCTCTCCTGCTAATGTTTTAAGTTTTTTAATGCCTTCATTATCCTGATCAGACTGGTCTCCACCAATAGCTGCTACTAAACGTGCTTCAGGACAAAGTTGAATGACCGTTGGTAAGGCCTGCAAAAGCAAATCATATCCTTTATTATGGGCCATTCTTCCCAACGCTAAAATATCGTTTGGATGAATATCATATTTAGAGCGAACCTTATCATTTTCTTTGGAAGGTACTGGGTAGAAACGATTCTCATCAATCCCTGGTGGAATCATGCCACAATTTCGAGGTAATACATCATATTGTTTTGTTAATAAATCTACTTGAGGTAAGGTGGTTGCAATTACAAAATTGCACATTTGATATACAAAGTATTCTTTTCGAATGCGCTCTTTAAAACGATAGGTTTTTTCCATTTCATCTTCATCCATATCACTTCCCATACTATGTCGTTTCCACCATCCAAGCGAATGTGGTGTATGTACGTGTGAAATACCCAATTCTTCAGCTATTTTTTGACCAGCCCAACCTGCATCCCAGTAATGGGTATAAACAATGTCATATTTTTTATTTTCTTTTTTTATGGCTGCCAAACAATTGGTTACAAACTTTTTAAGATGATCGTGCATATCTTCCTTACGAATGAACTTTTTTCCACCAAAAGGAATACGCCACACACTATAATTTTCATCTACAACATCGTACTCTGGTTGATCTTCAAACTGCCTAGTCACCAAATCGACTTTTTTACCAAGTCTACTAAAACGTTCGGCAAGTTCTAAAACATAAACTACCTGTCCTCCTGTATCTGGTTTGCCCAGTTCTGCATTAGCTCCAACATATCCATGTAAAGAGATCATTAATATCGATTTCATATTTTTATATTTTAGTTAATTTATTATTTTTAAATCATGACATGCAGAAATATATTGCGCTGCCGACCAAGCTTGATAAGATTTACCCATGGCTTTCCCCGTAATTCCGTGAGCCCATTCGGTAAATTCCCATTCATCCGTTAAACCTTCTTTATTTATTTGAGCTAGCTTATAAAGCTCAGAAATAGCAACATCCCTAAGCCCCAACTTATTAATAAATTTAACCCAAAACCCTCCAACAAAAGGCCAAATACCTCCATTATGGTAATGGTTTGGCAAATTCAATAAGTTTACAGTGTAATACGGTTTCCAATCAGGATCTCCAGGGGTAACAACAGGATATACATTAGAGACTGGAAATGGATCATTGACCCCAACACCTAACATAAATTTAAATGTTTGATGCGCTTTTTCAGCATCTATAGTCCCGTGTAAAAAAGCTAATACATTTCCAAAAACATCACAACGCCAACTAAAATCGAACGGTGTTGTTTGGGCAATCAAATAAGAGGTGTCTCCCAAAGTAAACTGGCGTTCTGCGAATGAAATCCCTGAAAATAATTTCTGTTGCGTTGATGGCCAAAAATTCTGTAATATTTCCTTTTTAATAACTTGAGACCAACGAATATGCTCACCCGCTTCATCATAGTTACCTAGCATTTCCAGCATACGACCAAAACATACATTGGCACGATACCAAAGAATTTCATCATAAAGTATATTGTAGCTTCCTCCAAATAAGTCGGTCCAATCACCAGCTTCTGGAATTTCCAATAGGGCATCATTATTACTATCGTGCGCTCCTAACCAACGCATGGTTTCTTTAATGTCTGAAATATATTCCCGTAAAAATTCAATATCTTTTGTAGCGTGAACATATTCATAAAAAGCGATAACTACCCAAATGCCACTATCTATAGAACAAATGCCCCCTACTCCTGAATAATCTGGCACATTATCTAGAATTCTAACATTAGAAGGAATTTGACCATTACGGGAAATATGACTAAACAATGTTATTAATGTTTGTCGCTGACATTGATGAATGTCTTTATCGTGAATAAGCGACAAAGACCCTATAACAGTTATAGCTCCATCTCTAGCCCAAACACTATGATAATTAATGTCGGTACCATGTGTAATATTATCTTTTATGGAACAAGCTGAAAAACCTAAAGGTGTAATATTTTTTCTTAACGCTTCAATGGCTTTACTATAACCTTTCCGAATTAAAGCTAATTTTTCGTTATCATCCTCTTCAGATATATTATTTAGTTCTTTTTGAATGATATAATCATCTGTGTGATTGTCTTCCTTTACTATTTTTGCTTGTTCCGGTAAAATACCGTAATATATTAATCCTTCAATAATACCATCTCCATTCTCACATTCAGAATGATAGACTTCTTTATGCTTAGTAAATCTATATAGCTCTTCATGGGCATTAGCTACTACAATCCCTTTTATACCATTCATGTTAAACATGGCAGAATCGTTACCACTATCACCTGCTACCAACACATTATGAGCTTTTAAATCAACCTTATTTAAAAGCCATTGTAATGCATTCCCTTTGTTAGCCCACTTTGGCAAAATATCCAAAAACTTTTCACCTGAGTAAACTACATTTACATGCATATTGGCTTTAATAAAATCCTGCTCTATAGATTCAATAATATCGGAATTAGCATTGTGGAAATAATAACTTCTTTTATAAGCATGCTGATATTTAGCAGGTTGTTCGCTAATGGGATGATTAATACCTTGAATAAGATTTTCTACGGATACTAAATCCCATCCATCGTCCAAGACGTTATTAAACTCTTTTACAACCGATTTGTTTTTATAATCATAAATATGTGTCCCAACACCAGAAATTATAAAATCTGGCTCAGGCAAAATCCCAGTATCGATTAAATTTAAAGTATCATCTATTAATCGACCTGTATTGTAAGTAAGTAAAATATCTTTGGGCTTAAATTGATTCCAGATTTTAGTAAAATTACTTTTAAGGGTATGAAAATTTATTAAGGTATTATCAATATCAAAAGATAAAATTTTTATATCCTTTGCTTTAATATTTTCTTCTTCCATTTGATAAATTAAAATGTTATAGTAAAAAAGCATGCAAAAACTTAAAAAAAAGCTTCTGCCTTATGCTGTAAGTTACGAAAAATTTAAAAAACGAAAAATAGATGTGTAACGACTTTACTGTTAAAACCCGTTAGTTTTGAGCTGTTTTTTTATTGAAATTAAAATTATCAATACTTTAAAGAATGGATTATTAAATTTGAATATTGATTTGAAGAGAATATGATAAAAGTTGCCAAAAATAAATTTTAGCAACTTTTACATTAATTTTTATGTTAAAATGGTATTAAATGCCGCTTATAAAACTTCCATAAGGGTCTTTAAATTGGGTACCTTCAGTAAACCTAAATTTACTAAGCAATTTAAGTTCTACTAATGACCAAAGTACAAACTCCTTTTCGAAATAAGTATCTTCTTTATTGATATCTGGTTGGTATTCGCTTAATAAATCATCTAAAGGCGAAATGCTATCCAGAATCGCTTTATATTCTTTATCTGTCATCTCATCTAGTAACTCAAAACCATCTTTTTGATTGAAAAACCAAGATACAATATCATCATACGGACTTTCTTCATCTTGTTTTTTAAGTTTACTAATTTTTGGGAAAGACTCTTCAAATAACGTTTTAACGGCTTCCCCTATTAAGTTATAGGCCACTACAGCCGCACCCTCTTGCTCACCTTCATAAACCAATTCCACTTTTCCTGTAATAGATGGAATGATGCCCACAAAGTCACTTAAACGCACTGTGGTTTTGTCATCACCAGACTTCAAAGCTCGTCGTTCTGCTGTACTTAATAAATTTTCGAAAGCTGTAATGCTCAATCTGGCACTCACGCCGCTTTTAGCATCTATATACTCACTTTCTCGTGCTTCAAATACGATTTGCTCCAATAAATCTTTCGCCAAATCTGGTACTTTAACAGATTGTGTTTGACTTTCTAAAACTCTAGCTTCTTGTTCTGTAATTAATCGTGCCGTTTCAATATCTGCTGGATAATGAGTTAAAATTTGTGAACCAATTCTATCTTTTAAAGGAGTTACTATACTACCTCTATTGGTATAATCTTCAGGATTTGCAGTGAATAAAAATTGAATATCCAAAGGCAACCTCAACTTAAACCCCCTAATCTGTACATCTCCTTCTTGTAAAATATTAAATAAGGCTACTTGAATTCTTGCTTGTAAATCTGGCAACTCATTAATCACAAAAATACAGCGATTGGCTCTAGGAATCATGCCATAATGAATCACTCTATCATCTGCATAACTTAATTTTAAATTAGCAGCCTTTATCGGATCCACGTCACCTATAATATCTGCTACAGTAACATCTGGTGTTGCTAATTTTTCAGCAAAACGTTCGCTTCTATGTAACCAAGAAATAGGCGTTTTGTCACCTTTTTCATTAATCAATTCTTTGGCATATCTTGAAATAGGTTGAAACGGGTCATCATTAATTTCTGAGCCTTCTACATAAGGAATATATTCATCCAACAAATTAAGCATTAATCGCGCTAAACGCGTTTTTGCTTGTCCACGTAATCCCAATAAATTTATGTTGTGTCGAGATAAAATAGCCCGCTCTAATTCTGGAATCACGGTATTTTCATAACCGTGAACACCTTCAAAAGTGGTTTCTTTATTCTTTATCTTTTGAATGAGGTTATCTCGTAGTTCATCTTTTATATATTTCGATTTATAACCTGCTTTTTTTAATTCTCCTAAAGTTTTTATATCTTTCATTTTATAGGTTTTGGCTGTTTACTTTTGGCTTTTAGTGTCATTATATCGAGCTAAAAGCTAACACTTAATGGCTAACAGCTCATTAATTATCCTTTAATTCTCTTTTTCCTATTAGTTTCGTAATCTTCAAAAATCATTTCACCCAAACCTTTTAAGCCGGTGTAAAAAGCTTTGCCTTGATTGGCATATGTAAATTCACGAACAAACTGCATTAAATAATTATCTTGTGCAATCATAAATGTTGTAATGGGAATATGTAATCGTCTGGCTTGTTGCGCCATGGCATAACACTTATTGGTAATAAAAGGATTTAAGCCCACACTATCTTTATAATATTGACCATCTGGCATTCTCAAACAACTGGGTTTACCATCGGTTATCATAAAAATCTGTTTGTTGGTATTTCGTTTTCTACGAAGTAAATCCATTGCCAATTGTAAACCAGCAACGGTATTTGTATGATATGGCCCTACTTTTAAATATGGTAAATCTTTAATTTCTATTTGCCAAGCATCATTACCAAAAACTAAAATATCTAAGGTATCTTTTGGATATCTGGTCGTAATTAATTCCGCTAAAGCCATGGCTACTTTTTTGGCCGGTGTAATTCTGTCCTCACCATAAAGTATCATGCTGTGGCTAATATCTATCATCAAAACAGTACTCATTTGGGATTTATGAAGTGTTTCTTCAACAACCAAATCGTCTTCAGACAAGCTAAAATCACCAATTCCATGGTTGATTTGAGCGTTTTTCAGACTCTCTGTCACCGAAACCTTATCTAAATTATCACCAAATTGATAATCTCTAAAATCACCCGTATGTTCATCACCTAAACCTGGGCTTTTACTTTTATGATTGCCTTGCCCGCTTCGTTTTATTTTTCCAAAAATTTGGTCTAGTGCTTGTTGACGAATGGCCCTTTCTGTTTTTGCTGTAATACCCATACCGCCGCCACTGTTTCCATCTGAATCTATTTCTTCCCGTATATAACCTTTCTGTTTCAGGTCTTCAACAAAATCGTCGATAGTATATTCTGGAGTTGTTAATTTATACTCCTTATCCAATTCCCGTAACCAATCGATGGCTTCGTCAAAATCGCCCGAAGTATGCGTAATGAGTTCTTTAAAAATCTCGAAGAGTGTATCGAAAGGAGATTTATTTGGGGCTTCATATTTTTTAAATATGAAACCTTTTCTTGACGTATTCTTATTCACCATAGCAGTATAAAAATACTTTATTTTAAGCCAAAAAATGTCAAGGAAGTATTAATTTTTTCTATGACCAACTAAAAAATACGTATTGTAAACTATTCTACACGTTTTAATCCTTCAAAATTATTAATCTTGATGCGCTTGCCAATAGTAGATATTAAACCTTCTTTTTTTAATTGAGACAATACTCTTATCGCTGATTCCACAGCAGTACCAACGATGTTAGCTAAATCTTCGCGAGACAGTAGTACACTTAAAGTGCCATCGGGATTTGTTCCAAAGTTATCATGTATATATATGATGGTTTCAGCAAGCCGTTGTCTCACTGTTTTTTGTGCCATATCGACTATAACATTATCCGCATTTTTTAAATCGTGTGCCATTTCCTTTAAAACATCAAATGAAAATCTGGAGTTATGTACTAAATCGTTAACGATTTCATTTTTTGGAATAAAGCAAATTTCCATGTCGCTTAAAGCAATAGCCTGTAAGTTTGCTGTTTCTTCTGTAATAAGAGAACGCTGCCCTAACAAATCGCCTTTCACTACAATTTTAACTATTTGATCTTTACCGTTAGAACTTAATTTTGAAAGTTTGCAAATACCATTTTTCACACAATATACACCGTTTAAAGAATCACCTTCCTCAAAAATAACATCTCC
The DNA here is from genome assembly GCF_003258355.1 of Confluentibacter sediminis. Taxonomy (GTDB): domain Bacteria; phylum Bacteroidota; class Bacteroidia; order Flavobacteriales; family Flavobacteriaceae; genus Confluentibacter; species Confluentibacter sediminis. The sequence goes on along the minus strand of NZ_QKPO01000001.1, from coordinate 245,584 downwards.
TTTTTTTATTGTCATTGATGTTTTGCAAGCAGAAATTCTAACAAGCTCTTCTTTTGTTAAAGATTTAAGCGCGTTAAATTGTTTTATTATGCATTGATCACACTTACCCATGTTATTTTGATTACGTTTTGAAAAATAATATTGGTGTTCCCAAAAACATTTTAATGTAATATTAAAAAAGGCACTCTTTTATAATAATTAATGTCTTTTGATGCTGGGTGAAATAATATTTTTTGAAAATAATTTAGGTTTTTAGCCAACATAGTTATCAAATTAATGTTTCTATCGTCAACAAATTGCTGTATGGCATCTTCTATATGCTTGTTGGTTAAATAATGGAAACCATGGCTATAATTATTAAAATAATCATCTAAATATTCCTTGTTTTTTTGTTGGTCTTCATTCAGTTCTAAACCATATTTATTAACATGCAAAACATTAATCGAAGCATTATTGGCCTCGACAATATCCAGTATGGGCTGTAAGGTTTCTGGGCGATAAAAAATCGAAAAATCGGTTGGAAATACAATCTCTTTAGGCTTTATATACTTGGCTTTTTCTGGAATGACCATAGTGGTACATTTAACCTTTGTTATAACATTCCCTGCATTACTTCCAATTGCTGTTTTTTTAAAATCGGTTACGCCTTTAGTTCCCATCACTATAAGATTGATCCTTTTTTGCAGAACCTGTTCTCTAATAGAATTGATAATATAATTATTATCTGAAATCGTAAAAAATCTATGAAGTGGATTTTTAGGAAAATTTTCATGTATTCGCTTTACACTATCTTGCAAAAGCTTTTTTGAAGGTAAAGTCAAAGTTTCAAAACTAACATCTTGATTTTGAATATTTGACATACCGGTTTCTACTAAGGTATTTTTTGTAGTAACATGCAATAAATAAAAATTACATGATGATTTACTGAAAAAATGAAGCGCATATTCTATGGCATTCCATGAGTTTTCAGAAAAATCGGTTGGTATTAAAATATTCTTCATGCCATTTACTTTATTAAAACAAAATTAATGGCATGACAATTAATGAAATATGACCAAAATCATAATTAGGTCTTAATTTCAATAAATTAGGTTATTTGCTGAAGCTTATGAATGTCTAAAATTTTAATATTTCTACCTTCTATTTCAATAATGCCCATATCTTTAAAACTTGATAGTGTTCTAATCAAGCTTTCTAATGCAATACCAGCCACACTAGCTAAATCGTTTCGAGAGATTCTAATAGCATCTTCTGGTTTGCGGTTGAGCTTTTCTGCAAATTTCAGTATGGTATTTGCTGTTCGCTTTTTAGCAGAACTATAGGCCATTTGCAATAATTGGTCTTTTACTATGGTAAGATCATCTGTAAGTAATTGTATAAGTTCCAATGTTAATTTATGATTGCTGTTAAGTACTTCTTTAAGTTCATTTTTGGAAATGCCAATTAAAACGGTATCCTGTATAGCGGCGGCAGTTTCTTGATAAGGGGTGTTTTGTGTGAAAGAAGTATAACCAAATAAATCATCTTCTTTATATAAAGCGGTGGTAAGATCTTTTCCTTGCTCATCTAATTTATGGCACTTTACCAAGCCTTTAGAAATTAAATAGATATGGTTAGAGTTTTGTCCTTCTTCATAAATCACTTCACCTTGTAAAAAGCTTATAGTTTCTCCATTATCATCAAAAAAGTTTTTAAGATCGTTAAGGCTTCTAAGTTCTTCTTCAACAGGCTCCGTTTGTTTATCTATGTCCTTCCTATCTTTTAAAATCGCTGCTTTTGCTAATCTGCTCTCTATGGCACTTATAAGCTCTTCTTCTTCAAAAGGTTTGGTTATGTAATCGTCGGCACCTAAATCCATGCCTTTTCTCACATCTTTACGCTCTGTTTTTGCCGATAGAAAAATAAAAGGGATGTGTTTGGTATGTTCATTTTCTGCTAATGCTTCCAAAACGCCATAACCATCCAGTTCTGGCATCATAATATCGCAAACAATAATATCTGGTAAGCTATGCTTTGCCATGGTCAAACCAACCTTACCATTAGGCGCTGTTACAACCTCATAATCAGACAACTCTAATAATTCTGCCGTATTTTCTCTTAAAATAACATCGTCTTCTATTAATAATATTTTTCTCATTCTTTCACTTTATTGGGTAATATAAATGTAAACTCGCTTCCTTTATTTTCTTCGCTTATAAAATTAATAGTACCTCCCAAATTCTCCAAATGACTTTTTACTATATTTAAACCAATTCCAGTTCCTTGTGTAAGCAGGGCATTTTCGGCTCTAAAATAGCGATTAAATATATTTTTTTGATCTGCAAGAGGAATTCCAATACCATTATCTTTAATTCTAAAAGTCGTATTTTTATCATCTTGGTTAATTTGAATATCTACCAAAGTGTTTTCAGATGAATACTTAATGGCGTTATGTACCAAGTTCGACAATGCTAATTCTACAATTTTTTCATCTTGAAACAATGAGTAATCGTCAATATTTTCAGGATACTTTATTTCCTGTCCTTCTTTTAAAAGCATATTAGCATTGTAAACCACTTCATTCACCACTTTACTTACTTTAAACGTACTGAACTTATAATTAATTTTACCTGTATCTAATTTTTCAATAGACAAAAAATCATTTAAAATATTATTAAGGTAGTGTACTTTATCTGAAATGGTCTTTATATGTTTATCTCTTTTTTCTTGCTGCTCGGTCAACTTATACTTTCCTAATAACATAGCCGATGTTAAAATTCCACTTAAGGGCGTTTTAAATTCATGGGAAACCAATGACAAAAATTTAGTTTTTAGTTCATTAAGCTCCTTTTCTTTTTTAAGAGCATTTTTTATTTTGTTTTGGGCTTCAATTCGTTTCTTAATTTCAGCATCACGTTCGACATTTACTGTTTTTAATTCCTCAACCGTTTTAATTAATTCTTTAGTACGCTCATTAACTTTTTTTTCTAACTGATTATTTAATTCTTGTAGTTGTTTCTCCTGTTCTTTACGTATAGTAATATCAATAACCAAAGCCATAATAAAGGACTGACCTCCTATCTCTAACGGATTTAAACCAGCTTCTACAGGGAATATGTGACCGTTTTTGTGAGCACCAAACAAATCGCGACCATGCCCCATTTGTCTGCTTTCCTTGTTTTTCATAAAACCTTCTACATGGGCAGCATGACCCGCATGATAGTTTTGGGGAATTAACACATTAAGATGCCTACCAACAAGTTCATCTCTATTATAACCAAACATCTTCTCTGCAGATATATTTGTTGCCACAATATTTTGATTGCCATCTACTACTATAACACCCTCTGATACCGCCTCAAAAAGTACATTAAACACATCTTTATCGTTCTGATACATCATTGTTATAAGCTTTGGTTAAACAGACAAAGTATAAAGCGTATATTTTAGCTAAAGAAAAGGAAAATGAATTAAAATAAAACATGCTTAAAATTGAAGTTTGGCAAAAATAAGTAAATCCTTGATGAAATAAAACAGAATATGTTTTTAAACAATACCTATTTCTTTTGAATGTGCTATAGCCTTGTTACTAAATTTAAAATAACAGACAGATACGCCTAAACTCTCAATATTTTTAATAACTCTAAGTACTTTGGTTTTTGACTTTGATGTCTTTCTTATGTAAACAGCTTTGATGTTTCTAGGGAACACCTTGACAATTTGTTCGTAAATATAGGGGTCGCTTTGGCTATCATCGCCAAGTAACACATATTGTAAATGTGGATAAAACGAAATAATTTCTTTTATTTTAACAAACTTATGATCGTGGCTACCACGCCCTGTAAATAGAAAATCTGAAATTCCAGCTTTTATACTATTTAGTTTGATAACTGCTTTTGGTAATTCATGTAATCTTGCAAAAGAATCTATAAGTTCATACAAGTTCCATTCGCTACTCGACACATAAAAAAAAGAGTTAGACGCCACTTCGTTGGTTTGTCCTGCCATACTTAATGCCTTATAATGTTGTACGACATCTTCAAAAATTTTTCTATTGTTGATGTTTCTAAACAAAAGCACATATATTTTTTTTAAAAAACTTTTGCTATGAGAAATAAGAAACGTATCATCAATATCGGAGATAATCCCAAATCTGCTTTCAAAAGGTTTTAAAATCTCTCCAACATTCACAATACCAAAATCGTGAAATTTACAAGTCACTTCATAGGGATGCCAACCACTTTCAAGAGATTCATTAAAAGGCAATGTAAATCTAAAAAAACCATCATTTAAAGTTTTTGTAGTTACCTGAAGGTTTTTAAATTTTAATGTTACCAAAGCATTGGAATATGGCTTTATTCTAAACATATTAATAATCGATACTGCATGCCTAAATCCTTTATTATCTAAACGATATTTGTCTGGAGCCCAGGATTGAAATACATGTCCAGAAACAACAAGTTCCTCATCATTTACATACCCTCTGTATAATTTTAAATCAAGTTTTACCAATTCAGAATTTATTTACTTATAGTAACCGACAAATTAGTTAATTTTAAACAATTATATAAGCTTAATGAAATCAAAAATTAAATTACTATTGGTAATCAATCCAATTTCTGGTGGTTCGGAAAAAGATAGTATTATTAAAGACATACAAAATATCATTCTAAAACATGATATCACATTAGAAATTTATCAAACAACAGGTAATGATGATGAAAAACATATTAAAGATATTGTAAATAAAAAATCTATTGAGAGGATCTTGGTTGCCGGTGGAGATGGTACCATACAGCTAGTAGCAAAAGCTATTTTAGAATCGAATGTATGCATGGGCATCATCCCTGCAGGTTCCGCAAATGGATTGGCTTCCAATTTTAACTTACCAGATAACCTTGAAGAACAGGTTAACATCACTTTGGGGAATCATTTTATTGATATGGATGTTATTTCTATAAACAATCACCTTTGCCTTCATATTGCCGATATGGGGATCAATGCCCATTTAATTAAAAACTACGAAAACTCCTCTATGAGAGGAAAATTAGGATATGCGTTACAAACCATACCAACTATTTTAGAGTCCGATTTGCCTTATCATTTTTCCATAAACATACATGGAAAAGAAATACAAAAAGAAGGCATCATGCTGGCAATTGCTAATGCTAAGCAATTTGGCACAGGAGCTGTTATAAACCCAGCTGGGAAAATGGATGATGGTCTTTTCGAAGTATTACTTTTCAAAAAAATGGATGTTATCAATATTATAAAAACCTTAGATGAAACTTCGGAAAGAGATTCAGAATTTGTAGAATGCTTCCCTACAAAAAAAGTAGTGATACACTGCAAAAAGAAAGTACCTTTTCAAGTTGATGGTGAATATCTTGGTGAAGTTGAAACTATTACGGCTGAAATGTTGTCCTCAAAAATAAAGATGATGTTACCACATAAAGCACTTTAAATTAATAACACATTAAACAACCCAAGTATTTATTTGGGGTTTAAAAATATGACAAATATCATATTTTAAAGGTTTACCAATTTTGAAATTTGCCCTAGGTATAATAGAGCAAATAATAAATGGACAAACAAACCTGTTTTCACTGTGGTTTAGATGCCTCAACATCGCATATTGTTTATGATGAAAAATCATTTTGTTGTCATGGTTGTAAAACCGTTTATCAAATTTTTTCTGAAAACGATTTAACCTGCTATTACGATTTGCAATCTGCTCCTGGAGCCACGCCAAAAGAGATTGAAGGCAAATACAACTTTTTAGAGAATACCAAAATAATAGAACAATTATTGGAGTTTAATGATGGAGCAACCCAAATTGTTACCTTATATATTCCACACATTCACTGTAGTTCTTGTATTTGGATTCTTGAAAACCTCAACAAATTACACCCTTCCATAAGCACATCGACCGTAACTTTTGGCAAAAAAACAGTTAGAGTATCTTTTAATGCCGAAATGCTTTCATTAAAAAATCTAGTTGTGCTATTAAGTAGTATTGGGTATGAACCTTTTATCAGTTTAGATGATTATAGTGTTGGAAAAAAACACATTGATAGGTCCTTAATTTACAAACTAGGTATTGCTGGTTTTGCATTTGGAAATGTTATGTTTTTATCGTTTCCAGAATACTTTGAAGTGGGCGAATTTTGGCTAGAGCAATTTAAACCCATGTTTAGGTGGCTCATGTTTGCTTTTTCCCTCCCTGTGGTTTTCTATTCAGGTAATGATTATTTTGTTTCGGCTTATAAAGGATTGCGTTCTAAAATTTTAAATATAGATGTTCCCATTGCATTGGGGGTTTCTGTACTTTTTATTCGAAGCACCTTTGATATAATTTTCAATCTTGGCTCTGGATTTTTTGATAGTTTAACCGGGCTTATTTTCTTTTTATTGCTTGGCAAGTTTTTTCAACAAAAAACCTATACATTTTTATCATTTGAACGCGATTACAAATCGTATTTCCCTATAGGAATCACTAAAATAACACCTGAAGGAAAAGAAGAATCCATTCAAGTATATGATATTGAAAAAGGCGACCGTCTTTTAATTAGAAATGAAGAGCTCATTCCTGTTGATTGTATTTTAATAAAAGGAAACGCTCGTATAGATTATAGCTTTGTTACGGGCGAATCCGAACCCATTTCAAAACAATCTGGTGATAAATTATATGCAGGGGGGAAACAGCTTAATGGCATAATTGAGGTTGATGTATTAAAATCCGTAGAACAAAGTTACCTAACCCAACTTTGGAGTAATGATGTCTTTAAAAAAGACAAAGAACTTTCCTTTACAAACATCACCAACCAAATAAGTAAACGTTTCACCATAAGCATTTTAATAATTGCGGTTTTTGCAACTAGCTATTGGTTAACAAGAGATTCTAGCAAAGCATTAAATGTTTTCACTTCTGTTTTAATTATTGCTTGTCCATGTGCATTGGCGTTGTCCGCACCGTTTACTTTTGGAAATATGCTACGTATTCTTGGTAAGAAAAAATGCTATCTTAAAAACGCCAGCGTTATTGAACAACTTGCTAAAATAAACACCATCATTTTTGATAAAACCGGTACCATTACTGCCAACAAAGAAACGGCAATTGAATATGAAGGCATTACACTTTCTAAAGAAGAAGAAGCTTTATTAAAAAGTACCTTGCGAGGTTCCAACCATCCTTTAAGCAGGTCTCTATATGAGCTTTTAAACGAACACGACATTTTAACTTTAGATACCTATCATGAATATTTAGGTAAAGGTATTGAAGCCCAACACAAAAAAGATCACATAAAAGTTGGTTCGGCACCTTTTGTGGGCTATACTTCTGAAACCGTCACATTAAACACAGCGGTTCATATAAGTAGCAATAATACATATAAAGGCAAATTCACATTTTACAACGCTTACCGAAAAGGATTGTCTCAACTTTTCAACAGTTTAAAACAAGATTATGATTTGGTCATCCTTTCTGGAGATAATGAAGGGGAAAAAGATAATTTAACAAAACTATTACCGACAAAAACCAAGCTTTTATTCAATCAAAAACCAGAAGATAAGTTAGAATATATTAAATATCATCAAAGTGAAGGTGCCAATGTATTAATGATTGGGGATGGTTTGAATGATGCCGGTGCCCTAGCACAAAGTCATGTAGGTATCGCCATTTCAGAAAATGTAAATGTATTTTCACCAGCGTGTGATGCCATACTGGATGCCTCAAAATTCAATCAATTACACCATTATATAAAAGCATCAAAAATGGCCATTAACATCATTAAATGGAGTTTTTTATTATCTTTTATATACAACTGTATCGGGCTTTATTTTGCTATTACAGGACAATTAGCCCCCGTTGTAGCAGCTATTTTAATGCCTTTAAGTTCTATAAGTATTGTGGCTTTTACAACATTAGCGACCAATATGGTAGGAAGAAAATTAGAATAAACAACCACACGAATTCCATATATAATAAAAAAATTAGTGAATTCATGACAAAGAAAAGAATATTACCAAATATGACAAATGTCATTTTTTACAAAAACAGATAGAGATATTTTTGAACCATAACTTCAAGTAGGTATGAGTGTTATTTATGTTTTATTAACGATAAGCATTATTGTGGCTATCATTTTTTTTATCGCTTTTATAATAGCTATAAAAAAAGGACAATTTGACGATAGTTACACGCCATCGGTTCGCATGCTATTTGAAGATGAATTGATTAAAGAGAAACCTAAAAAAACATTACTAACCAAAAAAGATTAATTACTATAACTATGGAAATGCAACAGTTTCATTACGATAATAAAATCGTTAAAAATTTCTTATATGCCACTATGCTTTGGGGTGTTGTGGGCATGCTTGTAGGTATTCTACTTGCTTTTATGTTTTTATTCCCAAACTTAACAGACGGAATTTCATGGTTAAGTTTTGGTCGTTTAAGACCATTGCATACCAATGCCGTTATTTTTGCATTTGTTGGTAACGCCATTTTTGCGGGGATTTACTATTCTTCACAACGCTTATTGAAAGCTAGAATGTTTAGTGACGTATTAAGTAAAATTAACTTCTGGGGGTGGCAGCTTATTATTGTTGCTGCAGCCGTTACACTTCCTTTAGGCTATACATCATCTAAGGAATATGCCGAATTAGAATGGCCTATCGATATAGCTATTGCTTTAGTTTGGGTTGTTTTCGGATGGAACTTAATTGGTACTATCATAAAAAGAAGACAACGCCATTTATATGTTGCTATTTGGTTTTACATTGCCACGTTTGTAACCGTTGCTGTTTTACATATTTTCAATAGTTTAGAACTTCCTGTAAGTGCTTTAAAAAGTTATTCCGTTTATGCAGGTGTACAAGATGCGTTGGTACAATGGTGGTATGGACATAATGCGGTGGCATTCTTTTTAACGACACCCTTTTTAGGATTGATGTACTACTTTGTACCAAAGGCAGCCAACAGACCTATATATTCTTATCGATTATCTATTGTGCATTTTTGGTCCCTAATTTTCATCTATATCTGGGCTGGCCCCCACCATTTATTATATACTGCATTGCCAGAATGGGCACAAAACCTTGGTGTTGCATTTTCTGTTATGCTATTAATGCCATCTTGGGGTGGTATGATAAACGGATTGTTAACACTTCGTGGGGCATGGGATAAAGTAAGAACCGATCCTGTTTTAAAATTTATGGTAGTAGCTATTACTGGTTATGGTATGGCAACATTTGAGGGTCCAACACTATCGCTTAAAAACGTAAATGCTATTGCGCATTTTACCGATTGGATTATTGCCCATGTACATGTTGGTGCTTTAGCTTGGAATGGGTTCTTGACTTTTGGTATGATATATTTCCTAATTCCAAAATTATTTAAAACCAAACTATATTCCATAGCTCTAGCAAATTTACATTTCTGGATTGGCACCTTAGGTATCATCATGTATGCTTTACCTATGTATGTTGCAGGATTTACACAAGCTAGTATGTGGAAACAATTTAATCCAGATGGCACTTTAACTTATGGAAACTTTTTAGAAACCGTTACTGAAATTATGCCTATGTACTGGATGCGTGCTATCGGCGGTACATTATTCATTACAGGTCTGCTTATCTTGGTTTTTAATGTCATCATGACCATTAAACAAGGCAGCAAAGTTGAAGATGAATTAGCAGAAGCCACTGCCCTAGAACGTGTTACAAAGAAACGTACTTCTGGAGAAGGTTGGCACTCTTGGTTAGAGCGCAGACCCGTTCAACTAACACTTTTAGCCACATTAGCTATTTTAATTGGTGGTATCATTCAAATTGTACCAACCATTATGGTAAAATCCAATATTCCAACCATAGCAAGCGTCAAACCATATACGCCTTTAGAGTTGGAAGGTCGAGACATTTATATACGTGAGGGTTGTGTAGGCTGCCATTCGCAAATGATTCGTCCATTTAGAAGTGAAGTGGAACGTTACGGAGAATACTCAAAAGCAGGTGAATATGTGTATGACCATCCGTTCTTATGGGGAAGTAAACGTACAGGACCAGATTTACACAGAGTAGGAAAGAAATATTCTGATAATTGGCACTTCAACCATTTATACGATCCGCAAAGCACCTCTTCAGGTTCTATCATGCCTCGTTATCCTTGGCTGATTAAAAATGAATTGGATAAATCGTTAACAGAAACCAAAATGAGAGCCATGGTTTCTTTAGGAGTCCCATATTCTGAAGAAGATATCACCAATGCTCAGAAAAATATGCTAGAGCAAGGAGCACTTATTGAAGAAAATCTTCATTCAGACCCAGACTTTGCTAAAACTTATGAAGCTGATAAAAAATATGCTAAAGAAAACGGAGAGCCATTTACTGAAATGAAAAACAGAGAAATAACTGCCGTTATCGCCTATTTGCAACGCTTAGGAACCGATATAAAAGTAGAAACATTAAAATAGCTGATGGCTTGTGATTGATAGTTAAGGGCAAAAATCAAAAACTAACAATCACAAGCTAACAACCATCAACCAAAAACCATTAACCAAAATCCAAAAACATCATGTTAAAATTTGTAAAAGGTCATATGGAAAGCATAACGGGTATAGAGATTTACCCTATCATTTCCCTTCTTATCTTCTTTAGCTTTTTTGTTATACTTTTTTTATGGGTATTTACAGCTAAAAAAGACTACATCAATACTGTAAGTCATATTCCATTAGATAACCAAAACGACACAGAGCTATGAGACATTTAATACCATCTTGGATACGCGTTCCTGTTGTATTCTTTATCATTTTCGGATTAACAGAATATGTTATCGATTCTGGAGACAAACCAGCATTTATAGTATATCCAGCCGTTTTGTTATTTCTTTTTTTAGTGCTTCTTATCATAATTGCCATAGAAGCCATCGTTGGTGCTTTAGAAAATATCATGCTGTTTAAGTTAGATGAAGACGCAAAAGCACGCTTTTTAGCCGAAAAAAATAAAGCATACCAATTTACATGGATAAAAAAAATCTATAAAAAACTTTTGGGCGCCAAACCAATTGAAGAGGAAAGCGAGATTATTTTAGACCATAATTATGATGGTATAAAAGAATTAGACAATGCTTTACCACCTTGGTGGCTGTATGGTTTTTATATTTCAATCATTTTTGCCGCTGTTTATCTTTTAAGATTTCATGTATTCAATGGAGACAATCAATACGAAGAATTAAAAAGTGACATAGCTAAAGCAGAAAAAGAACACGAAGAATACTTAAAAACAGCTAAAGATTTAGTAGATGCCAATACAGTAACCCTACTTACAGATGCTGCAGATTTAAACGCTGGAAAAGCCATTTTTGAAACCACTTGTGTTGCTTGCCATATGATTGATGGAGGTGGTGGTATTGGTCCCAATTTAACTGATAAATACTGGATTATTGGTGGCGATATCAAAAATGTATTTCACACTATCTCTGAAGGCGGTCGTTCTGGCAAAGGTATGATAGCTTGGAAAACCCAATTAAAACCAGCTCAAATTGCACAAGTAGCTAGTTATGTTTTGAGCCTTCAAGGGACAACACCAGCAAATCCAAAAGAACCACAAGGTGATCTTTGGGGTGAAGACACTTCAGAAGAAATCCCAAATCAAATCAAAACAGATTCGATACAACAAGTAGTGACTAATCAGTAGGGTGTCAGTTCGAGTGTTCCGATGTTTCTATCGGAAGGGATGGAGGGCAGATTTAAAATGCTTCGATGCTGAATTTTCAGAAAATGAAAGTTTCACTCGACATGACAACAACTTAGAAAACAAAAAAAAAATTGGAAACACCAGAAAACGAACTATTTAGAGATTCCATTGGTACCGTTACCAGTGAAGGCAAACGTGCTTGGGTATTTCCTAAAAAACCAAGCGGTAAATTCTATAAATACAGAAAGTTAGTAAGCTATGTCCTGTTAATATTTTTACTAGCGGCACCGTTTATAAAAATAAATGGCAATCAATTTTTAATGTTTAATGTTTTAGAACGCCGCTTTAATATTTTTGGTTTTCCATTTTGGCCACAAGATTTTTTCTTATTTGTCATTTCCATGATTATTGGTGTTGTGTTCATCACCTTGTTTACTGTGGCTTTCGGACGCATTTTTTGTGGCTGGATTTGTCCGCAAACCATATTCATGGAAATGGTTTTTCGACGAATTGAATATTGGATTGAAGGCGATAGAGGGAAACAAATCCGCCTATCCAAACAACCTTGGAATGCGGAAAAAATAAGAAAAAAAGGATTAAAATTAATTATTTTCCTTTTTATTTCTTTTGTAATTGCCAACGTGTTTTTAGCTTACTTGATTGGGAGTGACAAACTGATTAGTTATATAACGGACAGCCCACTTAACCATATAAGTACCCTCATATCGTTACTCATTTTTACAGCAGTTTTTTACTTTGTGTTTGCGTGGTTTAGAGAACAGGTATGTATTATTGCGTGTCCTTATGGTAGACTACAAGGCGTTCTGTTAGATAACAAATCTATTGTGGTAGCATACGACCATAAACGTGGTGAAGGTGAACATGGCAGAAAAAAAATCAAAAAAAATGAAGATAGACAGGCACTAGGATATGGTGATTGTATTGATTGTTTTCAATGCGTGCATGTGTGCCCTACGGGAATAGATATTAGAAACGGTACACAGCTAGAATGTGTTAACTGCACCGCTTGTATTGATGAATGTGATTCCATTATGGAAAGTGTCAATCTTCCAAAAGGATTAATTAGATATGCTAGTGAAGATAATATCGAGAAAAAAACGCCTTTTAAATTAACAGCAAGAATGAAAGGTTACATAGCCGTTCTTACCATTTTAATTGGTTTACTAACAGGTATGTTATTTTTAAGAAACGACTTAGAAGCTACTATTTTAAGACTTCCAGGGCAATTATACGAACATAAAGCAAATAATATAATAAGCAACGTATTTACCTATAAATTAGTAAATAAAACAACGAGCACTATTAATGATGTACATTTTGAATTAATGTCACACAAAGGCGTTTTAAAATTGGTATCAACAACCAATCGTTTTAATGTGCCAGGTCAAGAAATTTCGGAAGGCACCTTGTTTGTTGAAATTAATAATGCCGCCCTATCGGGTGATAGAAATAAAATTAAAATTGGTGTATATGCTGGCGATAAACTTATTGAAACAACCACCGCCAATTTTTTAGGCCCTAGAAGTTATAGATAGTTGTTGGTTTTGGGTTGCTGGGGTTTGTATGTTATATTTAAAAGTTGGACATAATTGTTGTTATGAAAAAATAGAACTTAGCATAATCTATTTCAATGAAGAAGATGACCATAGCAAATAAGACATTTATTTCAAAATGCTATAAAAGTAAAATGAATATTAACTAAAAAGATTCCTGCCTACGTAGGAATGATAAGATTATGAAAGTAAATTGGGGAACAAGTATCGTACTAGCATTCATAGGATTTATAAGCTTTATTATGTATTTTATAATTACGTTGAATGTGAATGATAAATATGAATATGATTTGGTTACCGAAGACTATTACAAAGATGAACTGGCATACCAAAGTAATATTGATAAATTGAATAGCGCAAAAAAGCTTGAGGAGAACATTAGTTACAAATTAACTGCTGAAGGTTTACTAATTGAATTCCCAAAAAGCTTTGATGTAAAAAAAATAACTGGACATGTGTTCCTATACAGACCATCTAACAAACACTTAGATTTTGATACTATTATATCATTATCTAAACCCTTTTTGCTCATACCTAACAATCGTTTGGTAGATGGTCGCTGGAACATAAAAATAGATTGGCAATATAATGGACAATCTTATTTATTCCAAGAATCCATAAATTATTAAACATGCTACTATCTGCATTTGTATTTGGTTTATTAGGAAGCTTTCATTGTGTGGGTATGTGTGGCCCTATTGCTTTTATGCTTCCCGTTACCAGAACAAATACGTATGCAAAAATATTACAAATCTCACTTTATCATTTAGGAAGGCTTCTAGCTTATAGCATTATTGGATTTGCCTTTGGGCTTATTGGAAAAAGCCTATATCTTTTTGGGTTTCAACAACAGTTATCTATTATTATTGGGTTGTTAATGATTATTGTTATATTGATTCCTTTTAAAACATTCAGTAAATACAACTTTTCTAAACCTGTTTTGAAAATAATTTCTAAAATTAAATCGGCCTTAGGATTAGCCTTAAAAAGAAAAACACCAGAAACCTTTTTAACGATTGGGTTTTTAAATGGTTTTTTACCTTGTGGATTGGTTTATATGGCTGTTTTTGCTGCCATTACCAGTGGGAATGCATTAGGTGGCAGTTTGTATATGGCAATTTTTGGTTTAGGGACTATTCCTTTAATGACTAGTGCTATATATTTTAGCAACTTTTTAAAAGGTAAGGCCAGACAAAAAATACAAAGAGCGATTCCTGCTGTTGTTGTTATAATAGGGTTGTTATTTATTCTTCGTGGTTTGGGATTGGGTATTCCTTACCTATCCCCTGCTCCAATAAACCAGACTATTTCAAGTAATATTGATTGCCATTAATCAATTTTTTCTTTATTTAAGAGAATATTTCAAAAATTGAAAAAAATAATTAAAAGTTAAATTTATTATAAAATTATATTTTTATTTTCAAAAATGATAGTAATACTATTATATTTGAAAATAAAATATTCAGTTATGAAAAATTTACTATCAAATTTAAAAATTGCGGTACCGGAAAAAATTTATGTAAAAGATCCAGAATCTTCAATATTAGGAAAACGTATCATTGAGCATAGCATAATTTTAATTAATGACATTGGTTTTGACTCTTTTACATTTAAAAAATTAGGAGAAAAAATAGGATCTAATGAAAGTTCTATTTATCGCTATTTTGAGAGTAAACACAAACTACTTTTATATATATCTTCTTGGTATTGGGCATGGGTAGAGTACCAATTAGTTTTTGAAACTCATAGTATTTCTAATGACAAAGACAAGCTAATAAAAGCCATCGAAATTGTTTGTAGGACCATTAAAGAAGACATCATCTTTCCACATATTAATAAAGGTGCCCTAAATAATATTATAATAAATGAAAATTCAAAATCCTTTTTAACAAAAGAAGTTGATCAAGAAAATAAGGAGGGCTATTTCATTATATATAAGCGTATTGTAGAAAGAATAAAGGACATGATATTAAATGCTGCTCCAAATTATGAATTTGCATCTTCTTTAGCAAGCACAATTATAGAAGGTAGTTTACATCAGCATTTTTTAAAGGATCATTTCGCATCAATAACCAATTGCAACCAACATATAACCCCTTCTGTGTTTTTTATAAATCTTGCCATAAACACTTTAAAATTATAATTATGGGAGAACCTAAAACAACACCTTGGCAGCGTTTAATTGGATTAATAAAATTAGAAAAAAGGGATATTCTACAAATATTTTATTATGCAATTTTCTCAGGTATTGTTGCCTTATCACTTCCGTTAGGAATTCAAACAATTATTAATTTAATACAAGGTGCTCAAATATCCACATCATGGATAGTACTCGTGATTTTGGTAACCCTGGGTGTCGCTTTCTCTGGAGCTTTACAACTCATGCAACTGCGTATTATTGAAACCATACAGCAACGTATTTTTACACGCTCTTCCTTTGAGTTAAGTTATAGATTCCCGAAAATTAAAACAATAGAATTACGTAATTACTATCCCCCAGAATTAGCAAACCGCTTTTTCGATACTTTAACTATTCAAAAAGGGTTATCTAAAATACTTATTGATGTACCAACGGCTCTTTTGCAAATTTTGTTTGCATTAGTATTGTTATCGTTTTATCATCCTTTTTTTATCATTTTTGGGATATTATTACTTCTTCTGATATTCATAGTTTTCAAATTTACAGCCAAAAGAGGTTTAGAGACTAGTTTAATGGAATCTAAAAACAAATACAAAGTTGCTCATTGGATTCAAGAAATTGCCCGAAGTGTTACCAGTTTTAAACTTTCAGGAAATACAAGCTTGGCATTAGGCAAAAACGATTATTTGGTATCTAATTATTTAGAATCTAGAGAAAGTCATTTCAAGGTTTTAATGATGCAGTTTATTCAAATGGTTAGTTTTAAAGTAATTGTTACAGCAAGTTTACTACTAATTGGTGGAGCATTAGTTCTAAATCAACAGATGAATATTGGGCAATTTGTAGCCGCAGAAATTATTATCTTATTAATCATTGCATCTGTGGAAAAACTGATTCTTGGGCTAGAACCTTTCTATGATGTTTTAACATCTATTGAAAAATTAGGAGAAATAGTTGATAAAGACATAGAAGACCAAAAAGGCGAAAAACCAATTTTTAAAGGAGATATTAATATAGAACTAAATGAGGTTTCATATAGAGTTGCAGATAGAGATAGCCCTATACTTTATAATATATCTTTAAATATAAATTCAAAAAGTAGAATTTTAATTTTAGGCGAAAGTGGATCGGGTAAATCTACTCTATTGCGTCTTATTGCTGGTATTACAGAACCAACCGCTGGCTATATTTATATTAACAATCTATCCTTAAACAGCTTAAATTTAAATCATTATCGCGCAGAATTAGGCTTGTCGCTAACGGAAGAATCACCATTTGATGGTTCCATAAAAGAAAATTTAACTTTTGGAAACCCAAACATAACTGATGATGCCATTTTTGATGTTTTAAAGAAAGTTGGGCTCATGGACTTTATAAAAGAACAAACTAAAGGCTTACAAACAATTTTAAATGCTGATGGAAAACAGATGTCTCATACCGTATCTAAAAAAATTATTTTAGCCAGAGCTATTTTAAAAAAACCTAAATTACTTATTCTAGAAGATGCCCTAGACAGATTTAATCCAACTGAAACTAATGCTATTATAGATTATATATCACATCCAGACAGACCTTGGGCACTTATCGTAGTTAGTGGCAACGCTAGTTGGAAATCTAAATGCTCACAAATAATTCAATTAGAAAAAGGTGAAATTAAAAACATAGACTATGCTTAATATATCTCACAATACGATAAACCATCATGTGGATTTAGATAAATTTAAGTCTACCCAACATATATTTAACAAACCTTATTACAAACAATTCAACAAATTCTTACTAGCTATTGCTATTATTGTTTTAATCGTCCTTTTTTTACCCTGGACACAAAATATTACTGGGCAAGGTCAAGTAACGACTTTAAAACCCAATCAACGTCCACAAACCATACAATCTCAAATACCTGGCCGTATAGAAGAGTGGTTTGTAAATGAAGGTGACTTTGTGAAAGAAGGAGATACTATACTACGAATTTCAGAAATTAAAAGCGAATATTTTGATGAAAAATTAGTAGAAAGAACTAATGAGCAGATTATAGCAAAATCATCTTCTGTAGATGCTTATCAAGGTAAAGTACAAGCATTAAATAGGCAAGTTTCTGCTTTATTAAGTGAGCAAAAACTAAAGTACCAACAAACACAAAACAAGTTGATGCAAGCCCATTTAAAGGTAAAAAGCGACAGCATAGATTTTCAAGCCGCTAAAACAAATATAGAAATTGCAGAACGCCAATTCAATCGTACACAAACTTTGCAAGAGGAAGGTCTAAAAGCTGTTAAAGATGTAGAAGAAAAACGTCTAAAACTTCAAGAATCTCAAGCTAAATTAATCTCACAAGAAAACAAATATTTAGCAAGTAAAAACGAAATAATCAATGCACAAATTGAATTATCTAGAATTAACGCCGAATATGCCGATAAAATTTCGAAAGCACAAAGTGATATGTTTACAGCAAAATCTAGCGGATTTGATGCCCAGGCACAAGTTACAAAATTAGAAAACGAGTATACAAATTATACAAAACGAAACAGCTTATTATACATTACTGCGCCACAAAGTGGCTATATAAATAAAGCATTAACAGGTGGTATCGGTGTTAACTTTAAAGAAGGAGAAGCATTGGTAGGCATCATGCCTAAACAATTTGATTTAGCCGTAGAAACCTATGTAAGACCTATTGATTTGCCCCTTTTGCATATTGGAGAAAAAGTGCGTGTTCAGTTTGATGGTTGGCCTGCTATTGTATTTAGTGGTTGGCCCAACGCAAGCTATGGAACTTATGGTGCTAAAATAGTAGCCATTGAAAACTTTATCAGCAGCAATGGCAAATATAGAATATTATTAGCCCCAGATGAAACTGATTACAAATGGCCTGAAGCAATACGTGTTGGCTCTGGAGCGCGCACTATTGCACTTTTAGAGAATGTACCTATTTGGTTTGAACTATGGCGACAAATAAACAGTTTCCCCCCCAATTATTACCAACCCCAAGGCAATATTGAAACCACCTCTAATAAAGATAAAAAATGAGAGTTTTTTTATTAACTATATGCTTTTCTTTTAGCCTTTTCTCATTTGCTCAAAACGATAGTATATCTATAATTAGCCTATCGGAATATTTGGGTTATGTAAAGTCTTTTCACCCCATTGTAAAGCAAGCTAATTTACGTATTAATGAAAGTGAAGTCAAGCTTATGAAGGCTCGTGGAGCATTCGACCCCAAACTGGAAACAGATTATGATCGAAAAAAATTCAAGGATACCGAATATTATGATAAGTTGAATGCCACATTTAAAATACCTACTTGGTATGGCGTTGAACTAAAAGGCAGTTTTGAAGATAATAAAGGTGTTTATTTAAGTCGAGAAGCTACCGTTCCAGAAGGCGGTCTGTACAGTGCTGGTGTTTCTATATCATTAGCCCAAGGACTTTTGGCCAACAAACGCATGACAATTTTAAAGCAAAGCAAATTATTTGTAGAACAAGCCAAAACCGATAGGCAATTATTGGTAAACAGTATTCTATATGATGCTACTCTAACCTATTTTAATTGGCTTAAGACCTATAATGAAAAACGTGTTTATGAAGATTTTTTAGAAAATGCCAACATGCGGTTTAATGGCATTAAAAAGAATTTTGAAGTAGGAGAAATGCCTGCAATTGATACTTTAGAAGCACGTATAGCATTAAATAATAGAAAATTAAATCTTGAAAAATCAAACATTAAATATATCAAAGCCTCTTTAGAGCTATCTAATTATTTATGGGTTGATGACAATACACCTATTGAAATTAAGGACCACGTTATCCCCGATATTAACTCTTTTGAGACTATTGATGAAACACTTAATACATCCTTACTAAATATTGAAGATTTAGATTTCGAGAATCATCCAAAGCTACAATCCCTAAATTATAAAGTTAAAAGTTTGACTCTGGAAAAACGTTTACAATTAAACAATTTACTTCCTAAAATAGATTTGCAGTATAATTTTTTATCACAAACCCCTGAAGTCGGTCAATCCTTTAGTACCTCTGCCTATAAAACCGGTTTGAATATTAGCTTTCCTCTATTTCTAAGAAAAGAACGTGCTGATTTAAAATTAGCCAAGCTTAAATTGTTAGATACAGAATTTGAAATTTTATCAACTAAAATCAATCTAAAAAACAAAATAGATGCAATTACCCAAGAACTAAATTCATTTATCAAACAAAATAACTATACTAAAACCATTGTTGCAGATTATAACACTATGCTCAATGCCGAGGAACGCAAATTCTTTTTAGGCGAAAGCTCTCTATTCTTGGTAAATTCAAGAGAATCCAAACTCATAGATGCTAAACTAAAAGCGATAGAACTAGAATATGATTTTTTTAAAACAAAGGCTACATTATTGAATATATTAGCACCCCCTATAGAATAAAAAAGAGCTATTATATCTCATTTCATATAATAACTCTTTTCTCAAAATTAAATTAACTAACCAACAAGTTAATTTAAATCTTAAATGTCATAACGGGAAGTTTGGAATGGTTTGCAATATCTTCACCTATACTACCTTCAAAAAAGTTTGATAGTCCTTTTCTGCCATGGGTTGGCATAATAATTAAATCAGCTCCAATTTTGTTAGAAAAGTTTAAAACGCCTTCTTCAACCGTATAATCAGAAACATACCGAACATCGTTCATTCTATCTAGATTCCTATCAGCCTTAGTAAAAAAATTAATTACAGTTTTTTCTATTTCAGTCGAACTTTTAAAGCTATTGTTAGGTAAGTTTACATGAACCATATGAAGTTTACATTTTAGCTTTTGCATCATATTAACGGCGTTTAAATAAGGTTTTATTGCTTCTACCGAAAAATCGCAAGCTAAAACAGCGGATTTAAAATTCACATTCAATAAATCTTTTTTCACAACCAAAACAGGTACCTCTGCATGTCTTACCACACGCTCTGTATTAGATCCAACAAATAAATCCAAAACACCACTTGTTCCATGAGAACCCATAACTATTAAATCGGCATCATGGCTTTTAACGATCTCATTAACTTCACTAAACACTTTAAAATGCTTAATAATTGGGGTTATTTTTATGTCTTTTAAATAATCTTTTTTAAGAAATGTTTCAAACCGTTGTTCTGCCAATCTAAAAAAGTATATGGTTTTTTCATCTATGATACCTTCAGAAGAGGTTAGCATAACATCTGCCATTTCCAACATATGTAATGCTAAAATTTCTGCTTTGTATGTTTTTGCTAACTTAGCTGCTGCTTTAAGAGCATATTCTGAATGCTCTGAAAAATCTATGGGAACTATAATTTTTTTCATGTGTCATTTTTAAAGTTAAACTGTCATTGAAAACAAATTGGTATTTGGTTGATTCCGTTGTAATAGCAAATCGAAAGCCATACAAATGTTTCTAACAAAAGGTTGACCTTTTTTTGTAACTTCGATACTATCTGAATTTATACGGATCAATCCATCCTTCTCCATTTCTTTTAAACGGGAAATAACCTCCGGAAGTTCCTTAAAATTAAAAGCTTTTGAAGACCAAGATGTTTTAAAACGGCTCATTAAGTTAAGAATATGCTTTCTAATAACCAAATCTTCTTCACTTAAAATATGGCCTCTATTTACTGGTAACATATTTTCTTTTAGTAAATGATAATAGGACTCAATACTTTTTTCATTTTGAGAAAAAGCATACAAACTATCACTAATAGCAGACACACCTAAGCCAATCATAACTTGTGTTTTTGATGGCGTATAGCCCATAAAATTTCTATGTAATTCCCCTTCAACCATCGATTGATATAAGGTATCGGTTGGCAATGCAAAATGATCCATGCCAATTTCGGTATACCCGACTTGTGTAAGTAACTTTTTACCTAATTCATATTGCTTACTTTTAATCTCTGGCGTTGGCAAATCTTCATCATTAAATCCACGCTGTCCATTACCTTTAACCCAAGGTACATGGGCATAACTATAAAATGCCAAACGGTCTGGTAGCAATTCCTTGGTTTTAAAAATAGTTTGTTCGACATTTTCTATGGTTTGAAAAGGCAATCCAAAAATAATATCATGGCTAATAGAGGTATAACCTATCTCTCTTGCTAGTTCCGTAACGTTCTTTACAGCTTCAAAAGACTGTATTCTATGAATGGCTTTTTGTACTGTTTCATTATAATCTTGGACGCCATAACTTACACGTCTAAAACCCACATCATATAAGGTTTGCAAATGCTCGCGTGTTGTGTTATTGGGATGACCTTCAAAACTAAATTCATAATTAACAGCTCGTTTTGAATTCATTAAAATGCCTTCTACCAAACGTTTTAAATTATCAGGACTAAAAAAAGTTGGGGTACCACCTCCAAGATGCATTTCTTTAATAATGGGCTTTTCATCAAATACATCTAAATATAAACTCCATTCTTTTAAAACGGCATTGATATAAACATCTTCCACATCATGTTGTTTAGTAATACGTTTATTGCAACCACAAAAGGTACACATGCTTTCACAAAAAGGCAGATGAATATAAATGCTTATACCTTCTTTATGGTTACTTTCGTTAAAAGATTTTATTAAAGACGACTTCCATTTCTTTAACGAAAACGTTTCCTGATTCCAATAAGGTACCGTTGGATAACTGGTGTATCGAGGTCCTGCTATATTATATTTTTGGATTAATGAATTTCGCATACCTAACATTTTATAAAATCAAAAGTAAAAGAGCTTAAGCTTTAAAAATATGATATAAGTCATATATAAATTTGTAATTGGATTTATAAAACAGTAATTTTAACGTAAATAATAAAAATATATAAAATGAGAAAATTAAGCTATATAATAATCTTAACGACCTTAAGCTTAGCTGCTTGTAAAAACGCAAAAAAAGAAGAACCTGTTATGGAAAGCGAAACTGTTGAAACAGAAACTTCTATGACCAAAGAATTAAGTGTTACACTAAACCCGAAAAGTGACAGCAATGTATCAGGCACAGTAACCTTTACTGAAGAAAACGGGATAGTGAGTATGCATGCTATGATAACTGGTTTAGAGCCAGGAGTACACGCTATCCATCTACACGAATCATCTGATTGTTCATCACCAGACGGAAAATCTACAGGAGGTCATTGGAATCCAACAAACCAACCACATGGTAAATGGGATGCCGAGACGGGGTATCATAAAGGTGATATCGGGAATTTTACCGCCGATGAAAATGGAAATGGCATGGTTATGTTCTCTACAGACGAATGGTGTATAGGATGCGAAGATGATACTAAAAACATTATTGGCAAAGGTATTATTGTACATGCAGGAACAGATGACTTTACAACCCAACCAACTGGCGATGCTGGTGGTAGAGTAAGTTGTGCTGGAATTATTGAATAATTAAATTATTGTCTGTAAAATTTAAAAGCTACTTTTTCGAGTAGCTTTTTTACTTAACATTCATTATTTTCGGAAATCTAAATTCTTTAAATGCAATTAGAAACCCTAGTAGAAAAATTTAAACAAAAAGACGAGAAAGCTTTTGAAGCTTTATACCATATGTACAGCAAAAGTATGCACGGCGTTATTTATAATATTGTTAGAGATAGCGATATTGCCGAAGAAGTTATGCAAGATGTTTTTGTTAAAGCATGGCATAACTCAGCAAACTACTCGTCTGAAAAAGGACGTTTTTTTACTTGGATACTCAATATTTCTAGAAACGCCGCCATCGATAAAACACGCTCTAAAAATTTCAAGAACTCAAAACAAAACCTTAATTCTGATTTTTTCGTAGATATCCTTGAAACCAGTGAAAGTTTAGACAATACAACCGACTCCATAGGTATTAAAAAGTTTGTGGGTAAACTTGCAGAAAAATGTAAACAAGTCATTGAACTTTTATATTTTAAAGGTTATACACAATCAGAAGTATCCGAAACACTTAATATGCCTATAGGAACTGTTAAAACAAGAAACAGACAGTGTATTCAAGAACTTAGAACCTTAGTATTAAAATAAAATGGATATTAAAGCATACATAGAATCGGGAATTTTAGAGCTATACGTAGCAGGTGCACTTTCTGAAAAAGAAAATAAAGATGTGTACAAGCTGATGCTAGAGCATCCCGAAATTTCACAAGAAGTTCTTGAAATCGAATCCGCTGTTATTAAATTAACTGAGTCTGTCTCTCAAAATGACATTACCAATCGCATTAACACTATTAAACAAAACTTAGATTTTGGCAACGATGATGTTAAAGTTGTCCCTATAGCTAAACCTAAATACAATTGGATTACTTATTCAGGTTGGGCAGCTTCCATTATTTTGGCAGCAGGCTTATTATGGACAACGAACCAAAACAAAGCATTAGAATCTAATATACAAACTGTTGAAACACAAAAATCTCAACTAGAAATCGAGGTTGAATATTCAAAAAATAATTTAAACCACGCCAAAACACTTATTTCTGTATTGCGGGATGAAACTATAACACAAGTACCATTAGCTGGGCAAGGTAATTTTGCAAGCACTCATGCTAAAGTGTATTGGGATAAAAATACTAAACGCATCTTTTTAGACGTAGAAGGTTTACCTGAACCACCAAAAGGCAAGGTATACCAAGTTTGGTCATTAACTTTAAATCCGCTTACACCTGTAAGTTTAGGAACACTTGACAATTTTACTACAAAGGAGAATAAAATTTTCGAAATTGAGAATTTAAACGAAAGCCAAGCTTTTGGCATTACTTTAGAGCCTACTGGTGGTAGTGAATCACCAACTATGGAGCAGCTTTATACTTTGGGAATTGTGGCTGCCACATAATATTTTTTCCATATCTATAAATTTTTTCATTAGTTAAGAAAAAAAAGCAATTTAGGTTGATTTTAAAACAAAGTTTCATCATATACCTCCCTTATTTTTGAAATTTCTATCACCTATTCTTATAGCTTTGTTTACAACAGCTTTACCTTTCTCTTTATTTAGGCTTTTACATCTATACTGTGTATGTACAATGGACTCCCATTCATTTGTTCATTTCACAAATCGCTTTAGCCTCGCCCTTATCGTTCTCAATCTTGACAACCGCCTTTTTGATAAGTATAAACACCTCTTTAATAATGTCTATTCCAAAAAATTTCCGTGTTTTATTCATAAGTACTAAATTTTGAAAGAAAGGCTACTTTTATTTCATTAACTTAAAATCGAAACCCTGGTCTTCCTGTATATAAAAAATCACTATTTTTAAACTTCTAAAAATTTTTTAACCAAAAGAACCAACTATGACCAAATTAAAAACGACACTTACACTTATAATCATTAATTTATTTCTTGTAACTACAGCAACGTCTCAAGTCGACACGTTATTGGTTTTCAGTAAAGCCATGAATAAAAATGTGCCCAACATGGTTATTACTCCAGAGAATTATGCAAGCAAAAATGAGAAGTTACCTGTATTGTATTTACTTCATGGTGCTGGAGGAAATTTTACCGATTGGATTTCTAAAGTACCCTTAGTACAAAAATATGCAACTGATTTTAATATGATAATTGTATGTCCCGATGGAGGTATTACCAGTTGGTATTTTGACAGCCCTATCGATAATACCATGAAGTATGAAACCTATGTTTCTAATGAATTAATTGCAGCTATTGATAAAAAATACAAAACCATACCCAACAAAAATGGTCGCGCCATTACGGGATTGAGTATGGGTGGGCATGGTGCTTTATATCTTGCTTTTAAACATCAAGATGTGTGGGGTACCGCTGGAAGTATGAGTGGTGGTGTCGATATTCGTCCGTTTCCTAATAACTGGGATATTAAAAAGCGCCTGGGAACTTACCCTGAAAACAAAGAGAATTGGGAAAAAAACAGCGTTATTAATTTAGTGTATTTACTTGATGGTGATTTAAAAATAATTATAGATTGTGGATATGATGATTTCTTTTTTGAAGACAACAAAAGACTCCATGAAAAATTGATAGAGAGAAATATCGCTCACGATTATATTGAAAGACCTGGTGTACACAATTGGAATTATTGGTCAAACTCTATTAAATACCAACTTGTTTTCTTTAATGATGCCTTTAAGCGATAGTTTAAATTTAACAATTCACTAGTTTTAGTAAAAAGAAAGTGTCCAATTATATTTCCACAATTGGACACTTTCAAACTAATAAAAAAGCAACATTAACATTTTAGGTTACCTTAAAATTAACTTTACACTTCATAAATTAATTCTCTCAAATTAATAGCCAACCACTATAAGTTTGTTTAAAATGTATAGGATATACTTCCTTTTATAAAAAAAGGGGTACCTGGTGTGAAATGAATTTCCTCTACAGATTGCACTTCATTTTGAAGTCGCGATTCTGTAGCAAACTGGGTTTCATTCCATTCTGTATTAAATACATTTTCTATAATGATGCTTAACGTTACATTTTTAATACTATAATTAGTATTAAAATCTGTCACAAAATACCCTTTAGCTACTATGCTATTATCTTCATTAGCAGGTCTATTATCAATATATCTATATCTTAAACCTCCAGAAAAACCATTCAGGTTATTAACCGAAATACCCCCTGCCATGGTAAAATCCGGAGCTAATGGTATATAGTTTTGTCCTTCTGGATCTTCTATACTTCTAGCTCTTGTGAATGTAGCATCTGTATCAAAAAATAGCCAATCATTAAATTGATATCTTAAACCTAAATCAGCACCATATCGCTCTGTTTTTCCACTTGGCTCAACAATACCTGCATCTCCAACATACACAAATTCTTGTTCTAGAAATAAATACCATAAAGCCGTATTAATAAATAATTTCGGGATTGGTTTCCAAACATCTCCAATATCTAAACCATAAGCTTTTGGCAAAATATCTTTACCCATATTGTTTACCACTACCCTAGTATCGTTGGAATGAAAACCTATACCCGATTTTAAGTAAAGTTGTAAATTGTCTTTGGCATCGTAGAAAAAATTAAGTTTTGGGCTTAAAATTGTTTTGTCTTCAGTTTGAGATTTATAACTAGTTTGCAATTTATCATTATACAGAAACTTAAAATAATCGAGTCTTAAAGCTGGAGCAACTCTTAGTTTGCCAAACTCGAATTCAGCATTTACAAAACCACTCATATTTGTTTGATTGATATCTCCCAACTGAATATTTTGCAATATTGTTGTTCTATTCAATGTTTTTGAAAGCTCTGTACCATTCATCATATCATATCTAAAGCCTAAACCACTCGTAAGTTTTAATGAAGTTTTGCCTAAAAATATATCGTAAGTTAAAGTAGAATTAAAACCAAAAACATCTCTGTCTTCTTTCTGTTTAATCTGATCGCCATTAATAGGATCCTCTAAAAAGAATGTAAAATTAGAGTACAGCTCAAAATCATAATGAGAATAAAATACATCAGTATTTAACGTTGTTCTTTCACTTACATATTTATTATAATCTATATTGAAATTGGTACGAGATGTATTACCGCCTTCAGTATCATCAATAGATCCAAACCTAGAAATATTACCGTTATCAACTTCGCGTTGTGGTATTTGTCCTGAGGCATCCCATCTACTAGTAAAATGAGAAAATGATAATGAAAGTTTATCATTTTCAGGTGAAAACATCATATATTTTCCAAAAATATTTAAGCGATTAAAATTTTGTGGCGACTCAAAAGGACCATCATTTACTAAATATTCTAGAGCTACATAAGCATTTTGATCTTTAACATCTTCTAAAAGATTAAACATTCCTAGGGTTCTTAATGAATTAAATTGTCCTATAGAAAGTGATATAGAACTTTCTTTAAGATAATCTTTAGTTGAAAAATCTACATAAGCCGCTGTGTTAAAATCACCTTTTTTGGCATAATATGGTCCTTTACCAAAATCTATATTATTAACAGTTTCTGGAATTAAAAAGTGTAAATCACTATACCCTTGCCCATGAGCATGAGATACCATATTTACTGGCATACCATCAACAGAAATTGAAATATCTGTTCCATGATCAATATCAAATCCTCTTAAAAAAAGTTGTTCCGCCTTACCACCTCCTGCATGTTGACCAATAATAAGTCCTGGAACTTTTCTCAATACTTCTTGAGATGAATTAACAGGGTTTGTATTTAAATCTAATTTAGAAATAGAACTTAAAGCATTTAATTGTTCTGTAATAACCATTTCTTGTAGTTGAAATGTTTTTTCTTGCAATACTATTTTGACTTTAGATTTGAAAGCTAATGAATCTAGTAAGATTGTTTTGCTTTCATAACCTAATAAGCTAATCCTCACACTATCATTAACTTTACTGTCATCAAGAATAAACGAACCATTTTCTAAAGAATGGGCATGGGTTTTAGAATTTAAATTATAAATATATACTGACTCTAATGGTTTATTGGTTTCATCAATTATAAAGCCATTTATTTGTTGTGAAAATGTAAAGCATGAAGCTAACAAAATCATAACAAATAGCAGCCGTTTAAAAATTTTCATGGTTACTGTTTTATTAAATGTTATGGATTTTTCGTCCCATTAACGGAACTAATTCAAAAGTACATTTTAATAATTCTCCTTTCAAATTTACAGCTTTCTTTATCCTAACATTTCTTTTATAAACCCAAGGCAAATAAAATAACACTTCTGGATGACAGGTTGTATTTAAACACATACTATGGTATAATTTGTAAAATTCCTTAATTCTAAATACACATCAAAATCATTTTTTATGTTTCTGAAATATTTATTTTATGGCACATAGTCTTACATTTTGTGTTCCCAGTAAAGAGAACAACTTCGCAAAATACTTACGAAATAATGAAAAGCCGGTTTTGTTAAAATCTTGTAAAAGTAAAAATTTGCAAATTTCATTCTGAAAGCATTACTTTTACTGCAAAAGAAATAAGCCATGAATCCTTCAGCTAATGGTTGGATAAAAAAATTACTCAAGGAAGTCGATAAAAACAATTCATTCTTGAATCTTCGTGAAATTGAATTTTATGATGCTTTAAGAACCAGTGGTTTTATTTATGGTAGTAACGTAGAAGTGATTGCTAATACCATTAAAAAAAATGATCTTACAGAAGAAGAGCTTTGTAAAATCAATTTACTCCTATCCTTTCTTTACATATATAACAGTTCTAATTCAAAACTTCCTGTTTTAGATACCATTGTAAATTTTTACAAAATCATTAATGAGCATAAAACATCCTTTTTTAGAGATTTTTTGGGAGATAAAAATTCTAATGAACTTCTTGAAAAAATAATAGATAAACGCATTCAAATTGATACGAATGTTATCACTAAAAACTTTAATTATTTTATCATTAATGCTTTACTTTATATAGATATATTGGCGTATCAAGAATATTTAAAAAACAAAAGCATTTCTATTAACCATATTAAAAATCTAGAAGCCTCAATTGCTTCCATTTCATTAGATACCTTAAATTCTAAAAAAATTAAAAATGATTATGACGAAAGTTTGATTAAACTTTTTGATTCATCATTACGCTATCAAGATGAAAAGCACTTAACATATACCGAGTCCATTGAAAACATAAGGAATACAACAGAAAAATATTATGTTTTAGATTTGGCATGTATGGCGACATGGAGTGATAGAAAAATTGATAAAAAAGAACAGCTGTTTTTAACCCAATTGGGAACAGATTTAAATATTGATAGCGAACTAATAAATAAATCCATTTCAGCTGTAAATCATTTTTATACCATTCACAAAAACGATATAGCATTATTGAGTTCTAAAAACATAGTTCATAGTTTTTACGACAACTCAAGTAAAATGGTAAAAAAATTAATTACAAGAAACAGCAAACGCCTATACCAAGAACTTAAGGATAGTAAAGAACTCATGGTATTACTCTCTCAGTCTACTTTAAGGGATTTAACCCCTAGTGAACAAAAAAAGGTACAAGAACAACTTTTAGATATTTTTAAATCCATCCCCAGCCTTGCTATTTTTTTGTTACCCGGCGGTGCGTTATTATTACCTTTAGTAATAAAATTTATACCTAAATTATTACCATCTGCTTTTGATGATAATAGAATTGAAGAGTAATATTTTTATATTTCCATTTATTTTGTTTGTAAATCTTATCTTTTAAAAAGATATATTCCCGAATTTGAATTTGAAATATTAATCTGTTTTTTTTTGTTACATCCAACATGATTTCCAACTAAATCAAAAATACCGTCTTATATATAATGACGGTATTATGGCAATCCATTATAACGTCATTGTTGTTAAAAACGAGATATTTCCGTATAACCAGAAGTATTAAAAAAATAGGTTCCTTCTTCAATTCCAGTCACTTTAACATTAAAATTGGAACCAGAAATTTCAGTTATTAAATACGTTATTCCATCTACCACAATATACCCAAGATTATAAAAACCTATAGTAATAGCTTTTCCTTTTGGATAGCAAACATTACCCGATGGGCCTAACCATATCACCATTTTTTTTCCATCTGCATCTTTGCCCAAATATTCGTATTGAAAATCTTTAGTATTTAAAAATTGCTTCTTATTTCCTGTCTTTTTAAAATTCGTATGGAATTTACTACTAAAAGAAGCTTCATTCAAATCATTGAAAATTGTGCCATAGGGCATTTTTATTTTCCACTTATTCCCCTCTGCAATGGTATATGAAGTATGTTCGTTCTTTTTAATGAAGGTATTCATTTGGATTTCCTTCATTTCTCCTTGGCAAAGTTGTTGCCAACTTTCATTAGGCAGAAAACTTTCTTCGGCTTGTATATTATGGAAATAATATCCTGATCCTTTAAAATCGTCGGTATTGCCCTGAAAAGAAATACGTTTTGCAGTATATATTGTTTTCTATAAATCATATGTTTTAATTCATTTTCTATGAAAATAGTGCTTTATATTTCCCACAAATTATAACTCATAACACTTAAATATATCTCCTCCATACATCTTTTTTCTTTTTGATAAAAACGTAATTAAATCTTTGTTAATTAGATTGTTCAATTATTTCCATTAGATTTACAACGACCTAACCAAACTTATATACAACAATACAATTATGAAGTCTTATACAATTAATGAAATTAATGACGTTTTAAAAGGCGAATTAATTGGACATACTACCCAACAAATTACAGGTCCGGAACACCTGAAAAAAGCGACAAAAAATCAAATTACTTTTATAGGAAGCTCAAAATATATCAAACATTGGATTACATCTGAATCCTGTGTTGTAGTTATAAACGATAATTTAATTTTAGAACCAAAAGAAAACTGTGTTATTATTAAAGTGAAAAATGCGGATTTGGCTATGGCTAAAATTTTAGAATTATTTAATCCTTCTCCGCCCGTGTTTGATAAAAATATTCATTCAACAGCTATTATTCATGAAACTGCCATTATAGGAAATAATTGTAAAATAGGTGCCCATTGTTATGTGGGCAAAGATGTGATTTTAGGCAATGGAGTGACATTATATCCGAATGTTTGTGTGTTTGACGAAACTATTATTGGTGACTTTACGGTTGTTTGGTCTGGAACTGTTATTAGAGAACGATGCATCATAGGAAATCACTGTATATTTCATACTAATGTAAGCATTGGTGCTGACGGATTTGGATATAGACCAAGTGAAGATGGTAGAGGATTAGTTAAAATTCCGCAAATAGGTAATGTGATCATTGGACATTATGTTGAAATTGGAGCTAACTCTTGCGTTGACAGAGCTAAGTTTAGTTCAACCATTATAGGAGATGGTTGTAAAATTGATAATTTGGTTCAAATAGCGCATAATAGTATTATGGGACGTTCTTGTATTATGGCAGGACATAGTGGATTAGCAGGCTCTGTAACGTTGGGAGATGGTGTTATTATTGGG
Source organism: Confluentibacter sediminis (assembly GCF_003258355.1). Classification (GTDB taxonomy): domain Bacteria; phylum Bacteroidota; class Bacteroidia; order Flavobacteriales; family Flavobacteriaceae; genus Confluentibacter; species Confluentibacter sediminis. The sequence continues at coordinate 214,282 of NZ_QKPO01000001.1, read as the reverse complement.
GGAAGTGCTTCTATAAAAGACCATACAACCATACATTCTGGTGCTACGGTTGGTGCTGGTTCTGGTGTCGTAGGCGATGTACCAGCTGGGCAAACCGTTCTTGGCTATCCTGCACAGGAAGCAAGAGGAATGCTAAAACAATGGGTAACTATGCGAAAGTTGTGTAATAAAAGTTAGAAAAAGCATAAAAAAACCAGTTTATAATTATAAACTGGTTTTTTTTAATTACCTGATAATTAATCTACTTTTTTATCTATGTTTTTTATTTCAGCATCTTCAACAAAATCTCCAGCATTAATAACGGTCCAATTATCAAATGTTTTAAAGTATTTTTTTATAACCTTATTTACATCTTCAACAGTTAAACTGGTTAATTTGTCTTCAACTTGTTTATGAAACATCATATCTCTATCATAATATAAGTTATTATTGATAGTTTCCGTAAGTTCTCCATCTTTGGCTCTAGAAACATTTTCACCTTGAACCCAGCTTGTAATAGCTACTTTTAATTCGTCTTCTGTAATTCCATCTTTAATAAAACGAGCTATTTCTTCATTAAATCCAGTTTGAACTTTTACTGCATTTTCAGGAGCATATATCGCATATACTAATATTGAAGAGTTTTTGTCATTTTTATCTATATCAACACTAACTTGTGCGCCTGCACCATAGCTAACACCATCTTTTTGTCGCAACCTACTGGCGATTCTTGAATTTAAAAAACCTCCTCCTAAAATTTCTCCTGCAATTTGTAATGCTGCATAATCAGGACTATCTTGACTAACTTCAGTTTTTAATACACCAATGCTTATAGCATTCTTTTTATCTGGCGTTTTTATTTTTTTATTTACAACGGTATTTGGCATGAATTTGTTAGCTATGGGCGTATAGGGTTTATTAGATTTAAAATCTGAATATTCCTTTTCAAAATAATCTTTCAGTTTTTTTTCATCTATATTACCTATTGAAACTAATGTAGCACTATTAGAAATACCAAAAAAATCATTATAATAATCTTGTAATTTTTCAACAGTGACATCATTAATAGCTTCTATATCTTCTTCGATGGTTGTGGCATGTAGTGGATGGCCTTTGGGATAGTTTTGATTTAACAAACTCAATTCTTTACTTGCTAAAAACTGTGGATCTGTTTTGTTTTCCTCTATGGCCGCTAAATCTTGGGTCTTTAATTTCTCCAATTCTGCAGCGTCAAATTTTGGGTATTTTAACATATCGGTCATTAAAGCTAGGGCTTCCATTACATGTTCTTCCGTTGTATTAATCGTAGATGCTACTTTACCGTTTGAACCATTAAAAAAAACAGATGATTTTATAGCACTTAATTTATCTTCAATATCTTGTCTTGAATTATTTTGCGTCCCTTTGTTCAACATTCTTAAAGTATAATTAGCTACCTTACCTTTATTCATAAAATCATCTACATTACCATTTCTAATCATAAACCTTAAAGTGACACTCTTTCCGCGATTATCTTTTTTAATAAAGCCATATTCAATGGGTGTTTTTGAAAGCGTTCCAGAATCTAATCTGTTCTGGATATTTTCATAAGATACATCAAAGGCTTCACCAGCACCATAACCTTCTTTTCCTTTATAATTGGAAACCAATGCCTCCAACCCTTCGGTATGTTCAATCTCCACCCGAATTGGTTTTTTTGCAGGAACAAAATTACCAACTGTTCTATTGGTATTTATAAAATAACGCTGAATGGCATTATTAACTTTCTCTACAGTCATTTTTTCAACTCTGTCTCTAAGAATGAATGACAACCGCCAATCTCCAGCACCAATAAACTCACTCATATAGGTACCTAGATAAGAAGAGTTTCTAGCTATTTGGTCATATTGTTTTAATAAATTAGATTTAGCTCTGTTTAATTCTTCCTCTGTTATTGGGTTATCTTTTAATCCATCCAATGCAGATAACAAAGTGGTTTCTGCTTCAGATAAAGATTTGTCCGAAGGCACATCCACATTAAAATATATAAAAGAAGGTTCCTTTGTAAATGGTGAAAAAGACCAAATGGAAGATGCCTTTTTGCCATCAATTAATGTTTTGTATAATCTTCCGGAAGGTTGATCTGTTAAGATTTGTTCAGCAACGGCTATGGCCGCATAATCTTCATGTGAACCTGCAGGTGTATGATATAAAGCAGATAAAATTTGTAAATCTCCCACACGACTCAATGTGACTCTTTTTTCACCATCTTGAGCTGGTTCTACTGTAGGAACATCTCTTAAAGGCACATTTGGATTTTTAATAGCTGCAAATTTCTTTTCAATTAATGCTAAAACTTTATCTTTTTCAAATTTACCGGTTACCATTAGTACCGCATTATCTGGGCGATAATACTTTTTATAGAACGCCTGTAAGTTTTCTATTGGAACCCTCTCTATATCTGACTTATTACCAATTGTTGTGTTTCCATAATTATGCCACAAATAGGCTGCATTAATTACCTCATCCATTAAAACACTGGATGGTGAGTTTTCGCCGCTTTCAAATTCGTTTCTTACAACAGAAAACTCAGATTCTAAATCTTTTTTAGCAATATAGGAGTTCACCATTCTGTCCGCTTCCAAATCCAATGCCCATTCTAAATTTTCATCGTTGGCATTAAACGTCTCAAAATAATTAGTTCTGTCGTACCAAGTGCTTCCGTTAGGCCTGGCGCCATGGGCTGTTAATTCTTTGGGAATATCTGGATGTTTAGGGGTTCCTTTAAAAACCATATGCTCAAGTAAATGAGCCATCCCTTTTTCTCCATAACCCTCATGACGCGATCCTACCAAATAAGTCATATTGACTGTAATAGTTTGCGATGAATTATCAGGAAACAATAGCACTTTCAAACCATTTTCCAGTTTGTATTCTGTAATACCTTCAACCGATGCTGTCTCTTTAATTTGAGAATAAGTGATCGATGTAATTACCAGTGTAATACCTAGTATAAAACACTTGATTTTTTGATTGATGTTTTCCATAATAGTATGTTTTTTTTGGTTTAATAAATATAAAACTAAAATCTTTTATAGAGAACGGAAATATGAATTTTATTACATTCAGCTAAAAAAATTATCTCTTTGAAATGCCTTAAGATTTAGAGTTTTAAAAAACTCGTTCAATAAAAATAAGTTCAGTTTTTATTACTCATAAATAATCGTATTTTTACGGCTAATAAAACCAAATCATTGATGGGTAAAATCATTGCAATTGCAAACCAAAAAGGAGGTGTTGGCAAAACAACAACATCTATTAATTTAGCTGCTTCCCTTGGTGTTTTAGAAAAAAAAGTGTTACTTATTGATGCTGACCCTCAAGCAAATGCAACTTCTGGCATAGGAATAGATGTTGAATCTATAGAAATAGGAACATACCAACTTTTAGAACATTCAAATACAGCTAGAGAAGCCGTAATAAAAACCAATACACCTAATTTGGATATTATTCCATCTCATATAGACTTGGTGGCTATTGAAATTGAGCTAGTAGATAAAGAAGAACGTGAGTATATGCTAAAAAAAGCATTGAAAGACATAAAAAACGATTATGATTATATTATCATTGATTGTGCGCCTTCTTTAGGTTTATTAACGCTGAATGCCTTAACAGCAGCAGACGCTGTTATTATCCCTATTCAATGTGAATATTTCGCCCTGGAAGGTTTAGGTAAGTTATTAAATACTATTAAAAGTGTTCAAAAAATACATAATACTGAATTAGACATAGAAGGCTTACTACTTACAATGTATGATGCACGTTTACGACTATCAAACCAAGTTGTTGAAGAGGTTCAAAAACATTTTAATAACATGGTGTTTCAAACCATTATTCAGCGTAACGTAAGATTAAGTGAAGCGCCAAGTTATGGCGAAAACATAATTAATTACGACGCAGCCAGTAAAGGCGCAAGTAATTACTTAAGTTTGGCAAAAGAAATTATTGATAAAAACTCTTAAATTATGGCTAAGGCACTCAAAAAACAAGCTTTAGGCAGAGGTTTGTCCGCTCTTTTAAAAGACCCTAGTAACGACATACAATCTGTTCAAGATAAAAATGCCGATAAAGTAATAGGCAGCATTATTGAATTGGATTTAGATGCTATTGAGGTCAACCCATTTCAGCCAAGAACCAATTTTAGTGAAGAATCGCTTTTAGAATTGGCCTCTTCCATTAGGGAATTAGGCATCATACAGCCTATCACCGTAAGAAAATCAGGTTTTAACAAATACCAATTAGTTTCTGGAGAACGCCGTTTTAGAGCTTCTAAAATTGTTGGATTGGAAACCATTCCTGCTTATATTAGAATTGCTAACGACCAGGAATCGTTGGAAATGGCTTTGGTTGAAAACATTCAACGTCAAGATTTAGATGCTATTGAAATTGCCTTATCCTACCAACGATTAATTGATGAGATTAATTTAACCCAAGAACAAATGAGTGAACGTGTTGGTAAAAAACGTTCAACCATTACCAATTATCTACGTTTACTTAAATTAGATCCCATTATCCAAACAGGCATTCGAGATGGCTTTATTTCCATGGGGCATGGTCGCGCCATTATTAATATTGACGATCAAAAAATTCAGTTAGATATTTACGAAAAAATATTAGAAAAGCAACTATCTGTTAGAGATACCGAAGCCCTTGTTCGCAATTTTAATGTATCTAAAGAAATTGAAATACCATCAAAAAATAGTAGCAATCAAGACATCCCTAATTTCGTAAAAAATGGCATCTCTGTATTCTCTGAATACTTTGGACATAAAATAGACGTTAAAGTTTCTAGCAATGGCAAAGGAAAAATAACCATTCCTTTTCATTCTGAAGAAGATTTTAACCGCTTAAAAAAATTAGTTGAAGGTGCTAAATAGATCGCTAGCAATCTGTGTGTTTTCATGTTTGTTTTGTCTTTCATTGATCGCTCAAGAAAAAGAAAACACAATAATAACTCCAAAAAAAGAGGTTGTTACAGATTCGCTTGTAGTAATTAGTAAACCCATCGACGCATTAGCACCAGCGAAAGCTGCTTTTTATTCGGCAGTCCTGCCTGGTTTAGGACAAGCTTACAACAAACAATATTGGAAAATCCCTATAGTGTATGGTGCTTTAGGAGCCGGTATATACTTTTACACTTCTAATAATAAAGAATACAATAGGTATAGAGATGCTTATAAAAGCAGGTTAGCTGGTTTTAAAAATGATGAATTTTATTTTGATGTAAATGGCAATCAGCTACAAGAGCCAAGAGTAACTACTGATGGTTTACAGCGTGGACAAAAATTTTATAGAAGAAATAAAGACCTGTCCCTGTTAATAACAGTAGGCATTTATGCCTTAAACATAATTGATGCCAATGTAGGTGCCCATTTAATGCAGTACAACATCAACGAAAATCTTTCCTTAGTACCCCATTACTATTTAAATAACATTGATGGAAAAGGTAATACGGGCCTAACTTTAAACTTTAATTTTTAAAAGAAATGAATATTGCTTTACTTGGATACGGAAGAATGGGACAAACCATTGAGCAAATTGCTATAAAACGTGGCCACAAGATAGTATTAAAAGTCGATAAAGACGATACCCATTATGATATTACAAAAGCCGATGTCGCCATAGATTTTAGTATCCCAGATGTCGCTTTTAATAATATTTCCATGTGTTTAAACAATCGAGTTCCTGTTATTTCTGGTACGACGGGTTGGTTGGAAAATTATGAAAAGGCGGTCGCTCTTTGCAAAGAAAAAAAGGGTGCTTTTATTTATGCTTCAAACTACAGCTTGGGTGTTAATATTTTTTTCGAACTTAACAAAGTACTTGCCAAAATGATGAGCAACCTAAACCAATATCATATTTCTTTAGAAGAAATTCATCATACAAAAAAACTGGACGCTCCTAGTGGAACGGCTATTTCTTTAGCTAATGATATTATTTCAAACCATCATGCCTATAAAAATTGGGCATTAGATTCTGGTAATGAAACCATCATTCCAATAAAAGCTAAGCGAATAGAAGACGTTCCTGGGACTCATACTATAACTTATAAAAGTGATGTAGATACCATTACTATGGAGCACATCGCACATAATAGAGATGGTTTTGCTCTTGGTGCTGTTATTGCTGCTGAATGGATTGTTGGAAAAACCGGTATATTTACCATGAGCGATGTGTTAAATATTGGTTAATACCTTACAAAGATGTAACATGCTTATATGACTAAACACTAACTTTATAAATTAAAAATTACGATTATGACGTTAACACAATGGTTTATATTTATTTTAATTATTCAGGTGATACATGGATTTGGCACCTGGAAATTGTACCAAAAAGCAGGTAGACAAGCTTGGGAAGCTTTTGTTCCTGTTTATAATGGTGTCATATTAATGAAAATAATAAACAGACCATGGTGGTGGGTTATCTTATTGTTCTTACCTATAGTGAACCTGATTATGTTTATAGTCGTATGGGTAGAAACCGCTAGAAGTTTTGGAAAAAACCAGCCTATCGATACGTTTCTAGCTATTATAACTTTTGGATTTTATAATTATTATTTGAATTACTTCACCGATGTTGAGCATATAAAGGACAGAAGTTTACACCCAAAATCTAGTTCTGGCGAATGGGCAAGTTCCATTTTATTTGCCATCGTAGCAGCTACTATAGTTCATACTTATTTTATCCAACCCTTTACCATTCCATCATCGTCTTTAGAAAAATCGTTGTTAGTTGGCGACTTCTTATTTGTTAGCAAATTTCATTATGGAGCGAGAGTCCCTATGACAACAGTGGCTGCTCCCATGGTTCATGATACCATTCCGAAATTAAACATAAAATCGTATTTATTTGATGACCACAAAGGAAGTGATTCGTGGATGAACAAATTACAACTCCCTTACTTAAGAATTCCGGGGTTTCAAAAAATAAAGAGAAATGACATAGTCGTGTTCAATCAACCAGCAGATACACTGCTTGATATGAATAATTTTCATCCCGACAGAAATTATTATAAGCCCATCGACAAAAAAACCAATTTGGTAAAACGTTGTGTAGGTATTCCTGGTGATTCCCTTGAAGTGCGTAATGGTTATGTATATATTAATGGCAAACAAAATGTATTACCTGACAGAGCACATTTGCAGTTTAGCTATTTTGTTCAGCCAAAAACAAATGAGTTTAACCCCATGTTTTTGGCTAATAGATATGATATAACGGATAGAATTCAGTATATACCTTCTCAAAGAACTTATTATTTCTCAGCCATTTCGGATGAAGCTTTAAAAACTTTCAAAAACAATCCTAACGTTGTTAGTATTACCCCTATAAAAGCAGAAAAAGGCGAAAGAGACCCAGCTATATTCCCTCATGATCCACAATATAATTGGAATAATGATTTTTTCGGCCCTTTATACATTCCAGAAGCAGGAAAAACCATCGCTCTTAATTTAAAAGTGTTACCTCTTTACAAACGTGCTATTTCAGAATATGAAGGTAATACATTGCAAGTAAAAGGCAATCAAATATATATTAATGGTCAAGTAGCAACTAGTTATACCTTTAAACAAGATTATTATTGGATGATGGGAGACAATCGCCATAATTCTTTAGATGCGAGAGCTTGGGGCTTAGTCCCATTTACCCATGTCGTTGGAAAACCTGTGTTCATTTGGTTTAGTTGGAATAGTTTCGGACAAGGATTTAACAAAATTCGTTGGGAACGTTTGTTCACAACTGTGAATGGTAGTGGAAAAGCCACCTCTTTTTTCATACCTTTTTTAGTAGTGTTATTTGGTTTTATTGGTTTTAATAAATGGAGAGCTAGAAAGAAATAGTTGATTTGTTTATTTGTTGATATAACGGTTGAAAATGTACACTTATAGTTTTAAAAAATTAGAAGTTTGGGTTGAAGCAAAAAAGCTTTCAAAAGATATTTATACCGTTACCAGTAAATTTTCACCTGACGAAAAATTTGGTTCAATTTCTCACTTAATAAGAATTTCATTTCTATTTGTTTAAATAAAAACGGAAGGTTCTGCGTGATAAACCAATAAAGATAAATCCCATGTCACAATTATGGCTTTTAGCTCTGCTGTTGAAGTTTTAAGTCAAAATATAGTTTCTTATGAAATAGATTCTTTAATTTAAAAGAATATACTGCTTTAAGAGAACAAATTGAAAGTATAACTAATATGAATGCGTTAAAAAAGTATCGAATAAACAAATAAACGCATCAACAAATGAACATTATATTACATCCAACATACTTTCCAAACATCGCACATTTTGTGGCTATAGTAAATGCTGAAGAAGTCGTGTTTGAGGTGGATGACAATTTTTTAAAACAAACCTATAGAAATCGCACATACATTTACGGAGCGAATGGAAAGTTAGCTTTAAACATTCCGGTAATCCATACTCAAAAAAATCGCCAGAAATATAAAGACGTTAAAATTTTTAATGAAGAAAAATGGCAAGACCACCATTGGAAATCATTACTCTCAGCATATAGAACCTCTCCTTTTTTTGAATATTATGAAGATGAACTTTTGCCTCTATTTCAAGAAAAAACAAATTATATATTAGATTTTAATGTTAAGTGTTTTGAAACTATCTGTGAGTGCCTACAATTTGAACTAAACACATCAAAAACAGAAGTTTATCAAAAAGAAATCGAAAACATAGAAGATTTCAGGTTTCTAGTAAATGCTAAAAAAGAGTTTTTAAAACCGTTTGACAGGTACAATCAAGTATTTCAAGAAAAACATGGCTTTATAAATAATTTAAGTATTTTGGACTTACTCTTTAATGAAGGCCCAAACGCATTGAATTATTTAGAATCCCAAATAATATCACCTCTATAATGTTACAGACGTTTGCTCATTACGGATGCCATTTATTTTTGCCTCTTTTTGTAGCTTTGATTTGGTATAAATCACAATGGAAACGTGCGTTTTTAATTATGCTGGCAGGTATTTTAATTGATTTAGACCACTTATTGGCTTCACCGATTTTCGATCCTAACAGATGCAGTGTTGGCTTTCACCCGCTTCACTCCTACTTTGCTATCACCTTTTATTTATTTCTTTTAATTCCAAAAAAATCTAGATTAGTAGCTTTAGGCTTAGTAATTCATATCATAGCCGATTTGGTAGATTGTGCTTTTATGTAAAAAGTCAATTAATTCTCCAAACTCAACTTCGTCATAATTGGATAATGATCGGAATAGTGCTCATTATAAGTCTTAAATCCGTTCACAGAAAATGCTTCATCTGCAAGCATAAAGTCGATTCTAACAGGGAAAAATTTAAAATCGTATGTCCGCCCAAATCCATTTCCAGCTTCAATAAACGTATCGTTTAAATCACCTTTAATTTTTCTATATACATAAGAGTAAGCTGTATTGTTAAAATCACCCGAAATAATCATTTTGTATCTACACTTTTGTTTGTGCGCTAAAAACAATTCTGTTTGACTTTCCTGCATTTTAAAAGTAGAGCCTACTCGGTTAAAAAGATGCGAAGTGGTTTCTTGTTTGAGTTTTTCCACATTCGGATCAATTTTTAAAGATTGAAGATGAATATTATAAATTCTAATGGTGTCTTTGCCTTTAACAACATCGGCAAATATGGCATTATTAGCCGTATTTGGAAAATCCAAAGACCCAGAATTAATGATCGGATATTGAGAAAAAATAACTTGTCCACTTTTTAATTTCTTCCCAGATAGCTTTTCATACTTATACTTAAAAAAAGAAAAATCTATATTGGGATTAGGATGATAATCTTGAATATTTAAAATATCTGGTGCTTCCTTTTTAATAAATTCAGCAATTTTAATTTCAATATTTTTTTTGGGAATCCATTCATATAAATTAAATAACCTTACGTTATAATTCATCACTTTAATGTTGTTGGCATGCTCTACGTTTCTAGAAGATGAAAACTTATATAAAGAGCCATAAGTAACGTAACCAATTAAAAGCACACTTAAGGATAGTAAGAGTTGTTTTTTTAATCTAAACAACCAGTACATAAAAAATACAACATTCACTAAAATAAGGACGGAAACGCCTAAACTCAGTACCGAAAGAACAAAAAAAGCCTTTGGCTTTAAATAAGGTAAAATATAAGATAGCAATAGTAATATAGCCCCAATGACATTTAAAACAAATATAATTTTATCAATAAGGCTTAGTTTTTTCATAACCTATTTGCCAGCTCTAAACAAAAATTCCTTTTCTTCTGCAGTTAAACTATCATAACCACTTTTACTGATTTTATCTAAAATAACATCAATTTTCTTTTGATGATTAAACTCATCAAAATCAGCTTTAGTATAACCACCTACTTTACTTTTGTTTTTATGAACTGTTTTTAAAGGCGATTTTTTTGAAAAACTAAAAAAACTAATGCAAGCATCCATAAATTTGCCAAACCCTCTTCCTATATCATTCCCTTTTAAATATTGCTTAGCATACATATACCCCAGCAATGCACCACCTAAATGCGCCAAATTACCCCCCGAATTAACTCCAAAAACCCCTATGACATCAAAAACGATGATGGCTAGACCAAAATACCATAATTTTATATTGATTGTAAAAAAACGAATATCTTTATTGGGCATGTAGGCACAAAGAAAGATAAGTAAGGCTCTTACAGAAGCAGATGCACCGACTAAATACGACTTCCCGAAAATACTGGGAAATAAATTGTACCCTAACATAAAAAGCCAGCCGCCACAAATAGCTCCTAAAAAATAGACGTTTAATGCCAGTTTTGGACTAAATAAATTTAAAAACCACTGTCCAATAATATACAACCAAAGCATATTAAAAAGAATATGCAAAAAATCGTAATGTATAAAAGCATAGGTAATAATAGACCAAGGTTTTAAAATAAATGCTCCGAAATCACTTGGCAATTCTAACCAACGCAAACTAATCCCACTTGAATACCCTAATATTTGTGATAAAACAAAACCAAAAAGAAAAACAACCACATTAACAACTATGATTTTTTCTAGCACATTAAGGCGAGCCAACTTATACTTGAGGTCTTGAGAAAGTGATGTCATTTTAATTCCAACGGTTTTTATTAAATTGATTTTTTTTCCAATACCACATAATTAAAAATCCTGTTAATGCACCACCAACATGCGCCATATATGCTGTATTACTTGGGCTGAAAAAAGACTGACCAGTAACCCCTGAAATTAAATCTAAAATTATAATCCCTGGAATAAAATATTTAGCTTTTATAGGAATGGGCAAAAAAATCATCATGAGTTCCGCATTGGGATTCATCATACCAAACGCTGCCAAAATACCCATAATACAACCAGAGGCACCTACCATGCTATTTCTAGCTATAACATTCATGTCAAATAATGACTTAAATGCATTACCATCTATTAAATCTGGATTAAAATTATATGACTTTAAAATTGGCAACATTTGTTTGCTTAAGATTTCTCCTTTTATATATTGACCATCACTAGCATCAATTGAAACTATTTTTCTCAACATTTCACTATTAATACCCAAATCTGCGATACCTCTATAAGCACTATAAAATTCATAATAATAATATCCAACTTGTAATGCAACTGCTCCCAATCCTGCAGAAAAATATATAAATAAGAATTTTTTACTTCCTAAAACATTTTCAACAGGCGTACCAAACATCCATAAAGCAAACATATTAAATAAAATGTGGGTAACACCGCCATGCATAAACATATGAGTCATTATTTGCCAATAACGAAATGATTCATTTTCCGGGAAATGCATTGCAAACAAATCATAAAAAATACCATTCCCAATACTCAAAGTACCCACAAACATAATCACATTAATGATTATTAAATGCTTAACGGTTTCTGAAATCCTCATCATAATCTATATAAATTTTTTATCCAATTCATCAACGCTCATGGTAATAAACGTTGCTTTATTATTGGGTGATACATTAGGCTCTTTACATGCAAATAAGCTGTTTACCAAATGCTCTTGTTCATCTTTTTTAAGGGATTGTCCGCGTTTGATAGCTAAACTTTTCGCCATGGATTTTGCCAATAAATCGGTGGCACTAAAATTACTATCTGGCACTTCATTTTCCACATCACTTATTAAATACTCTAAAATACTAATAACTTCTTTCTCTGGAATATTTACAGGCAAGCCTATGATTTCAACACCTTCGTTATGAATATTTGAAAATACAAAACCGGCATGTTCCAAATCGTCTTTTAACTGTTTAATAATCTCTATATCTTTTGTTGAAAAATGAAGTTCTAACGGAAACAATAACTGCTGACTCATCCCTTCTTTTATAGTCATACACTTGAGAAAATCTTCATATAAAATACGCTGATGTGCTCGATACTGATCTAAAATAAGCATTCCAGATTTAATGGTGCTCACGATGTATTTATTATGAAGCTGATAGGTTGTCTGAGCCTGTTCTACTTGTGTATCATTATCAAAAATAGATTCGCTCGATTCTTCGCTTTCAAAATGAACTTCACTAAATTCTTGTTTAAAACTGTTTCCTTTAGATTCCAATCCCACATACAAACTATCCCAATGATTCGACGTTTCGTTTTTAAAAGTTGTAGTGTGTTGTCTGCTAGAATTACCACTTTCTTTAAATGGATTAAAACTTCTATCCACCTCAATAACAGGTGTATTGGCATGTATGTTTTTATAACTATATGGTGTATCTAAATTAGGATCATGTTCAAAATCAAGTACTGGAGCGATATTAAACTGACCTAAACTATGTTTTACCGCCGATCGTAACAAGGCGTACAATGTATGCTCATCATCAAATTTAATTTCTGTTTTAGTAGGATGAATATTGATATCTATTGTTTGCGGATTTACGGTTAAATATAAAAAATAACTAGGATGTACTCCGTTTTTTAATAAGCCATCAAATGCAGAGGAAATAGCATGATTTAAATAACCACTTTTTATAAATCTATCATTCACAAAAAAGTATTGTTCACCTCTGGTTTTCTTAGAAAATTCGGGTTTGCCTACAAAGCCTGATATTTTTAAAACCTCGGTGTTTTCTTCAACAGGCACCAATTTTTCATTGGTTTTATTACCGAATATATTAACAATACGCTGCCTGTAATTACCTGGTGGAAGATTAAAAACATCGCTTCCATTATTATAAAATGAAAATGAAATATTGGGATGCGCCAACGCCACCCGATGAAATTCATCCATAACATGACGCAATTCTACGGTATTTGATTTTAAAAAATTACGTCGAGCTGGAATATTAAAAAATAAATTTTTCACCGCAATGGAGGTCCCTTTTGGAGTAACCACCACATCTTGGGACACCATAGTACTTCCCTCTATAATAATAACATTACCAACCTCATCATTTTCTTGTTTGGTTTTTAATTCTACGTGGGCAATAGCAGCAATACTTGCCAATGCTTCTCCACGAAATCCTTTAGTATGAAGCTGAAATAAATCGTCTGCTGTACGGATTTTAGAAGTCGCATGACGCTCAAAACTCAGTCGGGCATCGGTAGTACTCATCCCCTTTCCATTATCAATGACTTGAACAAGGGTTTTTCCTGAATCTTTTATTATAAGTTTAATAAGAGTAGCCTCAGCATCAATAGCGTTTTCCAAAAGCTCCTTAACAACAGAAGCTGGACGTTGTACAACCTCTCCAGCAGCAATTTGGTTAGCCACATGATCTGGCAAAAGCTGTATAATGTCTGCCATGTATTACTTTGAAAAGAAAATAGATAAATCGAACCCAATGATAAAAAGACATATAAGAAGCAGAATGGCTGCAATAATCAATATACGTCTATTAGCGTCTTTATCTGGGTTTGTTTTAAAATCATCTATTGCATTATTAAATTTGGTTTTCAGTCCGTTATTACTTCCTACCGTTTTTCTAAAATCGTCAAATTTATGTTTAATCTCAAAAGGATTGCCTTCTCCTTTATCATCAAAATAACGAGGTGTATAACTGAATTTTTTGTTTTTACGTAATTTCAAAAGTCCCATAATTACTTAGTTTTTAAGTTACATGTATTTTTTTTCCAATACATACATACAAATCAATAATAATACCAAAATCAATATGAGTATTCGCATTGACATGCCTGCTTTTACTTTACGTTTATTCAAATGGCTATCATGCTTCCATTTAGAAATAAAATCTCTTGATTTAGAAGTGTCCTCCAGATTGGCATCTGAATCTGTTTCTCTAGAAAATCTAGGTTTATAATTGAACGATTTATTCTTACGCTGATTAAACAAAATAATTGGATTGCTAACTCATCAAAAATACTTAAAAATAGGTAGAAACTAAGAAAGGAATTGCTAAAAATTGTTAACAGTTGTTTTAAAGCTATTTAGTGTCAAAGTTACAGAGTTGCCAAGTACAGGGTTAAAGAACGGCACAATTTAAAAGTTATAAAGTAAAATTCTGAAAAGTAAAAAAAGCTTAGAGACGTTTAATAATTGTTACTTTAAGCCTTCAAATTATTTTCACTTTGTATCTCAGAAACTTTTTAAGCTTAGTCACTTCGATTATTTGCCTCTTAGAAACTAAGCAACTTATGTCTCTAACTATTCTTGCTTAGAAAAGCCATTTTTATAGCAGCAATGGCAGCTTCTGTACCTTTATTGCCATGTTTACCACCAGAACGGTCTATGGCTTGTTGCAGCGTATTATCTGTAAGTACACAAAAAATAACGGGCGTATCGTGTAATATATTTAAATCTTTTATGCCTTGGGTAACGCCTTCACATACAAAATCGAAATGCTTGGTTTCGCCTTGAATAACACTACCTATGGCAATGACAGCATCTACTTTTTGTTCCTGCATCTTTTTACAACCATAAATAAGTTCAAAACTACCAGGAACATCCCATTTTATAATATTGTTTTGTAAAACACCGTTTTCAATTAAGGCATTATATGCCCCTTGAAATAATCCTTCGGTAATGGAGTCATTCCATTCTGAAACAACAATCCCAAACCGAAAACCTTTCGCATTTGGGATTGTTGATTTATCGTAATCGGATAAGTTTTTATTAGCTGTTGCCATATTATTTGTTTGCCAACACTTGTGCTTTTCCTATAAACACATCAATAGTAGCTGCTTCTGTAGAATTAGGAAATTCATCTTTAATTTTTTGAAAATGACTTAATGCTTTATCAGCTTTTCCAAGTTCTAAAGCAATGGTACCTGCTTTGTATAAATACATAGGTGCTGTGTACCCATTTGTTCTCATATTGGCTGCCTGCTCGTAATAATCCAAAGCATCTTCTGGCTGATTTAATTGTACAAAGGCATCACCAATATTTCCTTTTGCTAACGGTGCCAATATTTCATCATCACTTTTAAAATCACTTAAATGCTCTACTGCTTTTTTATAATCTTTCAATCTTAAATAAGCTGTTCCTGCACAATAATTAGCTAAATTGGCTGCTGGAGTACCATTGTATTCTTTTATAATATCTAGGAAACCATATTTACCTTCACCCCCATTTAATGCCAAATTGAATAAAGAATCTTTTTCTACACCATTTATTGCTTCATTAAAATATTTTTGGGCTTGAAACATTTCATTCATGGCTTCTACTTGTTTTGGTTTAGCGATATATTCTTTATATCCTAGATATCCCAATACAATTGCTGCAACAAGACCAATTATAATAAAAATGAATTTTTGGTTTTTTTCAACAAATGCTTCTGTTCTTGAAGCCGATTGATCAAGTGTATTAAAAACCTCTGCTGTTGTAGAACCCTCTTCAATATTGTGTTCTATCTCTTCCTTTGTTCTTGGTTTATTTCCTTTTTTACTATAAGTTGCCATGTATTGTATTTTAATGCGCCGCAAAAATATAATTTTTCTTCATAACTAAAAGGGTATTTATTTGATATTTTTCAATAATTTGCAGTTCTTTTTACGAGTTTGCACTCCAAACACCCTATAAGTTGTTATTTATATGATTTTAAAATCGCTTTCACTTCTTAATTATAAAAATTTTGATAGCAAATCATTTGTCTTTAATGACAAAATAAACTGTATTGTAGGTAATAATGGGATAGGGAAAACCAATGTTTTAGATGCTATTTATCATTTATCCTTCGGAAAAAGCTATTTTAATCCTGTAGCCACTCAAAATATTAAACACGACGAAGATTTTTTTGTAATAAATGGAGATTATCATAAAAATGATACTACAGAAAAAGTCGTTGTTAGTTTAAAACGTGGACAAAAAAAAGTAATAAAGCGCAACGGAAAAATATATGAGAAATTTAGCGACCATATTGGTTTGCTGCCCTTAGTTATTATTTCGCCAGCCGATAGAGACCTTATTATTGAAGGTAGTGAAACTCGTCGAAAATTTATTGATAGCGTGATTTCACAAAGCGATAAAGCTTATTTAACAGACTTAATTAAATACACTAAAGTATTGGCTCAACGCAATGCTTTATTAAAGTATTTTGCTTTAAACCATACCTTTAATGCCGACACGATTGCTGTATATAACACACAATTAACCGAGTATGGCACTCGGATTTTTGAAAAGCGTGATGCTTTTTTAAAGGCATTTATCCCCGTTTTTAAAGCACGCTATAAAGTAATAAGTAACGAGAATGAAGTGGTAGAATTAACTTATGAAAGCGATTTGTTTGAAAACAACCTAAACGTTCTTTTACAAAAGAACATTCATAAAGATAAAGCCCTACAATATACCAATGTAGGCATTCATAAAGACGATTTAAGTTTTAACATTGAGGAACATCCCATTAAAAAATTCGGAAGCCAAGGACAGCAAAAATCGTTTTTAATTGCTTTAAAACTGGCACAATTCGATTTTATAAAAGCTCAAAGTGGTGTCAATCCTATTCTATTATTAGATGATATTTTTGATAAATTAGATGAAAATCGTGTCTCACAAATCATTAAGTTAGTCAACGATGAGCATTTTGGTCAGCTTTTTATTAGCGACACCCATGCCGAACGCACAGAACAGGTTATAAAACAAGTGCATCAATCTTATGAAATGTTTAAATTGTAATCATTAATAATTGAATGGATTTAAAAACACATTACAATATACTGTATACCGATTCCATTAGAAAAATCAGGAATGATGATTATGAGATTGACCCTCTAATTAACTCGTCTTCAGATAACAGATTTGGAATAACCCTCCTTATAAGACCACCAGATGACATTAAAAATAACATTCAAAAATTTTTAAATGAATTTAAATCTATAGACCCGAAACAATATTATTATCAAAATTCAGATATCCATATTACCGTAATGTCTATCATTTCGTGCTATGATGGATTTGAGTTAGAGCGTATAAATATTTCAGAATACATTGATGTAATATCAAAGAGCTTAACTAAAAACCCTAAAATTAACATTGATTTTAAAGGTATTACGGCATCAACCTCTTGCATCATGATTCAAGGCTTTATGAATAACGAGTCTTTAAATATTATTAGAAATAATTTAAGAAAGAACTTTAAAAACAGTAACTTACAACAAAGTATAGACAAGCGGTATTCCATACAAACGGCGCATACTACAGTTATTAGATTTCAGGAAAAATTAAAGAATAAATCAGACTTTTTAAACGCAATTGAAGCCTACAAAAATTATGAGTTTGGTTCTTTTGAAGTAAATGAGTTAGAATTGGTTTATAATGATTGGTATCAAAAAGAGAAACTTGTAAAGAAATTACATGAATTCAATATCTAAACTATAGTTTGTTAGATTCTAAATAAAAACAATGGCAAAACGCAATAACGAACATATTAGCATTGCAGATGCACTCAAAGAATTTGTTGAAACCAACAAATTAGAAACGGGTTTAAATAAAGTAAACGTTGCAGATGCTTGGGCGAACTTAATGGGTAATGGGGTTAATAACTACACAACCTCTGTACAATTAGAACGCGACATTCTTTATATACAATTGAGTTCCAGCGTACTTCGTGAAGAACTAAGCTACGGTAAAGAAAAAATTATTAGCATGCTAAATGAAGAGCTTGGAAAGCCCATAATTAAAAAATTAGTGCTACGATAATGAAAATCAATAAATTAAATAAAAAATATAAAACAAAAAATCACTAGTTATTCCCAATTATAATACTATCTTTGGCACTTAATTTTTTATATTTATAACAATGAGTAAAGGTACCGTAAAATTCTTCAACGATTCTAAAGGTTTTGGATTCATCACTGAAGATGGCAACAACAAAGAACATTTTGTACACATTTCTGGATTAGTAGATGAAATTCGTGAGGGTGATGCAGTAGAATTCGATTTACAAGAAGGTAAAAAAGGTCTAAATGCAGTAAACGTAAAAGTAATCTAATATATACTTTAACAATTTACAATGTAAAAGCCTGTCAATTAATTGATAGGCTTTTTTGTTGGTTCAATAACTTTTTCTATTATATTTGTTACAATAACAAATATAATATTTTTAATATGAGTAAAGGAACAGTAAAATTCTTTAATGATTCTAAAGGTTTTGGATTCATTGTTGAAGAAGGTTCGAAAAAAGAGCATTTTGTTCACATTTCTGGATTAGTTGACGAGATTCGCGAAGGCGATACCGTTGAATTTGATTTACAGGAAGGTAGAAAAGGTTTAAACGCAGTAAACGTAAAAGTCATCTAATATATATCTATTATCTATTATTTTAACTTTTGAGAAATTTAAAAGCCTGCTAAATTTAGCAGGCTTTTTAATATAAATAATTCTATAAATGTTTTTAAAACATCTCTCTACCTGAAAAATGAAAAGCCCCTTCAATAGCAGCATTATCATCACTATCACTACCATGCACTGCATTTTCACCTAAAGAAGCCGCATACATTTTACGTATAGTACCCTCGGCAGCATCCGCAGGATTTGTAGCACCAATCAAGGTTCTAAAGTCTTCAACAGCATTGTCTTTTTCTAAAATAGCAGCTACAATAGGGCCACGAGTCATATACTCAACCAATTCACCAAAAAACGGGCGATCTTTATGAATTCCATAAAAAGTTTCTGCATCGGCCTTTGTCATTCGTGTTAATTTCATTGCTACAATTTTAAATCCAGAAGCTGAAATTTTTTCAAGTATCGCACCAATATGCCCTTTTTCAACAGCATCTGGCTTTAGCATAGTAAATGTTCTATTTGTTGCCATTTTTTTATTTTAAATTTATTCCGTTTTTTTAATAATTTGATAAATACGTTTTCATGAGATAACAAAAATAAATTTTCAGAAAACAGACTCACAAACTTCTTTTAATTTTGGTGCAAAAGTAACATATTTCTTAATAAAACAAGCCTTTCCAATTTTAAAAAAATTGTATATTCGCTTCCTATGACACAGCAAGACATTAACGATATTAAACAATTATTAGGCTCTCCAAAAAAAATTGTTATTGTTCCACATAAAAACCCAGATGGTGATGCCGTGGGTTCTACACTTGGTTTATATAATTATCTTAAAAAATTCAATCATAAAGTTACTGTCATTACACCTAACGATTATCCGGATTTTTTAAAATGGCTACCAAGTGAAAATACTGTTTTA
Source organism: Confluentibacter sediminis (assembly GCF_003258355.1). GTDB lineage: Bacteria > Bacteroidota > Bacteroidia > Flavobacteriales > Flavobacteriaceae > Confluentibacter > Confluentibacter sediminis. The sequence goes on along the minus strand of NZ_QKPO01000001.1, from coordinate 194,650 downwards.
AAACACGATTATCAAACTAAAGAATCCAATGTTTTAATACAAAATGCCGACATTATTTTTACTTTAGATTTTAATGCACTGCATAGAGCCGGTAATATGGAAACTGTTTTGGGCGAAAGTAAAGCCATTAAAATCATGATAGACCATCATCAAGCACCAGATGACTATGCTGCTTATATGTTTTCCGATGTTAGCATGAGTTCTACTTGTGAAATGGTATATCATTTTATAGATATGTTGGGAGATATCCACAAGGTTGATACAGATATTGCTACCTGTTTATATGTTGGTATTATGACAGATACTGGCTCATTTAGGTTTTCCTGTACAACAAGTAATACCCATCGCATAGTGGCCAACCTCATTGATAAGGGTGCCAACAATTCGCAAATTCATAACGATGTTTATGACACCAATACTTATGAAAAACTTCAGCTTTTGGGTTGTGCACTTAGTAATTTAAAGACAATACCAGAATCCCGAACAGCTTATATCACCTTATCTCAAGAAGAATTGAATACATATAATTATAAAAAAGGAGATACTGAAGGGATTGTTAATTACGGCCTGTCATTGAAAAACATTGTACTAGCCGCTATTTTTATAGAAGACAAGCAAGAAGGTATTATCAAAATATCATTACGCTCTAAAGGACATTTTTCTGTTAATGAGTTTTCCAGATCTCATTTTGAAGGAGGCGGTCATACAAATGCAGCGGGTGGCAAAAGCCATTTATCTTTAAAAGATACTGTTGGAAAATTTATTAGTATATTGCCTGATTATAATAAAGCCCTAAATAATGAATAAATTTCTAACCCTAACCCTACTGTTTTTGGCTATTATTAGCTGTAAAACACCAGAAGCCAGAAGACCTGTTTCTGTAAAAACAGGCTCGTTTATTGATGCTTCTGTGGAAAGAAATAAAAAGTTAAACGCTAAAGAACAAGCCACCATTAAAAAATTAATGGCAAAAGAAAAGAAAGATTACATTGCTTCTAAAAGTGGTTTTTGGTACTATTACAATACGAAAGTTGATATTGATTCGCTAAAAACACCAGAGTTTGGTGATATTATTAAATATGATTACGATGTTAAAACCTTAAATGGTTCTGTAATCTATTCCAAAGATGATATTAAAAAGAAGACCTATGCCATGGACCGTGAAGAATTATTTACCGGACTTAGGGAAGGGTTAAAACTTATGAAAACAGGAGAAACCGTTACCTTTCTGTTTCCATCTCAAAAAGCCTATGGCTATTATGGTGATGAAAATAAAATTGGAACCAATATCCCTTTAATATGCAAAGTTACTGTTCATTCAATTAGTGAAAATCAATCCCATTAATTTATGAAAGTCTTTAAACAGGTTATCAGTTTATCTTTAATATTTATCCTGAGTTTTTCATCGTGTAAAGCTCAGTATCCTGATTTAGAAGATGGTATTTATGCTGAGTTTGTGACTACAAAAGGCACCATGGTTGCTAAATTGTTTTATGATAAAACTCCCATAACCGTGGCCAATTTTGTATCCCTTGCCGAAGGAACTAACACCATGGTTGATAAAGAGTATAAAGATAAAAAATTCTATAATGGTACTATTTTCCATCGTATTAAGAATAATTTCATGATTCAAGGTGGTGATCCCCTAGGTACTGGATTGGGTAATCCTGGCTATAGGTTTAATGATGAATTTTATGCAGATTTAAAACACAATAAACCGGGAATGTTATCTATGGCCAATTCAGGTATTAACAGTAATGGCAGTCAATTTTTTATAACCGAAAATGCCACGCCGTATTTAGATAATGTGCATACTGTATTTGGGGAACTTCTTTTAGGTTTAGATGTTTTAGATTCTATTTCAAATGTGAAGACAGATGCTAACGATAAACCTTTAGACGATGTTGTTCTAAAAGAATTGAATATTATAAGAAAAGGTAAAGACGCTAAATCTTTTGATGCTCCAAAAATTTTTAAAAACCATTTTGCTGAAATTGAACGTTTAGCTAAAGAGAAAGCTGAAAAAGAGAAGCTGATTTTAAAAGCCACAAACGATAAATTTCAAAAACAAAAAGAAAAAGCGATAATTTTACCTTCTGGCTTACAGTATATCATAACAGAAAAAGGTACTGAAGAAGCATTCAAGGACACTGATAAAATTTTAATGAATTATAGTGTTTATTTTGAAGATGGCAAACTTCTTGGAACTAGTAAAATAGAAACCGCAGAAGCACTTGATGCGGTTAACCAACGTCAAAAAGCAGCCAATGGTTACAAACCTATTATTGCTGAAATTGGTCCGGATGCGAAACTGATTCCAGGATTAAAAGAAGGCATCAAACAATTACATGTGGGTGACAAAGCGACTTTGTTTATCCCTTATCATTTAGCTTATGGTGACAGTGGAAATAGAGATGTTCCTCCAAAAACCAATATTATTTTTGAAGTTGAAATTTTAGAAATTTTGAAATAAGAATCTATGTATTTATTAAAATTTGATTGGAATCCGATATCGTCTATTAACATTGTAGGCAACTTTAATCTACACTTTTACAGCCTTATGTGGGTTGTCGCTTTCATTTTAGGTTGGTACATTATGAAGCGTATTTTCACCAAAGAAAATATAAACTTAGACTATTTAGACCCGCTTTTTATATACACTGTTTTAGCAACTATGATTGGGGCGCGTTTAGGCCATGTGTTGTTTTACCAATCAGAACTTATTTCAGAAGATTTTTTTAGTATTTTCTTGCCATTCAGTTTCAAAAACGGTATTGAATTTACTGGTTTTCAAGGACTAGCAAGCCATGGTGCTGCTATAGGCATTATTATTGGCATGTATTTATACCGAAGAAAATATAAATACAAATCCTTGCTTTGGATATTAGACAGAGTTGTCATTTCGGTGGCATCTGGTGCTGTTTTTATTAGAATCGGAAATTTTATTAATTCTGAGATCATAGGTAAAGTAACTGATTCAGACCTCGGTGTTCGTTTTATTCAAGATTATTATAATAAATACGAAATCGTTAAATTAACAGGAATCAATGACATCCAAAAAGCTTATAATGCCATTACGGAAAACCCACAATTTGCTAGTTTGTTAGAGGCCGTTCCATATAGACATCCCGCTCAATTATATGAATCATTCTGCTATATTTTTGTGTTTTTAATATTATGGTTTGTATACTCCAAAACCTCAAAAAGAGACCAAACTGGATTTTTATTTGGTTTATTTTTAATTTTACTTTGGACCATTCGCTTCTTTGTAGAGTTTGTTAAAGAACCTCAAGGTGATGAATATATCAATTGGTTTGGATTGAACACCGGCCAATGGTTAAGCATCCCTTTCATTATAATTGGTCTTTATTTCATGTTTGTTTATAAACCAAAAGTTCCAGTAGCATAGATATGTGGTTAAAAAAATATATTGTTATTTATTTAGGCTTGGGAGTGCTATTCCTAAGCACGTCATCTTGCAAAGAAGAGAAAAAATCTGTTAAGCAAACAGAAGTTACTTTCAATAAGGAAGGCGAACTTACGATATTCAAAATTACTACAGATTCCACTAAAATTAAACTCGACATTGAAATCGCCGATACAGATTACGATATTCAAACGGGGTTAATGTACAGAAACTCCATGAAAACAAATCAAGGTATGTTATTTGTTTTTGATGATGTTACTGAGCGCTATTTCTATATGAAAAACACACAAATTCCTTTAGATATTATCTATTTAGATGCCGACAAGAAAATTGTGAGCTATCAAAAAAATGCAAAGCCTTTTGATGAAACCTCTTTACCATCAAATGTTCCTGCTAAATATGTTTTAGAAGTTAATGCTGGGTTGGTAGATACTTGGCAACTTAAGGAAGGTGATAGTATTTTCTATAAATAAGATGACCCTATCGCTTTAATACAAAGACTTTAGTTTAAAACACTTGCATTCACTTAAATACCTGTATTTTTTCCATATATAATTAGAATCAAGGTTATAAATGTTAATTTTTAAAACATTTTATCGAATATATACGCATTTAATCGTTATTCATGTAAAACTTATTAGTTTTGAATATCACATAAAGTACTTATTATAAGCTGATTATTAATTATCATAACATATTAAAAAAGCAATAGAAGCAACAACCTATGAAAATAGTCATTAGCACAACAGTATTTATATTATTTACGCTATCTATGTTCGGTCAACGTATTGTTTTTCCTGGGCAAAATCAGTTATACCGTTTTCTTGAAGACCCCTCTTACATATCAAGTAATGGCGAATATAATATGACCGGATTACTACAAGTATCAGATTCAGATATCGCTCAAACCTCCCAATACTTAGCGGCTCAATTATCCTTTTTTGATAATATTGCGTTTGGTGTAGATTATTCTAGACATAGCTTTGATTCTTATCGTTATTCCCATATTCTTTTTTCTAGCCGCGTACGATTGGGATTAGGAAGCGAGTTTCATTTTTTTAACCTAGGTTTTTCTATAGGTCCTGACAAGTCTAATCAAGTTGGCTCTGCAATAGAAAATAACATTACGACATCATATCGTTTAGCTGGGCATTACACCAATTTCAACCTTACTATTGGAGGATTTTTGAATCGCTACCAGCTTCAAAACGAGTCATTAATAAACAATAACACGCAAATCCCCACAACAACAGATGGCTATTCCATCTATGCATCTTATCATATAACCCTTTCAGATAATCTTCGATTAACACCTACAGTAAGATATAATTCCTATGACGATTTATCTTTTGTTGAAGGTATTGCTATGTTTAACTATAAAGGTAAGGTTGAGATGGCTATTTCATATAAAAATGATTATTCCATAAATCCGGAATTAAGTGCCAGAATATTCAAAAGAATTAAATTAAGTTATTCTTTTGAAAAGTCGATGGGTGCACAAAATTTTAATGATGTACATGCATTAGGCCTTTCAGTTAATTTAGGCTCTAAAGAAACTGATGCCCCTGAATGGTTAGCGAATGTGAAGAAAAAAAACACCAAAATTCAAAGTATTAAAAAGAAGAAAACCGAAGCCGTTGAACCTGTAGTAACAGAAAATCATTTGGATGAAGAAAAAGTTGAAGACATTAAAGAAGAATTACATGATGACAGTGTAGTCGTTGCTAAGACAGACCTTATCAAACCAATGAGTCAAGATGATCCAGAAGACACCTTAGACAATCATTTAAAACCAGGAAATTATATTGTATTGGGTAGTTTTAAAGTATTAGAAAATGCAACCAAAGAAGTTGAAAGGCTAAAACGTAAAGGCTATTATGCCAGAATTGGTAAAAAGAATGCCACAGATGATTTCAATTATGTATATGTTGATAGATATACAGATAGAAACGTTGCATTAGAGAGAATTAAAGAAATCCAGAAGCAAAAAGGCCTAGAAAAAACATGGGTACTTTCTATTGAATAATAGCTTTAAAAGCTATTAAAACAATGTGATTTGACCTTCTCCTCCAACTTTAAAATCATCTTCGTCATCCTCTTTTTTGGTTGGAACATCACTATTCTTAGATGTTATTTCGGTTGAAATATTGTCGTCGTCAGTAAAGGTTTCTTCATCAACAACTTCAATTTCATCGGCATGTACTTCTTCTGGAGCTTCGTATGCTAAAGGTTCTAATAAATTAATTTGTTTTATTTTTTCAGTGGTAAGCTGATTTCCAATAGCTTTAATGCCTTTTATGGCAATAAAATCTTCAAGATTTACAATTTCGTTATCTTTTGGATCTTTACCTTTTTGTTTGGCATAAATAACTTCTGCCATAGGTCGACAATCTGTAGAAACAATTTCTAATTGTGACTTGTCGTGGTCTGAAATAAAAACCTCTTCTTTATTTTCATTTTCAATTAAAAAACGCTTTACATAATAGCGTTCTTTTTCTCCATCATAATAAATAGCGGAAATTGGTTTTTTAGGAATCCATTTTTCCAGAACGATCATGTCGTCATCAAAATGTGCCGTAATTTCAGGAATAATGGTTTTAACAACACCTGACTGATTGATAATAAGAATGCGGTCTTCTCCTCTAAACTCTCCAATCAACTCACCTCTACCATCTACATTTAAACGTTGCACAGCATCATCAAACCAAATTTTCCTAGGTTTTAAAGTCGATAATCCTTTCTCTTTAAGTTCCACTTTCTTAATAGGATACTTAGTTACCAAATTACCTTTTGAGCCCCTTCCTTTAATAAGAATATCTGAAAAATCAATATCCCACTTTAATTTTTTTATACTGCCTGCTTGACGCAACAAAATGGTAATAACCTCTGCTTCACCATTATGATTAGCTGAAAAATATAAAACAGTCGATAATTTATTACCGTTGGTTAAATCGTATTCTTTGTCTCTGGTTATGCCTGTTACTGCAAAACGTTTTATATAAGAGGGACCACCTTTGCCATCTCTATAAATCATGTTATAAATGGTTCTGTTGTCCTTTTTATTAAAAACATCGACGTGAATAATGTCTTTACCTACAAAAGTTTTAGCATCTACTTTTGTTACCATCATTTTACCTTCGCCTGTAAATACAATAATATCGTCTATATCGCTACAATCGCATACATATTCGTCTTTTTTAAGCGACATTCCCACAAAACCTTCTGCCCTATTGACATATAATTTCGTGTTACGAATAACAACTTTAGTCGCATCTACATCATCAAATGCTCTAATTTCTGTTTTACGTTCACGACCTTCTCCATAATCTTTTTTAAGTCTTGTAAAATAAGTTACAGCGTATTCAATAAGATTGGCTAAATGATGTTTAATTTCTGCGATTTGATCTTCTAAAGCCTCAATTTTCTGTTGTGCTTTGTCAATATCAAATTTAGAAATACGTTTGATTCTAATTTCTGTTAAACGTACAATGTCCTCTTCGGTTATGGCACGTTTTAAATGTTTTATATGTGGCTGAAGTCCTTTGTCGATGGCACGAATAACACCTTCCCAGGTCTCTTCCTCCTCAATGTCACGGTAAATTCTTTTTTCAATAAAAATCCGTTCCAAGGAAGCAAAATGCCATTGTTCTTCTAGCTCGTCCAGCTTTATTTCTAAATCACTTTTTAAAAGCTGAACGGTGTTATCGGTTGAACGACGCAACATTTCGGTAACACCAATAAACAATGGTTTATTATCTTCAATAACACAGCCTAACGGCGATATAGACGTTTCGCAACTTGTAAAAGCATACAGGGCATCAATCGTTTTATCTGGTGAAATCCCTGCAGGTAAATGCACCAAAATTTCAACATCGGCAGCCGTGTTGTCTTCTATTTTTTTAATTTTTATTTTGCCTTTGTCGTTGGCCTTTAAAATAGAGTCTATTAAAGTAGTTGTATTGGTTCCAAAAGGAATTTCGGTAATAACAAGCGTGTATTTATCCAACTGGGATATTTTAGCCCGGACCCGAACGCGACCACCTCGCAAACCATCATTATAATTTGAGAAATCGGCAATTCCAGCCGTCGGAAAATCCGGTAATATTGTAAACCGTTTTCCTCTTAAATGCTTTATGGAAGCATCAATAAGTTCTATAAAATTGTGGGGTAATATTTTTGTTGAAAGCCCCACCGCAATACCTTCACCTCCTTGAGCAAGAAGCAAAGGGAACATGACCGGTAAATTTACAGGCTCTTTACGCCTACCGTCATAAGATGCTTGCCATTCGGTGATTTTAGGATTGTAAACAACATCTAAAGCAAATTTTGATAAACGTGCTTCAATATAACGTGATGCTGCTGCACTATCACCTGTTAAGATATTTCCCCAGTTTCCTTGGGTGTCTATCAACAAATCTTTTTGACCAATTTGTACCATAGCATCGGCAATACTAGCATCTCCATGGGGATGGTATTGCATAGTATGCCCTACAATATTGGCCACCTTGTTGTAACGCCCATCATCCAAATCTTTCATAGAATGCATGATGCGGCGTTGTACAGGTTTAAAACCGTCTTCTATAGCTGGGACAGCACGTTCTAAAATAACGTAAGATGCATAATCTAAAAACCAATCTTTATACATTCCCGTAATTCGGGTAATGGTTTCTTTAGGTTCGTCTTGTTCGTTAATTAAATCGTTACCGTCTTCAATCATTAATTTTTACTATATTTTTGGCCTCCCAGTAAGCATGGTCTTTCCTGAGAATTTAGTTTTTACTTTTGTTATGTTTCTGTTAAATGCAGTTACAAAATCATAAACCTCTCTTCTTACTAATTTAGTTTCTTTTGAATATAACATATCTGTTTCGTTTTAAACCTGAATCGTCAGGTTATATTAATTTTACTTTTTCGCTGCAAATTTACGCCTAAACTTCTATATTATAATTCTTTTTTAACTAAATTTTATATCAAATTCTTATTTTTTACCCCTTAAAATACGAAGTAGATAATTTTAGATACTCATTATTCAATAATATCCAATTCTACTTTCAAATTATCTATAATAAACTCTTGTCTATCAGGTGTGTTTTTACCCATATAAAACTCCAATAAATTCTCAATAGACATGTTATCGTCGAGCATGACAGGATCCAAACGGATGTTCTCTCCAATAAAATGTTTAAACTCATCTGGTGAAATCTCACCCAACCCTTTAAATCGTGTAATCTCTGGTTTTGGTTTTAATTTTTCGATAGCATCTTTACGTTCTTCATCAGAATAACAATAAATAGTCTCCTTTTTATTTCTAACCCTAAACAAAGGGGTTTGTAAAATATACAAATGGCCTTCTTTTATAACTTCTGGAAAAAACTGTAAAAAGAAGGTAATAAGCAACAATCGAATATGCATACCATCTACATCGGCATCGGTGGCTATTACTACATTATTATATCTTAAATCTTCTAAAGATTCCTCTATATTCAACGCCGCTTGAAGCAAATTAAATTCTTCATTTTCATAAACAATTTTTTTGCTTAACCCATAACAGTTGAGCGGTTTTCCTTTTAAGCTGAAAACGGCTTGCGTATTAACATCTCTTGACTTTGTGATACTTCCCGATGCGGAATCTCCCTCGGTAATAAATAAGGTAGACTCTAAACTTCTATCATTTTTAATATCGCCAAAATGCACACGGCAATCACGTAGTTTTTTATTATGAAGACTGGCTTTTTTCGCTCTGTCTTTTGCTAATTTCCTAATACCAGACAATTCTTTGCGCTCGCGTTCTGCCTGAAGAATTTTTCTTTGGATTTTATCTGCCGTTTCTGGATTTTTATGTAAATAATTATCCAAATAGGTTTTTAGAAAATCGTTTATATAAGTTCTTACCGTTGGAAGATCGCCACCCATATCGGTAGAACCTAATTTGGTTTTAGTCTGACTTTCAAACACAGGCTCCATGACTTTGATAGCAATAGCAGACACAACAGATTTACGCACATCTGAAGCATCATAATTTTTACCATAAAACTCACGGATGGTTTTTACCAAGGCTTCTCTAAATGCCGCCAAATGCGTCCCTCCTTGTGTCGTATTTTGTCCGTTTACAAAAGAATGGTACTCTTCACTATACTGTGTTTTACTATGGGTAAGAGCGACTTCAATATCGTCACCTCTTAAGTGAATTATTGGATAGGCTCTGTCTGATTCATTAATATTTTCACTTAATAAATCTTTAAGTCCGTTTTCACTAAAATATTTTTCACCGTTATAAACTATCGTTAAACCTGGATTTAGGTATACATAGTTTTTGAGCATTTTTATAATATACTCATTCCGGAATTTGTATTTTTTAAAGATAATTTCATCAGGAATAAAAGACACCTTTGTGCCTTTTCGTCTGGATGTATCATCCAACAAATCTTGATTGATTAAGTTCCCTTGTTCAAATTCTGCAGAGGCCGACTTATTATCTCGTGTAGATTCGACCCTGAAAAATGATGATAAGGCATTCACGGCTTTTGTACCGACACCATTTAACCCTACTGATTTTTTAAACGCTTTGGAATCGTACTTCCCACCGGTATTCATTTTAGAAACTACATCCACCACTTTTCCTAAAGGAATCCCACGGCCATAATCTCGGACGTTTACTTTGTTCCCTTGAATGGAAATTTCAATGGTTTTTCCTGCTCCCATAACATACTCGTCTATGGAATTATCTAAAACCTCTTTTAAAAGTATATAAATACCGTCATCTGGAGAAGAGCCATCGCCCAATTTACCTATATACATCCCCGGACGCATACGAATATGTTCTTTCCAGTCTAACGAACGTATGTTATCTTCGGTGTAATTGGTTTGTTCAATCATATATCTTTAGCATGTTCTATGAGGGAACGCTAATATAGTATTTCGGTTTAAAAAATGAAACTACCATGACACAAAGTAATTAACAATATTTTTTGATAAGTTGGTTGGTTAGTATTTGTGTTCTGGATGTTGATTTGTTTAATTATTTGTCGTTTAGTTTAAGTAACCTTTAACTTTCAACTTTTAACCCCTAACTCTTAACTTTCTTAAGCGACACCAATAGGATACCAAAAATAACAACCAAGGCACCAAATAACTGTAGCCATGTTAATTGTTCCCCTAAAAAAATGCCTGCTAAAATAATGGTTGAAATAGGTCCTGCACCAGCTACAATAGCAAAATTTGAAGAATCTATCATTTTTATGGATATGGACACTAAAAATGAAGGTATCACTGTAGCAAAAACAGCTATTAAAAGGCCAAAAAGATACACTTCCCATGGATAGCCCAAGATACTGGTTTCGCTACTTATCAAATAATGAATAAATACCGAAATACAAGACACGATCATGGCATAAGATGTAAATCTCATAACTCCAAATTTCGGAATTAACCAACCACTACCTACTAAATAGGATGCATACGTTATGGCGCAAAGAAAAATTAAAAAGCCTCCTAAATATAGATGACTTCCCGATACAACATCTTCTCCCCAAAAGGTAATTATAATCCCAAAGTAGGTAAGCCCTATAGCGAGTACCTGTCGTGTGTTGACAGGTTTTTTTAAAAATAGCTTGTTTAATATAATAATGATGGTAGGATATAAAAACAAGATAATGCGCTCTAAACTAGCTTTAATATATTGAAGGCCCACAAAATCAAAATAACTGGACAAATAATAGCCTACCAACCCAAAAAACACCACCCAAGCATAATCACTTTTTAAAATGACATGGGTATTTTCTTTTCTAGCATAAATGATGGCAATAACGACATAAAAGGGAAAGGAAAACAACATTCGCAGCAGCAACAGGCTTAATGCATCCACTTGATATTGGTAAGCTAACTTGACCATAACCGCTTTAGATGAAAATAGCACGATACCTAAAAGGCCTATTAAAACACCATAAATAAATGTTCTTGATTTTTTTGTTTCCATGCAGCCAAGATAGCCTTGTATTGTATACTATTTATACAAAAACCTTACCGATTACGATGTTCAATGAATAAAACTCAAAGAGATTCTGCCCGTTCTTTGATATATATATTTCTGGTTGTTAAAAGATTGGTCATATATCTTTTAAGAAACAACCAATTAGCAAATTTACCTATAACCCCATAGGGAGATTCAAAATCAAACGCATCAACCATTATGGTTTTATCCCCATCTTTTTTAAAACTATGCTTATGCTTGAAAGATTTAAAGGCACCATAAACCATTTCGTCTACAAAATAGTTAGGGGAATCAAATTCGGTAATCCTCGATGTTAAATGCTGTACAAATCCAAAATGTTTAGCTTCCCAGCTCACCCATTCTCCCAAGCCTATCAATCCGGAAATTTTACCTGCGATAGCCTTTTCTTGAGATTTACTTAAGGATTCTTGATGGACATCAATATTCCTTGCCAAGTCAAAGCAGGTTTTTAAATCGGCTTCAATAGTCGTTTTAATTTCGATTAGTGGCATTAAGCAAACATTTGTAAAACAAAAATAATTATTAATAATCCAAAAGGCAGATCCTTTTGTGTATATATTCAAAATTAATCTGTTGCCGCTATTTTAAATCTATACGTTAAACAAGAAATGCATCACATCGCCATCGTTCACGATATAGCTTTTCCCCTCCACACGCATTTTTCCGGCTTCTTTAACTTTAACCTCGCTACCGTAAGTCACATAGTCGTTATAGGCAATCACCTCAGCTCTAATAAATCCTTTTTCAAAATCGGTGTGAATCACCCCTGCTGCCTGTGGTGCGGTAGCTCCTATATCGATTGTCCAAGCACGAACTTCTTTCACGCCCGCCGTAAAATAGGTTTGTTGATTTAAAAGTTTGTAGGCAGAGCGTATTAATTTTGCCGAACCTGCTTCATCCAACCCTATATCCTGTAAAAACATTTTACGCTCTTCATAATCTTCCAACTCATTGATATCGGCTTCAATGGCAACGGCCAACACCAATACTTCGGCATTTTCATTTTTTACGGCTTCTTTAACTTGCTCTACATATTTATTACCTGAAACAGCCGAACCTTCATCTACATTACAAACATACATTACTGGCTTGTCTGTAATAAACTGTGCTGGACTTACAAAATCATTATACTCATCTTCACTAAATTCCAATGCGCGTATCGAGATACCTGCTTCCAGGTTTTCTTTTATTTTCATTAAAACGGCTTCTTCTTTTTGAGCCTCTTTATTGCCTGTTTTAGCCGCTCGTTTTACTTTTTCAAGCTTTTTATCTACCGTTTCCAAATCTTTCAACTGCAATTCCATATCGATGGTTTCCTTATCCCGAATAGGATTCACATTCCCATCAACATGTACAATATTATCATTATCAAAACATCTCAATACGTGTAAAATGGCATCTGTTTCTCTAATATTAGCTAAAAATTGATTGCCCAAACCTTCTCCTTTACTAGCGCCTTTTACCAATCCTGCGATATCTACAATCTCCACAGTGGCTGGCTGTACCCTAACTGGTTTCACCAATTCGGTCAGTTTTTCCAATCTGCTATCTGGCACGTTTACAACCCCTATATTAGGTTCGATAGTACAAAATGGAAAATTGGCACTTTGTGCTTTGGCATTAGACAAACAATTAAATAAGGTTGATTTTCCAACATTAGGCAATCCTACAATTCCTGCTTTCATTTTTTTGACATTTTGGTCTTTCCCGCTTTAACAGGAACTCGTTTTAAATACTGTTTTTTGCGAGTGCAAATATATACTATATTAACAGTAATTTATAATTTTTTTCTTTTCAAATAGTTACATTTATCAAGGCTGAAATTTATTCGTTTTTTTAAAGTTGCCTTGTAACAAATTCACCTGCAAATCGTTTTTATATTGAATCTATTTTTATGAAAAACACTTTATTTCTTATCATCACTTGTATCGGTTTACAAATTATTTCAGCACAACCTATTACTGCCAAACTCATTGATAAAAATACCCAAGCCCCTATTCCCTTCGCTGCCATACAAACAGGAGCATTTAGCGGCATCATCTCTAACGAAGAAGGTTATTTTACCTTATCGTCCCCAGAAGAGACGAGCAGCTTAACTATATCAAGTATTGGTTACAGCACCAAAACACTTACCGTCGCCGATATTAAATCGTTAAATTATATCATTGCTTTAGAGACCGCCATCAATCAGTTGGACGAAGTTTATATAAGCAACAAAAAGCCTCATGTAGATTCTATCATTGCCAGAGTGAAACGCTATTCCAAAAAGAATTACAATAGCACCTTAAGACAATACGACATCTTTAGAAGAGTTGCCGATTATGTCAATTTTGAAAACCTGGATTTTGAAATCGATAAAGCCTCTCATGTTAAAAAGCAACAATTGGACAAAGTGAATACCGATTTACAAGCCTTGACCAAAGCTATTAAGACGAGCAACATCGTGAACTATCAAGATTTAAAAGGATCGCTTTATACACAAACCCAAGACTCCTCTAAACTCACCGTTAGCAAAGTGACTCTACTGTTAGACCATGATAAAGATTTCTCTATAGATAATATACAACAGCGTGCTAAAAACATCATGTTGCGCTATTTAGACACCACCAAAACCTACAAAGTAAAAACTGGTCTCTTTAAAATTGAAGATTCCTTATCGTTTGCAGAAATAAAAAAAGAGCAAGAGAAAGCCAAAAAAGAAGAATTCAATTCAAAAGACCTCAAACAATCGACCAGACGCACCCTAAAATATTCGCAGTTTTACGATAATTCATTTTTAATGAATGTATTGGACACCCGCTTATACGATTACACCCTAGACGATATCACCGTTTACAACCAACAGCTTACCTATATTATAAGCTACGAGCCCAGAAAAGGGAAAGCAAAATATAGTGGTAAATTATATGTCACCGATAGCGATTATGCCATTACCAAAGCCACCTATAGCTATTATGAAAACAGACATGGCAGCAAACTGAATCTAAAACTTTTGCTTGGTGTGAAGTATGAAGAAAACCTCAGCTCTGGCTTAGTGCTTTACCAAAAACAAAGCGATAGCACCTACCAGCCTAAATATATCAAGCACGAAAGCGGCAGTTATTTTTACGTGAGTCGCGATGTAACCCTTATTGAAAACAGTAAAGACCGTTATAAATTAAGCACCGATTTTACCCTTGAGGGCAACAACCGCACAAAAACGGAACTCTTAATAACCGCCAACAATCCGATAACCCTTAACGATTATAACGCCATTACCCAGCCTAAAAAAGTGCCATACCAAAGTCTTAAAAAGTTTGACACTGCCATTTGGGGAGATGATGAGACTTTAGCGCCTTTGCAGGAAATGAAGGCTTTTGGGAATGAGGGGAATTGATTTTTATCCCTAGGTGTTATTCGGAGTTTTATGGATTTGAATCTTGGCTTATCATTTCTTGCCCTCTAACATCACGCGTAGTTCCCGCTCCAACCTATCAAAGTTTTCTTCATTTTTAGGCACTACAAAAGCTTTCATTTTATGGCACTCACCAACCGTATTAAAAATCATGCGGAAAGTTATGTTTGTTTTTGAGGGGTTGATTTCTTCAAAAGCCACTTCCATGTCAAACAGCGGTTGTGACAGCCGTGTCCAAGCCACTAATTTATGTGGAACAACCGTTTTAAATACAGAAGCATTTTCATAATTCCCCTTTTCGGGGCCGTGCATGGTTAATAGCCACTTGCCTCCGGGTTGCAAGTCAAATTCGTGTATGGTATTGGTAAAGCCTTCTGGACCCCACCATGTTTTTAAATGTAATGGATTGGCAAAGGCTTCATACACCATTTCTACGGGTGCGTTTAATGCTCTGGAACTGTAAATTTCTTTGTCAGTATGGGTGCTCATATACTGGTTTGTTTAAATCTATTTTTGTTTTATAACTGATTCCTCTAAGTTGGCAATCGTTACAAATGAGCGCTAGAAGAGGCTAATAGGGGACATTACATTGCTGAAATTATTTCATTCCATTTTTTCTTGTGCTCATATTTCAACGCTGTGTCAGACTCTATTAAGTTTACATAGTTAGATATAAATTCAGACGTCTCTGATAGAAGACGTAAATAATACTTCAGAGAGTTTATAAGTCCATTCGCTATGACGTGACAACCGTGAATGTTCTTTATTCTTTCGATTTCTTCTTCGATATTTTTCGATTCACTTGGGTCTATATCAGCTGTTGACAATAAATAATATCTATTTACCTGTGTTGTCTTAAATTTTTCAAAAGCATCTTTTACTAGCTGTGCATTAATTTGTATTCCGTGCTTAACTTCAACTGCCTCGAACTCTTTGCCTTTGTCATCCACAATATCAATATCTCCAATCCTTCCACTTCTAGTATCTGCTGAAGTATGACTTTCGATATTAAGAAGAGTTTTTCCTTCAAATCTTTTAGCTTCTTTCATTAGGCACTCATAGGCAGCAAACAAGGCTAAAACAGGAAGACGAGAAGCTCCGTCGGCAATATATTTAGCATTGAAGTGGTTTGTAAGTAATTGGATTATTGTTGAAATTGGAAGATTTAAAGGTTTTGCCAAGTCAATTTCTTGATTGTTTCTTTTGATGATTAATCCCTGCATTAAATAGCTCAAGCATTTGTCCAAGTCTTTACCTTTTTGAACAAAATCAATAGTTTCTAAAAATGATGTTTTTAGTGTTTCTGGCCTTATTGCTCCTGAGTAATTTTTATCATAAGGAACTTTTTGCTCAAGAGAACGTGTCAACCAACCGCTTTCAGCCATTGAAGGAAACTTTACGTTTTTTAGAAATGGTGTAATATACTTTGCATCAAATGTTCTACCGGAGTATCCGTTATCAATGCTCGTTTGATGATTTCTAATATCCTGTGCTGGGTTTAGAGTTTTATAGACTAAGCTAGTAAGAATAACGGTTAGCACTCCTTTTGATGATTCTGAATTACTAAGGATTACATCTAAGTGCTTTGTTATTGCCTTTGGTAAATCCGACTTAATTTTGTTATCAGAACCAACCAATTTCATTGATTCATCAAATGTTTTTTTAAGAAATGTATTCGGCATCTTTTATTTTGATTGATGTAATTAATTGTTTTTTTATTTGGGTAGCTACTTCCTTAATCATTGGAACAGCAACTGAATTACCTACTTGTCTATACAATTCTGACTTATTGTTTATCAGTTTAAATTTTTTAGGAAAACCCATAATTTTATAACATTCTTGAATAGTGAGTTTTCTAACTTCATTTTCGTGATATATCCAAAATCTTCCCGATGATTCTTGAGATGGTAATGCTGGATGAACACCATCTGTAGAGTATATTCTATTTGGTTGCTTATGAACACGGGACAAATGCTCTGTATTTGGTCGAACACCTGCTTTCCGTATCGTTTTATTTCTATAACCTGCAAATATTAAACCTGAATCCTGAGTTTTCATATCCTCAAGAATAGTATATGGTTCCTCTAAAAATTCAAAGTCATTTTCTTTATCTAAGAAGGTTTTTAAAACAGGTTTAGGCTTTATTTTCAATTTAGAGAAATCGAACTTTTTATTTTTATGCCCTACTATTATTATGCGTTCTCTGTTTTGAGGAACACCAAAATCCGATGCATTTAATACCTTTTTTGAAACTTTGTATCCTAATTCTTCTAAATGTTGAATGATTGTGGTTAGAGTTCTTTTTTTATCGTGGTACAAAAGATGTTTTACGTTCTCTAATAGCACTACCTCTGGTTCTCTTTTTTCTATAATCTTAAAAACGTGATAAATCAAAGTTCCTCTTGTATCTTCAAATCCTTTCATTTTACCTGAAATACTAAAAGGTTGACAAGGAAAACCTGCGCATAATATATTATGTTTTGGCACAACGTTTAAGTCCAGTTTAGTTATATCTCCAAATGGAACTTCTCCAAAATTCAATTCGTAGGCTCTCTGAGCGTGATAGTTAAACTCAGATGAAAACACACATTTCCCTCCAATTTCTTGCATAGGAATTCTAAATCCGCCAATTCCTGCAAAGAGATCAATAAAAGTAAACTCTGGATTTTTAGGGCTTGGAAATGGAATATCCCAATTAATAGGAAGCATTGCTTGCAACTCTGGTTCAGAAGCAATACTTAAGTTGTTATTTTGTTGATTATAATATTCAACTGCTCTTTTCTTAAATGATTTAGAAACACCATTAGTGTGATTGTGAAGATAATGAGTAAAAAAGGCTAAATCCTCAGCATTACCATTCATATTTTCAATATCTAAGACCTTGCGAATTTTTGAATATTTAAGCATTTTTAAAATCTATTTTTTCTTGTTTCAAATTTGTCAGTTTTTTATACTCTGCCTTTTGTTCAGCAAGCTTTAGAAATTCACTTAAGTTTTCCTTTGGATAAATCATTTCAGCGATTTTTTCACTGAAATATTCTTTTTCCAACTGGTCAATATCTAAATTGAAAATCTCAGCTAATTTAGGAAGAATCTCCTCTTGAATATTTCTCTTTCCGTTTTCAATTTTAGACAAGGTTGATTGATCTATGTCTAGAGCTGCTGCAAGTTTTGTTAGAGTCAGTGACGCTTCTGTCCTTAGTTTATGAATATACTCTCCAAATGTTTCTTTCATCATCTTGAATATTTTACCTTGACAATTTTGTCAAATATAAAGAAATTTATTCGGATTATTAAGAATATAGCGTTGGGGAAATTTAGGTTATTTGGTTTTTATAGCAATAGATTTCTGCATCAACAAAAACCGAAAACGCTAAAACCAACACATTAAACAGCAATGACAAACAAAAAATCCCAAGCCGCAAACTCAGGATTTTTTAAATCTGGTAAAAGCAGAGTCCTACAGAAAATAAAACACTGCTCTATTATCAGTCCATACTTTTATATCACACCTTCCCTTTATACTTAGGGTCATAATCCACCGTCCATTCAATACCATATTTATCTCTAAACATGCCGAAATAGGAACCCCAAGGGCTGTCGCCAATAGGCATTTCTACTGTGCCTCCAGCAGAAAGCCCTTTAAATATGCTATCGGCTTCTTCACGGCTTTCGGCACTGACAGCGATCTTAGACCTGTTTTCGTTTTCATTGACACGTCCCATTATTTCGGGAACATCATTCGCCATTAATACGTTGTTGCCAATAGGCAGAGCAATGTGCATGATCTTATCGGCTTCTTTTTCAGACACCTGAAAACCAGCGTTTGGCATATCTTTAAAACGCATTACCATGGCGAACTCGCCGCCAAATACCGATTTGTAAAAATGAAATGCTTCTTCGGCATTTCCGTTAAAATTGATGTAAGGATTAATAAGTGCCATATCTTTTATTTTTAAGTTGTTTGATGTTTAAATTTTCGAAGCGTTTAGTTTATGGTAATAGACATAAGACACCATTAAAATAGCCAAAACAATTAATGGAAAGAAGGCTTGAAAGTCAAAGCCATCTACAGCCGCATGACTGATGGTTGCAAAAATAAAGTCGAAGGCAAAACCGGCATAGGCCCATTCCTTAACGCGTTTAGGGATTTGAGGAATCACCAGGGCCAATACGCCCAACACTTTAAAAACAACCAAAGCGTTTCCAAAATACTCTGGATACCCCAAATGGCGTATGCCTTCTTTAGCTAATTCAGTTTGTGAGGTCAATGCAGGCATCACGCCTTCAAATAAGGCGATGAGGATGGTCGCCGTCCAAAAAATAATTCTGTTTTTTTTCATTGTAGTTAGATATTAATGATTAGAGTTTTTGTTAAAATTAAGGATCCAATGATGCCCATACTTGTCGGTTAGGTCACCAAATAAGGCACCCCAAAACGTGTCTTCTAGCGGATGGTCCGCTTTACCTTCTGCTGAAAGTTTTTCGTAAACCATTTTTAGTTCTGCCTCACTGCTACAATTTAAAGACAGGGACACGGCATTTCCTTTTACAAGCCCCATTTGAGGCACCATGTCTGAGCCTTGCAGTACCAAAGCATCTTTTGTAAGAGTAGCATGTAATATACAGGCTTTCATGCGCTTTGGCATGTTTTTAGAAAGAGGCGACTCCCCTATGGTTTGAAAAACAAGGTCGCCACCTAAACAATCCTGATAAAACATCATGGCTTCCCTACAATTTCCATTAAAGGAAAGGTATGAATTTATTTTCATCTGTTAGTTGTCTTCTTTAAACGTTCAATCAACCGCTTTTAACAATGCTTTTAGTTTAGGAACAGAAGACTTTCCCAGACCATGCAACGGTAATAATACTTTTTCACTATAGCTGGAGAGCTTTTTTAGGGTATCAATTCCTTCTTTTTTTAATGCCCTTCTTGCTGGTGCTGAAAGTGACGACCTCAAATCGTTTTCAAATTGGTTTTCAGCTTCACAAATAGGGCACACAGTGCAGTCACTGCTCTTGTAAAAAGAATGGCCATTTTTACAAATTCTTAAAGCTTTCTTCCTAGTCATTTTACATTAAGCATTTATTAGCTTTTCAATGTCAAATTTTTTCATTTGCATAAATGCTTTAACGACTCTTGGTCTTTTTTCGGGGTCTGCCATGAGGGTACTTAATATGTTAGGCACTACCTGCCAAGACACCCCGAACTTGTCATCCAGCCAACCGCATGGGTTATGGACGCCACCTTCGCCCAATTTGAGCCAATAATAGTCTATGTCTTCTTGGGTGTCACATGCAATAACATATGAATTTGCTGGTGAAAATGTATACATGGGGCCACCATTTAAGCCCATAAAGGGTTGTCCATTCAATTCCCATTTTACAACCAGAGGGTTTTCATCTGTAATTCTTGAATTGCTAAATATGGAGCAATAAAACTCGGCGGCGGCTTTGGCTTGTCCGTCAAACCACAAACACGGATAAATGGCATTTTTCATTACTTACTGTAGCTATCATTCATAACATTAAACATCCAACGGATGCCAAATGGATCTAAACAACAGCCCCAATAGCCCCAAAACTCATCATGCGGAGGGGCTTTATCGCTTCCACCTTCAGACAGGGCTTTATATAACCTATCCGCTTCTTCTTTAGAATCTAATTGCAGACTGATGGTGGTGTTATTTCCAACAATGAGTTTTTGTCCCATAGATTCCAACATATCCGTTCCCATTAATTCCGTACCTCCAATGATAGGTAAGGCTACATGCATGACGGCATTCTTATCAGATTCAGATAATTTAGGACCATTAGGGTCTGGAGGCAAATTCCCCATACGCATAATAGGTGCAGAGAACGCTGTTCCAAACACAGATTTATAGAAATTAAAGGCGGTTTCTGTGTTGCCTTGAAAATTTAAATATATGGCTACTGAACTCATGTGATGATGTTTTTAATT
Source organism: Confluentibacter sediminis (assembly GCF_003258355.1). Taxonomy (GTDB): domain Bacteria; phylum Bacteroidota; class Bacteroidia; order Flavobacteriales; family Flavobacteriaceae; genus Confluentibacter; species Confluentibacter sediminis. Next base: position 173,856 of record NZ_QKPO01000001.1, on the reverse strand, counting down.
CTTGATTCTTATTTATAAAACAGATGTTGTTTTAAGCATCTGGAATGTTGGGCTCCACAAGTCTTTTTAATTTATCTAATGACTCTTGCCAACCTAAATAGCACATCTCTGCTGGAATGGCTTCCGGAATGCCTGCTTGCTCAATATTGATTTCAGTACCACACATCACCGTTTTCATTTGAACCGTCGTGATCATGTGTCCTGGCAAATTAGGATCATCAAATACGTCGCTGTACTTAATTAATTCATTAGGTACGATGTCTAAATACTCCCCTCCAAAGGAATGACCATGCCCTGTTGAGAAATTTGTAAAAGACATTTTGAATGTCCCTCCAATGTTCACATCCATATGATGCACTTTACAGACGAAACCGTAAGGTGGTATCCATGACGCCATGGCATCGGCATCTGTAAAGGCTTTAAATACTTTTTCTACGGGGGCTGCTAATACCCTATGCAGCTTGACGCTATTGGTTTTCATGTGTTTATTTTTTTAAATGGTAGTTGATATTACAAAGATGCAAAGACATCTCGATATGTTACATGTGTAAAAATGACAACAAAAGGGTGATTTACGACAACTATTTTATTTACATTTATGGTATTAATGACCAATCATTATGATGAACGTAAGTATTCTTGTTCCTGAAAACTCGGTGATGCAGGCCATTGCCGACCCACAATATTTACTATCTGCCGTGAATCAATTTATGGCAGTAGCAGGCAAAAAGCCGCTGTTTCATGTGGAATTAGTGGGGTTGAAAAAACAGGTAAAAATTAATGACGGCTCGTTTTCCATAAACACATCACAGCTTTTAAAAGATGTTAAAAAAACAGATTTGGTCATCATCCCGGCCCTGTTTGGCGATATGAAAACAGCCATTGCATCTAATAAAAAAGCATTACCCTGGATAAAAGAACAATATAAAAATGGTGCCGAAGTAGCGTCCTTATGTGTTGGAGCTTTTCTATTGGCCTCTACCGGGTTACTCCATGGTAAAAAATGTTCCACCCACTGGGGATTTCAAAATGAGTTTAGAGAACTTTTTCCAGATGTTGAAGTGGTAGAAGGCAATATCATCACCGAAGAGCATGGCATTTACTCCAGCGGGGGTGCCAACTCCTATTGGAATTTATTGTTATACCTGGTGGAAAAATATACCGATAGAGAAACCGCCATCCTGGCTTCCAAGTATTTTGCCATAGATATTGATAGAGAGAGCCAAGCTACTTTTGCCATGTTTAACGGACAAAAAAACCATACGGACGCTGCCGTTTTAAAAGCACAGGAATATATTGAACAGCACTTTCAAGACAAAATAAGCATTGATGATTTAACGGACTTGGTTTCGGTAGGGAGACGGAGTTTTGAAAGACGGTTTAAGCTAGCCACCAATAACACGGTTCTGGAATATATCCAAAGAATAAAAGTAGAAGCCGCCAAAAGAAGTTTTGAGAATAGCCGAAAAAACATGAACGAAGTGATGTTTGATGTTGGCTATACCGACACCAAAGCATTCCGAACGGTGTTTAAAAAAATCACAGGACTGACGCCTATTGAATATCGCAATAAGTATAATAAAATGGCGGTTTAGCCGTATCATAAGGTATTTTTTTTGACAGTCAGTTTTTTGGACTGTCTTTGGCAACCTTCCTATAACCTATCTCCATCCGTTTCTGCACCTTTAAAGTGCTAACCTACCCCTATTCCACAAGCCTGGGTGTTTTACCTATGCTTTACAGGGTATTGGATATTCATACAAGTGCTCCATAGCGTCCTTTAAAAAAACAGGTTACCCTACCCATCGCATCCCTCTATTTTTAGGATTTCTGCCGAATGCTGCTCGATGAAAATCAATAAAAAATGCATAATAAATCCATAACAAGTCCATATTGAATATGGACTTGTTATAGACCTGTTATGGACTTGTTATGGACTTACTCCCTAAAAAAAGTGGATTTGACCATATTACAATAACTAACACAAAGCCGTTTTATGTTTTTTAACATGTGATGTGTTATCCCAATCAAGTACGTAATAAAATAATGTGATAAAACGTATTTTTGTAAGTATTTTAGTTATTTTTGGATAGCTATATAGAAAATATATAGTTACTGGTAACTATATACCTACGTTGTGCGTCATTTATGAAAAACTGGATTCAAATATCAATTCTGACAATTATAATATTCATTATTATAACATTATTGGCAATGAAAATTCAAACACCATTTGATGGAAATGACACTTATGGTTTTCCTTTTACTTTTCATATCAAATGGAGTGGAATGTGTTTTGAATGCCCAGAAAACCCAACGGAAACATACTTCGGATACTTACTTCTAGATTTTATAATTGCTAGAATATTATCTTTTGGGATATGGAATTTGTACAAGAAACACAAAAGTCAAAATGGATAATAAGTACCATATAAAAATTGAAGAAATAAAAAACCGAATTGAGTTTTGGTTCTTTAAATATTACGGGAAAACCAAATCGGACTTTAATGGAAATGAAATTTTTACTCTTTTTGACTTATTGGATTCACAAAAGCAAAATGAAATAATAAAACAACTGAATTTAGCCAAAAACGAAATTCCAGTTTTAATTTTAAAAATCTCTGCATCGGAATTCATAATCAATACAACTAAAAAATTTGCAAGAATTAACAGGTCAATACCAGATTTTATTGATTATTCAGATTTCGAAAGGCATAATGGATTTAAATTAATCGGAGCTGAAACTGAAAAAAGTAAAAAAAACATAGGAATTAAAACAAACGGATACATTGCCGAATTTGGATTGAGAAAACGAAATGGAGAAATAATTTTCTGGAAAATACCAACTGGAGAACCTGGTTTTGGATTTTGGAATGTGACCAAAAAGTGTGAAATAATTGGACGGAAATTTATATTAACCGAATAAAAAAACGAACGCCCAAGCCGTATATAAAAAATTGCTATTTTTAGCTAAACCAATGGTAGTTGCTGGCTTGTGGTTTTGATTGATTGTAAGAAAGGTTAATATGGTTGGTGTTGTAAGCATTTGAAAAATAAACAAAAAAATAAGCGGAAGAAGACATGGTAAAACTTGAGCATATCTTGTCAATTTGGTTGGATATGCTGAAGAAAGTTGTGTATATAAATAAGTTAGCGTGCAAGCCGAGAAATGAACTTAAATACAATAATTCTAACTCTATTTTTGACCTTTAATTTGAACTCTCAAACAAAAATGGAATTTAAAAGCGGAATGATAAATATTACGACTGACCTAAATATAGAAACGGAAAAACTGACAATAAAGCTGGTCGAAGGATTTGGTTGGAATATTATTCTTTACGACTTGTTCCGAGAAAATAAAATCGTGAAAAATAACTTTCCGAAAGAAAAGGGAATTTATACTTTGGTCATTAATTACTCTGAAAATCTGGTTTATACGGAATTAGTCCTTTACAAAACCGACCCGAAAAATGAACATTTAGAATTTGATTTCTACAAAGAAAATAATAGAATATTTTGCCGAATAAAATCTGATTACGCAACAGAACTGAATAAAGAAATTGTGATGAACGAATTAGACTCTCAAATGAAAAAAATATTGGAATCAATAAAAACGGAAAAAAATTAATAGCCTACACACAACCAAGAACTGAGTTGAAAAATTGCTAGTTTTAGCTAAACTAAAGCAGTTACTTGTTTGCTAGCTTCTGATTTTCCTTCGGAAAATCAGAAGCTAGCAAAACCTTACTATTATACAAACGCGTCATGCTACATTTAAATCCTAGAAGTAATTACATAATAATTTTAGTTTTTTTATTTATTAGTTGTCAAAACAAGACGACTAAAAAAAATAATGTGGAATTAATTCAAACGGAATTACAATTTGAAGAAATTGACACGTTAATCAACACAGCCGATTATTTAATAATTGGAAACAAGAAAGCGGAAATCAAAATTGTTAATGATAAAGACAGTTTGAATTTTCCAAACTTCAAAGTTGTCGACAAAAAAAATAACATTTTAATTATTGCTAAAAATCTTGATGAAACAAAGTTTAAAGTTTACGAAAAGCTAAATCCAAAATATAATTTTGATAAATACCAATCAGAAATATATAATGGAAAATTAGCTGAACCTGATTTCAATTCTTATCCGGAAGCAAAAAGATATATTACAAGGATAAAAGAGGAATGTAAAAACGGAATAAATTTTGCTGGAAAATATACTTTAGTAATTTGGGGTTGTGGTTCATCCTGCCAAAGTGGGGTTATTGTCGACAGAATAAATGGAAAAATTTATGGTGACTATTTATCTGCATTGGGTTCGGAATTTAGAAAAGATAGCCGAATGATAATATTAAATTCTGGTTTAATTGACGAAGAAACAGAATTGATAAACTTCCATAATATGGCTGAATTGAGTGTTAAGTTATGGAACGGTTCGGAATTTATAAAAGCGGAATAAAAAAACGTAGCTCAACCCCAGTATTCATTACACAAGCCAATAACAGACTTCGATAACTGCCTGCCTTTTAAGGTGGTTCTTTTTTTAGATGACTTTTATAATTAGTTATTTTAAGGTTACTTAAAAACAACCTTCCGAGCTTGTACATACTCTTTTACTAAAAACAATAGCTAGGTTCTCGCCTACTTGTAAACAACATTTTAATGTTTTTCTAACACCTATGGTGTTAGCGTATTGCTGGCGTTAATAAAATAATATGATATTATGTGTTTTTGTAGGTATTTTGGGTATTTTTGGGTAGCTATGTAACGGGCAACACCAAGAAACCAACAAATGATAGAATTTGATTTAGATAAACAAACAATAAAAGACTTAGAAATTTTTGCTGATGTCAGTTCTGATAATTCTATTTCAAACTTCTATAACCAAACAAAAACAATTGGAGGTAAGAGTTTTTTATACCAGTTAATGAAAAATCCAATTACTGATATTAATGAGTTAAGACAAAGAACGGAATTAATTCAGTTTATATTGGAAACAGATTTTGAGTTAAAAATAAATTCAAGTCAGTTAGAATTCATTGAACATTATCAAAGACTAAATATTGCTCCTCTAAGAAATAATTTTTTTGATGCTTTCTTGCAACATCTATCTTATAGAATCACTCCTACCAATAATTATTACATTATAAAATCGGGTGTTCAGCAATTAGCTTATTTGTTGGTTGAACTTAAAGAAAAAATTGAAGCATTAAATAAATCAGACATTCCCTTAAAACTTACTGAATATCAGAAAAATATTTCAAAATTAATTGACAACCTAGATTTTAAAGACTTATATGATAAAAGACCAAAAATAACTTATACCAAGCTCAACAAATTGGACAATCTATTTCGCGAAAAACATAAAAATGAATTACGAGAAATTATTGATTTAGTTTACAATCTGGATGCATTTATTTCAATTGCGAAAGTTGCGAAACAAAAAAAACTCTCTTTACCAAGTTATTCAAATCTAACAACACAATCTCTTTCAATTGAAGAATTTTACCATCCATTGTTAAATAATGCTGTTCCTTATTCCATTGAAATTGATGAATCTTCTAACTTGTGTTTTTTGACTGGTCCGAACATGGCTGGTAAATCAACCTTTCTAAAATCAGTTGGACTATTAGTTTATTTAGCTCATATCGGATTTCCAATTCCAGCTAAAAAGATGACAACGACCATTTATAATGGAATTGTTACTACAATAAACTTAACAGATGATATTAATTTAGGGTATAGTCATTTTTATAGTGAGGTCAACAGAATAAAGGAAACAATATTGAAAATCAAAGAGAAGAAAAAACTTTTTGTAGTTTTTGATGAATTATTTAGAGGCACAAATGTAAAGGATGCTTTTGATGGATCCTTACTGATAATAAAATCTTTTTCCAATATTTTGGATAGCTCCTTCTTTATTTCAACTCACATTACTGAAGTAGCGGAAGAAGTAAAGAATTTAAGAAACATTCAATTCAAATCATTTGGTTCAAAATTAGTTGATAATATTCCCACTTATGAATACAAATTAGAAAATGGAATATCTCATGAAAGGCTAGGCATGTATATTCTAAAAAATGAAAAGATTATTGAAATTTTGGATTCTATGACAAATAAAAAGTACAGTCTGTAACACCATTAACCAATTTGCACAAGCCCATAAATTTCAATAACCGTAAAGGCAGTTTCTCTTTTTAGATCATTTTATAATTAGCTATTTTAAAGTTCCTTAAAAACAACGTTTCGAGCTTGTACATACTCTTTTACTAAAAACAATAGCTAGGTTCTCTCCTACTTGTAAACAACATTTTAATGTTTTTCTAACACCTATGGTGTTAGCGTATTGCGGGGGTTAATAAAATAATTTGATAATCTTTATTTTTGTAGGTATTTTATTTATTTTTGAATAGATATATGGTTACTGGTAACTATATTCTTCTATATAACTACAATATGATAAAACTGACTATGACACAAACCTTCCTTTTAATTTTAGTCATTGGAATTGGATTGTTTTATGCCAACAAACATGGTAATAAATCGAAAAAAGATATAGCCGAATATCAGCAGGTTGGAAAGAAAACTGAACAAAATCATTACGCTGAAATGAGAAAAATGGCGTTTTCGGTTACTGCTGAACAATTGGGTTTGAATACAATTGAAAAGGATAAAGTTTACGGAATTGTGTCTGAAATGGATATGGAAGGAACTACTGTGACTGTTGTAACATTTTTAACTGGAGACACTAGTATTTATATGAGTTCAGGTGCTATAATTATTGGAGCTGGACAACACGAAAGCACTAAAAAAGTAGTAACTAAATTTGTGGAAAACGGACAAAAATATTTAGACAAAGCAACAAAAACTAAAAAAATGGATTTACCGAAAAGTGGCATGACTAACTTCAATTTTCTGACTGAAAATGGAAGTTATATCATTTCTCAAAGTTTAAGCGGACTTGAATCTGGGAAATCGGAATTTTCTAATCTGTTTGCCGAACTGAATAAAGTAATTACGGAAGTAAGACTGAAAAGTGAAAAATAAATACTGTGGGTAACGTATATAAAAATTGCTATTTTTAGCTAAACCAATGGTAGTTGCTGGCTTGTGGTTTTGATTGTTTGTAAGAAAGGTTAATATGGTTGGTGTTGTAAGCATTTGAAAAATAAACAAAAAAAATAAGCGGAAGAAGACATGTTAAAACTTGAGCATATCTTGTCAATTTGGTTGGATATGCTGAAGAAAGTTGTGTATATAAATAAGTTAGCGTGCATGTAAAAATGAACAGAACTATACTCATATTGACAATTATTCAATTGCTTTTTGCTTGCGGTCAAAAACCAAACTCCATGGACATAAATGAAAATAGAACGGACGAAAAATTCGAACTAACCTATAAACCCGAATCATCGACATTTTCAGGAAATCAATTAAAAATTATCCCAACAAAACCGAATTATGAACCTTCAACAGAACAACAAAAGGAAGTAATAAAATATTTGGCAACTGAATTTTCGGAAAATGAGATAAGGTCAATCCTAATGAAAAATATTGAGTTCATAGACTCGGGCGAAAATTTTGAATCAGTACGTTGTAACCATTGTGGACAGAAAATTGAAATCGAAAACTGGCAAGAAGCGATGGACAAAGCCTATCAAAATTCTTTTGCCGACCTGACCTTTTTAACACCTTGCTGTCATAAACAGACATGCCTTAACGACTTAGAATATGAAATGCCTTCGGGATTTTCAAAGTATATAATAGAGTTAATTAATCCTAACATTAAAGACAATCAAAAAGCTGACTTGATTAAAAATCTCAATGAAATACTTGGTCAAGATATGGAATTGATTTGGGCACATTATTAAAATAAAAAAAACAAAATACAATGAAAAAGACTTTATATGATTTAACCAAGGAGGATTGGAATACACTTTTTCCCATTGAGTTGGTTGACCATAATCCGGAATGGAAAACTATTTACCAAATTGAAAAAGAGAGAATTATAGAAAAAGTCGGGAATGATATCATCTTGCGAGTAGAGCATTTTGGAAGTTCATCAATTCCTGGTATCAAATCAAAACCATATATCGATTTGATGATAGAGATCCCAAAAGAAACCTTATTTGACGAAAATCTAATCGCCAATTTTACGGAATTAGGATACTCTCATTTTGTGGTTCCTGCCCGAGACCATATCGAGGCGTACTCATCTTTCGGGAAAGGATATCATATTGATGGTAAAAAGGAACAGATTTTTCATATACACATGTGCCCAAAAGACAACGTAATGTGGAAACAAATTGACTTTCGGGACTTTTTAAATTCAAATCCTAAAAGAGCCAAACAATACGAAAATCTAAAACTCGAATTAGCAACTAAATTCAAAAACGATAGAGGTTCTTATGTCCTTGGAAAGACCGATTTTGTAAATGAAACTTTAGACATCATCAGCGGAAAAGCCAGCGCACAACACATATAAAAAAATCCTGAGCTATTAACTCAGGATTTAAATATCAATCGATGTTTGTAGATTATTCTTCAGGGTGCATAAAACGTTGTTTAGCCAACAATGCTTCTTCAGTCTCCACATGGTCTTCGTCTGGCACACAACAATCTACAGGGCAAACGGCAGCACATTGCGGCTCGTCATGAAACCCTTTACACTCTGTACATTTATCTGGCACAATATAGTAAACCTCATCACTTACAGGTTCTTGGGCTTCATCGGCATCAACTTCTTTACCATTGGTTAATACCACTTTACCTTTTAAGCTTGTCCCATCTTTATAGCGCCAATCATCGGCACCTTCATATATTGCTGTATTTGGGCACTCAGGTTCGCAAGCACCGCAGTTTATACATTCGTCTGTTATAATAATTGCCATAGCTTTTCTTTTTAATTGATTCTTTTTAAACTTTTTATAAAAGTGAGTTTAAAAAAAGGTCGTTCATTACATTTTTCTAACTTTGCATGGCAAAAATAACGCCAAAACCATTCATAACCAAACTTAGAATGAATTTACAGCAAAGAATTAACGCTTTTGTAAAATTAGGAGATTTTTTAAGGCAATTTTCTAACGAATCTATCCATATAAAGAATAATGAAGAACCTCATAGTTTGTTTTTCGATGGCTTTAAACAGCAAATAAGATTAGCCGAAGAGCATAATGGTTGGTTTACAAAAGAGAATATATTATTTGCTTTGGAAGGTTGGGCAAATTTACTAACCGAAACTAATTTAAATACTTGGTTAAAAGCCTATGCTATTGAAACCAAAAACCCAAAATTGGTAGCAATTATCATGGCTGGAAACATTCCGTTAGTGGGATTTCATGATTTTTTATCGGTATTGATTTGCGGACATAAGGTTATAGTAAAACAATCGTCAAACGATAAACAACTACTTCCCTATTTGGCAAAATATTTGGAATATGCTGAACCTGGTTTTAAAGAACACATCATTTTTACAGAAGGAAAACTAGAACATTTTGATGCTGTTATAGCCACCGGAAGTAACAATACGGCCCGTTATTTTGAATACTACTTTAAAGACAAACCATCCATCATTAGGAACAACAGAAATTCGGCAGCTATTTTACTTGGCACAGAAACAGAAGAAGATCTTAAAGAATTATCGAATGATATTTTTAGGTATTATGGTTTGGGCTGTAGAAATGTTTCTAAATTATTTGTTCCAAAAAACTATGATTTTAACGCTTTCTTTGAAGCTGTTTACCATTGGCACCCTATTATCCACAAAGCCAAATATGCCAACAATTACGATTACAACAAAGCTGTTTATTTAATGAGTGAATTTGACATGCTAGAAAATGGCTTTCTTATGATTAAAGAAGATGAAAGTTTATCGTCTCCTATTGCGACTGTATTTTATGAGTTTTACGATTCTTTAGATGCATTGAAAAAAACACTTAGCACTAAAAAAGACGCTATACAATGTATTGTTTCAAAAGGATTTATTGAAAACGAAATCCCGTTTGGTAAAACTCAGAAACCAGAACTTTGGGATTATGCCGATAACGCAGATTCTATTGAATTTTTATTATCGATTTAGCGAAAAAATTATTGAATTTATACCACAAAATATACAATTAATTAGCAACTTTGCATCTCTAAAATTTATATATAGTAATGAAAAAACATAACTTTAGTGCAGGACCAAGTATTTTACCACAAGAGGTAATCATCAAGTCTTCAGAGGCTGTTCTTGATTTCAACAACGATGGTTTATCTATATTAGAAATATCACATAGAAGCAAAGCTTTTATTGATGTTATGGAAAAAGCAAGGTCCTTGGTATTGGAATTAATGGGGCTTGAGGGCAAAGGTTATAAAGTATTGTTTTTACAAGGTGGTGCAAGCACCCAATTTTTAATGGTAGCCATGAATCTTTTGGAAAAAAGAGCGGGTTATCTAAACACGGGTACTTGGAGTGCCAAAGCCATTAAAGAAGCTAAAAAATTAGATGACATTTATGAAGTAGCTTCTTCAAAAGAGGCAAACTTTAATTACATTCCTAAGGCTTACGATATTCCTGAGGATTATGATTATTTCCACTGTACTTCAAACAATACTATTTTCGGAACACAGATAAAATCATTCCCTAACTCACCCATCCCAATGGTGTGTGATATGAGTAGTGATATTTTTTCTCGTCAGTTAGATTTTTCTCAATTCGGATTAATTTATGCTGGGGCACAAAAAAACATGGGCCCTGCTGGAACCACATTGGTCGTTATTAAAGAAGATATTCTTGGTAAAGTATCTCGCAACATTCCGTCAATTATGGACTATAAAATCCATATTGAAAATGGTAGTATGTACAACACGCCTCCAGTATTCGCAGTTTACACATCTATGTTAACTCTAGAGTGGATCAAAAATTTAGGAGGTATAAAAGCTATTGAAGAATTGAACGAGAAAAAAGCAAGAGTGATGTATTCTGAAATTGATTTGAATCCTTTGTTTAAAGGGTTTGCGGCAAAAGAAGACCGTTCAATCATGAATGCTACCTTTACTTTAGAAAATGAAAATTTAAAAGAAACCTTCGAAACCATGCTTAAAGAAGCTGGCATTAGTGGATTAAACGGACACAGAAGTGTTGGTGGCTATAGAGCATCTATGTACAATGCCTTACCTATAGAAAGTGTAAAAGCACTTGTAGAAGTGATGAGCGAATTGGAAAGTAAAGCATAAATAAATTTTCACTGGTAGATTTCAGTGGCCTACTCAAACTCATAAAAAATAAGATTAATCTGAAGTGAAAAGTATAATCGTTCTTAAAACTTTTAACTTTTTACTTTTAACTTTTAACTAAAAAAATGAAAGTATTAGCAAACGACGGTATTTCACAAAGTGGTAAAGATGCTTTAGAAAAAGGTGGCTATGAAGTGATTACCACAACTGTAGCACAAGAACAATTAGCAAACTATATTAACGAAAAAGACATTGCTGTACTATTGGTACGCAGCGCAACTACGGTTAGAAAAGACCTTATCGATGCTTGCCCAAGTATTAAAATTATTGGTCGTGGTGGTGTTGGTATGGACAATATTGATGTAGATTATGCGAAGTCAAAAGGTATTCATGTAATTAACACGCCTGCATCATCTTCACATTCTGTTGCAGAATTAGTGTTTGGTCATTTTTATGGTTTAGCACGTTTTTTACACCAATCCAATAGAGATATGCCTTTAGAAGGTGATGCCAATTTTGGCAAACTTAAAAAAGCATACGCTAAAGGTGTTGAATTAAAAGGTAAAACTCTAGGCGTTATAGGTTTTGGTCGTATTGGTCAAGCAACCGCTAAAGTTGCTTTGGGAGCAGGCATGAAAGTAATTGCATTTGATCCTTTTATGGAAAATGTTAATTTAGAATTAGACTTTTTTGATGGTCAAACTGTAAATTTTAATATTAAAACCATTTCAAAAGAAGACGTTATAAAACAATCAGATTTTATTACTTTACACGTACCTGCTCAAGATGGCTACGTTATTGGTAAAAAAGAATTTGACATGATGAAAGATGGGGTATTTATTGCGAATGCTGCGCGTGGTGGTGTGATTGATGAAGTAGCCCTTGTTGAAGCTATTATGAGCGGAAAAGTGGCTGGTGCCGCTTTAGATGTTTTTGAAAAAGAACCTAAACCAGAAATCACATTGTTAATGAACTCTAGCTTATCATTAACGCCTCATATTGGTGCGGCTACAGAAGAAGCACAAGACAGGATTGGAACTGAGCTAGCTGCTCAAATAATTGGCATATTAGGTTAATAACCAAATAAATATAACTTTAAATTAAAACTTCTAGCAGAAATGTTAGAAGTTTTTTTTGTACTTTCAAATCCGTTATTTATAAAAAATAAAATTTATGTCTGGAATATTAGATTTGCTAAACAGCGATTTAGGTAAAACAATCATTAGTGGTGTTTCAAATGAAACCAATCAACCACAGAACAAAACACAGGATGTTTTAACTATGGCATTGCCCGTTTTAATGGCTGCTATGAAACGAAATGCTTCAACGCCTCAAGGTGCTGAAGGTCTTTTAAACGCTTTAAGCAATAAACATGATGGCAGTATTTTAGATAATCTAGGGGGCTTATTTAGTGGTGGCGTTGATTCTGATGTTATGTCTGATGGAAGTAAAATATTAGGACATGTTTTAGGTGGCAAACAAGAACAGGTACAAAACGCATTAAGTGCCAAAACGGGTATGGATGCTGCTTCTGTAGCTCAAATATTAAAAGTTGCCGCTCCTATTTTATTAGGTATGTTAGGTAATCAAGCTAAAAAACAAAATGTAAGCAACCCTAGTGGACTAGATAGTATGCTCAGTGGTATGCTTGGAGGTAGTTCTGCAAAGCACGAACAAAGCTTTTTAGAATCTATTTTAGATGCCAATGGAGATGGTAGTGTCATTGATGATGTAGCGGGCATGGTTCTTGGAGGAGGCCATCAAAAGAAAGGCGGTCTTGGTGGCCTTTTAGGAGGGCTTTTCGGAAAAAAATAACTCTTAATTTTATAAATATAACAAACACCAAACATCTAGATGTTTGGTGTTTGTTATTAAAAACATTCATAGACAACCATTTAAGGAATGATTTTTGTAACTTTAGGTATATAGATTGCGGGGTTTACTAAACGAAAACAAGTATTGACTCATTATGACTTTCTAAATAAAAGATGGGAAGGTAATTTTGATAATATATCATAAAAAATAACAACGATGAAAACAATTGTATATATATTACTGGTTTGTGGTTTTATAATAAGCTGTAATTCGACTAAACCCATGGCTTCAAAAACCAATAACATAGTGGCAAATACAAAAGTAAGTGACACTGTTAAAATTGAGAATGATTCCTTAGAATATCAAATCATTATTATAGAGCCCGGTTTTAATGCTTGGCTTGCCTCTACTGCCAGACCAGAAGGCTATTACTCCCAAAACTATTTGGAAAACAGAAATATTATTTATGTAAACGAGTGGAACAATAGAGCAGCACAACCTCTACGTTATAATCCTAATCTCTATGAAATGCCAATCGATTACCGATCTGGAATAGATTATGGATATGAGGTTAATTATAAACTATACAATTATTTTATTTATTTTCAATTGACCTATAATCAGAAATTAGCAGGATTTAACGTTAGAATTTAATCACTTTCCTTATTTTTGCATTATAAATAGCATCTGTGAATAAGTTAAAAGAACGTTGGAACATACAATCTAATTTTCAAATCGTAATCATCTTTATTGTTTTTGCGATTACTGGTACCACAGCATCTTTGGTTGGAAAACCCATTCTTAGACATCTGCAAATAACTCCAGAAACCTTTCACGTCATTATATATTGGGTGATTCGCATTTTATTACTCTTTGTTGTTTACCAATTTTTACTTGTTTTTTATGGTTGGCTATTTGGGCAACACAAATTTTTCTGGAATTTTGAAAAGAAAATGCTCCGTAGAATAGGACTAAAACGTTTTGTTGATTGATGCAGGCATTCAAAAAGCATATGGTATTTAAAATGTTAGCCCTTAGTCTGGCTATAACTCTGCTTACCCCTACGTTTGTAAAGTTCAATCATATTTTCGCCCATCACAAACATGATATTTGTTTAGGCGAAAAGTATACCCATTTGCACACATTAAATGTTGATTGCGACTTTTATAAGTTTCATTTAAATAGCGAATATACCTTTTCATATTTTGAATTTCAATTATTCATACCTAAAGAACCCACTTTAAGTATTGTATCGCAATATCATTTTATAAGTAAGTATCAACGCTTACAAATTGCCCTTCGGGGACCTCCTCAAATTAATTTAGTATAACAGATCTTCTGAATCATTTCAGAAAGTAACATTCTTAAATTAATTTAAAACAATCACATGAAAATATTCTTTAACATGCTGCTATTACTAGCAGTATCATCTATGTATTCGCAAGCGGATTTAAAAGGTACTATAACAGATAAAAACACCAATGCGCCTATAGCTTTTGCAAATGTTTACATTCCACAATTAGAAAAAGGTGCCACTAGCGATGAAAAGGGGAACTTTAAAATCACTAATATTCCTAACGGAACTTATAAAATAGTCATTTCATATATTGGTTACCAAACCTTATCCCAAACCATAAAAAGTCCATATACTGACTTTTTGAACATTTCATTATCTGCATCTGCTATTGAAATGGAAGACGTTATTATCTCAACGCCTTTTCACAAACTACAAAGCGAAAATGTTATGAAAGTGGAACAGGAAACGGTTGCTAATTTAAAAGCCAATGGAGCCGTAAGTTTAGCCGACGGTATTACAAATATTGCAGGAGTAGAAAGCGTTACTACTGGTGTAAGCATTGGGAAACCTGTAATTAGGGGATTAAGTTCCAATAGGGTTTTGGTTTATACTCAAGGCGTTCGCTTAGAAAATCAACAATTTGGTGATGAACACGGTTTAGGCCTTAATGATGCTGGTATAGAAAGCGTTGAAGTCATCAAAGGCCCTGCTTCTTTACTGTATGGTAGTGATGCTCTGGGTGGCGTGTTATATTTTAATCCTGAAAAATTTGCTGCTAATAATACATCTGCAGGAGATTTTAGTGGAAATTATTTTAGCAACACGCAAGGCTATAACACCACTGCTGGTTATAAATCATCTGACGAGCATTTTAAATTTCTATTTAGAGGAAGTTTAGCAGAACACTCTGATTATAAAACTAAAGATTATAGGGTAACCAATACACGTTTTAGAGAACAGGATTTTAAAGCTGGTATGGGGTATCAAGCCAATAGGTTTAAAACAGAATTAAGGTATAATTTGAATAATTCTAAACTGGGAATTCCTGAGGAACTAGGCGAACAATCCACCAATAAAGCACCTTTAATTCCTTTTCAAGAAATTACCAACCATGTGTTTAGTTCTAAATCGCATGTGTTTTTAAACAATTCCAGTTTAGATATTAATTTAGGGTTTCTTTATAACGATAGAAAAGAGTTTGCAGAAGAACCAGAAGTTGGCAACGACCCAGAAGCAGAATTACATTTAAAGCTAAAAACCTTTAACTACGATGTAAAATACAATCTACCAACGCTTGGAAAATTTGAGACCATTGTAGGTGTTCAAGGTATGAACCAAGTGAATACCAATTATGGTCCCGAAGAATTGATTCCTGATGCCACAACAAACGATGTAGGGGTTTTGGCCGTTTCCCACATTCATTTTGATAAAGCGGATATACAACTTGGCGCGCGTTATGATAATCGTAATATTAATGTTGCGTCTGGCGTAAAAAAAGACTTTAATAGTTTTAATGGGGCTTTTGGTGTTAAAACCGATATCGCAGAGAATCTTACGGCAAGAGTGAATTTAGCAACAGGTTTTAGAGCGCCTAATTTAGCTGAATTAACATCTGATGGTGTTCATGAAGGCACCAATAGATATGAAATTGGAAATATCGATTTAACAAATGAACAAAACTTTCAATCGGATTTAGCTCTGGAATATAAAAATAAACATGTCGAGTTTTATGTAAATGGGTTTTATAACAAAATCAATAATTATATTTTTCTGTCTCCTAACGGCACCATTATTGATGGAAACCCTGCTTTTACTTATTTACAAAACGATGCTAATTTATATGGAGGTGAAATTGGTTTGCATATACACCCACATCCTATAGATTGGTTACATATAGAATCCAGTTTTGAAACTGTAACAGGAAAACAAAAAAATGATACCTATTTACCATTAATTCCTGCTAATTCAGTATCGAACATGATTCGGATAGAATTTGAAAAAACATGGTTGAAAAAAGGCTATGCTTTTGTAAAACTAAAATCAACATTCGCACAAAACAATGTAGGCACCTTTGAAACGACTACCAATGGCTATAATCTATTGAGTGCGGGATTAGGTGGTACGTTTACTTTATTTAAAAATGAAGCAACCGTAACATTATCTGGAACTAATTTAACAGATGAAACCTATATAAATCATTTGTCTAGATTGAAACCAGATGGTATTTTTAATATGGGAAGAAATATAAACATTGGATTTACCTATAGTTTATAAAAAACAGAAAGTCCCTTTCAAGTTTGAAAGGGACTTTTTTTATTTAATCTCCATGGCAGTTTCCTGTTTACTGAACACATAGGTATAAATCCACATAAGCGTGAACGATGGTATGACATCAAAACCTGGTAGCGCTTCTTCAATAAACGTTATAACTCCAGCAATTTTACCTGCTTTTCCTTTATATAATCTTGTCATTAACCATCCAGAAAGTGGTGCCCAAACAATATCTGAGAATTCCCCAATTCCTGGAATTAAAAAAGACACATAACCAATCGCATCAAATACGATTCCTAATACTAATTTTGTGTGCTTATTCATTCTCCAATTTAAAATTTATCATGATTCAAATAACAATAAATATACCAAAATCTATTTTCCAATGAGCTTTAGAAATTCATTTCGGGTTTCAATTTTCTCAAACTGTCCTCTAAACCCAGATGTTGTGGTTATTGAGTTTTGTTTTTGTACACCACGCATCATCATACACATATGGGATGCTTCAATAACAACAGCGACTCCTTGGGGCTTTAAAGTATCATTGATACAATCTAAAATTTGTTCTGTTAAACGTTCTTGAACCTGCAATCGTCTGGCAAAAATATCAACGACACGTGGTAATTTACTAAGACCTACAATATGTCCATTAGGAATATACGCAATATGGGCTTTTCCAAAAAAAGGCAACATATGATGTTCGCAAAGTGAATATAACTCAATATCCTTTACAATGACCATTTCATTATAAGATTCTTTAAACATAGCGCTTTCAAGCACTTTCACAGGATCTTGCTGATATCCTTGGGTTAAAAATTGCATAGCTTTAGCAGCACGTTCAGGTGTTTTTAACAAACCATCTCTTTCGGTGTTTTCACCCAAATCTTTAATAATACTTTTGTATCTATCTCTAACATCATCTGTCACCTGAATGTTATACTCTTCAAATTTTCTATATGGCATAACTTAAATGGTTTTTAATTTGTTAGAATAATTTGCTCTTAACTTTTTCAACTTCGGATTTATAACAAACTGGCAATAGCCTTGTTCACTATTTTGATTGTAATAGTTTTGATGATAGTCTTCAGCATTATAAAATGGCCCTAACAGCTCGATTTCGGTAACAATGGGGCTGTCAAAAATTTGTTCGTTTTCAAGATATTTAATAAAATCTTCAGCTGACTGTTTTTGAATATCATTATGGTAAAATATAGAAGAACGGTATTGGGTTCCTATATCATTTCCTTGTCTATTTAATGTGGTGGGATCGTGTGTTGCAAAGAAAATTTCTAAAAGTTCTTTATAACTGATACGGTTTTCATCATAAAAAATCTGAATCGCTTCGGCATGTCCGGTGCGACCTGTACAAATTTCTCGATAAGCAGGATTTTTTATGTGTCCGCCAGTATATCCTGAAACGACTTTTTCAACACCTTCAAGTCTCAAAAAAACAGCTTCTGTGCACCAAAAGCACCCGCCAGCAAATGTGGCAACTTGTAAATTATCATTCATATAAATACGTATTGTTTTTAAAGGTCATGTGGTATCGCTTTAAAGTTAGGTAAATTTTAGTAGGAACATATAACTTAACCTTACATTGTTATACTTTCAAAATAAATTATGCTTTATAGAGACTCAGGAATAAAAACAAAACTTAATTGTACATAACATCTTAAAGTGGTAAATTCACGGCTGTTATTTATTACACATGATTCAAGCAAAAAATATTCATAAATACTACAATGATTTACACGTTTTAAAAGGTGTTGACATTCATGTAAAAAAAGGTGAGATTGTTTCAATAGTTGGTGCTTCAGGTGCAGGGAAAACAACCTTGCTACAAATATTGGGTACTTTAGACAGAGCTTCGTCAAAAGACGATTATAATCTTGCCATAAATGACATTAACATAACTGGATTAAGTGATAAATTGTTAGCAAAGTTTAGAAATGAACATATTGGTTTTATTTTTCAGTTTCATCAATTATTACCAGAATTTACAGCTTTAGAAAATGTATGTTTGCCTGCATTTATAAAAGGCACAAAAAAAGCCGAGGCAGAAACTAGAGCCAAAGAACTGTTGGATTTTTTAGGATTATCCCATCGCTACAACCACAAACCAAACGAATTATCTGGTGGTGAACAACAACGTGTAGCTGTAGCCAGAGCATTAATTAATAGTCCAGAACTTATTTTTGCCGATGAACCTTCTGGAAATTTGGATAGCGAATCTGCCGAAAATCTACATAACCTGTTTTTTAAATTGCGAGATGAATTTGGTCAAACATTTGTAATTGTAACGCACAACGATGAGCTTGCAGATTTAGCTGACAGGAAATTAACCATGGTGGATGGTAAAATAGTTAATAACTAGCATTTTACGTTTTGAATAAAACAGAACTAAAAGACTTTCTCGACACCAAAGTTGAACAATATAATAATCCCAAGTTTATAGAAACGGATCCTATTCAAATACCACATGTATTTAGCAAAAAAGAGGATATTGAAATCGCTGGATTTTTAACAGCAACGATAGCCTGGGGCAATAGAAAAAGCATCATTAATAATGCTAAACAACTGGTAACTTTAATGGAAGATGCGCCTTTTGATTTTGTGATGAATCATTCTGAAAGCGATTTGGAAAAACTATTACCTTTTGTTCACAGAACGTTTAACGGAAGCGATTTTATACAGTTTACTAAATCCCTTAAGCATATCTATCTAAAACATAACGGATTGGAATCTGTCTTTGTGAAATATGCAGAACACAACTCACTACAAAACTCCATTTCAAAATTTAAAAGTATTTTTTTTGAAATAGATCATTTATCCCGAACTCAAAAACACATTAGTGATCCTTTAAAAAATTCGGCAGCCAAACGTATAAATATGTTTTTACGTTGGATGGTAAGGGATGATAAAACAGGCGTTGATTTTGGTATTTGGAAACAGCTATCCCCTAGCCAACTATCTTGTCCTTTAGATGTTCATTCAGGGAATGTGGCACGTAAATTAGGCTTGTTGAACAGAAAACAAAACGATGCCAAAGCTTTGCTAGAACTCGATAATTCATTAAGACAATTAGACATTAAAGACCCTGTTAAATATGATTTTGCTTTATTTGGCCTTGGCGTTTTTGAAGGATTTTAATTGGACAAAAAAAAGACTGATAAAAATTATCAGTCTTTTTAATTTATATAAATTATGTGGTATTATCCTTTTAACCAAGCTTCACGTAGATCTATTTGTTGCTTTGTAGCATCTGCTTTGGCTTTTAACACTTTACCTTTGGTATAAGATTGAACAGTAGTTGTTTTTATAACAATGTCCTCTCCTTTTCTATTAAGTTTTACTTCTATATCTTGCCCAGGCTTCCATTGAAACACTTGTTGCAAGATGTTGTTAGCATTTTGCATGGTTAAATCTGTTCCGTTAATATTTTTAATAATATCACCAGATTGAACTCCTAAATCGTTCCAGAAACTATTGTCTTTAACAGCCTCAGTAAAAAATATAGTGCCAAATTGAGGGTTTCCTGCTATAATTAATGTAACTCCGTTTAAAATAAAATTAGTTTCAATTTTGTCCTCTCCAAATTCCAAACCTACTTTATTAAAAAATTCCGTATAGTCTATGGGTGTTGTTCCTTCAACATGTGTTTTTAAGAATTCACCAATGGAAGGATAGGTCATAGCTGTTATTTCATCTATAAGTTTATCGTCTTCAAATGGTTTGTTCACACCATATTTATTTGACAATTCTTTCATTAAAGATAAAACACCTCGTCGTCCGTTGCTCTCTTCACGCATTAAAATATCGATACACATACCAATTAAAGCACCTTTTTGGTAAACATTTAAGTATTGATCGGAATACGGTTTATCAATAACATTTTCACTCATTACCGTAAAACTCATGGTATCATCAAGCTGTAAGGAGCGTTCTATTTTATCCATAATTTTAGCGAAGAACTCATCTTCAGACACTAAACCTTGATTCACTTGAAATAAAGTGGCAAAATATTCGGTTACACCTTCATACATCCACAAATGTTTTGAAAATGTAGGATTGTTATAATCGAAATAATGAACATCTTCTGAATGCACACTTAAAGGCGTTACAATATGAAAAAATTCATGTGACACCACATCTATCATTCCTTCAGCTAAATCTTCTTCAGTATCATTTTCTGGCATAACAACCATAGTAGATTTATGGTGTTCTAAAGCACCAAATCCTTTGGGAGCTTTTTCACTTCCATCCGATAAATAAAGAAAGATATCATATCTAGGTGTAGAGTTAATGGCACCTAAAAAGGCTTTTTGAGCCTCCATCATTTTAAACATAGCTGGTTTTAATGATTGAGCTGAATGCAATTTATTTGGAGAATACACACTTAATACAATTTTAATGTCTCCTACTTTAAATTCTTCAACGCTAAGTTTACCATACATCATCGGGTTATCTGTAATGTCAAAATATCTTGGAGCAAAATAATTGGTTGTAATGGTTTTCCCATCAGAACTTTTTGTACTTCCAGTTTCTTGCAGTGCTGAAGAACGTACAAAATCTGAAGGTGCCGTAACATCCAGCTTGTACTGATTGTTTTTTAGAGAATCAAAATAGCCTATAAACCCATGTAAATTCAACACATAATCATCTGGCTCAATATTGGTTCCAGAAGGTGAAAAAGGTTGTTCTTTACCAATACCTCCTTCTTCTTCCATATCAAAGGTATCATTTACTAAATAGGTGATTTTATCTAATTGTTTTGCATTGGCAATAGTCCAAGTATTGTCATCGGTTTTTACAGCAGATAATTCATGTCCTTTATAATCGTAAGCTTTAAAATCATCAATATATTTACCGAAATTACTGATAGCATAGGTTCCTTGAACAACTTTTGGCAATCTATACGTTATGTTGTCAATATCGAATCTTCCAGGGTTAATAGTTACTGGAACTTTATCATTTTCAACTTTCGTTAAATCTATTGAAGTTGTTATGGGCAACGAGGTTGCCAAATCATTAGTCATTGTTTTAGTTGAACCACAACTAGCCAATAACATGACCGCAAATAATGCGGATAAAAGTCTTGTTTTCATGTAATTTTTTTAAAATCTTTAAATTGACGCTAAAATTAAGATTATGTTGCACGTCCCTTTCACAAGGTTATGTTAAATTAGCACCATGCAACAGCCTTTAATAAGTATTCTTATTCCGTTCAAAAATACAGAAATTTATCTTACAGACTGTTTAGAGTCTATTTTAATTCAAACCTACAAAAATTGGGAGCTTCTAATAGTTGATGATGGCTCAACAGACTCTAGTTTTTCACTAGTTGAATTATTTTCCTTAAAAGACGACCGGATAAAACTTTTTAAAAACACTGGAAACGGCATTATTGATGCGTTAAGATTAGCATTTGAAAATAGTACAGGCGATTTTATTACAAGAATGGATAGTGATGATATCATGCACCCCAATAAACTCGCCATATTGGCTAATAATTTAATTACCTACGGAACAGGACATGTTGCCGTGGGTTTGGTGAAATATTTTTCAGATGAAGGCATTCAAGAGGGTTATAAAACTTATGAAGATTGGTTAAATAAACTAACTCAAACTGGTGATAATTATTCTGAAATCTATAAAGAATGTGTCATTCCTTCACCTTGCTGGATGATTCATAGAGATGATTTAGTGGCTTGTGGTGCCTTTAATTCAAATATATATCCAGAAGATTATGATTTAACATTTCGGTTTTATAAACACCATTTTAAATGTATTCCTTGCCATAATGTTTTGCATTATTGGCGCGATTATAGTACACGGACTTCCAGAACCCACATTCATTACGCACAAAACCATTTTACACCAATAAAAATCCATTATTTTTTAGATATTGATTATAACAAGAATAAAACACTTACTATTTGGGGTGCTGGCACCAAAGGAAAATTAACAGCAAAAATATTAATAGAAAAAGGAATCGATTTCGAATGGATTTGTAATAATCCCAAAAAAATCGGCAAAGATATTTACGGAAAGGAATTAAAGGGTTTTGAGGTTTTAAAAACTATTGAAAATCCGCAAACTATCATCACCGTAGCCAATAGAACATCTCAAATGAAGATTAGAACATATTTGAATACATTACACTTAAAGCCAACTGAAAATTATGTTTTCTTTTGTTAATGCACATATATTGTGTGATCAAATAACCAAGGAAATTATTTTCCATTGTATTCAATAATAAAAAAAAATATGTAGTTTTGACAAATCTAAAACGAAATGCAGTTTAAACACCCAGAACTTCTTTACGCTCTACTTTTACTGCTAATTCCTATTATTGTTCACTTATTCCAATTACGTAAATTTCAAAAAGAAGCATTTACAAACGTCGCTTTTTTAAAAGAAGTGACGTTACAAACACGTAAAAGTTCTCAATTGAAAAAGTGGTTAACCTTATTAACCAGATTGTTGTTACTGGCTTGTATCATTCTAGCCTTCGCCCAACCATTTATAGCAAAAACCAATGCATTTAAAACCGTAAGTGAAACCGTAATTTATTTAGATAATTCCTTTAGCATGCAAGCTAAAGGGGATCAAGGCGAGCTTTTAAAACGTGCCGTTCAGGATATTATAACCAATGTTCCTGAAAACAATAGGATTTCTTTAATTACAAACGATAATACGTATAAAAATACCACAATAAAAGCTATTAAGAACGACTTGCTTCAGCTTGATTATTCGGCCAAGTCTATGTCTTATGAAGCCATTCTATTAAAAAGCCAAACCCTTTTCAGTAAAGACAAAAATCGTTTAAAAAACATTGTTTTTATTTCAGATTTCCAACAACAAAACTCCAATTTCAATCCAGAAAAAGACTCGCTTACCAACATACTCGCTGTTCAACTTAAACCTGTAAACATTAATAATGTGTCTATAGATAGCGTCTATATTTCTAACACGACTGCTTCTAATTATGAACTTACTGTCCTGTTAAAACACTCAGGAACATCCATAGAAAATTTACCAGTTTCATTGTACAACGATGATTTACTAATTGCAAAAACGTCTGTCTCTCTTAATAATGAAACCAAAACTATATTTTCAATACCAACAAACCGTATTATTAATGGTAAAATAAGTATTGAGGATGCTAATTTACAATACGATAACAACCTATTTTTTAATATTAATAAAGTTGAAAAAATAAATGTTTTAAGCATTAATGCCGAAAATGATTCCTTTTTAAAACGCATTTATACAGAAGACGAATTTAATTACACCTCTACAACCGAAGATCAATTAAATTTCAATGATTTAGAAAAACAAAATCTGATTATTTTAAACGAACTTAAAACGATTCCAAACACATTGGTTTCTGTATTAAAAACCTTTACTAACCAAGGTGGTTATGTAGTTGTTATTCCGCCATCTAAAGATATGGCTACGGCTTCATATAGCGATTTATTACAAAGTTTCAATACCACTTTCAAGGATATAACTCAAACTAAAAAACACATCACCAACATTAATTATTCACATCCTTTATACAACAATGGTGTGTTTGAAAAAGAAGTTAAAAACTTTCAATATCCACAAACAAATAGTTTTTATAATATATCAAATACAGGCGGTTCTTTTATTTTACAATATGAAGATGGCAAACCCTTTTTACTTCAGAATAAAAATGCTTTTATATTTACTTCTGCTTTAAATGACGACCATTCTAATTTTAAAAATTCGCCTTTAATAGTACCCACATTATACAACATGGCGAAAAGCAGTTTTAAAGTCCCTGTTATTTATTATACTATTGGAAATGACAATAGTTTTGATGTGAATGTTCACTTAAATCAAGACGATATTTTATCAATGGTGCATGCTGATGTAAACATCATTCCTAAACAACAGTATTTTAATAATAAAGTTTCTATAAACACAATTGAAGTGCCTTCTATGTCTGGTATTTACACTCTAAGAAGCAAAAATGAAAGTTTGCAAAATGTAAGCTATAATTATAACAGAGCCGACAGCGAATTGATTTATCAAGACATTTCAAATTTAAAAAACATAACACATAGCAATTCTATAACCGATAGTTTTGATGTTATAAAAAGTGACACAAATGTTAATGCCTTATGGAAATGGTTTGCTATTTTTGCACTAGTGTTATTGATTATTGAAATGCTCATCTTAAAATACTTTAAATGAACACACTTATAAAGTCTGCAACAATTATTGATCCTAAAAGTGAGTTTCATAATTCTACTCAAGACCTATTAATTGAAAACGGTGTTATCACCAACATTGGAAATAACTTAAAAAACCCAAAAAACTATCAAGAAATCTCATTAGAAAACCTTCATATATCGCAAGGTTGGTTTGACAGTAGTGTGTGTTTTGGTGAACCTGGTTTTGAAGAACGCGACACCATTGCGAATGGACTTAAAACGGCAGCCGCATCAGGATTTACAGCAGTTGCAATGAATGCTAACACGCATCCTGTTTTAGATACGAGTTCTGACATTGAATTTGTAAAAGCCAAAGCCAAGAACAGTCCAGTTACATTATTGCCTATTGGCGCTTTAACCAAAGATGGAAAGAGTGAAGATTTAGCAGAATTGTATGACATGACTAGCGCTGGTGCGGTGGCTTTTTACGATTACCAAAAACCGGTTAGCAATCCTAATCTGTTGAAGATTGCCTTACAATATGCCATGAATTTTGGTGGTTTGGTTTTTTCTTTTCCACAGGAAAGCAAAATTTCTGGCGCAGGCGTTATGAATGAAAATATAACTAGCACCTCGTTAGGTTTAAAAGGAAATCCAACCCTAGCCGAAGAATTACAAGTAGCGCGCGATTTATTTTTACTGGAATATACAGGCGGAAAATTGCATATCCCAACCATATCGTCTGCAACATCGGTAGCATTGATTCGCGAAGCGAAAAAGAAAAAACTGGATGTTACTTGTAGTGTTGCCATTCATAATCTATATTTTACAGATAACGTTTTAACCGACTTTAACACGCATTTTAAAGTATTGCCACCATTAAGAACGCAGAAAGATATTGATGCCTTAATTGAAGGCTTAAAAGATGGCACGATCGATATGGTAACCAGTGACCATAACCCAATGGACATTGAACATAAAAAGATTGAATTCGATTATGCCGCTTACGGAACTGTAGGCCTAGAAAGTGCTTTTGGTGCCTTACAAACCATTTTCACTTTAAAGAAAACCATCGATATTTTAACTAAAGGGAAATCTAGATTTGGTTTAGAGCAAACCCCAATAAATATTGGTAATACAACAAATATTACACTATTTAATCCTGATACAAAATATACATTTTCTACAAAAAATATTTTATCAAAATCAAAAAACAGCATTTTTGAAAATGAATCTTTAAAAGGAACCGTTTACGGAATCATTTCGAATAATCAAGTAGTAATAAAGTCATGACAGAACAGGAAATTGAAAAGGGACGTAAAAATGCCATTATTAGTTATTTAACTATTATAGGCGTTATCATTGCATACTATTTGAATAATGAAGAAGAAAATAAAAGTGCTTTTGCCGGTTTTCACATCAGGCAATCTTTAGGCCTATGGCTTACGTTTTACGCCCTTGGTTATATGATAGGAAATTTTGATAGTTGGCTGGTAACCTCCAGTTTTTATGTATTTTTTGCTGTTCTTTTTATTTACGGATTTATAACCGCATTGAATAGAAAAACACAAGCCGTTCCATTATTGGGTACATTTTATCAAAAATTATTTAAAAATTTCGCTAATTAATGAGTCATTCCTCGCCATCGTTATATCACATTGTTAGAAAATCAATATTACCTGAAAACGCTCCACTATTAATATTACTGCATGGCTACGGCAGTGATGAAAATGATTTGTTTTCGTTTGCTAGTGAATTACCCAAAGAACTTTTTATAGTTTCTGTTAGAGCTCCTTATGAAATGCAACCTTACGGAAACGCTTGGTATGCCATCAATTTTGATGCTGAAAAAGGGAAATGGAGTGATAATGAACAAGCCAAAGCATCCAGAGATTTAATAGCTAAATTTATTGATGAAACGGTTAATCATTACCCTGTAGATAAAAATAAGGTAAATCTGTTAGGATTTAGTCAAGGAGCTATTTTAAGTTATGCGGTAGCTTTAACTTATCCTCAAAAAGTAAAAAATATTATGGCCTTAAGTGGTTATATAAATAAAGATATTTTTCCTAAAAATCTTGAAACCAAAGACTATTCTAATCTCGATTTTTATTGTTCCCATGGTAGTGTAGACCAAGTAATTCCTGTGGATTGGGCTAGACAAACTGCTCCGTTTTTAAAAGCCCTAAATATTAAATATACTTATTCTGAATTTCCTGTGGGGCATGGTGTAGCACCACAAAATTTTTATCAATTTAAAGAATGGTTGATTCATAGAATGTGATAAACCTCAATACTATATTAAAATCTTCTACATTTTTGTTTTAATTCTGGTATAAACCAATTAAAATGTTTTTATATAATTAAAGTTATGCGTAAGCTCCAGATTAAACCAATAAAAACGAAATCGCAGAATATGTACTTTCTGATTCATCGCTATAATGTGTTGCCAGCAAAACATCGGTTGAAAAATTATTATCTAAATCTAAAAATGATAATTCTAGATATATATGAATCTTTTTCAAACTACTTGGCACAATAGAAATACCTAAACCATTTCTGACCAATTGAATTATAGAATTGATATTATTTGATTGGTGAACAACATTGGGCATAAATCCATAATGTGAACAAATTTCAATAAAAGAGAGTTATGGGAAGGTTATAATAATTGCCTACAAACCTTTAAAATTTTCATTAAATAACAGCATAAAAAAGCCAGCTATTAAGCTGGCTTTAATTCTAGGTAAATCTTTAAATTAGTTAACAACCAATCTAAAGCCTTCTCCGTGTATGTTTAGTATTTCTACGTTTTCATCTAGTTTTAAATACTTTCGTAATTTGGCAATATAAACGTCCATACTACGAGAAGTAAAATAATTATCGTCCCTCCAAATTTTGGTAAGTGCCAATTCACGCGGCATTAAATCGTTTTCATGTAAGGCTAACAAACGTAACAATTCGTTTTCTTTTGGAGATAATTTAATAGCCTCCCCTCCTTTATAACGTAAAAAACGTAGTTTGGAATTCAAATCAAAACCTCCAATTTTAAATTCAAACTGTTTACTATCAGAAACGGTTTCTGTGGCTTTGCGTTGAATAATGGCTTTAATTTTCATTAAAAGCACTTCACTATCAAAGGGTTTATTCAAATAATCGTCTGCACCAACTTTATAGCCTTTTAAAACGTCTTCTTTCATGGCCTTTGCCGTTAAGAATACAATAGGCACATCGGCATTTTTCTCTTTTATTTCTTTGGCTAAAGTAAACCCATCTTTATAAGGCATCATAACATCTAAAATGCACAAATCGAAATCGTCTTTCTTAAACTTTTCAAAACCTTCCATACCATTTTTTGCATGAACAACATCATAATCATTCATCATTAAATAATCTTTAAGAACGGTTCCGAAATTTGGATCGTCTTCAACTAATAAAATTTTCTTTTTTTGTTCTTCCATAGTTTCTATGATATTAAGGGAAGCTTTATGGTAAAAACACTTCCTTTGTCTTTTTCACTTTCTACACTTACATAACCTTGATGGTCGTCTACAATCCGCTTTACATAGGCTAAACCTAACCCATGGCCTTTTACATTATGTATATTTCCTGTATGTTCCCTATAAAATTTTTCGAACACACGCTTGGTAGCTGCTTTACTCATACCACTACCTTGATCTTTAATTTTTAATAAAATATTTGTTCCTACATTTTCTGTATAAACATCTATTTTGGGGGCATCTGGAGAATACTTAATAGCATTATCCAATATATTAACGATCACATTTGTAAAGTGTGTTTCATTTGCCAACACGGTCGATTTTAAAGCCTCTAAATGTGTTTTAATATAACCCTGTCTGTCTTCAACAATAAGCTCTACATGGGTTAAAGCATCCTCTACTAAGTCGTGTAAATCTACTTTATCCTTACTTATGTTAAGTTCGTTCTTTTCTAGTTTAGATATTCTCAATACATTTTCAACCTGAGCATGCATGCGCTTGTTTTCTTCCTTTATCATATTAAGATAACGAAGCACCTTATCTTTATCATCAATTATTTTAGGATTCTTTATGGCATCTAACGCTAAATTTATAGTAGCAATAGGGGTTTTAAATTCATGCGTCATGTTATTGATGAAATCTGTTTTTATTTCAGATATTTTACGCTGTTTTAGCAATTGGTACAGAGCGCTAGAATATGTCAATAGAATTATAAATGTAAAAATAACAGACAATATAATCATACTGGAAATGGATGAAAAAATGAATTTTCTATCATCTGGAAAATTCACTAAAAGCATATAATTACTTTGATTATTTTCATCATAAAAAACAGGTATACTATACGTATCCAACTTGTTATTTTCAAAATTATCACTATGCACTTTTGTCGCTAAACCGTTACTGTAAATAGCGAATTCATAATGAATATCGACATTATTTTCCTTTAACTTTTTAGATAGCAAGCTATCTATTTGTTGTTGCGAAACACGCTTGTATATGGGTATTGTCTTTAAGTAAGCTTTTAAATTTTTATCAAAATAGTTTCTTTCAGCTTCACTTAACCGACTGCTATTAACGATATTCAAAATGGGGGTTTTGCTTATATCTTTATCAGATCGATCTGAATTTTTATAAACCTCTATCTTAGAACTTCCAATAATGTTTTTAATAGCAAAACTATCTAAACCGATGTCAAAGAGCGGCGAAGAATACTTATAGTTTTCTTCTAATATAATTTGTGTATAATTTATTGTTTCATTTGTACTTTTATTTAATTGAGACGTAAATAACTGGGAAACAATCGCTGTATCAATCCTTTTTTCACTATCTAAACTTTGAAACTTCTCAAAATAGCTATCTGATTCATTAGTTTCGATGGCATTAGACACATTTGCTAATGTCTTTTTCACATTAGACTCAAAACGTTCTCTTTGGTTTAATTCTGCATCTTTAATATAATCAGCTTGCAATAAAATAATGCCCGTTAGAGATAAACTCATAAAAATAATTAACAGAACAAATATCTTTTTACTCATTGCTCAAAATTAACATTTTAACATTTAGAACTCTCGCCTTTTAACCTTACATTAACAAAAATGTTAAAATTCAAAGTTTTCCATAATGTTTTAAGATTTCATGGTGGATTTTTAACACTTGCTCTTTTGTATCTTCTAAATCTATATTTTCAATAACAAAATCGGACAGCTTAACTTTATCTTCATCTGGCCATTGGTTGTTCATCACGGTTTCTATCTTTTCTCTTGTAGTAGGATTCCTTGTTAATAACCGTTCTATCTTTACATCTTTTGGTGCCGTTACTGTAATAACAAAATCGCACTGTTTGTATCCATTATTTTCAAACAAAATAGCCGCTTCTTTAATAACATACTCTGTGTGTTGTTTTGATACCCATTTTTTAAAATGGGTCGCTACTTTGGGGTGTACAATAGCATTCATTTTTTGCAAATACGTTTCATTTTTAAAAATAATATCAGCAATAAAAGGTCTATTCAATTCATTATTAACATAAGCGTTTTCCCCAAATAACCCAAGAAGTTGTTTCCTTATAATTTTAGATGTATGCATGAGCTTTTTAGCTTCCTCATCTGAAATATAAATAGGAACCCCTAACATATGGAACGCTTTAGCTACCGTAGTTTTCCCACTACCTATACCTCCTGTAAGACCAACTACTATCATTCTAGAATTATAAATTCAATACGTTGTTGATTCACTTTAGCGTTTTTAACCAACTTAGATGTTTTGGTGAGTTTTGGTATCAAATAAGCTTGTTCTTTTTCAATGGTGTTAAAATCGCATTCAACAGCAAAATCTTTTGCGGTAACATTCTTAAAATCCTTTAAACTGGTATAATACGTCACGTTTACTTCCTTTGGAAAATAATTCAATGTCATCTCTTTGGGCACGTTTACAACGGTAACAGGAATCTTCAATGTGCCTTCTGTGTATTTTTCTATAGTTGCAGATACTTCGATCTCGCTAGCTGAAAATTTTAAATCTTGATTGTTTTTTGGTAATTTAAGTTTAATCTTACTTAATATATTTGATTTCACATCATTTAAAATCAATTTTTCTGTTTTAATGTTCTTTATTTTTGATGCTATTATTTTTGGACCGATGACAACTATCGAGTCTGGATTCAATTTATAATTGTCTGTTAAGTCAAACCCGGATGCAAACTTCACATCCGTATTAAGTATAACTGGTATTTTTTTTACTAAATTAACATCGTACCTAAATAACAAAGTATCGGGAAATATATTAAATATTTCTACATTATCACCAAATTGCTTATCGCTATACATATAGGCTTTCGCCTTGTCCCAAATAAACACAGATTTAGTTTTCTTTACATCTTTAGAAAAGTCTATAGTTATTTTTGGTTCAAAAAAGTAATAGCTTAACCATTTAAAACCATGTGTTTTTAACGTGACTTTTAATTTAGCATTGGAATCGTTAAGAATCACATTTTCTTGAGGAACGTTTATTTTGTTGATATTAAATGTGATTGTATTTGTATAGTCTTTGGATAGTTTTGTGAAAATTAGAATAATAAAAGCCAATAATAGAAACAAAAAAAAGATATTTATTTTTTTGTTTCTAATAGAGAGAAGTATTTCCTTTTTTAATTTTCTTATCATGTTCTTTTAAAAAATAATTTTGGAAAAAATTGTTTGGGATCTTTTTTTAAAACAGCAAC
This sequence comes from Confluentibacter sediminis, assembly GCF_003258355.1. Classification (GTDB taxonomy): domain Bacteria; phylum Bacteroidota; class Bacteroidia; order Flavobacteriales; family Flavobacteriaceae; genus Confluentibacter; species Confluentibacter sediminis. Next base: position 142,342 of record NZ_QKPO01000001.1, on the reverse strand, counting down.
AATACAAGTTGATTTTAAAAACCCAAAGCCATATCCAAAAAACTGTATTATTATAGCTATTATAGAAAATAGCGCAACCATAACATTTTTAGTGGAAAATAAAGCCCAAATAAATGCTATTATAAAATACAAAATATATAGCTCTAGAAAAAATTTAATTTTAAAAAAATAAAGCAAACAAGCAGTTAAAAAACCCAAACAAAATAACGTAGGAAACCAATAGGTTACTTTTTTTGTTTTAGGATGCCACACATTTAAAATAGGTCTAACCAATCCAAATTTATACACTTGCTTGTAAAATTTATTCCAAGAAATTCTGCGCTTATGGTATACATAAGCCTCAGGTATAAGCTTGGTGTTATAGCCTAAATCCCATAACCTGATCGATAAATCCGGATCTTCCCCAGGATGGATATCCCCAAAACCTTTGGACTTTTCAAATGCTTTTTTTGAAATACCCATATTAAAACTCCTAGGTTGAAATGCGTCTACACTATTTTTATTTCCACGAATACCACCTGTGGTAATAAAGGAAGTCATAGAGAAATTAATAGCTTTTTGAAGATTTGAAAAGGATTCATGAGCCGCGTCTGGTCCACCAAAACAATCTACATAATCAGTATTCAAGCTTTTTACAACTTCATCTAAATAGTTTTTAGGTAAAATACAATCACTATCTAAAATAATAAAGTAATTGCCTTTTGCATGTAGCATACCAAAATTTCTAGAATCTCCAGGACCGGAATTCTCTTTAAAAAAATAAGATATATGCAGTTTGTCTTTATAGACATCGATAATACCTTTTGAAGGAATTGTAGAGCCATCTTCAACAATTACAATCTCAAATGCTTCGTTTGCTTTTAACGCTAAGAAACTTTGCAAAAGCTCTTGTATTTCGTCTGGACGATTATAAACAGGGATTATAAATGAAAACTGTAACTGCATAGCACAAATGTAACCAATCCACACAAAAAAAGCCACCGTTTTATGGGTGGCTACTTTATCTTCTATATTAAAATATATTATTCTTCTCCCATAAAGGTTGACATCACAGCATCACTCACACCCATATTACTAAAACCTCCATCGTGGAATAAATTTTGCAAAGTGACACGTTTAGTTAAATCACTAAATAAGGATACGGTGTAATTAGCACAATCTAAAGCGGTTGCATTACCAAGTGGTGACATTTTATCGGCATAAGCAATAAACCCATCAAAGCCTTTAACGCCATTTCCTGCAGTCGTTGGCGTTGGCGATTGTGAAATGGTATTCACTCTTACTTTTTTATCTCTCCCAAAAAAATAGCCGAAGCTACGCGCAATACTTTCTAGATACGCTTTATTATCTGCCATATCATTATAATCCGGAAACACACGTTGCGCAGCCATATAGGTTAATGCAACAATGCTTCCCCACTCGTTCATAGCATCACTTTTATATAATGTCTGCATTACTTTATGAAAAGACATCGCAGACACATCGGTTCCTTTTTGCGTCCATTCATAATTTTGGTCAGTATAATGTTTGCCTTTACGCACGTTAATAGACATACCTATTGAATGCAATACAAAATCTATTTTACCACCAAGAATCTCCATAGATTTATCAATTAAGTTTTGTAAATCTTCAACCGAAGTAGCATCAGCAGGGATAATTTGAGAACCAGTCTTTTCGGCCAACTCATTAATTTGCCCCATTCGCATAGCTACTGGCGCATTGGTTAATACAAATTGACCGCCTTCTTCATGAACTCGCTCAGCAGTTTTCCAAGCGATAGAGTTTTCGTCTAAAGCACCAAAAATAATTCCCTTTTTTCCTTTAAGTAAATTGTATGACATAATGCGTTAATTTGTTGATTCGTTTAGCTATTAAATTTAAAAAGCCAAAAATACTAAACTTTTAACTTTTAACTTAACACTTTTATTTTTTTTCAATTTAATAATTCTTTAGCGTGAGCAATAGCAGATGATGACATCTCCAACCCACCTAACATTTGAGCTATTTCTACGATACGTTCATCATGATTCAATTTAACCAAATTCGTCTGAGTAACCTCATTGACATCTTCCTTAAACACTTTAAAATGCGAATGTCCTTTTGCTGCAATTTGCGGTAAATGTGTAATAGAAAATACTTGCATCGTCTTGCTCATTTCCAACATAATGTCGCCCATTTTATTAGAAATTTCCCCGGAAACTCCTGTATCAATCTCGTCAAACATAATAGTCGGTAACTGAATATATTTCGATAAAACCGACTTTATAGCCAACATAATTCTTGATAATTCTCCACCAGAAGCTGCTTTTTTCAATTCGTTAAAACTACCGCCTTTATTAGCTGAAAACAAAAAGGACAACTCATCTTTTCCATTAGTAAAATAATGATCGGCGTAACTTAGGTCAATTTTAAATTGCGCATTTGGCATGCCCAAACTCATTAAAATATCTTGTAATTGTTTTGTTAATGTTGGAATAACTTCTAACCGTTTATCATGAATATTCTTTGAAATAAGGTTTAAATCTTTTTCCTTCTTTGATATTTCTAATTGTTTTTTTTGAATGGTATCATCTAAATTTTCAGTATAAGATACTTTTTCTTCTAAATTATTTTTGATGTTTATTAATTCCGAAACCTCTGCTGTAGCATGCTTTTGCATCAAATTATGAAGCTTTTGCAACTTCATATTAACGGCTTCCAGTCTATTTGGATTTGCTTCTAAATGCTCTTGAAACACATCTATTTCTCCAAAAACATCATCTAAATCAATTAAGCTACTGTTGACTCTATTAAATAAATCTTCATATTTAGACGACATACTTGCTAATTTTTGAAGGCTATTTTTCAACAGGGTTAATGTTGAAATAACACCTATTTGCTCTTCGCCCAAAAGTTGATGGGATTCCGCCAATTTCTCCTTAATAGACTCGACATTATTTAAGGTTTCGTATTCTTCTTCAAGTGATTCCAATTCGCCAACAACCAAATTAGCATCAACCAATTCTTTTAATAAAAATGAATTATAATCGTACTCTTTTATCGCTTCTGTTTGAAAATGAACCAATTCATTTAATTGTTTCTGAAGTACTTTATGTGCTTTTAATTCAGTCTTATAATTTTCAAGTTCCTGGTCATTATTTGCCAACGCATCAATAATTTGAAACTGAAAATCGTTACTTGTCAATTCTAGTGTTTGGTGTTGTGAATGTATGTCAATCAGCCTTTCACCTAAAAGCTGTAAACTATTTAAATTAACTGGAGAATCATTTACGAAAGCTCTGGATTTACCAGAAGGTAAAATTTCTCTTCGGATAATCGTTTGCTCTTCATAATCAAAATCTTCTGCTTTAAAAAGAGATTGTAAATGATAGTTAGAAATACTAAAAGCTGCTTCAATCACACATTTTTCATCGGCATTTTTTAAACTACTTAAATCGGCACGCTTCCCTAAAACCAAAGACAAAGCCCCCAAAAGTATGGATTTACCTGCTCCAGTTTCACCAGTAATAACAGAAAAACCATCATTAAAGTTCACCTGAAGATTATCGATTAAAGCATAGTTTTTTATAGAAAGTGATATTAACAAAAGTGCCTTGGGATTTAAAAAATTATTGAAATAAATATACGCGAGTTTTAAATTGAATACAACTTAAAACTTAATATTTTGCCATTTGCTACTGTGCATAGGAGCCACTTTTTGAAGCGTTTCTTTAACACTAGCAATATTTACATTAGGACCTCCAGTAAAAATTTGCTCAATTTCATCAGCTTTTGAATCAAAAAACGTACGTAATAAAAAAGAGTTAGGTCGTCTGGAATTCATCGTTTCAAACTGTTTTAAGGCTGTAGCAATTTTTTCTTTTGCTAACTTAGGGTTTTCACTCATCAAATCTAAACCTTCTCTATGATAACTATAAACGACATCTCTAAATTCCTTGAAGGTTGTAGATAAAACGTTGTCAATTAAAGCAAACCTGCTTTGTAAACCATCTTCTAATTTCCAGCCTTTATAATTTTCTTGTCTAGAATAATTAGCAATGGTTTGAGCTTGTTTATAGTAAGATTGCCCCCCCTCTTTGGCAAAGGAATCGGCATCTAACGCTAAAATCATATATACATGAAATGCTATAACCGAAACTAAATTAGATTGATATTGATTAGGATTAAAAATTAAGTTTTGAAATTCTAAATACCTAAAATTAAAATCTTTATCATTAAAATTATAGATTGGTGAGGTATATGATGACCCATAAACAGGTCGAGAAGATTGCACTTGTATGGTTCCTTGAAATGATTCTCCACTATAATCTGAAATAGTCAAAGTCATACTACAATTAATACGTTCTTGTGAGGAGAACGTTTTGCTTGTCCAAGTTGTATTATTTACAAACTCAGTCAATTGATTCTGAAGGGTTTTAAATATTTGCAAATTTTCATTTCCTGTTTGGCGGGCATTAACCACAACATTACAGTTTAACTCCTGAGAAAATCCTGAAAAAGTTATAAAAAATGAAACTAAAAGAACTATTATACTACGCATTTAGTTGTTTTATTATTTCGTTTAATAAGTCTGTGGCAACTTCAGCTTTAGACTTTAATTGAAATTCGGTTATTTCGTTTTTATCATTTATAAAAGTGACTTTATTGGTTTCGGTTTTAAAACCAGCACCAGAGTCATTTAACGAATTTAACACAATTAAGTCTAAATTTTTTCTTTTGAGCTTATCTTTTGCATTTTCAATCTCATTGTTGGTCTCTAAAGCAAAACCTACTAAGAATTGATGGGTTTTAATAGCTCCTAATGATGCTAAAATATCCTTGGTTTTTTCCAGCTCTAAAGTCAACGTATTGTCAGATTTTTTTATTTTTTGGGAAGCTACTTCTTTTGGCTTAAAGTCGGCTACAGCTGCCGATAAAATTGCAATATCACTATTTTCAAAATACCTGTGAACTGCATTGTACATGTCTTCTGCACTTACAACAGGCACCATATTAATTAACGCATGTGATACTTTTTCGTGAGTAGGACCCGTAATTAAAATAACCTCAGCACCTAAATGGGCTGATGCTTTAGCAATTTCAAAGCCCATTTTACCACTAGAATGGTTTCCTATAAAACGAACAGGATCAATAGCTTCATATGTTGGGCCTGCTGTAATAAGAATTCTTTTTCCTTTAAGCGGTAACTTATTAAGGATATCATTTTCAATAAATTGTAAAATATTTTCTGGTTCCGCCATTCTTCCTTCACCAACTAAACCACTAGCTAGCTCACCACTTGTAGCTGGAATCATAATGTTTCCATAGCTTTTTAATGTTTTAAAAGAGTGTAAAGTACTTTCATGCTTGTACATATCTAAATCCATGGCAGGCGCAAAATAAACAGGACATTTAGCAGACAAATAGGTTGCTAACAATAAATTGTCACAAATGCCATTTGCCATTTTAGACATGGTATTGGCTGTTGCTGGAGCAATAAGAAAAATGTCTGCCCAAAGGCCTAAATCGACATGACTGTTCCATATAGCATTGTCATCTTCTTCATTTGTAAAAGATGAGTATACAGGATGCTTTGAAAGTGTCGATAAGGTTAGTGGAGTAATAAAGTCTTTAGAAGCAGGTGTCATAACGACTTTTACGCTAGCACCAGTTTTAACAAACAATCTTACCAGGGAAGCTGTTTTATAAGCGGCAATACCAGCGCTTATGCCTAGTAATATGTTTTTGCCGCTTAATATTGACATTTTAAAAATTATTCCTGAGAATCGTCCTCAGTATTTCTAAAATAAATTTTGTCTGTTAACCATTCTTGAACAGCTAATGCATGAGGTTTGGGTAATTTTTCGTAAAATTTAGAAACCTCGATTTGTTCTTTGTTTTCAAAGATTTCTTCAAGACTGTCATTGTAGGTTGCAAATTCTTCCAACTTATCAATTAATTCTCTTTTAATCTCTGTATTAATTTGCTCAGCACGTCTTGCAATGATAGAAATTGATTCGTAGATATTCTCTGTTGGCTCATCAATTTGATTTCTATCGTAAGTTATAGTGTTAACTGGAGCGTTAGTTCTTTTTAAATCCATTGTTATTGTTATTTAACTTTTATTGCTGTAATTTTTTAATTCTTCTTCTAACATAAATGCCATTTTATCGGCATCTTGAATGTATTTTGAATCTGAATATATTTTTTTAAAGGACGTATAATACTCTTTAGCTTGTTTTAACCGGAATTCTTTTTTATACTCCACACTATTCATGGCTTGTTGATAAGCAGCGTCAAACTTATAAAATAAAGCATCCTCTCTTAGTTTGGATCCTGGAAATTGAAAAACAAAATTATCAAAAGATTTTATAGCGGCATTAAAATCTTTAGTATAACCAGGTGCAATTAAAGCATACTGCTTAGCTATTTCAAATGCTTTTTTCTCTAATTTAAAATCCAATTCTTTAAAAAGCTGATTGGCTTCGGTCGCATATTCAGACTCCGGATATAAATTGAGGAAATTCTGTAATTTTTCAATAGCATCTACCGTTTCTTTTTGATCTTTAGAAAATATCGGAGATAACATATAATAACTTTTGGCACTTAAAAAAGCGGCTTCTTCTACTTTTTCACTTTTAGGATAGCTAGCTACAAAGCGTTCCAATTGATAACCAGCCGTATAATACTCTTTCAATTTATAAAAAGAAATGGAATATTGATACATCAATTTTTCAGCCTGTGGTTTTCCTTTATAACTTGGTACAATTTGAGCAAAAAGCTTATTAGCCTTTTCATATTTACCTTGGTTAAAAAGAGAATCTCCCAATTTAAACTTTGTTGCTATATCTTCAGACTTTAAAGCCTTTTGATACTCGCTACAAGAGCTTAATACGGAAAGTAATAGTACTATATAAAGAAAATGTTTCATCAGTTTGTCTTCTCGCTTCTTATCTGTCAGATATAATTCGCTTAATTAACATTAAAGTTTTATTATCAAAAACATCAACTAGGCTCATTTCATAAATTTTAAACAGGAGGCAAAATTAAGTTATTATAATGGATTTTAAAAATATAATTTTTTTACTAAAATAGCCTCTAAAATACAGTAACAATAAGGTTTAAGTTATATTTAACACTAATATTGATTTACAAAATCTAAAATTTTGGCCTTCAAATTATCAGATGCTGGAACCAAAGGCAACCTAACCGTATCTTGACATAAATTTAAAGCTTCAAAAACAGCTTTAATACCTGCGGGATTATTTTCCTCAAAAATATAGCCAATAACATCTATTAATTTATAATGAAGTTTAAAAGCTTCTTTAGACTCGCCTTTTAATCCTAAACGAATCATATTTGAAAAATCCTTTGGAAATCCTTGACCTATTACAGAAATAACACCAGCACCACCAGCCAAAACAACTCCAAGGGCTAAATCATCATCTCCCGAAATAATTAAAAAATCTTCTGGCTTATCTTTTAATAGTTTATAATATTGAACAATATTATTCCCGGCCTCTTTAACTCCTATAATATTTTTAAAATCTTTGGCCAATCTTAAAGTAGTCTCTGGCTCCATATTCTTTGATGTGCGACCAGGCACGTTATATAAAATAACAGGAATAGGAGACGCTTCAGAAACAGCCTTGAAATGTTGATAAACGCCTTCTTGTGTTGGTTTTGTATAGTAAGGAGATACCGATAAGATGGCATCGATTCCACTTAAATTGGTTGTTTTTATTTCTTCAATAACTTGCAGGGTATTATTCCCACCAATACCCAAAACCATTGGTACGCGCCCTTTATTAGCTTTAGAAATAGTTTCTATTATATCTTTTTTCTCTTGCTTTGTAATGGTTACACTTTCTGCAGTTGTACCACAAATAACAAGATAATCTATTCCATTATCTATATTGAAGTTAACGATGTTTGTTAACGCCTCATGATCTACACTTAAATCTGATTTAAACGGTGTAACCAAAGCAACTCCAGTTCCTAGAAACTTACTATTCATTTTTTAATTTTATTTAATATAGTTAGGTATTTAAAAACCTCATTTTCAAATACATCAAATTCTTTTAAATTGGTGTTAATAATTAAATCATTTAACCTAGGGTCATTCTGCAAAATCCCCACTTTAAAATGAGCTTTAGATAGGGCTGTCATCAATTTTAATTCTAAATCTTCTGCCAAATAATAACTAATTAAAACATCGAATTTTTTATCTAGAAAAGCTTGCAATTCCACATTTTTAATCTCTCCTTTCCATCCAAAGTCATCTTCATTAAAACATAAGTCCCAAGTATTTAAATTGGTTTTTTTATCTTTAGTAAATCCTATCACCTTAAAATTATTGGGGTGTACTTTTATTTTTTCGGCTAAATTTTTAAACAACCCAAAATTTTCAATTTCGTCCATATTAAAAACCACACCCAAGCTTTCAATCTTACTATCATCAACGTTCACATAACGTTTGGATAACATTTTATTTAAATACTTTTTATTTGAATTTACTTTAAAAACCCTTAAAAACATTTATCTTTATACTTTGCGCAAAGGTAACAAAAGTAGATTCAAAATATTAGCAAAATTTCACAAGTATCTGTTATGAATTTTAAACCTCTTTTTTTTTATTTGTTTTTATTATTGGTTTTCGGATGTAAGGAATCTCATTTATATTTAGAAAAAATAGAAGGAAAACAAATTTCTATTTCGGATAGCTTACCTGTTAAAAGTGACATTGAAGCATTTATAAAACCTTATAGAGCACACATACAAAAAGATTTAGATAGCGTTTTAGCCTATTCAGCAGATACTTACACAAAATCTGATGGCGAATTTAATACGGCTATCGGCAACTTTATGGCTGATGCTGTTTATGATGAAGCCAACCCCATTTTTAAAAGCCGAACAGGTAAAAATATAGATATGGTTTTGTTAAACCATGGAGGTATTCGCTCCATCATCTCAAAAGGAAATATCACTACCCGAACTGCTTTTGAATTGATGCCTTTTGAAAACACACTATTAGTAGTTGAAATGAAAGGAAGTCAATTGGATAGTCTGGTTGACTATTTAAGCAAATCTAAAAAAGCGCATCCAATATCAAAATTAAAATTAGTTATCAATAAAGATTTCAATATTGTTGAAGCCACCATAAACAGAAAAGCCATTGAAAACAACAAAACCTATTATGTAGCTACCAACGATTATTTGTTTAATGGAGGTGATAACATGAATTTCTTTAAACCAAATGATAGTGTTTACAACTTAAATTATAAAATCAGAAATGCTTTGATAGATAACTTTAAAAAAGTAGACACCATAAAACCTGTTATTGATGACAGATTCATTCAAATAAAATAAAGATTTCACAACATGAAACGTAGAGATTTTTTACAAAAAACATCCGTAGCAACTGGTTTATTGACACTTGGCGGTTTGGGTTTGCAATCGTTTTCAACTGCTCCAAAGACTTCTAAAATCACCATTTTACACACGAATGATGTACATAGCCATATAGACGTTTTTGGCCCAGAAGATGGCAGAAATGCTAATAAAGGCGGTGTTGCTAGAAGAGCCAGTCTGATAGAGTCTATTAGACATGAAAATCCAAATACCTTATTATTAGATGCTGGCGATATTTTTCAAGGAACCCCTTACTTTAATTATTATGGAGGAGAACTAGAATTTAAGCTAATGAGTATGCTGAAATACGACGCATCAACCATTGGCAATCATGATTTTGACAATGGCATAGATGGCCTATATGCACAATTGCCACATGCTAAATTTGATTTTATATGTTCAAATTATGATTTTTCAAATACAATTATGGACACACACACCAAGCCTTATCGAGTGTTTAAAAAAGACAATATTAAAATAGGCGTTTTTGGTTTAGGGATTGAATTAGATGGATTAGTAGACAAGAACATGTATAAAGAAACCAAATATCTGAACCCTTTGGAAACAGCACAAGAAATGAGTCGAATTTTAAAAGAAAATGAGTCCTGTGATTTAATTGTTTGCCTATCTCATTTAGGCTATGATTACAAAGACAATCCCAATAAAATAAGTGATTTAAAATTAGCTGCTGCAACAAAAGATATTGATTTAATTATTGGCGGTCATACACATACTTTTTTATCTAAACCAGCTATCGTTAGCAATATAGAAGGCAAAAATATGCTCGTAAACCAAGTAGGCTGTTATGGTATCAATTTAGGCAGGATTGATTTTTATTTTGATTCTGAAAAAAATAAAACAGCTAATGGAACCTCCATCGTTATTTAAGCCATAATATTATCTCCAGAATAAGCCTCTTCTCTTACATTTCTTCTGATATATGTTTCTCTTTCCGTGTTGTTAGTTTCAATCACATACTTGAAAGCAAAGAACAGACCTGTGACATATAGCAATCTATCAATCATCAAAATACTCCAATTATAAATATAATAGTGAACTACGTAATTTAAAATATCAGAGAAAGCAAAACATATAGACATTATTAAAAAAAGAATGGATGCTTTTGTTTGTTTACCAAGATATACTGCAAAAGAAATAAATACTAAAAATATTAATGCCATACTTTTAGCTCCAAACAAAACCATTTCTGTACTGTCTACTATTACAGCTTTTAAAATACCACATAAGGTGCATAAAAAATAACCATTTATTAATAAAATTCCCAGCAAGTAAAAACCAACTACCTTATCAACATCCGCAAGTTTAAACTTAGAAATAGATATAACAATCAACACTAAATATCCAAACAGGTACATAATATTTGAAGTATTAGTATTAGAATCATTTAGTAAGAATAAAGTCGAAAAGTCTCCAAAAAAAGAAAACATCAAAAAAGCAGCAAAAGCTAAATTCAATCTTTTATTCTTAATAAAGAAAACTATTAAAAAACATGGAATCAATATGGCTTTAAACGTATTTAAAAACAAAGCATCTTCACTGTACGCTGTATAAAAATTCACAGTTAATAAAGACAATAGTGCTAAAAAAAACACAGCATTATAACTTATTTTAAATATATTTTTCATGGTTGATTTATAAGTAGGGGCTACAAATGTAATAAATTACATCGATAAAAACAAGCATTTCATCGATTATATTGTTAAATTTCAATTTAATTAGTGATTAGCGAAACGAACTAGCGATAAGTCATGACCAATTATTCGTCTAACAATTAAAATACATCTATGAAAAAGCACCTACCTCTCATCCTAAGAATTATTGTTGCCGTTATTCTAATTCAAACATTACGTTTTAAATTTACCGCACATCCTGATAGTGTTTACATTTTTACTAAAGCTGGCTTAGAACCAGTAGGAAGAATTGTTATTGGAGCTATAGAACTTATAGCTGGCATTTTTTTATTCATTCCAAAAACAATATGGCTTGGAACAGTATTGACTTTAGGAATTATTGTCAGTGCTATATTTATGCATTTAACAAGATTGGGCATTGAAATAAATGGAGACAGAGGCATTTTATTCTATACAGCCATATTAACTTTTATACTTGCCGCAATTATTCTTTATTTATATAGAAAAACAGTCCCTTTTTTAAAAAGAAATTAATTAATCATCATGTGATTTATTCGCTCTTCATCCTTAAGCTTAGACTGTTGGTAAAAGAAATAAAAAGCTAATAGAGAGAGGGAAACAGCTAAAAAATTCAATAGATTTTGCTTTGTAACATACAGATAAGCTACACTTATTACTTCAGAAAACACTATGCATAAAGAACCTACAAATAAATATAAAGACTTTTTGTTATCTCTATAAAAATAATTTAAAAGAGAACTAGACAATAATAACAATACAATAATATTATAAAACATCTCAACAAAATATTCATAGTTTAATTCCACATGAGGATCTATAATGTGCTGCAAAACATAAACAATGTAAACATTTAAAGCAGTTAAGACGACTAAATGCATTTTGAAATTTTTAAGAAGATGAATCAAACTAATCGATTTACAAATATTAATAAGCAGCATTAAATAAGCAAAAATGTATAATGAGTTACCTAAAAAATAATCTACATCACTACTTAATTTATCTGAAATTAAAGCTAAAAGCTCTGATATAGAATAAAAAATTAAAAACAAATTAAAAAAGATCGACCTTTCTCTAACAGTAACAAAATACATTAAAGCAAAAAAAGGAAAAATCAAAGATCTTAAATAAAAAGCTATTAAATCATTTCCCCTAAATTCAAAAATAGCAAAAAGTACATAAATCAATAACAGTAAACCAACCAAGATTTTAAACTTGTTCATGAGAGACATAAAATTGTTACTTTGCAAATATAAACATTATTTTTACAATTAAACGATAAAAAAATACATTTTATCGATAAAATGATTACTTTTTATTTTATTTTTTGAAGAAATTCACTTTCATTTATCAATAGAATATTTAAATCTTCTGCTTTTTTCTTTTTACTTGGCCCCATATTTTCTCCTGCTACAATAAAGCTTGTTTTTGATGAAATGGAACTACTTACCTTACCCCCATTGTCTTCAATAAGTTTTTTGAGCTCATCGCGCGAAAATCTTTCAAAAACACCTGATATGACGATACTCTGACCTTGAAGAATATTTGTTTGCCCCATTAGTTGTTCTGCAGACATTTCTAATTGAACACCAAATTGTTTCAAACGCTCTATGATAAACTTGTTTTTTTCTGAATTAAAAAACTCAACGACACTCTCTGCTATTTTGATTCCTATTTCATCTACATTTACTAAATCTGTTACCGAAGCATGAGCAATCGCAACTATATTCTTATAATGTTTTGCTAATTTTTTGGCGACCGTTTCTCCTACATAACGAATTCCTAAAGCATACACAACCCTTTCAAATGGAATATTTTTTGATTGTTTGATCCCATAAATTAAATTGTCGGCACTTTTTTCAGCCATGCGTTCCAAAGGAATAATCTGTTCTTTGGTTAATTCATATAAATCTGAATAGTCACTAATTAAGCCATTATTTACAAGAAGTGCCACGGTTTCTCCACCCAACCCTTCAATATCCATGGCTTTCCTGGAAATGTAATGCTGAATACGTCCAATAATCTGAGGCTTACAACCATTATAATTAGGACAATAATGTTGCGCTTCGCCTTCTTGTCTTACCAATAGAGTACCACATTCAGGACAATTAGAAATATATTGTGTTGGTTGAGAATGTGAAGGACGTAAATTCAAATCTACGGCTATTATCTTTGGAATAATCTCGCCACCTTTTTCAACAAACACCTCATCACCTACCCTAATATCCAACTTTTCAATTTGATCGGCATTATGCAAAGAGGCCCGTTTCACAATGGTTCCTGCCAACTCAACGGGTTCTAAATTAGCAACGGGTGTAATTGCTCCAGTACGCCCCACTTGATATGAAATACTGTTCAGCCTTGTTGACACCCGTTCTGCTTTAAACTTATAAGCTATCGCCCACCGGGGAGATTTAGCGGTATAGCCCAATTCTTCTTGTTGGTCTAAATTATCAACCTTAATAACCACACCGTCGGTTTCGTAAGGCAAATTATGGCGATGCACATCCCAATATGAAATGAATTCCAAAACCTCATCCATTGAAGATACCAACTTGGATGCCATAGGAACTTTAAATCCCCACGCTCTAGCTTTTGTTAACCCTTCAAACTGCGAATGAACTCCTAAATTAGTTCCGGTTAAATTATAAAGCAAACATTCCAATGGACGTTTTGCAACTTCTGCACTATCTTGCAATTTTAAACTTCCCGAAGCTGTATTTCTTGGATTTCTATACGGCTCTTCACCAATTTCAATACGTTCTTCATTCATTTTATTAAAACCATCAATTGGTAAAATAATTTCGCCACGAATGTCAAACTTGGGAGGATAATCACCTTTTAATCTTAAAGGAACCGATTTAATGGTTTTCACATTGGCCGTGATATTATCTCCCTGAAAACCATCACCTCTCGTAACGGCTTTAACCAATAGACCATTTTCATAAGTTAAACTAATGGAAGCACCGTCGTATTTTAATTCACACACATACTGAATATCACCATCAATCATCTTTTTTAACCGACTTTCCCAATCGAATAAATCTTCTTTAGAATAGGAATTGTCTAATGAATACATACGGTACTCATGAGGAATAGTCTCAAAATTTTTAGTGATTTCCCCTCCTACACGTTGTGTTGGCGAATGGATATCAAAAAATTCTGGATGTTGATTTTCAAGTTCTTGAAGTTCTTTTAGCTTCAAATCAAATTCTAAATCTGAAATCGTCGGATTGTCCAATACATAATAATTATAATTATGCTCGTTTAGTTCATCCCTAAGCTTTAATATATGTTCTTGAATACTATTCATCATGCTATTTGCCCTTTAATCATTCTATCCTTTTTAAAAATATCTTGTTTTAATTCAATATTCATAAAGTTATGGTCTTTCAATAATTGTACCATGTCGCCGCCAAGATATTCATTAATTTCAAAAAAAAGCAACCCATTATCAGTCAAATTATTAACAGCGAACTTTGTGATAGCTTTATAAAATTGCAACGGATCCTCATCTTCTACAAATAACGCCAAATGAGGTTCGTTATTTAAAACATTGGCTTTCATTTGTTCTTTTTCTTTTTCCCTAACATAGGGCGGATTGGAAACAATAATATCGAATTTAAAATCAGTCACCCCTTTTCTCTCTTCAATCTTCAAAATATCAACTTCCATAAATCCGACTTCAGCTTCATTTAATTTCGCATTTAGCTTAGCAACATTTAATGCCTCACTGCTAACATCTAAAGCATACACCTTTGCTTTCTGCATATGTTTAGCTAACGAAATAGCAATACAACCACTCCCAGTTCCAATATCCAATATCGTTAGTTGGTGATTGGTGGTTGGTGGTTGGTGGTTTAGTACCCAATCTACCAATTCTTCAGTTTCTGGTCTTGGTATCAAAACGTTTTGGTTCACTTTAAAAGGCAATCCAAAAAACTCGGTGTCACCTATGATGTACTGAATAGGCTCTTCATTTTTTAAACGCTCCAATCCATTAAGAATTTTTTCCATATCATCAATAGCTAGCTCTGGATTCATAGCTAATTTGATTCTAGTGATATTATAAAAGGATTCAGCCAAAATGAAAAAGAAACTGTCCACTTCATTTGGATCATAAATGGCATCTAATTCTTGATGGTATATATATTGAATAGCTTTCAGTTTCATAACGCTTTTATCATCCAAACACCACAAGAATAATGTCCTGTGCTTCCCAATCCACCTTTCAAATGTTTAAACCCATAACCTTCATATATGTGAATGGCGGCTTTAAGTTGTGGTGCAGATTCTATATAGCTTTGTTTATAACCTAAATCTTTTGCTGCTTGTAAACATCTTTCAAATAATAATTTACCATAACCTTTTCCTCTTATTTCTGGTGAAAAATACATTTTTTGTATTTCACAAATGTCAGTTTCAAAATCTTTTAAAGGTTTCACACCTCCGCCACCTAAAACTTTACCATCGCCTTCAATAACAAAATACACATCATTGTCATTTTGATAAGATTCATACATGCGAGTCGTTTCAACATCTGCATAGGCTGTGCCTTCCAAAGGAATTTTAAATTCATGGAAACAGGCTCTAATAATAGCTTCTATTTGCTTGTTATCCTTGGGTTGAATTTCTCTTATAACGATATTGTTTATACCCATTAATTAATCTTATTTTTGTGCTGTGAATATACATGAAAAATATATAAATCGTTGTATTGAAATCGCCAAAAATGGTTTAGGAAGCACTCGCCCCAATCCTATGGTGGGCAGTGTTATTGTTCATAATCACACCATTATTGGCGAAGGTTTTACCAGCTCTTATGGTGGCAATCATGCCGAAGTCAATGCCATAAATGCCGTTGTTGATAAACATTTATTAAAAGAATCGACCTTATATGTGACTTTAGAGCCTTGCTCCCATTTTGGAAAAACACCACCTTGTAGCGACCTAATTGTTGAACATAACATCCCCAATGTGGTTATTGGATGTATGGATGATAATATTAAAGTAGCTGGAAAAGGCATTGAAAAACTTAAAAATTCTGGTTGCAACGTCACTGTAGGTATTTTAGAAGCTGAATGTAGAGAACATCACAAACGATTCTTTACATTCCACAACAAAAAACGTCCTTATATCATTTTAAAATGGGCAGAAAGCTCGGATGGTTTTATGGCGCCAGAAACCAAAAATGAACAAAAACCAGTTTGGATTAGCAACGACTATTCCAGACAATTAACCCATAAATGGCGTGCCGAAGAACAAGCCATTTTAGTAGGTACCAATACGGTCTTACAAGATAATCCGAGCTTAACTGTTCGAGATTGGACAGGACAAAATCCAATCAGAATTGTTTTGGATAAAGATGTAAAACTATCTAAAAAGCTGGCAGTTTTTAACGAAGAAGCTCAAATAATTCTCATTTCAAAAAACGACTTGGATTTCTCAAAACAAGTCGCTAATAAAATTTGTAATATTTTATTTCAAAGTGATATAAACTCAGTAATTATAGAAGGTGGCAGACAGATGCTTCAAACTTTCTTAGATGAAGATTTATGGGATGAAGCCAGAATCTTCATAGGAAGTATTTCTTTTAATAAAGGTATTGAAGCTCCACATTTAAATGGCAAATTAACTTCTAAAGAATGTATCATGGGTGATATTCTTAACATTTACAGAAATGATTAAAACTATTATTTTCGATTTTGGCGATGTATTTATCGATTTGGATATTGAAGGTTTCACACAAAATGCCTTTAACCATTTTAAAATCGCTTCTTTCTCTGAAGAGATGTTAGCTTTTAACAGTCTTTATGAACAAGGCTTAATTTCAACTGATGAATTTTTAGAATTTTACAGTGAAAACTTTCCTGAATTTCCCAAAGAAGCACTTATTAACATTTGGAATTTCATACTGAGAGATTTTCCAAAACATAGACTTGAATTTTTAAATGAATTAAAGAACACTTCAAAATATAAATTGATTCTTTTGAGCAATACCAACGAACTTCATATTGATTGGATAAAAAAGCATATTACTTTTTATGAAACTTTTAAAAATTGCTTTGATGCTTTCTACTTATCTCATGAGATTCATTTAAGAAAACCAAATAAAGATATTTTTGAGTTTGTTTTGCATACAAATAACTTAAATGCCAAAGAATGTTTATTTATTGACGATAATAAAGACAACATTAAAACTGCCAATTCTTTAAATATTAATACGTGGCATATTAATCCTAAAACTGAAGACATTACTACTCTTTTTAAAGTAAAAAACAATCTATTCATTTAATTTTTTGGCGGAAAAAGATACATACAAAACTATTGAAACTAGCACCGAAGATGTTTTGTTTAAAGACAAAAACAGTAAATTTTACGGCTATGCTTTTCCTGTTCTAAATGAAGATGATATTAAAACCCATATTGAATTATTAAAAAAGAAACATCATGCAGCGAGACATTGGTGCTATGCATACCAATTAGGGACTGAGACTTTAATTTTTCGTGCTAATGATGACGGCGAGCCTAACAATTCTGCGGGCATGCCTATTTATGGTCAAATTCAGTCTTTTGATGTTACTAACATCTTGATTGTTATAGTTCGTTATTTCGGCGGCGTTAAATTGGGCGTTGGCGGCTTAATACAAGCATACAAAACAACCGCCCAGCAAACTCTAGAAGCCTCTCAAATAGTTGAAAAAACGATAAATATTGAGTATTGTATCACATTCGATTATAAGAACATGAATAAAGTTATGCGTATTATAAAAGAGAACAACATTAATATTACCAATCAAAAATTAGAATTGAATTGTGACATTTATATTTCAGTAAGAAAAAAAGATGCCCAATACATTTTTGACATATTTGACACTCTTTTTGAAATTAAAATAACACCTATATAAAATTAATCATCCAAGGCATCCAATATATATTGTGGCGCTTTAATGGGTCTATTCGTATTTTTATCAATAAATACCAAAATGGTACTAGCAGTTGTTAAAATGTCTCCTTTTTCATTGGTGATTTCATAGTCAAATTCAATCTTCGCTGTGGGCTTATTTTTGAGTTGTGTTTTTACATTAATTACATCATCATAACCCGCTGATTTTTTATAATTTATATTAAGGGAAACTACAGGCAACATGATGCCATTTTCTTCCATGCTTTTATAAGAAATCCCCAGCTTGCGTAACCACTCAATACGCCCCATTTCAAGGTATAATGCGTAGTTTCCGTGATAAACAACTCCCATTTGGTCGGTTTCACCATATCTCACTCTTATTTGTATTTTGTCGAATTTCATAAGGTTTATTAAATAATTTTTTGTAGTTTCGGCTAGAGGTTAAACATGGGAAAAAAATTCCGAAAATTCTATACCATTTCATTTTTTTTTTAAGAATTTTGTTCACATATTTGCCAAACAATTAAAGGGGAAAAGAGATATTCACATCTCTTTGGTAACTAACTAACAAACAAACCATAATTATAAAAATGAGTGTAACTGCGCAATCGGTATGGAATAACTGTCTTGAATTCATAAAAGATAATATACAACCGCAAGCGTATAAAACTTGGTTTGAACCTATCATTGCCATTAAGCTTACAGATAATGCTTTAAGCATTCAAGTACCCAGTAAATTCTTTTACGAATGGCTTGAAGAACATTATGTAAAGATCCTTAAAGTATCGTTAACTAAAGAGTTGGGAGAAAAAGCAAAACTTGTTTACATTATAAAAATGGAAAACACCTATGGCAACAAGCATCCTTTCACCGAAAAAATCCCAAGTTCCAATAGAACTGGCATGAAATCTCAAGAAGTTGATATTCCACTTCAAAATAAAAACCCAGAATTACGCAATCCATTTGTGATTCCAGGCATTAGAAATGTAAAAATTGAATCGCAATTAAACCCTAATTATAGTTTTGAGAATTTTCTTGAAGGCGACTCGAATCGTTTGGCAAGAAGTGCTGGGTTAGCGGTTGCCGCAAAACCAGGGGGCACCTCCTTCAATCCATTATTAATATTTGGTGGCGTTGGTCTAGGTAAAACGCATTTAGCACATGCTATTGGTGTTGATATTAAAGATAAATATCCAGAAAAAACCGTTTTATATATTTCAGCGGAAAAATTCACACAACAATATATAGATTCGGTAAAAAAGAACAACAGAAACGACTTTATTCATTTTTATCAAATTATTGATGTACTGATTATTGACGATGTTCAATTCCTGTCTGGAAAGTCTGGAACTCAAGATGTGTTCTTCCATATATTCAACCACTTGCATCAAAATGGCAAACAGGTTATTTTAACCAGTGACAAGGCACCGGTTGATATGCAGGATATTGAGCAACGCTTATTATCTCGTTTTAAATGGGGTCTTTCGGCTGAATTGCAAAACCCTGATTTTGAAACCCGTGTTTCTATCCTAAAAAATAAATTATATCGTGATGGCGTGGAAATGCCAGATGATATTATTGAATATGTTGCCAAAAACATTAAAACAAATGTTAGGGAGCTAGAAGGTGCTATTATATCATTAATCGCTCAATCATCTTTCAACAAAAAAGAAATCACCATTGATTTGGCCAAACAAATTGTTGAAAAATTTGTTAAAAATACCAAGCGTGAGGTTTCCATAGACTATATACAAAAAATTGTATCAGACTACTTCCAAATGGACATAGACACCTTGCAATCTAAAACCAGAAAGCGTCATATTGTTCAAGCTAGGCAACTAGCCATGTTTTTTGCTAAAAAATTCACAAAAGCATCCTTAGCAAGTATTGGTTCTCAAATTGGTAAACGTGACCATGCTACAGTGCTTCATGCTTGTAAAACTGTTGATAATTTATCTTCAACAGATAAGCAATTCAAAAAATATGTTGAAGACATAACAAAAAAACTTTCTGTTTAAATTTCTTTTAAATGACTAAAATTTTAATGGTTTGCTTAGGTAACATTTGCCGATCACCATTAGCTGAAGGCATTTTAAAATCCAAACTTCCACAAGACAAATTTATAGTAGATTCCGCAGGAACATCAAATTATCACATGGGAAGCCCTCCAGATAAACGCTCGGTTGCTGTTGCTAGAAAATACGGATTAGATATTTCTAATTTAAAAGGCAGACAATTTAGTGTGGCCGATTTTGATGCTTTCGATTATATATATGTTATGGATGAATCTAATTATAATAATGTGATCTCTTTAGCAAGAAACAAGCAAGATAAAGAAAAGGTTAAATTTATTTTGAATGATGTTTACCCAAATCAAAATTATAACGTTCCCGATCCTTATTACGGGGGAGATCATGGTTTTGAAAATGTTTACAAAATGTTAGATGAAGCTTGCTCTATAATTGCAAAATCATTGATTTAAATTATTTTATCGATATTTATATTTTTAAAAATAACCATTCACATAAACTGATATATGAATTCTTCA
This sequence comes from Confluentibacter sediminis, assembly GCF_003258355.1. Taxonomy (GTDB): domain Bacteria; phylum Bacteroidota; class Bacteroidia; order Flavobacteriales; family Flavobacteriaceae; genus Confluentibacter; species Confluentibacter sediminis. The sequence goes on along the minus strand of NZ_QKPO01000001.1, from coordinate 121,827 downwards.
AAAGGTAAACTCTACCTCATCCCCACGACCTTAGGAGACAATGAACCTTTAGAAGTTTTACCCCTAACAATAAAGAAAATAATTGAGCAAACTAATATTTTTATTGTTGAGAATGAAAAAACGGCTAGAGCCTTTATTAAAAAAATTAGTCCTGAAACATTACAATCCTCATTAGACATACATCTTTTAAACAAATATACAGACAATAGCGAATTACCGAAGTTTTTAGAACCTTGCCTAAATGGGGTTAATGTAGGATTAATGTCTGAAGCGGGCTGTCCAGGTGTTGCCGACCCAGGTGCTGATGTTGTTAAATTAGCGCATCAAAAAGATATTAAAGTAGTACCACTAGTAGGACCATCTTCTATTTTAATGGCCATAATGAGTTCTGGAATGAACGGACAGAGCTTTACTTTTAATGGTTATTTACCCATTGATAAAGATGAAAGAAAAAAAGAGATTAAGCGTTTAGAACGCATCTCTTTTGAATTAAATCAGTCCCAAATTTTTATTGAAACACCATACAGAAACAATAAAATGCTAGAAGACCTGTGTAGTATTTTAGATAAAAACACCAATATTTGTGTATCTTGTGATATTACGCTACCAACAGAATTTATTAAAACGCTAACTGTGAATGAATGGAGCAAAAAAAAGGTAGACCTCCATAAGAGACCTACCATATTCATCATTCATAAATTATAACAGTCACCTTCCTAAATAGAAGCTGCTTTGGCTTTTTTATTTGGCTTTAAAAAAGAGGTGTCATAACCAGAAAACTTTTTCATGTAATACTTAACCGAGGTTCCATAACTATCCTCATGGTCTTCAACCCCATAACTCCTTAAGTAATTTTTCACACTTCCTGGTCCTGCTAAATGAGCGGCTGCCAAAATACCAGATTCCGTAATAACAACTCCATTGATTTTTTTTCCAACAAAATTTTTAATATCGCGTCTTAAAATCCACTTGTTCCGTTCAGAGTTAGCAATAAATGCTTTTTCTTGAAGCTCTGGGTTGCTTAAAAACTGAGCTGGGTTATAAATGCCAATCATCTTTAAGGTCTCCATCCCAAATTGGTATTTCCCTAAATGACCCAGCGTATTAACCGAAGAATAATCTCCTCTGGATTCTTTAAAAGCCAAAGCTTCTTTAAAACCAACGAAAGATTTACCTAGGTAAGGGGAAAACAATCTGTTAGCATCATTAAAAGCTAAATCATTCTCATGAGTGTTTGTTGGCTCTTGGCTTACCGTATAATTCAACTCTAAGCCTTTTGTAGAATACTTACTTAAATCAATCGTGTCTTTTGATGACAGCGAAACATACAATAGAACACATATTGTAAGTGATAAAATCAAATAACTTGCAATACTTTTCTTCATAATTTTAAAATTTCTTCAGCATAAATTATTAAAATATATACCTGAAAATTTGAGGGTGCAAAATTAGGCATTTTAATAGTTAATTCAAAATTACTCGTTTATGTGCCCTTTTTAATAGTAGAATAGATGAAATACACTCCTATTTTCACTAAATTGTATGGCTTGAAACGCTCCTTAATTACGTTAAAAACGTCGAATACGGATTTCAACACATACGATTTTGTTTCAGTCTTCTTCAAATTTAAATCAAAACTCAAATAGAACTACCGACTCTACATATTACTTGTTAACAACTGATTGTCAACATCTTTAACTCATAAAAACATGCCGTCAGCCCCATAAACTATTGACAAATCAAGCCTTTTATGCATTTCTATTTCCTTAAAAAAGAATGCAAATTTATATCCAGCTACTAGGTCTGTTCCTACACCCCTTCAAAACTTGTTCCAAAAGTTATCTCCAAGCTTATCTGTCTTGTTTAAAAATGTATGTAGCGTGATGAAATGAGACCTTTAGCATGATGTACCGTTCATTCCTTAATAATTCTTGTCTTAAATATACCATACTATGTCAGTGGCATTTTAAAAAATGCCAAAGCTAGAAAAGCCCCTTGCTTATGAACCTTCATCAAGTAACACACACGAAAAGCTTATATAATATCAACTCAATTTAACTATGTTTATAACTATGACTTGAAGTTAAAAAACCTTCATATAGGATTGATAAGAAGACAAAAAGCAATTAAAATTTATTTTAAACGAATACACTTGATTACTTGTTAATACCTTGAGAAGATAAATACATTTGATATTCTCTAGCATTTACATTATGCTGGGCTAATGTTTTCGCAAATTTATGGTAGCCGAAACGTTTAGCATCGGCTGCAAAATAGAGATAATCATGCTTTTCACAATTTAAAACAGCATCAATAGCAGATATATCTGGCATGGCAATGAGCCCTGGTGGCAACCCTAAATTTTTATAAGTATTATAGGGTGAATCAATTTCTTTATGAATGTTTAAAACTCGTTTTATAACAGTATTTTTATATTTTGGGAGTTGATAAGCCGCAAATTTAAGTGTTGGATCTGCCTGTAGCGGCATCCCTATTCTCAACCTATTAATATAAACACCAGCAATTCTGGGTTGCTCGTCTACCGCTTTAGATTCTTCATGAACAATCGATGCTAGTGCAATTACCTGACTTGGGGTTAAATGGATCGCTTTGGCTTTGGCTTTACGGGTATCATTCCAAAAACGATTATATTCCTTGAGCATTCTATCCCTAAATTGTTCGGCAGATGTATTCCAAAAAAACTCATAACTATTAGGGATGTACATGCCTAAACTTGTCGCTAAACTCAAGTTATTTTTTTTTAGAAAACCCACATCTTTCATCACTTTTAGTAAAGACACACTATCTGCTTCAATTTGAACACTTATGCGTCCTGCCAGTTTTTCGAGTGATTCTTGATTGTTAAAAGATAATTTTATCGGTAAATTTTCACTTCTAATAGAATTAATAATATCATTATTATTCATGCCTTTTTTAATAGCAAATCGTCCTGCTTTTATATTGGCAATATATTTTTTTTGTTCGGCTAAAGCATCGAACTTATTAATGTCTTTTAAAAGTGGTATCAGTTGTTCTCTTACATCGGTATAAGTTCCATTCGTTGGCACATACACATAAGCGACATCATTATTAAAGTTTGTATTACTTACAAACATGGCATTATAAACATAATAAGCAAAATAGGCCACTACCGCTAAACCAATGAATACAATGGCCAAAAGTATTTTTTTTATATACATTTAATTATTTATAAGCTGAAATAAATATTCATTTTTATAAGAACGATTAACGTAGTTCCAATCTTTTTTAAGTCCGATATTTTGAAAACCTTGATTTGTAAATAATTTAATACTGGCTTTATTTTCTTCGGAAATGTTACAATATAATTGATGCAATCCTAAATGGGAAAAACTATAATTAATTAGCAACTGCAAAGCTTCCCTACCGTAACCTTTATCTCTATCTTTTTCGTCTTTAATCAAAATCCCAATACCAGCCCTTTTATTTTTGAAATCGAAATCGAAAATATCAATCAAACCTAAAGTGTCATTGTTATAACTTGAAATAACCAATCTTAATTGTTTAACTTCAAAAATATCTTGATGGGCATTTTCTAAATACTGTTTTATCAAAAATTTAGAATACGGTGTTTGAGTATGGCTAATTTCCCAAACAGATTCATCATTTTCAAGAGCATACACAAATTCTAAGTCTTCAGGTTCTAAAGCTCTTAAATAAATCTCACTACCTTTTAATGTTATCATAATTCACCCTTATAAACAAATGTTGCTGGCCCTATAAGCCAAACATTTTTATAAACGCCATTATCCACATCAAAACTAACCTGTAATTCACCGCCTTGAACCTGTAAGGTTATTAGATTTTTATCCGTTTCATTAAGAGCATGCATGGCCAATGCTACAGCAGTAACACCAGTCCCGCAAGACAATGTTTCATCTTCTACTCCACGCTCATAGGTTCTTACAGCAAAAATTTGATCGTTTATTTTTTTAACAAAATTCACATTGCTGCCCGCTTCGTTATATGGTTCTCCATATCTAATTTGAGCCCCTTTTTCTTTAATATCAAAATTTTCAATCTGTTCTTCAAATTGTACATGGTGGGGAGAACCTGTATTTAAAAAAACATGTTTAGAGTGTTTTTCTATAGTAGTAACATCTTGCATTTGCAATCTCACTATATCGCCATCAATAATGGCATGATGTAAACCATCGATAGCTTCAAAAACGGCATGTTGCGTAATTACACCTAAGTGTTTAGCAAAGGCTACCAAACAACGTCCACCATTGCCACACATACTACTTTCATTACCATCGGCGTTATAATACACCATTTTGAAATCTAAATCGGGATGATTTTCAAGCAAAATTAGTCCATCTGCCCCTATACCAAAACGTCTATCGCATAAGAATGCGATGTGCTTGGTGTCTTTTTTGTTGAATGTTTCTTGACGATTATCAATCATCACAAAATCATTCCCTGTTCCTTGATATTTATAAAAAATTTGCTGCATAATCGAGGACAAATATATAAATATTAAACTGTTTTTTCCATTGTTAAATAGTCGTTAAAGTTGAAATTTCCATTCAATAAATTTTTAATTTTAATCGTTATTTTAAATAAACACTGAAAATTATGAAGAAGATTTTATCATTAGTACTGGTTTCAGCATTAGGTGGCGCATTAACACTTGGTGCCTATAAATTATTTTTAGAAGACGACAACAAGTTTATTGTAACAACGGAACAATCCAACCCAGCTTTTGTACAAACAAGCAATGCGAGTACCATGAAAGCTTTTGAAAACCAAGATTTTACCGTAGCGGCCGAAAATGCAGTGAATGCAGTTGTACACGTGAAAAATGTATCTATTAGTTCTGGACAAATGACATTGCAAGATTTATTTTCTGGAAGAACAACACCTCGTGCACAAATGGGAACAGGTTCAGGGGTTATTATTAATGCTGCTGGATATATAATTACAAATAACCATGTTATAAATGACGCCGATGAATTATCGGTAACACTTAACAATAACAAAACCTATAAAGCTGACATTGTAGGTTCTGACCCAAAGACAGATATTGCTCTTTTAAAAATTGATGCTGACGAAGATTTACCTTTTGTAACGTTTGCAGATTCCGATGAGGTTAAAATTGGGGAATGGGTCTTGGCCGTTGGAAATCCATTTAACTTAACATCTACCGTTACAGCTGGTATTATAAGTGCAAAAGCTAGAGATTTATCTGGTACAAGTTCACAGTCATTCATTCAAACAGATGCCGCAGTTAATCCAGGTAATTCTGGTGGTGCCCTTGTAAATAGTCGTGGACAACTTATAGGCATAAACACGGCCATCACATCACAAACCGGTTCTTATGTAGGTTACTCTTTTGCCGTACCTAGTAACATTGCCCGTAGAGTGATTGAAGATATTATAGAATATGGTAATGTACAAAATGGTATTCTTGGTATTAGCGGTGGAGCTTTAAATACTGAATCTTCTAAAGAATTTGGCGTTAATGATACTCAAGGTATTTATGTTAATAGCGTAGTAGAAGATTCTGGTGCAGAAAAAGCAGGTATTAAAAAAGGAGATATTATTAAAGAAATTGATAATATCAAAGTGTCAAAATTTGCTGATTTGACAGGACATATTAGTGCGAAACGCGTTGATGATGTGGTAACCCTTAAAGTTTCTAGAGATGGAGATTTAAAAACCATACCTGTTACCTTAACTAGAAATGAAACAACTATTTTACCATTGGTTGGACAGGTTAAAAACGCCAAAAAAGATGATTTAAAGAAATACAATGCAACTAGCGGCGTTAAAATCGTAGAATTCAACAAAGAATATGAAGATTATTGGAAAAACAACAATGTTAAAGAAGGTTCTATTATAACAACTATTAACGATACAAAAATAAACAATGTGGATGATGTACAGGAAGCTTTAAAAAACAAATCCCGTTACGAGCCTTTAAGAATTGAACTCATGAATTCTAATGGGGAAAAAGAACGTTATAATTTTAGATAAATATCATATACATGTAAAAAACAAAACCTCGGAATATTCCGAGGTTTTGTTTTTTTATTTCAATCCATAATTTATAAAATGTATGGACATCCAATAAAAATTTCTGTTCGTATATAACTTAACCCTATATAAATTGAGGCTTTTTTATAAAAAAATCCCTTTTAAACCATAATTTTTTTAACTTCGTAAAGCGAACATAACCATTTTAAATCTACTTAAATGAAATGTATTAAATATCTTGTAGTTGCCATTATTTCTTTAACTTTCTCTTTTACAGCATTTTCACAAAATGACCCCGAAGACAACAAACTCTCTTTAGATGAGGGTTCTATAGACAATCAATTTGAATATGTTATAAGACGCTCTAACAACTACCAAGATTTTAAAGTAGTAAAAAAAACTTGGCTTTATACTCTTAAAGCCCACACCATAGATTCCTTAAATGCCATACATAAGAATCTAGCAGATACTCAAATTCTTGTTAATACACAGGCCAAAGAAATATCAGATTTAAAATCAAGTTTAGAAAGTACTAAAACCAATTTAGAAACTACTCGAAACGAAAAAGATAATATAAGCTTGTTTGGAATACAAATGAGCAAAGGCAGCTACAAAACGATTATGTGGTTTATTATTGCTTGCTTATTGGCCTTATTAGGGTTGTTTATTTACAAGTTTAAAAATAGTAATGCCATTACCCGAGAAGCTAAAAAGAGTTTGGCAGATATTGAAGAAGAATTTGAAGAACATAGAAAAACCGCTGTTGAACGTGAACAAAAAGTAAGACGTCAATTGCAAGACGAAATAAACAAACAAAAAGCGACTAAAAGCACTAAATAATGTCGCATAAAAAAGCCTGTAATGTGAATTACAGGCTTTTTTACGAATTATATTTCCGAAAAAGATAACTATCGTGCTGAATTTTTAATTAATCTTTTACTTTAACTTCCGTTTTTTTATCTCCTTTTTTGGTAGAGAATTCTACGCCATCACCATCTATACTTAATGAAGTTCCATCAGTTTCCTCTTTTACTTGGGGTTTTTCTACTTCTTTTTCAACAACAATCGTTTTTGTTTTCTCTTCATCTCTGCAACTTGTAGCAGAAAAAAACACTACTGAAAGAAACATTGCAAAAGTTAAAAATTTACCGATTATAAATGTTCTATTTTTCATCATATCTGTTTTTATATTAATATACCGCAATTTACACTAGACTTAAACAAACTAAATTACAGCAATTTTAATATATGTTACACAATTACCATTTAAGTTAGAAACATTCATCAAGACACTTAAAACCTCAAGAGCAATCCTGGATTTGGACAATTATCTAAATAAAATTCTAAATCTTTTTTGTTACAGACACCTTGATAATCTCCTTCAAACCCTTGCATGTCTTTTATGACTTGAAAATGCAGATGTGGTGGGTAATTACCATTTACAGTTTCGTTTCCTAAAGATGCAAAAGTCTCCCCTCGTTTTATAGATTTTCCAATGGTTAAATTTTTTAGAGAAGCTAAACTCAAATGTCCATACAACGTATAAAATTGAAAATCTTTAATTTTATGTTGTAAAATTATTGTGGGGCCATAATCCCCAAAATTAGTGTTGTTTTTAAAACTGTGTACAATGGCATTTAATGGGCAATAAATAAGTGTTTCTGCTTCAATCCATAGATCAACACCAATATGAATATTACGTTCTGTAAATTCATTTTTATTAAAATGGTGGCTCCTTTTGTAAATATTTCTAACCTCATTATAACCACCATATCCTACCAACCCATTTTGTTCATTTATTTGATTTTGAATATAATCTTGCAATAAATCAACCTGACTGACATCTACGCTTTTGAGTTGTGTATTATTTACCGAAAGGTCTATTGGAATGTATTTAGATTTTGGAATGCCTGCATCAAGTACTGGAAGAGACTGGGGACTGATGCTTTTTAAAAATTCTGGAAAGTTATTTGAGGACATATAAAAAAGGCTTTCCTCAAAAATAGAAAACTATTGCATAATTACATTGCTGTACTTAGCATTTACTACGATTGTCTTATTGGTATTTGAGTTGTTGGTTGAAAAGGTTGACACACCATCGCTAGATGTTTTTTTAGGATGCTTCAATTTTGAACGCGTGCCTTTATACTGAAAATTATAATCTACTTTAGGAAGCGTAATAAGGGCATCACTATTTTGAAGCGTTACATTTAAATTAGTGAATGACTCATGTATATTTAAAATTTTTAAATTACCTATACTACCATCAATAATGGCATTTTCTAATAAATTTTCAATTTTAATATTTGATGAATTTGATGTTAACACCAAACGTTTGACATTCTTCAATTCAGCATTTTTTACAAAATCCAAATTAAGCTCACCTAAATTCCAATACGCTACATTTACTGGTGAATAAGAAGCATTAATGGAAGTTTTACTTCCATTAATGCTATTTGCGATAAAGTTGGTATAAGATAAATTAGCTTTAAGATTATCAACATTTGATGCAAATTTAAGTTCGCCATGCTTAACATCAACCTTAATTTTAGCATCTTTTGGTATTTTTATCTTAATAGTTTTTTTAACGTTTGAATTACTGCCTTTGGTCATTATTTTCTCAACAAAACCCCATCTTTCATTAGCTAATTTTTCACGTTCATCAGCTATTTTTGAACGCTCATTTTCTTGCGCTGCCCTTAATGACATAGCACTTTCTCTCTTTTCTTTTTCATGCTCTATTCTAGCTGCATTAGCTTCCAGTTGCTTTGTCTTATGTTCACCCCAGGCTTCCATTTGTTTACCCCAGGCCTCCATTTGTTTACCATATTTTTCACCCCATGCTTGACCAAATTTTTCGCCCCAAACTTCCATTTGTTTACCATAATCGTCACCAAACTTGGACTCAAAATTTTTAGACCATTTTTCCATATACTTATCTCCATCCTTTTTATATGCATCATAATCAAATTGCATGTTATAAATGCCTTCTGGTAATTCTGGTAATTCCGGCATCTCTGGTAATTCCGACATCTCTGGCAATTCTGATAATTCAGGTAATTCTGATGAATAAGCCAAATTATATTTTAACTCATCAAGGATAGCGTTAACATCTCCAGTAAAATCGCCAGAATTATAGCTCCAGGCAGCCGAAGTTCCATTACCTTTTGTAGTTATTGAAATCTCTTTTGATGTGGCATCTACCTTAACACCCCATGATTTTAAAGCTTTTTCTAGTTCTTCCTTTGAAAGTTTTTCACCCTCAATATAGGCTTCAATCTCAACAGTATTTTTATTCCAAGTATCGAATTCAATATTGCAATAGCTGGTGTTTAAGTTTAAAATAACATCCTTATCAACTTTAATAGATTGGGATAATTTTGTTAATTTTTGTTGAGCCATAATGCTGCCAACTATAAAAAGGCAGAGCATACATAATAATTGTTTTTTTATTTTACTATTCATTTTTTGATTTTTTAGATTGATTTTGATGCATTATCAACGGCATCTGATTTTAAGTCTTGTAATTGCAATTTTAAACGATACAAAAGATTTAAACGAAGCTTTAAATTGTCAATTAAAGCATTAACTGTTAATTCATTAGGCCCAGATTCAGTTAATTCTACAGACAAGCGTTGGTACTCTTTATTAAGTCCATCCAACTGTTCTAAATAGCCATCAAACAAATCTTTGGTTTCTGGAGTATATGTCATTTTAGATAACTCTAAATTGATACTCGCCAAATAATAATCCTCTACTTTTTTAAGTCCTGGGGATACATCACCCAGTGTTTTTAATTCAACAGGTTTGGTAGTTGCTGTAGTAGTAGTTATCGATGGGTTTACTTTAAAAAAAGTATAAGCCCCAAAAGACAAACCTAAAAGTAACACAACCGTTGCTGCTATTTGAAGCCAATTAAATTTATGCTTGGCCGAAACAGGTAGGGCCTTGTCTAATTTTTCAAGAAATGTATCTTGATGGGTCTCAGACATGCTTTCATGCTTGATTTGTTCATCTTTAAATAAGTCTCTAATATCTCGTGCCATTTTTTTTAGGTATTAACAGTTCTTGTAATTTTGCTTTACCTCTAGATAATTGTGTTCGCGAGGCGACTTCTGTAATCTTTAAAATTTCTGAAATTTCTTGATGGTCATAGCCTTCAATTAAATAAAGCATGACTACGTATTGATACGTTTCAGGTAATTTTTTAATCGCTTCTTTTACATCGTTTAAAGTAATGTCGTCGTTTACCAACCATTTGTCATCGTTAGCCGTATCAACAATTTTCAGGTGCACCTCATCTATTTCAACCAATTGTTGCTTTTTAGATTTTAAAAAATCGATACTTTTATTAATAACAATACGTTTTAACCAAGCACCAAAAGTAACTTCCGCTTTGTATTGATCTAGTTTAGAAAAAGCCTTAATAAACGATTCTTGCACTACATCTTCAGCATCCGCAGCATCATTTAAAAATCGTTTGGCAACAATATACATCCCGTTGCAGTACTGGTTGTATACCTGCAATTGTGCTTTCCGATTGTTTTGTTTACATTGTTCTATAATGTCAACTTTAAACATGCTGGTTTTACTTTTGGTTATCAGTTAGTTCATTCAAAAGACGATAAAAAAAGAGGAGTGTTGCAAAAAACGTATTTTTTTTCATGCTGATATATCAAAGCTAAAGAAATCTACGTTTGCATTTTATAATTCATTACTTTTTAAAGTATCTTTATCTCATTAAAATAAAACATTGTTTATGAACACCTTTTTGAAAAGACTTTTGATTTTTTTATCACTTATAACCTTATGCTTACTTTTATACTGTGTTTTTGTAGAAAACATTTTCGCCCCTCGCTTGAGTCCAAAAGATACCATCGCCTTTAAACTTAATGACTTAAAGCTTGAAGTTTTCTATAATAGACCTTATAAAAAAGGGAGAGATATTTTTGGAGGCTTAGTTCCTTTAAATGAAGTTTGGCGTACGGGAGCTAATGAAGCTACGACTTTTGAAACTAATAAACCTCTTGAAGTTGATGGTTATCCATTACCAGCAGGTAAATATACTTTATGGACGGTACCTAAAGACACTGTTTGGACTGTCATTTTTAATTCTAAGCAATATTCTTGGGGTGTTGATAAAGAAATGAAACCTATGTGGGATCCAAATTATGATGTTTTAGATCTTGAAGTACCTGTTCACAAACTCAACAAAACGGTAGAGCAATTTACTATTGCTTTTGATAATACCACAGATGATCTATCTTTAACCATGGCTTGGGACAATGTAAAAGTGGCTGTTCCATTAGAAGAAATACCTGAGACCAAGGAGTAAATCCTTCGATATTTAAAGTATTAAAAAGTTATGGCTTGCAGAAATTTAGTCAATATTATTATTGAAAAAAATTATAACATTGCTCAATAACAATAGATTAAAATATAGTTATACCATAAAATTCTCGCTTATATTTGTTAACATCATGCTTCGCTAAATATTATGACAACTAATCTTTTTCCTAAGCGTTTTTCTTTACTAAAAACGTATATTTTATTTTACTTATTACTCTCGTTTTTAATAAGAATTATATTTTTAATCTGGAATTTCCATGAAGTAGATACATCCTTTTTTAAAATAGTATACACATTTATTATTGGTTTTCTATTTGATGTGGGAACAGTTTCTTTTTTTTCCGTACCCTATGCTATTTATTTATTAATAATCCCCAAGAAGCTTCACGGAACGTTATTCGATAAAATAATCACCTATTTCGCTTACTCCCTAGGACTTACTATTTTTTTATTTTCATTTTTTGCTGAAATCACTTTTTGGGAAGAATTTCAACGCCGTTTTAATTTCATAGCGGTTGACTATTTAATCTACACATACGAAGTTGTAAAAAACATTAATGAATCTTATCCTCTACCAATCTTAGTTAGTGGGATCATTTTAATAATTATTCTACTATTATATATTACAAAAAAAAGAAATGCTTTTGAAGAAACATTTAAAAGTAACACTACCTTTTTATCAAAATTAAAACCAACTCTAATTTTGATAGCCATAGCTTTAGTTTTTGGATTATTTATAAATAACGAATATGCAGAACAATTTGAAAATAGATATAATAATGAAATAGCTAAAACTGGTATTTATTCTTTTTTTGCAGCCTTTAGAAATAATGAACTATCCTATACGGAATTTTATAAAACCATTGATGATAATCAAGCTTTCAAAAACGTAAAAAACACGTACTTATTAGAAGGAAACCACTTTGTTAACCCCAATAATAGAGACATACTTAGAAATATATCTAATTCTGATAGCATAAATTTACCAGTAAAACCTAATGTTATTTTTATTTGTATTGAAAGTCTAAGTGGTAAATTCTTAAATAGTTTAGGCAACCAATCAAACATAACTCCCACTCTAGATTCCTTAGCAAATAATAGCATCTTTTTTACCAATATTTTTGCTACTGGTACCAGAACGGTTCGCGGTATGGAGGCTATAACCTTGTCTATACCACCCACGCCAGGACGCAGTATAGTAAAACGAAAAAATGACACAGGTTTATTTACCATTGGAGAAATTTTCAATCAACAAGGCTATGAGCGTAACTTCTTTTATGGTGGTGATGGATATTTTGACAATATGAATAATTATTTTGGGGGAAATGGTTTTAATATTATTGATAGAGGAAGAGGATTTTTATTAGATTCTGATATTGAGACAAAAAGAACTAATATAGATGATCATGAAGTGACTTTTGAAAATGCATGGGGAGTTTGTGATGAAGACATTTATAGCAAAGCATTAAGCGAAGCCGATAAAACTTATGCTACTGGCCAACCATTTTTTGACTTTATCATGACCACATCAAATCATCGTCCATATACTTACCCTGATGGAAAAATTGATATTCCATCGGGAACAGGTCGAGATGGTGGCGTAAAATATACCGACTATGCAATCAGAGAGTTTTTAAAACAAGCAAAAACCAAACCTTGGTATGAAAATACAGTATTTGTAATTATGTCCGATCATTGTGCCAGTAGTGCTGGTAGATGGGCTTTAGATGTAGATAATTACCATATAGCAGGGTTCATTGTAAATGCTCCTAACACAAAACCTCAAAAAATAAGCAAACAATGCTCACAAATAGATATGTTTCCAACGCTTTTTGGCATACTAAATTGGGACTATGAAAGCAATTTATTTGGCAAAAATATTTTAAAAATGGAAGCCAAAGACGAAAGAGCATTCATTGGAAATTATAGAAAATTAGGGCTTTTAAAAGGAGACAAACTAACCATTCTTAGCGACCAAAAACAATCAGATTTTTATATTTGGAATAAGAAAGATAATAGTTTAAAAGACATGTCAAATAATACTGCTTTGCTAGAAGAAACCATTTCCTTTTACCAAGTGGCAGATTATTTGTATAGAAACAATGGTCTTAAAGTTAAAGAATAATTGAAATCATTCTTTAACAAATCTCTTTATCAAGTACAGACTTAATTTGTAAAACAGAAATCCAGCCATGGCTCCAAAAGCCAACCCGCAAACAATGTCTAATGGATAATGGACTCCAACATAAATTCTACTATAAGCTACGACTATACTCCAAAACAATAAAATAAAGATGAGTTTTTTATAATAGGGCTTTAATAATAAACCAGCAAACACCGCAGCTGCCATTGAGTTTGATGAATGACCCGAGAAAAAACCATACAACCCACAACGCTTTGCAACAAAACGCATATGTTCCATAACCCCTTCAGTTCTACAAGGTCTAGGTCTTTCAAATGCTCGTTTAAAAACATTGGTTATTTGGTCTGTAAATGTTATCATAACAGCCACAACCACCATAAAAACAAGTAAGGATTTTAATCCAAATTTTCTATATAATAAAAATAATAATATAGAGTATAAAGGAATAAAGGTTAATTCATCTGTGATAATCAACCAAAAATGGTCCCATCTTAAAGAACCTAGATTGTTTAAAAATAAAAAAAGTTCCTTATCGTATTCTATAAGTTTATCAATCATTTATAGTGTTTGAAGAGTTAATATCGAGATTAATTATTCCTCGTATTTTGAAATTTCATTGTCGTAGAATTCGGTTGCAAGTTTTATGGCATTGGCCGTTTCCGTTTCAAGTTCCCCTTCATCGTCTTCATCAAAATCTTCAAACCATTCCACCTCATCGTCTTCAAGATTAATAATAAATCTAGGAAATTCAGTATGAATCACATAAATAGCATTTGGATAATCGGAATTATCACCAAGAATAAATTTTGGAAGTCCCATTTTTAATATTATTTGTTAGACAAAATTAAGTTTTTTGTCAAATAATTAAATCGAATATACAATAAAATAGCGGCAGTGGATAATCCTGCCAATAAACCCAACCAAATCCCAAAGCTTCCGTAAGCATCTTCTTTTCCTAAAAACCAACTTATCGGAAAACCTATAAGCCAGTATGAAATAAATGTAATAACGGTTGGCATCTTAACATCCTGAAGCCCCCTTAAAGCTCCTAAAAAAATAACTTGTGCGCTATCGCTTATCTGAAAAATAGCAGCTGCAATTAATAATTTTGAGGCAATGCTGACGACTTCGGTATTATCGATTAAATTTTCGGCATCATTATAATCTACGTACAACCTAGGCAAATACTCATGTAAACTAAAAAATAATAAGGCAAAGCCAAAAGCGAAAATAATTCCAAGTAGAAAAATTGAAAAGGCAATGCGTCTTAAATCAACATAATTCTGTAATCCTTTTTGATTACCAACACGAATCATGGAAGCCACACTTAAACCCATGGCAATCATAAAGGTCATAGATGATAAATTTAAAGCAATTTGATTTGCTGCTTGTGGATTTTTACCTAATAAGCCACTTAGCCAAACTGCAGATGTAAAAATGGCGACTTCAAAAAACATTTGCATAGCACTAGGGGCACCAAGATTTACAATTTTTTTAAGCATTGCTTTTTGTAAAACAAAAAACTTGAGATGGGTTACAAAGGCTTTAGATTTTTCTTTGTTTTTTAAAATCCACCATAAAAACCAAACCATCACAATTCTTGAAATCAAAGTGCCATAAGCCGCTCCTACAATACCTAATTCAGGGAAACCAAATTTTCCAAAGATGAGCAAATAGTTGAAAATAACATTTAAAGCATTTGCTAAAATGGTCGCATACATAGGGTAACTGGTCATCGACAACCCATCACTGAATTGTTTAAATCCTTGAAAAATAATTAATGGAATTAATGAGAATGCTACCAAATCTAAATAAGGAATTGCCAACTTAACCACCTCTTCTGGTTGTTGCATTAAATACATAATTGGTTTAGCAAAAAACACTATTAAAAAAAGCAAAACACCCAAAACTGTACATAAAAACAATCCGTGCTTAAATGATGATTTTCCCTTAATAAAATCGTCTTCCGAATCTGCCTCTGCAATTAATGGCGTGATAGCTGTTGAAAAACCGATTCCCAAAGACATCGCTATGAACATAAAACTGTTGCCTAAAGACACGGCCGCAAGCTCTGCAGTGCCCAACTGGCCTACCATAATATTGTCTATAAAACTAACAAATGTATGCCCTAACATACCTAACATAACGGGTGCTGCCAGTTTCCAATTATATTTAAATTCTTTAGTGTAATTTGTTAATTGCATGCGGCAAAAGTAAGTTTTAAACTTTGTTTTTTTAATTAAAAAATGTTTTAGATTAAATCTAAAAACTAACAAATATTTATAATCTTAATATTTTTACACACTATGTAAGTTCTTTTTTATAAATTCGCAGCACTCTAATAAACCCTTTAAAAAGGTTTCTTAGCATTTATAGAAACATTTATATTCATTTCAAGGGATCAAAATTATATTTTAGAAGTTTTTTTTAAAAGGGGAATTAAATTCCCCTTTTTATTTTTATAATTCCATGATCTTATTCTTAGCCTGATCAAATTCAAATAATAAATCCGCTACAATTTTAGCAACAGGCTTTATATCATGTATTAATCCAGAAACCTGACCAATCTCTAGTTCACCTTCTTCTAAATCACCTTCAAACATGCCTTTTTTTGCTCGTCCCTTACCCAATAGTACCTTAAGTTTTTCTTGAGTTGGTGTTGTTTTATAAAGTTCCTCTAGTTCATTATAAAACTTATTTTTCATTAATCTTACAGGCGCCAATTCTTTTAAAGTCAAACATGTATCTCCTTCTTTAGCATCTACCACTAATTTTTTAAAGTTTACATGAGCGGAACTTTCTTCACTAGCTACAAATCTACTTCCAACTTGTACACCTTCTGCACCTAAAACCATAGCCGCCAACATAGCCTGACCAGTAGCAATGCCACCAGCAGCAATTAATGGAATTTGGATGTATTCTTTAACCATAGGAATCAATGTTAATGTAGTAGTTTCATCCCTTCCATTATGTCCGCCAGCCTCAAAGCCTTCAGCCACCACCGCATCTACTCCAGCCTCTTGTGCTTTAAGAGCAAACTTTACACTACTAACAACATGAACAACCGTAATCCCTTTTTCTTGCAACCAAGATGTCCACGTTTTAGGATTTCCTGCAGATGTAAACACAACCTTTACCCCTTCTTCAACAATAATATCCATAATTTCCTGAATGCTAGGATACAACATTGGCACATTAACTCCAAAAGGATTATTGGTCGCTTTTTTACATTTTTGAATATGTTCTCGCAAGACTTCAGGATGCATAGAGCCAGCACCAATAAGTCCTAAAACACCTGAATTACTTGATGCAGAAGCGAGTCGCCAACCACTATTCCACACCATACCTGCTTGAACTATAGGGTATTTGATATTGAACAATTCCGTGATTCTATTAGCCATTACTTTTTAATAAATTTGAAATTTTTTGAAGTTTTTCGCGATTCAATCTTTAAAATATAAACACCTTTTACCAAAGCGGACACATCAATTGGATTGGTATTATCTAAAATTAAAAACTTATTGACTTGCCTTCCTAGCATATCATAAAAACTTAATGCCCATGCATTTTCTTGTGAAGGTAATTTTAAATAAATATCTCCCGAAGTTGGGTTTGGAAACAACAAAATCTCTTCTAAATTTTCCTCATTATTATCATCAAGGGAAAGTCCTGTATTTAATGCGGCTAGCAAATTAGGAATGCCATAACCCAAGTAATAATCTGGGCTGTTATATTGGGATGCCGATTCACGCACCAGCTGCATAATTTCTGCATTTGTTTTATTTGGCAAAGCTTGCCATAAACATACAATACCACCCGCCAAAATGGGAGAACTAAAAGAAGTTCCATTTAATGTTCCAATAACATCATTAGTATCTACTACATAACTTGCTAGGCCTTGAGCCACCACATCGGGCTTTTGTGTGGGTTGAAAAGCACTTCCCACAGAACTGAAAGAAGCATAAGTCCCCATGGGATTTACCGCCCCTACAGACAATACATTAGGGGAGTCTGCAGGGGCATTAGTTCCAGCATTACCTTCATTTCCTGCTGAATTAATTAACAACAAACCTTTTTCAAAAGCAATATTTGCTCCTTTAGTTATAAAAGCAGTTTGTCCATCTAAATTAGCATTTGTATAGCTATAATTAGAATTATCGTAGGCTTTATAGCCCAAAGAGGTGTTAATCACATCAACCCCTAAACTATCTGCCCGTTCAGCCGCTTCAACCCAATAACTTTCTTCAACAGGATTTTCACTTAAATCGTCTTCGGTTATAAATAAATAATAAAAGGCATCAGGAGCGGTTCCCACAAATTGATTTTCAACATAACCCGCCATGGTGCTTAACACCCATGTGCCATGTTTACTAGTGGTATTGGTATAGACATCATGATCTCTACCTACAAAATCATAAACATCTAAAATATGTCCAGCATTTCTTAATCTTTGGAAAGCAGCCATGGTATTAACGCTTGGGAAACCGGCATCTAAAACGGCAACCGTCATACCCGTTCCCGTATAGTCTAAAAGGTGCAACTCATCCCCACGAATCATGTTTATTTGATTAAAAGCATTACCATAGCTGAAGTCGATTAATTTACTTTCAAATTTAGAAGATTCTTTTTGGTTAACTTTTTTGCTGGTATTTAAACTTTTATCTGCAAAATCTATGGAAGTAACAAAACCTAAACTAGCAAGGGCATCAATATCTATTTTATTTCCTCTTACATGAACTGCATTAAACCATTTAGATTTTGCCATAACGGTTATTCCCATAGCATTTTTTAATTGTGTAATGTAACTTTCGTTTACAGGCACATCACGTTCGTCAATAGTGACATTATGATTATTTTTTCTATCAATGGCTTTTTGAGTAAGAATAATAATGGGATTAGCAATGGAAGTCTCTACATTTTGTTTATCAGTTAAATACACCCAAGCATCTTGTTGAGCATAAACAAAAATCTGAAAGAACAGCAATATCAAAAATAATAGACCTTTTTTCATTGCTTATCTTTAAGTTATTCGACAAATTACGAAATTACTCCAGACCCCACTAACTCATCATCTAAATACCACGCAACAAATTGTCCTTCGGTTATAGCCGATTGTGGCTCTTGAAACTCAACATATAATCCACGATCCACTTTATAAAGAGTTGCTTTTTGTAATGGTTGTCGATATCTAATTCTAGCCATCACTCGCATGGTTTCATCTATTTTAAGAATTAAATCTTCACGAATCCAATGCAACTCTTCATTAGTTACAAATAATACTTTTTTATATAAACCAGGATGTTCTTTTCCTTGACCTGTATAAATTATATTATCATCTACATTTGTTTCAATAACAAATAAAGGTTCTACAGTCCCTCCAACAGCCAAACCTTTACGCTGTCCTTTTGTGAAATAATGAGCTCCTTGATGTTTACCTACTATGATTCCATCATTCAGTTGATATTCAATTTTTTGGGTAAAATATTGAAGTTCATCTTGCTTTGAATGAAACTCAGGAATACTTTTATTATAAATAACATTTTCTTTTGGCACCTCTACAATGACTCCTTCTTTAGGTTTTAACTGCTGTTGCAAAAAATCCGGCAATTTAACTTTCCCTATAAAGCAAAGTCCTTGAGAATCTTTCTTTTCTGCAGTCACTAAATCTAACTTTGTAGCAATTTCACGAACTTGAGGTTTGGTTAATTCGCCAATAGGAAATAATGATTTTGCTAATTGTTCTTGTGATAACTGACATAAAAAATAAGATTGGTCTTTATTATCATCAACACCTTTTAATAATTGATAGATGTCTTTACCATTTTTTTGTATGACGCCTTTTCTGCAATAATGACCTGTAGCTACATAATCTGCTCCCAGTTCCATTGCTATTTTCATAAATACATCAAATTTGATTTCCCTATTACAAAGCACGTCTGGGTTTGGGGTTCTGCCTTTCTCATATTCATTGAACATATAATCTACAATGCGTTCTTTATATTGTTCGCTCAAATCTATAGTTTGAAAAGGAATCCCTAATTTATCAGCAACCAACATGGCATCATTACTATCATCTAACCATGGGCATTCATTAGAAATGGTCACAGAATCATCATGCCAGTTTTTCATAAACAAGCCAATAACTTCATAACCTTGCTCCTTTAATAAATAAGCAGCAACACTAGAATCTACACCTCCAGAGAGTCCAACTATAACACGTTTCACTATACAAAAATTAGGTTACAAAGATACATATATTTAAGATTACGAATTGCAAAACTGTAATTTCAATGTTTTTAAAGTCTCTAAAAACATTCATTCATTACAAAAATAAACTTCTTAAAATTTATATCCTGTTTAATTATTTAGACGTTTTTTATTCTGAAATTTTGCCATTTTCATAGTATTTCCAAACGCCATCTTTCTGTCCATTCTTATAAAAACCCTCAGTTATTAATTGACCTTTAGCATCATAAATTTTTGAAGGCCCATTCAACTCTCCATTACTATAGCTAAATTCTTTTATAACAATGTTGTCTTCGGAATACCAAACAGAAAGACCTTCTAGTTTTCCATTTTTATAATTTTCTTTTTGAGAGATTTGTCCATTTTTATAATATACTAAACGTTCTCCTGTTAAATGTCCCTCATCATTATAATGTTCTAAAGTCAGTAATTTATTAGACTCTTTTTGATAGTATTTCCATTCGCCGACATACATTTTACCATTCATTTCACCTTCACTAATTAATTTACCGTTTGATGCAAAGAATTTAACACTTGCTTTTGTATCATTTTTAAAAAACTCTCTAGTGGCTGTTAGAACTGCTTTTCCATTAATATTTTGATAAAACTTGAACAGGCCTATCTCTTTACCATGGTCAAACGCTCCTTCAAATCTTAAAACATTTGTACCGTCAAAATTCTTTTTCCAAATACCATCTCGCTTACCATTTTCATCTAATTGGTTTATGTTTTGGGCTGAAACAGAAAAAACCAACACTGATAATAAACATGCTAATATGTACTTCATAATAAATTATTGAATTTTTTAAAACAATTTCAAACTATATATAACAAATAAGCTGCCAAATTATTTTGACAGCTTACAGAATTAATTTTATAATATTGATTGTTAAAACTTATTTTTTCTTTTGCTGCATTTGTTTTTGTTTTTCTGCCTGCTCCATCATTTCAGCCATTTTTCTTTGAAAACGGTTTTCTTTTTTAGGCTTCTTTTTATTTTCTTGAATCTGTGCATGAATTTTATCTTCATCAAGAATGAAGTTTTTAATTACTAAAATAATACCTATACTAATTAAGTTAGAAATAAAATAATACAAACTCAATCCAGATGCATAATTGTTAAAGAAAAACAACATCATAATTGGCGAAAAGTACATCATATACTTCATCATTTTAGCCATATCAGGCATCCCATCTTGAGTTGGTTGTGATGCCATTTGTTGTCCTGTGGTTAATTGCATATAAAAGAAAATAGCAATAGATGCCAGTATGGGAAACAAACTTACGTGATCTCCATAAAATGGTACATGAAATGGTAATTCTGCAATAGTATCATAAGAGGACAAATCTTCTACCCAAAGGAAACTTTTTTGACGCAAATCAAACGCCGATGGAAAAAACTGAAACAAGGCATAAAACACAGGTAACTGTATTAAGGCCGGTAAACAACCTGCCATAGGACTCGCCCCTGCCTTGGTTTGTAAAGCCAAGGTTTCTTGTTGTGCTTTCATTTTATTGTCTTTGTACTTCTCACGTAAAGCATCTAATTCTGGTTTAAGAATCTTTAGTTTTGCTTGAGACAAAAATTGTTTATACTGTACAAAAGACATTAATAACTTGATAGAAATTGTCATCACAATAATGGCAATTCCCCAAGGTAAAAAACCTCCTAAAAACGCAAAAAATGGTATAAATACATATCTGTTTATCCAACCAAAAATACCCCAACCTAATGGAACAATCTCATCTAAATTTCTATTGTATTTATCTAAAATTTTATAGTCACTTGGGCCATAATACCAATCCATTTGTTTATTAATCTCACCTCCTGAAAGTTCTAAAGGCAATTTAGCAGCAAAGGATTTTGTATATAAAGTATCAATCTCTTCATCTTTTACCAGATTCTTAGATACTAATTTAGCACTTTTAAAAGGGGTATCTGCCAACAAAACAGACGTAAAAAAATGTTGTTTAAAAGCTATATATGTTACATCTTCCGCAACATCTTCGGATAGTTCACGTTGCCCTAGATAATTATCTTTTCCGCCTTCATACTCATAAACTACCTCAGTATATCTATTTTCATAAGTAACACTTTTGGCATGGCGATAGGTTTTTAAATCCCAATCTAAATCAATTGGTTGAGAGCTATTAATCACATCACTTAACCCTTGTGATTTAATACTGAAATCCATCATATAATCGCCTTCTTTCAGCTCGTAGCGATACTCTAAAAATTTATTTTCAGACACTTTTAGTTTCATGGAAACTATAGTATTACTACCATTTTTAGTAACCGTTGGTTGAAAGTATAAATCTTTAGTGTTTAAAATTCTGCTATCAGTCGTTCCAAAATGAATATTAAAAGAGGCATTATTGTCTTTTACCAAATAAATAGGTTTCCCTTTGAAATCCACAAACTTTTTAAGTTTAACTTCAGAAAGATAACCTCCTTTATTATTGAATTTTAACGCCAATAAATCACTTTCAACAACCGTTTCTTCATCAGTTACATTGGTGGCTGAATAAGCAAAAGCTCCAAATTTATTTTTCAGTCCTATGAGTTTAAGAGAATCTGTTGTGGCTCCTGTAGAAAAATCTTCAGTAGTTGTTACTTTGGTTTGCTCTACACTATTAGCGTTTTTCTCTGCTTCAACCTGTTCTTGCTTTGCTTTTTCTTGGGCTTCAAGTTCTTCTGGCGTTGGTTGATTTTGCCAAAGCATGTACATTAATATTCCGAAAATTAGGACAAAACCCAATATCGAATTAATATCTAATTTTTTTTCTTCCATGTATTCTTAATAGTATCTCTTAAAAAATTTCTGTTTTAAACGGAATGATAAATAGCTAAGCAATAAGTTATCCAAAATTAATTTTGTGACACCTTGGCATCTTTCTTACTTTTTTTATGAGTTAATGACGCCTTAACAAACGCCACAAAAAGTGGATGTGGATTGGCAACAGTACTTCTATATTCTGGATGATATTGAACACCAACAAACCAAGGATGATTAGTGATTTCGACAATTTCAACCAATTTTGTGTCTGGATTAAACCCTGTCGCAATCATACCGGCAGCCTCCATTTGTGCTTTATAAGCACTATTAAATTCATATCTATGCCTATGACGTTCTCTAATTATGTCAGTTTTATAGATTTTACTTGCCAAACTATTACTTTTTAGTTCGCAATCCCAAGCACCTAATCTCATAGTACCACCTTTGCGAGTGATTGTTTTTTGGTCTTCCATTAAATCTATAATAGGATTTGGAGTATTTGCATCCATTTCTGTTGAATTGGCATTACTTATACCTACAACGTGTCTTGCAAATTCTATAACTGCCATTTGCATACCCAAACAAACACCTAAAAATGGCACTTTATTTTCACGAACATATTTTACGGCTGTAATTTTCCCTTCAATACCACGTTCACCAAATCCTGGAGCGACCAATACACCATCTAAATGACATAACTTTAATTTGATGTTGTCTTCATTTAAATATTCAGAATGAATGGATTCTATATTAACCTTCACTTCATTTTCTGCTCCAGCATGTATAAAAGCTTCTAAGATAGATTTGTATGAATCTTGTAATTCTACATATTTACCAATAAGCCCAATGGTCACTTCTGTTTTAGGGTTTTTATGTTTAAATAAAAATTGATTCCATTTGGTAATATCTGGAACACTAGAATGTAATGCTAATTTTTTTAAGACTACTTTATCTAAACCTTCTTTCAACATTAAATTTGGTACATCATAAATAGTGGATGCATCAATTGATTGAATAACGGCTTCTTCCCTAACATTACAAAATAGGGCCAATTTTTTTCGTAAATCGTTAGGCAAATGATGCTCCGTTCTACAAACCAAGATATCTGCCATCACCCCACTTTCCATAAGTGTTTTAACACTATGCTGGGTTGGTTTTGTTTTTAACTCTCCTGCTGCCGATAAATAAGGTACTAACGTTAAATGAATCACAATACCATTATTATCGCCTAAATCCCAACGTAATTGACGAACTGCTTCTATATATGGTAACGATTCTATATCTCCAACGGTTCCTCCTATTTCAGTAATAACAATATCATAATCGCCAGATTTACCAAGAATTTGAATGCGATGTTTAATTTCATCAGTTATATGAGGAACTACTTGCACCGTTTTTCCTAAAAACTCACCACGGCGTTCTTTATCAATTACACTTTGATAAATACGACCTGTAGTGACATTGTTTGCTTGACTCGTTGGTACATTTAAAAATCGTTCGTAATGCCCTAAGTCTAAATCTGTTTCAGCACCATCTTCAGTAACATAGCACTCGCCGTGTTCATAAGGGTTTAAAGTCCCTGGATCTACATTTATGTAGGGATCTAATTTTTGTATTGTTACTCTATAGCCTTGAGCCTGAAGCAATTTAGCCAGAGATGCGGCTATAATTCCTTTACCTAGAGAAGACGTAACCCCGCCGGTTACAAATATGTATTTTGCTGTAGTTGTCATGTTGCGCTTATAAACGCAGGCAAATTTACAAAATTAAAACAGTTATTAACGAATAGTTTTTTAGTTATTTAAACGGTTGTTATCAACAACAAACAGATTTAAGATAAAGTATTGTTAAATGATTTTTCACGGCAAAATTTTCAACTATTTTCGGCAAAATTACTTACAACCCAAGCACATAGGAATTTATATGTCTATACACAAATTTATTTTTGAACCCAATACACTAAACAGACACACTCTCACCTTACTTACAGTCTTTATAATCTCTTTATCAAATAGCTTATTTTCTCAAAATAAAACGAATGACTTTCACATGCCAACAGAATTCGAACAGCAACAGGCCGTTTGGTTTGCTTGATTAAAAAATAAAAACAAACATCTAATCAATAGTTATAATAGGATGCATGAAAATTATGAAATATCAAAAAATCCAGATCAAAACGTTAATCCTTTCAGAATTATAAAAATTCTGCTTCCATCTATGATAGAAAAAGCAGGACGCATGGAATTTAATAAAGCGAGAGCAAATGAACGACTTGCTATTGAAGATCAAAAATCCATAGGGAAGCAAATAAAACGAGTAGCTTCGGTATCTTACTTAAATTCCCTAGTCTCTAACGGGGTTATTATAAATACATCTTATACAAATCATGCTACATCTAGAGAACATGAATATAAAGTGAAAGCCATATTTAAAAATGTTTTTGCTAACTTAGAACAAGTATAAATTGATGCATTACCTCTTAATCGTAATGGCGAAGGCATACATTGCGTTACACTGCCAGAACCATTACAAAATAAAAACAAAAAATCTATGATTCCTTAATGCGAATGGCGATTAATAAAATTTAATTCTGAAAAATACAACTACTTTTTCAACTTTAAATTTTCAGCAAAATAACCCTAAAACATTTCATCATATTAACCTTTTTCTTACCAAGAGTTGCTTCACTAAACCAATAATAATTAGCGACTAAGTTTCAATAAAAAAACCATATCATCTTCACGAATATTTTTGGCCCTAAATGCATGTCTAGCATTTTTTTTATTTCAGCATCCAAATGAATATCTAGAACGTATATTTATATAAACAAACAAACAAACCCACTTATGAAAACTTTGATTAATTCAACACTTATCATATTGTACTTTTCTCTTTTAAGTTGCTCTAATTCTAATGAAGATATTAATAATTCTAGGGAAGATATCAATTCTAATCAGAATGATTTGGAGTCCTTACCAAAAGATGGAGGTGGTGTTCAAAAAGCAAACATACTTGGATCTACAAATGCTATTTATGGACATTATATATATACACCAAGTAATTACAGCAACAATTCACCTAATTACCCATTACTTGTTTATCTACATGGTTCAGGACAAGTAGGTAACAGCCAAACAAATCCCGACGAACTAAAAAAAGTAATAATTACAGGTGTCACAAAATTAATTGATCAAAAAAAATGGTCTCCAAAATTCCCTATGATTGTGGCTTCTCCACAACTAACATCTGGAAGCTGGAATGCAGATGACTTACATAGTTTTATAAGTTATTTAATAGCAAATTACAATATTAATGTTAATCGAATCTATATTACCGGCTTTAGTCTTGGTGCCTTTGGATGCTATAATTATATCTCCAAATATGGAGATGAATCATATGCAGCAGCGATTGTTCCTATTGCAGGAGGAGGCAATACAAATTCTGGAAGCAAATTCACCAATACTGCTGTTTGGGCATTTCATGGAGATATTGATACTACCGTTTCAAAAAACGGATCTATCGGCATGATAAATGCTATTAATGCTGCGAATCCTAAAACAAGAGCTAAATTAACCATATACCCTGGAATTGATCACGGTAGCGATAACAGAACTTTTGACGGTAGTGGCATGGGTACAGAAAGTAGTGATTATGATGCTTTTAATATGACTATATACGATTGGATGTTTTTGTATGAAAAATAATCATTAAACATGATTACTTTTTCAACTCCAACTTTTCCGCAAAATAATCACAGAAATCTTTCATGGTAGCTGTCATTTTCTCGTCTTGCGTAGCTCTATTAAAGGTATCGCTCATACCTACCAAAGTTTGATGAAAAAATACTTTCATATCATCAACGGGCATATCCTTGGTCCACAAATCAATTCTTAATGTTTCTTTATCTTTAGGATCCCAAACAGAAAGCATCATTGCTTTAGCTTCTTCATTTGTTATTCCCCCATCCTCAGCCGTCCAATGTAATTTTTCGGGAACTCTATTCTCGTCAAGTCTTACGGTTAATTCTATTTTAGATGTTATTTTTTTTGACATTATTTACGTGGTTTAAACTTAGTATTTGTAAAAATTTCTTCGGTACTGGCATCAAACATATGTATTAAGGACACATGGTTCTGATCCATGTAAGCCCTTACTATTTGCCATCCTATAAATTGCCCCAATTTGTCTGGTGATTCTGCATCTATTTGTTCTAAATAGAATTTAGAAAATGGTGCTGGAATTATAAATCTACCTGGTAATTTCGAATCTGTACTGTAAAGCAATTCCCTTTCAACAAAATAGCGCCATATTAAACTTTCATTAGCAATTGCCCAATCTAATTGTTCTTGCGTGTAGGCTATGCGCTCTGCTTCTGTTTTAAAAGGAATCATCATGTCTTTAAAATACAGTTGTTTTCCATAATAAATCATTTCATCCAAAAGGGTATTGTTTTGCGGACGATAAATATATCTCTGAGCATAAGCATCTGCAAGATCAACCACAATTTGGCCTTTATTCATATCTGCAGTAATATATTGTTGAATGCCTTGGTAAAACTCATGATCGCTTCCTAAATAGGTGTCTAAAGAAATAATATCGATTGTATCTGTAACAATTACCTTATGCCTGTAATCTACATCACTAGTTGTAGTAATTACTCTTGGTACCTTAAAGGCTGGGAAATAATATTTAAGATGGTTAAATAATGATTCTATTTCTTGTTCACTTTCATCAAAGTTTGGAAATGCTTTTTCAACCTCAAAAAACAATTGCTTTTGTAAGGTATCATTCAGCTTTTCAATCCAAAACGTATCGCTATATTTTTTGGAAAACATGAATGGATATGCGATCTGCAATTTTTTCAAATCGCTTTCTGATGACTCAGCAAATAGCTTATCAAATCGTTCTACCTGAATATCCGTTCCTATTTTAGCTATATCCTTTTCTAATTGGCTTTCTTTTTTACAGGAAATCACAACCATTAAGACTAGAAATAGATACAATAAACGGTTTAAATAAAACTTAAACGGCATAAATTTTTATTAATTAAGTGTTTGGTTTATTTTTGTTTACAAAGGTACTATTCTTGAATTTAAATTCATTTAATATGCAAACAGAAAAAGTTGTAAATCATATTGTAGATTGGTTAAAAGACTATGCTACTAAAGCGAGCGTCAATGGTTTTGTTATTGGAATTTCTGGTGGTATAGATTCTGCCGTAACCTCAACACTATGTGCAAAGACTGGATTAAACGTTTTATGTGTGGAAATGCCCATACATCAAGCACAAAGCCATGTAACAAGAGCCCAAGAACACATTAAACAATTAAAAAGCAGATTCGGTAATGTAAGTGACACCCAAGTAAATTTAACCCCTGTATTTGAATCATTTAAATCTGAAGTACTTTCTGAAGGCGATCAAGCCACTATAGATATGGCATTAGCAAACACAAGAGCACGACTCCGTATGACTACACTTTATTATTATGCTGGACTTTACAAATTGCTAGTAGCAGGAACTGGAAATAAAGTTGAAGATTTTGGGGTCGGTTTTTACACTAAATATGGCGATGGCGGTGTTGATTTAAGTCCGATTGCAGATTTATTAAAATCACAAGTTTATGAGCTTGGAACGTATTTAGAAGTACCTGATTCTATAATGAAAGCAGCACCTAGTGATGGCTTATTTGGAGATACCAGAAGTGATGAAGCACAAATTGGAGCTTCCTATCCAGAGTTAGAATGGGCTATGACAATGCACGATTTAGGCAAGAGCGAAAAAGACTTTTCTGGTAGAGAAAAAGATGTTTTTAACATATATAAGCGCTTCAATACAGCCAACAAACACAAAATGCTTCCTATACCAGTTTGCAATATCCTTAAAGAAATGTTATAAACCTTGCAAAATATTTAAAAAAATCCTACATTTGCGACTTAGGAAACTCTCTCAGCATAACACTCTCTAAAATATGTTATGTTTATCTAAAACCTAAAAATATATGATAAAATTATTAATAGCAGATCCGCACCCTATTGTAAGAAAGGGGCTTGAACATCTATTTTCTAGTTCTACTAACATTAAAATTGTTGGAAGTGTAGATAATGGCGAAGACATTCTTGAATTTCTAAAAAAAGAAACTGTAGACATTATTTTGTCTGAAATTGATTTACCAAAACTGAATGGTTTAACAGTTTTAAGATACTTAAAAACTGACTACCCAAACGTAAAAGCTGTCATGTTTAGTTCTCAACCAGAAGAAGTTTATGGTTTAAATGCCATAAAAGCTGGTGCCTTAGGGTATATTTCTAAAAATGTGAACATTATTACAATCAATGAAGCCATTATGAAAGTTCATGAAGGTGGTGTTTATTTAAGTAATGAATTAACACAACAGTTAGCTTTTGGTAGTAGAGTTAATAAATCTGGTTCTTTTTTCAAGAAATTATCGACAAGAGAAACTGAAGTTTTAAAACTTCTAGCAATAGGAAAGAAAAACAAAGAAGTTTCAAAAGAGTTAAATATTAACGAGAAAACAGTGAGTACTTACAAAGCACGTTTGATGAGAAAACTAAAAGTAACTAATATGGTTGATTTGGTAAATCAAGCAAAGCTGATGGACTCATAGTACACGATTAAGTTTTCTTGATAATAGCATTTTTAATCCAGAATAGTCTTTGACTTCTTCGAGAACTTCTCTGTTAATTTCCGATATGTTTCTCAATGTTTCCTGTTGAAATTCTAAGACTTTCTGTTCTATTAAAAAGCATCTTAAACTTAAAATGGTTTCACTAACTAATTGGGCAACGCTTTGTTTTTTACCTTTCGGATAAATATTCATGCGTTCCCAATTATCTAGTGAATATCGCTCATCTTCCATTAAAATAGTGGTAATCTCATTAGACAATTCTCCATCTACCGTATTTACGAACGTATTTAATTCAAAATTAGGATTTTGGTTTAGGGCATCAATGATGGTGTAATATAAGGTTTTGAATTGTGGATTTGAAAATTCCATCTCATCTTCCTGTAAATCTAAAAACACTTTTTCAAATACTTTTGCTGTTTGCTTAATAGGCTCTAAAACCAATTCATTTTTATCATTTTCCTTTAAGATTAAATCTTCAAAATCCTCTGTTTTATTTCCGTAAAGTAATAATACTTCTATTATTTTTCGTTCTAAAATATACTGAACATCTACTTTTTTTACGGGTTGCTGGTTTTTTATAACATCAAAAGCTTTTTGATTTGCTTTATACTGTGTATTAGCTTCTTGAAAATCTTTCTTATTAATCTGCGCCAGTGTACTAAATAAAACTTCTTCACTAATATCCATAATTCTAGCACACTCTTGAATATAGATTTCTTTTTTAATACGATCAGGAATTTTAGAAATGCTATTTACAATATCCCTTACCGTTTCTGCTTTTTTAATCGGGTCATTTTTAGAATCCTCAAATAATAAAGAGGCCTTAAATTGAATAAAATCTTTAGCATTTTCCTCAAGATAAATTGTAAGTTCTTCCAGTGTGTTTTTTCTAGCAAAACTATCAGGATCTTCACCTTCTGGAAAGGTACACACCCTAACGTTCATCCCTTGTTCTAAAATTAAATCTATACCACGAATGGACGCTCTCATCCCTGCGGCATCACCATCAAACAAGACCGTTATGTTTTTTGTCAGTCTATTTACTAATCTAATCTGTTCTGGTGTTAATGCAGTACCTGAAGAAGCTACCACATTTTTTATTCCTACTTGGTAAAACTGAATGACGTCTGTATAGCCTTCAACTAAAAAGCAATTATCTTCTTTGGCTATACTTTGCTTCGCATGAAAAATACCATATAGCACATTACTTTTATGGTACACTTCACTCTCTGGTGAGTTTACATACTTAGCTGCTTTTTTGTCATTGATTAATATACGTCCACCAAAACCTAAGACACGACCACTCATACTTTTTATGGGAAACATGATACGTCCTTTGAACCTATCAAAATGTTTATCGTCTTTAACAATGGTAAGCCCTGTTTTTTCTAGGTAATCAATATGATAACCTTGTTTTAATGCCTCGTCTGTAAATGCTTGCCAAGCATCTAACGAATAGCCCAAATCAAATGTCTTTATAGTTTCTTCGGTAAAACCACGTTCTTTAAAATAACTTAAACCAATAGATTTACCTTGATCGGTTTTATGAAGCGTTTTTTGAAAATAATTATTCGCAAACTCATTTACCAAATACAAACTTTCACGTTCGTTGGCATGTTCTTTTTGCTCATTACTCTGTTCGGTTTCTTCTATTTCTAGATTATATTTTTTAGCTAAATATTTAATAGCTTCTGGATAGGTAAAATGCTCATGCTCCATTAAAAATGCTACTACATTGCCTCCTTTTCCACTACTAAAATCTTTCCATATTTGTTTTACTGGCGATACCATAAAACTTGGAGAACGCTCATCGCTAAATGGGCTCAAGCCTTTAAAGTTACTTCCTGATTTTTTTAATTGAACAAAATCACCAATAACCTCCTCTACTCTGGCAGTTTCAAACACTAAATCTATGGATGCTGGTGAAATCAAATTGTTCTGTCATTCCTGTGAATGCAGGAATCTATTAAATAAACTATTATATACCTTGTGGATTCCTGCCTTCACAAGAATATCCATGTAAATGTAATATAAACTATTGATTATTGAAATTTAAAGTTATTTACAAATTTTAATTTGGTTAATATTTTCAACCAATTTCACATAAAATTTATACCATTATTTAGTTCCAACATTTAACAATCAAGCTCCTAATAACGAAGATTCTTTTTGTAATTTTACAAAAAGAATCTTTCTTTTTCAAAAACAACAACTAAAACTATTAAGATTTATTATGAACATTAAACACAAAACATTCTTACCAGCGATGAACTTTGTCTTTTTGGTAGGATTGTCATTATTCAGTAGCTCTGCAACAGCACAAAGACAAGCTGATTATGCCACAAAACTTGACACCGAACGTAGCATAGCTCCTTACTTCACTCCAGCCACAACAAAAAAAATGACTCCAAATGAAGATGGATTTATTCAACGGTGGCTACTCTTAGAACCCATTAACAAACCTAACCGCAGCAATACTGTTTTTACAGATAGTTACCTTAGAAAAGCATTTGACACTTTATATTTTAAAAATCAATTTACCGTTTTACCTAAACATGGAGACAAAGTAAAAGTTGGAAATCAAGAACTAAAGTGGCACGCCTTGGAAAGCACAAACTTTAATGTGAAATTATTTCGTTTCGCCTTTGGGTTAGACAAACAGATTTATGGTGTTCTTTTTTGGGCAGTAACTGTTGTTAATAGTCCAGAAGAAATGAAAAACGTTAGAATGGCCGTAGGATCTAATTCTGCATCTATGTGGTGGGTAAATGGAAAAGAAGCAGCACTACTTTCTGGAGACAGACGTATGGTTATGGATGATGTGGTTTCACGCCGCTTAACACTTAATAAAGGGAAAAATATTATTCGTGGCGCAGTCATTAACGGTCCGGGAATGAGTGATTTCTGTGTGCGCTTTCTTGATGAAAAAGGAGAACCGATAAAAGGCATCACAATTAGTTATGAATAGAATTAGTTCCTATTCAATATCAATTATAAAAAATTATTTACTGATGAAATTAAGCATTAAAAAGATAAGCATAACAGCCATATTATTAGTATTGTTATCCAGTACATTAATGGCACAAGTAGGAAAACCATTTATTCACGATCCCTCAACAATTATGGAATCTGACGGGAAATATTACACATTTGGCACTGGCGGCGGCGGATTAATCTCCGAAGACGGCTGGACGTGGAACGGTGGCGCAGAAAGACCAGGTAGAGGTGCCGCTCCCGATGCTATAAAAATTGGTGATCGTTACCTTATTGCCTACGGCACTACTGGTGGTGGTCTTGGAGGTGGCCATGATGGTAAAATAAATACCATGTGGAACAAAACACTTGACCCAAAGTCTCCTGACTTTAAATTTACAGATCCTATCGTGGTGGCAGAATCTAAGAATATGGAAGATAATGATGCCATCGACCCAGGGCTTTTATTAGACCCAACTGATGGGCGTTTATGGCTATCTTATGGAACCTACTTTGGAAATATTCGCCTTGTGGAACTGGATCCAAAAACAGGAGAACGTGTAAAAGGAAATGAGGCTTTAGACATCGCTATTGATTGTGAAGCTACAGATTTAGAGTATCGTGACGGATGGTATTATCTTCTTGGAACACACGGAACTTGTTGTGACGGCTCAAACTCAACCTATAACATTGTTGTTGGTCGCTCCAAAAAAGTAACAGGCCCTTATCTTGACAATATGGGACGAGACATGTTGAAAGGTGGCGGAAAAATGGTAGTATCATCAGGCGGAGGAAGAGTTAATGGTGCTGGACACTTCGGACGTACAGTTCTTGAAGATGGTGTTGAAAAAGTGTCTTTACATTATGAAGCTGATTTAGATCAAGGTGGTCGTAGCGTATTAGCAATAAGACCATTATTATGGAAAAATGGATGGCCTTATGCTGGCGACAATGTTAAAGAAGGCACTTATGAAATTGAATCTGAAAGACGTGGATATGGCTTAGAATTGATAGTCGACTTTGTAAGAATGCCACGAACAACACGAGGATTTGGTGCCGCTTCTGACGAACCAATCGTATCGGTGCCTTCACAACAATTATCAGATGTGATCAATACGTGGCCAACTGGAAATATTGATGTTAGAATAGGAGACTATATAGCACGTCCACATCAAAAATGGACCGTTACGCCAGTTCCTGACGTACCAGGTTTCTTGGGAACTCCTTCTTATAAAATAGTAATTGCAGGAACAGAAAGAGCATTGGCAGCAACAGCGGATGCTGAATTAGTGACGGTCCCAAAATTTACTGGAGCTCCAGAACAATTATGGAGAATCGATCAATTGACTGATGGAACCTATAGAATCATGCCTAAAACTATTCCTAATTCAAACAAAAAGTTAGCACTAATATCTGTTGGGGATAGTACACCAACACTTGGAGAATTTGATATGAATAGTGATAATTCCAAATGGAATTTTAAAGCTGATTAAAAAAATATTTCTTTATTAAAGCGAAAGACACACGTTGATTTAACGTGTGTCTTTTTTTATAAAAATTCTGACTTCTTAGATTTTTTATCTTTCCCTATGAGAAATAAATACTAAATCTGTGAATCTGCCCATATAAATGTATCTCAGTCCTACGAAGGTAGGAATGACAGAACAATTTAATGTCTAAATTATTTAGAAATTTGATTTTGCAAACAATTCCATATCATTATAATCGTCATTTATCCAGGATGACTTAAAACACATAAAAAAAGCAGTCTTCTTTAAATATTTTTATCATTTTTGTGTTTATGAAAAAAATCGATATTAGAACAGTAGATGTTGTTCAATATTTACAACCATTACGAGAAGGCGGCTCCCTTCCTGCTATTGTGAAAGCAAACGATGATTTTTTGTATGTGCTAAAATTTAGAGGAGCTGGCCAAGGAAAAATGGCACTGATAGCAGAATTTATTGGTGGTGAACTTGCTCGTGCAATTGGTTTAAAAGTTCCTGAATTGGTATTTATGAATCTAGATGAGTCGTTTAGCAAAACCGAACCCGATGAAGAAATTCAAGACTTGCTTAAATTTAGCGTCGGTTTAAATCTAGGTTTACATTTTTTATCAGGGGCTATAACATTTGATCCTTTAGTGACAAATGTAGATGCTTTAACTGCTTCAAAAGTGGTTATGCTAGATAGTCTTATTAGCAATATTGACCGAACAGATAAAAACACCAACTTATTATACTGGAATAATGAGTTATGGGTTATTGACAATGGGGCTAGTTTTTATTTTCATCATAACTGGGAAAATTGGAGATCTCATCTCACTAGAACATTCCCTCTCATTAAAGATCATGTCCTTTTAAAAAAAGCAGATAAGCTAACAGAAGCTGCTGTAGAAATTAAACAATCACTAAGTATTGATAAGATTACAGATATTATATACTCTATTCCAGAAGACTGGTTGAATAACGAATCTGATAGTATGAATTCCGATGCCATGCGAGCTGCTTATATAGAATTTATAACTATCAAACTTTCAAATATTGATGTATTAGTAAAAGAAGCGGCCGATGCAAGATAAATTTACATTTAAATACACCATTATCAGAATTGTTCCAAAAGTGGAACGAGAAGAGTTCTTTAATGTGGGCGTCATCCTTTTTTGTAAAAGAAAAAAGTTTTTAGATATCAAATATCATATTAGTGAAGCCAAATTAAATGCCTTTTCTTCTGAAATAGAATTAAAACTATTAAATGATTATTTAAATGCATGGAAACTAATATGTAAAGGTGATCCTTCTAGTGGGAAAATAGGTCAACTAGATTTATCTGATCGATTTGGATGGCTTACTTCTTGCAGAAGCACTATAATTCAAAGCTCTATAACGCACTCTGGGTTCGACAGTGATCCCCAAAAAGCATTAGAGGATATATTTGAAAAGCATGTTTTATAAAGGTGCTTGGGTTTAATAAACTAAGCGTAAAAACAGATATAAAAAACCATTATTGCTAGTAAACACTACCCATTTTATTCAGAAACCGTCAAACGAAACTTAAAAATAAAGTTTTAAAAACTTTAACTATACCACATAAAAAAGCCCGCATATGCGGGCTTTTAATTTTATAGATTAGCAATACTAATTAAAACTTGCATTAGATAACATTAATTGCGAAGGTTCTTCTTCTGTAACACCTGGTGCGGTATATAAAATATATAAATTGGCCTTTTCTTTTTGGGCTCTAATTGGTATATTAATCATCACGCTACGCTCTCCCGCTTTTGGTTTTGGCATAGAGCCTCTACCTAAAACTGGCCCATCTGGTGCATTCAATCTTACCTCAAAAGCATATTGTGCCTTTGGTGGTTGTCTAAAAAATCTAGCATTTAAGGCTACAGATTTCACTCCTGTTAAATCGATATTTTCTAATGCAAACCAACCTTTGGACTGATCTAAAATAACCATGCCATTACCATTAAAATTTCTAACATTGGCACCTTCTTTTTTCATATCTTCTTTAAAAGACACGGTGCTACTTGGTAATATTACCGATTTAGAACCTATTAATGGCATAGTGCCTGTTTCTCCCTCATCTGTGTAAGTGGCAGTAATACGCATTAATTGTCCAGGGTTTTTAGGCTCGGCTTTCACTTTTCCTTTAGCTGGCAATGATTTATTATTAGCTCCATCATCTGCTAATGATAAAATATAAGACACTATTTGTCTCGATTCATCTTTAGTAATGTTAGGATGTGCTGGCATCATCACTTCTCCCCAAACACCAGAACCACCAGATTCAATTTTGCCTTGTAAATAAGCCATAGCTCCACTTTTATTTTTATATTTCTGTGCTACATCTATATATTTTGGCCCTACAGATGCTTCAGCTTCTTTATGGCAAGCTTTACAATCCATAGATTGTGTTAATGCTTTGCCTGTTGCTGTTACCGATGCTTCTTGATGACCTAAGTATGCTTCTTCATTATCAACCTGCTCTAAATAATCTACACTTACAAAAATATTATCTTCAATAACTTTTTCGTTACCATCTGGATCGGTTACTGTTGCATTATACTCAACAGATTGTCCTGGCAAGAAGAAAGAACTATTCCCTCCAATAATATCTATTTTAACCTCTGGTCTAGAATTACCAGCAACAATCAATAAAGACTCACTGGATGCTGACTCTCCTTTATCATCTTTAACGTCGACAGAAATTTTATAAGATCCAGCTTTATTATAGGTATATGTTAATTCGGGGACTTTAGTTTCTTTGGTTTCACCATTTCCTAAGTTCCATGTATAAATCATTGGATCTTTTTCTCTTTCTCTAGCCTCAACTTTAGCCGTTATTTTTAAAGGCAATTTACCATTATTAACATCTACAGATATACCTTCCACGACAGGTGGTCTGTTACCTTCTTTATATTGAATATAACTTAAACCAGAATCTGCATTTTGGGTAAACCAACCATTTCCATATTCTAATAAATAAATTCTACCATCAGGGCCAACTTCCATATCTATTAAAGCATTCAGTTTAATATCTGACGCAAAAGGCTCCATTTTACTATAACTACCATCCTCATTTAAATGAACTGCAAACATCCAACCACGTACCCAATCATAAATGATTGGCATACCATCATAATAGCTCGGTATTTTTT
Organism: Confluentibacter sediminis; assembly: GCF_003258355.1. Classification (GTDB taxonomy): domain Bacteria; phylum Bacteroidota; class Bacteroidia; order Flavobacteriales; family Flavobacteriaceae; genus Confluentibacter; species Confluentibacter sediminis. The sequence continues at coordinate 85,008 of NZ_QKPO01000001.1, read as the reverse complement.
CGGTTCCTTCATACATATCGGAATAATAAGTAGGTCCTGCCATAGCATTTCTACCACCTGAAGCCAATTGTGGAAAATCTGCTGAATTTCCATAGTCATAATAAATAAGTGCAGGCTGAGCACTTGGAAGTTCCGTTAAACCTGTATTGTTTCTAGAATTATTTATTGGCTTATCAGGATTGAATGGCTCTCCAGATTTCCCTGTTTCATAATCATAGTCCACATAAGGCTTATTATCTGCAATAAACAAAGGCCATCCATAATTTCCTGCTTTTTGTGCCTGATTTATTTCATCATATCCTCTAGGACCACGAGTTTTCAAACTATCTGCTCTTGAGTCTGGTCCGACTTCACCCCAATACAAGTAGTTTCTTTTCATATCTATGGAAATACGGTATGGATTACGATGACCCATTGTATATATTTCTGGTCTGGTTTTAGGAGTACCTACTGGGAATAAATTTCCTTCAGGAATACTGTAACTACCATCTTCATTCATTTTTATTCTCAATATCTTTCCTCTTAAATCATTGGTGTTCCCTGATGATCTTCTAGCATCATATTGCATATGACCGGGAATATCATTCAATGGCGCATAACCATTACTAACATATTTAGCATCCCTTTCGTTAAAAGGTGTCGAGTTATCTCCTGCCGACACATAAAGTAAACCGTCAGGTCCAAAAGCTATAGAACCGCCCGTATGACAACAGATTTCCCGTTGACTAGCTACATCTAAAATAACTTGTTCAGAAGACAAGTCGAATACATCATTTTTAAACTTGAAACGTGATAGTCTATTGACACTTTCACTACCTGCAGGAGAGTAATAGACATATACCCAATTATTTTTTATAAAATCTGGATCTTTTTGCATACCTAAAACTCCCTCTTCAGCATTTACTCCGGGTGCACTTGAGGAAAAATAAACATCTAATTTTGCGACCTCTTTAAGTTCTTTCGTATCAGCTTTATAAAGCATTATTTCACCTCTTCTTTGTGAAATAAGCACATCACTATTTGGTAGCACCGTCATTTCTGTTGGCTCATAAAACTTACCTTCAGTTAACATCACTTTAGAAAAACGGTCTGCTGCTGGCGGAATTTGAGAAGTCACTTTTTTATAGTTTAAATTCTCATTTTCACCAATGGCATATTTAATACCACCTAAAAGATGTTTTAAAAATAATTCTTCTGTATAGCTTTCATCGGTATGACCTGCACCAGTATAAAACGCTCTACCTCCATCAAAATCATGATACCATGAAATAGGATGAAAATCACCATTTAAACCACCTTTATAAGATGATTCATCTAAAGTCATTAATACATGGACATCTGGATTTATTTTTTTGTAGTTATACAACTCATCAGTACGATGCCAAATAGTATCTGTAAAAAATTCAGTCGCTATAAAATTTTTGTCTTTAATTATAAAATCAGCTTCAGGTGTGCCAAACGGATGACTTAAAAATTGAGCACCTACCAATTTGTTATACCATCCCCAATCATATTCGGTATCTGCAGCAGCATGTATTCCTACAAAGCCACCACCTGCTTGTATATATCGTTCAAAAGCAGCTTCTTGATAATGATCTAAAATATTACCTGTGGTGCTTAAAAAGATGACCGCTGCATATTGTTTTAAATTGTCTTCGTTTATTAATTCGGCATTTTGGGTTGTATCAACTACAAAACCATTTTCCACACCCAATTTTTGAATAGCTGCAATACCAACTGGAATAGAAGCATGCTTAAATGCTGCTGTTTTAGAGAATACTAATACTTTTGGAGCTCCTTCTCTTTTATTACTACAAGAATTTAGGGACAAAATAGCCCCAATTAACAATACGGTTAATACCTTTTTCATTAGTTTAGTTATCTTATTTTTTAGTTTGGGCGATAAAGTAAACTATTTGAAAAGTTTAAAACAAAAGTTTAACTTTAATATTAACATATTCTTAACTAATTCAAGAATAATCTTAAACTATTAACAAAACCTCATTAAATAAGATAAAAAATCACATTCTTTCTGGAACCTGAATTCCTAAAACATGAAATGCCATTTTTATGGTAGAAGCTACCTTTTTAGATAATTGTACTCTGAAAATTTTTTCATTTAAATCAGCGGCTCCTAAAATAGAAACATTTTGATAGAATGAATTAAATTCCTTTACCAATTCATACGTATAATTGGCAATCAACGCAGGACTATGTTGAGATGCTGCATTTTGAATCACTTCTGGAAATAATTCTAGCTGCTTTAATAATTCCTTTTCTTTTTGATGCAATGATAATTCAATATCAGCAGATAAATCGAAATCTGCTTTTCTTAATATAGCTTGAATTCTGGCATAGGTATATTGAATAAAAGGCCCTGTGTTCCCTTGAAAATCTATAGACTCTTTAGGATCGAATAAAATACGTTTTTTGGGGTCAACCTTTAATATATAATACTTTAAAGCCCCTAAACCGATGGTTCTATAAAGTGATTGTTTTTCATCTTCAGAATAACCATCTAGTTTACCCAACTCTTCTGAAATTTCCTTAGCAGTACTGGCCATTTCATCAATTAAATCATCGGCATCTACAACGGTTCCTTCTCTACTTTTCATCTTTCCGCTAGGCAAATCAACCATCCCATAACTTAGATGATATAAATTTTTGGCCCATTCAAAGCCTAATTTTTTCAATATTAAAAACAGCACCTGAAAATGATAATCTTGTTCATTCCCAACAGTATAAACCATGCCGCCAACATCTGGAAAATCTTTGATACGTTGTATAGCCGTACCAATATCTTGCGTCATATAAACGGCGGTACCATCACTACGCTGTACAATTTTTTTGTCTAATCCATCGTCGGTTAAATCACACCAAACTGAACCATCTGCTTCTTGAAAAAAAACGCCGGATTTTAAACCCTCACCAACAAATTCTTTTCCTAACAAATAGGTGTTACTTTCATAATATAAGGTATCAAAATCAACACCCAGATTTTTATAAGTTTCATTAAAGCCTTTATAAACCCAACCATTCATTTTTTCCCAAAGCTCAACAACATGTTTGTCTCCAGCTTCCCATTTTTGGAGCATTTGTTGAGCTTCTAATAATATAGGTGCATTCTTTTTAGCTTCTTCATCAGATTGTCCTTTATTAACTAAGTGCTCTATTTCCTTTTTATATTCTTGGTCGAACTTTACATAATAATTCCCAACCAACTTATCGCCTTTTAACCCTGTACTTTGTGGAGTTTCTCCATTTCCAAAACGCTCCCAAGCCAACATACTTTTACAAATATGAATACCTCTATCATTTATAATTTGGGTTTTATATACTTTTTTACCAGATGCTTTTAAAATTTCAGCTACGCTATACCCTAAAAGATTATTTCTAACATGTCCTAAGTGCAAAGGCTTGTTCGTATTTGGCGAAGAATATTCAACCATCACAGCTTTTTCATTTGCATTTCGTTTTACAAAACCGTAGGATTCATCATCTTTAATTGTATTGAAAAAATTGATATAATAAGCATCAGATATTTCAACATTCAAAAAACCTTTAACAACATTGAAAGCTTTAACTTCAGCTACATTTTCAACCAAATAATTTCCAATAGTTTCACCTATTTGAACTGGATTACCTTTTACAACCCGTAACATTGGAAAAATAACAATGGTTATATCTCCTGCAAATTCTTTTCTAGTTGCTTGAAATTCTACCGTTTCCAATTCGACATTAAAAGATGCTAAAACGGCTTGTTTTACTTGGTTTGACAAAGTCTCTTGAAGGCTCATTAAGGGTGTTTTTTTGGTGAACAAAGATAAAACTTTTATCAAAGCTTTATTGTAAAAAAACATTGACTTATAATACTTAGGAAGAATTACTAAACAATTGATTATTAAACACTAGAGGAAAGATGCTTTTTAAAGGATAAAAAAGAGATTATCAAAACCCTCAAAATTTTAACGATATTTCAACGAAAAACAACTGTTTTTCTATGTTTTTTGCCGTTCATCTATTCATCGGTTTTTTGCAAAAAAACCCAATAACTCTTTATCTAATATTTTGGTATTAAAACGCCGAAATTAGATTTTAACTTAGCTTTTTCCAACTTTTGTTATGTAAAGCTATTACTCAAAATAAAATTGAATTTTTTTTAACGTCAACAACCTAAATAAAATTCAATAAAAACATCTTTGTTTCCCTCAACAAGATGTTATATCATAATGGGTTTAAAGCGCATTATAACTAATTGTATGAGGAAAATAATTGTTTTAATTATTTTTATGTTTTTTTTTAAATCTGGTTTTTCGCAAAACTCAGACATAGATAGCCTATCCATACAATTAGCGTTTCAAAATGCAGATACTTCAAAGGTTAACACATCTCTTAAACTTATTGAGAAACTTTACGAAATCAATGATTTTGACAGAGCCCTCAAGTACATTATAGAGAGTGAAAAATTATCTTCTACACTAGACTACAAAAAAGGTATAGCAGAGATTATATATTACAAATCCTTAATATATGCACAAAAAAATGATTATATCAATGCCATAAACGGTTATAAAAAATCTAAAGACATTTTCAACCAATTAAAAGACACCTTAGGCGTTGCAAAAGTTAATAACAGCATTGGTGTTATAGAAATTAATAGAGGTAATTATATTAAAGGTTTACAATATTCATTATCTGCCATTAAAGAACTTGAAAAAAGAAATCTTAAAAACGATTTACGTTTAGCTTATAGCAATTTAGCTAAAGCCTATTATAATATTAAAGATTACGATGCTTCCATAGAATTTTATTTAAAAGCCTTGCATATACAAGAGTCATTAAATGATAAAAAAGGTATTGATATATCTAATAGTCAATTAGCTGAACTTTACTCTATGAAGAAAGAATACAGAAAATCTATTGACTACTATGAAAAAGTTTTAGCCAACAACCCTACCAATAATGATTCTATACAAAGTATAATTTATCCTAAACTTGGTGGGGAATATCTACAATTTAATGATTATGATAATGCTACAAGATATCTTGAACAAGGATTAAACATTAATAGACGCATTAATAACAAGCAAGGTTTGCTAGCCTCTTTAATTAATCTGGGAAATTTAAACTTGCAGCAAAACAAATTAGCAATTGCGGAAGTACAGATTCTTGAAGCAGGCGACATTGCCAAAGAAACCAACAACAGAACAGAGCTATTAAAGCATTACAAGCTAATGAAAGCCTTGGATTCTATTAGAAATAAATTTGACAAAGCATTTGTTTGGCAGCGTAAGTATTATGACTTAAAAAACAGTCTTATTGAAAATAATGCCTCTAGTAATGAGGATACCATTGAAGAATCTGAGTTAGATTTAAGTTTAAACTTTGACCAGAAATTATCACAAGAAGATAATAACGTTACCAAGAAAGCCGAAATTTCAAAAACCAAAAAAGATCTTGATAGACTTCAGTTAATTTTTTATGCTTTACTAGCCACTCTAGCTATCGTTTCTACGTTTTTAATATTAATTTATATAAAACGTAATAGTAGTTTAAAATATGCTCAAGAATTAGAAGAAAAAAATATTAAGATAGAGCTACAAAACGAAGCCTTTCAAGAGCAGACAAAACACTTAGAAAACGTAAACCATGTTAAAGACAAATTGTTTTCTATCATTTCACATGATTTAAAAGATTCATTATCATCCATAAATAGTTTTATTGATTTATTAAAAGACGGTTCGCTAACCAGAGCTGAGTTTGATAATTTAATACCAGAATTAAGTGAAAATGCCAATAATGCTTCTTTATTATTATTTAATTTATTGAACTGGTCTAAATCTCAAATGCAATCTCTTAAGCCAAGCCCTAGTTTATTTGATGTTCAAGAAATTTTTGAAGGCAAAGTAAGACTTATAGAACAGCGTTTAGAAAGCAAAGGCATCGAATTGATAGATCATTCTTTAAGAGATTTTGCCTATGCTGATAGAAGTATGGTAGAAATCGTCATTCAAAATTTACTTGCCAACGCATTAAAATTCTCTAAAAAAGGAGATACCATCACCATATCCAATCACATAAGCAACGGTCATTGTATTATTAGTGTTGCCGATACCGGGATTGGAATTCCCAAACAAAATATTGAAAAACTTTTTAAAAACAATACATTTACTACTGTTGGTACAAACAATGAAAAAGGAACTGGATTAGGATTATCTATTTGCAAAGAATTGGTAGAATTAAATGGTGGTAAAATTTGGGTTGAAAGTACTGTAAATGTTGGAAGTACTTTTTATGTACAATTACCAAAATCGAAACCAACAAACTAGCATCATATTTTTGGCAAGAACACTTCCGCCATCATACAACGGGCACTTCCACCTCCACACGCTTCAATAGTATCTAAAGAACTAGTTACAATACGATTATGCTTTTTAAGAATTTCTATTTGATTTGTTGTTAGCGCATTATATGCCGCTTGACTCATAACTAACAAAGGCATATCATCAGCTCCTTTTACTTGAAGCATATTACCGGCAAAGCTAGTTACTTGATTTTCTGTTATTGCTATGATTTCTTTACCATCTTGTTTTAAATGACTAATAACATTTTTACGCTCAGATTTATCATCGATACAATCTAGGCAAACAACTGCAAAACGTTCCCCTACGCACATCATGACATTCGTGTGATATATAGCCTTTCTCTGTTTATTTATTGTTTGGTTCGCTGAAAAAATAACTGGAGTGTATTCAAAATCTTCACAAAATTCTATGAACAAATCTTCATAGGCACGAGGAGATAAAGCACAATAAGCTTTTTGATTTACTCTATCTAAAACAATACTTCCCGTACCTTCTAAAAAAACATGTTCTTCTTCTGCACTTGTGTAATCTACTATATTATTAATTACAAAATCGTTATCCTCCAATATATTTAAAACATCCTCCCTGCGTTCCAAGCGTCTGTTCTCTGCAAACATAGGATATAAGGCAACTGTTCCGTTTTCGTGAAATGACACCCAATTATTTGGGAAAATAGAATCTGGCGTATCGTAGTCCAATCTATCATCAATCACAATCACATTAACGCCTACACTTTTAAGTTTAAAAACAAAATCGTCAAACTCTTTTTGTGCTTTAGCATTAACCGTTTCTGGCAGTACATGATCCAAGATCTTTTGATAATAATTATTTACAGCCGTTTGTTCATTCATCCTAAAATTTACAGGACGAATCATTAAAATTGTATTTGTAATTTGTTGCATGATAATTAATGATAATAAACAAAATTATAACTTTTAAAAACAAAAAACATATTGACAGAGTCATAAAAAAAACCGAACTTAGCTTCCTTACTTTTTATTCGTTTACATATGAAACCTTTTATTTTCTTTATCATTGCCTTAAGTTTTTTTCAACTCTCATTCAGTCAAAACGATTGGGAAAATCCTGAAATATTTCAACAAAATAGAGAAAAAGCCCGTGCTTCTTTTTTTACATATTCAACATTAGAAAAAGCAAGACTTGATAACCCAGAAAATGAAGAATTCATTAAGTGTTTAAATGGAAAATGGAAGTTTAACTTCACCGACCATTCAGACCAAGGTATCCCCAATTTTCAGAACATTGGTTTTGATGACAGTAAATGGGACGAAATTCCCGTTCCAGGCAATTGGGAAATGTATGGCTATGGTTATGCTCATTACACGAATGCAGCATATCCTTTTAAATCGAATCCTCCTTTTATTCAAGATTCGCAAAACTCAATAGGGTCTTACATAACCTATTTTGAGGTTGATGAAAATTGGTTGAACAGAGAGGTTTATATTCAATTAGGTTCAGTAAAATCGGGTTATTACCTATGGATAAATGGAAAAAAAGTGGGTTACAATCAAGACTCCAAGCTTCCTGCCGAATTCAATATCACTCCTTATTTAAAAAAGGGTACTAATAAATTGGCTGTAAAAGTTTTCAAATTTACAGATGGCAGCTATTTAGAGGATCAAGATTTCTGGAGATTGTCCGGCATTCAACGCGATGTGTATCTTTTTGCCAGACCAAAAACACATATAAGTGATTTTTTTGCAAAAGCCTTATTAGATGCTAATTATGAAACTGGTGAATTCTCTTTAGAAGCTGTTGTAAAAAACACCTCCAAAAAAGCATCTAATTTAAAACTCCAATATCAAATTTTAGACGCTGATGGCAATAATATATTATCAAACGAAAACGCATTAAAAAGCAATGCTTTTAGTATAAAAAATGTCAGCTTTACGGGTGAAATCCCGAAAGTTCATACATGGTCTGCAGAAAATCCATATTTATATACTTTACTATTGAATCTAAAAGATAGCAAAGGTAAAACTATCGAAGCCACTTCAATTAAATTAGGATTTAGAACTACCGAAATTAAAGGAGGCCAATTATTGGTCAATGGAAAACCTATTCTTTTAAAAGGTGTGAATCGTCATGAACACAACGAAAATTTTGGACATGTTGTTAATGAAGAAAATATGTTGGCAGACATCAAAATGATGAAGTTGAATAATATCAATGCCGTTCGAACTAGTCACTATCCTAACGATCCGCTTTGGTATAAATTATGTGACCAATATGGTTTATACATTTATGATGAAGCCAATGTGGAATCCCATGGTATTGGCTATGACCCAAAAAATACTTTGGCAAATAAACCACAATGGAAAGCCGCGCATGTAGAACGCATTCTTAACATGGTTGAACGTGATAAAAATCACCCATCGATCATTGTTTGGAGTATGGGAAATGAGGCAGGAACGGGCTCTAATTTCTTAGAAGCCTACAAAGCCGTTCATGCTCGTGATAAAAACAGACCTGTCCATTATGAACGTGCCGAGAGAGAAACAGATATAAAAGAACACCATACCGATATTATTGCAAACATGTATGCACCTATTGATTGGGTGTCTAATAGATGGTTGGGAACTGATGCTGAACGTCCTTTTATTTGGTGCGAATACTCGCATGCCATGGGTAATAGTTCTGGTAATTTTAAAGAATATTGGGATTTGGTGCGTAACAACAGACAAATACAAGGTGGCTTTATTTGGGATTGGATGGATCAAGGGTTAGTAAAGTATAATGATGAAGGCACTAAATTTTGGGCTTATGGAGGTTATTTTGAACCTGAAGGCGTTTACAACGATGGTAATTTTTGTTTCAATGGTTTAGTGAATCCAGACTTAACACCACATCCAGGTTTGTTTGAAGTCAAAAAAGTCTATCAAAATATTCATTTTAAAAACCTGAATATTTCTGAAGGCACTATAACTATTATGAATGAGCATTTTTTTAATGATTTAAATAATTATTTGATTCATTGGAATATTATTGAAAATGGTAAAGTTATCCAAACAGGTAGATTTGAACCCATAGGCGTTTCACCTCAAACAGAAAAAGAGTTCAACTTAGGTTTAAAAGATTTTAACCCTAAAAATGGTAGTGAATATTTCTTAAATATCTATGCCGCACAAGGGAAAGACACTTATATGATTCCTTTTGGACATATGGTTGCTTCTGAGCAGTTTGCTTTATCAACTTTTAAAAATATGTTTGTTAAACCAACAACTTCAAGTAAGATGATGGTTAAAGATACTAACGAGGCTATTTTAATTACTGGCGAAAATTTTACTACCATTATTTCTAAAAAAACAGGAGCCATCACATCATACAAATTGAATAATTATGAATTGATGAATAATCCTTTAGTGCCTACGTTTTGGAGAGCTCCAACAGATAACGATTTTGGAAACAACATGCCTCAACGTGCCGAAGTTTGGAAAGAAGTTATGAATAATGCTACATTAGAAAGTATAACGTCTAAAATCGTATCTCCTTCTGAATTATCGGTAAATACAACACTTAAATTACCAACCATAGAAGGTGAAATAGAAATCGTTTATAGTATTTATGGTGATGGAACCATCAATGTAAAGTATAAATTCGAGGCTAAGAAAACTGATTTATCTGAAATTCCACGAATTGGTATGGTGTTTAGAATGCCCAAAGAATTCAGTAATCTACAATATTACGGTCGCGGGCCTTGGGAAAATTATATAGACAGAAATACAGGTGCATTTATTGGGCTTTATCAATCTATAGTAACAGAACAATATGTTGCTTACGGTAGACCTCAAGAAAATGGACACAAAACGGATACCAGATGGCTCAGTTTAACAAATCAATTTGGATTGGGTTTTAACATTCAAGCAAATGGACAGCCGATAGAATTCAATGCCTTGCACCATAGTACTGAGGATTTTGACCCTGGAAAGGAAAAACTTTTAAAAAGTCCGGCCGATATAAAAGATAGGGATTTTGTTGAAGTGCATCTAGACAACAAAATGATGGGCGTTGGTGGCGATAATAGTTGGGGTTCTAGACCGCATAAGCCTTATATGTATTATACGGATAAGGTTTACAATTATAGTTTCACCATAACTCCTGAATTTTAAGGAATAGCAAATTGAATTTATAAGAAAATTTTTATAAATTTATTAACTCGATTTTTAAATTATTTGCGTTAATTACAATAAAAATATTAATGCACTATAGTATTAACGTTCGATTAAAAATCAGTTTTAATGAATGGATAAATCAATAGCAAAACAAAAAAACTTAAAACTCTGTAAAATTTATTTTGCAATACTGTTGTTTTTATCCATACCCTCTATCAAGGTGCATGCACAAACAAATAGTCATATTATTTCTAATGGCTCTTTAGCAGAAAAAATATATTTACAACTAGACAAAGACCTTTATACCACAGGGTCTACAATATGGCTTAAAGCTATCCTCACAAAATCTTTTGACAATGTTCCATCTAATCTAAGCAAGATTTTATATATAGAACTTATAAATTCAAAGGAAAGTATTATTGAAAAAAAACTCATTAAAATTGACAATGGCATAGGTCAAGGTTATTTTGATTTACCTTCAGCATTAACTAAAGGAACCTATCTTATTAGAGCTTATACAGAATGGAATAAAAATTTTGACCCTGATTTTTTCTTTGAAAAATATATTCAGGTATTTACTCCGCTTGATAATAACTACCAAGAAAATGCTATAAGTAATGTCACATTAATTAAAGATCCAAATGGAGATAACCATTTAAAGGCTATTCTCAACCCTTTTGTTCTAGATAGCCTTCATAAAAACAAGTTGAGTCTTTATATTAATATTGATAATGTAAAGGATTCTGTTTCCATTAAAAAAGAAAAGGGCGATAGTTACCAAATCGATTATATAGTTCCTAAAGAAAGTGAGTTAGCAACTCTGGAACTTATCACTTCCAATCAAAAAAAATATTCCAAAACCATTGTTTTAGACGAAAATTTTATTGATTTACAATTCTTTCCTGAAAGTGGCGAATTAGTCCATGGATTATCCAGTAAAGTGGGCTTTAAAGCATTGGATGCTTATGGTAAAGCAATTATAGTGGAAGGCGATATTCTTGATAGTTCTAATACGGTTGTTACTTCTTTTAAAAGCAACAACCTAGGCATGGGTAGTTTTGAATTGAACCATGTAGATAGTAACCAAAGTTATTATGCCAGATTGAATAAAAATTCGAATGAAACTGAAACCTTATATCCTTTGCCTAAAGTCGTCTCTACAGGCAATATAATAACTATTCAAGAAAAGGACAAAAACATTTCTGTGAATGTCTCTTCTAGTTATTTAAAAAACGATAGTATTTTTTTAAATGTATCTTTTAGAGGTGTCACACTTTATGATTTAAAAGCTAAATTGAAAGATGGCAATCTAAAATTTCTGTTTTCGAGCAATGAACTTCCCGAGGGCATTATTGTTTTCAAAATGATGAACCAATCAAAATGGACAGTTGCTGAACGACTTTTTTTCAATAAAAGACTAGGAAAAAACCTAAATGTAAAAACAACTACTGATAAGCCAAATTATGAAAAACGAGAATTAACTAATATATCTATTGAGACCTTAGATATAAATAATAAACCAGTACATGCCAGCACTTCTGTTTTAGTCATAAATAAAGAGCAATTGGGAGACATGCAAAATATGCGAGATAACATAGTATCTTATTTTTTGCTGAGTTCTGAATTGAAAGGACAAATAGAAAACCCTGGATATTATTTCAACAACAATCCAAACATGTTCTCTGATTTAGATGCCTTGATGCTTACCCAAGGTTGGAGACACTATAAGTACACGAAGCCTTTTGACACACTGTCTTTTAAACCAGAGACTTCTTTAAATGTTTCTGGATACGTTACCAGCCAACTATCCCAAAGCAAAAGAAAACTTGCTGAAATTACCATGATGACATTTGGTGAAAGTTCTAATTTTTACTCACAAGCAACGGACAGTCTTGGCAATTTCCAATTCAATCTATCTGATGAATTTGGAAAAGACATGGGCATTATACTCCAAAGCGCTAAAGAATCTGGAAAAAAAGTCAATTATAACTTTTTTATAAATAGAGAGAAATCTCCCAACATCACTTTTAATCATAAAAAATCTGCAGAAAAGTTAGATAGCATCTCCAAAATATTTGTTGACAAAGAAGCAGAACGAAAATTTGCCTACAATGACTTCTCATTAAATTCAGACGATATCATTCTAAATGAAGTCGTTATAGATGCTTACAAACTAACCCCGAACCGTAAAAAGGTAATAGACCGATTTGGAAAACCTGATTTGGTTATAGAAGGTAAAGATGTTGCTGAAAAAGAAAAAAAATGGTCTTATGGTCTTTACAGCGTGCTGATGTTTAGTTTTTCTGATAAACTTACAGTTAGAGTGGGAGACAATGGTAATTTATACGCAACAGCATTTAACAATGAGCCCACTTTGGTTGTTATAGATGGTATTCCTGTAAAAGAGAATGAATACGAGTTTATTCAAAACATCCCCCCGAGTGAAGTAAGCAGTGTCGAAGTCATTGAATATGCAAAAAACTTCCCTATTCTTTATTGCGAAGTATTTCCTCAAAGATGTAATCCACCACCGGCCTTTGGAAACATTATCGCCATATACACCTACGCTCAACAGGGTGTATTGGGTGCAAAAAGTCCAAAAGGCATTATGAAAACATTTATTCCTGTGTTGGCGCAAACAAAAGAATTTTATGCCCCTAAATATGATCACACAAACCAAAATGATTTAGCTAAACCCGATTTAAGAGCTTTAATCCATTGGCAACCTATATTAAAAACTGATGATTCCGGTAAAGCTAAAATATCATTTTATAATGCAGATTTAACAGGAGACATGATGGTTGTTATTGAAGCTATTACAGAAAATGGTGATATTGGTTATCAAGAATACACTTATAAAGTTGAATAAAAAAATCCAACCTTTTCAGGTTGGATTTTCTATTATATATATTTTTAAAATTTATCTCGAATAATTAGGAGATTCATTAGTAATAGTCACGTCGTGTGGATGACTTTCATTAATACCACTAGACGTTATTTTAACAAACTGCCCTGTTTCTTTTAGGGTTTCAATGTCTTTGGCACCACAATAACCCATCCCGGCACGCAAACCACCAACAAACTGATGGATGCTTTCATATAAATCTCCTTTATAAGGCACACGACCCACAATACCTTCTGGTACTAATTTTTTAATATCATCTTCCACATCTTGAAAATAACGGTCTTTACTACCTTCTTTCATAGCTTCCACAGACCCCATACCACGATAGGATTTGAATTTTCTACCTTCATAAATTATGGTCTCTCCAGGCGATTCTTTAGTACCTGCTAAAAGCGAACCTAACATAACCGAATCGGCTCCTGCTGCAATCGCCTTAGGAATATCTCCTGTGTAACGAATGCCTCCATCTGCGATTACTGGTACACCAGAACCTTTAATAGCTGCGGCTACCTCTAAAACTGCAGAAAATTGCGGAAACCCAACACCTGCAACCACACGAGTGGTACAAATAGAACCTGGACCAATACCTACTTTTACAGCGTCGGCACCAGCTTCAACCAAATATTTAGCAGCGGCACCAGTCGCAATATTCCCAACAATAACATCCAACTCAGGAAATTTAGCTTTAATTTGTTTTAAAACGGTTACCACACCTATAGTATGGCCATGTGCCGTATCAATAACCACAGCATCTACACCAGCATTTACCAAGGCTTCTGCTCTTTCTAAAGCATCCGCTGTAACACCTATGGCAGCAGCCACACGCAAGCGTCCATATTGATCTTTATTGGCATTTGGTTTCTGAGTGAGTTTTGTGATATCCCTAAAGGTTATTAACCCCGATAATTTATAATCGTTATCTACAATTAATAACTTTTCAATTTTATGTTCCTGTAAAATGATTTCTGCGTCTTTTAAAGAGGTGCCTATGGGTGCGGTTACTAAATCTTTACTAGTCATAACCTCAACAATAGGCCTACTTTTTTTATGTTCGAAACGCAAATCCCTATTAGTTACAATACCTTTTAAAATTCCGTCTTCATCAACAATTGGAATACCTCCAATACCATGCTCTGCCATAGCTAATTTAGCATCCAGAACTTTTGCTGTAAGCGGTAAGGTTACAGGATCTATGATCATGCCACTTTCCGCACGCTTTACCTTTCTTACTTTTAAAGCTTGAGCTTCTATCGACATATTCTTGTGTAATACACCAATACCTCCTTCTTGCGCCATGGCAATGGCCATTTTGCTTTCTGTTACCGTATCCATAGCCGCAGAGACAATAGGTACGTTAATCGTAATATTTTTTGTGAATTTTGTTTGAATACTAACTTCTCTAGGTAAAACTTCTGAAAAAGCTGGAACTAAAAGGACGTCGTCGTAAGTAAGGCCTTCCCCTACTATTTTGTTTTGATGTGCAGTCATGGCAATTACGTTATAATTGCGTGCAAATTTACGCTTTTTTCGTTTAACTGAGGTAAATAATGTTATTTCTTTTAATGATAAGAACTAAAAATCTTAGTAGCTTCATTATGTGCACTTTCAAAACTCAAAGCATTTAAATTATTTACTTTTTTAGATGTAAAATAAGACAGCATTTTTTCAGTGGGCATATTACCTGTTAACTCATCCTTTGCCATAGGGCACCCTCCAAATCCTTGGATAGCTCCATCAAATCGTTTACATCCTGCGCTGTAAGCAGCATCAACTTTTTCAAACCATGATTCATAAGTAGTATGTAAATGAGCTCCAAATTCTATATCGGGGTATAAAGAGATTAAATTTGAAAACAAATAATGAATGTTTTCTGGATTTGAACTTCCAATAGTATCACTAAGCGATATTATTTTCACGCCCATTTTAGATAACTTATAGGTCCATTCTCCTACAATATCAACATTCCAAGGGTCTCCGTACGGATTTCCAAATCCCATGGATAAATAAGCAACCACTTCTTTATTGGTTTTTTGGGAGATATTTAAAATATCATCTAATATTAAAACTGACTGCGCTATGGTTTTATGAGTGTTTCGCATTTGAAAGTTTTCTGAAATAGAAAAAGGGTACCCTAAATAATCAATTTGCGAGAATTGTGACGCATCCATTGCGCCTCTTTCATTAGCGACAATGGCCAATAATTTACTTTTTGTGTTACTCAAATCTAATTGAGATAAAACCAAAGCAGTATCGAACATTTGTGGAATCGCTTTCGGTGATACAAAACTACCAAAATCAATGGTATCAAAACCAACACGCAATAATGATTGTATGTATTGAACTTTAGCTCCTGTTGGAATTAATTTTTTTATGCCCTGCATAGCATCTCGAGGGCATTCTATGATTTTAATTGGACTTGGCATACATCATTCAAAATATAAGATGATAAAAATACTATTATTTTTTGGAAGCTTTAGTGATTAATTAAACCCTAGATTTTAAATTAATTTGACAATAAATCTTTGATACATAAAACAATGCTCAAAAAAATGATGTAATTGTTAAATAATCGATAAAATCAACGCTATAACGTTTTTATTGTCCTACCGTTCTAATTAAGAATACATTTGAAAAAATGTTTGGTCCCAAATGAATATTTTTACTTCAAAATTCGGCATTTTAATTCTAACGATATTTTTATCATCAACTTGCTATATCTCATCTCAAAGCATTTCAGAGCCAATTTGTGGGACCGTGACATCCTCTGAATCTATTGAATTTTATAATAGTTTGAAACCTCAAATTAAAAAGTACGAAGAACAATTTAACACCATATCATCATCTTCTACTTATAGTAAGTCTAATTCAAAAATTGTTAATTCAATTCCCATTAAAGCACATATTATTAGAAACTCTAATGGTAACGGTGGCTTAAGTGCTAATGATTTAAACTTAGCCATTAATGAAATGAATAGCATCTACGCAAACGCTTACCTAGAATTTTATTTGAGTGGAGGCATAGATTATATTGACAATAACAACTTATGTCATTTTAATAAAGCCAGGGAAGCCGCCCTCATTAGCAGCTATTATACTCCAGGTGTATTGAATATTTACTTTTTTGATTACATAGAAAATGAAAGTAACATCAACATATGTGGTTATACTAATAATGTTGGTAAATTAGATATTATTGTGATGCAAAACAGCTGTGTCCTAAATAGCTCTTCTTTATCTCATGAAGTTGGGCATTTCTTTTCATTAATACATACACAAGGCCCCCAAAGTGAAGGATTAACTACAGAATTGGTAAATGGCAGTAATTGTGACACAGATGGGGATGGTATATGCGATACACCAGCCGATCCGACATTAAGCAATTCAAATGTTGACAATTTTTGTAATTATATAGGAAATGAAGTGGATGCCAATGGCGATCATTTTCATCCAGACACTCAAAATATCATGTCCTATTCTTTAAAAGGATGTCGCTCTCATTTTTCAACAAAACAATTTGCTAGAATGTTTGCATTTTATAAAACAGCAAAAAACTATTTAGCAGACCATTCATTTAATGCCAATATTATTGCAGATGTTAATCAAACCTGTGATGATAAATTAACCGTCCAATTTAGCAACAACAGTCTAAATGCTACAAGCTGGAAATGGGATATCGATAGTGATGGTATTATAGATTATAAAACACAAAACCCCATACATACTTTTGAAAAGGGAACTTATGATGTAACACTGACCATTTCCAATAAATCAAACACCATAACCAAAACATTTTACAACTATATAAAAGTAGGCACTCTAAAAACAACCCCTTTGGTCGAAAATTTTGAAAGTTTAGAAACCGCAAACGATACCGGTTGGACAACCACAGATGTTTCTGGAAATGGATATAATTGGTTTATTAATTCAGGCAACACTGATTCTGAAGGTACTGGACCAATAACCGATAACACAACTAAAACAAAAAAAGGTTCTTACATTTACACTGAAGCTTCTGGCTCACAACCTGGTGACACTGCAGAATTCCTATCACCTTGTATTGCTATTAAATCATCCAGCTCAAAATTAAAATTTGCCTATCATATGTTTGGTCCCCATATTGGAGAACTGCATGTAGATATCCTAACAGACGAAGGTGTTATTAATGATATTATTCCCGTTCTATCAGGAAATAAGCAAACAAATCAAGAAGATGACTATACACTTCAAACGGTTGATTTATCTGCTTACACAAATCAAACCATTAAAATTAGATTTAGAGCTGTAAGAGGTTCTAGCTGGGAAGGAGACATTGCCATTGATGACATTAGTATAACTGGTAATGAAATTCCTAAACCTACAATAAATAAAGGAGGCATAGCAAATGCGACCATCTATCCAAATCCCGTAAATGGAGGAACACTTAATATTTCTTCAGAGGTTATGAATAGCTCTATCCATTATGAAATATCAAATCTATACGGACAAGTATTATCTAAAGGTATGCTTAATAGCAAGCAAATTAATGTTGGTAATTTGCCTGAAGGAACTTATATTTTGAGTATTAATGATGGTACTAGCTGGGCTATTAAAAAATTCATCAAGTAAGATTACTTTTTAATTAAAGCCTTATTGATATCTTTAATAAGTTTTGGCCCTTCATATATAAATCCAGTGTAGAGTTGAATTAAATCGGCTCCAGCTTCCATTTTTTCCATAGCATCTTTTACCGTATGAATTCCACCGACTCCTATAATCGGAAATGCCTTGTTACTTTTCTCGGCTAAAAACCGAATGACTTCAGTAGAACGATTGGTTAATGGTTTTCCACTTAATCCGCCGATTTCCACTTTACTTTCAGATGTTAAACCGTCTCGGGAAATGGTGGTATTGGTCGCTATAACCCCATCAATCTTAGTATCTTTTATAATATCAATAATATCCAACAATTGTTCATTGGTTAAATCTGGAGCGATTTTTAATAATATAGGCTTCTTTTTTATATGGTTTGAATTTTCAATCTGTAAATCCTTTAAAAGATTGGTTAATGGCTCTTTATCTTGTAAAGCTCTTAAATTGGGTGTGTTGGGGGAGCTGACGTTTACCACAAAATAATCTACATAATCAAACAATGTATTGAAACAGATTTTATAATCATCCACGGCATTCTCATTAGGAGTCACTTTATTTTTCCCAATGTTACCTCCAATTAACACATGCTTCCCTGTCCTGAGCGTAGTCGAAGGATTCTTTTTTAATCGCAATACAGCGTCTTCAACGCCGCCGTTATTAAAACCCATGCGATTAATAATTGCAGAGTCTTCCTTTAAACGAAACAATCGTTTTTTAGGATTGCCTGGTTGCGCTTTGGGAGTCAAGGTGCCTATTTCAATAAAACCAAATCCGAGATTGGACAATTCATTAAACAATTTGGCATCTTTATCAAATCCAGCTGCCAAACCAATAGGATTTTTAAATTTCAATCCGAATAATTCTTTCTCTAAAGAAACATCTTCAACACGATACATGTTTTTAATAATACCAGATACTAAAGGAATTTTATTTACTAAGCGAATCAATGAAAATGTAAAATAATGCACATCTTCAGGGTCAAAGAAAAATAAAATAGGACGGATAAGTAATTTATACATAGCGAAGTTGAATTGCGTCACAAAAATACCATTCATTTCACAAAAAACAGCATGAAGCATTTGAAAATTAATAGTATTTTTGATGTGAAAAATAGCAAATCATTACCACTTTAAAAATCTTAAAAAAAATCAATTAAAATGATTGATAAACAACACATTATAAACAGATTCATTAGTTACGTTACCATAGACACTCAATCAAATCCTGATAGCGACACCACCCCAAGTACCGAAAAACAATGGCATTTGGCAAATAAATTAGTCGATGAATTAATTGCCATTGGCATGCAGGATGTTAGTATTGACGACAACGCTTACATCATGGCGACCTTACCTAGCAACGTTACCCACAACGTGCCAACAATCGGGTTTATTTCCCATTTTGACACCTCACCAGATTTTTCAGGAACCAACGTAAAACCTCAGATTATTGAAAAATATAACGGAAAGGATATTGTTTTAAATGCCGCTGAAAATATTGTGTTATCCCCAGATTATTTTGAAGATTTACATCTTTACAAAGGTCAAACTTTAATCACTACCGATGGCACAACGCTTTTAGGAGCCGATGATAAAGCAGGAATTTGTGAAATCATGACGGCTATGGAATATTTAATCAATCATCCTGAGATTAAACACGGCACTATTAAAGTCGGTTTTACGCCCGATGAAGAAATAGGCAGAGGTGCCCATAAGTTCGATGTGAAAAAATTTGGAGCTGACTATGCTTACACCATGGACGGCAGTCAAATCGGAGAACTAGAATATGAAAATTTTAATGCTGCGGGTGCCAAAGTTCGCATCAAAGGCGTGAGTGTGCATCCAGGCTATGCTAAGGGCAAAATGGTGAATTCCATATACATTGCTACCGAATTCATTCATTCGTTACCACGCTTAGAAACACCTGAACACACCGAGGAATATCAAGGATTTTTCCATTTACACACTATAAAAGGCGATGTGGAAGAAACTGAGTTGCAATACATCATTCGCGACCACGATAAAGGCCATTTTGAAGCTCGTAAAGATATGATGCTTAAGCTGACGGATGAGCTTAACTCACAATATGAAGATGATGTTGTAAGTATTGAGATTAAAGACCAATACTATAATATGAAAGAAAAGGTAGAACCTGTGATGCATATTGTTGATATTGCTGAAGAGGCTATGAAACAATCAGGTATTAAACCCCTTATAAAAGCCATCCGTGGGGGTACGGATGGGTCTCAACTTAGTTTTATGGGATTACCGTGCCCGAATATTTTCGCTGGTGGTCATAATTTTCACGGACGTTATGAATACGTGCCTGTAGAAAGTATGATAAAAGCCACCGAAGTTATTTGTAAAATCGCGGAGTTAACAGCTTTAAAAAAATAATATGTTATGTACGTCACTTCTACCAATATAGCCAAACCACAAACCATTATTTTTAGAGGTAAAAAAGTGACGACCGGTATTTATAAAACACCTACCATCCAACCTATTTATTTAGGAAAAAGCGACGTTAAAGATGATGAAGTCACCGACCGAAGGTATCATGGTGGCGAATTTAAAGCCTGTTATTTGTTTTCTGAAAATCATTATGATTATTGGAAAAACCTCTATCCCCATTTAGATTGGAATTGGGGCATGTTTGGCGAAAACCTAACTATAAATGGATTGGATGAAACCAAGCTCCACATTGGAGATATCTATAAAATTGGCAAAGCCTTAGTTCAAATAACCCAACCCAGAGAACCGTGTTATAAATTAGGCGTGAAGTTTAGTTCACAAAAAGTTGTCAAGCAATTTTTGAACCATGGATTCCCAGGGACCTATGTTCGTGTGCTAGAAGAAGGTTTTGTTAAATCTGGTGATGCCATGTCGCTTATAGAATCTGCCCAAAACAGTCTAACCATCCATCAATTTTATAATCTGCTATTTTCCAAAGATAAAAACCAGGAGCATTTAGCCTTGGCTGTTATAAATGAGGCACTTCCTTTAAGAAAAAGGGAGAAACTTCAAGCATTTATCATATAAACCCCCTCCCTAAAATCGCAATAACTTTTCAACTATCTTTGTTACCAAATATTTTGTAGCATTTTGAAAGACCTTTTACTCATCACGCCTCCGTTTACGCAATTAAACACGCCCTATCCAGCCACGTGCTATTTAAAAGGCTTTTTGAACACCAAAAATATTAGTTCCTTCCAAATGGATTTGGGTATTGAGGTCATTTTAGAACTCTTCTCAAAAAAAACATTCCAACATCTTTTTGAACTAGCCTTTAAAAACAACAGCATCATTTCTGAAAATGTACAACGTATTTATGCGTTACAAAACGCTTATTTACAGCCTTTAGATGATGTCATCGCCTTTCTGCAAGGCAAAAAACCAACCTTTGCCAGACATATTTGCACAGAGAATTTTTTACCACAAGCCTCCCGTTTTGACCAATTAGATGAACTCGATTGGGCATTTGGAAGTATGGGCATGCAAGATAAAGCTAAACATTTGGCCACCTTGTATTTGGAAGATTTATCCGATTTTATTATAGAATGTATCGATCCTAATTTTGGGTTCAGTCGTTATGCGGAACGTTTGGGTTTGAGTGCCAACTCGTTTGATGAGTTATACGAACAACTACAAAACCAACCTACCTATATTGATACGATTACCCTAAAGATTCTTGAAGAAAAATTAGAAACCACACAGCCAAAACTGGTCTGTTTTTCGGTACCATTTCCAGGGAATTTATACAGTGCATTTCGTTGTGCTCAATATATAAAGACCAACTACCCAAACATAAAAATTGTGATGGGTGGCGGATTCCCCAATACCGAATTACGGTCGGTAACCGACGCTAGGGTCTTTGAATTTTTCGATTTTATTACCTTAGATGATGGCGAATTGCCTATTGAACTATTGGCCTCACCCAACCCCTCCGAAAAAAGGGAGTATAAACGCACGTTTCTTTTAGAAAACGGACACGTTGTTTATAAAAACAACAGTACCAAACCAGATTACAAACAAAGTGAGGTAGGCACCCCTGATTATTCCGATTTACATTTAGATACATATATTTCCGTGATAGAAATCGCCAACCCCATGCATAGCTTATGGAGCGATGGACGATGGAACAAACTCACCATGGCACACGGTTGCTATTGGGGCAAATGTACCTTTTGCGATATTTCGTTGGATTATATTAAAATTTACGAACCCATTGCTGCCAAAACCTTGGTAGATCGCATGGAACAACTCATGGAGCAAACAGGCGAAACAGGATTTCATTTTGTAGATGAAGCCGCTCCTCCTGCCCTTATGAAAGCTGTGGCTTTAGAAATCATCAAACGTAAACTCACCGTCACGTGGTGGACCAACATCCGGTTTGAAAAAAATTTTACCAAAGATTTGTGTCTGCTACTCAAAGCATCGGGGTGTATTGCGGTTTCTGGCGGACTGGAAGTGGCTTCCGATAGATTATTGGCACTTATTGACAAAGGCGTTACCGTGGCACAAGTGGCTCAGGTGACTAGAAATTTTACCGAAGCCAACATCATGGTTCACTCGTATTTGATGTATGGTTACCCCACACAAACCGTACAGGAAACCGTGGATAGTTTAGAAATGGTACGTCAGTTATTCGAAATCGGCGTGTTGCAATCTGGGTTTTGGCATCAGTTTGCCTTAACGGCGCATAGCCCGATTGGCTTAAATCCTTCTGAATACCATATTATTCCCAACACCAAACCCATTACGTTTGCTAATAATGATATCGCGTTTACTGACACTACGGGCATAGACCACAATTTGTTTAGTTTCGGACTCAAAAAATCGCTTTTTAATTATATGCACGGTATTGGTTTTGAACTGCCGTTGCAAGATTGGTTCGATTTTAAAATCCCGAAAACTACCATTAAAAACGATTTTATTTATAACTGCTTAGAAACTGAAACGCAATTTAACACTAAACCCAATACAAAAATAGTGTGGCTAGGCACAAAACCTTTTGTTAGCGAAACTTCCAAAACCAAAAAAGGACAAACGTATTATACTTTACAAGCCACGTTTCACAGCACTACGGACACCTTTACCATCGCTTTAGATAAACATCATGGCACTTGGTTTTTAAATGTATTGGAAAGTTTAAGTCCGAACAACACGCAATTACCATCTTTTTCAGACTTAAAAAAAGATTTTGAAACCAAGTTTGATGATTTTGAGTTGTTTTGGTTTTCAAAACCGATGATGGTTTTACGAGAGAATGGGTTGTTGGTGTTGTAGTGAATTCAACTTTTAATTTATTTTGCAAACTTATGCGTTTACTTTTTATACAATTTGTAAACTTATATGTTTACTTTTTTATATATTTGTAACAATATAAGTTTACTTTTTAATTTAATTGTAAACTCAATTGATTACAAAATGAGAAATAAAAGAAAGCTTTTAATTGAGCAATTAGACCAAAAGCTAAAACCATTTCAAAAAACAGAAATGGTTTTGATTCCTGATAAAGGATGGATTCATACTATCCGTACGGCCCTCAATATGACTATGAATCAACTTGGAAACAAACTCAAAACCACCAGACAAGCTGTGAAAAGGCTTGAAGACAATGAAGTAAAAGGCTCCATCACCATTAAATCCTTAAAAGAAGTTGGCGAAGCCATGGATTTAAAATTTGTGTACGGTTTTGTTCCCAAAAACGGAAGTTTTAACGATTTGATTAATATCAAAGCTGAAAAATTAGCTCAGAAAATAGTTTTAAGAACCAATCAGAATATGAAATTGGAAGGTCAAGGTATTGGTGACGAAAAATTAAATGAAACTATAAAAGATTTGGCGAGTGAGATAAAAAGAGATATGAGGAAATCGTTATGGGATTAGAATTAGATTATAAAGATGGCCAAACGCCTATAAATGAAGAAGAAAAAGAAGGCCTCAAAATAAAATCAATAACAACACAAGGCGAATTAGATGAATTTGAACAGCTAAATATTGAAAAAGCAATGGAATGGACTATCCATACCAATTTAAAGCAAGACAGAATATTAACTGAAAAATTCATAAAAGATTTACACAAAAAAATGTACAGTGATGTTTGGAAATGGGCTGGGGAGTTTAGGAAAACCGATAAAAACATTGGAATAAAATGGACACAAATAGGCTTAGAATTAAAAAAACTTATTGACGATACTATATATTGGATACAAAACAAAACGTATTCAGATGAAGAAATTGCAATCAGATTTAAGCATAGGCTTGTAGCCATTCATTGTTTTTCGAATGGAAATGGTAGACACTCCAGAATGATGGCTGATATCATTATCGAGCGTATTTTTGGAAAGCCCATTTTTAGTTGGAACAAATCAAATATGGTTAAACCGGATGAAACACGAAAAATGTATATCTCCGCATTAAAAAAAGCTGACAATGGTAGCATACAAACCTTGCTTAAATTTGCTAGAAACTAAAAAGTAATATTTTTGCTCATATTTAAAACAAACTCCAAAACATGTCCGAGATTCTAAAAGCACATATAAATAAATTCGTTACGGTAAATGACGAAGAGTTTGAAGCCATTCTTTCCTATTTCCAATTTAAAAGGATATCAAAAAAAGACAATCTTCTGGAGGAAGGACAAATATGTAAGTCCAATTTATTTGTGTTACATGGCGTTCTCCGTAAATTTTTCATCAATGACAAAGGCACGGAACAAACCACTGAATTCGCCATAGAACAGTGGTGGATGAGCGACACGTTTTCATTTATAAACCAATCGACTACAGAATTTTATATTCAAACGGTGGAGAATACCGAACTTTTATATATAGACAAGGTAGATTATGAAAAACTTTTGGAAACCCATCCTGTTATGGAAAAACATTTCCGTTGTATTTACCAAAAAGCCTATGCCGCCGCACAAATGCGTATTAAATTCCTTTATGATTATTCCAGGGAAGAACTCTATTATCATTTCCTAAAAGCACAGCCTGAATTTTTACAGCGTGTGCCACAATACCTCATCGCTTCTTATTTAAATTTCACACCAGAATATTTAAGTGAAATCCGTAAAAAAGGGATTTCTTAAACCAGTTTAAGTTTTTCCCGTTGGCAGTTTTCCAATTTTGTAATGTTAAATTAAAACAACAAAATCATGGAAAAACGTATCAACATCAATCAAGTAGAGCCACAAGCCTATAAAGCGATGTATGCTTTAGAAGGGTATTTAGCAAACATAGACATCTCTAAAACCTTAAAAGAACTTATTAAAATCCGTGCCTCGCAAATCAATAATTGTGCGTACTGTATTGATATGCACACTAAAGACGCCCTAAAATATGGAGAAACCAACCAACGTATCTTTTTGGTGAGTGCCTGGAGAGAAGCCACTAAATTCTTTACGGAAGAAGAACAAACCGTTCTAGCTATGACTGAAGAAATCACTTTGATTCATCAAAACGGTTTAAGTAAAGACACCTACCAAAAAGCGGCTGGATTTTTTACAGAAACCCAAATAGCACAAATTATTATGGCCATTGTAACCATTAATGCTTGGAACCGTATTGCGGTAAGTACCCATCAAGAGATTGAATGATTTTTAACCACGAATGCACTGATATTTTTATTGGTGTATTTGTGGTTTTTTTATGCTTTCTTATGAGATTAATATTTTAAATGGAAGTTCGTTTTGTCAGAAAAAAATTCTAAATTCGTTTAAATATCGTTAAATAAGAATTGAAACTTTTTTTATCTTGATAGTTATCAGTAATGCTAAAAAGCCACACCATATTGAAAACGGCAAATATTTTTGCTACTTTTACCCGAAAAAAATGACATTCACTTCACACCAACTAAGAGATTTTTCAACACTTTTTTCGAGAAGTGAGGTAAATCGTTGGTTAAAAGGTGATTTTGAATCTATAGACGTTAAGCTTGAAAGATATAACCTTACTGAACAAAATAAGGGAAACACATACTTAAAATTCCTTCGAAATACTTACCATATTCTTGAAAACAATTATCCTAATGAATATGTTTTAAAAAATGAATTTTTAAACAAATGGCTAAAAAGCGAACTAGGAACGAATAATTCTGTCATATTTAATGAATTCAGAATCGGCAAAGCCATTGCTGACTTGGCAATGTTCAATGGAGTTTCCAAAGCTTTTGAAATCAAAACCATTTTAGATAAAGAATATAGATTATCAAACCAACTTCAACAGTATAAGAAAATCTTCAATGAAGTTTACATTATTATTCCAAATATACACATATCGAAATATTCAAGTTTTGATAATTCAGTTGGTATAATTTCTTTCGACTCTAGTTCGAAAAAATTCGAACTCATTAAAAAAGCAGAAAGAAAAGTTGATATTGACACGAATACATTAATGGAAATTCTTCACACGAAAGAATATCTAGAGATTTCAAAAGCATATTTCGGAGGACTTCCTAAAATAAATGCTTTTAATCAATTTGAAATATGTAAAGAACTGATATCAAACATACCAAAAAACGATTTGAATAAATTATTTCTAAATGCTATGAAAAAAAGAAATATTAACAATCAATTTTTCAATAAGGTAAATAATGAATTCAACCAGATATGTCTTTCTCTGAATTTAAAAAAACAGGAAAGAGATAACCTAATTAATAGTTTAAAAATAAACACTATTTAGATTATGTATTTCCCCTATTTAAGAGCAAGACAATTTGAATTAATTAGTTTAAGGGAACTGGTTAGCGAAGATAAATTACAAAACATAACCCCTGTTTTAGAACCCGTAAAGCAGAGTTTTAATAATCTTAATTTAGCGCATAAAGTATTTCAAGAAAAAGACTTTAATGCTTATTTAATTGTAAATCCATTTCAAGGAGAAATGCCCGGAGATACAGAATTCTTTCTTACTTACATTTCAGAATTAGAAAATAAAAAATTTTTACACGCATTTCATTATTCTGATAACGCAGATTATATCTTATCAAATATTGAAAAATACAATTTAGAAGACTGCTTAATAATTTGTCTTGATAATTTTTCAGATGAAGAAAGCCTAAAACAATTGTGTTCAATTGATAAGATTAGTAAAATTATGCTTTTAGAACCTCACAAGTATAGAAGCTTAGACAGACACATTAAAAGTCTTGGGAAGCTTTATATAAGATTAGATGACATATTTGAAAAGCAACAAAAAAATGCTGATTTTTTGAATATTCAAGCTCATAAATTTACAGAAGAGCATTTGTATTATGGTCAAGATAGTTATCAAGCATTTGCTGACTTTACTGTATTACCAAGTGAATTTGTAGATGGCGGCAGTACACCAAGAGCTGTTGCTATACATCTTACTTATTTAAATGCAGAGTTTGAAAATCAAATTTGGATTAGACATTTTACTTCCACATCTAATGATTCGATTGCGAACGTACAGGGCAAATTTGCAGAAGCAGCAACAAAAGCGGTAGATTTCTGCATTAATTTACCATTATTAAATTCTGCTACAAATGAATTAAAAAAATACTTGGATGAGGCTAGATATCCTGGTTTAGGGACTGTTAAAAAGATTTCTATCAAAAATCATTTACTAATTGTAAGTGACTTTCTAAATTAGCATTATGCAATACGTTTGCAAAAATTGCTTCACTGATAAAGAACTGAATGGGTTTATCATTTCTCAAGGAAAAATGGGAAATTGTGATTGTTGTAAAAGTGAAGATATTGAAACTATTGAATTAATAGAACTTTTAGATTTCTTCAAAGAATTATTTGATAATTTCCAATTGAAAGCTGATGGCAAGAGTTTAATTTCTTCTATTCAAGGCAATTGGAACTTATTCAGCAATTTAGATTGTGGTCACAAGATACTTAATGAAGCTCTAAATCAAACAGCATCAGCAATTAATAATTCAGATGATTTAGTTGATTTTAGTGATGAAATTCTCGAAAATATAAATTATTGGTCTGTATTGAAAGAGCAATTAAAATGGGAACGAAGGTATTTCACTAACATTGAAAAATTGACAGAAGATTTAGGTTGGGATAGTTTTTTTGAAAGTAAAACTACAATAAATAATGACGAAACTTTTTATAGAGCTAGATTACATCAAAATTCGCAAGAAGAGACTTACCCAATTGATAAAATGGCTTCTCCACTTGCGATATATGCTTCAGCTGGACGTGCAAACCCAATAGGTATTCCTTATTTGTATTTAAGTGATAATGAAGAAACTATTCTATATGAAGTTAGAGCATCGTATTTAGACGAGGTATCTGTTGCAACTTTTACAAAGAATGAAGAATATCAAAGTGAAATTATAATTTCTGATTTCACAGAAATACCAACATTATATCATCCTAATTGGGTTAACAAAAAGATTAAATCTACATTATTAAAACAATTAATTAGTCGAGATTTATCAAAACCAATGAGGAGATATGATTCTGAAATAGATTACATTCCAACTCAATTTATTTGTGAATTCATTAAAACATTCACTAATGTTCAAGGAATCAAATTCAGAAGTTCACTTCATAATATCGGCTCTAACTTAGTCCTTTTTAATCAAGAAACTATGAAATGCAGAAATGTTAAAAAAGTGCAGATTTTAAAAGTTCACATTAAATCTAGAGACTTATAAAAGCACTAACGATATCAGCCGTTTTCAAACCGACAAACCAATAAGTGGTAAATTAAAAAACCTAACCCTCAAAAACAAAGATCCCTAAATAATCTCTTCCACATGCTTTTTAATATTTGCCGAAATCTTTTCAATAGGCAAATCGTTAGCATCAAAGCCAAAAGGGTCTTCTATTTCTTCGGCAATCAATTCTAAACTTGCCAAGACGTAAAAGACAAAAATAACCACGGGTACGGCATAATATCCCAAACTAAACACATACCCAAAAGGCAAGGTCATCACATAAAAAAAGATGAATTTTTTAATAAACGCACTGTAAGAATAGGGAATGGGCGTGTTTTTAATCCGTTCGCAAGCGCCACAAATATCTGTAAACGACTGTATTTCGGCATTTAAAACAATCAATTGGTCACCCGAAATTTTATGCTGTTCATGCAAATCGTGCAGCTTTTGAAAAATCATTTTAGCCACTTGGTTGGGGCGGTGTTTATGGTGGTCGATATCGAGGCCTTCATACAATTGCAAACTGGTTTCTACATCGCTTAAATGTTTAGACAATATGGAGGCATAACCCGGAATTAATTTCCTAAAATATATACGGTCATGTTCTTCCTTCAACATAACACTGAGTTTCATGGCTAAATTTCGGCTATTATTAACCAAGGCTCCCCACAGTTTTCGACCTTCCCACCAACGGTCGTAAGCCGTATTGGTTCTAAACACCAACAACAAAGAAATCACAAAACCCAACATACTGTGCATCACAGTAATGTTTGACAAATGGTTTTTCTCGGACAGTTTCCAGTACTCCAATTCCAAATAGCCAACACCATAGGTATAAAGTCCTATAAAAATCATCATAGGAATGAGTTTCCGAAACGTATCCGATTTATGAAATCTAAAAATAAATGTGATCCAGTCTTTGGGATTGTATTGTACCATGCAGAGTCGTGTTAAAATGAGTTATGGGTAAAATTAAAGAATGTTTTATCTATATACTTTAAAATTTATTAAAAAATGACCAGACTACTTTTATGTATCTTTGCAACAAATTTATGATTCATGTCGTTTAAAGACTTACAATTAAACAAACCCATTTTAAGAGCCGTTGCAGAAGCCGGTTACGATAACCCGACCTTGGTTCAAGAAAAAACGATTCCGCTGGTATTGGCTAAAAAAGACGTGATTGTTTCGGCTCAAACAGGCACAGGAAAAACGGCTGCCTTTGCTCTCCCTATTTTGCAATTATTGTTTGATAAGCAAGACGCTAGCAAAAAAGGCAAGAAAATAAAAGCCTTGATAGTAAGTCCGACGCGCGAATTGGCCGTTCAAATAGAAGAAAATTTTAAAACATACAGTGCTTACACCAATTTAAGAACCACCGTGGTATATGGAGGTACCTCTATTGAACCTCAAAAAGAGGTGCTTAAAAAAGGCGTTGATATTTTAATTGCAACCCCCGGCCGTTTATTGGATTTACACAAACAAGATGTTGCAAACTTAGATTATGTTGAGATTTTGGTTTTAGATGAAGCCGATTTAATGCTCGATATGGGTTTTATTGATGATGTGAAAAAAGTGGAACGTTTGTGCACCAGAGAAAAACAAATTTTGTTGTTTTCGGCAACCATTCCGTTTAAAGTGGAACAACTAGCGAATACTATTTTAAATGAACCCGAACGTGTGGAAGTAGCTCCTAATTCATCCACATCTAAAAACGTGAATCAGGTTTTATATTACGTCCCAAAACGCAATAAAATAGAATTGTGTTTGCATTTATTACGAAACAGCATCAAAGGCAGTATTCTTATTTTTAGACGTACCAAATTTGGTGTTGAGAAACTGGAACAAACGCTGATTAAAAATGGTTATAAAGTGGAAAGTATCCACGGTGATAAGAGTCAGAACCTACGTCAAGAAGCTTTACAGAAATTCAAAAATAAAGAAGCCAACATTTTAATAGCTACCGATGTGGCGGCTCGTGGTATTGATATTGATAATTTAGATGCCGTTGTCAATTTCGATTTACCAAATGTGCCAGAAACTTACGTCCACAGAATTGGTAGAACGGCCAGAGCTGGAAATTCCGGAACGTCCTATTCCTTTTGTTCAGCAGATGAAAAAGCCTATGTGACTACCATTCAACAACTCATCAACATGCAATTGGATGTAATTGAAGACCACCCTTATCCATTGGACCCAAAAGCAAAAAAGGAAATCCATAAAACCCCAGGCAAAAGCAAGCATAAAAAAGGGCGCAAAAGTGAAGGCTCCAAAAAAAATAAGAAACGCTGGTATTAGGTTAGATTTTTAGACTGCTTGGCTTTTAGATGATTAGATTCAAGACCTGTTTAATTCTCAAACCGTTTATCCATATATTTTTTTAAGACAGAAACCTGTATTAAAAGCATGAAGACCAATAATACACAGGCATATGCAGCTGTTTTTGAAAAATGAAAATCAGCCAATGGGTTTTTAATGTCATACGTTGGCAACATATCTACATGCAAACTAGTTAACCAACCTGCACTTTCGGTTTGTGTTCCAAAAATGGTATATATAACTAAAGCGACCACGCTTAAAGAAATAACAGCCCATGCTTTTTTAGATATAAGAGGTTGATAGGTGGTTACCTTACTATCTTCTAACGCATCGATTTGAGACATCACTGAAGCTGTAAAATTAAAAGAAGGACTTTCTACGGCCGTATTTTTAATGACTTTTTTAGATAATGTATCTAAATATTTATCTGTTTGCTCGTTCATAAATTTCAATTATTTCTGGTTGTAAGCGCTCTTTTAAAATAGTCGCTAGCTTTTTCCGACTTCTAAATAACTTCACTTTCACATGATTTGGGGTTAAGTTCATGACTTTGGCTATCTCATCTAAACTCTGTTCATCAAAGTAATATAAAGTTAACAAAAAAGCATCTTCACTTGGCAATAATGTGATGCAATCTTGAATGGCCTTATCACGCTCATTATGTTCTAAAGTATCTAAAGCATTGTCAATGTTTTTTACTTGATGTTCCGTAAATTCATCTATTGGCACATCATTAAAATACTTTTTATTCTTTTTTAATCTATCTAAACAGGTATTATAAGCCACTCTATAAATCCATGTTGAAAATTTAGAATCACCTTTAAACGTATTCAAAGACTTATACACTTTAATAAAAGTATCTTGCGCAACTTCTTCGGCCTCTTCCCTATTTTTAAGCATTTTCATAGTCAACGAAAACACTAAATCCTTATAGCGATCTACCAATACAGAAAAAGCACTGGTATCGCCATCTATAATTAAGCTAATATAATGTTGGTCGTTGGTTGTCATGCATTACTAAGACGACATTACATAAAACTAGGTTACAGTATTATTTAAAATAAATAAATAAAAATTAGTGTAACCTAAAATCAAAACCTATCGTCATAAGCTATGAACACATTAAAAACAATCAATTAAAAAACAAATAATCATGGAAGAAGTTTTAATACCAATTAGTTTATTCTTGACCGTTTTCGGAATCGTATATTTATACTTATCTACAAGAAACAAAGAACGCTTAGCGCTTATTGAAAAAGGAGCCGATGCGAGTATTTTTATGGGCGACAGAAGCAATTCTTCACCCATCAGGAAAGTGATACTATTAAATTTAGCGTTGTTGCTCATGGGAATTGGTGTCGGCATATTCCTAGCATCTATACTTGAGAATGTTGGAATCCAAGAAGATGTTGCTTACTCAGGAACTATTTTCTTAATGTCCGGGGTTAGTTTATTTATTGGATTTAATATGACTAAAAATTTAGATAAAAAATAAAAATCACATCATCAATCAAAGCATAAAAAACCTAGACTTTTAAAAGTTTAGGTTTTTTACTTTATAGGAAAATCAAAATAGGTATTAGGAAAAGGTTCATCATATAAAGTAAAATGCCACCATTCCTTTAAGTAATTTTTAAATCCATATTTCAACATAACCGTTTGTAAAAGCTGTCGATTTGCTTTTTGTTCTTTTGAAATACCATCATAGGTAATCCACGATTCTTTTCCAAAAAAATCGAAGGCACTTCCCATATCCAAAGGCTTGTTTGTATTACCATCAATAATGGTTAGGTCTACGGTACTTCCTTTACTATGACCAGATCTTGTTGCTATATAATCTTCAGCAAATAAATTGGCTTTTTTTACATTTGGATAAAAACTCTCCTTGTTAATCGTGTCATTCCAATTTCTCGCCCATTCCATAAAATGGTTGACTGCTTGTTGTGGTCTGTAACCGTCGTACACTTTTAAACATAAATTTTTACTTTGCAATTCTTGTTGAACTTGCTTTAATGCTAATGCTGTTTGTTTTGTTAATATAAGTTGATTGGAGAGATAACCCTTTATGGGTTTCCCAACAAAATTATTGGAGCCATTATACCTTAATTCAACATCTAAATCTGGAATGATATCTTTCACATACACAAACCCTTCTGGCAATTGAGCAAAAAATTTAAAACCAATAAATAAAAATAAAAACGCAACTTTATACTTCATAAACATTTCAATTTATGCTAATTTATAGAAAAATACATTTTAAACATGAGCTATCCTTGGCATTTATATATAATGGTCGTGCTTTAATGAATCTTTGCTATTAATCCCTATAAAGTTTATACTCATGTACTGGGCTTACTCCTATCTTAGTTTTCAGAAATTAAAATATTGGGATCGAAAATATTTGGCACAAAAAAACCGAGTTCCCTCAAACTCGGTTTCTTCTCATTTGCTTTTTATATTATGAAGCTAGATTTAGGGCTCCTATATCAACAACATAATGCAAATATTAATTAATTAATCCATTGAACTAAAAAGTATGTTATTTAGTACACTTCAAAAGTAAAAATATAATTGAATAACAACGATAAAAAACATATTTATTCGTTGAAATACATTTAATTTTAACAATATCTGTCAAAATAATGCATTTAAACGATGAAAAGCACATTTACAAGCTTATCAACGACAAAATTAGAAAGCAAAATTGGTCTATCTTAAAACAAGATAAAAACAAAAAACATCCCAGTGGGATGTTTTTTCTCTAACTAACTAACCAAAAATATGATTGCAACTAATAAGTTTAAAGTAACCACTCAATAAACTTTTGAACATGATTGCAACAAAATTACTATCACAATTATTGTGCCAAAGTTTAAATAATATAATTTTTAATGCTATTTATTATAAAAATTTAAAAAGTTGTAAAATATAAAATACTGCCATTAGAATTTAAAGTATAATTATAAGATATTTGCGACTCTAAAATTTTAATTATAAATGAAAAAACGTCTATTATTAGTCTTATTAGTTGTAATCGTTGCTTGCGGAAAAGAAACACCCGATTTAATTGTTAAAGGAAGCATTAAAGGATTAAAAAAGGGAACTATCTATCTTAAAAAAGAACAAGACACAGCAATAGTTACAGTTGATTCTGTCATTATTAATGGTGCTCCTGATTTTGAATTACACAGTAAGATAGAATCTCCAGAGGTGTTTTTTCTGTATTTAGATAAAAATTCCAGTGAAAATGATAGGATTGCTTTTTTCGCTGACAAAGGCATTACAGAAATTAATACCAGCATGAAAAAATTTGTGTTTGATGCTAAAATTAATGGATCGGCACAACAAAAAGTCTGGGAAGAATATAAACTCATGATGAGCAAATTCAATGAAAAGAACTTGGATTTAATTAAAGAAAACTTAGAGTCCCAACAAGCCGGTGATACTTCCAGAATAAACAAAACAGAAAAAGATTATGATAATAATTTAAAAAGACGCTATTTATATACCGTAAATTTTGCCTTAAACAACAAAAACAGTGAAGTAGCTCCTTATTTAGCATTAACAGAAATCTATAACGCCAACATTAAATATTTAGATACTATTAACAAATCGCTATCGCCAGAAGTAAAAGCCTCAAAATACGGGAAAGAACTTCAAAATTTTGTTGATAAAATTAAGTTAGAAGAAAAATAGAAAGAAAGTAGAGCGTCTATATCTATTTTTCATTCGTAAATATACCTATACATCGCTATGCTTAAAATTAAATTTCTGAAAAATAAATGGGTAAAGATTATTCTTAAATCCTTCCTATTTTTAACCCTGCTCTTCATTTTATTTTATAGCAGTATTTATTTTGGTATGTGGGGCGAAGTCCCTTCTAGGACATCTTTAGTAACCCTAAAGCAAAGTCAAGCTACAGAAGTTTTAGACAGCAATAATGATTTAATAGGAAAGTTTTATGTATATGATAGACAATCCATTGCCTACAAAGATTTTCCTCAGCATCTTATAGACGCATTAATTTCTACTGAAGATGTCCGGTTTTATAATCATGATGGTGTTGATAATAAAAGTCTCCTTCGGGTATTTTTTAAAAGCATTCTACTTTCAAATGAATCATCGGGAGGAGGTAGTACCATCACTTTGCAACTTGCAAAAAACCTTTTCGGAAGGAAAGATTATGGTTTTTTGGGCATTGTAGTTAATAAAATCAAAGAAAGCATTGTAGCCACCAGAATTGAGAAAATTTATTCAAAAGAAGATATTCTTAAGTTATATCTCAACACCGTTCCTTTCCCAGATAATACCTATGGCATTGAAAGTGCTTCAAAAAAGTTTTTCAATGTACATACCAAAGATTTAAGTATTTCACAAGCAGCTACACTTATTGGATCTCTAAAAGCCAATAGTTATTACAACCCTAGAGTACATCCGGAAAAAGCACTTTCAAGAAGAAATGTAGTGATTCGCCAAATGGAAAAATATGGTTACTTAACGGCTGAGGACGCTGAAAAAATTTCAAAAGAAAAGATTGTTTTAGATTATCGCTATTACGCACCAAACCAAGGATTAGCGCCTTACTTTAGAGCCGAAATCAAGCGACAACTCGACACCATTCTTCAACTAAAAAAATTTAGAAAACCAAACGGCGATGTATATAATATATTTCAAGATGGTTTAAAAGTTTATACAACTCTAGACAATAAACTTCAAAATTATGCTGAAAATGCGATGAAAAAACACATGGCAGCTTTACAAAAGCAATATGAAAAAGCTTATGGAAAACGTGCGCCTTGGTTGAAAAACAAACAAGCTTATGTCGCTGCTAAAAAACGTTTGGATATTTATAAAAAACTGAAGGAACAAGGCTTGACTGAAAAAGATATAGAAAGCAAGTTAACCCAAAAACATGATGTGGAATTGTTTAGCTGGGATGACACGAACATTAAACAGCTTTCTACATTAGACAGTTTAGAATATTACTTAAAATTCTTAAATGCAGGCATGATTTCAATGGATCCTTCATCTGGTGCGATAAAAGCCTATGTAGGCGGTATTGATTATCGTTTTTTTCAATTCGACCACATATCGCAAAGTAAACGCCAAGTGGGCTCTACCTTTAAGCCAATCGTTTATACGGCCGCTTTAGAAAAAGGCATGGAGCCTTGCACCTATTTCCCCATTAAAGCCATTACATATACAGATGTTGATGATTGGACACCAACTAATGCTGGTGGAAATTATGACGATGATTTAAACTATTCTTTGGAATATGCCTTAAGCAACTCGATTAATACGATTGCTGTAAAAGTTTTGTATGAAACGGGCATTCCTGAAGTTATCAATCAGGCAAAAGCCATGGGAATTCGTAGTGATATTGAAGAAGTCCCTTCCATCGCTTTAGGCTCAGCAAATCTAAGCGTTTTAGAACTCGCTAAAGCTTATACATCTTACGTTAATCATAGCATCCCTTCTAGCCCCATATTTATAACAAAAATTGAAGATAAAGACGGGAACTTGATAGTATCTTATGATGATTTAAATCCTAAAAAGAAAACAGAAAAAGCTTTTAGTGATAATACGCGCCAAATAATGCTCGAGTTTATGAAAGCAACCGTAAATAGCGGCACGGCTCAAAGATTACGCTCGCAATATGGCTTTAACAATGATTTGGCTGGCAAAACAGGAACTACTCAAGACAACAAAGACGGCTGGTTTGTAGCCATTATGCCCAATTTAGTGACTGTGACTTGGGTCGGTAACGATAACCAGCAAATTGGTTTTAGCAATACATCCATTGGACAAGGAGCTAATTCTGCTTTACCCATATTTGCCAATTATTTACAGCAACTAAACCTGGATTCTAATTATTCTAAGCTAGTTTCCGCTTCTTTTGAAACACCTGCAAACGACGTGTTAGAATCCTTAATTTGTGAACCATCTAAAAAAGATGGCTTTTTTGAACGTTTATTTGGAAATAAAAAAGACACCAAACCATTTAACAAAGAAAAATCTAAAGGTGGTATTTTCTCTTGGTTTAGGAAAAAGAAAGAATGATTTAAAATAAAAAAAATCAACCGCTACATGTGACTCAGATCTCATTGAGCTGATGGAGGGGCTCCCTTAGACACTAGGCTCAGTATAAACTTCTCACCCAAAAAAAGCAAACAAAAAACCCCAACCACTATATGTGATTGAGGTTTTATTGAGCCGATGGAGGGGCTCGAACCCACGACCTGCTGATTACAAATCAGCTGCTCTAGCCAACTGAGCTACATCGGCAATTTTTGATTCGGCAAATATAATTCTTAGTTACATATTTGCAAATCGTAATTCATAATTTTTTATCCTAAAGCATTAATTTTTTCTATTAATGCCTTTCCTTTAGTTTCAAGCTCATTTGAAATAGCTTTAAAGTGTGATTTTTTGTTAACTACTTTTCTATCGTTAACTTTTGCTATAAGCAAATCGAAGGTTTCAATAGCTTCGTCTATAATTGCCTCACCCTTTTTAGCATCTTTATCTTTATTTGTGTATTCCCAAAGGTAAACCGCCTCAATAATATCACCTAAAACATAGTTTATATCCTTTTTTAAATCTCTAACGTTAGCCATAATTATTTTATTTATTTGATGCAAAATTACATTAATCTATTCAAAATTCTCGAAAAAGATTATTGTTTTCGAAAAAAAATATTTTATATTTGTTTGAAATGAATTCAAAAAAGATGTCATATAACCAAATTAGCGACCGTATGTTCCAACAGAATATGTCGGCCTTATTTGTATGTCTTAAAACGAAGTCCAATTATATGCATCTTGAATAAACGTTAATAACATAATTATATATAACAAATCAAGGTGCTTTAAAAAAGCACCTTTTTTATTTTAAACCAATTTAAATTTTAAAAACCATGAAAACATTTAAGTCTATCACACAAAATCTTCAGTTTATAATTAATGTAAATACCTGTAACAAAGTCATGTCCCGTGTATTTGATACGCACCATTTGTCTCCCTTATTGTTATACCCTTAAAAAATTAAAACCATGAAAACACATCATATAAACACCTCATTTACAATAACTAAAGATATAAGTAATGCAAATGGCTTTTTATTACCACATGTACTTTACGATAAAATAAAAGCTGCTGCCAGTTATCCCATTAAAGAATTTTATTTACAAGAAATCCCTGATATTGAAAATTTCAAATTTAAAATGTATAAAAATGCCGTTGTAAACGATACGTTAACTATTCAGGCTCAATTAGTAAAACAAAATGAAAGAAGTTTTTGGGTAAACATTATTGTTACTAAAACGAAAGCCTCAACAAATCATCAAGAACGTATTTCCAGTGCATTTTTTGACTTCCCCAGAGAAATTAGAAATTTTGATATGAAAAGAACAGCTTGATAAATAAAATTCCCAAGTGCATTGCTTGGGAATTTTTTATTTAGAAAGACATCACTCTATAAATCGACAGGGAGTACGCTTATATATTTTTCACTCTCCAGAATAACTTACAAAATTACGAGGGGTTTCGTAAAGGGTAATTTCCAAATCTAGATTTGGTTTTAATTTTGGTTTTATTTTGTTGTAAATAACAACAGCTATATATTCTGCTGTCGGATTTAATTCTTTAAATTCTGCTACTTCCACATTTAAGTTTTTATGGTCGAAAGCATCTTCAACTTCAGATTTTATAATATCCTTTAAAAACTGAATATCAATCACATAACCGGTTTCTTTATCAATATCGCCAGTAACGTTAACAATTAATTCATAATTATGACCATGAAAATTCGGGTTACTACATTTACCAAAAATCAAACTGTTTTTTTCGTCAGTCCAATCTTTTCTATATAATCTATGAGCTGCATTAAAATGCGCTTTTCTACTAACCGTTACTTTCATTTTCAGAGATATTTATGTGTCCGTAGAATTTATCAAATATAATTTTAAACCATTCGGTATAAAGCTCTGGTTTTTTTAGCATATCATTTTTCACAGTTTCAAGAGTCATCCATTTCCAACTGGCTACTTCCTCTAAATTAATAATGGGTTCATCATTATAAGTACCAATCAAAATATGGTCGAATTCATGTTCCGTTAGCCCATTATCAAAGGGGGCTTTATAAATAAACGAGATAGATTCTTGTAAATCGACCATAAATCCCATTTCTTCAAATAAACGTCTTTTACCAGCTTGAATATTGCTCTCCCCTTCCCGTTGATGACTACAACACGTATTGGTCCAAAGCCCAGGAGAATGATATTTAGTTAAGGCTCGCTGTTGAAGCATTAATTCATTTTTATCATTAAAAATAAATACAGAAAAAGCTCTATGCAATAAAGCCTTTTCATGCGCTTCCATTTTTGGCATTAAACCAATTTGTTCGTCCTTTTCGTTTACAAGGATAACTTGTTCTTCTTTCATCTGTGCAATTTTACTTTTTTTTATTCAGATGCAATTCGCATAGAATGTTTTAATTAAAGACAACATATTGGACTATGCTCATTTCATAGTTTCACAAAAATACCAAGTAAAATATTAATACTATCAATCTTAACAAGAATTTCTAAAATCCAAATTCCTAAATCATAATTATAAAGTATCTTTGCGACCCATTTGCATTTAACATTATGAGTTTTTTAAAAGAAATACAACGCAGACGAACCTTTGGCATCATTTCCCATCCAGATGCTGGTAAAACAACTTTAACAGAAAAATTACTTCTTTTTGGTGGCGCTATTCAAGAAGCTGGAGCCGTAAAAAGTAACAAAATAAAAAAAGGAGCGACCAGTGACTTTATGGAAATTGAGCGTCAACGTGGTATTTCGGTAGCAACATCTGTTTTGGCTTTTGAATATAATGGTATTAAAATAAATATTCTAGATACCCCTGGACATAAAGATTTTGCTGAAGACACCTTTAGAACCTTGACCGCTGTAGACAGTGTTATTGTAGTTATTGATGTGGCAAAAGGTGTTGAAGAACAAACTGAAAAATTAGTCGAAGTTTGTCGTATGCGCAATATTCCTATGATTGTTTTTATCAATAAAATGGATAGAGAGGGAAAAGACGCTTTCGATTTGCTGGATGAAGTGGAACAAAAATTAGGATTAAGCGTCACGCCATTAAGTTTCCCAATTGGGATGGGATATGATTTTAAAGGCATTTACAATATTTGGGAAAAGAACATCAATCTTTTTAGTGGTGACAGTAGAAAAAATATTGAAGAAACTATTGAAATTTCCGATTTAAATGCCCCAGAATTAACCAAGTTAATTGGTGAAAAAGCAGCAAACACACTTCGTGAAGAAATAGAATTAGTGGAAGGCATTTATCCACCATTTGATAAAGAAGCATACTTAAACGGACAATTACAACCCGTATTCTTTGGGTCTGCCCTAAACAATTTTGGGGTCAGAGAGTTACTGGATTGTTTTATTGAAATTGCACCAAAACCGAGGCCTAAACAAAGTGAAGAACGTTTAGTGAAACCCGATGAAGATAAGTTTACTGGGTTTGTGTTTAAGATTCATGCCAATATGGATCCAAACCACAGGGATAGGCTTGCGTTTGTAAAAATTGTTTCTGGTACTTTCGAAAGAAACAAGCCTTATCTACATGTTAGACATGGAAAAAAGCTAAAATTCTCTAGTCCGAATGCCTTTTTCGCTGAAAAAAAAGAGATTGTAGATATCTCTTATGCAGGAGATATTGTTGGTTTACACGATACCGGAAATTTTAAAATTGGTGATACTTTAACAGAAGGTGAAGTTATTAATTATAAAGGGGTTCCCAGTTTCTCTCCGGAGCATTTTAGATATATAAATAATGCCGACCCATTAAAGTCCAAACAGCTTTTTAAAGGAATCGACCAATTAATGGATGAAGGTGTGGCTCAATTATTTACATTAGAACTCAATGGCCGAAAAGTTATTGGAACTGTTGGTGCATTACAATATGAAGTTATTCAATATAGATTAGAGCATGAGTATGGAGCGAAATGTACTTACGAAAACTTAAACGTTTATAAAGCATGTTGGGTAGACCCAAAAAACTCCAAAACGGAAGAGTACAAAGAATTCATAAGGGTAAAACAACGGTTTTTAGCAAAAGACAAACAAAACCAATTAGTATTTTTAGCAGACTCTCCTTTTTCTTTAGAAATGACTCAGCAAAAATATCCAAGTATAAAATTCCACTTTACCTCAGAATTTTAACGAAACGACGATTTTATTTCTATTACAATACCATATTAAAGACTTTTGATTAAAGTTTAACCCCAAATTGAACTACCATGAAAAATACTGATGACAACGAATTCAGTAATAAAGATATTACTGTAACATTTGAACCCAATATCTGTGTTCAATCAGGAAAATGTGCCAAAGAATTATCAGATGTTTTTAGTTTCTCAATCATTCCTTGGATTAATTTAGAGAATGCTGAAACAGAAAAAATCATCAATCAAATTAAAAGGTGTCCCTCAGGAGCTTTAAAATTTAAGATAAACGACATTAAAAAAGCTAGCTAAATTTAACGATACTTCTATTTAACCAAAAAGCCCTTTGAAATAATTTCAAAGGGCTTTTTAATTTATGCTTGTCCAGTTGGACCAAAATTTAAAGGAATGGGCGGTTGCTCATAATCTTTAATTTCACCATGATTACTTTCAAATCGTGCTACATTATCGGCTAAAGCTTTCAATAACCGTTTAGCATGTTGTGGAGTTAATATTATTCTAGACTTTACTTTACTTTTAGGAACACCTGGCATGATGCTAACAAAGTCAACAACAAATTCAGATACTGAGTGATTGATAATTGCCAAATTGGAATAGATTCCTTCGGCGACATTTTCGTCCAACTCAATATTAATTTGCCCTTGTTTGGGCTTATCTTTTTCGTTTGACATAATGATTTAATTTTAAATATAAAAGCCTTCAAGTTAATTTACATGAAGGCTTTAGTTTTAAAGATTCCTACCTCCGCAGGAATGACAATTAATTATAATTTAATTCTTTTTTTACTTGCATCATTTCGTCAAACTCCTCTTTAGAACCTACTATAATATCAGTATAACGACGCATACCAGTTCCTGCTGGAATTCTGTGTCCTACAATAACATTTTCTTTTAGTCCTTCTAAGTCATCTATCTTACCTGCAACTGCCGCTTCGTTAAGAACTTTGGTTGTTTCTTGGAAAGATGCCGCTGAAATAAACGATTTTGTTTGAAGCGATGCTCTAGTAATACCTTGTAATATTGGCGTAGCAGTAGCTGGTCTAGCATCTCTAGCCTCAACAAGTTGTTTGTCTTCTCTACGTAAAAGAGAATTCTCATCTCTTAGTTGTCTTGGAGTTACCATTTGACCTGGTTTAAGGTTCACTGAATCTCCAGCATTTTCAACTATTTTCATTCCGAAAATTTCATCATTTTCTAAAATGAAGTCATCTTTATGAGCCAATTGATCTTCTAAGAAAATAGTATCCCCAGAATCAATGATTCTAACCTTACGCATCATCTGTCTTACAACAACTTCAAAGTGTTTATCGTTAATTTTCACCCCTTGTAAACGATATACTTCTTGTACTTCGTTCACTAAATATTGTTGAACCGCAGATGGTCCTTTAATATCTAAAATATCATTAGGAGTGATTGAACCATCAGATAAAGCCATACCAGCTTTTACATAATCGTTTTCTTGTACAAGAATTTGATTAGATAATTTTACTAAGTACTTTTTAACTTCTCCTAATTTAGATTCAACGATAATCTCACGGTTACCTCTTTTTATTTTTCCAAAAGATATAACACCATCAATTTCACTTACTACCGCTGGATTTGAAGGGTTACGAGCTTCGAATAACTCGGTTACACGTGGTAAACCTCCTGTAATATCTCCAGATTTAGATGATTTTCTTGGTATTTTAACTAATATTTTTCCAACAATAATCTTCTCGCCATTATCAATCATTAAATGAGCACCTACTGGTAAGTTATAAGAACGAATGATTTCTCCTTTTGCATCTTCAATATGAAGTGTTGGGATTAATCGTTTGTTTCTAGACTCAGAAATTACTTTTTCTTGGAAACCAGTTTGCTCATCAATCTCGACTTGGTAAGTCATACCTTGTTCAATATTCTCATATCTGATTTTTCCAGCAAACTCAGAAATAATGACACCATTGTAAGGGTCCCAAGTACAAACCACATC
Source organism: Confluentibacter sediminis (assembly GCF_003258355.1). Lineage (GTDB taxonomy): Bacteria > Bacteroidota > Bacteroidia > Flavobacteriales > Flavobacteriaceae > Confluentibacter > Confluentibacter sediminis. The sequence continues at coordinate 41,783 of NZ_QKPO01000001.1, read as the reverse complement.
ACCTTTGGTTAATTCTTGACCATTTTTAACATAAATGGTTGAACCGTAAGGAATATTATTAGTACTTAATGTGATGCCTGTTTTCTTATCTATCAATTTGATTTCAGATGTACGGGAAATAACGATATCAATATCATTTCCTTCACTATCTTTACCTTTAACTGTTTTTAAATCTTCAATTTCAGCAATACCATTGAATTTAACAGCCAGTTTATTTTCTTCAGAAATGTTTCCAGCAATACCTCCTACGTGGAACGTACGAAGTGTTAACTGTGTACCTGGCTCTCCAATAGATTGCGCTGCTACAACTCCTACTGCTTCACCACGTTGAACCATTTTTCCGGTTGCTAAGTTACGTCCGTAACATTTAGCACAAATTCCTTTTAATGCCTCACAACTTAATGCAGAACGTACTTCTACACTATCAATTGGAGATTCTTCAATAGCTTTAGCAATATGATCTTCGATTAATTGACCAGAAGCTACTAACAACTCTTCAGTTAATGGATTGTAAACATCATTTAAAGATACACGACCTACAATTCTTTCTTCAAGAGTTTCAACAACCTCGTCATTTTTCTTTAATGCTTCCACTTCAACACCTCTCAATGTTCCACAATCTTCAGTATTAATAATAACATCTTGTGAAACGTCAACCAAACGACGTGTTAAATAACCCGCATCGGCTGTTTTTAATGCAGTATCGGCAAGACCTTTACGAGCACCGTGAGTAGAGATGAAATACTCTAAAATGGAAAGACCTTCTTTAAAGTTAGAAAGAATTGGATTTTCGATAATCTCTCCACCACCTGCATTCGATTTTTTTGGTTTAGCCATCAAACCACGCATACCTGTAAGCTGACGAATCTGTTCTTTAGATCCACGAGCTCCAGAATCAAGCATCATATATACCGAGTTGAATCCTTGTTGATCTTCACGAATACGTTTCATTGACAACTCTGTCAATTCAGCATTTGTAGAAGTCCAAATATCAATAACTTGGTTATAACGTTCGTTATTTGTAATAAGACCCATGTTATAGTTAGCCATAATGCCATCAACTAAACCATTAGCCTTATCAATCATTCCTTGTTTTTCTGGTGGAATAATAATATCACCTAAACTAAATGATAAACCACCTTGGAATGCAAACTTAAATCCTAAAGTTCTAATTTCATCAAGGAAATCAGCTGTTTCAGGAACAGATGTGAACTTAAGAATGTTTCCAATAATATCCCTTAAAGACTTTTTAGTAAGTACTTCATTTATATAACCTGCTGCTTGTGGCACTTTTTGGTTAAATAATACACGACCAACTGTTGTATTGATAATGGTTGGTGCTAACTTACCATCTGCATTAATATCTAAAGTCCTTACTTTGATAGAAGCATTTAAATCTACTTTCTTCTCATTAAAAGCAATCTCAACCTCTTCTGGCGCATAGAATGTTAACCCTTCACCTTTAACTGGCGCATCCGGTGTAGATTTACGTTCTTTGGTCATATAATATAAACCAAGAACCATGTCTTGAGAAGGTACTGTTACTGGCGAACCGTTTGCTGGATTTAAGATATTATGGGATGCCAACATTAATAACTGACACTCTAAAATAGCTTCTGGTCCTAATGGTAAATGTACCGCCATTTGGTCACCATCGAAATCCGCGTTAAACGCTGTACAAACTAAAGGGTGCAACTGAATCGCTTTCCCTTCAATTAATTTTGGTTGAAATGCTTGAATACCTAGTCTGTGTAACGTAGGAGCACGATTTAAAAGTACTGGATGTCCTTTTAAAACATTTTCTAAAATATCCCAAACTACAGGTTCTCTTTTATCTATAATTTTCTTAGCAGATTTTACAGTTTTTACAATCCCTCTTTCAATTAATTTTCTAATTACGAAAGGTTTGTAAAGTTCTGCTGCCATGTTTTTTGGCAATCCACATTCGTGTAATTTTAATTCGGGTCCAACAACAATCACAGAACGTGCAGAATAATCAACACGTTTTCCTAAAAGGTTCTGACGGAAACGTCCTTGTTTACCTTTTAATGAATCTGATAATGATTTTAACGGTCTGTTAGAATCAGTTTTTACGGCCGAAGATTTACGTGTATTATCAAATAATGAATCAACTGACTCTTGAAGCATACGTTTTTCATTACGTAAAATAACTTCAGGAGCTTTGATTTCCACCAATCTTTTAAGACGGTTATTTCTAATAATTACACGACGGTATAAATCATTTAAATCTGATGTAGCAAAACGACCACCATCTAACGGCACTAACGGACGTAATTCTGGTGGGATAATTGGAATCACCTTCATAATCATCCACTCAGGACGATTTTCCCTATTTTGATTAGATTCACGAAGTGATTCAACAACTTGTAAACGTTTTAAACTCTCTGTTTTACGTTGTTTAGATGTTTCTGTGTTTGCTTTATGACGTAATTCATAAGACAATGCTTCTAAATCTATTCTAGATAACAATTCAATCAAACATTCAGCTCCCATTTTAGCAAGAAACTTATTAGGATCATGATCGTCTAAATATTGATTGTCTTGTGGAAGTGATTCAAGAATGTTTAAATATTCTTCTTCAGTTAAGAAGTCCATGGTTTGTAATGGCTCTCCATCTTCATTCTTAGCATTACCTGGTTGAATAACTACGTAACGTTCATAATAGATAATCATATCTAATTTTTTAGACGGTAAGCCTAAAAGATATCCTATCTTATTTGGTAATGAACGGAAATACCAGATATGAGCAATTGGCACCACTAAATTGATGTGTCCTACTCTATCACGACGTACTTTCTTTTCAGTTACCTCTACACCACAACGGTCGCAAACGATGCCTTTGTAGCGAATTCTTTTATATTTACCACAAGCACATTCATAATCCTTAACTGGACCAAAAATACGCTCACAGAATAAACCATCTCTTTCTGGTTTATGGGTACGATAATTAATAGTTTCTGGTTTTAAAACCTCGCCTCTAGACTCTGCTAAAATAGACTCTGGCGATGCTAAACCAATAGTGATTTTGTTAAATCTTTTTACTGTATTCTTATCTTGTTTTCTTGCCATGATATATGGTGATATCGAATTATTTGTAAACTTTATATAGATTTTTTCGCTCTAGCTTTACACTAGAGCGAAAAATTCATTATTCTTCTAATCTAATGTCTAAGCCTAAACCTTTAAGTTCGTGCATTAATACATTAAATGATTCTGGTAACCCAGGCTCTGGCATTGGCTCTCCTTTAACGATAGCTTCATAGGTTTTTGCTCTTCCAATAACGTCATCAGATTTTACAGTTAAAATCTCGCGTAATGTAGCAGAAGCTCCATAAGCTTCTAAAGCCCAAACCTCCATCTCACCAAAACGTTGACCACCAAATTGTGCTTTACCACCAAGAGGTTGCTGAGTAATTAACGAGTATGGTCCTATAGAACGTGCGTGCATTTTATCGTCAACCATATGTCCTAGCTTTAACATATAGATAACCCCAACAGTTGCTGGTTGATCGAAACGTTCACCTGTTCCACCATCATATAAATATGTATGACCATATCTAGGAATTCCAGCTTCATCAGTTAACTCATTAATTTGGTCAATGGTTGCTCCGTCAAAAATTGGGGTTGCATAAGTGCGTCCTAGTTTTTGTCCAGCCCATCCAAGAACCGTTTCGTAAATCTGACCAATGTTCATACGGGAAGGTACACCAAGTGGATTCAACACAATATCAACAGGTGTTCCATCTTCTAAGAAAGGCATATCTTCTGCTCTTACAATACGAGCCACAATACCTTTATTACCGTGACGACCTGCCATTTTATCACCTACTTTTAGTTTACGCTTTTTAGCTATATAAACTTTAGCCAATTTTATGATACCCGCTGGCAACTCATCCCCTACAGAAATAGTAAACTTCTCACGTCTTAAAGACCCTTGTAAGTCGTTTTCTTTAATCTTATAGTTGTGGATTAAGTCAGCCACCAATTTATTGGTATGATCATCAGTAGTCCATTTTCCAGACACTAAATGTGCATAATCATCAACAGCATTTAACATTTTTTGAGTGAATTTTTTACCTTTTGGCAACACTTCTTCACCTAAATCATTAAAGATTCCCTGAGATGTTTTTCCATTAACGATGTTGAATAATTTGTCGATTAAAATGGCTTTTAAGTCTTCAAATTTAGCATCATAAATAGCTTCTAGATGTGTAATATCATCTTTATCTTGTACTCTCTTACGTTTGTCTTTTACAGCACGAGAAAATAATTTCTTATCAATGACAACACCATTTAAAGATGGAGATGCTTTTAAAGACGCATCTTTAACATCACCTGCTTTATCACCAAAGATGGCACGTAATAATTTCTCTTCTGGAGTAGGATCACTTTCCCCTTTTGGAGTAATTTTACCAATAAGAATGTCGCCAGGTTTTACTTCTGCACCAATGCGGATCATTCCATTTTCATCTAAATCTTTAGTAGCTTCTTCAGAAACGTTTGGAATGTCATTAGTTAATTCTTCATTACCTAATTTAGTATCTCTAACTTCTAAAGAATATTCATCAACGTGAATAGATGTGAAAATATCCTCACGAACCACTTTTTCAGAAATCACAATCGCATCCTCAAAGTTATAACCTTTCCAAGGCATGAAGGCCACTTTCATGTTTCTTCCTAAAGCTAATTCTCCTTTTTGGGTTGCATAGCCTTCACAAAGAACTTGACCTTTAGTTACTTTATCTCCTTTAACCACAATTGGTTTTAAGTTGATACTTGTACCTTGATTGGTTTTTCTGAATTTTACTAACGGATATACTTTAACATCGCTATCAAAACTTACCGCAGCTTCATCTTCAGTACGATCGTATTTTATTTTTATTTCATTTGCATCCACATAAAGTACTTCTCCACTTCCTTCCGCATTAATTAATACGCGAGAATCTGAAGCTACCTGTCTTTCCAAACCAGTTCCAACAATAGGCGCTTGAGGTAATAATAATGGTACGGCTTGACGCATCATGTTAGATCCCATCAAGGCACGGTTCGCATCATCATGCTCTAAGAACGGAATTAAAGAAGCCGAAATAGATGAAATTTGGTTTGGTGCCACATCTGTAAAATGAAGACTAGAAGGATCAATTACTGGGAAATCACCTTCCATTCTTGCAATTACTTTATCATGTAAAATAGTCCCTTTTTCATCAACTTTTACAGTAGCTTGAGCTATTAATTTACCTTCTTCTTCTTCTGCACTTAAATAAATTGGCTCATTTTTAATATCAACGACACCTTCAGTTACAGGACGATAAGGCGTTTCAATGAATCCCATAGAATTCACTTTAGCAAATACCGAAAGTGAAGAAATCAAACCAATGTTTGGTCCCTCTGGGGTTTCAATTGGACATAAACGACCATAATGGGTATAGTGGACGTCACGAACCTCAAAACCTGCTCTCTCTCTTGATAAACCTCCTGGCCCTAGTGCTGATAAACGACGTTTATGTGTAATCTCAGCCAATGGATTGGTTTGATCCATGAATTGAGATAACTGATTGGTTCCAAAGAAAGAATTAATAACCGAAGACAAGGTCTTAGCATTAATCAAATCTATAGGCGTAAATACCTCGTTATCACGAACGTTCATACGCTCACGAATGGTACGAGCCATACGCGCTAAACCAACACCAAATTGTTGTGACAATTGCTCACCTACTGTACGTACACGACGGTTAGATAAATGGTCAATATCATCAATCTCAGCTTTAGAGTTGATAAGTTCAATTAAATATTTTATGATAGTAATGATATCTTCTTTGGTCAAAACTTGTTTGTCCATTCCAATATCAAGATTCAATTTTTTGTTCATTCTATAACGACCTACTTCACCTAAAGAGTAACGTTGGTCACTAAAGAATAATTTATCTATAATACCACGAGCAGTTTCCTCATCGGGCGGTTCTGCATTACGTAGCTGTCTGTATATATGTTCAACAGCCTCTTTTTCAGAGTTTGTTGGATCTTTTTGAAGTGTGTTATGGATAATAGCATAATCACCTTGTTGAGCACTTTCTTTATGTAAAAGAATTGTTTTTACATCAGCGTCAATAATTTCCTCAATATTATCTTTATCTAAAATGGTATCACGATCAAGCACAATTTCATTACGCTCAATAGAAACTACCTCACCAGTATCTTCATCCACAAAATCCTCATGCCATGTATTAAGAACACGCGCAGCAAGTTTTCTTCCTTGATATTTCTTTAACCCAGATTTAGAAACTTTAATTTCTTCAGCTAGATCAAAAATTTCAAGAATGTCTTTATCACGTTCAAACCCTATAGCTCTAAATAATGTAGTAACAGGAAGTTTTTTCTTTCTGTCAATATAAGCATACATTACTTGGTTGATATCTGTAGCAAACTCGATCCAAGAACCTTTAAATGGAATGACCCTTGCAGAGTAAAGCTTAGTTCCATTTGCATGGAAAGATTGGCCAAAAAACACACCTGGTGAACGGTGTAATTGAGATACTACTACACGTTCTGCACCATTGATAACAAATGTACCACTTGGCGTCATGTAAGGTATCGTTCCTAAATACACATCTTGAACAATGGTCTCGAAATCCTCATGTTCAGGGTCTGTACAATACAACTTTAACCTTGCCTTTAATGGAACGCTATAAGTAAGACCTCTTTCTATACACTCATCTATGGCATATCTTGGCGGGTCTACAAAGTAATCTAAAAATTCTAAAACGAATTGATTACGTGAATCGGTAATAGGGAAGTTTTCCATGAAGGTATTATATAAACCTTCATCACCTCTTTCTTCAGATTTAGTTTCTAATTGGAAAAAATCCTGGAAGGATTTTATCTGAATATCCAAGAAATCTGGGTATTCTGTTCTATTGACAATAGACGAGAAATTTAATCTTTCAGCTTGTGTTGATAACATCAATGGACGGAATTATGATTAAAAAATAATAATTGGCGTATCTTATGATTATATACGCAAAATGGTTTAGGTCTGGAAGCACTTACTTCAGACCTAAACCTTGGTATTGTTTAGTTGTTAAGCTTATTTAAGCTCAACCTCTGCTCCAGCTTCTTCTAAAGATGCTTTTAAGCCTTCAGCTTCATCTTTAGTAACACCCTCTTTAATTGGGCTTGGTGCATTATCTACTAATTCTTTAGCTTCTTTTAATCCTAAACCAGTTAATTCTTTAACTAATTTAACAACTGCTAATTTAGAAGCACCAGCTGCTTTAAGGATAACGTTAAATTCAGTTTGAGCTTCAGCAGCATCATCTCCACCACCTGCAGCAGGACCAGCAGCAACTGCAACAGCAGCAGCAGCAGGCTCGATGCCATACTCATCTTTTAATATAGTAGCTAACTCGTTTACTTCTTTTACTGTTAAGTTAACTAATTTTTCTGCGAAATCTTTTAAATCTGCCATTTTTCTATCGTTTTTAATAAATTTTTAATTTTAATATAATTGTAATATAGTGCGTACTATGTGATACTATCCTTCTTTTTCAGATAGTGTTTTTAGAATACCAGCTAGTTTTCCACCACTTGATTTAAGTGCAGAAACAACATTTTTAGCAGGAGATTGTAGTAATCCTATAATCTCACCTATCAACTCTTCTTTAGACTTGATATCTACTAACATATCTAATTGGTCATCTCCAATATAAACTGATTCCTCAATAAACGCTCCTTTTAATAAAGGTTTGTCTGATTTTTTACGGAAGGTTTTAATTAACTTAGCTGGGCCATTACCAGATTCAGAATACATTACAGAAGTATTACCTTTTAAAATTGTAGGTAAATCTCCGAATTCTCTATCTGAAGCTTCCATTGCTTTTGCAAGTAATGTGTTTTTAACTACAGCTAATTTTATGTTCGCTTTAAAACAAGCACGACGTAATTCTGAAGTCGTTCCTGCATTTAATCCTGAAATATCTGCTATATAAATATTAGCATTGTTAGCTAGCTCTGCAGTTAAATCTTGAATTACTTGTGATTTTTCTTCTCTTGTCATAATAAAAGTTTTTAACTAATTAACCAACTTTAGGATCAACAGCTACGCTAGGGCTCATAGTACTAGATATATGAATACTTTTCACATAAGTACCTTTAGCAGCGGTTGGCTTTAGTTTTAATAATGTTTGAATTAATTCAGTTGCATTTCCTGCAATTTTATCAGCTGAAAAAGATGCTTTACCAATAGCAGCGTGCACAATACCTGTTTTATCAACTTTAAAGTCAATTTTACCAGCTTTAACCTCTGCTACAGCTTTACCAATTTCCATGGTTACTGTGCCTGTTTTTGGATTTGGCATTAAACCACGAGGGCCTAATACACGTCCTAATGGACCTAATTTACCCATAACACTAGGCATTGTTACAATAACATCTACATCTGTCCAACCATTCTTGATTTTATCTAGATATTCGTCTAGTCCAACATAATCAGCACCAGCTTCTTTAGCTTCTGCTTCTTTATCTGGAGTTACTAATGCTAATACTTTCATATCTTTACCAGTACCATGAGGAAGAGATACAACACCTCTAACCATTTGGTTTGCTTTTCTTGGATCTACACCCAAACGAACAGCAATGTCTACTGATGCGTCAAACTTAGTACTAGTAATTTCTTTTACTAATACAGAAGCTTCATCAAGAGAGTAAACTCTCCCTTTTTCTATTTTTGCTAAAGCCTCTTTTTGCTTTTTTGTTAATCTTGCCATTTCTTAATGTCTTTTATAGATTAATAAGGAGCGTTTCCGGTCACGGTTATTCCCATAGACCTTGCTGTACCAGCAACCATTTTCATAGCTGAGACTAAAGTAAATGCATTTAAATCTACCATTTTATCTTCTGCTATTGCTTTGATTTGATCCCACGAAACTTTAGCTACTTTTTTTCGGTTTGGTTCTCCTGAACCCTTTTTTAATTTGGCCGCTTCTAATAATTGTACCGCTGCAGGAGGAGTTTTGATTACAAAATCAAATGATTTGTCTTTGTAAACAGAGATAGCAACTGGTAATACTTTACCAGGCTTATCTTGGGTTCTAGCATTAAACTGCTTACAGAACTCCATGATATTAACTCCAGCAGCTCCTAAAGCGGGTCCAACCGGTGGCGACGGATTCGCAGCACCTCCCCGAACTTGTAACTTAACTACTTTAAATAATTCTTTTGCCATTTTTAATAATTTAAGTTTGATATACTTCTAAAATTGGAAGCCTAGTAGTACATCATTTATATAGTGTAACAATTATTATACTTTTTCAACTTGCATATAACTTAATTCCAACGGTGTTTTTCTTCCGAAAATTTTCACCATAACCTCAAGTTTACGCTTCTCTTCATTTATATTTTCAATGGTACCATCAAATCCATTAAATGGACCGTCAATTACTTTAACTGTTTCACCTTTAGTGAATGGTATCATGACGTTTGCACTTTCATCAACAGACAATTCATCAACCTTACCTAACATTCTGTTAACTTCAGATAGTCTTAACGGCACAGGATCTCCTCCTTTAGTTTCTCCTAAAAAACCTATCACATTAGTAACAGATCTAATAATATGAGGTATTTCGCCAGTTAAGTTTGCTTGTATCATTATATATCCTGGGAAATAAACTTTTTCTTTATTTATCTTTTTCCCATTTCGAATCTGAATCACCTTTTCTGTTGGAACTAAAACTTGATCAACATAATCTTGAAGACCTAATCGAGCAATTTCATTCTCTATATACGTCTTAATCTTGTTTTCTTGACCACTTACAGCCCTAACAACATACCATTTTTTTTCACCTACTTCAGACATAAAATTTGTTTTATCCATTAATCCATTGAAAATATAATGCTATGACTTTACTAAAAATTGTATCTACACCCCAAATAGCAAGTGAAAATATAATTGAAAATACAGCAACTAAAACTGTTAAACTTTGAGCCTCAGCCCATGATGGCCAGGTTACATTGTTTTTTAGTTCTCCAAATGATTCTTTTATATAATTTACAAATCCAGCCATTCTATAATTTATTTTTTTATATGGATTAAAATTTTCCTTTTCTAATATTTTAAAATCAAATCAGGCACATTTTAACACACTTTAAATCTAATTTAAAAAGTTACTTTAAACAGTAATCTTATATTTTAGCACGGGTTGGGAGACTCGAACTCACGACACCTGGTTTTGGAGACCAGTGCTCTACCAACTGAGCTAAACCCGTAAACATAAGTCAAGGTATTCCGAAAACGGAATACCTTAGCTTATCTATTTATTGAACTTTATTAGTCTAAAATTTCAGTAACTTGACCAGCTCCTACTGTTCTACCACCTTCGCGGATTGCAAAACGTAAACCTACGTTCATCGCAATTTTTTGGATAAGCTCTACAGTAATAGTAAGGTTGTCTCCTGGCATAACCATCTCAACACCTGAAGGCAATGAAATGTTTCCTGTCACGTCAGTTGTACGTACGTAAAACTGAGGACGGTAGTTGTTATGGAACGGAGTATGACGTCCACCTTCTTCTTTTTTAAGGATATAAACCTCAGCTTTAAATTTAGCGTGTGGAGTTACAGAACCTGGTTTTACAATAACCATACCTCTAGAGATTTGAGTTTTCTCAATACCTCTTAATAAGATACCTGCATTATCTCCAGCTTCACCTCTATCTAATATCTGACGGAACATTTCGATACCTGTGATAGTAGACGTTAATTTCTCAGCTCCCATACCAATAATCTCAACTGGATCTCCAGTTTTAGCGATACCTGTTTCAATACGACCTGTAGCAACAGTACCACGACCAGTAATAGAGAAAACGTCTTCGATAGGCATTAAGAAAGGTTTGTCGATTTCACGAGTTGGCTCTTCAATCCATGAATCACAAGCTTCCATTAATTTCATTACGGTATCAACCCATTTAGCTTCACCATTAAGGGCACCTAAAGCAGAACCAGCAATAACAGGACCATTATCCCCATCATATTCGTAGAAAGATAATAAATCTCTAATTTCCATTTCAACCAACTCTAATAACTCTTCATCATCAACCATATCCACTTTATTCATGAATACAACCATACGAGGAATTCCTACTTGACGACCTAATAAGATGTGCTCACGAGTTTGTGGCATAGGACCATCTGTAGCGGCAACCACTAAAATGGCACCATCCATTTGTGCAGCACCAGTAACCATGTTCTTTACGTAATCCGCGTGACCTGGACAGTCAACGTGAGCGTAATGACGATTTGCTGTTGCATATTCTACGTGTGATGTATTAATTGTAATACCTCTTTCTTTTTCTTCTGGTGCGTTATCAATCTGATCGAATGATTTCGCTTCTGATAAACCTGCATCAGCTAATACTTTAGTAATAGCAGCAGTTAAAGTTGTTTTACCGTGATCTACGTGTCCAATGGTACCAATGTTTAAGTGTGGTTTTGAACGATCGAAAGTTGCCTTTGCCATGTTTTTAAATAATTTAAATCTTAGTTATATAATAATATTAGTGTATTCTATTTTTAATCAAATTAGAGCCAATGACGAGAATTGAACTCGTGACCTCTTCCTTACCAAGGAAACGCTCTACCCCTGAGCTACACCGGCGTTTCATTTACGATTTGCCGATTTCAGATTTACGATTGACAAATCGTAGGTCGTAACTCGTAAATTTTAGAGCGGGAGACCGGGTTCGAACCGGCGACATTCAGCTTGGAAGGCTGACGCTCTACCAACTGAGCTACTCCCGCAATTATAATATGAAATCTCCATTAAAAAGAAATTTCAATCCATTTTTTTTAAGAACGTATTAAATATTGATTGTTCTAACCTAAACAATTAGAACAATCAATATTTAAGATTCCTACTCTAACTGCCACTAAGCAGGTTTGTAGGAATTTTTTGTGGGGAGAGCAGGATTCGAACCTGCGAAGACGTAGTCAGCAGATTTACAGTCTGCCCTCGTTGGCCGCTTGAGTATCTCCCCAATGCATTTAATTCACTAACAAAAGAACTTCTGAGCCGATGGAGGGGCTCGAACCCACGACCTGCTGATTACAAATCAGCTGCTCTAGCCAACTGAGCTACATCGGCTTTTTTCTAACTTTTTAGCACAAAAAAAGCCCGCTATTTCTAACGGACTGCAAATGTATAGATTTATTTATTTATTCAAAACATTTTTTGATAAATTTTGTCACAAATTTGATCTTAATTTTTCTTTTCTCTTTTTTAGTTGTCTTTCAAGCGAAGCAGTTGCCATATCTGCGCCTTCTTCAAATGATTTACATTGTTTCTTTACAACGAAGCTATCTCCAGGCACACTGACGCGTGCTTCAAAAATTTTATTCTCTTTATCACTGGTGTTCTCCAACTTTAAATAAACATCGGATTGTATGACCTTATCATAAAACAAATCTAATTTATCCATTCGTTTTTGGATAAAATTAATCAACTTTTTGTCAGCGTTGAAATTAACGGATTGCGTGTTTACTTTCATACTTAGGTGTTTTGGTTATACAATATTTCATTTTTTACTTCTAGGGTGTGCGTTAATATGCACTTTCTTCAACTCAGCTATGCTATTATGAGTATACACTTGTGTAGCAGCTAAACTTGAATGTCCCAAAAGTTCTTTAACAGCATTTAAATCCGCACCTTGGTTAAGCAAATGTGTTGCAAAAGAATGACGCAAAATATGCGGACTCTTTTTTACTTTTGAAGATGCTTTACTAAAATAATCATTTATTATTCTGTAAACAAGTGTTTCATATATTTTAACGCCACTTTTTGTTAAAAATAAGTTATCAGTATCGACAACGGTTTTCAACTCTTGTCTTGATTTCAAATAACAATGCAATGATTGAATGACTGAATTTAATAACGGCACCAATCGTTCTTTATTTCTTTTTCCCAATACTTTTAACGTGTTGTTTTGAAAATCAATACTATTTAGCTTTAATTCAACCAATTCGATTCTTCGTATGCCCGTTGAATAAAATAATTCAATCATTAATTTATCACGAACACCTTCAAAACTATCTTCATAATATAAATCATCTATTGCTGTATTGATTTCCGCTTCTGAAAAAGGTACTTGAATTTTTTTACTGGTTTTTAATGCCTTGTGCTTTATCAGAGGGTTTAATTTAATATCCCCAACTTTTTGAAGAAATTTAAAGTACGTGTTTAAAGCCGATACTTTTCTATTGATACTTCTATTGGAAACATTTTTTTCTACCAACGAAACAATCCAACTTCTTATTTGCGAATAGTTAACATTGTGAATTGACGCTTCATCAAACTCACTTTTCAGAAACTCTATAAAACTTTGTAAATCGGTTTGATATGCTTTTACGGTCAAGGCAGAATACTTTTTCTCAAGTAATAAATAATCTGTAAATTTTTTTAAAGACATATTTTATAAAGTTACAAAGTTAAAAGTACAAAGATTTAAGAGTCCATATACTTAAATTTAAGACAAAAAAAAATTCCCGCAAGTTGCGGGAATTCATTTTATATGATTTAGAAGCTAATTAAATATTATCTTCTGCATCTCTTAAACCTTGAATGTATTGTGCTTTTTGTATTTGCGCTCTACGTTCTACTGAAGGCTTTGTAAACTGCTTTCTGTTTTGTAACTGACGTTTAATGCCCGTTTTGTCAAACTTACGCTTAAAACGCTTTAGCGCTCTATCGATGTTTTCTCCTTCTTTAATCGGTATTATTAACATAGTGTCTTAACCTCCTCTCTTTTAGAATTTCAGAGTGCAAATATAAAAACTAATTGATTATCTGCAATAAATAATCAATAATTTATAAAATTGGCTTATAATCTTTTTTGTCAATTATAATTTTGGCTAGTATCTCTCTAAGAATTTCTGAGGTGCCACCTCCAATGGGCCCTAAGCGACTATCCCGAAACAATCTAGCCAACGGATAATCTTCCATATAGCCATAGCCGCCTAAAAATTGAAGACATTGGTAAATAACCTCATCGGCCATTTTGGTGCACTTTAATTTAGACATGGTGGCTTCTTTAACTACATATTCGCCTTTATTCAGTCTATGAGTGACTGAATAATTGAACTGTTTACACATTTCCATATCTGTATACAAATCGGCAATCGTATGTCTTAATGCTTGAAATTTATCTATAGACTTCCCAAAGGCTTCTCTTTGGGACATATAATTTAATGTATATTCAAGGGCAAATTCTGCACGAGCATGGGCGTTTACACCCATGACCAAACGCTCTAAAGCGAAATGTTGAAGTATGTATCCAAAACCTTTATTTTCTTCACCTAATAAATTACTTGCAGGAATCTTTACATTATCAAAGGCAATCTCACCTGTATCGGAGGCTCGCCAGCCTAACTTATCTAATTTGGTTGCCGATATGCCGGGAACGTCTCTATCCACTACAAAAATACTGATACCCTTGCTTCCCAATTCTGGATTTGTTTTAGCCGTTACAATTAAATAATCGCTATAAACCCCGTTAGTAATAAAGGTTTTAGAGCCATTAATAATATAAAAATCGCCTTCTCTAACCGCTGTTGTTCTTAAACCAGCGACATCACTACCACCGAATGGCTCTGTAATGCATAAACACCCTACTTTCTCACCCGTAATACTAGGTACTAAATAGTGTTGTTTTATATCCTCACTGCCTTCTGCGTTTAGGTGGGTCATTGACAAATACACATGCGCCCAAATAGCTGCGGCAAAACCTCCTGAATTTATTTTTTGAAGTTCCTCTAAAAGAATAATAGTATAGAAAAGATCTAAATTTAATCCGCCATAAGCCTCAGGATAGTTAATCCCTAAAAAGCCCATATCCCCAAATTTCTTCCAGATATTTTTATCAATAACACCAGATTGTTCCCATTTTTCTATATGTGGAACTACTTCTTTTTTTAAAAAATCTTGAAGGCTTTTTCTAAAAAGATGATGTTCTTCAGTGAAGTACATACTATTCATGTCTCTTAATTATTTTCTTTCCTGTAAAATGGAACATCCAAAATCAATTTATTGTTATTTACAATTTTATTAAAGATATTTCAATTACAATTTTTTAATCGAGGGACAAATATAATTTAATTATATCTAATTTATTTATTGGAAAGTCCTTAACTTTTATTAATTCATCCATCGACTTAAATCCGTTCCTTAACTTTCTTTGTTCTATAATATCATGAGCCAAATCATAATCTACATAAGGAATGGTAACAAGTTGATCAACAGTTGCCAGATTTAAATTTATTTTATTAATAGACCTTGAGGATTTTACTGTGAACTCTTTTTTAATGTTTTCAATAATGTCTGGTCCTAAACCATATACATCTTGAAGTTGACCATCGGAAATAAAACCACCTTTGAATTTACTTCGGTATTTTATAATACGTTGTGATAACGCTTCTCCTACACCATATACTTTTTGAAGTTGTAGCGCAGTTGCTGTATTCAAATCTTGCTTTTGGGCAAAGGTTTTAGGAATATTGTTGTAATTTGAAACTGGTTTTGAAACAGAATTTTCCAACCAATCAGGAAACTTAAAATAAGGTGAGATTTCATTTAAAAGGGAATCTGAAATTTTAGTAACGTCTTGAAATTGTTTAGCCGAATTAATCCATTTATTTTGTTTTCTAAAAGCAAATAATCTATCTATTTCTTCATTACTCATGCCTAAAGAAGCCCCTTTATAATCGGTAATATAATTGGGATTGAAAGGATTAATTATTGGCTTTGTGGCTTCAAGCTTTACTAATTTTAGTGAATCGATTTCGTTATTATATTTTGCTAATAACTCTTGATTTACAATGATTTTTTTTGGTAAAAACTCAGCTAAAAGATAAACACATTGAAGAACTATGATTAGTATTATCAATAAAAAAATCCCATTTCGCTGACTTTTAGAAAACGTAAAATGGGATTTCATATACTTTTTTTTTAAAATTACATATGCTTAGTGATATCATGAGCCCCATCTTGGATAGCTTCTTTCTTAATAGAAATGGCATTAAGATAACGCTTCATTTCTTGTTTTACTTTTGGGAATAAGAATAATAAACCTACCATATTTGGGAATACTAACGCCAGTATCATAGCATCAGAAAATTTAATCACAGCATCTAGAGTTGCAGCTGCACCTATAACCACAAAAAACAAGAAAAGTATTTTATAAACTAAGTCGGCCGTTTTACCTTTTCCAAACAAATATTTCCATGCTTGTAATCCGTAATAAGACCAAGAAATCATGGTCGAAAAAGCAAATAATACAATTGCTACAGTTAATACATAAGAAAAATGAGGAATTACAGAGTCAAATGCCAAAGACGTTAAATCTACACCACTTATTGGTAATGATGTTGATTTTAAAATCACACTACTTCCATGTTGTGCGGTGTAATCAAATATGGATTGCGGATCAGTTCCATTGATATTAAAGAAAATAATAACCAATGCGGTCATAGTACAGATAACTACTGTATCTATAAAGGGTTCTAAAAGTGCGACAACCCCTTCTGATGCTGGATATTTTGTACGTACAGCTGAATGCGCTATGGCTGCTGATCCTGCTCCTGCTTCGTTAGAAAAAGCGGCTCTTTGAAACCCAACGATTAATACACCAACAAGACCACCAAGGCCAGCCATTGGTGAAAAGGCACCATCTATAATTAACGAGAATGCTAATCCGATGTCACTAATATTAGCAAAGATAATGACCAATGAAGCCAAAATATAAAGTCCTGCCATAAAAGGTACAATTTTTTCGGTAATTTTAGCAATACGCTTAATCCCCCCTATAATAACGATACCTACTAAAATAGCTAATACAATTCCTATGACAACACCATTGGAGCCTCCTTCTAAATTTAATAATGTACTTATTTGAACAGCCGCTTGATTGGATTGAAATGCATTACCTCCACCAAACGAAGCACCCACACAAAGCACAGCAAATAGAATACCTAACACTTTACCAAGGTTACCAAAACCTATTTCCTTCATCCCTTTAGATAAATAATACATAGGCCCTCCATAAACAGTTCCATCCTTCCCTATATCTCTATATTTAACTCCAAGAGTACATTCTACAAATTTGGTTGACATTCCTAATAATCCACAAATAATCATCCAAAACGTAGCTCCAGGCCCACCTAGTCCTATAGCTACAGCAACCCCTGCAATATTCCCAAGACCTACAGTACCGGAAACAGCCGTAGCTAATGCCTGGAAATGAGACACTTCACCATGCGCGCTTTCATCCCTTATTGTATTAGGAATGTCTTCCAGTGCTAACGCTTCATCATTATTATACAGTTTATCTACACCATGTTTTTCTATATCAATATATTTACCTCTGACAGTACTTATTGCTGTCCAAAATTTGGTTATACTCGGAAACTTAAAATAAATTGTAAAAAACGAAGCTCCTAAGACTAAAAGAAGCACTACAAATGGGATTTGATATTCTCCAATTGGAACTTTGGTTAAAATTAAACCTTCCCACCAATTCGCAAAAGGCATAAAAGCATCATTGACTTTTTCATCAAGTCCTTTTTTGGTTGTTTCCTGTGCGATTGTTAAAAATGGTAATAATAAAGTTGAAAATGAAAGAATGTACTTTCTCATATATTGGTTGTTAGGTTATTTAATTTGAATAATATTTACTAAAAGCAGGCAAGATGCTAAAAAAAAATGGCTTTTTAGAACATCTGTTGTTAAAAATATAAAAATGCTAATTTATATTATATTCTGAATTCAGATTTTCTATCTGTTCTGGTCTTCCTAATACAATTATTTTTGAATGGGGGGCCAATTCAATTTCTGCCTCTGGATTTACTATGTATTCCCCATTGGCATTTTTATATCCTATTACGGTACACCCTGTTTTTTTTCTGAGATCTAAATCTTTAATGGTTTTAATGTCTTTCGTATCATATAATTTTTCAACAGCTATTTCTTCAATATTGATATTTGATTTTCCAACTATTGATAAATTATCTATAAATTCCATTAACCCTGGAACGACAACAAGCGATGCCATATGATCTCCTCCTATTTTGTCTGGCAAAATCACATTATTAGCCCCCGCAAATTTCAACTTATCATAAGATGATTCATGGGATGCTCGACTTATAATATTAATGGTTTTATTTATTTGCCTTGTAGATAACACTACAAATAAATTATCGGCATCGTTAGGTAATGCTGAAATAAAACTAGACGCACGATGTACTCCTGCCTGTACAAGAATATCATCCTCATTGGCATTACCTATGACATAAGGCACATTATCAAACTGAAGTCGCTCTTCTATATCTTTATTTTTCTCAATAATAACAAATGGCTTTTTATAGGCCAAAAGTTTTCTAGCCGCCTGTTTACCATTTCTACCATACCCACAAATGATAATATGGTTTTTAAAACTATCAATTTGTTTTTGCATCTTTTTATGTTTTAATTCTTCAATATTATTTTTACTCAAAATATATTCTGTTATTACAGATAGTGCATAACCTACAATAACCACACTAGCTATTATTAAAAATATCGTAAAAATTCTAGCAGTTTCATTAAGAGGCGATACTTCTCCAAACCCAACGGTCGTCATAGTAATAACCGTCATGTAAAGGGCATCTATAAATGTATAACCAGAGAAATACATATAACCAGCAACCCCAGTAAACACAATACCTAACAATAAGAGAATTGCCGTATATATTTTGGTTCTAAAAAAATTTATAATGGGATTCATCATATAATTTACAAATCAAAAACAGATGATCTTTTTGTATAAAGTAAATCTTTTATACGCATCCAAAAAGCCAAAAACAAGTATAATGCAAAGCCAAAACCTAAGGTTACAAATGTTAAATACATAAAGGTGGTTCTAACGACTTTAGCTCTAATTCCTATCCTATCTGCAATACGTTGGCAAACATAATAGCCACGCTTTTGAAAATATAGTAGTGCTTTATAAAATATATTCATTTGCTATGTCTTCTTATTTAAAAATCTAATTCGCCGTTTACTATTTTAGCAAAATAAATCTTTATTTGAGTGATTTTATGCTGCAAGTTAATCAATTAGTATGTAAAATTGAACTACCTATAACACATTGCAAACACTTATTTTTATTGCAATACTCATTTTTTAGCTGAATGAGTCCTTGGGATTGTAAAGCAGATTTTGAAACCAATTTTAATGAATTGAATTTTTCTATAATACTGTTTTTTTCCGAAGCTATAGCCTCTATGAGTTTTATTATAGAATCGTCAATATTATATCCTTGAAATTTCGCATAGCTAAATTTTAACGGTATAATAGTATTGATTAATAGCAGATCAATAAATGACTTCGTTAGTGTTTTCTTGGACATTTTTGAATACTTACCGAATGTATAATGCGTTTCCCAAAAAGTTGAAGTTGCCACAGCAAACAAATCATAAAAATCATCCAATGTATTTATTTCTATAATTTTTGAAAATAAATTCTGGTTTTTATAATATAACGTTGCCAATTGCGACAATCGAATGGTGGGAAAATTAGGCGGACGCAATCTGAAAAACTGAATAGGCATTACATTTGTGTTTGATAAAGTAAATTTTTTCTGTAAAAACTCATATTCTCTCAACAACTCTAAAAAATAAGGTTCTTGAACATCTTCTTCCAACAATCCTGCTTGACCAAAAATCAAAGCTTCTAAATTGGTTTTGTTGGTTTGCGTTTTTCTAACAATTGAAAAATCAATGCTATTTGCTAAACTTAAAAACGCCTCTCCATTTACTTTTAATCCAAAATTTTTAGCAAGCATTTTAAACAAAACAGCTTCCCAATCATTTTTTGAAACCATCAGCAATGCATTAATATCTTCCGTTTTTCGCTCTAAACGTTCAAAATACAAACGTTCCAGCCAATTAGTAATCTCAAAATCACTAACACTGGAAAAATCATGTTCGCAATTAATCCATTTATTAGATTTTGAAAACAGCTTGTCGTAATTATACAATGCCATTTTAGAAACATAATGTTTTAACTCTAAAGTAGGAATCTTGGAATTATCTTTTCTGAACACATCCGTGTCATGTTCCCAAACCACATGCAAAATCACATTATCATAAGCTTTATCCAATTCATGATTGTGCAAAAACCAATCGGAAGATTTCACATGAATCTCAACATTACCGGCCCAAAGTTGAGTATCGATTTCTAATCGAGCATTAAAAAAATCGGGGCCAGAATTTAAATTATGTTGTCCAACTGAATGGACATTCACAATTTCATTCTCTGTAGTTTTAATATCAGAAAGATCAAGCTTTTTATGCTTCCATATATAATGTAAAAAATCTTCTTTCATACTTCTAAAGTAGGAAAAGTTTTAAAAATACAGATGATTTATCCTTAAATTTATCACATAAAAAATCACTTTATTTAAAAAGTTCTTTAACTTTATAAGAAACTTAATATTTCCATGGAAGAACTCACTCTTACAACACCAGCTGTTTTATTTTCAGCCATTTCATTAATCATGTTAGCCTATACCAACCGATTTTTGGCTTATACAGCCGTAGTTAGAAGTTTGCATGACAAATATCTTGAAAAAAAAGATGCTCAAATAATTAAGCAAATAGAAAATATAAAGAAGCGCTTGTACCTAACACGCTCCATGCAAATTTATGGCATTAGCAGTTTGCTATTATGTGTATTGACCATGTTTCTAATTTACATACAACAATACACAATAGCGGTTTGGATATTTGGTGCCGCTTTAGTGTTATTAATCATTTCTCTAGCTTTATTGATCAAAGAAATACAAATTTCAGTAAAAGCTTTGGAACATCATATAAGTGATATTGAGAATAATCCCAATAATTAAAAATGAAAAAAACAACAACCAACATTCATTTAGTATTATGTCTTTTATTTTTGGGCATTAATAATTTACAATCTCAAAATATATCTCGTAGTGATGAAGACGCTATCTATAAAAATTTTAAAACCGAACATGTTTGGGATGCTAAAGTTACCATTGCCAGTCCTATTAGTTTAGGTGATAGTAAATATGGCGGCAGAAATATCATCCCCATAACTGGAGGGACTTTTAAAGGCCCTAAGATAAGTGGTGAGGTTTTACCTTACGGGGCAGACTGGCAATTGGCAAGACCAGATGGTGATATTGAATTCAACGCCCGTTATTTATTAAAAACCACTGATGGATTTACCATACAAGTTATAAATAAAGCATTGATGCATAGTGAAACAATCGACAAAAAAACAGACACCTATATAAAATCCGTCATAGACTTAGAAGCACCAAAAGGCAGTCCTTATGCTTACTTAAACCATGCTATATTTTTAGGCACTCTTACTATACCAACTTTAAAGACTGATGAAACGCCTTATGTCATTATTGGGGTTTATAAAGTTTTATAAAGCCTCGTTATTGACTTGTCTTATAAGCCAAATAAACAAACCTTTAAATTATGGCGTAGAATTAGAAACCTGCAATAATTTTCCATTATAATATTTTTGCCCGTTCAAGGAAAAATCAAGAATATATTGTGCCATATCTAAAGCTGAAGTCGATGCTTTATATCCTGGAAAAGCTTCTTCAAGCATTTCAGTTTGCACAGCACCTAATGCCAATACATTGAATGAAATACCTGAATCTTTGTATTCTTCCGCTAATAATTCAGTTAAATTAATAACAGCTGCTTTGCTAGAACTATATGCCGCCAAGCCTGGAAACTTCATACTGCCTTGTACACCTCCCATAGAACTAATAGTAACTACATGACTTCCTTTTCTCATAAATGGCATAACAATTCTGGTTAACTCAGCCACTCCAAAAACATTGGTTTTGTAAACGGTTTCAAAATCTGCGGTAGTCAGTTGCGAAAATGGTTTGTTGATTAACATCCCGGCATTATTAATCAATACATCCACTTGTTTCCAATTGGAATTAATAAAATCTTCTATTTTTTTATAATCATTTACCTCACTTAAATCAAAAGAAATTGCTGTAACATATTCAAGTTTCAAAATTTCTATAGGGTTTTCATTTCTTGAAAGCGCCAACACTTGATGCCCTGCTTTAGCAAATAATTTTACCAACTCAAAACCAATACCTCTGCTAGTACCTGTTATAATTATATTACTCATTATTTAATTTTATTTCCTTAGTTGGTGTATTACAAATGGTTTTAATAGCTGGTATCATTTTGTTAACGAAATCTGCCATATGATTAAAATCCAACTTATCTACTTCATCATCAACATGGTGATAATAATCGTAATTGGATAAATCACTACATGAAATAGTTTGACAAGGCACTTTAAATGCTTCATAAAAAAAATAATTATCTGATCGTTTAAACAACTCTCTCTCTTTTGAAATCTTTGACATCCCAGTTAGTTTATAACCACTATATTCATTTATTTTATCAGACATGTTTGATAATTCATAACCTGTAATGAACGCGGTATAGTCTCTATCTTTAAATGGAACTCCAATCATTTCAAAATTAAGCATGGTGTATAAATTTATATTTTTTTCTTTAAGCGTTTTTGCTAAATGGTTAGAACCAACCAATCCTTCTTCTTCTCCAGAAAACAAGACAACCATAATGCTCCGTTTATTACTTTTTTTTGCAGCAAAATACTGAGCCATTAACAAAACGGCACTAGTTCCTGAAGCATTATCGTTTGCTCCATTAGCAATATCATCATCGCCCACTTTCTTTGCCATTCCAATATGGTCATAATGCGCACCAATAATAACTACTTCATTTTTAAGTTCAGGATCATTACCCTCAATATATCCAACTATATTATAACCATCTACTACCCCCCATTTAAAATGATTTCTATATGTTTCAAAATAAGGTTTAATATTGTTTTTTTTAAATACCGCTTCTATATAACCAGCGGCTTTTTCTATACCTACACTTCCTGTTTCCCTACCTTCCAATTCATCAGATGCCAAATAGGATGTCACAACTTTTAATTGTTCAGCAGAAACATAATCTTTTTTAAATACTTTAAAGATTACAAACCCTATTAAAAGTAAAAACGGAATAATTAAAAGAATTTTCTTCATATAATTTAATTTCTTTTAAATAAAGATAAAAAAAACCTGCTTCAAACATATGAAACAGGTTTATATTATAAAATACTGAATACCAATGTTCAGCTACATTATTAAACTAACATAGTCACAGGGTTTTCAATATATCCTTTTAATGTTTGAAGGAATTGAGCCCCTGTAGCGCCATCGACGGTTCTGTGGTCGCAGGCTAAAGATAGTTTCATCGTATTACCAACTACAATTTGCCCGTTCTTAACGACCGGTTTTTCAACAATATTTCCAACAGAAAGAATAGCTGAATTTGGCTGATTAATTATAGATGTAAAGGTATCTATCCCAAACATACCTAAATTAGACACTGTAAACGTACTGCCTTCCATTTCTTGAGGAGTCAATTTTTTATTTCTAGCTTTACCTGCAAGATCTTTAACAGCAGCTCCAATTTGTGGTAATGTTTGTTCGTTGGCAAATTTCACTACGGGAACAACCAAACCATCTGGAACCGCTACGGCTACTCCAATATGGACATGATTGTTTAATCTCATTTTATCAGGAAACCATTGTGAATTTACTTGTGGATGTTGTTTTAACGCCAAGGCACATGCCTTAATTACAATATCGTTATAAGAAATTTTAACATCTGGAATAGAATTAAACTGAGTACGGAATGCTATAGCATTTTCCATATCAAATTCTACGCTTAAATAGTAATGTGGTGCTGAAAACTTAGAATTAGTTAATGCTTTAGCAATAGCTTTACGCATTTGAGAATTTGTAACGTCTTCAAAATCTTCTTGGCCAGCTGGTATGAATTTACCAACTGTCGCAGCTGCAGAGGGGGTATAATTTTCTATGTCGCTTTTAACAATACGTCCGTTTTCGCCAGACCCTTGTACTTGTTGTAAATTGATTCCTTTTTCTTCTGCTATTTTTTTGGCTAATGGAGATACAAATAACCTTCCACTATTAGAAGCAACAGTAGTCGATGTCTTTGCTACCTTAGGAGCTTCTTGTTTTGGTGCTTCTTTAGGCGTTTCTTCCTTAGGAGCTTCTTGTTTTTTGGGAGCTTCTTCTTTTTTAACTGAAGATCCCTCTGTTTTAAAATTAGATGCAACCCCAGACACATCTGTTCCTGCAGGTCCTATAATGGCCAACAATGAATCTACTTTTGCCGATTCACCTTCTTGTAAGCCTATATATAATAAGGTACCAGATTGAAATGATTCAAACTCCATGGTCGCCTTATCCGTCTCTATTTCTGCTAAAATATCGCCTTCACTTACTTTATCACCAACTTTTTTCAACCAAGTTGCAACCGTACCTTCTTCCATGGTATCACTTAAACGAGGCATAGTCACGACAACAACCCCATCAGGCACATCTGCACTTGCAGGCGTTTTCTCTTCAGGCTCCGCTTTGGGTTTATCATCAACTTTGGGTTCAGCAGACTCTTTTTCTGCTTTTTTACTGTTGTCAGAAGCTGGTTCACTACCACTTCCGTTTAATAATCCTGAAATATCTTCGCCCTCATCACCAATAATTGCCAAAAGTTCATCTACTTTAGTGGTTTCACCTTCTTGAACCCCTATATAGAGCAATGTTCCTTCGTTAAAAGACTCAAACTCCATAGTGGCTTTATCAGTTTCTATTTCTGCTAAAATATCGCCTTCACTTATTTTGTCACCAACTTTTTTTAACCATGTTGCAACAGTTCCTTCTTCCATGGTGTCGCTTAAACGCGGCATATTTACTACTATTGCCATATCTTATAATTTATGTTGAATAAATGGATAATCTTCTTGCTCGTAAACCACATCGTATAGTTGCTGTGTCTCTGGAAATGGAGATTCTTCTGCAAATTTCTCACATTCTGCAACCAAATCTTTAACACGCTTATCAATGGCTTTAATGTCATCTTCAGTGGCGTATTTCTTTTCAAGAATAATATCTAATACTTGCGTAATAGGATCGATTTTCTTGTATTCTTCTACCTCCTCTTTAGTTCTGTAATGCTGGGCATCACTCATGGAATGACCTCTGTATCTGTAAGTTTTAAGCTCTAAGAATGTTGGACCATCACCACGACGTGCTCGTTGAATTGCTTCATCGAAAGCTTCGGCTACTTTAATCGGGTTCATACCGTCAACTGGCCCGCAAGGCATTTCATAACCTAAACCTAATTTCCAAATATCTGTATGATTTGCAGTACGTTCTACAGATGTTCCCATAGCGTAACCATTATTTTCACAAACAAACACTACAGGCAACTTCCAAAGCATAGCTAAGTTGAATGATTCATGTAAAGACCCTTGGCGTGCTGCTCCGTCTCCAAAACAACAGAGTGTTACAGCATCACTACCGTGATATTTATCTCCAAAAGCAATACCTGCTCCTAAAGGAATTTGACCCCCAACGATACCATGACCCCCATAAAAACGGAATTCTTTAGAAAAAATATGCATCGATCCTCCCATCCCATGAGAAGTACCCGTTGCTTTTCCATAAAGTTCAGCCATAACACGTCTTGGATCTACCCCCATACCTATTGGTTGAACGTGATTTCTATAGGCAGTAATCATTTTATCTTTTGTCAGGTCCATAGCATGTAAAGCACCTGCCAATACAGCTTCTTGACCGTTATATAAGTGAAGAAACCCTCTTACTTTTTGTTGAATGTATACGGCAGCAAGTTTGTCTTCAAACTTTCTCCAGAATAGCATATCTTCATACCATTTAAGGTAAACCTCTTTTGTGATTTTTTGCATCGACTAATATAATATTAGATTTTACTTAAGCGAGATACAAAAGTAATACATTGCTAGGGATTGCAAAAACGTAAATTCATTAAAGTAGAAAAAATATTGAAATTAAAGGTCATTTAGAAGAATTCTAATTATTTGAGATTTTTATAAATAATTAAGACAACAATCACAACACTGCCTTATCAAAAACTAATGGCAACAAGTTTTGTAAAGAATTAGATTTCATAATAGGCCCAATTTCTCCCATAAAATAAATTTCTATGGGTGATTCCTGTTTGACTTCATACTCCGCTATGGCTTGCCTACAAGCTCCACATGGCGAAATTGGACTTTTTGTTTTTTGATTACTCGAGGCTCCCGTAATGGCCATTTTTAATATTTTAGAATCTGGGTACTGAGATCCCGCATAATATATGGCCGTCCGTTCTGCACACAAGCCAGATGGATACGATACATTCTCTTGATTGTTTCCTGTTATTATTTCACCATTGTCTAATAATAATGCAGTCCCTACCCTAAATTTAGAATATGGAGCATAGGCTTTGTTTCTAGTCTCAACGGCTTTATTCATTAATAAGAAAATCTCTTTTGGAAGTTCACTTAAATCATCATAAACCTGAAATATAGATTCTATTTTTAGTTCTTTCATGTGGTATGTCATTGTTTATTAGGTCGCACATTACATTCATTTAATCATTTTATCTGAAACACAATTTACATCATGGATGCTTTTAATAAAACTATTTTCAATAAAGTTACGATAGTATTCTAAACAAAAAAAAACTATTGTGGTTTACAATAGTTTTCTAACATTATTATGCCTTATTCTTTTTTATTAATATTCTCTGTACTCTCCTGCTCCAATATTAAATGTTAAAGAGAAACGCAGCGTACTTTCTAAAGGACTTTGCACCTTAGAAGCAGAGAATAGGTATGACAAATCGATGTTAACCACATTATATTTAAAACCAGCACCTAATGCCAAAAATTTCCTAGCTCCTTTTTCTTCACTTTCATTAAAATAACCTGCTCTAAAAGCAAACGAATCTTGATAAGTGTATTCAGCTCCTAATGACCACGTAAACTCTTTTAATTCTTCACTAAAACCACCTGGCGCATCACCAAATGATTGAAAAATACCAGATAAAAAATTCACATTAGGATCTTGTCCTTTATAAATAACCCCTTCTTGAACCAGAGTTGTTTCTTCTCCATCATCGTAAACACCATTATCATTGGCGTCAACATAATTATATTCATTACCATAAATTGGAGGTGTAGGAACCAACAGTTTAGCAACCTCTGCCGTAACAGCCAATTTATTATAATCATCAAAAATAAAATCAAAACCAGTTCCGATGCGTAGTGTCGTAGGTTGAAAATTTTCTTGACCTGCTTCTGCGTATTTAAATTTGGGACCTAAATTTTGAAGAGCAAATCCCCCTCTCCATCGTCCATTAAAATCACCGTACACTTCTTCTTCACTTTGATAATATCCTGAAATATCTACACCAAAGGTATTAGCCGAAGTAGGATCTGTATCAACCCCACTAAGTTGCAAATCAGAACGCAAATAACGCATAGCAACCGACATAGCAAACTGATCAGATAATTTTAAAGCATAAGATAAATCTATCGTCAATTCATTTGGCCGTTCTATTAGAGGCATAAGGTTTCCAGAATCGGCTTGAGCTTGAGTTATAAACTCGATATCTCCCAAAGAAAAATATCTAAAACTAGCAGCAAATGCACTACGTTCATCCAATCGATTGAAATAAGTAACATTTCCTAAAAAAATATCGTTAACCAATTTACTTAAATACGGCGTATAACTTACAGCTATCCCCGATTTGTTCTCAGAAAATGCATATTTTGAAGAATTCCATTGTTGTGAAAAAGCATCAACCGAAGTGGCCACCCCCATATCACCCATAGAAGCTGCGCGTGCATCTGCTGCTATTAAAACAAAGGGCATCCCTGTTGTTATGACTCTAGAATCATTAGCATTAGGAATGATAGTAGTTTGTGCACTTATATTAAAAACAGTTCCAAACGCAATAAGTAGATATATTTTACTCTTCATGTATCAGTTTTATTTAACAAATATAATTTTTTATTATTGTATTACAAGTTTCTCAATTTTTCCACTCATGTATAGATTTGTACTCAACCGTTAGTTTATAAATATAAACGCCTTTTTCTATTATATTACCAAAATCATCTCTTACATACCATATAATATTTCTAGACACGAACTAGACACAATATCTACTCCAATTATTTGACCATTTATAGAGTTCCAATCAGCTTCTCTGAGATAGATAATATTTTGTATAGAAACGTATAAAGGGCCGCACTATTGTGATTAAACCAAAATTTGGCATAATTTACAATCGGATTTTGATCATCCAACACATTCTGTATTCCTAATTTCGGATCTCTATAACACGTAATAATTTGAATTTCAGCCATTAAATAATTATTATAACCCTCTTAAAATAACAAGTCAAAAATACAATAATAATAATGATATAGACGTTAATATTGAACAAAACTATGGTAAAAAAACCTAAAAACATCGGTGTAACGACAAAAAAATAGGGTGAAATACACTTTTTTTTCGTCAAAATGCAAAAAATCGCTTGTGTTGTTCGGTTTAATTACTATATTGCAGCACCAAAAATATTATTAGCTTACTTAAACGCATGGATATGAAAAAAGTAGTGACATTCAAAGTTTTATTAATCCTGACATTATCTGTAGGCTTGATTGGTTGTAAAAAATCATCAAGTTCGAAGAATAGCTCAAGAGCCACAGGGTGGAACATCAACGACAAAGAAGGAGGTTTTCAATACAATACTAGCTTTAAAGAACAAGAAACCTCACCTGGTTTAGTTTTTGTTGAAGGTGGCACTTTTACTAAAGGTAGAGTACAGGACGATGTTATGCACGATTGGAATAATTCACCTAGCCAACAACACGTTCAATCTTTCTACATGGATGAAACAGAAGTTACCAATATGATGTATTTAGAATACTTAGATTGGATCAAAAGGGTTTATCCACCATCTGAAGAAAATTTTAGAGCTATTTATAATGGTGCTTTACCAGATACATTAGTTTGGAGAAACCGTTTAGGGTTTAATGAAATCATGACAGAAAACTATTTACGTCACCCAGGCTATGCTGAATACCCTGTTGTTGGTGTTAGTTGGATTCAGGCAGTGGAATTTGCTAATTGGAGATCTGATCGTGTTAATGAATACAACTTAGAAAGTGCAGGTTATTTAAAACGTGATGCCAAAACAACGGATGTGAACGCTGAATCTACATTTAGTATAGATACTTATATTAATGCCCCGACATTAACTTATGGTGGAAATGAAGAAGTTATTAACCCTGACAACAGAAAAAGAAACATACGTACAGATGCCGATGGAAACCCTGTAGGCATATATGCTACCAGAGAAACTGGAATTATTACTCCAAAATACAGACTCCCAACCGAAACAGAGTGGGAATATGCAGCTCTAGGTTTAAGTGAAATAAGAAGTTACAATTTATACCGTGGACGTAAAAAATACCCATGGGATGGACAATATACCCGTTCAGGAAAACGTAAAACGCGTGGTGATCAATTAGCTAATTTCAAACAAGGTAAAGGTGATTATGGCGGAATCGCAGGATGGTCTGATGATGGTGCCGATATTACTAATAAAGTAAAATCTTATGATCCAAACGATTTTGGACTATATGATATGGCTGGAAATGTAGCAGAATGGGTGGCTGACGTTTATAGACCTATTGTTGATGATGAATTTAATGATTTCAATTACTACAGAGGGAATGTATACACCAAGAATGCCATTAATGAAGATGGAACTGTAAAAATTGTTACTTCCGAAAATATTGTTTATGATACTTTATCCACTGGTAAATTGGTTGCAAGAAATCTGCCTGGAGAAATATTACAAGTTCCCGTTGATGAAAATGAAACCTATTTAAGAACAAACTTTGATAAAAGCAACGAGATTAACTTTAGAGATGGAGACAAACGTTCGTCTAGATATTTTGAAAGTTTTAACGATGATGAAACTGAAAATGGAAACCTAAAAGATGCTGAAACCAGAAAAATGTATAATGCCCCTAAACATTCTGTAACTAGAGATTCTTTGGGCAACATTATTAGAGAGTACGACAAGAGTAACAATAGAACTTCATTAATCAATGATGAAGTAAGAGTTTACAAAGGCGGCTCTTGGAAAGATAGGGAATATTGGTTAGACCCAGCTCAAAGACGCTACTTCCCTCAAGATATGGCAACAGATTACATCGGATTTAGATGTGCTATGTCAAGAGTAGGCTCTAAAAGCAAAGAAAAAAATAAAACGAAGAATTAATAAATCTTCTAATAATATTAAAAAGTCCTAGCAAATGTTAGGACTTTTTTTATACATTTAATTT
Organism: Confluentibacter sediminis; assembly: GCF_003258355.1. Lineage (GTDB taxonomy): Bacteria > Bacteroidota > Bacteroidia > Flavobacteriales > Flavobacteriaceae > Confluentibacter > Confluentibacter sediminis. The sequence goes on along the minus strand of NZ_QKPO01000001.1, from coordinate 11,404 downwards.
TATAACTAAAAAGACTTTTACTCTTGGAAATTCAACAATTACATTCCCTTTTTTTAGAGTGCTATTCAGCCTGCACAGATACAAGAAAACTTAAAAACAATGATATGTTTTTCGCCCTTAAAGGCGATAATTTTAATGGAAACACCTATGCCGAGCAAGCTATAAAATCTGGGGCAAAATATGTTGTTATTGATGACGACGAGTTTTATAAAGCTCCCCATACTATTTTAGTGAACAATGTTCTTGAAACACTTCAAGAATTGGCATCATTTCACCGAACATATTTAAATATACCCATTATATCATTAACAGGTAGTAATGGAAAAACCACCACTAAAGAATTAATTAACGCTATTCTCTCAAAAAAATTTAAAACTGTTGCTACAGTTGGTAATTTGAACAATCATATTGGAGTTCCATTAACGCTCCTTTCTATGAATAAATTCACCGAAACAGGTATTGTGGAAATGGGAGCCAATCACTTAAAAGAAATTGAGTTTTTATGTAACATGGCCAAACCAGACTATGGATACATTACCAATTTCGGAAAAGCACACCTCGAAGGTTTTGGAAGTGTTGAAGGTGTTATAAAAGGGAAAAGTGAAATGTATGAGTATTTAATAGCAAACAATAAAACCATTTTTGTAAATCTTAATGATGACATTCAAACTGAAAAGACAAAAAAAGCCAATACCTATAGTTTTGGAAATAAAAATTCAAAGGCAGATGTAAATGTTGATTTTATTGGAGCACTACCATTTGTAAAATGTCAATTCAATAATCTTATCATGGAGAGCCAACTTATAGGCGATTATAATTTCAATAATATTGCTGCTGCAATTACAATAGGAAATTATTTTAAAGTTGATGATGTTGATATGAAAGAAGCTATAGAGAACTATGTTCCAACCAATAATCGTTCTCAGATAATTCAAAAAAACTCAAATAAAATCATTTTAGATGCTTATAATGCCAACCCAACTAGCATGACGGCAGCATTACTTAATTTTGAAAAACAGACGGGGAATAAAATCGTCATTATTGGGGATATGTTTGAGTTAGGTTCTGACGCAAAAAATGAACATCAAAACATTGCTGATTTAGCGGTATCATTAAATATCAATCAATTATTTTTTATAGGTGAGAACTTTTACCAAACCAAAATTGATTCTAAAAAAACAAGTAAATACAAATCTTTTCTAGACTTTAAAAATGCTTATCAGCCTTCTCTAATTAATAATTCAATATTGTTAATTAAAGGATCTAGAGGCATGGCCTTAGAACGGGTTTTAGATTTGTTATAGGATTGTGGGTCATACTGGATTCGAACCAGTGACTTCCACGTTGTCGACGTGACACTCTGAACCAACTGAGTTAATGACCCTAATTTAAACCAAAGACTTTTTTTAAATCAATCTTATAAAAATAAAAAATCCTAAAGTATTTTCTTTAGGATTTTTTTTGTGGGCGACAAGGGATTCGAACCCCTGACCCTTTGGGTGTAAACCAAATGCTCTGAACCAGCTGAGCTAGTCGCCCTTCAATTAGGTGTGCAAATATAAGCTAGATTTTTAATTTGCAAAAACTTTTTTAATAAAAATTTAAACTATTTCTGCTACCACAAAAGTACTTCCTCCAATATAAATGCAATCTTGTTGAGTTGCTTTCATTTTTGCCGCCATATATGCTTCTTTTACAGAACCATAGACCTCTCCAACAAATCCGTAACTAATAAACACATCTCGTAGCTTATTAGCGTCTAATCCGCGTGGAATGTCTGGTTTACAAAAATAATAGATGGCTGTTTTGGGTAATAAAGGTAATATAGAGATAACATCCTTGTCATTTACAACTCCAAAAACCATATGTAGAACATGGTAAGGCTCATTTAAAAGCTGTTTCATTACATACCTTAAGCCTTCTTTATTATGTGCCGTATCACAAATTACTTTTGGATTTTGTTGTAAAACTTGCCAACGCCCCATCAATCCTGTATTTTTAACGACTTGCAACAAACCCATTTCAATATGGTTTTGATTTATTTCAAAACCCTTTTTCTTTAATTCTTTTATAGTTTGTAAAACCGTCTTTATATTCTTTTCTTGATAAATGCCTTTTAAATCACTCTTAAAAACATCTATAATTTCTTTATCTGCAAAAGTTATTTTAGCATTATTCTTAGAGGCCAAATCCATAAATACCGATTTAGTCTCTACTTGTGTTTCACCAATAACAACAGGTATATTTTGTTTTATAATGCCGCCTTTTTCAAAAGCTATTTCTCGCAAAGTGTCACCAAGAAACTGGGTATGATCTAATCCGATATTGGTAATCACCGAAATTTCCGGAGTTATAATATTTGTAGAATCCAATCTACCACCTAAACCTACTTCAATTACAGCGACATCTACTTTTTGTTTAGAAAAATAATCGAATGCCATACCTACTGTCATTTCAAAAAACGATAAGGCATTGGTTTCTAAAAACGATTTATTTCGCTTAATAAAATCCGTTACAAATTGTTTGCTTACAACTTGTCCGTTAATCTTAATGCGTTCTCTAAAGTCTTTTAAATGGGGTGATGTATACAATCCAACTTTATAACCCGCTTCTTGTAAAATAGAGGCTAGCATATGGCTCGTAGAACCTTTTCCATTGGTGCCTGCTACATGTATAGATTTAAAATTCTTTTCAGGAAAATTTAAATATTCGGATATTTTTAAGGTATTGGATAAATCTTTTTTAAATGCTGAGTTACCCTGTCTTTGATACATTGGCAGTTGAGAAAACATCCAATTTAAGGTATCTTGATACGTCATTTTCTACTGACCTAACTGGAAATTAACTTTCACAAAACCTATTTGCTTAGTTGGAGCATTAGGGTCTGGTTGCCATTTATGTGATAAGGCAATTTTTTTTGCTGGTTCCAATAAACATGCCGCTGTATTAGTCGTTCCTTTGACTCCTGGTTCAGCTTCAATGACATTACCATTTTTATTAACTGTAATCCTAACTATAACAAGTCCAGACTCATTGCAATCTTGCTTTAAAGTAATGTAAGTAGCTCTACCTCTTCCATTTAATCCATAACCAACGCCACCACTGCCAGAACCACCTGAACCAAAATAACTTGGTGCATACGGATCACCATCTAATTGTCCTTTATCCCCCGCTTTATTATCATTGCCTTCACCACCAGTAGCAGTGCCTTCAGATTTGCTGACGCCTCCTATTAAAGCATCCAATTTACGCTTCTTATCTTCCTGTACTTGCTTTTCTTTAGCAATTCTATCGGCTTCTGCTTTGGCTTTGGCATCGGCTATAGCCTTAGCATTTGCTTCAGCTTGCTTTTGCTTTTTTATAGCAATGGCTTCTTCATTCTCTTGAGTTAAGACTTCTTCTTTTGCTTCTGAAGCTTTGGTAGGTTCAGCTTTGGATACCTCTGGTTGATAAGGTTGATTGATTTCTTTAGGCTCGGATTTTATTGGTTTTAATGGCTGAATATCTCCTTTACCAAAATCTGATGTTCCGAAATTTACGGCCACACCATATTCTATTGGTGGATCCATATAAGGGGCACCAACCACAAATAATAACAAAATTAATATCACTGTTATTAACGTTGTTAATTTCGCAGAATCTCTTTCATGTTTTGTTTCGAAATATTTCATCTGTTGGAACTTATTATTTTTTTATAGTCAGATGTAATTCGCATGGTTAAAATATGTATGAATTTAAAATCTTTAGAATGGCTCATTTCATCAGAAATAAAAATCTAATTCTGAAGAATTAATTGCTTGGTTTAACCGCTAAGATTACTTTGAACTTATTACGGTTAGCAATGTCCATTACTTTAACTACATTTTCAACGGGCACCGATTTTTCAGCCCGTAAAACAACCGTTGGTTTTTCTTCATTTGAAAGCGCTGCTATCAATTCGCTCTCTAACACACTTTCTCCTACTCGCTTTTCGTCTATATAATATGTTAAGTCTTTCTTTATACTTACAGCAATAGATTTCTTATTCTCAGTTTTCCCGCTTGCTTTTGGTAAAATAATATCAATAGCACTAGTAGAAACCAAAGTAGAAGCTATCATAAAAAATATAAGCAGCAGAAATACAATATCTGTCATAGAAGACATATTGAATTCTGGAGATACTTTATTTCTTCCTCTAATGTTCATATTAAGATGGTTCGTTTAAATGATCTAGAAATTCCAATGAATTTGCTTCCATTTGATAGACTACTTTGTCGGTTTTTACTACCAAGTGATTGAATGCCATAAAAGCTACAATTCCAACTATTAAACCTGCAACAGTTGTAGTCATAGCTGTGTAAAGCCCGCTAGCTAAAACATCCATTTGTATAGTTCCACCCGCATTTGCCAATTCAAATATGGCTAAAATCATGCCGATTACGGTACCTAAAAACCCTATCATTGGACCTGCTCCAGATATGGTAGCCAACATACTTACATTTTTTTCTAGTCCATAAATTTCTAATCTTCCCGCATTTTCTAAAGCTGTATTAATATCTGCCAATGGCTTTCCAATTCTAGAAATCCCTTTTCCTATTAATCTTGAAACCGGTGTATTTACTTGGGCGCAAAGTATTTGAGCGGCATCAATTTTCCCATGACTTACATGGTCTTTTATTTGATTCATAAAATTTGAATCTACTTTTGATGCTGCTTTAATCGCAAATAAGCGTTCGAAATAAATATAGATTGCAAATACAAGCATTAAAAACAACACAGCTATTATTATTTGTCCAGCAAGGCCTCCACTACTTATTAATTCAATTATTGAAAGTGATTTCTCAACAGGTTCTCCATCTGTAAGCAACTCTGCGCCTTCTTGCGTAGTTTGTATTAAGGTATTTAGCATATAAAATTATTTTCTTGAATTGTATAACGTTTATTTTTTTGTTAAAGTATATTTAAAATAATGTTCTTGTTACCATAAATGCTGCAGATCCCACTAAAAACCCTATAAGTGCCATCCATGAAATTTTCTTTAAGTACCAGAAAAAGTCAATTTTTTCCATTCCCATAGCTACAACACCTGCAGCAGAACCAATAATTAACATACTTCCTCCCGTACCTGCTGAATAGGCTACAAAATGCCAAAGCTCATTATCCATCGGCTCATGAAACATACCTAAACTTGCCGCCACTAAAGGCACATTATCAATAACTGCAGAACCTACACCTAACAATAATACTACTAAATCTGACACACCCTCACCTGCATGTATCTCGGTGCCCAGCATAGGCATCGTTTTTTCTAAAGTTCCCGCTAAATCAAATAATATCCCTAAGGACTCTAAAGCTGCTACTGCCATTAAAATTCCTAAAAAGAATAAGATACTAGGCAATTCTATTTTCGATAAAGAATGATGGACTGGACTATGGTGTGCATGGGCATCACTTTCTTCACTATCAAATTCTGTCATACTAAATTTAGAACTACTATATATTTCAGCAAAAACAGCAACAACACCTAGAGACAGCATCATACCTACATATGGAGGTAAATGGGTGATCATTTTAAAAACAGGCACAAACACAATAGCTCCAAGGCCAAGGTATAACATGGTGGCGCTAAATTTATTTTTCTTTATTTCTTCTTGATTTTCTTCAACCTCTAAATTCCCTTTAAATATTGGTAGAAAAGAAGCTATCAAGGAAGGTACTGCCATACACAAGAATGACGGGATAAACAAATAACCAATTAAATGTCCTGTACTTACCTTTTTACCAATCCAAAGCATCGTCGTTGTCACATCTCCAATGGGAGACCAAGCTCCTCCAGCGTTTGCAGCAATAATAATTAACCCCGCATAATACAAACGTACATTTCTATCTTTAACTATTTTTTGAAGGATGGATATTAAAACAATCGTAGCTGTTAAATTGTCTATGATAGCCGATAAAACAAACGCTAGTATAGAGAACACCCATAAAATCTTTATTTTATTTTTTGTTTTTACAAAGTTTTTTATTGTTGAAAACCCATCAAAATAATCTATAATTTCAACAATGGTCATCGCTCCTAAAAGGAATACTAATATTTCGGCTGTTTTTCCTAAATGATGAAGAAGTGTTTCTTCCATTAATTCTAATTTTTCTTCAGAAGTAAAAGAACTAAAGCCTTCCAATAACGTGTGGTTTGCGGAATCAAACCATTGTGAAAAACCATCTAAACCTAAAGAAATTAATGCCCAACAAATAGCCATCATAACCAACGCTGGAATTAACTTATCTATTTTTAAATTATGCTCTAAAGTAATGGCTAAATATCCAAATACAAATACCAAAATAATTGCTGTTCCCATAAAATATTTATTGTTTAACCGGTTAAACCGATTTTATACTATGTGCTTTTTTAATTGTTTGCGAATGATTAATTATCAAAAATTTATATTTAACAAATATAAAAAACTATAATCCTTAAACTTTAATTTAACATTATTTTTAAGAATGAAAAACCTTACCAGAACAATGGTTTTTTATAACCCCAGTAACACTTTTTAATATATTCACCTCATTTCTAAGTCTTAATACACCTAAAAAACCAAAAATCAAGGCTTCTTTAAATTCAATAATATCTTTTGATGGAATTATAATATCATTATTGGTATGCTTTTTCAAACTTCTAATAAGAAATTCATTATAAACCCCCCCCCCAGTAATATAAACTGAAGTATTATTTTTCTTATTAATTTCTTTTGAAATTTGAATAGCAATATGCTCAACAAATGTGTTTAAAATATCTTTTGTTTCTAGATGATATGAATCAATTATGGGAAAAACATGAGTTTTTACCCATTCCAATCCTAAAGATTTTGGATAAGATGCTTTATAAAAATCTAAATCATTTAATTTTATTAATAAGGATTCATTAATAGTCCCTTTTGATGCCAAAACTCCCTTATCATCATAATTCAGCCCTAATGGTTTAATATAATGATTGAGAACAATATTAACCGGACAAATATCATAAGCTATTCGTTCACCATCAATATTGGTCGAAATATTTGCAAATCCTCCTAAATTCAAACAAAAATCGTAATTAGAAAAAAGAAGCTCATCTCCAATAGGTACAAGAGGCGCTCCTTGTCCACCCAGTTCTACATCTTGAACCCTAAAATCGCAAACCACTGTGTTTTTGGTTAAATGTGCTATGGCTGGTTTATTACCTATTTGGTAGGTAAGTTTATTTTGCGGTTGATGTAAAGCCGTATGGCCATGAGAACAAATAGCATCTATAGCTTGTATATTATTCGTTTCAATAAAATCATTAATAACATTAGCTAGATAGTGTGTGTAATCATTATCTATTTTTTTCAAATCTTTAACAGACATAGACACCAAACTTCCGAGCTTCTCTCTCCAAAGGTCATTATATTCAAAGGTTTGTGCCTTTAAAAGAACAAAAGTCCAATTCTTTTGTTTACGAAACGTCACATATACTAAATCGATCCCATCAAGTGACGTTCCAGACATGACACCAATAATGTTATATTCCGTTTTTATCATATTAGGTAAAAATAATAATACTCATTGAAAATCTCCCATTAAAAAGTTATATTTGATATGATGCCAAACAAATAATTATATAAATAAAAATTATGGATTTTAGTTTTAGTGAAGAACATATTATGATACGAGATGCAGCAAGAGATTTTGCTCAAAACGAGTTACTCCCTGGGGTTATTGATCGTGATGAAAACCAACATTTTCCTGACTCTTTGGTTAAAAAAATGGGAGAACTCGGGTTTATGGGCATTATGGTTGACCCTAAATACGGAGGAAGTGGTATGGATACCATCTCGTATGTGCTAATTATGGAAGAATTATCTAAAGTTGATGCTTCTGCATCTGTCATGGTCTCAGTAAACAATTCACTTGTTTGCTATGGTATTGAAACATATGGAAGCGAGACACAAAAACAAAAATATCTAACCAAATTAGCAACCGGGGAGTTTGTTGGAGCTTTTTGTTTAAGTGAACCCGAAGCAGGAAGTGATGCTACATCACAAAAAACAACAGCTATAGATAAAGGAGACCACTATATAATTAATGGCACAAAAAACTGGATTACCAATGGAGGAAGAGCAGATGTGTATTTGGTTATGGCTCAAACAGATCGAGATAAAGGCTCTCATGGTATCAATGCCTTTATTGTTGAAAAAGGCATGGAAGGTTTTCATATAGGACCCAAAGAAAATAAACTAGGAATCCGTGGAAGCGATACACACACTTTACAGTTTAATGATGTTAAAGTTCCAAAAGAAAATCGAATAGGCGAAGACGGTTTTGGTTTTAGATTTGCTATGAAAACCTTGTCTGGGGGTAGAATTGGTATTGCATCTCAAGCCTTAGGGATTGCTCAAGGCGCTTATGAATTGGCTTTGAAATATTCCAAAGAACGTAAAGCTTTTGGAACAGAAATTTCCAATCATCAAGCCGTTGCTTTTAAATTAGCAGATATGTATACTGAGATTTCAGCAGCAAGACATTTAGTAATGAAAGCAGCTTGGGATAAAGATCAAGGTAATAATTATGATATATCCAGTGCCGTTGCCAAATTATACGCTTCGAAGGTAGCTATGGAACATACAGTTGAAGCTGTTCAAATTCATGGTGGCAATGGTTTTGTAAAAGATTACCATGTGGAAAGGTTAATGCGCGATGCCAAAGTTACCCAGATTTATGAAGGCACTTCAGAAATTCAAAAAATCGTGATTTCTAGAAGTATTTTGAGGGATTAAGATTTATCTTTTTTAGAATTTAGAGCTTCAGCTTCTAAAACCAATTTCAATTCGCCATAACTGTATTTATCATCCAGTTGACTTTTTAAATCGGATAGATTCTCAAATATCTTTTGAGGAATAAGTTCCTTTAATGCTTGATAATTTTCAATTGACATTAAATCGGTAATTTTCACCTCTCCTGAAGATATAAAACTAGCTAAATGACCAAAAATGGTATTCTCATTTAATTCACGCTGAAAGGCTATCTCTTCAATCGATTTACCAGATTTAAATAATTCTAAAGACAATTTCTTAGTGTCAATTTTATCTTTTTTGGGCTTCACTTCTTCTAAAATACTTTCATCGTTTGTAGTGTCTATGTCATTTTCCTCACAATACGTTTTTATCACTTCTAAAATAGCCTCACCATATTTCTCTACTCTTGTTTTCCCCATACCATTTACTTTTAGCAACTCTTTCTTTGTTAATGGCAAAGTTTCACACATTTCATATAAAGCCTTTTGGGTAAAAACTTGAAAGTGTACTAAATCATTTTCGTTTGCAATCTCATTTCTAAGCACTCTTAAAAGTTCGAACAACTCTATATTTGTGGTTCCATCAATAGCTGCTTTTCTGGTTTTTTTTGGTTTTTCTTTGGAAATAAATACAGACTTTGCTCTTAACTCTAAAAGTTTTTTTGTGGAAAAACCTTCACTTAAGCCATTAAAATATAAAAGTTTAGTTTCTAGTAATTCTTCTATAATATCTAGATTTTTAGTTATATCGGCACCTATCGCTTTATTATCCGTAGTAAAACCAAATTCATTTAAAGGAGTAACCAAATTAGTGTCTGTTTCTGTTTTAAAATATGTTATAGCCTTTTTAAAACGTTCTTGAATTAAATTACTTAACTCAGGTAACGGCTCACTTTCAGCAAGTTGCTTTAGTTGAGAATTAAAACCATTACTCACTTTTAAAAAATTGGTAATCGTGTTTTTTAAAGTCAACATGGGGTTTTCAACTTTTCCTTCAATGCTTGTTCGGTTTTTGTAATAAATATCAAGAATTCTATTTACAGGATATAAAAACTCATAAAATCCAAAAACTTCAGCAATAAGATCCAACTGAAACGTTTTTTGTGAACTTTCTAAAATGGCATTATCTGGTTCATTGGCTTCAGCATGTTTATTAAACGAAATAACATGACTATCACTAATAATTTGGCTGGAATTAATTTTACTTTTTAAAACCAAACCTTCCATTGATTTACATCTACTTAATGCTACATAAGTTTGCCCATGAGCAAACGCACCCTGCGCATCAATAATTGCTTTTTCAAAAGTTAAGCCTTGGCTTTTATGAATGGTAATAGCCCAAGCCAAACGTAATGGTATTTGTGTAAACGCGCCTATTCTATCTTCTGTAATCGCTTTTGTTTCCGCATCAACTGCATAATTTATATTCTCCCAAACTTCTGGAGTGGTTATAATATTAAAATCATCATCAGGACAATGGACCACCACTTCATCTTTTTCCAAATGCACAACTTTACCTATTTTTCCATTAAAATAACGTTTATCAGGACTAGCATCATTTTTTATAAACATGACTTGAGCCCCCACTTTTAATGAAAGGACTTCATCATTAGGGAAAGAAAATTCAGGAAACTTACCTTCTATTTTAGCTTTATATGTAAATACTTTAGTATTGAGTTTGTCTAATTCTACTTTATTAGTAGCCTCTGCTTTATTATTATGTGTGGTCAATGAAATATAACCAGCATCTCGTTCAGGTAAGAAATCTGGAATAAAACGTTTATTCAATTCAGCAGCTGAAACTTCGCTAAGTACATTATTTCTAATCTCATTTAGAATCTGAATAAACTTAGGATTTTCTTGTCTATAAATATGTTTCAGTTCTATAGTAACTGCATGACATTGTTGGTATGCTTGACTACTAAAAAAGAAGCCGTTACTATAAACATGCTTTAATAATTCCCATTCATTTTCTTTAATGACAGGAGATAATTGCTGCAAATCTCCAATCATAAGGACCTGAACACCTCCAAAAACTTTATCCCTATTTCTAAAACGACGCAAGGTTCTGTCAATACCATCTAGTAAATCGGCACGTACCATACTAATCTCATCAATAACCAATAAGTCCATGGACTTAATAATATTGATTTTCGTTTTGTTGAATTTCCTATTAAAACTACTAGGATTATTTAAATCTGTATCAGGCAAAATAGGGCCAAAAGGCATTTGAAAAAAGGAATGTATGGTTACGCCTTTAGCATTAATAGCAGCCACTCCAGTAGGCGCAACAACTACTAATCGCTTTAAACTATTCATTTTTAATCGATGCAAAAACGTTGTTTTACCTGTTCCTGCCTTACCCGTTAAAAAAATAGATCGATTTGTATTATTTACAAACTCCCAAGCTAATTCCAGTTCTTTATTTACAGCCATGAAGTACTATTAAAAATAGAATTTGAAGATACTACTTTTGAAGTTTTATTTAGTTATTTCTTGTAAGAAAAAAATCAACTTATTTAAAATATGGTAACTATACAAACAAAAAAATCCCCTTCATAAAAAATGAAGGGGATCCCAAGAAAGGCAACGACCTACTCTCCCACTTTC